>ONIN01000003.1 GCA_900317905.1 uncultured Eubacteriales bacterium | reverse complement strand
GCCAACATCTTAGATAACAGCCCACAGGCTTTACATGAAATGGACTTGTCACGAAGATGATAATTGCTCATTACGGTATAGTTTCTGTTCTTTTCTATTCTGAATACTGCCAAGTAAATCACCTCCTCTATGATGATTGATATATAAAAGCTCTCCCTTGCTTTTGAACGTAGCATGGAAGAGCAATAATACTCGATATTAAGATAATCTGAATTGGGCGGGTAAATTGCAGAAAGCATGAATCAGCGAACTGATGAGACAGGGCTATTTGACCCCTTATTACCCCTTACCAAACGAAAAATAAAGGACATAACGGGATGACCGGTAAAAAATACGGGATTTAATGGACTAGACGGGAAATAATGTGCATAAAAAACTAAACGGGACGTTCTCATGGCTCTTCGAAGCCTTCTTCCCCTGCCAAAATCGTCTGTTTTTCTTCGGAAGAACAGGCGATTTTTGTTGTAATATCAATGGTTTGCGGGCTTCTTGATTTTTCCTCAATTTTTGTAAAAGTGCGATTTCCACCCCAAAATACCCCAAAACGTATGGAACCATTGGAATCTGTGGAACTTTTGGAGTGATTTATCCGTTTGCTGCGAGACTCTTTATGTATTGCTCCATTCGATCCGAACTCTCTCTTTGCATCCTATCATTGACGTGGCCATATACATCTAATGTAAACGCGGCTGATGCATGCCCAAGATTGGTTTGAACAGTTTTAACATCGTCACCGTTCTGAAGGGACAGAACTGCAAAGGTATGACGGAGATCATGAACTCGGGCGTCCGGGACACCGATTTCTTCTGCAATCTTTTTGAATCGCAGGTAAGTTCGCTTCGGTATCAGATGATGCCCAACTTCGTTGGTGAATACCAGAGCCTTTTTGTGCTCGCCCTCATTTTGCCATGCTTCCCATGCGCTGCCGGCTACCCGGCTCTGCATGATCTGTTGGCTATAGCGTGATTTCAAAAGCTGCATTACATATGGTGCTGGTTTAAGTTGTCTTGTCTTTCCGTTTTTTACGGAGCTCAGTACAGTTCCACCGTCTTTCTGAGGACGGCGCTGCAGCTGCTTGTTGATGATCAGGGCGCCTTTTTCAAAGTCAACACAGTCCCATGTCAAACCCATGGCTTCACCTTCACGAAGACCCGTAAAAAGAATCAGGCGCAGCATGCTTCCATAAATGACATCCTCAAAAGAGGCTTTGAGAAATGCTGCCACTTGCTCATCGGAAAGCGGCTTCACCTGGGTTTTGATAATCCTTGGCAGTTTTGCGTTCCGGCAGGGGTTCTTCTTGATATATTCATTTTCAACCGCCTGCGAAAGTGCTGCTTTGAGGATCATATGCACGTTCTTTACGCTTTTTGGTGCCAGAGCTTTCCCACTCTCATCGGGTCGGCTTATTGTATCCCCTACCAATCGTGAGCAGTTGGATGAACTCGTCGAGATCATTGTTGAAATAGAGCTCAACAGAAACCCCATCACACGCATTGGAAAAGATGCAGAATATCCCTCAGATTATGTGCGGCAGCGCATGAGAAAACTCACATCTGAACATATTCGGAAAGTTCTAGACGGAATCAGCGAGAACCAAACTCAAGTTCATAACACCAAAGCATATCTTCTGGCTTCCTTATTCAATGTTACAGCAACAATGGATAATTACTACACCATGCAAGTTAATCACGACAAGAACAGGTTAAGTTGACTATTCTTCTTTCTGCAGTCACCGAATCAGATCCGGCCTTGTCCATGTGAGCCCTTTTCGGCGCTGAATCTCATCACAAATAGCCTCTCCCCGCGAAAGAAAAAACAATGCCAGTCCCTTTTCAGGGATCACCTTTCCGGGAACACGATATGAGAAGTCCGGATTCCAATTGTACTTCTGAGAAATGATTTGACACAGTTTCAAGCTGCTGATTTCCATTCCCCTTGTGTTGCTATATAGCTCTCTCGGAACTCGATGCGAATGAAAATCCTTCTTTCTATACGGAACAACAGCTAGGTTTTTACCTTTATCATCTATTAGTAAACAAATGTATTGAGGAGAACCAATTCCACGAATAGCATCCACGAATACTCTAATTCTATTTGTTTTCAGATAAAATGAAATATAAGTGTCAGTCACTTACAGACAGCCCCTTAGTTAGTGATTCGCTAATTATCTGACCATTGCACTCTTGGGAGGGGGGGTGAAAAACCGTGTTGCACCCTTGCACCCTTGCACTCTTACTAATGAGATTTGCACATTTGTAGTTTCATCCTCAATGCGATATTATATTTGCTCCAGGCGGGACAGTTGCTAAAGGGGGCATTGTTTGCCAATCGATTATGTGGAAATAGGTAAACGAATTAGATCATACAGAATCAGGAACCGTCTCTCACAAGAGCAGTTAGCAGAGATGGTGAGTTTGAGCAGTGTCCACATCGGTTACATTGAACGTGGAAAGCGCATCCCAAGTCTTGAGGTGATCATTAACATCGCCAATGCACTTCATGTTTCTACGTCTCTAATTCTTCCGCGGTCATCTCTGATTGTGTTACGCACTAAGTATCCAGCACGCTCCAATTCTTTAAGAGCGGAGCCAATGGAATCCACTCCGTCTTTGCAAATCATTGCCAAACCACGTGTCGTGTAATCCCAGTTGTCTGGAAGCGATAACATTTTGGACAGCAGCCCACAGGCTTTGCAGGAGATTGACTTATCACGAAGATGATAATTGCTCATTACAGTGTATCCTCTGTTTTTTTCTACTCTGAATACAGCCAAATGATTGTTCCTCCTTTCTCTTGTGACTCAAGCAAAAACGGCAGCCGAAGCCACCGCCAATATACATATTATAATATATATAAAACGAACCTTCTGGATCTGACCGAAATAGGAGGGGAGTTCCAGAAGGTGTAGAATTTGCAGTGTGATTATATTATAGTGTTTATACCCCAAAAGGAAGAAGGGCACCCCAAAAGGGAAGAAGGGTTGTGGTTCGTAATACCCCAATTCACCCCAAATGGATTAAAAATCAATGGAATATATGGAATGACCGGAAAAAGAATCCAAAATAATAGACATTATTGGACTATATGTATTTAATAGAATCTATGGAATTTGTTTTTGACATTTCGAAGCCTTCTTCCCCTGCCATATCAGCACAACCATTTTGATACAATGGTTGTGCTGATTGACTTTTCTAAAAGCCTTTGATTTCAAAGGGTTTCAGGCTTTTTGATCATTATTCAAGCCGTCGTGAGAGCAGTTTCACAACGGCTTTTCTCTTTTTTGGGACTAAATCTGTGCCGCCGTGGCCGACAAATCGTTCAATTTGAGGGGAATCGTTCAATTTGAACCCCCTCTATAACCTCCCGCAGGGGAAGGCTCATTATTACCATTGTGGCGCTGGTCAGCTCGGCGCTGAACATCACAAGGTATGATCGATTTCTGAAGAAGCTGAACAGCGGCGAGGGCTTTTCCCACCACGTGCCCTACCGGCGGGCACTGATGTTCAACACAGTGTGGATGGCGATCTCCTTTCTCGGCATCTTTGCCCTGCTGATCGGCATCAAAGTCAGCCACGACTTCCCGGAGACCCGGCTCAGCTCCGCGGACAACGGCACCTATGATCTGACCCATCCGCTGCCGCTGTCGGAGTGGGACCCGGAGAGCTGGGCGAAAATCGAGCCCTGCCTCGAAACCAATCGCTGGACGGAGAACCTGCACTACATCGAGGACCGCTACCGGGACATCCTGTTTTCCGACATCCAGATGATCGACGCCGGGGCGGATGGCAAACGCTACCACGCCACCTGGTATGAGGCCGGAAGCGGGCCCATCGCGGAAAAGTACCTTCAGGAGGAGCTGCCGAAATCCGCAGAGCCCTTCGAGCTTGCAGGGGCGGACTACGCAGGGATCGTGGAGGATGCTTTCCCGAAGCTGTACTTACGAAAAGGAAACCGGCTGCTCATTGTCCTCACCGACGAGAGCGTCGATCTCAAAAGCGCGGCCCCGAAGCTGCTGTCCAATCTGATCCGAGCCCCTTGAAGCATGTTCCCGGAAATCCCGGAGCTGAAAAAAACGATCCTGAAATCTTCGGATTTTGGGATCGTTTTTTCAGATTTGAGCGATAAAACCGGCAATTGAAACCAGAAATCGGCGGGCTTTGCGGTACAGATGTGTTTGCTGTGGTGTTAGAATAAAATTGGAATTCCCTCTGGAAATTTTGATCAATTCGTGGTATAATTGATTACTAACTGACAGTATTGGAAAAACGGACGAAAAAAGAGAGGATCTGAGAATGAAGAAAATGAAGAAAATGAAGCGAGCGGCCAGCCTTTTTCTGGCGGTATTGATGCTCATGAGCGTCATGATCCCCGGCGTTTCGGCGGCGGAGCCCGCGGATCTCCCCGCGGCGGACAGCCCCATGCTGGAAAACACCACCGACTCCAGCAAGTTCCCCAGAGAGAACATTTCCAGTCTCACGGATGTCTACGGCCAGATCGACACCGAGTCCGCCAACGAGATGGACTCCATGTTCTCCGACGAGGCCTGGGCCAGATTTTTCGATGACATGGATCGGACGCTGGACTTCGAGCCTGTGGAGGACAAGGCGGCTGCCCCGGTTTTGAAGAGCGCCGACCACTTCGTGGAAGACGGCGGCCTCCAGACCTACCTGAAGGGCGGGAACCTCCTCATGGGCTCCCAGGTGGGCCTCCAGGCGAATAAAGAAGAGAAGGTTAAGATCCTGGGCGCGGACAACAACGCCGGCGCCTGGGTCTTCGTGGTGGACAAGGACGCCCTCTGCTTCTGGGTGAAGGATACCGACGGCCAGGGCGTCGCGGGCGCGCTGGTGACCATCTCCTATCTGGACGACGCCGGCAAACGGCAGACCAGGAGCACCGTGACCACCGGCGGCAATACCCCCGGCATCGCCGTGTTTGACGATGCGCCCGAGAGCGTCTTCGGCATCCTGGACATCCAGGCCGCGGGCTACCGGGCCGTCTCCGTGCTGGATAAGCTCATGGAGGCAGGGGAGCAGTACACCTACCTCCTGGAGGACAGCAAGGACAACGACCTCTACCTTCGCGGGGTAGATCTCTCCGGCAAGGATCTGATGAACGAGGAGACGCCCCTCTCCCTCATGGATCACGACACCGACAATCTCTCTCTGAAGGTGCTGGTGACGAAGTCCGGCAGCGCAAGCTTCCCCAGCTCCGTGGAGATCCAGTCCGCCAACCGGGGCAAGACCATCCTCACCATCAGCAGCACCTCCGCTTACGCCTATGACAGCAACACCCGGGTCTACACCGCCGAAAAGCGCTGGGCGGAGCAGAGTGCCGGCCTGCTGCAGGACGGCGATGAAGTGGCCGTCAAGGTGGGCAGCGATACCTTCAGACTGAATAACCTCACCGTGAAAAACGCGGTGTTCAACAACCTCGGCACCAACAAAACCGAAATGCCCGTCACCACCAAGTCCGCCCCCGGCAACCTGGCGGACAAGATGGGCGGCGCCGGCGCGCTTAACAGTACCTTCCAGATCCTCCAGGTGCCGGTGACTGTGGGCTTTTTCCCCGACGGCAGCATGATCCTCATGGCCTCCTACGACATCACCAAGCTGGCGCCGGAGATGGAGACCAAGTACAGCTCCCTGTTCTCAAAATCCTGGAACCCCAAGAACCTGGAGACCACCAAATCCGCCTTCGAGGTCTTTGAGCGGAGCTTCTGGGAAAACGCCGAGAATATGCGAAGCGGCAAGGCGGTGCTGAACTCCACCGACAAGATCAAGTGCGTCAGCAACAAGAACTACAATTTCTCCATGAGCTTCTCGGTGTTCCTCCGCTCCAATTACAACGCCGAGACCAAGGACAGCTACGGCACCGGCGGCATCCTGTTCTGCGGCAGCTTCTCCGGCGGCGTCACGGAGTATTTCCTCTTCACCGCGGGGCCTGTGGTGATCCCGGCCTACATCGGCTTTGAGGCGGGGATCTCTGTCAAGACCACCCTGAACGTGAGCTTTGGCATGGACAAGCCCCCTTCGAGCGAGGCCAAAGACGTCAAGTGGAAATATGCCAACAACGGCAGTGATGACTGGAGCGGCAGAATCGAGGTGATTCTCAGCTTCTCGGTCTTCGGCGGTGTGGGCGTGAAGGGCGTTTTGGGCGCCTGCGCCATCGGCTATGCCAACATGGACATCGCCGCCGTCCTGGGCAAGGGCAGCGCCTCCATGGTGGAGAACCCGCATTCCTTCATCGATGTGCTCTACGGCATGCGGATCGAATATTACCTGCTGGTCTACACCGGGCAGATCAATCTGGACTGCCTCCAGGGGGCCAAGCGGATCTACGACAGCGACTGGACCTCCGCACAGCTGATGGAAGAGGCGCTGGAGAACATGGAATTTGAGGAAGTGGATCTGGCGGCCTGCGCCGAGAAGATGAAGCCCGCCCTGATGGGGGACGGGAAGCACCACGACGAATACTTCATCCCCCAAAACCAGCAGCTGGAGGGCAGCTCCAACACCCGGACGCTGGACTATGACATCTATCCCGACACCCAGATCCAGATGGTCACCACCAAGAGCTACAACGCCCTGTTCCGGATCTGCTCCAACGGCAAGCGGACGGACATCTACTACCAGCGGCAGGATCCCGACACCGGCGCCTTCTACCAGGGCTATAACAAGGTGACCCTTCCGGAAGGGGAGACCCGCTCCGTCACGGAGTTCGTGGTGGTACCCAACCAGACCAACCGCAGCGACCCGAACTATTGGGATAAAGTCTACATCGGCGCCATCGTGGCTGACTGCACCCTGCCGGAGAGCGAGCGCATGCGCAGCACCGACGTGGTGGCCATGGTGGTGGACGTGGACGAGAGCGAGACCGTGAGTTCCGTGGTGGCCAGCGATCCCGCCAAGCAGGGCCAGGTGCTCTACAGCGCTCCCATGCCCGCGGGCAGAGAGGGCTACTGCTCGGTGGCCTATGCCGCCACCCAGCTGCAGGACAGCAACGGCACCCAGTTCACCACCCTCAAGAGCTACATCAGCGCCGTCCCCACCTACACGAACTACTGGATCTCCAGCTGTGAGCCCAATACGCCCGCGGTGCGCAGCTACACGAATCTCGGCCAGAACAAGATCTGCTCCAACGGCGTCATCGCCCCCAACGAGCCCACCTACTGGCAGGCGGATCCCTATGCCTCCTCGGACAAGTGGCTGGTGATGAAGGGCTACGGCGCCAACGGCTTCTATGCCAGAGACCTGCGCTGCAACATCCGGGTGGACATCGACGGTCTCATCGACCCCGCCGACATCGGCACCGACCGGGTGGACTTCAACAGCATCGTCACCAACTGGAAGTATCTCAACGGCTGCAACTACTTCATCGCCGGTGACAGCGTCTACTGGATGAACAAGAAAACCAGCGGCTCCAGCTACGAATGGGTGGTGGAGAAGGTGAAGGGCGGCAGCGGCATCATCTCCGTGGAAAACTCCTACGCCATGATCAGCAACCAGGCCCAGTCGGCCATCTACATCATCGACGTGGTGGGGGACTATGAAGTGGACGTTGAGACCGGCACCAGCAATCTCACCTCCAACAAGCTGCAGGTCTACACCCTGATCACCGAAACCAACTGGAAAGGCGAGGTGAACACCCAGCTCCATGGCCCCCTGGAGCTGAAATTCGCCAAGGGAGAGCAGGTCAACGTCTTTGCCGCGGCCTACAATCCCAACGAGTGCAAGTCTCCGGGGCTCTTCGTGGTCTACACCACCCCCAGCACCAACCCGAAAGCAAACACCAAGATCCGCACCTGGCAGCAGAACGCCGACAGCGGCATGCTGGTGACGGACGTGAAGATCCCCAACTACCTGGTGCGGCAGGGACAGCCCGTCATCGACATCTATGCCACCCTGAAAAACTACGGCTTCGCCGGCATCGCCTCTGCCCAGTACGTCGTCACCGACGAGAACGGCACCAAGCTGATTCCGGCGGCCAACCAGATGCCCGGGGACCTCATCCATATCCACGGCGACGAGCTCTATCCCGGCGACAGCCGTGTGGATCATCTCCAGGTGAAGCCCAACCCCAACTGGGACACCAACAAAGAGCACCAGATCATCGTGGATCTGGATGTGAACAAATATAACGGCGACATTGACGACTTCGTGAACACCGCCGCCCTCAAGGCGGACAACACCTCCTTCCGCGCCGAGGGCGTGGTCATCGGCGGCAGACATTTCGTCAGCACCGCCATCGAGAACAACACCCTCATCGGGCAGGCGACCCCCACCATCCAGGCGGTCTTCGACTATGGCGACAGCGGCAAGGAGCGCACCATGAAGTTCAGCCTGCCGACAAAAGAGCAGTTGCAGCGCTTCGATGCCGATGACGCCGATTACACCGGCCAGGTCTACCACTATGACATCGACATGGAGCCCATCTGGAAGCAGGGGGCCATGCAGGGTCTGCTGGGCATCACCTTCTCTCTGGTGGATGAGAGTGGGGAACCGGCGTCCAACCGTGCGGTCTATGTGGCGAACCCCTTGGAGCAGGCCCCCAGCTTAGGCGGCAATGACAACGACTGCCCCTCGAAGCAGTTCACGGACGTGGATCTGCACGCCTGGTATCATGAGTCGGTGGACTACGCCGTGGAGAATCAGCTTATGAACGGCGTCTCGGAGACCAAATTCGACCCCAGCGGCAGCACCACCCGCGCCATGCTGGCCACCCTCCTCTACCGGATGGAGCAATCCCCCAAGGTCAAGGGCAAGAATCCCTTCACCGATGTGCTGAAGGATCAGTGGTACACCGACGCGGTGATCTGGGCCAATTCCAAGGGCATCGTGGAGGGCTACGGCGACGGGAAGGTCGGCCCCATGGATACCCTCACCCGAGAGCAGTTCGCCGCCATGCTCCAGCGCTACGCGAAGTATAAGGATTACGACATCGGAAAGACGGCGGATCTCTCCGGCTACACCGACGCCGCCCAGATCAGCCCCTGGGCACAGAGCGCCATGCAGTGGGCCAACGCCGAGGGCCTGATCACCGGCCGCAGCGAAACGACCCTGGTGCCGAAGGGCAGCGCCACCAGAGCCGAGACTGCCACCATCCTCATGCGATTTCAGGAAACTGTCTGTGAATAAATAGCAGAAGGCGTGAACTATTTTCGGTGATGAACCAACCAATGTAATTATACATAAGCACTCCCCGGAGCGAAACATCCCCGGGGAGGTAACGGTCAACTTTTTATGAAAAACCATGCCGGAATTACGGCTTTTTTGACGTAAATCCGGCATGGTTTACATAATTATTTACTGAAATAGGGAATCGTTCAATTTGACCCCCCTGGGCTGAAATTTGCACCCCCCTCCGAAATTGTATCAAAGTCGAAGGCGGCTCCAAAATCGTCTGTTTTTCTACGGAGAGACAGGCGATTTTTGTTGTAATATCAATGGTTTGCGGGTTTTGGGAAAAAGTGGCGAAAAAAGTTTGACCCCTTTTTGACCCCTTATGCAATAAAATTATTGATACGTAATGATTTATTTGGGATTTTCTTATTGCACTGCTGTAAGGGATCACAAATAATTTCTTCCGAATTAGCCTCATATTCAGCATCAGACCAATTGAACTCACATGAGCATCACTGAGAAATGCCCATGGGCGTTCATAGAAGCCTTGTTTAAATCGAGTTGATATCGAGCACAGAAATCAAAAAAGCCCGCCATCTTTCATCAGGGAAGACGGCGGGCTTTCTCCCTCCTACAGGCCTTAAGGTTTCTCTTCACCCGGTGATCATGATGCCAAATACCGGCGTTTTTTTCCGCCTCAAAAGTGGCAGATGTGCAAGGTTGACAAGAAATGGAATTGTGCTAAAATGGCGGTACCAACGCTTTTCGGCAGCGCTTTATCTGCATTCCACCGGAGGATTTTTCATGTTCATCGTGCTCATCAACGCGGTCACCGTCATCCTCGGCGGCGTGATCGGTTCGTTCTTAAAAAAGGGAATTCCCGATGCGCTCAAGCAGGCGATTCTGTTCTCCATCGGTCTGTATGTTGTTTACCTCGGCATCACCGGATTGTCATCCGAGATCCAGTCGGTCGTCCTTTTGCTTTCGGTGGTTCTGGGGACGCTCTGCGGGACGGCGCTCCATCTGGACGACGCCATGAACCGCGGCGCGCAGCGGCTGCAGACAGCGCTCCTGCGCGATTGGAAGGACGCCCGCTTTGCAGAAGGGCTCTGCACCTTTTTCATCGTCTCCTGCACCGGCGCTTATGTGATCATCGCCTGCTTCAACGCCGGGATGGGACAGGGCGGCATGCTCTATACCAAGGTCGCCATGGATTTGATCGTCTCCATGATGATGGCGTCCACGCTGGGCGTCGGCGTTGCCTTCGCGGCGATCCCGCTGGCGGCGTATGAAGGGCTGCTGGTGCTGTGTGCCGGGTGGATCACGCCGATCCTCACGGATGAGATGCTGCAGATGTTCTCCTGCGCCGGAGCGCTGATTACCATCCCCATCGGAGCGAACATGATGGGGATTACGAAGGTCAAAATCGCAGATTTGATCCCCGTCCTGGTTTTCGCGCCGGTGCTGACATGGATCGCGGCATCAATCCTGCACTGATGAGACCAGAAAGGAAGATACGCAAAAGCCGATGACCGTCTTGCGCGGTCATCGGCTTTGCCTATGTTTCTGCGGTCAAATATTGCTTATGCAAATGATTTCTGCTATGCTGAGTACATGAGGAGTTGATCGCTTTGGAGCTGAAAAATCTTCGCACCTTTTTGGCCGTTGTGGATCACGGCAGCTATCAGCGCGCCGCAGTTCGACGATCTGACCATGCTGTGCGTGGAGAGAGCTGCACGCAGCGAAGACGGTCAGAATTCCTGAATTTCACAGGAAATAAATGTATTTACAAATCATGCAAGGATTGTTTACAGTCTTTTAGCACTCTCGGCTTGACAGTGCTAATTTCGGTGCTATAATAAAAAGCGAACAAAGGAACAGAGATCGAATGGATGACCTCCATCCCCTTGCTCAGGTAACAAACAGATATGATTGCAAAACCAAAGGAGGCATGACTTATGTTACCGAGTATTTTTGGAGAGAGTTTGTTTGATGACTGGATGGGCTTCCCGTTCAGAGACTTCGAGTCCGATGTGGATCGCAAGCTGTACGGCAAGCATGCGTCACGCGTGATGAAGACGGATCTGAGGGAACACGATGACGGCTATGAGCTGAAGGTGGATCTTCCGGGCTTCAAGAAGGACCAGATCGATCTGCAGCTGCAAAACGGCTATCTGACGATCAGCGCTTCCAAGGGCCTGGAAGAAGACGACAAGGACAAAAAGGGTACCATCGTCCATCAGGAACGCTATGAGGGTTCTCTTGCCAGAAGCTTCTATATTGGCGAGAACATTCCCGAGGAGGAGATCAAGGCCAGATTCGAGGACGGCGTGCTGACGCTGGAATTCCCGAAGGAAAAGCCGATTGCGCTCCCGGAGCGAAAAACGATACAGATCACAGGTTGATAGTATTACATACAAAACGATTCGCTTTACAAAAGAAAAGATTGCTGAAAGGCCAGACCTTTCAGCAATCTTTTTTTCATTTCGGAATCACCTCCGCGAAAGCGGAGGAGCACCTCTGTTTGATCAAACCCGCTTCGCCTTTTTCCGTTTCATAGCGCGATAGCCTATGAAAGAACAAACAAGAACCAATAACACGCAGAGCAGAACAATCGGAAGCACTGCCTCGCCGGGATGATGATTAGCAGCTTGTTCCAAACCGGATTCCTCGATATAGGCGGAAACTGCATTGTCAATTTCCGTGAGCTTTTCACTTGCGATGCGCTTGATATATTCAGCATTCTCATTTGCCAGCTGATTCGCTCTGGCCGTTACTTCTTCATCAGATGCTGATTTTGCCAGCGCAGCCATCCCCTCATCGTCAGCGGCGGCTTTGGCATTCAGCGCTTCCTGTGCCCGATTCATATCATCATGCAGGTCATGGATCAGCTCGCTGTCGGACAGGAACTGAAGAACAGCCTGCGCTGTTTCCGCGTCCACTGCATCTCCATTCCTGTCGTAGTATGCACCGTTGTCATCCATTCTGTAATAGCTGCCGTTGCCTGCGTTGCCAAGCTCATTGAACAGCCAGTATATGGACTCCGAATCAAATGTCTGCGTGGATTCGCTTGTGTACCCATCCGGCGTCTCGGTCATCACAGAGGCGTAGAAGGGAACATAGACCGAAAACTCCGACGGGGCCATGGCAAGCCACTCGATCATGCTGACAGACGCCGGGATTGAGGGGTCTCTTCGGATCTCAAAAATGTGCTCCTCGTTCTGACTGTAAGATCCGATCGAACGCATGGGTACCCCATCGGAATTCTCATTTCTTGCGGTCGTCTCATAAGCGGTTCCCTCACCGTGAGACGCCAGAACCTGTCTCAAAGTCATGAGAGAGATCCTGCCTCTGATTGCATCAGAAGGCGCATACTCCAGGCAGAACGGACCCACCGCCGCTTCTTCCACCGACGCGTTGGGGAACTGGTCCGATATTTCTGCAACGGGCTTCGGGACAACGTCTATCCCCTCTGCCAGTTCACGGTTCAGAATCGATGCGCCGTAATAAAGCCTGTAGCTGGAATACTGACTGTATCCCTGTGAATAGGATTTCGCTACATGGATCTCATCGTCCCCCTCGATATCAGTAACATAGAACCCGCCGTCTTTTGCGGTGGAGATGAGTCCGGGCGATGCAATCACATTCTCGTCTTTGACATTGACCTGCTGTGTCATGATGTCATTGGGCAGCACCGAAACCGTATCGTCGGAAAGTCTTGTGGCGACATACTGGTGACCGGATACGATTTCAAAAACCCAGGTTTCCTCGCGGTCGGCAATCAGGACCGTACTCACTTCCCGATAATCCGGATCATCGGGTTCCGAGTTGCCGTGTCCGTACCGGTCAATACAGTCTGCCAGAAGCTGGACGGCGTCCTTCGCAGAATCTGCTGACTGCAGAATATAGGAGGCCATGGACAGTTCTGTCAGCCCTCCGGAGGTCAGCGGATCCACAGCCTGGACCTTTTCGTTAAAACACGTGGACACCGTTGCAGAGACAGCAACGCCTTTTTCGTTGATGCCGGCTTCCGGGAACGGAATCTTTGTCAGTCCGCTGTATTCGGACGGATCGTCCATGACGGCACTGTATCGAAGCGTATGCGCGGGATAGGGAGCACGAAAGCCGTAATCATCCTCGAGCATTTCATCCGGCGCATGGTCAGCGGCAGGGACAATCACAAACTGCTTCACCCAATCCGGTCCGAAATCCTCGGATCGTCCCAGATAGACGGAACCGTTTTCCGTCGTGCCGCCGCCTGCATAGATCCCCGTACATGCCAATGCGTTGGCAGAAAACACGGATACCAGCACCGTCAATGTCAGCAGAATGACAGCCGCCCGCTTTGCGATTCGTTTATTCATCGTTTCCTCCTCTCTTGCATTAGAATACCCATCATCGAACAGGCGTTGCAAAAGCGCTTGCTTTTGCGATGGAGCCTCTCGCTATTCTTTTCCCTTAACTGAATGACATTGCGCGTCTGCGGGGCGCTGATTCTTTTACAGCAGACCGTAAAACAGCACGATCGCCGCCCAAGCGGTTATGAGACCGATGCAGCCCACGAGACCGCCCATGCGCAGATAATCCTTGAAGCGATAGCCCGCCACCTGCACCATCGTGATCGTGAGCGTGGCGACCGGCGTCGCCATGGCGAGGCTGGAGCCGAACACGCAGGCGAGCGCCGCCGGCATGGGATCCATGCCGATCTGAATTGCCATCGGAACTGCCATCGCCGCCAGCATCGAGACGAGCGAGCCGTTTGCCATGAACTGACTGAGCAGGAAGCCTGCCAGCAGAAACAGTGCCACCAGCGCCGCCGGCTGCACGATCCACACGCCAAGGGCCGAGACCAGCCAGTTCATGATCACACTGCCGACGCCGGAGGCCACAAAGCCCTTGGCGATTGCGAGCGCAGCACCGACGGTCACGAGGGCGGACCAGTTCATATTGCTCATGGCGTATTGCCCGTGCACGCATCCGGTGACCATCAGCACCACGGAACCGGCAACGGCAATAAGACCGAGATCCCAGCCGAAGGGCTGAATGACGAAGAGCACGATGCAGGTCACGAATACTGCGACGGAGATAATCGCCTTGCGCTTGTCGATCTGAAATTCCTCGGCCTTGTTTTCTTCCTCGCTCACGACCTCGTCGAAGTCAAACCACTTTTTCTGCAGGTCATAGAGGAAAAACCAATAGCAGACTGCGATCACGGCCATCACCGTCAGCGCAACGGGCGCGGGTGTGAAAAAACGCATCGTCTTCACGCCGGTCGTCACGAGCACGTCGTTTGCCAGCAGGGGCGCGGTGCTGCCGGCGAGCGAGCCCGTGCCGCCGATGAGGCTGCCCATCGCCAGCGGCAAATAGGTCATCTTCTTTGTGATGCGCCCCTTGCTTGTGATGGAGAGGGAGGCGATAAACGGCATGTACATGGTGATGAGCGCCGTGTTGTTTGAGAACATGGAGAGAATGCCGGAGGTGAGAAAGACGATGATGGCAAAGGCCTTTTCGCTCATGCCCATGAGCCTTGAGAGCGTGTGACCGAGCTTTCCCGCCACGCCGGACTCCATCAGAGAATCGACGATGATGATCATGCCCAGCACGAGCATGACCGTGGTGCTCGAGAAGCAGGCAAACGCTTCGTTGAAGCTCAAAACGCCGGTGAACACCAGCGCCAGCATACCCAGCACGGTCGTGAGCGCGACGGAAAAATGTTCTGTCAGATACAGAATACAGGTGGCGGCTATAATGATGAGTGTGATCGTGCTTTGGGACATGGATCGACCTCCTTCCCGACAGATGATTGGATATAATAGATTATATCAAACTTTTTAATTCGACACAAGATTTACCTCCTCAACATCGCTGTCATACGCAAAACGGGGTCCGGCTCAGCCAGACCCCGTTTGCTGTGTTCAATTAAGAATCCTTTGTCACTCCGCTGATTGCGATGATTTCAAGCTTAGGCTCCGCATCCGACGCATAGCTTGGATCCAACAGCCAGATCTGACCGCTTCCGAGGCAGATTCCCTGTCCGTTGGCAAAGAGGCCGCTGCAGGTCTCTTCCTCCATTGCCGCCCGGTCAGAGGGATGGACGTGCCGCTCACTCAGGAAGGCGGTCAGCGCCTGGGCGTCGGCGAGCTCCTCGCCGTCCACGGTGATGGGATAGCGCACATGCTCTGCAAGCCAATCCCAATCCTCGTTCAGATAGGCGTCCTTCACAAGCGCGGCAAATTGCTCCACCTCATCGGCCGACATAGCGGTGACGCCGCTGTAATCGGCGTCGGACGAAGCCGCAGAATCATCCAAGCTGCCCTCCGGCTCAGCGCTGCCGGCGGGCGTTTTTTTCTCCTGCGCAGGCGGCAAGCGTCAGCGGCATCAGGACGGCCAAAAGAACGGAGACGTATTTTTTCATTCTTATTCCTCCGGCATCTCCACATAGGTGGGGTTGCCGACGCCGCTGCAGGTAATGGTTTTTACCGTCAGGCCGCCCATATCGGTATCCTCGTTGAAATTCTCGGGATCCTTGACGGTCCCCTCGAAGGTGATGTCGTAGGAATAGGCGCCATGGTTCATACCGAACTGCAGCTCATCCAGATTGTAGAAGTACACCGTCCAGCCATCGTCGATCAGTTCCTGACCGGTCTTGCCGATGTACTGATCTGCCTCCTTCTGCGAAGGGAGATTCTCCGTGAGATTCTCGATGACCTTGACGGGAAGCGGCGCAATCAGCTCGCTGAGCTTCTTGTCATAATCGGGATCGTCGAAATCGAGATCAAAGATGGCCTGCGCGGCTTCCTCAGGGACGTCGCAGATGGCGCGATAGGTATTGCCGTCCTGCTCAAACGCATATACGTAGGTCGTGCCGGTCAAACTTGCGCCAACCTCAGGCAGCCCAAGCAGGTCGCCCAGCGTCTTGACCGTATCGAGATCCACGGGCTTTCCGTCCTTGCCCTCGGGCAGGAACTCCGCGATAAACTCGGTGTCCTCCTCCGCGGTGACGGTGATCAGCGGCTCGGCGGAATACGCTTTACCGTCCACGGTCCACTTGAAGAAGTGATATCCTTCCTCCGGCTCCGCGAGGATTTTGACGACCGTGCCCTTTTCCACGTTCATAAACGCGGACTGCGCGGGGTACTCTGGATCGATTTTCGGCTCTGTGCCGTCATCAGTCATCGCGATATTTCCGTCCACCCCTTTGATATTGACCATGATCGTGACCAGATCGGCAGCAGACCCGTCAGGCT
The DNA here is from genome assembly GCA_900317905.1 of uncultured Eubacteriales bacterium. Classification (GTDB taxonomy): domain Bacteria; phylum Bacillota; class Clostridia; order Oscillospirales; family Oscillospiraceae; genus CAG-103. Next base: position 129,413 of record ONIN01000003.1, on the reverse strand, counting down.
CTGCTGCTTTCTTTCCGCAGGCGCCCAGGGCGAGGATCATGACCAGCACGAGCATCAGACTCAGGATTCTTTTCATGTCAATCGCTCCTTTCGGGGTGTTGTTTCCAGTATACTGAAATGGGCAGATTTCGTCAATCCGGAAGGGCGTTGGCCTTGCAGTTTCCGGGAACTGTGTTATAAACCAGAGAACGGATAGGTGCAGAACAGACAGGAGTTGTGGGAGCAGCCCTGGGTCGTCTGCAGGTATCCGACCACCTTTACCCCTCTGAAGATCGGCAGCGTCACGCTGAAAAACCGCCTGGTGCAGGGCCCCGTCTCTGTCCCCACGGTGGACCTCACCGACAATCTGACGCCGGACGGCGCCGCGTTCCTCATCGAGCGCGCCAAGGGCGGCTTCGGCCTCGTCATCCAGACGGCCTGCTGGGCGGACATGGAAGTGGAGGGCCTGGGCCCCGGCTTCATGATGACCCCGCTGAGAAATCCCGCCGTGTTCATGAGCCGCTGCGGCGTCCTCACCGAGAAGATCCACAGCTACGGCGGCAAGATCTTCTGCCAGGTGACCATGGGCATGGGCCGCAACGTGCCCGGCCTGAAGGCCGCGTCCAGCGTTCCGGACTTCTTCATGCCCGACCAGATGCATGAGGTGCTCACCGTGGAAGAGATCCAGAAGAAGATCCAGTACATGGCCCAGACCGCCGCGATGCTGAAGAACGCCGGTTATGACGGCGTCGAGGTCCACGCGATGCACTGGGGCTACCTCATCGACCAGTTCGCCATGACGCTCACCAACCACCACCACGACCACCGGCATCTGTTCGACATTCAGGAGATCGTGGAGAAGCTGGATCTGCCGTATTGCGTCAAGAACCAGGTGCGGGAGGTCTACTATATCATCGCCGAGGCGGAGGCCAAGGTCCATGGCGAGCCCATGGAGCACATCCACTTCCACGAGCTGGGCACCATGGACGCGGTGGCGGACATCTCCGCCGCCTGCCGGATGATCGACCTGCTGCAGCCGGATCGGATCGTGGCCACGCCCATCTGCACGGGCTTCGGCTCCATCCGGTGTGCCCACGGCATTCTGCCGGTTCCGGCGCCGGCCACGGCGGTGATCCTCGAAGGCGTCCCCAGCTTCGCCGGGGAGATCGAGGGCGAGCTCAGCACGCCCACCGGCACCGCCCTCATCCGCCATTTTGCCCAGGACTCTTCCCGGCAGCCGCCCATGGTGGTGCAAAGACGCGGCTACGGCATCGGCAAAAAGGACTTCGGCCGTCTCAGCGCCGTCCGCGCCAGCATCGGCGAAGCCGTTTGACGGGATAACAGTTCGGCGCTTCGAAGCCTTTTCCCCATACCAAAATCGTCTGTTTTCCTTCGGAAAGACAGGCGATTTTTGCTGAGACTGGACGGGATCGCGAAAATGCGGTATAATCAGTTTACGAAATTTCGGGAGGTGACGATGAGATGGCGGAAGCTTCGAAGGGCAGTCCCCGCTGGATGCGGCTGGACAATGCCGCGCTGATTTTCCCGGCAGCCCAGCGCCGCCACTGGAGCAACGCTTTTCGCATCGCGTTCACGTTCACCGATCCCGTGGATCCCGATCTGCTGCAGCGGGCGCTGAGACGCGTTGCGCCGCGTTTCCCGTCTGTGGTGGTGCGGCTCAGAAGAGGCGTATTCTGGCACTATCTCGAGGAGCTGCCGACGCCGCCTTCGGTGCAGACGGATACCTGCCAGCCGCTGAAAAGCATGACCGGCGCAGACGTCCGCCGCTGCGCCATCCGCGTGCTGTATTACCGAAACCGCATGGCGGTGGAGTTCTTCCACGCCGTGACCGACGGCACCGGCGGCATGGTGTTCGCCAAGTCTCTGGCCGCCGAGTATGTACGGCAGCGCTATTCGGTCAGCGTCCCCTGCACCGACGGCGTGAGGGATCCGGACGAGGCACCGGCGGAGGATGAATTTGTCGATTGCTTTCAGGAAAACGCCGGGCCGCTGGCCGCGCCGCGGGATGACCGCAACGTCTACCGGGCGAAGGGGGAGACGGAGCCCGACCGATTTCTCCACGTCACCACCGGCATTCTCGAGACCCGGCAGCTTCTGTCGGAAACGAAGTCCCGCGGCGTCACCGTCACCGCCTATCTGACGGCGGTGCTGCTGCAGAGCCTGATGCGGATGCAGGCCGAGGAGGAGCCCCGGCAAAACCGCAGGCGCCCCGTCAAGGTGCAGATCCCCGTGAATCTTCGAAAGCTTTACGGCGGCAGCACCATGCGAAACTTCGTCGCCGTGGCGAACATCGGCGCCGATCCGCGGCTGGGCGACTACACCTTCGATGAGCTGGTGCAGCTTGTGCACCACCAGATGGCCCTCGCCATCACGGAAAAGAACATGCGCACGATTTTCACACCGAACGTCAACGATGAGCGCAACAAGCTCCTGAAGATCGTGCCGCTGGGGCTGAAGAATCTCGTCATGCGCATGGTGTTTGATTCCATCGGCGAGCGGGTCGCAAGCCTGTCCCTTTCCAATCTCGGCAATGTGCAGCTTCCCGACGCGATGGCACAATATGTGACGCGCGTGGAGTTCATCCTCGGCGCCCAGGCCACCGCGCCCTATAACTGCAGCGTCACCAGCTGGCAGGACAAAACCTATGTGAACATCGTGCGCAACAGCGTGGAGCCAAGACTGGAGCAGGCGTTTTTCACCGCCCTGGTGCGCATGGGATTTCATGTGAAAATCGAGAGTAATGACCGATAAAGGAGCTTTCATGTATTGTGTGCAATGCGGCGTGGAGCTGCAAAAGGGCGTTTCCAAATGCCCGCTGTGCGGCCTGCGCGTCTATCATCCCGACCTCCTCACCGAGACGCCGGAGGCCAGGCCCTATCCGCCCTTCGATGACAGCGCGGCCCATGTGCGCAGAGGCGGACTGCTGCTGATCCTGAGCTTTCTCTTTGCGCTTCCCATGATCGTCTGCCTGATGGTGGACTTAAAGCTCAGCGGAGGCGTGACCTGGAGCGGCTATGTCACGGCGGGAGTGCTGGCGCTGTATATCGCGCTGTGTCTGCCGCTGTGGTTTTCCCGCCGCAATCCGGTGGTGTTCTTCCCGATCACCATGGCGGCGCTTCTCGGCGTCGCGCTGTATGTCTGTCTGAAGACCGGAGGACGCTGGTTCCTGCCCTTCGCGTTTCCGGCGGGCGGCGCCCTCTGCCTGATCCTGGAGGCGGTGATCGTGCTGCTGCGCTATGCGGTAGGGGAGCGGCGATACCGGATTTTGTATATCCTCGGCGGCGCTGCCATCGCGCTGGGCGGCTACTGCATGCTGGTGGAGTTCCTGCTGCACATCACCTTTGGCCTCCCCATGTACTGGTGGTCGCTGTATCCGCTGGCGGTGCTCGCTCTCGTGGGGCTGCTGATGATTGTCATCGCGATCTCCGCGCCTTTGCGCCAATCTCTGCACAAACGCTTTTTTCTCTGAACCGGCCGGTTATAACAGAAAAAACAGCTTTCCCAAGCATTTCCATGCAGCCGGGAAGCGCCGTCTGCGCCGGCATCGGCAAAGCCCTTTGAGGTCAGAACAGTTTGGCGCTTCGAAGCCTTCTATTCCTGCCAAACTCGCCTGTTTTTCTTCGGAAAGACAGGCGAGTTTTTTATTTGCCGTCCTTCTGATAAAGTTCGTGACAAATCCCGAAAAACAGGCTATAATAAACCAAATCACATACGATGCTTTTCTCTGCCCTGGGAATCAGGCACATGGAATCGGGTGAAATGCCCGGCGAGTCGGTCACTGTGAAGCTTCCTGGATCGAGAAGATAAGTCAGATACATGAGAGAAAAGCGGTGCTCCTGCCGGAACCGGGATACACGTTATAATTGGCGCAGTCACTGCGCCCGTTTGCCGTGCCCGTTTTTTTGGCGGACACGGCATTTTTATTTGGAGTGAAGGTTATGGTGCATTTTATCGGCGCGGGTCCCGGCGCGGCGGATCTGATCACGGTGCGGGGCCGGAAGCTGCTGCGGGAGGCGGACGTCGTCATTTACGCCGGAAGTCTGGTCAATCCCGCGCTTCTGGAAGACTGCCGGCCGGACTGCGAGATCCACAACAGCGCCTTTCTCACGCTGGAGGAGGTTCTGCGTCTGATGGCAGACGCCGAGGCGGCAGGGAAGACCACCGTACGCCTGCACACCGGCGACCCCAGCGTCTACGGCGCCATCCGCGAGCAGACGGACGCCCTCGACCGGATGGGCATCCCTTACACCGTCACGCCCGGCGTCTCGAGCGTTTTCGGCGCGGCGGCGGCGCTGGGTGCGGAGTTCACGCTCCCCGGCGTCAGCCAGACTGTGATCCTCACGCGCATGGCGGGGCGCACGCCGGTGCCGGAGGCAGAACAGCTCTCCAAACTCGCCGCACATGGGGCGTCCATGGCGATCTTCCTCTCCGCCGGCATGCTGGATGGCGTGCAGGCAGAGCTTTTGAAGGGCGCTTATACGCCGGACACGCCAGCCGCCATCGTCTATAAGGCCACATGGCCGGAGGAACGCGTCTGCCGCTGCACGGTCGGCACGCTGGCCGAGACCGGTCAGCGCGAAAACATCACCAAAACCGCGCTGCTGCTCATCGGCGGCTTTCTCGCCGGAGATTATGAACGCAGCCGTCTCTACGCGCCGGACTTCTCCACAGAGTTCCGCGCGGCAGCAGGGGAGGAACAGCCATGACGATCACGATTCTCGGTGTGGGCTGCGGCAGCGCCGCGCTCACGGCGGAGGCAAAAAAAGCCCTTGCGGAGGCGGAGCTCGTCATCGGCGCAAAGCGTCTGCTGGACGACCTGTCTCCCGTCTGCAGAACCGTCGCGGAGATCTCCTCGGAGCGGATCGCAACCATACTATCAGAAGCAGACTGTGAAAAAGCCTGCGTGCTTCTCAGCGGCGACACCGGGTTTTATTCCGGTGCGCGCAGGCTCCTGCCGCTTTTGGAAGGCCACGACCTGCGCGTGCTGCCCGGCATTTCGAGCGTGCAGATGCTCTCGGCGCGGCTGGGCCGTCCGTGGCAGGACTGGATGCTCTGCTCCGCCCACGGCATTGATTTTGACGTGCGCCGCGCCCTCTGCGGCGGCAGGCCCGTTTTTGTCCTCACCTCCGGCGCGGACGCTCCGGCAGCACTCTGCCGCGCGCTGTTGGACGCGGGACTGGGAGCGCTTACCGTCACGGTGGCGGAAAATCTCGGCTATGAAACCGAGCGCATCGTTTCTGCTCCTGCCGCCGAGGTTGCGGCGCAGACCTTCGCGCCGCTGAACGTTTTGTTGATCGAAGCAGCGCCGCACATTCCGCCGCGGGCGCCGGGCTGGCCGGACGAGGCGTTCTCCCGTGTGGAGGGCGTGCCGATGACGAAGCAGCTTGTCCGCGCCGCCGCGATCTCCGCCCTGGGGATCACGCCGGAGGACGTCTGCTGGGATGTGGGCGCCGGCACCGGCAGCGTGAGCGTGGAGCTTTCCAAGCTTGCGGGCGCGGTCTATGCCGTCGAGCGCGACCCGGCTGCGCTGGACGCGGCGAACCAAAACCGAACCAAATTCTGCGCGTGGAACCTCCGCCTGATCGCGGGCGAGGCCCCCGACGCGCTCCGGGAGCTTCCCGCGCCGGACAAGGTCTTTCTCGGCGGCACGGGCGGAAAACTCCATGATATTCTGCAGCTTGTCCATGACAAGAACCCGAAGGCCGTCCTCTGCGCGACTGCCATTACGATCGAAACGCTCTCGCGGGCGGTTTCTGAGATGGAAGCCCTCGGCTGGCGCACGGAGATCACACAGCTCGCCGTCTCCCGCAGTCGAAGCACCGGCGCGGGACACATGATGCTCGCGCAAAACCCGGTTTATCTGATCGTGGGGTGCTCTGAATGAAGCGCATTATGCTCTCCGCCATGCACAGCGGCGCGGGCAAAACCGTCGCCGTCTGCGGGCTGCTTAAGGCGCTGAAGCGCCGCGGCATGGACGTGCGCGCCTACAAGTGCGGGCCGGATTACATCGACCCCATGTTTCACACCCGCGTGCTCGGTGTGCCGAGCCGCAATCTCGACCTCTTTCTGCAGGGGGAGGCGGGTGTGCGCCGCTCCCTGATGCAGTGCTCCGGCGAGATCGCCGTTTTAGAGGGCGCCATGGGCTATTATGACGGCGTCGCCGGCTCTGCCGACTCGAGCGCCTGGGACGTCGCCGCAAAGACTGACACGCCCGTGATCCTCGTGCTGCGGCCGAAGGGCGTCGGCCTCTCGCTGGCGGCGCAGGTGCGCGGCATGCTGCAGTTCCGGCAGCCGAGCCAGATCGCGGGGCTGCTGCTCACGGACTGCAGGGCGCACCTGGCAGATTATCTCACGCCGATGCTGGAGCGCGAAACCGGGCTTCCGGTGCTGGGGTATCTCCCGCCCATGGAAGAGGCGAAGCTCGAGAGCCGTCACCTCGGCCTGCAGACGCCGGATGAGATCGAGGCGCTCACGGCGCGGTTTGCTGCCATCGCCGCGCAGCTGGAACGCACGGTCGATCTCGACCGGCTGCTGTCGATCGCGGCAGAGGGTGAGACCGTTCCTGCCGAAACGTACACCGCCGCCGCAAGCTGCCGCATCGCCGTCGCGCGGGATGAGGCATTCTGTTTTGCCTATGCCGACAGTCTCGACGCCCTGCGCAAGGCCGGGGCGGAGGTCGTCTTTTTCAGCCCTCTGCGGGACAATGCGCTCCCGCCGGAGATCGACGGGCTGTATCTCTGCGGCGGCTATCCGGAGCTCTACGCCGAGACGCTTTCCAAAAACGAGTCCATGCGCGCCGCTGTCCGCAGCGCCGTGCAGAGCGGACTTCCGACCATCGCGGAGTGCGGCGGATTTCTGTATCTCCAGACCTCGCTGGAGGACACGGACGGCAAGGGTTTCCCCATGTGCGGCGTGCTCCCCGGGGCGGGCGTGCGCACCGAACGTCTGCAGCGATTCGGCTACGCGTGGCTCGAGACGGACACGGATTCCATGCTCTTTCGCGCGGGCGAGCGTGTGCCGGTGCACGAATTTCACTATTGGGACTGCAGCGAGAACGGCTGCGACCTCCGCTCTGTGAAGCCGGACGGCAGACAATGGCCCTGCGCTTTTGCGGCGCCGCGGCTCTATGCGGGCTTTCCCCATCTGCCGCTGGGAGGGGAAATGCCCCTTGCCGAGCGCTTTGTCAGGACGTGTCAGCAATGATGAACGAACAGCATTTTCATATTTCTGCGCCGGACGAAGCCGCTGCCGCGGCAGCCCGGGCGCGCTGGGATTCCCTCGCCAAGCCGCTGGGCAGTCTCGGTCTGCTGGAGGACGCGATCGTGCACCTCGCCGCGCTCACCGGCAGCACGGAGGTCTCCCTCAAGCCGCGCACGCTCCTCGTCTTCTGCGCCGACAACGGCGTGGTCGCCCAGGGCGTTTCCCAGTGCGGCAGCGAGGTGACCGCTGCCGTCGCCGCGGCGCTCTCTCAGGGGCGCAGCACCGTCTGCCCCATGGCGCAGCTTGCCGACTGCAGAGTGCAGGCGGTGGACATCGGCATGCGTGAGCCGACGCCGCCCGGCGTGATGGACTGCCATATCCTGCGCGGCACAAGTGACATCACCCAAGGCCCCGCCATGACGCGGGCGCAATGCCTCTCCGCCATCCGCACTGGCGCGGAGATCGCGAAAGAACAGGCGCGCACCGGCGTGAAGCTCCTGGCCGTCGGCGAGATGGGCATCGGCAACACCACCACCGCCTCCGCCGTCACGGCGGCGCTGCTGGATCTTCCGGCGGAAGCCGTCACCGGCCGCGGCGCGGGCCTCTCTGACGAGGGACTTCTGCGCAAGCGCCGGGCGATCGAAAGCGCGCTGCAGGTGAACGCGCCGGACCGCTCTGACCCCGTGGACGTGCTCACAAAGGTCGGCGGGCTGGATCTTGCCGCCATGTGCGGCGCCTATCTCGGCGCGGCGGAAGCCAGGCTCCCGGTATTGATCGACGGATTCGTCTCTGCCGCCGCGGCACTGTGCGCGGTGCGTCTTTCCCCGGAGGCATCTGCCGCCATGCTGGCAAGCCACGTCTCCGCAGAGCCTGCCGGGAGAATTGTACTGGAGGCCCTCGGAACGCGGCCGCTGATCGACGCCGGGCTCCGTCTCGGAGAGGGCAGCGGTGCCGTGGCCGCGATGCCGCTGCTGGACATGGCCCTCGCGGTCTATTCCGGCGGGGACACCTTCTCTGCGCGCGGCATCAAACCTTATACCAGATTGAGTTGATTGTATGTTTGCCATGATCATCGGCGGCAGCGCCAGCGGCAAGAGCGCGCTGGCCGAGCGCTGGGCGGTGTCTCTGCCGCAGCCGCGCATCTATCTCGCCGCCATGGAGGTTTTTGACGAAGAGAGCCGCCGACGCATAGAGCGTCATCGCGCTCTGAGAGCGGGCAAGGGCTTCGAGACCGTCGAAGCGCCCACCGCGCTGTGGAACGCGGACCTTCCGTCCGACTCGACGGTGCTGCTGGAGGATCTGTCGAATCTGCTCGCAAACGAACTGTTTTCCCCCTCCGGCGGCGGCAGCGAGGCCGCGCTACGGGGCGTTCAATCCGTGCGTGGGCGGTGTGAAAACCTGATCCTTGTGACCAACGAGGTCTTCTCCGGCGGCGCGGATTATGCGGGCGAGACGGCGGACTATCTCGCGGAGCTTGCCTGGCTGAACCGCACTCTCGCCGCCGAGGCGGACACCGTCGCGGAAGTGGTCTGCGGCCTTCCGAATGTACTGAAAGGAGCGCTCCCATGGTAGTGCTGCAAACGATCATCGTGGCCTTTTCCATGTACTCGGCGCTGCCGATGCCGCAGATCGAATGGACGCGGGAGAACATGCGCTGGTCGCTGCTGGCTTTCCCGCTTGTCGGCGCCGTGATCGGCGGCGTGTGCTGCCTGTGGGTCTACCTCTGCGGGCTTCTGGGGCTGCCGCTGCTTGCGCGGGGCGCAGGGCTTGCGGTGCTGCCGATCCTGCTCACTGGCGGGATCCACATGGACGGCTACGCTGACGTGGCGGACGCCCAGGCGAGCCACGCCGAACCTGAAAAAAAGCGCGAGATCTTGAAAGATCCGCACCTCGGCGCCTTCGCGGCGATCCGGATCGGGGTCTATCTCATCGTGAGCCTCGCCGTCTGGACGAGCCTGCCGGACTTTCGCGGCTGGGCGATCGTGTGTCTCTTCCTGCTGAGCCGCACACTCTCCGCGCTTTCGCTGGCCTGTTTCCCCCTCGCAGAGGGAAGCGGACTTGCCCGCAGCTTCGCAGAGGCGGCGGATCGGACCAGGCTGCGCCATGCGCTCATCGTGCTCACGGTTTTTTTGAGCGCTGGGCTTATCCTTACCGGCGGCGCGGTCATGCTCCTGCCCGCGGCGCTGGTGTTCTGGCGCTGTTACCGCATGGCGACGGTGGATTTTTCCGGGCTCTCCGGTGATCTCTGCGGCTGGTTCCTGCAGGCGTCGGAGCTTTGGATGGCGCTGACGCTGTGCCTGTTTGAATACTTGGAGAGATTATTATGATTTTCATCACCGGCCCGCTCTATGCGGGAAAACGCGCCTATATCCGATCCGCGCTGGGTCTCTCGGAAGCGGAGCTGAAAAACCGCGCCGTCTGGGACGTGCAAAATGTTGACCCCGGCGCGGATCTGGAGGCGCTGGCCGATCAGCTCTCGGCGCGGGAGATCGTGATCGCCACCGAGATCGGCGGCGGCGTGGTGCCGATGGACGCCCGCGCGCGGGCACAGCGCGAGGCGGCGGGAAGGCTTTCCTGCCTGCTGGCCGAACGGGCCGACACCGTCATCCGCGTCTGCTGCGGGCTGCCGCAGCTGCTGAAAGGGGAGTGGCCATGCGCATCTGGCTGATCCGCCACGGCCTCACCGCCCTGGGGGAAGAAAAGCGCTATCAGGGCGTCACCGACACGCCGCTTTGTGAGGCGGGGAGGCTCGCCCTGCGGCCGGATGACCGCTTCGCGCGCGTCTATCATTCGCCGCTGCTGCGCGCCCGGGAGACGGCGGAGGTGCTCTTTCCGCGCGCGGAGAAGATTTCCGTGCCGGAATTGCGCGAGATGGACTTCGGCGCCTTCGAGGGCCGCGGCTGGTGGGAGATGGAGAACGACCCTGCTTATCGCGCGTGGGTGGACGGCGGCTGCGTCGGCAAATGCCCGGACGGCGAAGAGCGAGCGGGCTTTTCCGCGCGTGTGCAGACCGCCTTCGCCGCCCTCGTGGAGCGGGAGCGAGCAGAAGGCGCCTCCGATCTCCTGATCGTCGCCCACGGCGGCACGCAGATGGCGGCGCTCTCCCGCTGGGGACACCCGGAAAAGGACTATTTTAAGTGGCAGACGCCCTGCGCCTCCGGCTGGCTGCTGGAGGACACGAATTGGCCTTCGCGGCTCGATGTGATCAAAGAGGTAAGCTTTGTAAGATGAAAACACTCCCCGCCGCGCTCTGCGGCTATGGTCTCGATTGCCTGTTGGGCGATCCGGCGGCGCTCACGCCGATCCACCCCGTGGTCTGGATGGGGAAGGGCGTCCGCGCGCTGGAAACGGCGCTCCGGGCCCGCTTTCCGAAAACAAAACAGGGCGAGCTTGCGGCCGGCACGGTGATGGCGGCGGCGCTCAGTGTCGGCACGGTGCTCTCCGGCGCCGCGATCCTGCGTCTGGTGCGCAGACGATCGCCCCTCGCCGCCTTTGCGCTGGCCACCGTCTGGAGCTGGCAGGTGCTCGCGGCGAAGAATCTGCGGGACGAGGCAAAGAACGTGCAGAGCAAGCTCGAGCACGATTCCCTTGACGCGGCGCGGCAGGCCGTCGCGCGCATCGTCGGACGCGACACGGCAGAACTCTCGGCGGAGGGCGTGGCCCGCGCCGCGGTGGAGACCGTGGCGGAGAATTTCTCCGACGGGGTCATCGCGCCGATGCTGTATCTGATGCTCGGCGGCGCGCCGCTGGCCCTGGGCTACAAGGCCGTGAACACCATGGACAGCATGGTGGGCTATAAAAATGAAACCTATCTGTACTTCGGCCGCGCCGCGGCACGGCTGGATGATCTGGTGAATTACATCCCCGCGCGGCTCTCCGCCCTGCTGCTGATTGCGGCGGCGCATTTCACGGGCGAGGACGCCGGGAACGCCCTGCGCATCTGGCGGCGGGACCGGCGCAATCACGCGAGCCCGAATTCCGGCCAGTGCGAGGCCGCGGCGGCGGGGGCGCTGCACCTGCGGCTCTGCGGCCCGGCCAGCTACTTCGGCGTGCGGCATGATAAGCCCTTCATCGGAGACGACGACCGGCCCATCACCCCGGGGGACATTGACCGCGTCTGCCGCATGGAATCGGCGGGGACGCTTCTGGCGCTCGCCCTCTTCGGCGGCATGAAACTGATTTTCGGAGATTGACCATGGAACGAATCCACGGCGGCGACTGGGCCGCCTATGCCCTTGAGCACGGCGCTCTGCCCCTCGATTTTTCCGCATCTCTGAGCCCACTGGGTATGCCCGAGCGGGTGTATCAGGCGGCGGTCGAGGCGATGCGCGATGCCGAGCGCTATCCCGACCCCAACTGCCGCCGCCTGCGTATGGCGCTCTCGGAGCGGCACGGGGTGGACCCGGCGCAGATCGTCTGCGGCGCGGGCGCGGCGGATCTCATCGACCGGCTTGCGCGCCTTCTGCAGCCGAAGCGGGCTTTGATCCCGGCGCCGACCTTCTCGGAGTATGAGAGATCCTTGCGTTCGGTGGGCTGCAAAGTGGAGCGCTTTCCGCTCACGGCGGACTTCCATCTGCCGGCGGCATTTCCGGACGCGATCACGCCGGAGACAGACGCCGTCTTTCTCTGCAATCCGAACAACCCCACGGGACTGCTCACCGAGCCGGCGCTGCTGCGGCAATGCGCGGAGCGGGGCGCTGCGCTGATCGTGGACGAGTGTTTTCTCGACCTGACGGAGGACCCCGGGCGGTATTCGCTGGTTTCGTCGCTCAGGGATCACCCGAACCTCATCATCCTGCGCGCGTTTACGAAAACCTTCGCCATGGCGGGGCTGCGCCTCGGCTATGCCCTCTGCGGCAGCGCGGAGACGGCGCAGGCACTGCAGGACATCGGCCAGCCCTGGCCGGTCTCTGTTCCAGCTGAGGCGGCGGGAATTGCCGCGCTGCAGGAACAGGATTACGAAAACGAAGTGAGAGCGTTTCTCCGCGCGGAGCGCGGGCGGATGTTCCGTGCGCTCTCCGGCATGGGCTTTCGCGTCCTGCCGGGTGAGGCGAATTACCTGCTGTTCTGCAGCGCGGACACAGACCTTGCAAAAAAGCTGCGCCGAAAGGGGATCCTGCTGCGGGACTGCCGCGATTTTCCGGGGCTGTGTCCCGGCTGGTACCGGACGGCGATCCGGAAACCGGAAGAAAACGATCAGCTGCTCCAAGCGCTCCGGGAGGTGGAATGATGGCAAAGTGCATCATGGTGCAGGGAACCATGTCCGGTGCGGGCAAGAGCCTGCTGGTCACGGCGCTCTGCCGCATCTTCCTGCAGGACGGCTGGCGCGTGGCGCCGTTCAAGAGCCAGAACATGGCGCTCAACAGCTATGTGACCCCCGACGGGCTGGAGATGGGCCGGGCACAGGCCGCCCAGGCCGAGGCCGCGGGACTGACCTGCGACGTGCGTATGAACCCGATCCTTTTAAAACCCTCCAGCGACATGGGCAGCCAGCTCATCGTAAACGGTGAGGTGCGCGGGCACTATGAAGCACGGGACTACTTTCGCATGAAGCGCTCCCTCATTCCCGATATCCTCGCGGCCTACCACAGCCTCGCCGCGGAAAACGACATCATCGTCATCGAGGGCGCGGGCTCTCCGGCGGAGATCAACCTCCGCGCGGACGACATCGTGAACATGGGGCTGGCCGAGCTGGTGGACGCGCCGGTGCTTCTGGTGGGCGACATTGACCGCGGCGGCGTCTTTGCCCAGCTTTACGGCACGGTGGCCCTGCTGCAGCGGGAGGAGCGCAAACGGGTCATCGGCACGATCATCAACAAATTCCGCGGCGACGTTTCGCTGCTGGAGCCGGGACTCCAGCAGCTGGAAGACCTCACCGGCGTGCCGGTGCTGGGCGTCGTGCCATATACCAACGCGGACATCGACGATGAGGACAGCCTCTCGCCGCGGCTGCAGCAAAACGCGGCGGCAAAAGCCATCGATATCGCCGTCATCCGCCTGCCGCACATCTCGAACTTTACGGATTTCTCCCCGCTGGAGGAGCACCCGGCGCTGGGCGTGCGGTACGTCTCGGACGCATCCCAGCTCGGCAGGCCGGATCTGATCATCCTGCCCGGCACGAAGAGCACGATCCCGGATCTGCTGTGGCTGCGGGAGACGAGACTCGCGGACGCGATCAAAGCGTGTGCGGATGTGACCCCGATCCTCGGCGTCTGCGGCGGCTATCAGATGCTGGGGCAAACGCTGCGCGATCCCGACGGCACGGAGCGGAAGGGCAGCTTTGAAGGGCTGGGTCTCCTCCCGTGCGAGACGGTGTTTTCCACGCAGAAAACCCGCACCCGCCGGAGGGCGACGGTCGTTTCCGAGCCGTTTTCCGGCGCGGCGATTGAGGGGTATGAGATCCACATGGGCCGCACGGAGCGAAGCGACGCCGAACCCTTCTGCCGCTTTTCGGACGGCAGCGCGGACGGCGCGGTGCGGGGCAATGTCTTCGGCACCTATCTGCACGGGCTCTTCGACACGGGGGAGCTCACCGTAAAACTCGCAAGCTGGCTCGCGGCGCGAAAGGGGATCGACATCCCCGCAGCCGCGCCAAGCGACCGCGCCGCCTATCGGCAGCGGCAGTATGATCTGCTGGCGGACGCGGTGCGGCAGAGCATCGATCTGAACGCAATTTACAAAGCAATGGAGGAATTTGACCATGGCGGAACACCGACTGCCCGGCGACATTGAGCGCAGCAGCATGCAGATCATCCGGCAGGAGATCGCGGGTCTCGGCGTCACCCTCAAAGAAGAAAACGCTCCGGTGATCCTGCGGGTCATCCACGCCACCGCGGATTTTGCGTATCTCGAGACGCTGACCTTCTCACCGAAGGCGGCGGCTCTGGCCTCCGAGGCGCTCACGAAGGGTACGCCCATCGTCACAGACACGAACATGGCCCTCTCCGGCGTCAGCCGTCCCGGGCTGAAAAAACTCGGCGGCGAGGCGTTCTGCTTCATGGCGGACCCTGCCGTTGCGGAAAAAGCGAAGCGCGACGGCACCACCCGGGCCGTTGCCGCCATGCGCCACGCGGCCGAGACGCTGCCGGGGGCCATCCTCGCCGTGGGCAACGCGCCCACCGCGTTGTTTCAGATCGCCGAGGAGATCGAAGCCGGGCTGCGGCCCGCCCTGGTCGTGGCCGTACCGGTGGGGTTTGTGAACGTGGTGGAAAGCAAGGAGCGCATCGTCTCCGTCTGCCGGAAGCACAACGTGCCGGTCATCGCCGCCATGGGGCGCAAGGGCGGCAGCAGCGTGGCGGCGGCGATTTTGAACGCGCTCATCTATTCTGCGGCGGATCTGCTGGATCCCGCCGCGAGAGGCTGGAACTGATATGAACGAGAAGCGATATGCCTTTTTTCAGCACCGGGACTGCGAGTTTTTCCCTTGCCACGAGGGCGTGCCGGAGGCGGATTTCAACTGCCTGTTCTGCTACTGCCCGCTCTACGCCCTGGGGAAGGACTGCGGCGGTGCGTGCGTCTATCTCCCCAGCGGCGTGAAGAGCTGTGAACACTGCGCCTTTCCCCACCGGCGGGAGAACTACGGCGCCGTGCTCGCGCGCTTTCCGGAGATTGCGGCGCTGGCGGCGAAAGGACGGGACGACGATGGCGTTTGAACATTACGTCCGCAGCGGCACAAGACTTTTGCGCTGCGGCTATACCACCGGCACCTGCGCCGCCCTCGCGGCAGCGGGCGCGGCCGAGCTGCTGCTCACGGGGCAGGCGCCGGAGTCGCTCTCGCTGCGCACGCCGAAAGGCTGGGCCGCAGAGATCGCGCCGGAGATCTGCCGCATGGAGGGCGAGACCGCCTTCTGCGCCGTGCGCAAGGACGCGGGCGACGATCCGGACGTGACAAACGGTCTGCTCGTCTGCGCGCGCGTCGAAAAGACGCCGGAGGGAATCTCCATCGACGGCGGCGAGGGCGTTGGCCGCGTGACGAAGCCGGGGCTCGACCAGAGCGTCGGCGCGGCGTCGATCAACACCGTGCCGCGGCAGATGATTCGCGCTGCGCTGGAGGCGGTCTGCGCGGAGACCGGATATTCCGCCGGGCTGTCTGCCGTGATCTCCGTGCCGGATGGCGCTGCGGCGGCGCGAAAGACCTTCAACCCCATGCTCGGCGTGGAGGGCGGCATTTCGATCCTCGGCACGTCCGGCGTCGTGGAGCCGATGAGCGAGCAGGCGCTGGTGGACACGATCGCGGTCCAGCTGCGTCAGGCGGCCGCGAGCGGCGAAAAGCGGCTGATCCTCACACCCGGCAACTACGGGCTCGACTTCCTGCGCGAGACCTACAGCGCGCTCGTGTCCGTTCCGGTCGTGAAGTGCTCGAACTTCATCGGTGACGCGCTGGACATCGCGGCGCTCGAAGGCTTTGGGTCCGTGCTCCTCGTCGGCCACTTCGGCAAGCTCGTGAAGCTCGCCGCCGGCGTGATGAACACGCACTCGCGCTTTGCCGACGCGCGGCTCGAGAGCATCACCGCGCACGCGGCGCTCTGCGGCGCGTCGACGGAAGTCTGCCGCGCGCTGATGCGGCAGGTCACGACGGACGGCTGCCTCGCCGTGCTGGAGGACGCCGGACTGCGTGAGCCGGTGACCGCGTCGCTCATGGCCGCCATGCAGCGCCATCTGGGGCGCCGCGCGGGGGATGCGTTCACCGTCGGCGCGATCACGTTTTCGAATCAATACGGCCTGCTCGGCATGACCGAACCGGCCGAGACCATGCTCAGGGATTGGGGGGCTGCAAAGTGAAGCTTGCGATTGCGGCCTTCACCGACCGGGGCGAGGCGCTCGCAAAACGCCTCGGCGCGCCGGTCACGCGCATCGGCGGGAACGTGTCGCTGGCCGACTGGACGGCGGCGCGGTTTGCCGATTCTGACGCGCTCCTTTTCGTCGGCGCGGCGGGCATCGCCGTGCGGGCGATCGCCCCGCATTTGAAAAGCAAAGCCACCGACCCCGCCGTGCTCGTCGCGGATGAGACGGGGCGGTTTGTGATCCCGATCCTCTCGGGGCATCTCGGCGGCGCGAACGCGCTGGCAGAGGAGATCGCAGCAAAGCTGCAGGCCACTGCCGTGATAACCACGGCGACGGATCTGCGCGGCGTGTTCGCCGTGGATCTCTGGGCAAAGACCCAGGGCATGACCGTTCTGCAGCCGGAGCGGATCAAGCGCGTCTCGGCAAAGCTGCTGGCCGGGGAGACCGTTGCGGTGGACTGCCCGTTTCCCGTCGAAGGCGAGCCGCCCGAGGGCGTGCGCATCGGTTCGGAGGCTGACGTGATCGTTTCCGTCCGGCCGGAGGCCAGCGGCGCGCTGCAGCTGGTGCCGCGCTGTCTCACCCTCGGCATTGGCTGCCGTCGGGGTGTTTCGGCAGAGCAGATCGAGACCGTGTTCCGCCGCTTCTGCTTCGAGCGCCGTGTGCTACCGGAGGCGATCTCCGCCGCCGCCTCCATCGACCGCAAGCGGGACGAGACGGGACTGCTCAAATTCTGCGAATGCCGCGGATGGCCGGTGCGGTTTTTCACCGCAGACGCGCTGAAAGCCACAGAGGGCAGCTTCGCTCCCTCCGACTTCGTGTGCGAAACCGTGGGCGTGGACAACGTCTGCGAGCGCAGCGCCGTGTGCGCCTCCGGCGGCGAAATTCTTGAGAAAAAATACGCCTCCGACGGTGTGACCTTCGCCATTGCGGTCACGCAGCCGGAGCTGGACTGGAGCTGGTAACATGGGAACGCTGTTTGTGGTGGGCATCGGCCCCGGCGCGCCGGCGTATTTGACGGACGCCGCCGAAACCACGCTTGCGCGTGCGGAGGTGCTCTGCGGCTATACGCTGTATGTGGAGCTGGTGCGCGCACGGTTTCCCGAGAAAGTAATCTATACCACCGGCATGACCGGGGAGATCGAGCGCTGCCGTTATGCGCTGGAGCTCGCCCGGAGCGGGCGCACCGTCGCCCTGGTCTGCAGCGGCGACGCGGGGGTCTACGGCATGGCCGCCCCGGTGCTGGAGCTGCAGCCGGACTACCCCGGCGTCACGGTGGAGATCGTCCCGGGCGTCACGGCGGCGCTGTCGGGGGCGGCGCTGCTGGGCGCGCCACTGGGGCATGATTTCTGCGTCATTTCGCTATCCGATCGGCTCACCGATTGGAGCGTAATCGAAAGGCGGCTCTCTGCCGCGGCGGCGGGCGATTTCGCCATCTGCCTGTATAACCCCGCGTCCCGCCACCGGAAGGACTATCTCCGCCGGGCCTGCGAGATCCTGCTCCGCGCCAAAGGGCCGGAGACGGTCTGCGGCATGGTCAGAAACATCGGCAGAGAAGGGGAGTGTGTGCGCATTCTCACCCTCGCTGAGCTCTGCGAGACGGAGGCGGACATGTTCACGACAGTGTTCATCGGCTCGTCGCAGACGCTTCAGATCGGAGAGCGGATGGTCACGCCCAGGGGGTACCGCACATGAAGCTCATCATCTTCGGCGGCACTACGGAGGGCCGCGAGCTGTCCCAGCGCATGGCGGCTGCCGGCGCGGAGGTGACCGTCTGCGTCGCCACGGAATACGGCGGCGAGACCCAGCCGGCGGGAGACCGTCTCAGGGTGCGTGTCGGGCCGATGACGGCGCTGGAAAAGCAGGCGTTGCTGCAAAATGCCGATCTCTGCGTGGACGCCACGCACCCATATGCATCCCACATCAGTGTCTCTGTGCGGGAGGCGTGCGAGGCCGTCGGCACGCCGTATCATCGTCTGCTCCGCCGCGAGAGCGAAGCGGAGGGCGCCATGGTCTTTGACACCGCGGCGGAGGCTGCTGCCTATCTGACGGAACGCGAGGGAAACATTCTCCTGACCACCGGAGCCAAGGAGCTTCCGGCCTTCGCGGCGATCGACCCGGCGCGGCTCTATCCGCGGGTGCTGGCGTCCCACGCGGCGCTGGATGCCTGCGAGGCCATTGGCGTGCCGCGCAAAAACATCATCGCCATGCAGGGGCCCTTCTCGCAGGAGCTGAACGAAGCGATCCTGCGGCAGTTTCAGATCCGGCTTCTCGTCACAAAGGACGGCGGCGCCCCCGGCGGCTTTCCCGAGAAGGCCGCGGCGGCGAAGACCACGGGCGCAGCACTTATTCTGCTCCGCCGCCCGGAGGAGACGGGTGAATCATTCGAGGATATTCTGGCCTTGTGCCTCAATATACAGACCAATCATTTTTAGGAGGAAAACACAATGAAAAAGATCCTGGCATCCATTCTCATGCTCACCATGCTGCTGGGCCTGGGCGCCTGCGGCAGCAAGGAGAGCGCCCCTGCCGACACCGGCTCCGCCGCGGTAGAGGAGGACGAGGAAAACTACAACACCGGCGACGCCTCCCTGGATGATCCCCGCAACGGAGACGAGATCGGTGAAAACGAACTGCTGGTCGTCAGCTTCGGCACCAGCTTCAACGACAGTCGTCGTCTCACCATCGGCGGCATCGAGGGCGCGCTGGATCAGGCCTTCCCGGACTGGAGCGTCCGCCGCGGCTTCACCAGCCAGATCATCATCGACCACGTGAAGAGCCGTGACGGCGTCGCGATCGACAATGTGACCGAGGCCCTGGACCGCGCCGTGGACAACGGCGTCAAGAAGCTGGTGGTGCAGCCGACCCACCTGATGCACGGCTATGAGTATACCGACCTGGCGAATGAGCTTGCCGCCTATGCCGACGCCTTCGATCAGATCGTCATGGGCGAGCCGCTGCTCACCAGCGACGAGGACTTTGCCGCCGTGGCGGAGATCATCGTGAACGCCACCGCGGCGTATGACGACGGCGAGACCGCCATCTGCTTCATGGGTCACGGCACCGAGGCCGAGTCCAACGCGGTCTATGCTCAGATGCAGCAGGTGCTCACCGACGGCGGCCATGACAACTACTTCATCGGCACCGTGGAGGCCGAGCCCTCCGTGGAGGATGTGCTGGCCATGGTGCAGGCGGGCAATTACAAGCGCGTCGTGCTCCGTCCGCTGATGATCGTCGCGGGCGACCACGCCAACAATGATATGGCCGGCGATGAGGAGGATTCCTGGAAGAGCATCTTCGAGGCCGCGGGCTACGAGGTCGAGTGCGTGGTGGAGGGCCTCGGCCAGCTGCCGGAGATCCAGCAGATCTTCGTGCAGCACGCCCGGGCCGCCGTGGATCAGGTGAAGTAAAAAACATATAGAAGGAAAAAACTATGAAACAGAAACTATCTCTGCTGCTCTGCCTCGCGCTGCTGCTGGGGATCCTGGTAGCCTGCGGACAGAATACCGAACCCCCCGCCGGCTCTGAAAAGCTGGCGGTGGCGGACGCCTCCCAGATGACCGAGGTGGAGGACGTGGTGCAGCCCGGCATGGTGCCGGTGCCTGCGACGGATCTGGTGGACGGCACCTATCCCGTCGCGGTGGACTGCAGCTCTTCCATGTTCCGCATCGACGCCTGTGATCTCACCGTGGAGGACGGGAAGATGACGGCCTCCATCAAGATGGACAGCGAGAGCTATCTCTATGTCTATCCCGGCACGGCGGAGGAAGCCGCCAAAGCCGACAGCGCCGACTACGTGGCGCCGGAGATCGACGGCGACGGGCTCCATGTGTTCACCATCCCGGTGGAGGCGCTGGACGCGGGCGTGAGCTGCGCCGCCTTCAGCAAGAACAAGGAACTGTGGTACGACCGCACGCTGTGCTTTCGCGCGGACTCTCTGCCACTGGAGGCCTTTCGGCCCGGCGTGATCGTGACGCCGGAGTCCCTCGGTCTCGCGGACGGCGAATACACCGTGGACGTCGCCCTCGCCGGTGGCAGCGGCAAGGCCAGCGTCACTTCTCCCGCCAAACTCACGGTGGAAAACGGCCTTTGCACCGCCGAAATCCAGTGGAGCAGCTCCCACTATGACTACATGAAGATCGGCGACGCCCAATACCTCCCGGTGAACACCGAGGGCAACTCCGTGTTCCAGATCCCGGTCTCGGTTTTTGACCGCCCCATGGCCGTCATTGCGGACACCGTCGCCATGAGCGAGCCCCACGAGATCGCCTACACGCTCACCTTCTCCGCTGACAGCATCGAGGCCGCGGCGTGAGACGGGCGCTCTCTCTTCTTCTTCTGCTGTGCCTGCTCCTGTGCGCCTGTGGCGCGCAGGAGACGGGCGCTGCGGCGGATCCGACGGGATCCATGCCGCTCTCCTACGCGGAGAACTTCACTGTGGATTACTATACCGATGACGCCGCCGTGCTCACCCTGGGCGGTACGGATCGGTATCTGCTCTTAAAGCAGGACGCAAAAGCGCCGGCGGCCTTCGCGGAGCTCCCGGTGATCCGATATCCGGTGGAGCGGGTGTATCTCGCCAGCTCTTCCGCTGCCGATCTCTTCGACCAGATCGGCGCGCTGGACCGCGTGGCTTTCACCAGCACGAAGTCCGCCGACTGGCGGCTGGACTCCATGCGCACGGCGCTGGATGACGGCAGCATCCGTTACGCCGGAAAATACAGCGCGCCGGACTTTGAGCTTCTGCTGGAGGAGGGCACGGATCTCATTGTGGAGAACACGATGATCTTCCACACCCCCGCCGTGCAGGAAAAGCTGGTCTCCCTGGGCTTCCCCCTTATGGTGGAGTATTCCAGCTATGAGCCGCACCCGCTGGGGCGGGTGGAGTGGATCAAGCTCTACGGCCTGCTCACCGGGCATCTGGGCGAGGCGGAGGCCTTCTTTAACGCCCAGACCGCGGCAGTGCAGGCGGTGGAGACGGCGGAGCCCAGCGGAAAGACGGTGGCCTTCTTCCACATCACGCCCAGCGGCGCGGTGGTGGTGCGGCGCAGCGCCGACTATGTCACCCGGATGATCGAGCTGGCCGGCGGGGAGACCGCCATCACCGATCTGCCGGAGAGCGACACCGCGCTCTCCACCGTCACGATCCAGATGGAATCGTTCTACACCCAGGCCAGGGACGCGGACGTGCTGATCTACAACAGCACCGTAGCCGGAGAGCTTGCCGATCTGGACGCTCTGCTCGCGCAGAGCCCGCTGCTGGCGGACTTCCGGGCCGTGCAGACCGGAGATGTCTGGTGCACGGAGCAGAGTATGTTCCAGCGCTCCTCCGCGGCCGCGGGGATGATCACGGACTTTCACAGCATCCTCTCCGGAGACGGGGAGAACCTGCAATTTCTGCATAAGCTGAACTGAGGAAACGATATGAACCGAGAAAAACGAATCCCCGCGGGCTTTGCGCTCCTGCTGGGGCTGCTCGCATTGCTGCTGGTCTGCAATCTGCTCGCCGGCAGCACGCGCATCCCGCTCGATGAGGCGCTTCGCGCGCTCTTTTCTCCCCGCAGCGCGGACACGAGCGCCAGCGTGCTCTGGAGCATCCGCATGCCGCGGCTGCTCTCTGCGGCGATCCTCGGCGGGGCGCTGGCGGTCTCCGGCTTTCTGCTGCAGACGTTTTTCTTAAACCCCATCGCCGGGCCCTATGTGCTGGGCGTCTCCTCGGGCGCGAAGCTTACGGTGGCCCTCGCGATGATCTTCTGTCTCAGCCGGGGCACCGCGATCCATTCCGCCACGCTGATTCTGGCGGCGTTTGTGGGTTCCATGGTTTCCATGGGCTTCATTCTGCTGGCCTCGCGGCGGCTGCGCGGCATGGGCATGCTCATCGTCTGCGGCGTCATGATCGGCTACATCTGCTCGGCGGTGACGGAGTTTGTGATCACCTTCGCGGATGATTCGAACATCGTGAACCTCCACAACTGGTCCATGGGCAGCTTCTCGGGCGTGGCCTGGGGCGACGTGGCCGCCTCCGCCGCGGCGGTGATTCCGGCGACCATCTGCGCGGTGCTGCTCTCCAAGCCCATGGGGGCCTATCAGCTGGGCGAAAACTACGCCCGGAGCATGGGCGTGAACGTGCCGCGGTTTCGCACGGCGCTGATCCTGCTTTCCAGCATCCTCGCCGCCTGCGTCACGGCTTTTGCGGGGCCCATCTCATTCGTCGGCATCGCGGTGCCGCATCTGGTAAAAAGGCTGTTTGCCACGGCAAAGCCCCTGGTGATGGTGCCGGCCTGCTTTCTCGGCGGGAGTGTGTTCTGCCTGTTCTGCGATCTCATCGCGCGGACGCTCTTTGCGCCGACGGAGCTGAGCATCAGCTCGGTGACAGCGGTGTTCGGCGCGCCCGTCGTGATCTGGATGCTGCTGACCAGAAAGCGGGGTGAAATGGCATGAGTGACATTCTGCGCACGGACAGCCTCACCGTCGGCTATGGCGAAAAAGCCGTTGTTGCGGCACTGACGCTCCGGGCCGAGGCCGGGAAGCTCCTGACGCTGATCGGCCCCAATGGAGCGGGGAAGTCCACCATTCTCAAAACGCTGATCCGCCAGCTCGAGCCTTTGGGCGGCGCAGTTTGGCTCTCCGGCAGAGAGCTGAAAAGCCTCAGCCAGACGGAGCTTGCCAGAGAGAGCGCCGCGGTGCTGACCGAGCGGCCGCGCCCGGAGCTCATGCGCTGCTTTGACGTGGTCGCCGCCGGACGTTATCCCCACACCGGCAGACTGGGGACGCTGTCTGCCCATGACCGCGCGGTGGTGCAGGAGACAATGGAGCTGGTGGGTCTGGAGGAGATCGCGGAGCAGGACTTCGAGCGCATCAGCGACGGGCAGCGCCAGCGTGTGATGCTGGCGCGGGCTCTGTGTCAGGAGCCGAAGCTCCTGGTGCTGGATGAGCCGACCTCGTTTCTGGATATTCGCAACAAGCTGGAATTTCTGCACCTGCTGCGCATGCTCGCGCGGGAAAAGCACATCGCCGTCATCATGAGCCTCCATGAGCTGGATCTCGCCCAGAAGTTCTCCGACGAGATCGTCTGCATCCGTGACGGCCGCGCCGACCGCATCGGCACGCCGGAGGAGATCTTCACCGGCGATTATATCGGCGCGCTCTACGGGGTGGAGCGCGGGCGCTACGAGCCGATCTTCGGCAGCGTCGAGCCGGAGGGTTTGTCTGACCCGCCGCAGGTATTCGTCATCGGCGGCGGCGGGGCCGGCATCCCGATCTATCGGAGGCTCCATCGAATGGGCATCCCCTTTGCCGCAGGCGTTCTGCACGAGAACGACCTGGATACGCCCGTGGCTCAGGCACTGGCTTCCCATGTCATTCTGGAAGCGGCCTTCGAGCCCGTCAGCCCGGAACGGGTTGAAGAGGCGAAGCAGCGGATGCTGCAGTGCCGGTATGTGCTCTGCCCGCTGGAATCCTTCGGCTCCATGAACCGTGCCAACGAGGCTCTCCGTGACTACGCGCAGGCACAAAACCTGCTCGCGCCTCTGGATGAATGGGGGATCGAATGATGCATTGTCCCTCATACAGGCTTACATTCCAGCTGTTTCAATCGTCTGTTTTTCTTCGGAAAGACAGGCGATTTTTGTTTTGCCCTGCTTTTTTGTATTTCCAGTGTCCGAATTGGCATCCGGGTACAGCTGAAATCGCTTGCAGTATCATACAGGAATTGATATAATAAAACCATCTTTGATTATTAAATTAAAGGGGACTCCAGTCATGAAACACGCAACTCGGCCCATTGCATTTTTGCTGACGCTGGTGATGCTGCTGAGCCTGTTTCCCACTCAGGCTCTGGCGGTGCAGACCGACGAGAACAGCGGGAACGCGGAGACCTTCACCGAAGGGGATTTCCGTTACACCCTCACCAACGAGCACAGCTATGACCCATCGATGCAAACCGTGGTTCTCACCGGGTACAACGCCCCGGAGCCGGAATCGGAATGGGATACCAACCATCTTGTGATTCCGGATACCATCAACGGGATGGAGGTCCTGGACATCGCGGACAGCGCCTTTGCGGATACCGCGTTCCTCACCACCGTTCAGTTTCCGGAGCTGGCTTACAGCTTCGGGAACGCGGCGTTTCAGCGCTGTGTCAATCTGCGCGCAGCGGCTTTTCTCGCCAACACGGTTAACTTTGGTGTCACGGCATTCGAGGGCTGCGGCCAGCTGGAGAAGCTGTTTGTTTTGGAAGGAAATGCAGCATTGCTGTCTGGCCTGCTGGTGCAGGATCTGGGGGAAGAACACGCTTCTCAGGTAGAGGTCCTGGAGTTCACGGATGCAGACAAGCTGCTGGAGGCATGGGATGCCTATCGGCAGCAGCTGGATGCGGAGACCGCCGCCCACGAGACCGCTGCGCCAACGGCCACGCCGGAACCCACGGCCACACCGGAGCCCACTGCTGCCCCTGAGCCGACGCCCACGCCCGAGCCGACGCCGGAGGCTGGCACGTATCCCATCGAGGGCAGCTGCGGCGCGAATCTCACCTGGTCGCTGTCGGACAGCGGCGTGCTGACCATCTCCGGCACCGGCGCCATGACCGGATACTCCTATTCCGAGCCCGCGCCCTGGTTTGCCGATCGGGAGAAGATCACGAGCCTCCGCCTGCAGGAGGGCATCACCCGGATCGGTGACTATGCTTTCCGGGGCTTAAATCAGCTGACCGGCACACTGGTGATCCCCGACACCGTTACGAGAATCTGCGACTTTGCCTTCAGCGAATGCACCGGTCTGACCGGGCTGAAGCTGGGCGAGAAGGTCGAGCAGATCGGCGTCCATGCCTTTGCCATGTGCACGGGGATCACCGGCAAGCTGGTGATCCCGGATCGGGTCTACGAGATCGGGGAGTACGCGTTTGCTTACCTGTTCAACGTGACCTCCATCGATCTCGGCGCACGCGGGGTCTCCGTTCGCGCGGACGCATTCCGGGAATGCACCGCCGTGGAAGAGATCGTGATCCCTTCCAAGTATTCTGCATATTTTGAAGACATCGCGTTCCTGAGCACCATGACGGCGCTGAAAGATATTTACATCCAGCTGGGTAACTATTACTGGATGAAGGAGACCCTTGCCTCCGTGCTGGAAAGCGGCGTGAAGCTGCACATCCTGGGCAAGGATGACGCCTTTGGGGAAAAGGTGGTGCGTGACACCTGGTGCGGCGATGACCTGGTCTGCGTCCTGGATCAGGACGGCGTGCTGACCATCTCCGGCACCGGCGCGATCTACGACGGCTATGACTGGGATTCCGACCATGAATGGGACTACTGGATCGAGCAGGATGGGCTGGAGATCAAACGCGTGGTGCTGGAGGAGGGCATCACCGAGATCGGTGACTACGCCTTCCACAAGCTCACCCCGGAGAATACCTCCATCACCATCCCCGCCTCCGTGGAGCGAATCGGAAAAGGTGCTTTCAACGGGTGGCAGAATCTGGAAACTATTGATTTCGCGGGGGCGCCGCGGCTCATCGATGAGGGCGCCTTTGACTGGACGGGCCTCACCGCGCTCACGCTGCCCGAGGGCGTGGAGGAAATCGGCAACTGGGCCTTTGCGGGCAATGTGCATCTGAAATCTGTGACCCTGCCCGGCAGTCTGCGCAGAATGGGCGACTATGAATTCGGAAACTGCACCGCGCTGGAGGAGATACGCTTCTCCGAAGGTCTCGAGGAGATCGGCGAGTACGCCTTTGAGCAGTGCGAGAACCTGAACTGTGAGCTGGTTTTGCCCAGTACCCTGAAGCGCATCGGCGCCCATGCCTTTGAAGAATGCCACGGACTCACCGGCAGTATCACCATCCCGGGCACCGTGGAGCACATTGAGGAGGGCGTGTTCCTGGGCTGCGAGAATCTCACCGGGCTGTCCCTCGGTCGGGGCATTAAATCCATCGGGGAGAACGCCTTCTCCCGCTGCTGGCAGATGAGCGGCAGCCTGACCATCCCCGACACTGTCGTCCACATCGGCGCCCACGCCTTTGAGGACTGTGGCTTTACCGGCAATCTTTGGATCCCGGACAGCGTCACGGACATCGGCGAATTTGCCTTTGCCTACTGCTGGCGGATGGACGGGACCCTGAAGCTGCCCGCCGGTCTGACGGAGATCCCGAACGGGGCCTTTGAATATCTGGAGAGCATCCAGGGCACCCTGACCCTGCCCGCCGGTCTGACACGGATCGGTGACACCGCCTTTTCCGGCTGCCGGAATCTCACCGGTACGCTGGTGATCCCCAACGGCGTCACTTCCATCGGGAAATACGCCTTCGAGAACTGTGAAAATCTCACCGGTCTGCAGCTCAGCGAGAGCCTTACGGAGATCGGCGCGTGGGCATTTGGATCCTGCAGCAACGTGCAGGGGGCCATCGTGATCCCCGACAGCGTGCAGACCGTGGGCGCCGCCGCCTTCAAGGATCTGACTCAGGTCACCTCCATCACCGTCGGCGCCTCGGTCACGAGCTTCACCAGCGACGGCTACAAGAACGATGAATATTCTGCCTTCGGCGGCTGCTCGGCGGTCACGGAGATGATCTTCCGTCCCGCCGCTGTGCCGGCCTTCGATCTGAACCTCTTCGCGGACATGACCGGGCTAAAGCGGGTCTATGTGCCCGCCGGGTCTCTGGACGCGTACACCGCCGCCTTCAGCGGCAAGCTTCCCGCTGGGGCCCACATCCTCGTCATGGACAGCGGCGAATTCATCATCAACGACGGGATCCTGACGGAATACCTGGGCGACGGCGGCCATGTGGTCATTCCCCAGGGCGTTACGGAGATCGCCGCCAACGTGTTTTCCGGCAATACGGCCATCACCGGTGTGACCTTCCCCGAGGGGCTGGTCACCATCCGGGAATCCGCCTTCAGCAACTGCACCAATCTCACCGGAGAGGCGGTCTTCCCGGACAGCCTCACCACCATCGAGAGCAGAGCTTTTGAATATACGGATCTCCGTGCCGTGGTGTTCGGCACGGGCATCCAGGAGATCGGCAAAAAAGGAGGGTTCCTGCTTTCCAACAGCCCCTTCTATCACTGCGGCATGCTGGAGTCTTTTACCTTCACCGGTGCCACACCGCCGAACATCTCCACCGGCCTGATGGGCGGTTTCAGCCTGAGCGCATTTGCCCTGACGATGAACGGTCTCTCCTCGGTGGAGAAGGTCTATGTTCCCGTGGACGCCTTTGGCGCCTACGCGGGGAAGGTCCAGTCCAGCCTTGCCGTGAAGCTCCGGCTGCTGCCTGCGGACAGCCAGGAGGAGTTCGTGATCCGGGACGGCGCGCTGGTGGTCTATTACGGTGCGGGCGGGGACGTGGAGATCCCGGCTTCTGTGCAGACCATCGGGACCTCTGCGTTCCAGAACTGCGCGACGATGCGCAGCGTCACGATCCCGGAGGGCGTCACCGCCATCGAGAGCTACGCCTTCCGCAGCTGCACGGGGCTTGCCTCGACGCTGACTATACCGGACAGCATCCGGACCGTGGGTGCCTACGCCTTCAGCGGCTGCAGCAATCTGACCGGCTTGCAGCTGGGCAGCGGCGTCACGGAGATCGGAAACTATGCCTTCAACGGCTGCAGCAAGGTCACCGGCACCCTCAGTCTCCCGGACAGTCTGGAGACCATCGGCAACAACGCCTTCTCCAGCATGACCGGTCTGACCGCCGTGGAATTCGGCAGCGGCCTCCGCTCCCTGGCCGCGAGCGCCACCTCTGACAGCAATACCCCCTTCAACAGCTGCACCGGCATCAAGGTGCTCTCCTTCACCGGCCAGACCGTGCCGGAGTTCGGCGCTAACCCCTTCGCGCCGATGAAGGGACTGGAGGTCATTCTGGTGCCGC
Source organism: uncultured Eubacteriales bacterium (assembly GCA_900317905.1). Lineage (GTDB taxonomy): Bacteria > Bacillota > Clostridia > Oscillospirales > Oscillospiraceae > CAG-103. Next base: position 101,569 of record ONIN01000003.1, on the reverse strand, counting down.
CCGCCGCCTATGACGCCTATGTGGCGGCCTTTGGACCCCTGGTGGCCGAGGGCGTGCAGATCCTGACGGATCTCAGCGATTTTCCCATCCAGGCACTGACGGCGACCACCGTCAGCAGCCGGCATGTCACCCTCACCTGGGACCCCCATGTGAGCAGCGCCGTGACCGCCTATACCGTGCAGCGGGACGGAGAGACCCTGGCGGTGACCGCCGACTGCACCTTCACCGATGAGACCGTCCAGCCCGGCACGGCCTACACCTATACCGTTTTCGGCACCGGCGAAAGCGGCAGCACCGCCTCCGCGCAGCGGAAGGTCACCACCCTCCAGCCCGCGGTGACCGCTATCACCTCGGAAAACTCCAGAGGGAAGCTGGTGCCGGGCCACAGCACGCTGTTCATCAAGGCACCCGCCGGCGTCAACATGGATGGCGACGCCGTCCGCGTGGAGGTGTTCTACGGCGAGACCCTGCTGGGGGAGGCGGCGCCGGATCCCGAAAACAGCAGCGACACCGTGCGGGCCTTCCGTTTTGAATGGGACATCGCGGAGATCGCTGACGGCAGCTATCCCATCACCGTGCGGCTCACGGACGCCGACGGCGCCCAGGGAGAGCGCACCCAGACCTTCCTGGTGAGCCACAGCGTCCCGGCCCAGATCGTGAACCCCACCGCCATCGGGGACATCACCGCCATTTCCCTCAGCTGGAGCATGTCCAGCGAGGTGGATACCGCCATCTACCGGATCTATCGCCGGGCCGCCTCGGAGGATGACTTTACGCTGCTGACCCAGATCAACAAGCGCACCACCCTGTCCTACACCGATACCACGGCGGCGGAGGATGAGGTCTACTATTACTATATCGTCGGCGTGGATGAGTTCGGCCAGGAGGGCGAGCCCTCCATCACCGTGGGCGCCACCCGTTTGCCGGACGTGGAGGCCCCCGTGGTCACCAAGCTCACTCCGGCCACCAACAGCTTCCTCAGCGGCACCGTCACGGTGCGGCTCACGGCCCAGGACAACGTGGCCGTCACCCGCGCGGCCCTCTATTACGCACCGGAAAACGACGAGACCTGGACGCAGCTCACAGAGCTGACCGCCGGATCGGGCGGCACCTGGAGCGCCAGTGTCAACACCAAATCCCTTCCGGAAGGGATCATCCATGTCCGCGGCGTCGCCTGGGACGCCAGCGGCAACGAGAGCGACGGCCTGACCTATGTCTACTATGTGGACAACACCGGGCCGGAGCAGGTCCAGGGCCTGAGCTGGCAGAGCACCTCCGTTACCGTCACCCTCAGCTGGGAGGACGTGTCCGACAACGACATCCAGTCCTTCCGGGTGGAGCGAAAAAACGCCAGCGGCACCTATACGAATGTTCAGGAGGTGACCAAGACCCGGGGCGCCAATCTCTACAATCTCACCCCGGACACGGAGTACACCTATCGGGTGGTGGGCTATGACCAGCACGGCAACCGGGGTACCCCCTCGGAGGACGTCGTCGTGCGGACCCAGCCGGACACCACCGCCCCTGTGATCACGCAGCTGCGGCCGCTGCCGGGCTACTACGCCGCCAGCATCCCGCTGACCATGACCGCAACGGATGAGTATTCCATCCAGGCCATCACCGTGCAGACCTCTCCCGACGGAGAGACCTGGACCGACGTCTACACCCAGACCTGGTCCGCGGTGGCCACCTCCCGCACCATGAGCTATACGCTGCAGCTGGCGGACTATGACGAGGGCTTCCTCTTTGTGCGCGGCATCGCCCGGGATCCCGCCGGGAACGAGAGCGATTCCGGCAGCAACGCCCCCGCGGTGCAGTATGTGGTGGACCGCACGGCCCCCGCGGCGCCCGCCGGCGTCACGGCAACCGGCTACAACGGCTATGTGGAGATCCGCTGGGAGAGCGGCAGCGAGGAGGATCTCTCCCGCTACTACGTCTACCGCGCCGAACATGGCAGCGAGGACTTCCGCCAGATCGCCGGCAGCCTCACCACCATCAATTATCTGGACCGCACCGCCCAGAGCGGCGTCACCTATGACTACCGCGTGGCTGTGACCGACCGGGCCGGCAACTACAGCGAGCCCTCCGCCATCGTCACCGCCTCGGTGATCCCGGATTCCATCAACCCCGAGATCAAGGCCGTTCTCCCCGCCCAGGGCAGCACCCTCGGCAGCGGCTACCGCACGGTGAACGTGCAGGCGACCGACAACCAGCTGCTGCAGTCCATCCTGCTGGAGACCAGCGCGGACGGGGAGAAGTATCAGACCCTCTCCAGCGTCACGGGCATCAACGCCGCCAGCAAGACCGTCACGGCCAACATCCCCATGAGCGGGAAGCAGACCGGGGACACGATCTATCTGCGTGCCTCCGCTGTGGACGCCGCAGGCAACCGCAGCGATTATGCCGAGACCACCTATGTGGTGGACGTGACCGCCCCCGCGGTCAGCCATGCTGCGGCCCAGTATGACGCGGGGCAGATCACTATTCAGTGGAGCGGCAATCAGGAACCGGATCTCAGCGGCTACCGCGTCCTGCGGAAAACCGGGGAGAGCGGCTCCTACAGCCTGATCTCCCAGAGAAAGGCGGTCTCCGGCCAGAGCCAGTACACCTGCACCGACGCCAACCTCTCTCAGGAGCGCACCACCTATTATTATAAGATCGAGGCCATGGACAGCTGCGGCAACGTCAGCACCCTGGAGCTGCAGAGCGTCACGGTGCCAGACCGGAGCGCACCGGTGCCGGTCATCGCCTGCGAGGCGACCCTGGAGGCCGACGTGGAGTATTACATCGACGCCTCCTCTTCCCACGACAATTCCGCCATCATCGCCTATCAGTTCGATTTCGGCGACGGCACCACCAGCACCGAGCGACGGCCCGTCCATGTCTATCAGGACGTGGGTACCTATACCATCACCCTCACCGTCACCGATGACGAGGGCAACCGCGGCACCGCCACCAAGACGGTCACCGTGAAGGACCGCACCCTCATCGGCTCGGCCAGCATCCGCATCGTGGACGAGGACGGAAAGGCCGTTCCCAACGCGCCGGTGTATTTCGACCTCGGCGAGGAGGAGCAGGTCATCCGCACCACCGACAGCCGCGGTACCGTGGTATTCTCCGCCGAGGTGGGACGCCACACTGTGGGCTGCGTGATCCCGGACAACCAGTGGCTCCCGGCGAAGAAGGACATCATCGTCAAGGCCGGGGAGGAGACCGCCGTCACCATGACGCTGGTGCACCATGTGATGATCGAGGGACACTTCGAGATCACCCCCATGAGCTTCGAGGAGATCCGCGCCGCCGGCATCGACGTCAGCAAGCCGGAGAACCAGTATTTCGTCCAGGTGAACGTGACCCTGACCTATGGCGAGCAGAAGAAGGTGGAGACCTCCTTCCACTACAACGAGCTCACCGGCGAGACCATCTACAAGCCCGTGATCGTGGACTATGACATCCCCCATTACGGCAAGGCCTCCACCGAGATCATCCCGGTGGTGCTGGCGCCCAAGAGTCTGGGCTATGAGTTCTCCAAGGACGTGTCCGTGGCCTATCTGGAGATCCCGGTGGGCGTGTCGACGCTGAAGGAGTTTTACAACGTGCGGCTGCACATCATCAACAATGCCTCCAGCCAGTTCAGCATGCTCAATAACGAGATCCAGCTGAACATCCCCAACGGGCTCTCTCTGGTGGATACCTACGCCACCGAGTCCAGCGCCCAGGTCTCCCGGGCGGAGATCCGGGGCCAGACCACCGAGACCATCACCTGGATCCTCCGGGGCGACGCGGTGGGCTCCTACTACCTTTCGGCGGACTATTCCGGCCTGCTGTCGGAGTTCAACGAGACGATCTACACCAGCTTCGTGGCCACGGAGCCCATCGAGGTGTACGGCCTTTCCAATCTCACCCTCCGGCTGGACATCCCCGAGGAGCTGGACCACGGCACCTTCTATTACAACGCTTCTCTCATCAACAACGGCTTCAAGGACGTCTATCTGCCCAGTATCGAGACCGGCGACTACCTGCTGGAGACGGAGCTGTTCGACATCGCCGGCGCCAACATCTCGGACATGTACGGCTACGGCGCCGAGGATGTGGACAAGTTTGCCCTGTCCACCCGGCTGGACGGCCAGCTCAGCGTCCTGAAGAGCGGCGAGCGGCTGACGCGCCACTACATGTGCGTGGACCAGACGGTCTACACCGAGCAGGAGCAGAAGCTCGGGGAATACGCTGCCTCCATGAGCAATACCTATGGCCTGGAGGTCGAGATCGTCAAGCACCCGGTCTCCTGGTTCCTGGAGTCTCTCAGCAGCAACATCAGTCCGAAGGAGAAGACCGCCCTGACCTTCACGGAGAATCAGGATGCCTATGACTACCTCACGGACAACGAGAACTTCATCTACTGGAATCTCTACGAGTCCACCGGGGACGTGGCCGGAAAGCTCACCACCAATCAGCAGGAGACCCTCTGGAATCTGCTGGCCTTCGCCGCCGGCGACGGAGACTTCAAGTCCCTCTTCGGCGCCGACGACTACGACATGATCAAGGCCATCATTCTGGACGAGCTGGATCTCAGCGCCAGCCAGGATGACTACTCCGGCTATTACAGCGCCATCAACTGGGTGAACAAGGTCTGCGACTGGCTGAAGGGCGGCGGCCTGGGCAACTGGGACAAGCTCATCACCCGGAAGATCCGGGAAAAGGCCAAAGACGCCACCAAGGAACAGGTGGACGCCCTGGTGGAGGGCTATCTGGGCGCCCTGCCGGAGGCCTTCGAGCTCATCGGCACGAACTACAAGTGGGACTTCTACCAGATCGCCTTCAACAAGTCCTACGACAAGCTGGAAGGCTTCATCATCAACAAGCTCATGCAGGTCATGAACAACAAGGGGCTGGGGGATCTGGTCCCCCTGGCCGACATCGACTTCGTCTCCACCCTCAACGAACTCTTCACCTCTGAGGACTTCGCCGAGGTCTGGAAAAACATCGGCTTTGCCACCGATGTGGCCAAAAAGATCGTGAAAGGCTTTGAGGGCGCCTCGGCGGATGTGAATCTCTACATCGCCGCCCAGAGCGTCATCAGCAGCTGCAATCTCTATCTGGACGCCCTGGAAGAGAACGTGCCCGACAACGGCGACGGCAAAAAGGTCCGCAAGTGCGTCGAGGACATCAAGAAAATCATCGACGGCATGGACCCCATGGAGATCTTCTTCGACGCCGCGGAGAGGATCATCGAGCCGGAGCTCTGGAACGCGCTGGACGCGGGCTACAAGGCGATCGTGAAGAAGAGCGGTCTGACCGCCAACAAGCTTGTGATCGTCCTCAAGTGCGCCTGCAAGCTGACCCGTTATCTCGGCGACAACATCTTCCATGTCTCGGAGCGCCATGACATCGCGGACCGGATCCGCTTTGTGTCTCTGATCTCCGACGGCCTGCGCGCCTCGCTGGAAAAGCGCCACAACGCCTATACGACGGACATCTCTACCTCGGAGGCCGCCCAGCACATGGAGCTCATCGGCTTCCTGGCGGATTCCCGCGCCCTGGGCGAGTCCCTGACGGCGCAGTTCGGCGTGAGCTATGAGGTGATGCCTGTCATCTTCGACAGCTTCCAGCTGTTCAAACTGGTGAAGGGCATGACCGGAACCGAGGAGACGACCAGCTGGTATGAGTGGCGGGACGCCATGGAAGACCGCATCAGCCTCACCCGGGCCCAGCTGCTGAAAAATCCCGTCTCCACCATCGACTACGCCCTGGCGGCGCCGGTGGTCACCTTCGATTATGCGGCCGGCCAGACCGCCCAGTCCTTCGATGAGAATTACCGCTACTCGCTGGACGGCGGCCCCTGGATCACCTGCACCGGCGAGCCCATCGCCGTCACGCCGCAGCACTATACCCAGCGGCTGGTGGTCTCCACCAACCAGCTGGATGAGATGGGCACCAGTCTCGCCACCTCGATCCTGATCTACGGCATCCGCACCCTGAGCGGCATCCGCGTGCTGGAGACCGAGAGCGGCTATCGCGTTGTGGGGCTGGATCCGGCGAAGCACTACAGCGTCACCTTCTCCGCGGAGCCCGGCAGATACTATTACGAGGATCCGCTGGCGCTCCAGATCCCGGCGGGCAGCTACTCCTATGACTACGCCACCGGGGAGACCGTCACCGAGGTGGTCATTCGGACGGACGCCGACGCCAATGCCTATGCCTCCAATCTCTATCTCGCACCCATCTATCCCATGCACAGCCTCACGGCGGAGATCTCCGGCGGCGGAAGCGTCACCGGCGCGGGCCGCTATGAGCACGGCGCGGAGGCTGCCCTCGTGGCGACGCCCGCCGAGGAATACGCCTTCGAGGGCTGGTATCAGGACGGCGTCTGCATCGGCACCGACGACGTGCTCACGCTGCAGATGCGGGCCGACCAGCAGGTCACCGCGAAATTCTATGAGATCATTCCCGAACCCCGGATCCTCACCAAGCCCAAGAGCTATACCGGCAGAGCGGGCGACGTGGCCGTCTTCTCTGTGGAGGCCAGCGGCAAGGGCCTGACCTACCGGTGGCAGACGCAGCCTGCGGCCGGGGGAGACTGGACAGATCTGGACGGGGAATCCGGCGTTCTGTCCGTTCCGGTACAGGATGCTGTCTCCGGCCAGCGCTATCGCTGTGTGGTCACAGACAAGATCGGCCAGACCGTCGTCAGCGAGCCCGCCGTGATCCATGTTTCGCACCTGGCCATCACCGCCCAGCCGAAGGACGCAGTGCGCCTGCTGAACGCCACCGCCAGTTTCACCGTCACGGCGGTGGGCGAGGGCCTGACCTACCAGTGGCAGATCAGCAGTGACGGCGGGGAGACCTGGACCGACAGCTCTGTGAAGAAGGCGGTCTACAACGCGCGGCTCACCGCCGCCGCCAACGGGCGCATGGTGCGCTGCGTGGTGACGGATCAGTACGGCGTCAGCGAAACCAGCGCCAGCGCCGTCATGCGCCTCTCGGATCTCAGGATCACCGCCCAGCCTCAGGATTCTGTGGGCATGCCCAATGCCGTCGCCAGCTTCACCGTCGCGGCGGAAGGCGAGGGCCTGACCTATCAGTGGCAGATCAGCAAAAACGGCGGGGAGACCTGGACCAACAGCTCCGTGAAAAAGGCGGTGTACAACGCCACGCTCACCGCCGCCAACAGCGGCCGCATGGTGCGCTGCGTGGTGACAGACCGTTACGGCAACGCCGTCACCAGCGACACCGCTGTCATGCGCCTTTCGAACCTCGCTATCACCACCCAGCCCCAGAGCTATGTGGGGAAGGTCAATACCTCCGCCAGCTTCACCGTTGCGGCGGAAGGCGAGGGCCTGACCTATCAGTGGCAGATCAGCAATGACAACGGGGAGACCTGGACCAACAGCTCTGTGAAAAAGGCGGTCTATAAGACGACCCTCACCGCCGCCAGCAACGGGCGCATGGTGCGCTGCACGGTGACGGACCGCTACGGCAACGCCGTCGTCAGCCAGACCGCGACCATGCAGATCCAGCGCATCGTCATCACCACCCAGCCGAGTGATTACACCGGAAAGCTGAATTCTGTCGCCAGCTTCCTGATCCGGGCGGAGGGCGACGGCCTCAGCTACCAGTGGCAGTACAGCCGCGACGGCGGGGAGACCTGGACCAACAGCTCCGTGAGAAAGGCGGTCTATAACGCCACGCTCACCACCGCCAGCAACGGGCGCATGGTGCGCTGCGTGGTGACGGATCCCTACGGCGATACCGCTGTCAGCGATGCCGCCGTCATGCGGCTCCTGCCCCTCACGATCACCGCCCAGCCCCGGGACTGCGAGGGTGCGGTCAATTCGGTCGCCAGCTTCTCCGTCACGGCAGAGGGCGCGGATCTGACCTACCAGTGGCAGTACAGCAATGACGGTGGGGAGACCTGGACCAACAGCTCTGTGAAGAAGGCGGTCTATAAGACCACCCTTACCGCCGCCAACGACGGGCGCATGGTGCGCTGCGTGGTGACGGAGTCCGGCGGATATTCCGTCATCAGCGACACTGCCGTCATGCGCCTCGCGGCCCTCGCGATCACCGCCCAGCCCCAGGATTATGTGGGCAAGCTGAACGCGGTCGCTGCCTTCTCCGTCACGGCCGTGGGCGTGGGCCTGACCTATCAGTGGCAGATCAGCAGCGACGGCGGAGAGACCTGGACCGACAGCTCCGTGAAGAAGCCGGCCTACAAATCCGTGCTCACCGCAGCCAGCGACGGACGGATGGTCCGCTGTATCGTGACCGATCAGAACGGCAGCAGTGTGATTTCCGACGCCGCTGTCATGAAGCTCGGGTAACCACCATACGAAAAATGTCCCCCTCCGAAGCTTTGGAGGGGGACATCCTTTTTCGGTTCTTTAAGTTTCGTCACAGGTTGGGCCGGTAAACTGGCCACAGTCAGAACCAAACCACCAGTTCCGAAAAGGAGGAATTGCAATGAAAAAACGACTTACCACGATCCTTGCGGCAACGCCTCCGGCACCGTCAGTATCCAGAAGGGCAGCACCATCGCCATCCTGGACGACAGCGGCAAGACCCTCTACACCGCCACCGGCGTGAAAAATGCCAATCAGGTGATTTTCATGAGCGACCAGCTCACATCCGGCGGCACCTACACCCTCCAGGTGAACGGTTCCGACGCCGCCACCGCCACCGCTTCCACCGGAAACGGGCAGGGCGGAATGCAGCCCGGACAGCCCGGTCAGGGTGGTCAGCAGCCCGGCGGAACGCCGCCCATGGTCGATCCGGGGCAGGGGATGATCCCGCCCACCGGCGATCCCAATCAGAACGGCCAGCCGCCCCAGCAGCCGGACAGCGCCGTGCTGCCCTTCACGGACGTGAAGACCACGGACTGGTATTACAATGCGGTGCTCTACGCCTATCAGAACGGCATCATGCAGGGGGTGGGCGATGCTGCTTTCTCCCCGGACACCAACCTGACCCGCGCCCAGATGGTGCAGATCCTCTACAACATCGAGGGCAAGCCCGCGGTCACCGCCTCCGGCTTCCTGGATGTGAAGAATGACGCCTGGTACGCCGACGCGGTGGCCTGGGCGAAAGCCAACGGCATCGTCACCGGCTATGATAACTTCACCTTCGGCCCCGAGGACACCCTCACCAGAGCCCAGGCGGCCACGATCCTCATGCGCTACGCAGCTTACAAGGGTATGGATGTGAACGCCTCCACGGCGCTGACCTTCACGGACTCTGCCAACGTCCCCGACTGGGCATCCGACGCCATGACCTGGTGCGCCGCCAAGGGGCTCCTGCAGGGGGATGACAGCCACAATCTGCTCCCCAACGGCACCGCCACCCGCGCCCAGATCGCCACCATCATGCAGCGGTTTTTGACCGCAGCGTAAATATGACCAAGCACCATCTGCCATCATGGCAGGTGGTGCTGTTTTTTGCAATGCAACCAAATGATGGCCGTAGGGGAGGGGCTTGCCCCTCCCCTACGGATTCTCTTTAACACCTCCACAAACTATCATTTGAAAAGCTTTTTTAAACTCCATACTCCACACTTTCATCCCCCTTGCGCTCTTGGCTGAGATGCGGTACAATCGAAGCAGAAAACCATTTTGTCAGGAGGGATTCCCTGTGAAGCAGGGGGAGAAGACCAATCTGTTTTCCGATGTGATCCTGCCGTTTCTGCTGCTGACTATCGCGGCGGCTTCGGCGGCCTTTGCGTTGGAGGAATTTCTGGTGCCCTTCACGATCCTGGACGGCGGCATCGTGGGCGTCAGCATGATCGTGAGCCAGTTGAGCGGCCTGCCCCTGGGCCTGTTCATCGTGGTGCTGAACATCCCGTTTCTGATCCTTGGACTCCGGCGGCTGGGCTGGGGGTTCCTGATCCGGGGCCTCTATGCCATGGTGCTGTTTTCGGTGCTGCTGGAGGTGTTCGCGCCGCTGCCGGCCATCACGGATCAGGATCTGCTGGTGGTGTGCTTCGGCGGTGTGCTGCTGGGACTCGGCGTGGGACTGATCCTGCGAAGCGGCGGCTGTCTCGACGGCACCGAGATCGTGGCCATGCTCCTGAGCCGGAAAACCTCCTTCTCCACCGGGCAGATCGTCCTGGGCTTCAACATCGTCATCTACGGCGTGGCGGGGCTGCTCTTCGGCCTAGACCGCGCGCTCTACAGTCTGCTGACCTACTTCATCACCTCCAAGATCATCGACATGGTAGAGAACGGCATGGAGCAGGGGAAGGCGGTCATGATCATCACCGATGAGGGCCAGCACATCGCCGACGCCCTCTATACCCAACTGGGCCGCACCTGTACTCTGATCGAAGGCCGCGGTCTCATCAGCGGGCAGAAGGTGGTGCTTTACTGCGTCATCACCCGCATTGAGATCCCCGCCGTGAAAAAGATCATCCACGAGATGGACGGCTCCGCCTTCGTCACCGTCACCGACGTCTCCGAGATCATCGGCCAGCACATCAAGCAGACCGGGGGAGAGCAGAAGTAAGCGTTGCCTCCCCGGACTCCTTTCAGAATCAGCCATCCGCAGATCCCCGCTGTCACAGGGAAGCCTGCGGATGGTTTTTTGCTGCATGGATTAAAACATAATATAATTATGGTAAACTAATAAACGCAGCAACAGCCACCTCGTCTGAGATGGCTGTGTTTTTATGTGTAGAGGGTCCAGAGGCCCTTGATCTGGGAGGCCAGACGCTCGTATGTCCAGAGCAGCTCGGAGTTTCGGGGACTGTAGGGGTCGTGGATGCGGATGAGCCCGTTCTCCACGCCGGTGAGCAGCAGGAAGTGGCCGTTGTCCGTGAAGTCGCCGGGGCCGACCACCACGATCACCAGATTCCCGGCGTTCAGCTCGGCGGTGATGCTGCTCTCGCTGAGACCCAGTACCTGGGCATGGACGCCGAAGTATTCCGCGCAGTTGGGGATGAACTCCCAGACCGTGCCGCTGCCGGGGATGCAGAAGTTGTGCTCTTCGGCGTACTGGGCCAGGGCCCAGGGATTGCAGCTCACGTTCCCGGTGAGTCCGATGATGGCCATGCTCAAACAGGTGGGGCCGCAGCCGGTGCGGGCCATGAAGTTCTGGTTGTACATCCGATAGCCCCAGCGCCGATCCCACTGAAACAGCAGCGGCACCTCGCCCTCAGTGTATTCATCGTGGAGGTCGATTTCCGGGGTCTCGTCCTTGTAGAGGGGGTACTCCATGACGAACTGCCGGGCCTCGGGGTTCTTGTTATAAAGCTCTACCAGCGGCTCCGGGTAGTCCGAAAGCTGGTAGCCGTGGGCCTCCGCGTAAGTCTCCAGCGTGTAGATGGTGGGCTCCGGGGTGGCTTCCGCGATGGCCGGGGCCTCCGCCTGATCCCTTGCGAGACTCTGCCGGAGCATAAAGCCCAGCACCACCATGGCTGCCAGAGCGATGGCAGCGCCGATCAAAATCGGCAGCCAGCCCAGCCGGATGTTTTTGGTTTTGGTTTCCGTTTGCATAGATGTTCTCCTTGGTAATGGGGTGATTATACCCCAAAAAACCGGAGAATGCAACGAAAAACCGTCGAAGGCTCAGCCCAGCGCCCAGAGATTCTGGATCTGCGGAGACAGGCGCGCCCAGCTCCAGACCGTTTTGGAGTTCTTCGGGCTGTTGGGGTCGTTGAGCCGGAAGCCGCCGTCCTCGACACCGGTCAAAAGCAGATAGTGGCCCGTGGTGGTGAAGTCTCCGGGGCCCACCACGATCACCACCAGCTCGCCGGAATCGAGCGCCTCGGTGACACAGGATTCGTCCAGGGGCAGCTCTTGGGCAGACAGCCCGTAGTGCACTGCGCCCTCGGGGATGAAGCGCCAGCTGGTGCCGCTTCCGGGGACGTTGTATCCGCCCTCCTCCGCGTACTGCGCCACCCGCCAGGGATCACAGCTTAAGTCCCCGGTGAGTCCGATCACTGCCATGCTGAGCACCGTGGGTCCGCAGCCGGTGCAGGCGAGAAAGCTGCCGTTGTAGCTGCGGTAGCCCCAGCGCAGATCCCACTGGAGCAGCAGCGGCGCCTGGCCCGTTTCAATTTCACCGGAGAGGTCGATGACCGGGTCGGCGTCCTTATACTTTTCATAGTCCAGCACAAATTCCCGCGCCTCCGGGTTTCGGTCATAGAGCTCCCGGAGGGCTTCGGGGAGACCGTCGGTGTCACTGTGGCGGCGCATCCCGCTGAGCACCAGCACCAGACCGAGCATCAGCAGAAGCGCCAGCGCCAAACCCGGCTTCCGTTTCGTTTTGTATTGCATGATCATTCCTCCGTTTTGCCATGGCAACTGCATTGTAACGGAGAGATGCAGCAGAAATGTATCGAATTTCCTAAGGTTTGCTTTCCCAAAATTGAAATGTCTCTTTTTCACATAAATTTCGATAATATTATCGGTTAATTTTGTTAAATCATCCGTTGACGAAAAACCGGGAAATGGTGTAAAATTCCACCATCTTGAGACGACAAAGACGTCGCAGCAGTGAGGCTGCGGCGTCTTTCTCGTTTTAAAAGGAGGAACCCATTATGACAGGAGAAATTTTCCGTGCGATGTCGGAGCTGACCTTCGGCGTGTGGTTTTTGCTGGGAGCTGCGCTGGTGTTTTGGATGCAGGCGGGCTTTGCCATGGTGGAGACCGGCTTTTCCAGAGCCAAGAATGCCGGCAACATCCTGATGAAGAACCTGATGGACTTCTGCATCGGCACCTGCACCTTCATCCTGATCGGCTTCGGCCTGCTGTTCGGTGAAGATTTTCTGGGCTTCATCGGAAAGCCCGGCTTCGACATTTTCAACTCTTACGCGGACTTCGACTGGTCGAACTTCGTGTTCAATCTGGTGTTCTGCGCCACCACCTCCACCATCGTCTCCGGGGCCATGGCGGAGCGGACAAGGTTTTTGTCCTACTGCGTGTACTCGGCGGTGATCTCGGCGCTGATCTACCCCATCGAGGCCCATTGGGTCTGGGGCGGCGGCTGGCTGGCGCAGTTTGGATTCCACGATTTCGCGGGCTCCGCGGCCATCCACATGGTGGGCGGCGTCTGCGCGCTGATCGGCGCAAAGATGGTGGGCCCCAGGATCGGGAAGTTTGAAAAAGGCAAGGACGGAACCGTGAAGCGCGTCAACGCCATTCCCGGCCACAACATCCCGCTGGGTGCCCTGGGCGTGTTCATTCTGTGGCTGGGGTGGTACGGCTTCAACGGCGCGGCGGCCGCCAGTGTGGAGCAGCTGGGCTCCATCTTCGTCACCACCACCATCGCCCCGGCGGTGGCAACGGTGGTCTGCATGATCTACACCTGGCTGCGCTACGGGAAACCGGACGTCTCCATGTGCCTGAACGCCTCGCTGGCGGGCCTGGTTGCCATCACCGCCGGCTGCGACGTGACCGACGCCCTGGGCAGCATCCTCATCGGCGCGGTGGCGGGACTGCTGGTGAACTTCGGCGTCTGGCTGCTGGACTATAAGCTCCGGATCGATGACCCGGTGGGTGCGGTAGCTGTGCACTGCTTAAACGGCATTTGGGGTGCCCTGGCGGTGGGACTCTTTGCCACCACCTCTGCCCCGGGAAACGACAGCCTTGTGGGGCTCTTCTACGGCGGCGGGCTGCAGCTTCTTGGCATCCAGACCCTCGGCATGGTGAGCATCATCGGCTGGACGGCGGTGACCATCACGCTGTTCTTCCTGCTGCTGGATAAGACTTTGGGTCTCCGCGTCACGGCGGAGGAGGAGATCACCGGCCTCGACATCACGGAGCACGGCCTCCCCAGTGCCTATTCCGGCTTCGCGGTGCAGGACATGAGCGCCACCATGGACGTAAACGAGAACACGGATCTCGGCGTCGGGGAATACGAGCTGGCAAGCAAGCTTCAGCAGAACGCGGCGGTGCCCGTGATTCGGGAGACCGTGGTGGGCATGCCGGACACCGGGATCTACAAGGTGGTCATCCTCGCGAAACTCGCCAGATTCGACAAGCTGAAAAAGGCCCTCAACGATCTGGGCGTCACCGGCATGACCATGGCGCAGGTCATGGGCTGCGGCGTGCAGAAGGGGGCGGGGGAGTACTACCGCGGCGTCGAGATGGACGCGACCCTGCTGCCAAAGGTGAAGGTGGAGGTCGTGGTCAGCAAGATCCCCGTGGACGATGTGATCCAGGCCGCCAAAAAGTCCCTCTACACCGGCCACATCGGCGACGGCAAGATCTTCGTCTACAGCGTCCTCCGGGTGGTCAAGGTCCGCACCGGCGAGGAGAACTACGACGCCCTGCAGGACGTGGAATAACCGCCAACTTTTCCTTGTGTTTCATTCCGGAACGTGCTATAATCCTTTTGCAAGTGTGTACAATTGTGTTTCGTGCGCGGACAGGAGGAGAGAGATGGCAAGCAAGGTTCCGAAGTATTATCTGGTGGAGGCCAGCGTCCTGCCGGAGGTCTTTGCCAAGGTGGTGCAGGCCAAGGAGCTTCTGGAGACCGGCGAGGTGCGCACCGTGGCCCAGGCAGTGGAGCGGGTGGACATCAGCCGCAGCGCCTTTTATAAATACAAGGACGCGGTCAGCGCCTTCCACGACATGAACCACAGCAGCGTGGTCACCTTCAATATGGAGCTGCGGGATCAGCAGGGCGTGCTTTCTTCGGTGCTGGCGATCTTCGCGGGCAACGGCGCCAACATCCTCACCATCAACCAGAGCATCCCCACCAACGGCGTTGCCCCGGTGACCATCACCGCCGTCACCGAGCATATGCGCATCACCACCGACGCGTTCCTCACCGCCCTGAGGAAAACCAAGGGCGTGGTCAACGTCCGGGTCATGGCAGCGTAAAAGCATTCCGAATCAAAACACCCTCTGCGCAGAAAATAACGCGCAGAGGGAGTTTTTCTGTTAAGTGTGGAGTTGAAAGTGTTTTCGACGGATTTCAAATTCCAGTTTATCGGGGAGTAGGATGATGCTGCACACCCCTTGGCTCTCCCGGAGGGCGAGCCATGTGGGTCTGGCAGACAAACTTCAATTTGTACACGCATTCTCCTCTGATTTCAACGGTTTTTAAACTTTCACATTTACCCCCTTTTCTTTTTCTGGATTTTATATTAAAATAGGATACACAACTGTGCGAAATGAGGGGATACCATTGGAAAACATTACGCCGAAATATCACCGCATCCTTCTGAAGATCAGCGGTGAGGCGCTGGCCGGAGAGAAAAAGACCGGTCTTGATTTTAAAATGATCGCTCAGGTCTGCGACGCCATTCAGGAGTGCCGCGAGCTGGGCGTGCAGGTGGGCGTCGTCATCGGCGGCGGCAACTTCTGGCGCGGCGCCAAGGACGGCGGCGGCTATATGGAGCGCTCCAGAGCCGACCACATGGGCATGCTGGCCACCGTCATGAACTGCCTTGCCGTCTCCGACGTCATGGAGCAGAAGGACATTCCCGCCCGCGTCCAGACCGCCACGGAGATGCGCGCCTTTGCCGAGACCTATACCCGCCAGCGGGCAGTGAAGCATCTGGAGGAGGGGAAGGTCGTCCTCTTCGCCGGCGGCACAGGCTGCCCCTATTTCTCCACCGATACCGCGGCCGTGCTCCGCGCCTGCGAGATCGACGCTGACGCCATTTTGCTGGCCAAAAACATCGACGGCGTTTACAGTGCCGATCCCAGAGTGGACGCCTCTGCCGTGAAGTACGACAACATCACCTACGACGAGGTGCTGGCCCAGCATCTGGCGGTCATGGATTCCACGGCCACCAGCCTCGCCATGGACAATCATCTGCCCGTGTTCGTCTTTGCCCTCTCGGAGCCGGAGAACATCCTCCGCGCCGTGACCGGCCAGGCGGTTGGCACACTGGTCAAATAAGAAAAACGTTTATTTCAAAATAGAGGAGGAGTCAACATGTCAGTCGATTATCAGGATTTTGAGAGGAAAATGAAACGTACCTGCGAGTTCCTCAAAGAGCAGCTCGCCTCTGTCCGCGCCGGTAAGGCCAATCCCGCCGTGCTGGACCGGATCACCGTGGAATACTATGGCACCGACACCCCGATCAATCAGGTGGCTTCCATCAGCGTGCCCGACGCCCGCAGCCTGCTGATCCAGCCCTGGGACGCCTCTGCCCTCAAGGCCATCGAGAAGGCCATCCAGGCCTCCGAGCTGGGCATCAACCCCCAGAACGACGGCCGCGCCATCCGTCTGGTGTTCCCGCAGCTGACCGAGGAGCGCCGTAAGGATCTGGCCAAGCAGGTGAAGAAGTACGGCGAGGAGGCCAAGGTGGCCGTCCGCAACATCCGCCGCGACGCCATGGATAAGTTCAAGGCTCAGAAGAAGAAATCCGAGATCACCGAGGACGACTTCAAGGACGTCGAGAAGGATATGCAGAAGATGACCGACGACTATATCAAGGAAGTCGAGAAGATCGCGGACGACAAAGAGAAGGAGCTCATGGAGCTTTAATTCCCATACAAATGACAAAAAGGGGATCTTTGATCCCCTTTTTGAGCATAGACTGGAGAAAAAGCTATGGCATTGTTTCAAAAGAAAACCGGGACGAAACCGGAGGTGGACTTCGACCGTCTGCCGAAGCACATCGGCATTATCTTAGACGGCAACGGCCGCTGGGCGAAAAAGCGGGGACTTCCGAGAACCGCCGGCCACGCCGTGGGCGCCGAGACCGTGCGGAAGATCGCCAATTACTGCAAGGACATCGGCATCGAGTATCTGACCCTCTACGCCTTTTCCACGGAAAACTGGAAGCGGCCGGACGACGAGGTTCGGACGCTGATGGATCTTTTTGAGCGCTACATCGTCGAATCCATCGAGGTCATGAAGCGCGACGGCATCCGCATGGACTTCTTCGGAGAGCTGACGGCCCTGTCTCCGGCTCTGCAGCAGCTCATGGCCGACGCCAGAGCCGAGAGCAGCCGCCACGACGGATGCCAGCTGAATCTCTGCATCAACTACGGCGGCCGGGACGAGATCCTCCACGCCGTGCGGAAATACGCGGAACTGTATCAAACCGGCGAGGCCCCGGAGCTGACGGAGGACTATTTCTCCAGTCTGCTCTACTCCACCGGCATCCCGGATCCGGATCTGATCATCCGAACCAGTGGGGAAGAGCGGCTTTCGAACTTCCTTCCCTGGCAGGGCGCCTATTCGGAGCTCTATTTCACCGACGTCCTCTGGCCGGATTTCTCCGAGCGGGACATGGACGACGCCATCATCGAGTTCCAGAGAAGAGACCGCCGCTTCGGTGGGGTGAAATGAGCGGTAAATTGGGCGTTTCACGCTCGCTCCTTGTAGGGCGGGGACCTGTGCCCCGCCGCGTTGAATGTGCTGCCCATGTAACGGCGGGGCACAGGTCCCCGCCCTACGGTGGATCATTTCAACATCCTGTTAAACTTGAATTTGAATTCCCTTTCTCACATCAACCAGTAAAGGACAGAGAAACATGAAAAACAGACTGATCGTTGCCGGGATCGGCATTCCGGCACTGCTGGCCGTAATCTTTTTCGCACCGCTGTGGGGCTGGGCCATCGTGGTCTCCGTCATGGCGGCATTCAGCGCCTGGGAGCTGCTGCACACCACCATGGGCTCCCGCTTCCGCAAGCGCTTCGGCATCTACGCCGGAGTGGCCGCCGTTTTGATCCCCATGGGCACCGTCTTCGGCTTCGGCGACGTGGCTTTGAAGCTGGCGGCATGGCTGCTGCTGGTGGTCATGTTCGGAGAGATGATGCGCACCTTCCGCAGCGAAAACAACCGCATGCACTTCGTGGAGCCTGCGCTGGTGTTCACCGCGGGCCTGCTGATCCCTTATCTGCTGACCTCCCTGGTGCGGCTGGGGCAGCACGCTCCAAAGGCACCTTACATCCTCCTGACCTTCATTATCGTTTGGATCAGCGACTCCGGCGCCTTCTTCGTGGGCAACGCCATGGGCAAGCGGAAGCTGGCCCCGCATCTGAGCCCCAACAAGAGCATCGAGGGCGCCGTGGGCGGTCTGCTGGCGGCCATCGTCGGCGCGCTGCTGTACGGTCTGGTGCTGAAGCTCTGTGGTTATTATGTAAACTTCCTCGGCATGATGGTCTACGGCCTGCTGGGCTCCCTCGCCGGACAGATGGGCGATCTGGCCTTCTCCGCCATCAAGCGGGAGTACGGCGTGAAGGACTATTCTAACCTGCTGCCCGGCCACGGCGGCATGCTGGATCGCTTCGACAGCACCATCTTCACTGCGCCCCTGCTGGAGCTGCTGGTGATTCTCTGGCCTGCCATCGGGGTCATGGTAAGCTGAAAAATGACAGGAAATAGGGCGGGGTGCACGTGTCCCGCCCTAAATCTCCATTCCAACGCAATTAAGAAAGGTAAGATTATGGTACGATCCATTTCGATTCTGGGCTCCACCGGCAGCATCGGTCGGCAGACCGTGGCCGTGGCGGAGCATTTGGGCCTGCAGGTGCGGGCCATCAGCACCAACCGCAGCATCAAGCTGGCGGAGGAGCAGGCGAGAAAACTGCGCCCCGCCATGGTCGCCGTCACCGACGAGAGCGCGGCGAAGGAATTGAAAACCGCCCTTGCCGATACCGATATCAAGGTCTGGGGCGGCGAGCACGCATTGGTGGAGGCCGCTGTGATCTCCGACACCGACGCCGTGGTCACTGCCGTCTCCGGCGCCGTCGGCCTGAAGCCCACGCTGGAGGCCATCAAAAAGAAGCGCCGCATCGCTCTGGCCAACAAGGAGACCCTGGTCTGCGCCGGCTCCATCGTCATGCAGCGGGCGGCGGACTGCGGCGCGGAGATCGTTCCCGTGGATTCGGAGCACAGCGCCATCTTCCAGTGCCTCACCGGCAGGAAGGGCGAGCTGCGGAAAGTCCTGCTCACCGGCTCCGGCGGCCCCTTTAGAGGCTGGAGCAGAGAGCAGACCAAGGATGTGACTCCCGAGCAGGCCGTGCGCCATCCCAACTGGAGCATGGGCGCGAAGATCAGCGTGGACAGCGCCACCATGATGAACAAGGGCCTGGAATTCATCGAGGCCATGCATCTGTTCGGCACTACGCCGGACGGCATCGAGGTGCTGATCCACCCCGAGAGCATCGTCCACTCCATGGTGGAGCTGGTGGACGGCACCGTCATCGCCCAGCTGGGCGTGCCGGATATGGGCCTGCCCATCCAGTATGCGCTGACCTATCCCAATCGTGTCGCCAGCATGAGTGAGCGGCTGGACTTCACGAAATTAGGGAAGGGGTTGAACTTCTACGCCCCGGACTTCGAAAAGCTGCCCTGCCTGGCGCTGGCCATCCAGTGCGCCAGAAACGGCGGCACCGACGCAGCGGTCATGAACGCGGCCAACGAGGTGGCGGTGCATCTGTTTCTGGATCATAAGATCGGGTATAATGATATTTACGACAGCGTCGCCGCGGCGGTGCAGACGGTTCCGAGAACCGAGAACCCGGATCTGGACGCCATCCTCGCCGCCGACCAAGAGGCACGCGCCTTCGTAAGAGCGTATTTCAAGCAGTAATTCTTCGTTTCTGAAAGGAACATCCCATGTATATTCTCCTCGCGATCCTGGGTTTCGGGATCCTCATCGCCGTCCACGAGTTCGGGCATTTCGCGGCCGCCAAGGCCTGCGGCGTGCGGGTGGAGGAATTTTCCATCGGCATGGGCCCGGCATTGTGGAAAAAACAAAAAGGGGAGACCCTCTATGCCCTCAGAGCCCTGCCCATCGGCGGCTACTGCGCCATGACTGGTGAAAACGAGGCCGTGGAGGGTGACGAGCGCGCCTTCTCCAGCCAGCCGGCCTGGAAGCGGCTGATCATCCTGGTGGCGGGCTCCTTCATGAACTTCCTGATCGGCCTGGTGCTGCTGGTGATCGTCTTTTCCTCTGCCAGAGCTTACAGCACCCCGGTCATCACGGAGTTTTTCGAGGGCTGCCCCTATGAGAGCGCTGACGGTCTCCATGTGGGGGACCAGTTTTATAAGATCGACGGCCACCGGATCTACTTCTCCAGCAACGTGTCGGAGTATCTGGCCCGGGGCAATGGCTCCCACGACATCGTGGTGATCCGCGACGGTGAGAAGGTGGAGCTGAAACACTTCGAGCTGAAGCTTCTGGAGTATCCCGGCGAGGAGGGACAGTATTACGGCTTCCGCTTCGGCGTGCAGGAGATGAACTTCGGCCAGAAGCTGCAGTACAGCTGGTACTGCGCGCTGGACTTCGTGCGCATGGTCTATAACAGCCTGCGGGATCTGTTCGCCGGCGTGGTGGGAGTCAAGGATCTCTCCGGCCCGGTGGGCATCGTCAGCATGATCAACGACGTGGGGCAGGAGAGTGCCGGCGTCGCGGACGCCCTTTTGAACATTGCCTACTTCATGGCCTTCATCGCCGTGAACCTGGCGGTGATGAACATGCTGCCCATCCCGGCGCTGGACGGCGGCCGCGTGTTCCTGCTGGTGGTCACCTGGATCATCGAGCGCATCATCCGAAAGAAAGTCGACCCCCGCATCGAGGGCTATATCCACACCGGCGGCATGGTGCTGCTGCTGGCGTTGATGGCATTTGTGATGTATCAGGACATCTTCCGCATCGTGACGAAATAAGAAAAGGAGGGCGTGGCCGTGCAGCCGTCGGGCCTGAATCGAAAATTCTGGGTCGCCATGGTGATCTTCGGACTCATGGGGCAGGTGGCCTGGGTGGTGGAGAACATGTACTTCAACGTGTTCATCTACCACATGTTCCACGCCTCCGCCTCTGAGATCTCCGCCATGGTCATGGCCAGCGCCGTGACCGCCGCCCTGACCACGATCCTCATGGGCGCGGTGTCGGACAAGGTGGGCAAGCGCAAGGCCTTCATGACCGTGGGCTACATGATCTGGGGACTCACCATCGTGAGCTTCGCGTGGCTGAAAAGCGTCCTCATGGTCATCGTCATGGACTGCGTCATGACCTTCTTCGGCTCCACCGCCAACGACGCTGCCTACAACGCCTGGCTCACCGACCGGGGCGACGCAACGAACCGCGGCAAGATCGAGGGTGTCAACTCCATGATGCCGCTCCTTTCGATCCTCATCGTTTTCGGCAGTTTCATGAGCTTTGATCTGACCCGCTGGGGCTCCTGGCGGGTGATCTATTACATCATCGGTGCAGCCACCTTCCTGATCGGCCTTGCGGGTGCGTTTCTCATCGAGGATGCCCCGAATCTCCGACCGGTGAAGGCAAGCTACGGCGAGACGCTGCTTTACAGCTTCCGGCCGTCCACCATCCGGGCCAACGGCAGACTCTATCTGGTGCTGGGGCTCTTTGCGGTCTTCGGCATCTCCATCCAGATCTTCATGCCCTATCTGCTGATCTACTACGAGCAGAGCCTGGGCATGGCGAACTACGTCCTGATCCTGGCCCCGGCGATCATCCTGGCAGCGGCGGTGACGGTGTTTTATGGACGGCTGTACGATCAAAAGGGCTTCCGGTTCAGCATCTGGCCGGTGCTGCTGATGCTTGGTGCGGGCTACGCGCTGCTTCTGGCGTTCCGAGCCACGGCGCCGGTGTTCGTCGGCTCCCTTTTGATGATGTGCGGCTATCTCTGCGGCATGAGCGTCTTCGGCGCCCAGATCCGCGACTTGATCCCGGAAAACCGCTCCGGCCAGTTCCAGGGCGTGCGCATCATCGGACAGGTGTTCATTCCGGGGCTCATCGGCCCCTTCATCGGCGCGGCGGTTTTGAAAAACGCCGAGACAATCGTGAACAGCGACGGCACAACGAGCTTTCTCCCCAACGCCAACATCTTCCTGGCGGCGCTGGTGGCGGCAGCGGTGCTGGCGGTGCTGACCGTCATCGTGAACCGGAGGAGGGAAACCACTTGATCCTGAGACTTGCCACCAAAGCCGACCTGCCCGCGGTATGCAAGATCTACGACCGCGCCCACGACATGGAGGAGCAGGGCCTCTGGCACACCGGCTGGATCCGGGGGATCTACCCAATTCCCCAGGACGCCGAGGAATCTTTGCAAGCGGGCTTCCTCTACGTGGCGGAGGTGGATGGTGAGATCGCCGCCACCGCCCGGATCAACCAGATCCAGGGAGAGGAATATGCTCAGGTGCAATGGTCGGAGGACGTGCCGCCGGAGCAGGTGCTGGTGCTGCACACCATGATCGTGCTGCCGGAGTTTCAGCGCTGCGGGCTGGCGCAGTTCATCGTCAGCGAATACGCCGAAATGGCGCGGAAGCTGGGCTGCAGCTGGCTGCGGCTGGACACCAACGAGATCAACCTCCCCGCGAGAGCCCTTTACAAAAAGCTGGGCTTCCAAGAGGTGGGCGTGGCGTTCTGCAACTTCTGCGGCCTGCCCAATATCCACCTGGTGCTGCTGGAGAAAAAGCTCTGATATGGAACAGGAATTCTACATGAAAAAAGCCCTCGATCTCGCCCGGGAGGCCGCGGCGGCGGGTGAGGTGCCCGTGGGCTGCGTCATCACGGACGAAGCCGGCACCATCATCGGCACCGGCCGCAACCGGAGGGAAGAGACCCACCACGCCGACGCCCACGCGGAGATCGAGGCCATCCGGGAAGCCTGCGACCAGCTCGGCACCTGGCGGCTGGAGGGCTGTACCCTCTATGTGACTCTGGAGCCCTGCCCCATGTGCGCCGGCGCCATCGTGAACGCACGGATCCCGAAGATCGTCTACGGCGCCAAGGAGCCCAACTTCGGCTCCTGCGGCAGCGTTTTGAATCTCTTCGAGGAACGCTACGGCCACCACCCGGCCATCTACGGCGGGGTGCTGAAGGACGACTGCGCCAAGGTGCTCTCGGATTTCTTCGACGGTGTGCGAGGAAAATAAAGCAAAAAGATTCCCCGGGCCTGCGCTCAATCGCGCGGGTCCGGGGTTTCGTATGTCTCCAAAAAGCTGTGGTATTCGCCCTTGGTTTTATATTCTGGGAAGGTGTCGAGATTCACGGCGTGGAGGCTGTGGAAGATGCTGTTTTCCAGATCCGGGTTGGTTTTGCTCAGCTCCCGGATCAGGTTTTTGATCTCCCGGCGTTTGCTCTGGCTCTCCTTGTCCTGGGTGGCGGTGCGCTCGGTGAATCGGCAGGCGCACTGGATGAACTGCAGGTCGTTGTACCGGGCCCAGGCGATGACGTCGTCCTCCCGGATGCAGTACATGGGGCGGATCAGCTCCATGCCGGGGAAATTCAGGCTGTGGAGCTTCGGCATCATGCCCTGGAGCTGGGCACCGTAGAACATGGCCATGACCGTGGTCTCGATGACGTCGTTCCGGTGGTGGCCCAGGGCGATCTTGTTGCAGCCCAGCCGCTGGGCCTCGGCGTAGAGGGCGCCCCGCCGCATTCTGGCGCAGAGGTAGCAGGGGTTCTTCTCGGTGCTGTCGGCGGCGGCGAAGATGTCAGATTCGAAGATGTGGGCCGGGATCCGAAGCAGCTCCAGATTCTCTTCGATCCGTTTCCGGTTCGGCTCCGCGTAGCCGGGGTCCATCACGAGAAATTCCAGTTCAAAGGGCACGTCGCTGTGCCGCTGGAGCTGCTGCAGCAGCTTTGCCAGCAGCATGGAGTCCTTGCCGCCGGAGATGCAGACCGCCACCTTGTCTCCCGCCTGCACCAGCTGATAGCGCTTCATGGCGTCGATGAAGGGGGTCCAGAGCTGCTTGTGGTATTTTTTGATGATGCTGCGCTCAATGAGCTGCCATCGTTCCAGTTCTCTGCTCATTGGCTCACCCCCGCAATGTCCTTGACCACTTCGCCGGCGAGGACCAGCCCCGCCGTGGGCGGCACGAATGCGGTGCTGCCGGGAATGGAGCGGCGGCCCTGCTCCGGTTCCTCGTCGCTCTCAGCGGGAGTCAGGGCGATCTCCTCGGAATAGACCACCTTCAGGTGTTCGATGCCCCGCTTTCTGAGCTCCTTGCGCATGACTCTGGAGAGGGGACAGTAGCGGGTCTCGGTGATGTCCGCCACCCGGAAGGCCGTGGGGTCCAGCTTGTTGCCGGTGCCCATGCTGCTTACGATGGGGGTGCCGCAGTGGTGCGCCTCCTGCGCCAGCTGGAGCTTGCCGGTGACGGTGTCGATGGCGTCGATGATATAGTCATATTGGGTAAAATCGAACTGCGCCGCGGTCTCCGGCAGATAGAAGCACTGCCAGAGCGTCAGCTTCAGATCCGGGTTGATGCTCAGGAGCCGATCCCGCGCGGCCTCCACCTTGGGCCTGCCCACGGTGTCCCGGGTGGCGAAGATCTGGCGGTTTAGATTGGTCAGCGAGACGGTGTCCTTGTCGATCAGATCCAGAGCGCCCACGCCGCTGCGGCAGAGGGCCTCCGCCGCCATACCGCCCACGCCGCCCAGACCGAAGACCGCCACTCTGGCGTGATACAGGCGTTCCATGGCCTCGGCGCCAAGAAGCAGCTCCGTGCGGGAGAAGGGGTGCTGCAAGGTAATTCCTCCCTTTTTGGTTGGTTGATGCATCCAGTTTAGCACAAATCCCGGCAATGTCAACCGTCAGTGGCAGAGGAATGGAAAACGGCAAGTTCGGAGTTTATCAGGGCGTTGGATTTTCGGTGCACTCCGAATATGGCCGTAGGGGAGGGGCTTACCCCTTCCGTGGATTCAGCGTATTTGTAAAAACGGAGGGGCAAGCTCCGCCCTTGCGAATTCTCTTTTACCACCTGCGTAAAATCCAATAAATTTACATAAATTATATTATGTTAATATAACATTCCAACAAAAACACCCCTGCCGCTTGACAGGGGTGTGGAATATCGGATCACTCGAGAGAGATCATGTAGTAGTAGACCGGCTGGCCGCCGCGGATGACGTTCACATCCGCGTCCTTGAAAGCGGCGCCGAGGCTCTTGCCCACCTTCTGGCCGTCGGCCTCGGTGACGTCCTCGCCGTAGTAGACGGAGATGATCTCCGGCTCCAGCGGTGCGGAGACCTTGGCGATGGCGCCCATGAGCTCGCTGAAGTCGGTGTAGCTGCCCACCAGCGCGCCGTCCAGCAGGGCCAGATACTCGCCGGCGTGGATGTCGTGGCCGTCGAAGTCGGAATCT
Organism: uncultured Eubacteriales bacterium; assembly: GCA_900317905.1. Lineage (GTDB taxonomy): Bacteria > Bacillota > Clostridia > Oscillospirales > Oscillospiraceae > CAG-103. Next base: position 76,552 of record ONIN01000003.1, on the reverse strand, counting down.
CTGGCGGCGTAGGTGACCAGAACGGTGTGCACCGCCTGGGCCGCCTCGCTGAGGGCCTCGGAGATCTGCTCCGGGGTGCCGTTGGGATCGAAGGAGAGCATGGCGGAGATGCCCTGGGGCACGGTCTTGGTGGGCACCACGACGACCTTCTTCTCGGTCAGTCTGGCGCACTGCTCCGCCGCCATGACGATGTTCTTGTTGTTGGGCAGCACGAACACGGTCTCCGCCGGGGTCTTGTTGACCTCGGTGAGGATGTCCTCGGTGGAGGGGTTCATGGTCTGGCCGCCGGTGACGACCCGATCCACGCCCAGCTCGGTGAAGATCTCCGCGAGACCCTCGCCGGCGCAGACGGTGACCACGCCGTAATCCTTCTCGGCGGGGGCGATCTCCGGCTCAGCGGACTCCGGCTGCGCGTCCTTGGACAGGACGGTGTGCTGGTTGCGCATATTCTCGATCTTCACGGTCTGGAGCGGGCCGTAGGTCAAAGCCTCGGTCAGAACCTCGCCGGGAACGTTGGTGTGCACATGGACCTTCACGATCTCCTCATCGCTGACCACCACGACGCAGTCGCCGATGTTCTCCAGGAAGGTGCGCAGCAGCTCCGGAGACTTCTTGGTCTCGCGGGCGGCGATGAACTCGGTGCAGTAGGTGAAGGTGATCTCCCCGGTGTCGAACTCGGAGAAATCCGCGCCCTTGGGCTCGACCTGCTCCTGGGGGACCTCCGCCTGGACCGGCGTGGTGGCGCGGCCCTGCATCCAGGCCAGCATGGCGTCCATGACTACGACGAAGCCCTCGCCGCCGGCGTCCACCACACCTGCGCGCTCCAGAACCGGGTTCTGGTGCACGGTCTCGGCCAAAGCGTCTCTGGCGGCCTGCAGAAGGGTCTCGAACATCATTTCGATGTCGGCGTTGTTCTTCGCAAACTCCGTGGCGGCGGCTGCGGCCATGCGGCTGACGGTGAGGATGGTGCCCTCCGCCGGCTTCATGACGGCCTTGTAGGCGGCGTCCACACCGGCACTCAGCGCGGCGGCAAACTCCTGGGCGTCGGCAGTCTCCTTGCCCTTGAGTCCCTTGGAAATACCGCGGAACAGCAGGGACAGGATGACGCCGGAATTGCCGCGGGCGCCCCGAAGCAGGGCGTTGGCCGCGCACTTGGAGGCGTCGCCGATCTCCTCAAAATTCTCCTTGGACAGCGCGATGGCAGCACTGTTCATGGTCAGACTCATATTGGTGCCCGTATCGCCGTCCGGCACGGGGAACACGTTCAGGTCGTTGATGGTCTGTTTGTTTTCTTCCAGAGCCGCGTTCGCGCACAGGAACATCTCCTTGAACGATGCAGCATCAATCCGTTCTCTCAAAACATTGCACCTCCGAAGCGGGGGAAAAATTCGATCAGGCGCGCGGCAGAAAGTCCCGCGTCACCGTAGTAGCTTGTTCAGATCGGGGATCAGCCGATCAGCATGGTGTCCACATAGACATCCACGGTCTCCACCGGGACGCCGGTGGCGAGGCCCACCTTGTAGCTGACCTCTCCCATGATGCTGTGGGCCAGCGCGGAGATGTTCACGCCCTGATCCACCGCAATGTGGAGCTCCAAAGAGACGCTGCTGCCGTCCTCGGCAAAGTGGGCGAAGCAGCCCTTGGACATGGAGTCCCGCCGAAGCAGCTGGAACTTGCCGCCGTCTTTGCTGCCGACCATTCCTTTAACGCCAAAGCAGCTGGTGGCCGCATCGCCGGCGAGATCTGTGAACACTTCGCTGGTGATGGTGATGACGCCGTTCGCGTTTTCGATTCTGACCATACAGACAGCTCCTTCCAATGAAATAGCATCTTATTATATACCAAGAAACAAAAATCCACAAGTGGTAAAATATCGAATCTTTTCAAGGCACGGTTGAATTCTTTTGATGGATGTGACATATTTTTTTGCTTTTCATTGGGAATTTTTGTGCTATACTGAAAACACCTTAAATTGACCAACGAGGAGGAAATTCCCATGAAATTTTCCAGCAAGATGGAGCGCTGCGGCCTGAGCCCCATGCGCAAGTTCGCCCCCTACGCCGTGAAAGCGGAGCAGGCGGGCAAGAAGATCTATCACCTGAACATCGGTCAGCCCGACATTGAGACCCCGCCCGCCTATTTTGAGGCGGTGAAGGACTTCAGCCAGAAGGTTCTGGCCTACGCCCCCAGCGCCGGCGTGCCGGTGCTGATCGACGCCATCCGCAGCTACTACGCCGGCATCGGCGCGAAGCTGACGGATAAGAACATCCTGATCTCCACCGGCGGCAGCGAGGCCCTGCAGATGCTCCTCAGCAGCATTCTGGACGACGGCGACGAGATCATCATCCCCGAGCCCTTCTACCCCAACTATTCCACCTTCGTGACCCTCACCGGCGCGAAGATCCGCCCCCTGACCACGAGACCCGAAGAGGGCTATCGCTTTGCCTTCAAGGATCGGATCGAGGCGCTGATCAACGAGCACACCCGCGCCATCCTCTTCACCAACCCCGGCAACCCCACCGGCGCCATCCTCACCAAAGAGGATATGCAGCTCATGGCCGACATCGCCAAAGAGCACGACCTCTTTATCATCGGTGACGAGGTCTACCGCGAATTCGTCTACGGCGGCGAGCCGCTGATGAGCCTGCTGCAGCTGGAGGGCTATGACGAGAACGTGGTGGTCATCGACTCCGTGTCCAAGCGGTTTTCCGCCTGCGGCGCCCGCATCGGCTGCATGATCACCAGAAACCAGGAACTCTACAACCAGGCCATGAAGTGGTGCCAGGGCCGTCTCTGCGCCAGCACCATCGACCAGGTGGCCTCTGCCGCCCTCTACACCGTGGGGCCGGAATACTTCGCCGCCGTTCGTGAGGAATACAAGTCCCGCCGCGACGCGCTGGTCTCCAAGCTCAAGGAGATCCCCGGCGTGGTCTACTCCGAGCCCAAGGGCGCCTTCTACGTCATGGCCGCTCTGCCCGTGGACGACGCCGACACCTTCCAGAAATGGCTGCTGGAGGAGTTTGACGACAACGGCGAGACCGTGATGTTCGCCCCCGGTGAGCCCTTCTACGGCACCCCCAACACCGGCAAGAACGAGATCCGCATGGCCTATGTGCTGAAGAAAGAGGATCTGGAGCGGGCCATTGAGCTGCTGAAGAAAGGCATCGAGGCCTACAACAACCGGTAAATCTCCCCGGAATGCAACATCCCCGCTGCACCGCAGCGGGGTGTTTTATCGAACAGCAAATTCAAATAATAGTTTATCGGGATGTTGGATGATGCTGTGCAGCCCTTGGCTCTCCCTCCGGGAGAGCTGGCACGGCGAGTACTAGCCGTGACTGAGAGGGCATGTGGTCACTACTGACGCATTGGCTTTACTGCATCCTGAATCCCACGTTTAACCCTCTCAGTCGCTCGCAAGCTCGCGCCAGCTCTCCCAGAGGGCGAGCCATGTGGGTCTGGCAGATAAACTCTCCAATTTATACTTCTTTTCAACATTTTTCGCCAAAATCGAAATTTTGTGCTATAATCGAGAGAAAAATCATCAAAGGAACGAGAAAACCATGCACCAGAGAAGAGAGATCGACATGCTTCACGGGCCCCTGGCGGGGAAGCTCCTGCGCTTCGCCCTGCCCTTGGCGGTGACGGGAATCCTGCAGCAGCTGTTCAACGCCGCCGACGTGGCGGTGGTGGGCCGATTCTGCGGCAACGCGGCCATGGCGGCCGTGGGCAGCAACGCGGCCATCGTAGGCCTGCTGGTGAATCTCTTCGTGGGCGTGGCGCTGGGCACCAACGTGGTCATCGCCCAGTACACCGGCCAGGGGAAGCTGGACAAGGTCTCCCGCACCGTCCACAGCAGTCTGCTGGTGGCGCTGGTCTGCGGCCTTCTGCTCACCGTGCTGGGCGAGGTCTTTGCCCCCATGATCCTGCAGCTGATGTCCGTGCCGGCGGAGGTGCTGCCGCTGTCGGTATTGTATCTTCGGATCTACATGGCCGGCATGCCGGTGATTCTGCTTTACAACTTCCTCTCCGCCATCTTCCGCAGTCAGGGCGACACCCGCACCCCGCTGATCTGTCTGACCATCGCAGGTGTGGTGAACGTGGCGCTGAACATCTTCTTCGTGGTGGTGCTGGGCCGCAGTGTGGACGGCGTCGCCACCGCCACCGTGGTCTCCAACACCCTCAGCTCCGTGATGCTCTTCGTGACGCTCCTTCGAAGCGACGGCGCCGTGAAGGTGGAGTGGAACAAGTTCAAGCCCAACTGGCGGATCATCGGGCAGGTGTTCCGCATCGGCGTCCCGGCGGGCGTTCAGGGCATGGTGTTTTCCTTTTCCAACATCGTGGTGCAAAGCGCCATCAACAGTCTCGGCGCCACGGTGATGGCGGCCTCCAGCGCGGCCTTCAATGTGGAGATCCTGGCCTACTTCATCATCAACGCCTTCGGCCAGGCATGCACCACCTTCACCGGGCAGAACTACGGGGCCGGGCAGATTGACCGCTGCCGGAAGATCCTCGGCGTGTGTACGCTCATGAGCATGGTGTGCACGGTAATCCTCTGCGCGCTGCTGCTGGGCTTCGCGAATCCCATCCTCTCCATTTTCAACGCCGATCCCGACGTCATTCAGGTGGGCCGCATCCGGCTGTTTGCCATTCTGCTGGGCGAGCCCATGAGCGTGCTGATGGAGAACTTCTCCGGCTCGCTCAGAGCCTACGGCAAATCCACGCCGCCGGCGGTGCTGACCCTGATCGGCGTGGTGGGCGTCCGGCTGGCCTGGATCTTCTTCTGGTTCCCGACTCACCGCACCTTCGGCACCATCATCGCCTGCTATCCCCTCAGCTGGGCGGTCACGGTGGTGGCCATCGCCGCCTACTACTTCTGGTTCCGATCGAAGCAGAATCAGATGCTGCAAACCGCATAAAAGCACAGGCAGATCCAAGGATCTGCCTGTTTTGCAAGAAATGGAGGAATGGGTGTTTCACGGGATGTTCCTTGCGCAAGACAGACAAAGTTATGTAAACTCATTCCCGCCTCTTTTCATTCCTTTTCTTTTGTGGTACAATATGCCCGCACCACGGGAGGTGGTTTTTTGAGAATCTTAGTCGTTGAGGACGAAAAGGACCTCAATCGAATTTTGGTCAAGACCCTGGCTGCCGAGGGTTACAGCGTGGACGCCTGCTATGACGGGGTGGAGGCGCTGGACTTTCTGGCCGGGGCGGAATATGATGTGGCGGTCCTGGATGTGATGATGCCGAAGATGGACGGCTTCGAGGTGCTGGAGCGGATGCGCGCCAAAGGGCTGGAGACGCCGGTGATCTTCCTCACCGCCAAGGACGCCGTGCGCGACCGTGTCCGCGGTCTGGATGCCGGCGCCGACGATTATCTGGTGAAGCCTTTCAGCTTCGACGAGCTGCTGGCGAGGATCCGGGTGGTCACCCGAAAGCACAGCGGCAGCAGCTCCAACGTGTTCACCCTCGCGGATCTCACGGTGGACACCGCCGCCCACACCGCCCAGCGAGGCGGGAAGCTTCTGAATCTCTCCGCCAAGGAGTTCGCCCTTTTGGAATACATGATCCGCAACAAGGGCGTCACCCTCTCCAGAGAGAGCATCGAGAACAACCTCTGGAACTACGACTACTCCGGCGGCTCCAACGTGGTGGACGTCTACATCAGCTACCTCCGGCGGAAGCTGGACAGCGGCTTTGAAAAGAAGCTGATCCACACGGTCTGGGGCGTGGGCTGGGTGCTGCGGGAGGAAGACTGATGCATACCTCCATCAAATTCCGCATCACCACCTGGTTTGCCGCCATGATGGTGCTGATCGTGGCGCTGGTGCTCACGTTCATCATGATCATCAACGGCAACGTGGTCACCAAAAACCCGGAGCAGCGCCTGATGCAGGTGGTGAACGCCAACGTCAACAAGGTGGAATTTTCGAAACAGGAATTTCGCTTCGACGATATCAAATACTACTCCAGAGGCGTCTATACGATCCTCTATGACGAGGAGGAGAACATCCTCCGGGGCGCGGCGCCCTCGGCCTTCACGGCGGAGGAACCTCTCTCCGCCAACCGGGTGCGGCAGGTCAACTGCGGCGATACGGATTACTACGTTTACGACGTCCATGTGGACATGTTCGTGGGCGGCGTGTGGCTCCGCGGCATCATCGACGCGGCCCCCACCGGCAGTTTCATGACCGCCATCGTGGCGGTGGCCTGGTCGGTGCTGCCGGTGCTGCTGATCCTGTCGATCCTGGGCGGCTATTTCATCGCCCGGCAGGCATTAAAACCCATCAAAAAGGTCACCGAGGCCGCCAACGCCATCAATGACGGGCAGGATCTGAAGGCCCGCATCGGCACCGGGGAGAACCGGCGCAAATCCCGCGACGAGGTGGAGAACCTCACCGCCGCCTTCGACAGCATGTTCGACCGTCTGGAGCGCAGCTTCGAAGCTGAGCAGCAGTTTACCTCCGACGCCAGCCACGAGCTCAGGACCCCCACCACGGTGATCCTGGCCGAGTGCAATTACGCCAAGAAAAACGACATGACGCTGGAGGACTACAAGGCCTCCATGGAGGTCATCGAGCGGCAGGCGGAGAAGATGTCCACCCTGGTGCGGAGCCTTTTGGAGATCACCCGACTGGATCAGGGCACCCAGAAGGTGAGCTTCGAGTACGCCGATCTCAGCGATCTGGTCAGCATCGTCTGCGAGGAGCAGGCTTTGGTTGCCCAGCACAACATCCGTCTGGAGCGGGACATCCAGTCCGGCATTTTCATCGACATGGATGTGTTCCTGATCTCCAGAATGCTGCAGAATCTCATTGACAACGCCTATAAATTCGGCGTGGAGAAAGGCTGGATCCATGTCCGGCTGATCCGCGCCTCGGGCAGAGCGGTGCTGACGGTGGAGGACAACGGCGTCGGCATCTCGGAAGAAAAACTCGAAATGATCTGGCAGCGGTTCTATCAGGGGGAGGACAGTGACCGATCCCAGAACGGCATGGGCCTGGGTCTTGCCATGGTGCGGCAGATCGTCCAGCTCCACGGGGGTACCGTGGATGTGGAGAGCACCCTGGGCAAGGGCACCCGGTTCATGGTCTCGCTGCCGGAGCATCAAGGAAAGGAAGATACGAAATGAAGAAAACCACCATGCGCGCCTACGCGAAGCTGATCGCCACCACCGGGGCGCGGGTACAGAAAGGGCAGGAGGTCATCATCCTCGCCGAGCTGGATCAGCCGGCGTTCGTCACCATGCTGGTGGACGAGTGCTACAAGGCCGGCGCCAAGCAGGTCACCGTGGACTGGAAGCATCAGCCGCTGCAGAAGCTCCACGTCCGGCACCAGAGCGTCAAGACCCTGGGCACGGTGGAGAAGTGGGAGGAAGAAAAACTCCGGCACCATGTGGAGGCGCTGCCGGTGCGGATCTATCTGGAGAGCGCCGACCCCGACGGCCTCAAGGGCATGAATCAGGCCAAGTTCGCCAAGGGCGTACAGGGCCGCTATCCCATCATCAAGCCTTATCGGGACAAGATGGAGGGCCGCTACCAGTGGTGCATCGCTGCGGTGCCCGGCAGAGCCTGGGCCAAGAAGGTCTTCCCGGAGCTCAGCCCCGCCCAGGCGGAGGAGGCTCTCTGGAACGCCATCCTCGCCACCTGCCGGATGGACGACGGTTCCGACGGCGTGGAAAACTGGGAGAAGCATAACCGGGAACTGAAGGCCCGCTGCGATTACCTCAATTCTCTCGGCATCGAGACCCTGGAGTATCACGCCTCCAACGGCACGGATTTCACCGTCGGCATGATCCCCGAGGCCCGCTTTTGCGGCGGCAGCGAGACCAGCATCGGCAAAGGCGTCACCTACAACCCCAACATGCCCACCGAGGAGTGCTTCATCAGCCCCAAGCGCGGTGTGGCCGAGGGCGTGGTCTATTCCACCAAGCCGCTGAGCTATCAGGGCCAGCTGATCGAGAACTTCCACATCCGCTTCCACGAGGGCAAGGCCGTCGAGGCCAAGGCCGAGAAGGGCGACGAGCTGCTGCAGAAGATCATCCACATGGACGAGGGCAGCTGCTATCTGGGCGAGTGCGCGCTGGTGCCCTGGGACAGCCCCATCAACCGGACGAACCTGCTGTTTTACAATACGCTGTTCGACGAAAACGCCTGCTGCCATCTGGCTCTGGGCATGGGCTTCATCGACACCATCGAGGGTTACGAGAACCGCAGCCTGGAGGAGATGCGCGCCATGGGCGTCAACGATTCCATGATCCACGAGGACTTCATGATCGGCGCTCCTGACCTGAACATCACCGCCCACTGCCGCGACGGCAGAACGGTGGAGATCTTCAAAAACGGCGGCTGGGCCTTCGAAGTATAAACCCCGATCAAACCAAAAAAAGAACCTCCCACGGGAGGTTCTTTTTTTATTGGCTTTGGATCACCGGACTCTACAGACCAGGTTTCCGTCCTCCTCGTCGATGGTGAGGGTGCTGCCGGCGTGGAGGTCGCCCTGGAGGATCGTCCGGGCAATGAGGGTCTCGGCCTCGCTCTGGAGATAGCGCTTCATGGGTCTGGCGCCATAGACCGGGTCGAAGCCGTGGTCGATGATGTGCTGCTTGGCGGTGTCGGTGAGCTCCAGTCTGAGCTGCCGATCTGCCAGACGGCCCCGGAGGCCTGCGATCAGGTTGTCGATGATGCGGCTCAGGTTCTCCTTGGTCAGGGGCTTGAAGAAGATGGTGGCGTCCAGACGGTTCAGGAACTCCGGGCGGAAGGATCTGCGCAGCTCCGCGTTCACGGCGGCGCGGGCGGATTCGCTGACCTCGCCGTTCTCGTCGATGCCGTCCAGCAGGTACTGGCTGCCCAGGTTGGAGGTGAGGATGATGATGGTGTTCTTGAAGTCCACGGTGCGGCCCTGGGAGTCGGTGATGCGGCCGTCATCCAGGATCTGCAGCAGGATGTTGAACACGTCCGGGTGGGCCTTTTCCACCTCGTCGAACAGCACCACGCTGTAGGGCTTTCTCCGGACAGCCTCGGTGAGCTGGCCGCCCTCGTCATAGCCCACGTATCCCGGAGGCGCGCCGATGAGTCTGGAGACGCTGAACTTCTCCATGTATTCCGTCATGTCGATGCGGACCATGTTGTTCTCGTCGTCGAAGAGGCTCTCGGCCAGGCTCTTTGCCAGCTCCGTCTTGCCCACGCCTGTGGGACCCAGGAACAGGAAACTGCCGATGGGCCGGTTGGGGTCGGCGATGCCGGCGCGGCTTCTCCAGATGGCCTCACAGACCTTCTGCACCGCCTCGTCCTGACCAATCAGCCGCTTGTGGAGGATCTCGTCCAGATGCAGGAGCTTCTCCCGCTCGCCCTCCATGAGCTTGGCCACCGGGATACCGGTCCAGCGGGCCACGATGCCGGCGATGGACTCCTCGGTGACAGTGTCCTGCACCAGGGAGTTGCCGCCGCTGCGGCGCTCGGCAGCCTCCTCCGCTTCCTTCAGCTGCTGCTCCAGTCGGGGCAGCTCCGCGTACTGGAGGCGCGCGGCCTTTTCGTATTCATACTGCTGCTGGGCGTTCTCGATGTCCACGTGCAGGCGGTCGATCTCCGCCTTGATGCGCTTGTCCTCCTCCACGCTGTTCTTCTCGGTGTCCCAGCGGGCCTTCATCTCGTTGAACTTGTCCTTCTGCTCGGCAAGCTCCTTGGTGAGCTTCTCCAGACGGTCTTTGGAGAGCTGGTCCTCCTCTTTTTTCAGGGCCATCTCCTCGATCTCCATCTGCATGATCCTGCGGCGCAGATCGTCCAGCTCCGAGGGCATGGAGTCGATCTCCGTGCGGATCAGGGCGCAGGCCTCGTCCACCAGGTCGATGGCTTTGTCGGGCAGGAACCGGTCGGTGATGTACCGGTGGGAGAGGGTGGCGGCGGCCACCAGGGCGCTGTCGTGGATCCGGACGCCATGGTAGATCTCATAGCGATCCTTCAGTCCTCTGAGAATGCTCACCGTGTCCTCCACGGAGGGTTCGTCCACCTGCACCGGCTGGAACCGGCGCTCCAGGGCGGCGTCCTTCTCAATGTATTTCCGATACTCGTCCAGAGTGGTGGCGCCGATGCAGTGGAGCTCGCCCCGGGCCAGCATGGGTTTCAGCAGGTTGCCGGCGTCCATGCTGCCCTCGGTCTTGCCGGCGCCCACGATGGTGTGCAGCTCGTCGATGAACAGCAGGATGCGGCCTTCGCTCTTTTTGATCTCTTCCAATACGGCTTTGAGCCGTTCCTCAAACTCGCCGCGGTACTTGGCGCCTGCCACCAGCGCGCCCATATCCAGGGAAAAGACGGTTTTATCCTTCAAACCCTCGGGCACGTCGCCGCGGACGATCCGCTGGGCCAGACCTTCCGCGATGGCGGTCTTGCCCACGCCGGGCTCGCCGATCAGAACGGGATTGTTCTTGGTCTTTCTGGAGAGAATGCGGATCACGTTCCGGATCTCGGCGTCGCGGCCGATGACCGGATCCATTTTACCCTCTCTTGCACGCTCCACCAGATCGGTGCCGTATTTCTTCAGCGCGTCGTAGGTGCTCTCGGGATCGTCAGAGGTGACGCGACCGGTCTTGACCTTGCTCAGCTGGGTGGTGAAGCCGTCCTTGGTGATGCCGTGGGCGTTGAAGATCCGCTTGATGTCCCTCGTGGGGTGCTGGAAGATGCCCAGCATCACGTGCTCCACCGAGATGTAGTCGTCCTGCATGTTTTTCGCCACGCGCTCGGCGAAGGCCAGCACCTTGCCGGTTTCCGAGGAGGCGTAGACCTCGCTGCTGCCGCCGGAGACGCGCGGCATATTGGTGATCACCGTGTCCAGCTCCGCCAGCACCGTGTCGCAGTCCACGCCCATGCGGGAGAGCAGCGTGCCGATGAGGCCGCCGTCCTGGTCGATCAGCGCGTAGAGCAGGTGCTCCGGCGTCAGATACTGGTTGCCGTTCTCCTGGGCCATGCTCTGGGCGGTCTGGATGGTTTCCAGTGTTTTTTGGGTGAATTTCTCAGCGTTCATATGGAAAACTCCTTTCCAAGGGAATTATTATACAATGTTTAGCCTCGCAGAGTTTCGCGGCTCGGATGCCGCGAAAGAAAATCAAATCATTTTGCCCCCGGAACTTGTTTCGGGGCGCAAAATACCGCTCACGCAGAAAGAAATTTTTCTTTTCGCAAGTTGCACTTGCGCCAAAAATTCCTTTCGTCGTGTAAGCTCTCTCGAATGAAATGGCATTGCCATTTCATTCGATTACACGATGATTTGTCCGCCGCGCACCTGGGTCATGTAGATGGCCTCCACCTCGTTGGGGGTGTAGCGCCCGGCCAGATAGCCCTTCATCAGATGGTCGAAGAGCTTAATGTATTCGGAGATGCCCTTTGCGATCTCGTCGCTGGTGTAGTCCCGATCCTGGGGCAGGGCGAGGGTACGGGTGAACTTTCCGTCATAGAGGGCGTAGCGCACCTCCACGCTCCGCAGGGGAGCCAGATGCAGATCCTCGATCCGCTTCCACAGCCGGAAGAAGTAGGTCATATGCTCCAGCAGCTCCGCGCTCTGGGTGCGGAAGGCCACGGTCAGCTCGCCCAGCTCCTCACCGTCGCCGCGGGACAGGGCCACCTCATACTTCACCGTGGGACGATATTTATATTGTAAGCTGCTCTTGAGGGTCATGGTCATGGCATTGGGCACGAAGAAGGGCACCAGCTCTCTGGCGGGGGCCACCATCTCCTCAATGGCGTGGAAGATGTTCTCGATCCGGCGCTCCGGCGTCAGCACCGAGACGTAGTCCGCCAGGATCTGGTTGATCAGCGCCGAGCGGTTCGTCCCCATCTGGTGCGCCATGGCGTCGATCTCGCGCACGACTTCCTCGTTGAGCATCAGACTGTACAGTGTTTTTTTCATGGTTTCCACCAACCTTTCGATCTGCTCTGATTGTACTGCCAATTCTGAAAATTGTCAAGGGAATTTATATAAATTTACAAACAATTTATATTCTTGAAACGGCGTAATTGCGCACGTTATCAATAATTTTCATAAGGTCGATTCAATTATTCCGGCGTTTTAACGAATTTCAACATAATTTTACTTTTAACATTATTAAAATTAACCAAAAAAATCAATCTTTTCTAGGTAAATCATCTATTGAAATCCGCTAATTTCTGGTTTAAGATACAATTGACGGGACAAGGGCCCGTCTAATAGAGTGTAGAAAGCAAATTAAAATTAGGAAAGAGGTACAAGAACATGCTACAAAACGATTATCTGAAGCGCGTGTATGCCGACGTGGAGAAAAACCATCCCGGTGAGCCTGAGTTCCTGCAGGCCGTTGAGGAAGTTTTCGAGTCTCTGCAGCTGGTTGTCGACAAGCACCCCGAGTGGGAGGCTGCCGGCCTGATCGAGCGCTTCGTCGAGCCTGAGCGCATCATCATGTTCCGCGTTCCCTGGGTGGACGACAATGGCAAGGTGCAGGTCAACCGCGGCTACCGCGTGCAGTTTAACTCCGCCATCGGCCCCTACAAGGGCGGTCTGCGTTTCCACCCCTCTGTCAACCTCTCCATCATCAAGTTCCTGGGCTTCGAGCAGATCCTGAAGAACTCCCTGACCACCCTCCCCATGGGCGGCGGCAAGGGCGGCTCCGACTTTGACCCCAAGGGCAAGAGCGACGCCGAGGTCATGCGTTTCTGCCAGAGCTTCATGAACGAGCTCTATCGTCACATCGGCCAGTTCACCGATACCCCCGCCGGCGACATCGGCGTCGGCGCCCGTGAGATCGGCTACATGTTCGGCGAGTACAAGAAGATCGTTGACCGTTTCGACGGCGGCGTGCTCACCGGCAAGGGCCTGACCTACGGCGGCTCCCTGGCCCGCACTCAGGCCACCGGCTACGGCGTCTGCTACTTCAGCGTCGAGGCGCTGAAGCACCTGAAGAACGACAGCTACGAAGGCAAGACCGTCGTGGTCTCCGGCTCCGGCAACGTGGCTCAGTACTGCGCTGAGAAGGTCACCCAGTTCGGCGGCAAGGTCGTTGCCATGTCCGACTCCAAGGGCTACATCTACGATCCCAACGGCATCAACCTGAAGGTGCTGTTCGACATCAAGCAGAAGCGCCGCGCCCGTATCAGCGTCTATGCTGACGAGGTTCCCGGCTCCGAGTACCACGAGGGCTGCAAGGGCATCTGGACCGTCAAGTGCGACATCGCGCACCCCTGCGCCAGCCAGAACGAGATGGACGCCGCCGGCGCCCAGGCTCTGGTGGACAACGGCTGCATGGCCGTCTTCGAGGGCGCCAACATGCCTCTGACTCCCGAGGCCATTGAGATCGTTATGAGCAACGGTCTGCTCTACAGCCCCGGCAAGGCTTCCAACGCCGGCGGCGTCGCCACCTCCGGTCTGGAGATGACCCAGAACTCCATGCGTCTGAGCTGGAGCTTCGAAGAGGTCGACGAGAAGCTGCACGGCATCATGCAGAAGATCTTCAAGGCTTGCTACGACGCCTCTGTCGAGTGCGGCCAGCCCGGCAACCTGATGCTCGGCGCCAACGTCGCCGGCTTCCTGAAGGTGGCCGAGGCCATGATGGCTCAGGGCATCGTGTGATCTCTAAAACCAAATAAAAAATGGTGCGTCGATTGACGCACCATTTTTTTGTTGTGTGAATCAGAAGAGCTTTTCGATCTTTTCGCGTTCTTCGTCGCTGATCTTGTAGGTGTGGACACCGTTGATGGGGAACTGGCCGCTGCGCACCTCGTCGCAGTATTCGGTGAATGCCCGGAGCAACTCCTGGCCGATCTCGGCGTACTTTTTCACGAACTTCGGGGTGAAATTGTCGTAGAGTCCCACCATGTCCGCGTAGATCAGCAGCTGCCCGTGGGTGTAGGGCCCCGCGCCGATGCCGAGCACCGGGATGCTGAGTTTCTCCGTGATGAGCTTGCCGACGATCTCCGGCACGCCCTCCACCAGAATGGCGCAGGCCCCGGCCTCCTGGATCCGATACGCCTCGGCCAGCAGCTTTTCCGCCGCCTCCACACTCTTGCCCTGGGCCTTGTAGCCGCCCATCTCGGCTGCAAACTGCGGCGTCAGACCGATGTGGCCGAAGACCAGGGTGCCGGTGGAGGAGATGGCTTTGATGCGCTTGCAGATCTCTGCGCCGCCGCCCTCCAGCTTGATGGCGTCGCAGCCCGCCTCCTTGATGAACCGCCCGGCGTTGGCGATGGCGCTCTCGTCGGAGATCTGGTAGGAGAGGTAGGGCATGTCGCCGACGATGAAGGTCTCCGGCGCGCCTCTGCGGACGGCGCTGCTGTGGCGGATCATGTCGTCCATGGTCACGGGGATCGTGGTGTCGTATCCCAGCTCCACCATGCCCAGGGAGTCGCCGACAAGGATCATGTCGATCCCGGCCCGCTCCTCATATTTCGCGGTCAGATAGTCGTATGCCGTGAGCCAGGTGATCGGCTCGTGCTCGCTCGCCATCCGGCGCAGATCCAAAATGCTTTTTTTCATGACAGCCTCCATTTCCAATGCTGCTGGTTTTCATCCAATGCCGCCCAACAGGGGACAAGTCCAATATAGCACTGCAAATGGAAAAAGTCAATATTACATAGTAGGATAATGGGTATTATGCGGGAAGTGAGAATTGGAGTTTGTCGGGGCGTCTTAAATGATTCACCGTAGGGCGGGGACCTGTGCCCCGCCGTTCATCCAACACCATTCCCAATGCGGCGTGGCACAGGTCCCCGCCCTACAAGAAGAGAGCGATAAACTATCATTTGTACCTTTCCGCCCGAACATCGCGCTCGCAGGTCACCCGATGCGCGCTTTTCCTCATTTTTCTGCCCGGGCGCTTGCGCAGCGGCTGTGGATTCGGTATAATAATCCCAAATTGTAACCATGCAGGAGGGAATATCATGGCGAAAGACGTTTGGGAGCGGCTGCACGATTCCGAACCCATCAATATGCGGACAGACGAGGAATTCCGCGCCGTCACCATTCCGAAGATGGCCAGATCCCTGGGCCTGTGCACCGAGATCAACCGGCTGAACCCCTATTCCGACGAGGCGCGCGCCCGGATCGAACAGCTGCTGGAGGGGACGCTCCCCAAGACCAGCAGCATCCTCGCACCCATGGAGATCGACTACGGCCATCAGGTGCGGATCGGCGAGGGCGTGTTCATCAACCACAGTGTCTGCATGTCTGCAGCTGCCGGGATTGAGATCCAGGACGGCGCCCAGATCGCGCCTCAGGTGACGATCCTGACGGTGAATCACGACCTGAAGGACAAGATCGTGGTGAAGTGCGCCCCGGTGGTCGTCAAAAAAGGCGCCTGGGTCGGGGCCAGAGCCATCCTCATGCCCGGCGTGACCATCGGTGAAAATGCCGTCATCGGCGCCGGCTCCGTGGTGACCAAGAGCATCCCCGACAACGCCGTGGCCGTGGGCAGCCCCGCCAAGGTCATCAAAATGATCGAGTGATATGTTTGAGGACATTTTTCTCCATAAACGGGCGGTCCCCGAAAAGCTGTTTGCCTACGGCTTTTCCGAGGATCTGACCTATGAGACCGACATTCTCGACGGCATGTTCCGGCTCAGGGTACGGATGCTCCCGTCGGGCGGCGTGGACACGGATCTGACGGAGATCGACACGGGAGAGCCCTACACCCTCTACAAAACCAGCGCCGTCGGGAGCTTCCTCGGGGAGGTGCGCGGCGCCGTCGAAACGGTGCTGACCGACATTGCGGCCCGGTGCTGTGAGCCCGCTGTGTTCCGCTCGATGCAGGCAGAAACGGTCATCCGCTTCGTGCGGGAGACCTGGGGGGACGCGCTGGAATTCCTCTGGGAGCGGTTTCCGGACAACGCCATCTGGCGCAGGAGGGACAACGAAAAGTGGTATGGCCTGATCCTCACGGTGGCGGGCCGGAAGCTGGGACTGGACACCGACGAGATCCAGGAGATCCTGGTCCTGCGCATGGACAGGGAGCGTCGGGAGGAAGTGCTCTCCAGACCCCATCATCTCCCTGCCTGGCACATGAACAAAAACAGCTGGTACACCCTCGTACTGAATGACAGCGTCCCGGACGCGGCGCTCTTTGCGGCCATCCGGGAGAGCTATGCGCTGGCGGGGAAGCAGCGGTGATCGGAGGAGCCTATGGAACTGAAAACGCTGACCTTTGACCTCACGGTCTGCAAAGTGCCGTCGGTGGAGGCGCTGGACCTCAGCCGGGATTTCTACTTCATCGGAAAGACCGACGAGGAGATCTCCCTGGTCTGCCGCACCGAAGACACGCCGGAGCAGACCACGCAGCGGGAGGACGGCTGGAAGGGCTTCCGTATCCAGGGGGTGCTGGACTTTACCCTGATCGGCATCCTCTCGAAGCTCACCGGGATCCTGGCGGAGCAGGGGATCGGCATCTTCGCGGTCTCCACCTACAATACGGATTACATTCTTGTGAAGGATGAAAACTTCGATCGGGCCATGGACGCTCTCAAACAGGCGGGATACACCGTCGTCTGAAAATGCATATGAAAAACCCGGACGCTTTTGCGTCCGGGTCGTTTGCATTTTGGGATCAGTCGGTGGGCGCTTTGTAGGCGTCGAAGAGATCGGTGACCTCCTTGCTGGGGGCCTTGGTGACGAGACTCACCACCACGGCGGCGATGAGACCGCAGACAAAGCCGGGGATGATCTCGTAGAGGCCGGTGGAGCCCGCCAGGAACTTGAACCAGAGGAAGTCCACCACGAAGCCCACCACAACGCCGGCCACCGCGCCGGCGTAGTTCAGTCTGCGCCAGTAGAGGGCCAGCAGGATCACCGGGCCGAAGGCGGCGCCGAAGAAGCCCCAGGCGTTGGAGACCAGATCCATGATGCCGCCGCTGTTGGGATTTACGGCGATGAGGTAGGCTACCACGGAGATCGCGACGACTGCGGCGCGGCCGGCCCAGAGCATCTCCTTGTCGGAGGCGTCCTTGCGGAAGATGGACTTATAGATATCCGAGGCGAAGGCGGAGCTGGAGGCCAGCAGCTGGGAGTCGGCGGTGCTCATGGCAGCAGCCAGAATCGCGCTGAGCAGGACGCCGGCGATGAAGCTGGGGAACACGGCGCGGACGATGTTCACGAACACCAGGCTCTGATCGGTGAGACTGTCGCCCAGGAACTTGCGGCCCACCAGCGCCACCACGGCGGCCATGGCCAGGATCAGGGTGGTCCAGGTGCTGCCGATGACCTGGCTCTTGCGCATCTCGTGCTCGGAACGGATGGAAATGTAACGGACGATGATGTGGGGCATGCCGAAGTAGCCCAGGCCCCAGCCGAAGCCGGAGAGGATGTCGGACAGGCTCTTCCAGTTGAAGCCGCCGCCGGACAGCAGGCTGTAGTAGTTCTCGGGCAGGTTCATGGCGGGGGCCACGAAGTCCGCGGCGTTCATGGCGAACACAGCGAAGATGGGCGCCAGCATCAGGGCCGCCAGCATCAGCATGCCCTGGAAGAAGTCCGTCCAGCAGACCGCGTTGAAGCCGCCCAGGAACACGTACAGCAGAATGATGATGGTGGCAACGATCATGGCGGTGCTCTTCTCCACGCCCAGAACCGTGTTGAACAGGGTGCCGCAGGCGGAGATGCTGGAGGCGGAGTACACGCAGTAGGCCACCACGAACACGATGGCGGAGACGATCTGCAGTCCCTTATTTTTGGTCAGGAAGCGGTTGGTGAGAAACTGCGGGATGGTGATGGAGTCCTTGGCCCGAATGGAGTAGCGGCGCAGATTCGGCGCCACGAAGATCCAGGAGAGGATGGTGCCGATGGCGAGACCCACGGCGATCCAGACCTGACCCACACCATAGAGATAAATGGAGCCGGGCAGACCCATCAGCACCCAGGCGCTCATGTCGGAAGCGCCGGCGCTCAGAGCGGCGACCCAGCCGTTCATCTGACGGCCGCCCAGGAAGTAGTCCTTTTCACCGGACTCAGCCCCGCGGCTCTTCAGGAAGAAGTAGATGCCGATGGCAATGACGACCACGAAATAAAGGATCATGGCCAGAAATTCTGCATTCATGATGAGATTCCTCCTCGGTGGCTTACGAAATATATTAGGTTTTCTAATATAACTTCACAGCGGAAAAAACAGTTGTAGTTTACCGGAATCTGTTTGATTTGTCAAGGTTGAAGGGGCTTGTTTTTCGGTTTTGACGAAGAAATCCGGTTGACAAAGGAGGAAAACTGGTATATGCTGACATAGTAATATAAGTTAGCCTAATAAAAAGGAGCGCAAAATGAGCTTAAAGCAATATCGGGCCTTTGTTGAGACCGTGGAAAAACGGTCGGTGTCCGCGGCGGCGGAGGCGCTGGGCGTGTCCCAGAGCGCGCTGACCCAGAATCTCAACGCCCTGGAGCGGGACTTCGGGTTCCGGCTTCTGGTGCGCAGCCGGTCGGGGGTGCACCTGACAAGAGAGGGGAGACGGGTCTTTCCCGCGGTGCAGCAGGTGGTCCAGGCGGACGACGCCCTTAGAAAGACGGTCTCGGAGGAGCGGGAGCGCGGCGGCCATGTGATCCGGATCGCAACTTTTAAAAGTGTGGCGGTCAGCTGGCTCCCGGCCATGATGAAGGCCTTCCAGTCCGACCACCCGGAGGCGCAGTTCAAGCTCTTCGACGGGGCCTACGCCGAGGTGGACGAGTATGTCCGCAGCGGGGCGGTGGACTTCGGCTTCGTGTCGCTGCCGGACACCCTGAACTGCGAGATGATACCGGTGAAGGCGGACAAGCTGCTGGCGGTGCTGCCCAAGGGGCACGCCCTGGCGGAGGCGGAGCGGGTGCCGGCGAAATGCTTCGGCTCGGAGCCGGTGGTGAGTCTGGTGGACAGCACCAACCGGGACGCCCAGCGGTATCTGAGTTCCCAGGGGATCACCCCGGACATCCGGTTCCAGACCGCCGATGACTATGCTCTGATCTCCATGGTAGAGAGCGGCCTCGGCATCTGCATCACCCACGAGCTGGTGCTCCGCAGCGACCGCCACGATGTGCTCATCAAGGAGCTGGATCCCCCGGCCCACCGCACCATCGCCATCGCCATCCCGGATCTCAAATCCGCCCCGGAGCTGGTGCAGCAGTTCATAAAATTCGTGCAGGACTGGACAAAAGGGGAATAATTTCAAACTTTTTTCGAAAAACCCCTTGACATTCCCCTTGGTGGAAGGCTTATATTCCAATCAGAACAGAGGTTCGGAGGTGACCCGATGAAGATCAACCAGGTGGAAGAGCTGGTGGGCGTCACGAAAAAGAACATCCGGTTCTACGAGGACCAGGGGCTGCTGCGGCCGGAGCGGAACCCGGCCAACGGCTACCGGGACTACAGTCTGAAGGATGTGGAGCGGCTGAAGATCATCAAGCTGCTGCGCCGTCTGGATGTGCCATGCGCCGCCATCCGTCAGGTGCTGGAGGGGGAGCGCAGCCTCTCCGACTGCCTCGAGAGGCATATGCGTGACCTGGAAAAGCGGGAGCGGGACGTGGGCCACATGCGGCAGCTCTGCGAACGGCTGAAGGCCGAGGCGCCCGACCTGGCCGATCTCAACGCCGACGAATATCTGGAGACCATGAAAACCCTTGAGAAGGGAGGCGTTACTTTCATGGACACGGAAAAGTCTGATGTGAACAAACGGCGGGGCGGCGCGATCCTCTCGGCTGTGGTGTGGATCGTGCTGATGGGGGTCTTGATCCTGGCGGCCCTCTGGGGCAACAAGGTCGATCCGCTGCCCACGGGCGTGCTGATCGCCGTTCTTGCGGTTCCCGCCGCAGTCATCATCGGGGTACTCATCGCCCTGATCCAGAGAATGAAAGAACTTAAAGGAGGAGAATACGATGAAGCTCGTAAGTATTGACACCATCCCCGGCAGAACCTTCGAGGCCCTCGGTATCGTGAAGGGCACTGTGGTGCAGACCAAAAACGTGGGCCGTGATTTCATGGCCGGCATGAAGACCTTGGTGGGCGGCGAGATCGTCGGCTACACCGAGATGCTCAACGAGGCAAGACAGATCGCCACCAAGCGCATGGTGGACGAGGCGGAGGCCCTGGAGGCCGACGCCGTCGTAGGCGTGCGCTACGGATCCTCCCAGGTCATGCAGGGCGCCGCCGAGGTCATCGCCTACGGTACGGCGGTAAAATTCCTCGACTGATCGTAATTGCATATCATCATCAGGGCGGTCCACCCGGGCCGCCCTCAACCATACAGATGGTACTAAACATAATATTAAATTATGTAAATGTAAAAGAGCTTGAAAATGTAACATTCAAATTCTAGTTTACCGGGGAGTTGGAAACTGGAAAACTACGATATTGTTTGTAGGGGCGATTCACGAATCGCCCGGTCGCAGCAGAGCTGGACACAGTCAGAACTTCATTTTTTCTGGCAGTTGTCCGACTTCTTCCCAGCGGGCGATTCGTGAATCGCCCCTACGGATTCTATCCAAGTCCCCCGACAAACTCCAATTTCTCCCACCCTCTGCGAAATCCTGACTTTTTCGGAAAATTGTTCACATTTTATTTGAAATCTGTTGGGTAATATAGTATGATAAATAAAATGCGAAAATGGTACGTATTTGTCACTTGGATAAGGAGGGGGTAACTTGGCGGAGGAATATGCGATTGAGATGCTGAACATCACGAAGGTGTTCCCGGGCATCATCGCCAACGACAACATTACCCTCCAGCTGAAAAAGGGCGAGATCCACGCCCTGCTGGGGGAAAACGGCGCAGGCAAATCCACGCTGATGAGCGTTCTCTTCGGCATGTACCAGCCGGAGGAGGGCATCATCAAAAAGGACGGGAAAGAGGTCAAGATCCAGAATCCCAACGACGCCAACGATCTGGGCATCGGCATGGTGCACCAGCACTTCAAGCTGGTGGAGTGCTTCACGGTTCTGGACAACATCATTCTCGGCGTGGAGCCCTGCGGCAAGGGCGGCGTTCTGCATAAAGACGTGGCCCGCAAGCGCGTCATGGAGCTTTCGGAAAAATACGGTCTGCAGGTCGACCCCGACGCCCTGATCGAGGACATCACCGTGGGTATGCAGCAGCGCACCGAGATTCTGAAGATGCTCTACCGCGACAACGAGATCCTGATTTTTGACGAGCCCACCGCGGTGCTGACGCCCCAGGAGATCGACGAGCTGATGCAGATCATGCGGAATCTGGCGGCGGAGGGGAAGAGCATCCTCTTCATCTCCCACAAGCTGGCGGAGATCATGGCCGTGGCCGACCGCTGCACGGTTTTGAGAAAGGGCAAGTACATCGGCACCGTGGAGACCAAGGACACCACGCCGGAGGCACTGTCTGCCATGATGGTGGGCCGCAACGTCAACTTCCACGTGGAGAAGAAGCCCGCCACCCCCGGAGACGTGGTGCTGGAGGTGCGGGATCTGACCGTGGCCTCCAAGGTCCACAAGAACGACGCCGTGAAGCATGTGAGCTTCGACGTCCGCGCCGGCGAGATCGTCTGCATCGCGGGCATCGACGGCAACGGCCAGACCGAGCTGGTCTACGGTATCACCGGTCTGGAGCCGCTGAAGTCCGGCTCTGTGAAGCTGAAGGGGAAGGATCTGACCAAGGCCACCATCCGCGAGCGCTCCCTCTCCGGCATGAGCCACATCCCGGAGGATCGCCACAAGCACGGTCTGGTGCTGGACTACTCGCTGGAGTACAACCTGATCCTCCAGACCTACTTCAGCCCGGAATTTACCACCAAGGCGGGCTTTTTGAAGCGCGGCCCCATCCGGGACTACGCCAACCGCCTCATCGAAGAATACGACATCCGCTCCGGCCAGGGCGCCGTCACCACCGCCCGCAGCATGTCCGGCGGCAACCAGCAGAAGGCCATCATCGCCCGTGAGATCGACAAGAAGCCCGATCTGCTGGTGGCAGTGCAGCCCACCCGCGGTCTGGACGTGGGCGCCATCGAGGGCGTGCATAAGGAGCTGATCGCCCAGCGCGACGCCGGCAAGGCCTGCCTGCTGGTGAGTCTGGAGCTGGACGAGGTCATGGACGTGCCTGACCGCATCCTCGTCATGTATGAGGGCGAGATCGTCGGCGAGCTGGATCCCAAGACCACCACCCAGGAGGAGCTGGGTCTCTACATGGCCGGCGCCAAGCGAAAGGAGGCCGGGAAATGAAAAACAAATCTCCGCTGCTGAAGCGGGACGGCTTCCAGTCGCTTTTAAGCTCCCTGATCTGCGTGATCCTGGGCGTGTTCCTCGGCTACATCGTCCTGCTTTTGATCAATCCCGAAGGCGCGTGGAAGGCCATCGTCGCGGTTTTGAAGAACTTCTTCTTCTATCCCGCCGGCCCCGCCAGAATGAAGTATTTCGGCTCCACGCTGGTCAAGACCGCGCCGCTGGTCATGTGCTCGCTGAGTATCCTGTTTGCCTATAAGGTGGGCCTGTTCAACATCGGCGCCGCCGGTCAGTATGTGGCCGGTGTGGGCGCCTGCCTCTACGCCGCGCTGGCGCTGAAGTGGGGCTGGCTGCCCTGCATGCTCCTCGCCGTCTGCGCCGGTATGCTGCTGGGCGGCATCTCCGGTCTGCTGAAGGCCTACTGCAACGTCAACGAGGTCATCTCCGGCATCATGCTCAACTGGATCGGCCTCTATCTGGTGAACATCCTGCTCACCAACGTCAAGGAGCCCACCAGCCCCTACACCATCAAGATCGCCGCGGGCAACCCCAAGGCCATCATGCCCTCTGCGGGTCTGGACAAGCTCTTCGGCAACAACCAGTATGTCACCATCGGCATCCCGCTGGCCATCATCGCCGCCATTGTGATCTACGTGATTCTGGAGCGGACCCAGTTCGGCTATGAGCTGCGGGCCACCGGCAACAACAAGAACGCCGCCAAGTACGCCGGCATGAAGGAAAAGCGCAACATCATCGTGACCCTGATCATCGGCGGCGGTCTGGCCGGTCTGGGCGCGGCGCTGCTGTATCTCACCGGTATCGAGGAGTGGAGCTGCTCCCAGTCCAGCGTCCCGGGTATGGGCTTCAACGGCATCGCCGCGGCCTTCCTGGGCTGCCTGAACCCCATCGGCTCGCTGCTGAGCTCCTTCTTCATCCAGCACATCACCAACGGCGGCGGCTATGTGGACAAGACCCTGTACTCCTCTCAGATCTCCGATCTGATCTCCGCCATCATCATCTACCTCTGCGGCTTCGTGCTGTTCTTCAAGACCTTCATGAACAGCCGCGGCCAGAAGCGGGAGGACACCCGTTTCGCCCCGGAACCCAAGGAGCCGGACAAGCCGGCCCCGGATGGGGAAAAACCGGAAGGAGGTGACGCGAAATGATCCTGCTGCTGCAATACACTTTGATCTTCGCGTCGGTTCTGAGTCTGGTGGCCCTGGGCGGCTGCATCTCGGAGCACTCCGGCGTCATCAACCTGGGCCTGGAGGGCATCATGGTCGTCGGCGCCCTGGGCGGCGCACTGATGATGAAGTACATGCCCCAGAGCGCCAGCCCCTTCGTGGTCATCGTGCTGACCATTCTGGTGGCCGTGCTGGCGGGCGTGATCTACTCGAGCCTTTTGGCGGTCAGCTGCATCAACTTCAAAGCGGACCAGACCATCGTCGGCACTGCCCTGAACATGATGGGCGTCGCCGCGGCCACGGTCATCGTCAAGGCCATCAACTCCGCCGAGAACCCCGACAATGTCAGCTCTGAGATCCAGTACATCTGGCAGAAGAAGGCCTTCCTGGTGAATCTGGGCGGCTTTGAGTTCAACTGGTTCATGCTCATTGCGGCGCTGGCGCTGATCGGCGTGGCGTTCCTGCTCTACCGGACCCGCTTCGGCCTCCGGCTCATGGCCTGCGGCGAGCATCCCCAGGCGGCGGCCTCCGTGGGCGTCAACGTCTACAAGATGCGCTGGGCGGGCGTGCTGATCTCCGGCGCTCTGGGCGGCCTCGGCGGACTGGTGTACATCACCGCCGGCGTCAGCCAGTGGAAGTTTGAAAACGGCGTCGCGGGCTTCGGCTTCCTGGCCCTGGCCGTCATGATCTTCGGCCAGTGGAAACCCAAGCACATCGCCTGGGCGGCATTGCTGTTCGGTATGTTCCGCGCCCTGTCGAACGTCTATTCCGGCTTCGACTTCCTGGCTGCCCTGAACATCCCCAGCGGCGTGTACAACATGCTGCCCTACATCATCTCCCTGATCGTGCTGGCCTTTACCTCCGGCCAGTCGAGAGCCCCCAAAGCCGAGGGCATCCCCTACGACAAGGGAAGCAGATAAGCATAAGCTGCGAACCCTCCCGGATCATCACCCGGGAGGGTTTTTCTGTGGATTCAAGTTGGAGTTTAGCGAGCCGATACTTGCACCAGACTTAAATCGTGTTATTGCGAACCAGTGCGCACACAGCTAACGCATAAGTTCCACCGACCAAATCAGAGATTTGGGGTGTCACGTATGGTGTGGCAATCTCCGCGGCAGAAGGTATCATTTTACGAAGCCTGAAAGATATTGAAGGAACTACGTTTTCTATATCTATTACACCGGAATTATTCTAAGTGCTGACACAGAGATTGCCACGTCGCTGCGCTCCTCGCAATGACATTCTATTTTAGTTCGTTGCAAAAGGCAACTCCCCGATAAACTATAATTTGAAATCCCTCAACTCCACACTCCGCACGGATCAAACTTTCTCCAGCAGCTTGCCCCAGAGCTGCCAGACTGTCAGCCTTTGGACATTTTCAGAGGCCAGCAGTCGGATCTCCGCCGCGGTGCCGGTGTCGTTTAAGACCTTCAGGGTGCCGAGCAGATCCCCGGCCTGCACCGGCGCTTCCACGGAATCCGGGAGCAGCAGCTCGTAATCCGCCGGGCCGCCGTCCTTGTCCAGCAGTACCGAATCTCCGTCGCAGATGGGCTGCACGCTGTCTTTTTCTCCGAGATTCACCCGCACCGGCGGTAGTGCCACGTTTTTCTCAGCCGACCAGAGGGTATAGGCGGAAAACCCGTAGTTCAAGAGCGCCGCCGCGTCGGCAAACCGCTGATCGGAGCTGGGTGCGTGGAGCACCACGGCGATGAAGCCGATGCCCTCCCGCTCCGCGCTGGCAGAAAGACAGTACATTGCCTCCTGGGTGAAGCCGGTTTTCAGTCCAGTGGCCCCGTCGAAGCTCCGCACCAGCCGGTTGGTGTTGGTCAGCGTGAATTCTCCGCCGCGCACCTCATCCATCCAGACGGTGGTGTAGTCCTGGATCCAGTCGTGGCTCAAAAGCGCCCGGCTCACTAACGCCACGTCATAGGCGCTGGTATAGTGCTCCGGGTCGTCGGTGAGGCCGGTGCAGTTTACATAATGTGTATCTGTCATGCCCAACTCCTTGGCCCGGTCGTTCATCTTCTGGACGAAGACCTGCTCGGAGCCCGCCAACTTCTCCGCCATGGCCACGGCGCAGTCGTTGGCGGAGACCACGGCGATGCACTTGATCATCTCGTCCACGGTCATGGTCTCGCCGGCCTCCAGCCAGATCTGGCTGCCGCCCATGGAGGCCGCTGCCTCGGAGGCGGTCACCGTGTCCTGGAGCGTGAGACTGCCGCGCTCGATCGCCTCGGCAATCAGCAGCAGGGTCATCACCTTGGTGACGCTGGCGGGGGCTCTTCGGGTGTGGGCGTCCTTTTCATAGAGCAGGGTCCCGGTGCTCTGCTCCATCAAAACGGCGGAATCGGCGCTCAAGTCCAGCGCCTCGGTCTCGGCGGCGCGGACGGCCACGGCGCTGGGCGCCAGCAATACGGCAATCAGGAGCCCGGCGAGAATTCTTCGCATATTTTTCGTCTCCTTTTCACAAGCTTTTCGAAGAAGCTTATGCCGCGGCGGGAAGAAAGATGCGTTTTCCGGTTGACGGATGGACGAAAAAAAGAGTACAATAAAGAAAAACATGGAAAAGGAGGGACGCTCCGTGAAGCGATTCTGGGAAAGAAGTGAATACTTCAAATGGGGCGTCACCGCCTTTTTCGTGATCGCGGCCTCCATTGTGTTCTACCTGCTGCTGATGCGGGGCGGCGTGGTGATCGAAGCGGTCTCCAAGGTCCTGGGCTACTTAAGCCCGGTGATCTGGGGCCTGGTCATCTCCTATCTGCTGTGGCCTATGACCCGCTATTTTGAGCAGAAGGGCTTCCGTCCCTGGCTGGATCGGAGAAGAAAGAAAAAAGACAACACCAAAATGGCCCGGACCCTCAGCGTCATGCTGAGTATCGTGCTGGCGCTGCTGTTCATCGGCGTCCTGCTCTGGATCATCATCCCGCAGGTCTACACCAGCATCGAAAACATCGTCACCAACGCGCCGGAATACGTCGAGTCCGCCACTACCTGGATCGAAAAGCTCTTTGAGGACAAGCCGGAGCTGGAGCAGGCCATCATCCAGACCACCGGCGACGTCTCCGATTCTCTGATCGGCTGGATCCGCTCGGAGCTGATGCCCAACCTGAGCACCATCGTCACCAACGTGACCACCGGCGTCTATCAGGTGCTGCGGGGCGTTCTGGATGTCCTGATCGGCTTCGTGGTGGCCTGCTACGTGCTGTTCAACGTGGAGGTTCTGGGCGCCAGATGCAAGAAGATCCTCTACAGCCTCTTCAGCATCCGCCATGCCGAGGGCATCATGCGGGCGGTGGACTTCACCGACACCACCTTCAACGGCTTCATCACCGGCAAGATCATCGACTCGCTGATCATCGGCGTGATCTGCTATATCGGCTGCACGATCCTGAAAATGCCCTATGTGGCGCTGGTCAGCGTCATCATCGGCGTGACGAACCTGATCCCGGTGTTCGGCCCCATCATCGGCGCGGTGCCGCCGCTGCTGCTGATTTTCCTGGTGAGCCCCATGAAGGCGCTGATCTTCCTGGGCTTCGTCATCGTGCTGCAGCAGGTGGACGGCAACATCATCGGGCCGAAGATCCTGGGCAGTTCCATCGGCATCAACGGCTTCTGGGTGGTGTTCGCTATCCTTCTGGGCGGCGGTCTCTTCGGCGTGCTGGGCATGCTGCTGGCGGTGCCGGTGTTCGCGGTGATCTACAACGGCATCGACAGGCTGGTGGATCGCGGCCTGAGAAAACGCGGCCTCCATACGGAGACCGCGGACTATAAAAATCTGGATCACATTGACCCGGAGTCGAAGAAGCCCGTCAAGCGGGTCACTCCGGAGTCGGAGACCATCCTCACCTCAGCCAAGACTGGGAAAAAGTGATTTCTGCGCGTCTTTGAGCGCGTCACAGAAGGCGTCGACCTCCTCCAGGGTGGTGAACCGGGAGAAGCTCACGCGCAAAGCCCCGTCGATGACCTTCGGCGGCAGGCCCATCCCCTCCAGAACATGGCTCCGCCCGCCCTTTTTGCAGGCGGAGCTTCTGGAGGTATAAATTTCTCTGGCCTCCAGGAAGTTCATCAGGACCTCGCTGCGGTAGCCGGGGAGGGAAATGCTGAGAATGTGGGGCGCGCCGCCGGGAATGATCTGGATGGGGTCCAGCTCGGAAGTGAGGCGCTCGATGGCGTGACTGCGCAGCTCGGCCATTCGCTTGGTGGCCTCCTGCATCTGCCGGAAGCCCAGTTCCGCCGCAACGCCGAAGGCAGCGATCTGCGGCGTCGCCTCGGTGCCGGCACGGATGCCCTGCTCCTGGCCGCCGCCGTGGAGATAGGGCGGCAGCTTCAAGCCACTTCGGATGTAGAGGGCGCCGACGCCCTTGGGCGCGTGGATCTTGTGGCCGCTGACGGTGACCAGATCGGCGCCCAGCCTGTCGCAGCGGAAGGGGACTTTCAAAAAGCCCTGCACCGCGTCGGTGTGCAGCAGCGCCCGGCTGTTTTTTGCTTTCAGAACCCGGGCCACCCCGGCGATGTCTGTGACGGCGCCGGTCTCGTTGTTCACCAGCATCAGGGAGACCAGGATCGTGTTCTCTCTCAGGGCATCTGAGATCATCTCCGGGGTGATGTTCCCGGTTTCGTCTGGTTTTAAACGAGTAATCTCATAACCCAGCTTTTCCAGCTTGTCCAGGCTTTTCCGAATGGCGTCATGCTCCAGCACGGAGCTGATGATGTGCTTTCCGGAATGCCGCATTTTTTCCGCCCCGGAGAACAGGGCCCAGTTGTCGCCCTCAGAGCCGCAGGCGGTGAAAAAGACCTCGTTGGGCTTGCAGCCGAGGGCCTTGGCGATCTTCCCTCTGGCCTCATCCACGGCGGCCTTCGCCTCGCGCCCCAGCTTGTAGGTGGCACTGGGATTTCCAAAGTTGTTCGTCATCATTTCCGCCGCTGCGGCGGCTGCCTCGGGGCAGACCCGCGTGGTGGCGGCGTTGTCGAGATAGATCATTTGAATACCTCATTGGAGTTAAGATTATGCACTACATTATAACCGCTCTCGGCTGCAAGGTCAACCAGTATGAGGCCCAGGCCGTGGAGACGCTTTTGAAGGAACATGGCCTGACCCCGGCCGCGGAGGGGGACAGGGTGGATCTGGTGATCGTGAACACCTGCGCCGTTACCGCCGAGGGGGGACGCAAGTCGAGGCAGACCATCCGCAAGCTGAAGGAGGCCCACCCCGAGGCCCTCACGGCGGTCTGCGGCTGCTGGAGCCAGCTGAGCCCCGGGGACGCCGCTTCCATCGGCGCTGACGTCATCCACGGCAGCGGCGCCAAGGAGGCGTTCGTGGAGGATATTCTGAAAGCCCTCTCGGAGCGCAAACAGATCACCGAGGTGGACGATCCCTTCCAGCGGCGGATCTTTGAGGATCTGCCCTCCGGCGCCTTGGGCGGCCGCACCCGGGCCTTTTTGAAGATCCAGGACGGCTGCGTGAACTTCTGTACTTACTGCATCATTCCCTACACCAGAGGAAGACTCCGCAGCCTGCCCATCGAGGCCATCAAGCGCCACTGCGAAAAGCTCGCTTCCGAGGGCTATCGGGAGCTGGTGCTCACGGGCATTGAGATCGCCTCCTACGGGGTGGATCTGCCTGAGAAGCCCAATCTGGCCGACGCCATCTGCGCCGCCGCCGAGGCAGCACCGGGGCTTCGGATCCGGCTGGGTTCCCTGGAGCCCACGGTGGTGACCGAGGAATTCTGCAAGCGAATCGCCGCCTCCGGACAGGTCTGCGACCACTTCCACCTCTCCCTCCAGAGCGGCTGCGACCGGACCCTGCATAGAATGAACCGGAAGTATGACACCGCGGCGTTCACCAAGGTCACCGAGCTGCTGCGGGAATACTTCCCCGGCTGCGCCCTGACCGCCGATCTCATCACCGGCTTCCCGGGGGAGACGGAGGACGATCAGCAGGCCACCCTGGCGTTTCTCAGGAAGATCCAATTCTCCCAGGTGCACGTGTTCCCGTACTCCCGCCGCCCCGGCACCAGGGCCGACGCCATGCCGGAGCAGCTGACCCACAAGGTGAAGAACGACCGGGCCCACGCGGCGCAGAAGGTGGCGGACGAGACGAGGCAGGCGTATCTGGCCTCCCAGATCGGCCGTACCCTCCCGGTTCTGTTCGAGACGGAGCAGGCCGGACGCTGGCAGGGCCACAGCCCCAACTACTGCACCGTTCTTGCCGAGGGTGATTTCCTCCACGGAATTGTGAGAAATGTCGAAATCACAGGGGTCGAGGGGCAAAACCTTGTCGGGAATTTGGTTTGACGAGCGCATCCAATTTGTGTTATATTTTTCACTGAAGTAAAGCATTACATTAGGAGTGCAGCCATGGACAGAGATCAGGTATTCAATTTCTCGGCCGGGCCGTCGGTGCTGCCGGAGCAGGTATTGCTGCGGGCCCAGGCGGAGATGCTGAACTACAACGGCAGCGGCATGTCCGTCATGGAGATGAGCCACCGGAGCAAGGTCTACGCGGAGATCTTCGACGAGACCAAGCAGAAATTCCGGGAAGCTCTGAACGTGCCGGAGAGCCGTGAGATCCTGTTTCTCCAGGGCGGCGCCTCCACCCAGTTCTCCATGGTCCCGCTGAACCTGCTGCCGGTGGGCGGCAGCGCGGACTACGCGGTGACCGGGCATTTTTCGGGCAGCGCGGCCAAGGAAGCAGAGAAGTTCGGCACCGTGAACCGCGCGGCGGACACCACCGAGGCGAAGCACACTTACATCCCGTCTCAGTCGGAGCTGAAGCTGGATCCCGAGGCCGCCTATTTCCACTACTGCGCCAACAACACCATCTACGGCACCGAGTGGCAGTATGTGCCGGACACCGGCAGCGTGCCGCTGGTCAGCGACATGTCCTCGGACATCCTATCCCGTCCGGTGGAGGTCTCGAAATTCGGCCTCATTTACGCCGGCGCCCAGAAGAACATGGCCCCCGCCGGACTCACCGTGGTGATGATCGACAAATCCCTCGCCGGACATGAGCGGCCGGAGACGCCCCTGATGCTCAGCTATCAGCGGATGATCGAGAAGGATTCCATGTTCAACACCCCGCCCTGCTGGTGCATCTACATCCTGGGTCTGGTGCTGGACTGGCTGAAAGAACAGGGCGGCGTCCACGGCATGGAGCAGATCAAGCATGAACGGGCCGCGAGAGTCTATGAATATCTGGACAACAGCAGCCTCTTCCACGCAAACGCGAAGCCCGGCTCCCGCTCCGATATGAACGTCACCTTCCGCACCGGCAATGATGCGCTGGACGCGGAGTTTGTCGCCGGCGCCGCGGCACGGGGCCTTTTGAATCTCAAGGGTCACCGAGTGGCAGGCGGCATGCGCGCCTCTCTCTACAACGCCATGCCCATGGCGGGTGTGGACGCGCTTTTGAAGTATCTGAAAGAATTTGAGGTCGAACACCATGGAACATAAACCCTACCGGATCCAAACCATGAACCACATCGCCGAGCGCGGCATCGACGCGCTGGTGGAGCGGGGCTGCATGGTAGGGGAGGACGTCGAAAATCCCCACGGCATCCTGCTGCGCAGCGCGAATCTGCACGACTATCCCTTCGGGGAGGGGCTGGTGGCCATCGCCCGCAGCGGCGCCGGCACCAACAACATCCCTCTGAAAAAGTGCTGCGAGAAGGGCATCGTGGTCTTCAACAGCCCCGGCGCCAACGCGGAGGCGGTGAAGGAGCTGATCCTCTGCTCTCTGGTCATGAGTTCCCGAAACGTCCTCGGCAGCATCGACTGGGTCAAGGGACTGAAGGACGAGGGGGACAACATCCCCAATCTGGTGGAAAAGGGCAAGGCCGCCTTCTCCGGCCCGGAGCTCATGGGCAAGACCCTGGGCGTCATCGGCCTCGGCGCCATCGGCTCGCTGATCGCGAACATCGCGGTGAAGCTGGGCATGAACGTCATCGGCCACGATCCCTACCTCTCCGTGGACGCCGCCTGGCGTCTCAGCCGCAGCGTGGAGCACGCGGTGGACGTGGATGAGGTCTATATGAAGTCCGACTACATCAGCATCAACGTGCCCTATACCGAGTCCACCAAGGGGATGCTGAACGCCAAGGCCTTCGCCAAGATGAAGCCCGGCGTCCGCATCATCAACGAGTCCCGGGGCGAGGTGGTCAACGACGACGATATGATCGAGGCCGTGAAATCCGGCAAAGTTGGGAAGTACGTCACCGATTTCCCCAACAAAAAGCTCATCGGCGTGGAGAACATCATCTGCATGCCGCATCTGGGCGCCGTCACCCCGGAGAGCGAGGAGAAAAGCTCCGTCATGGCCGCCCACGAGCTCTATGACTATCTGGAAAACGGCAACATCAAAAACTCCGTCAACTTCCCCGACGCCACCCTGGAGCGCATGGGCCTGCGCAGACTCTGCATCCTCCACCAGAACGTGCCGAAGATGCTGAACCAGTTCCTGGACATCGCCTGCAGCACCGGTCTGAACGTGGACAACATGATCAACAAGGCCTACGGCGAGTACGCCTACGCCATGATCGACTTAAACGGCGAGCTCACCGCTGAGCAGATTGCCGCCCTCCGCGCCATCCCCGAGGTCATCCGCGTCCGCGTGGTGTGATTTCAAAAGAATAAAACATCCCGTGCCGATAAAAGGCACGGGATGTTTGTCTATGGCGATTTTTGAAAACTGCAAAATGGATTTGTAGGGGACGGCGTCCTCGACGTCCCGTGGAGGATTTACCACCTAGTGAAATTGTACCCGCAATCGTGGCAATAGAAGGTTTTCTTTTTCCCTGAGAACCATCTTTTGCATTTCCATACGTATTCTTTCTTTGCGATCGCTTTAATAATGGCCATCCACCAATCGTAGCAGATCAGAATGCATATCCCGATAGTCCACTTTACCAAGACAAGTAATATATAATACATTCCGAATAGAATTGTCCAGAGACAGCCATGGCCTCCTTTTTCAACAGAAAGCTGAACATGCGTGCTTCCGCATTTGGGACATTTTGGATTTGCAGCCATTCTTTTTCCCTCTTTCAAACAGAAGTTTTGCGATTCTTAATTGAATAAAAGAAATCACATTACATATTATACTCAATATATTGAGCATAGTCAAGAGATTAAGTATGATACTCTAATTCTGGTGATTGACAATGATCTCCTATGCGCCATTTTATGAGACGCTGTTGAAACGCGGCATAACAGAGTATCATCTGATTTATAAAGAAGGAATATCCGCCAATACCCTGCATCGCATGAAACAGGGCTTACCCATTACGACCAAAACGCTGGACACGCTTTGTTTTATCCTTGATTGCGAGGTTTCAGACATTCTCTACCACGACAAAACACAATAAAAACCGAGGTACGCAATTACGCATACCTCGGTTGGTTTTTTGATAGGGGAGGGGCTTATTCGTCCTCTTCCCAGTTGTGCCAGACGTTCTGGACATCGTCGTTATCCTCGAACATATCCAGCATCTTGCGGAGGTTCTTGACGTCGTCCTCACCGGTGACGGAGACGGTGTTCTGGGGCACCATTTCCACCTGGGCGGAGAGCAGCTCGTACTTGGCGTTGGTGAGATACTCGGCCACGGCAGCCACGGCGTCGGGATCGGTGTAGATGGTGAACACGCCTTCCTCGGTGACCATGTCGTCGGCGCCGGCCTCGAGGGCAGCCTCCAGGACCACATCCTCTTCCAGATCGCCGTCCTCGTTGTTCACGACGATGACGCCCTTCTTGTCAAAGCTCCAGGACACGCAGCCGGTGGCGCCCATGTTTCCGCCGTACTTGTCGAAGTAGTGGCGAACCTCGGAGGCGGTGCGGTTGCGGTTGTCGGTCATGGTCTCCACGATGATGGCCACGCCGCAGGGGCCATAGCCTTCGTAGGTGATGGACTCGTAGTTATCGGTGTTGCCGCTGCCCAGCGCCTTTTCGATGGTGCGCTTGATGTTGTCATTGGGCATGTTGACGGCCTTGGCCTTGGCGATGACGGTGGCGAGGCGGGAATTGTTCGCCGGGTCGCCGCTGCCGCCTTCCTTGACCGCCACGATCATCTCGCGGGCGATCTTGGTGAAGGCCTGCGCGCGCTTGGCGTCCTGCGCGCCCTTCGTCTTCTGTATGTTATGCCATTTGGAATGTCCGGACATGGGGTTCCAACTCCTCTAATAAAAATTCGCGCATATATTTTAGCACATTCCGGAACACATGGCAAGGCTTTTTCAAAACAAGCAAATCTTGTACCATATAGAGTTACATAATGTATATTATGTAAATACCTAAGATTCTATTTTCTCTTTCCACTCGAAACCGGCGATACAAAGGATGGAAAAATGGCTCACAAACCGTTGGATTTGCGAGAAACCATTGACATTTGCTTTGTGAAATATTATACTAAGTGTACAAAACCAGCACGTTTATCGTTGGTAAAATTTGTAAGACTTGAAAGCACATTTTTTAGGAGGGGTTATTTTTGGAAGTTAGACCGAATCTAATCAGACTATGTGAGAAGATCAACGATGGTCTCTACAAAATCACGCCCGACTGCGCCGAGTATAAGGCGCTCGAGCAGTGGATCACCGATGATCAGATCACGGTCATGCAGGCGCTGATCAGCATGAAGCCTGCCTTCGTTCCCGGCATCGCCCGGAGAGCGAAAATGTCCATCGCCAAGACCAAGGAGATCCTCCACGAGATCACCGCCATCGGCCTCGTGGTGCAGGTCATCGTGCCGAAGGTCGGCCTGGAGATCTACCTCCTGCCGCCCTACACCCCCGGCATCTTCGAGTTCCTGCTCTCGAACAAGCCCTTTGTCGAGGCACATCCCGAGATCGCTTACGCCTTCCATCAGCACGCCACCACCAGCCAGGAAGAGCACGCGATGAACACCCCCATGGGCGCCGGCGTCATGCGCGTCATCCCCGTGGAGAGCGCCATCCCCGCCGATGCGCAGAAGGTGGACAACGAGAGATGTTCCAAGTACATCGAGGACAATGAGGGCCACCTGAACATCGCGCCCTGCCAGTGCCGCCGCGTCCGCCGCATGATGGGCGAGGGTGCCGGCGACCTGGATGAGGATTACTGCCTGTTCATGGGCCGCATCGCCGACCTGTTCACCCACAACGGCTGGGGCAGACCCGTCAGCGTTGACGAGGCCAAGGCCATCATCAAGCGCGCCGACGACATCGGCTGCGTGCACCAGATCACCACCCTGCACTCCGGCGAGACCTTCGCCATCTGCAACTGCCAGGTGGAGAGCTGCCTCGCTCTGGGCGTGACCCAGTACTTCAACACCCCGAACTTCACCAAGAGCAACTACGTGGCTGAGATCGATCCCGAGAAGTGCGTCGCCTGCGGCCGCTGCACGGATCACTGCGCCAACAACGCCATCAAGATGGGTCAGAAGCTCTGCAGCAAGGAGCCCATCGTCCACGAGTATCACGAGCTGCCCGACGACCTCGAGTGGGGTCCGGACCGCTGGAACGTGGATCACCGCTCCAACCGCGAGTACATCTCCCCCGAAGGCACCGCGCCCTGCAAGACTGCATGTCCCGCGCACATCGCCGTTCAGGGTTACATCAAGCTGGCCTCCGAGGGCCGTTACCTGGAGGCTCTGGAGCTGATCAAGAAAGAGAATCCGCTGCCCGCCGTCTGCGGCGCCATCTGCAACCGCAAGTGCGAGGAAGTCTGCACCCGCGGCGACATCGATGCCCCCGTGGCCATCGACGAGATCAAGAAGTTCATCGCTGCCCAGGAGCTGGATCGCAGCAAGCGCTTCGTTCCCAGAAGACCCTATGACTACAGCGATAAGAAGGTCGCCATCATCGGCGCCGGCCCTGCTGGTCTGAGCTGCGCCTACTTCCTGGCCACCTACAACTACTCCGTCACCGTTTTCGATAAGAACGAGCAGCCCGGCGGCATGCTCCGTTACGGCATCCCCAACTTCCGTCTGGAGAAGAGCGTTCTGGACGCCGAGATCGACGTTCTGAAGGAACTGGGCGTCATCTTCAAGTGCGGCGTCGAGGTCGGCAAGGACGTCACCATTGCCGAGCTGCGCAAGCAGGGCTACGATGCCTTCTATCTGGGCATCGGCGCGCAGAAGTCCGCCGAGCTGGGCATCCCCGGCGAGGACGCCAACGGCGTCATGGGCGGCGTGGACTTCCTGCGTGAAGTCAATGCCGGCAGAGCTCCCGAGGTCGGCAAGAAGGTCGTCGTGGTCGGCGGCGGCAACGTGGCCATGGACGTGGCCCGCGCTGCTGTGCGTCTGGGCGCGGAGGTCACCGTGGCCTATCGCCGCACCGAGAAGGACATGAAGGCCGATCCCGCCGAGGTCGAGGAGGCCAAGGAAGAGGGCGTCAAGTTCGTGTTCGAGCACGTGCCCGAGAAGGTCGAAGTCAGCCGCGGCAAGGTCAAGGCTCTTGTCTGCAAGGACGGCAAGAAGGTCGAGTGCGACACCATCCTGGCTGCCATCGGCCAGCGCATGGACTTCGGTAAGCTGGATCTCGGCGCCATCAAGCCCGACGAGAAGGGCCGCGTGGCTGCGGACGAGATGACCTATCAGACTGCGCAGGAAGACATCTTCGTCGGCGGCGACGTCCACACCGGACCCAAGTTCGCCATCGACGCCATCGCCCAGGGCAAGCAGGCGGCCATCTCCATCCACCGCTACGTGCACCCGGGTCAGAGCCTCACCATCGGCCGTGACCGTCTCACCTACCACGCCTTCGATAAGGACAACGTGGACTTCGACTCCGTCAAGCGCGCCAACAACAAGGTCAAGCGCCAGGTGCCGAAGAAGGATAAGTCCAAGGCCTGCACCTTCCGTGACGACCGTCTCGCCTACAGCGAGGAGCAGATGAAGAAGGAAGCCTCCCGCTGCCTCGGCTGCGGCGCCTCCTGGGTCGATCCCAACAAGTGCCTGGGCTGCGGCGTCTGCACCACCCGCTGCAAGTTCGACGCCATCCACCTCAAGAAGCTCACCTACAACGAGAGCATCGATTACGAGAAGCGCGCCAAGGTGTTCCCCGAGTTCAAGGAAGCCAGACGCAAGAGAATCGAGATCCGTCAGATGGCCGAGCGGAAGTAAGCAACCAAATCATAAAAAAAGACACCCTCCGGGGTGTCTTTTTTTATGGGGAATTGTGTGTTATACTGAAGAAAAAAACAAGGAGGCGGCGGTATGGCTTCGGAATTTGATCGGCATTTTCTTCTGGACACCGGGAGTGTTCTGCGATTCGTAAAAGAACGGACGGATTTCTTTTCTGAAACGGCATATCTGACTGCGGCGGAGATCGGCGACGGGAACATCAACTATGTGTTCCGCGTCCGGGATGTGGACTCCGGCAGGTCACTGGTGGTGAAGCAGGCGGACAAGCTGCTGCGCTCTTCGGGCAGGCCGCTGGACATGAGCCGCAGCCGCATTGAGTCGGAGATCCTCAGAATCGAAGGGCGCCTCGCCCCGGGCTGCGTGCCGAAGGTCTATGATTATTGTGAATCCATGTGCGCCATCACCATGGAGGATGTCTCCGACTACCGGAACCTCCGGCTGGCGCTGCTGGCAGGGGAGACCTTCCCCCGGTTCCCGGAGCAGATCGCGTCCTTCCTCGCCAAAACCCTGCTGCCCACCACGGATCTGGTGCTGGATCGGCAGCAGAAAAAAGCGCTGGTGAAGCGGTTCACCAACCCGGAGCTCTGTGACATCACCGAGGATCTGGTGCTGACGGAGCCTTACTGGGACTACAAAAACCGCAACGTCCTCACCCCGGGGACGGAGGAGTTTGTCCAAGAGCGGCTCTACGATAATTCGGAGCTGCAGGCGGAAGCGGCATACCTGCGGGATCGTTTCTTAAACTGTCCCCAGGCGCTGATCCACGGCGACCTCCACACCGGCAGCATCTTCGTGAATCTCACCGGCATCAAGGTCATCGACCCGGAGTTCGCCTTCTACGGCCCCATGGGCTACGATGTCGGCAACGTCATCGGCAACCTGATCTTCGCCTGGGCCAACAAGCGCTGCACCGAGCCGAAAAACACCGCCTTCCTGAAGTGGATCGAGCAGGCTGTGGTGAGTGTCTCTGACGGGTTCCGCGCGGAGCTGGAGCGGGAATACGACCGCCGGGTGACCCTGCCGCTGTACCGGCAGGAGGCCTTCCGGAAGCAGTACATCGATCAGATCATGGCCGACAGCCTCGGCTATGCCGGCACGGAGCTGATTCGCCGCACGGTGGGAGATTCCAAGGTGCTGGAGGTCACCTCTGTCACCGACCCGGGGCTCCGGCAGAAGCTGGACATGCTGCTGATCGACACCGGCGCTGCGCTGATCCTGAAACGGAAAAAGCTCCACACCGGCACGTCCGTGGCCAATGTCTTCAAAAAGGCGGCGAAGCAGTATGAACTTTGAGCGGCAGGATCAGGGACTGGCGTTCCTGCAGCGATATGAAAACGTGGCCTGGTACGAAAACGGCACCGTGCGGCTGCTGGATCGGCGGATCTACCCCATCCGCACGGAGCACGTGACCTGCGATTCGGTGCAGGCGGTGGCCGATGCCATCCGCGATATGGTGACCCAGAGCGAGGGCCCCTACGCGGCGGCGGCCATGGGCATGGCGCTGGCGGCGAACAGGCTGGAAGGGGAGCGAGACCCCGAAAGACTGAAATCTGCGCTCCGGCAGGCAGCCTATACGCTTTCCCACGCGAGACCCACCACCTCTGCCCAGATGGAGGGCATCGTCAGCGGCAGCTGTGATGTGCTCTGCGGCCTGATCGACCGGGGCGAGCGGGGAGAAGTGTTGACCGAGGCGGCCTTCCGCTTCGCGGTGGAGTACTTAAACGGCAACTACGCCAGATACGCCCGGATCGGCGCGCTTCTGGCGGAGCAGATCCCCGACGGCGGCACCGTCATGACCCAGTGCTTCGGCGGCACCGTGGTGGGCATGATCCTCCGGGCCTGCAGGGAGCAGGGGAAGACCATCCGCGTCCTCTGCCCGGAGACCCGGCCCTACTGCCAGGGGGCGCGGCTCACGGCCTCGGTGGTCTGCGACATGGGCTTCGATGTCCGGGTCATCACCGACAACATGCCCGCCTGGGCCATGCACGAATTGGGCGTCGATCTCTTCACCTCCGCCTCGGACGTGATCACCCTGGACGGCCATGTGGTGAACAAGGTGGGCACCCTGCAGATCGCCCTGGCGGCGAAGCACTTCGGTGTCCCGTACTATGTCACCGGCACCCCGGATCCGAAGCATAGGGACATCTCCACGGTGACCATCGAGCAGCGGGATCCCCAGCAGGTGAAGGAACTCCTGGGTACTCAAATCACCATGGAAGGCGTCGGCGGCTGGTACCCGGCCTTTGACATCACGCCGCCGGAGCTGGTCACCGGCATCGTCACCGAGAAGGAGATCTACAAGCCGGAGGAAGCGGGGAAGTACTTCTCCTGATCCGGGCCTGCCCGATGGGGCAGCATCTGCCGCTTTGGGATCCCCTGAGCAGAAAGCGGATTCCTTTGGAAAAATTCCACTTTTCTGTTGCGAAGTTTTCAGGATCGTGTATAATAAAAACATCTACTCAATACTATGAAGAGAGAAGGAAATCATTATGCTGAAAGTTGACCTTTCCGGCGCGAAATCGTTCTTCGACGCAGCTGGCCCCGACTATGCCGCAGCTGCCGCCGCCCACCGGACCCTGGCCGAGAAAACCGGCGCCGGTGCGGACTTCACCGGCTGGCTGGGCCTGCCCCAGAGAGTGAAGGAAGAAGAGCTCAAGCAGATCATCGCTGCCGCGAGCCGTATCCGCGGCAGAAGCGAGGTCCTGGTGGTCGTGGGCATCGGCGGCTCCTATCTGGGTGCCAAGGGCGCCATCGAGCTGCTGCGTCCGAAGCCCCAGGCCGGCGACCCGCAGATCATCTTCGCGGGCAACTCCCTGTCTCCCGACAGCCTGTCTGTGCTGCTGGAGGAGCTGGGGGAGAAGGACTTTGAAATCAATGTGATCTCCAAATCCGGCACCACTCTGGAGCCGGCCCTGGCCTTCCGAATGTTCCGCGGCCTGCTGGAGGCCAAGTACGGCCCCGAGAAGGCGAAAAAGCGTATTGTCGCCACCACCGACGCCCGCCGCGGCGTACTGAAGGGCATGGCCGATGAGGAGGGCTGGGAGACCTTCGTGGTTCCCGACGACGTGGGCGGCCGTTACAGCGTGCTGTCCGCCGTGGGCCTGCTGCCCATGGCCGCCGCCGGCATCGACGCCGCAAAGGTGATCGACGCCGCCATCGCCTCCTTTGCCGCCATGGATCAGAGATCTCCGGAGAACCCCGCCTGGCAGTACGCCGCCGCCAGACAGCATCTCTATCGTCAGGCCGGCAAGAGCATCGAGATCCTCGCCTGCTACGAGCCCACCTTCCGCTACATGGCGGAGTGGTGGAAGCAGCTCTACGGCGAGAGCGAGGGCAAGAACGGCATCGGCATCTACCCCGCCAGCGTGGAGTACAACGCCGACCTGCACTCCATGGGCCAGTATGTCCAGGACGGCCCCCGCACCCTGATGGAGACCGTGGTCTCCTTCCGCGAGCCGCTGACGGACTTCAGCGTGCCCTTCGCCATGGGCGACCCCGACCAGCTGAACTATCTGGCCGGCCGGAAGCTCAGCGACATCGCCCGCGTGGCCCAGGAGGCGGTCAAGGCTGCCCACATCTCCGGCGGCGTGCCGAATCTGGAAGTCATCGCCGACAAGCGGGACGAGGTGGGCTTTGCGGAGCTGGTCACCTTCTTCGAGCTGGCCTGCGGCATCTCCGGCTATATGTCCGGCGTCAACCCCTTCGACCAGCCCGGCGTGGAGGCATACAAGAAGAACATGTTCCGCCTGCTGGAAAAGCCCGGTGTGGAATAATCTCCCCTTGCGAAATTTTTGAAAACGTGGTAAGCTGTTCTCAGGATGAGATCCATCCTGAGGCAGCTGCCTGAATCTACCACAAAGGAGTGTGACCAAACATGGTTCAGCTGATTATGGGTCTGAAAGGCTCCGGAAAGACGAAACGCCTGATCGATATGGTGCGCACCGCGCTGGATACCGAGAACGGCTCCATCGTCTGCATCGAGAAGGATAAGAAACTTACTTACGACATCCCGCCCCAGGCGCGTCTGGTTTTCGCCAGCGATTACGCCATCGGTACCGCGGAATTTTTCAAGGGTCTGCTCAGCGGTCTGCACGCAGGCAACTATGACATCACCCATATTTTCATCGACAACTTCACCAAGATGATCCCCGGCGTCGAGATGGAAGGCATCGTGGACTTCGTCCAGTGGCTGAACGCCTTCTCCGAGAAGGAGGGCGTGACCTTCACCGTCAGCCTCTCCGTCGATCCCGACAACGCCCCCGAGTCTCTTGCGCAGTATAAAATCTGATTCACGAAATGAAATCATCCCGCAAAGCAGCGCTTTGCGGGATTTTTCTGTTTCCGGTTGAAACATAAAACGGAAAGTGATACTTGAAATGATGTATCAGAAGTGCTAAAATGTGAAAAAATAGTCGTATTATCAAACTGCCGTATTAGCAGGCAAAAGCGAAGAAAGAGGAGGACAACCATGAAATTCCTTCCGCTGCAGAA
Organism: uncultured Eubacteriales bacterium; assembly: GCA_900317905.1. Classification (GTDB taxonomy): domain Bacteria; phylum Bacillota; class Clostridia; order Oscillospirales; family Oscillospiraceae; genus CAG-103. The sequence continues at coordinate 35,616 of ONIN01000003.1, read as the reverse complement.
AGATCTTACCGCAGAGGCCGCCGCCCTGGAGCAGGAATACGCTGCCGCCGAGGACTATACCCCGGCGAAGCTGGGCGGGGAGCATCTGTTTTTCAAATCCGGCCGCAAGGTCTACTACCTGCCTTACGGCGCTGTCACCCGCTGCTTCCGGAGAGTGGAGCTGGTCAACGCCCGCATGGGCTGCTGCAACCAGGGCATCCCCATGGAGAGCGTGGTGATCTGCGGCGAAGGGGAGCAGGAGCTTGCCCAGATCCGCCTGGCCACCGAGCGGCTCAGCAAGGCACTGCTGGAAGCACTTGGAAATCGCTGCGAAAACGCCGAAATCGGCTATGTCCGCTCGCCGGACCAGGAAACCGCCATCCGGTACGTCTAATAACCGACCAAAATCGGCAAAAAAGAAGTTATCCATCAAAAAATCTGTTAAAAATTCTGCAAAAACCTATTGCATTTTTGCTATGAGAGGACTAAAATAGGCTGGAAATAGGGATAAGATGGAAAAAGGAGGAATTCTGCATGACGCTGGAAGAGGCGCTGGATCGACTGGTCGCGTCTTATACCCGTTACTACAACGTCGTGCGGGAGAACACCGCTCCCTTCTTTGCCAAGGCGGAGTTCCACGCCCATGGGGAATCCTACCTCCTGATCAAGGAGGCGAAGATGTGGGAGATGGACTCCAACGAGTACGTCTTTTTCTACGCTGCTTCGGAGCCGGATGCGGAAACGGTGAAGTCTCTCATTGAGACTGCCTGGGACGAGGCCATCGCCCAAGTGAATCCGGGAAAGAACCATAGAAATTCCGACGTCACCTTCCTGCTGCTGGCAGACACGCTGCCCGCTGATACCAAAAAAATCATCAAGCACACCAACCGGAGCAAGGGCTATGCCCACGGCTTCCAGGGTTGGAGCAATCTCAAACTGGGTGCATTCGAGCTTTCCACCGGGAAACCCGCCACAAACCGCCATGGCGCCGACCTGAAAAAGCTCCTGCAAAATATTTTTCTTAGGTAAACGCTGAACCTACAGATTCGTCGTTTACCAAAATGGGAACTCTGGAGAGTTCCCGGGGAATCAATTTTATAGGAGAGTGAGAAAACAATGACAGCATTATTCATCATTCTGGCTGCAATCGTCCTCCTGGTCATCGGCTATGTAACCTATGGTTCCTGGCTGGCGAAGCAGTGGGGTATCGATCCCACCCGGAAGACTCCTGCGCACACCATGACCGACGGCGTCGACTACGTCGCGGCAAAACCGGCGGTTCTGATGGGTCACCACTTCTCGTCCATCGCGGGCGCAGGCCCCATCAACGGCCCCATCCAGGCGGCGGTCTTCGGCTGGGTTCCGGTTTTCCTGTGGTGCGTGCTCGGCGGCATTTTCGTCGGCGGTGTGCATGACTTCGGCGCGCTGTTCGCGTCCGTCCGCCATGGCGGCAAGTCCGTCGGCGAGATCATCGGCGATACCATGGGCAAGAAGGCTAAGACCCTCTTCCTCATCTTTGCGCTTCTGGTTCTGATCCTGGTTATCGCTTCCTTTGTTAACGTGGTTGCCGGCACCTTCATGTCCAATGAGGCTGCCTCTGTCATCACGTCCGGCGCCAATGTCACCGGCAACGAGACCACCGCGATGATCTCCATGCTCTTCATCGTCCTGGCGATTATCTACGGTCTGCTGACCAACCGTGCCGGCCTGGGCACCCTGCCCGCCACCATCATCGGTCTGATCGGCGTGGTCGCCATCGTCATCTTCGGCCTGAAGGTCGGCCTTGCGTTCAACCGCACGACCTGGATCGTCCTGATCGGTCTGTACATCACGATTGCCTCTCTGGTTCCCGTGTGGATCCTGCTTCAGCCTCGTGACTATCTGTCCAGCTATCTACTTTACGCCATGATGCTGATCGCCGTTTTCGGCATCGTGTTCGCTGCCTTCAGCAAGAGCGCAACCTTCACCATTCCTGCTTTCGCCGGATGGAAGCTCGCCAACGGCAGCACCCTGTTCCCGGCCCTGTTCATCACGGTTGCCTGCGGCGCCTGCTCCGGCTTCCACAGCCTGATTGCCTCCGGTACCACTGCCAAGCAGCTGGACAATGAGGCCCACGCCAAGCCCATCGGCTACGGCGCCATGCTCATCGAGTCTGCTCTGGGCATCATCTCCCTGATCGCTGTCGGCATGGTCTTCGAGAAGTGGACCGGCGAGAACAACCCCTTCGGTTCTCCCTCCGCTGCCTTCGCCGGCGGCATTGCCACCATGTTCGGCGCGGACACCACCACCGTTTACAAGACCATCTACGCCCTGCTGACCCTGGCGGTTTCCGTCTTCGCGCTGACCTCTCTGGACTCCGGCACCCGTCTGAGCCGTTACATGTTCTCCGAGCTGTTCCTGAAGGACGGCGAGAAGAGCTACAAGGATGCCACCGGTATCCGCAAGTTCCTGGCCTATCCGCTGGTCGGCACCCTGTTTATGGTCATCGTGGGCTGCGTGCTGGGCGGTCTGTCCCTCAGCCAGATCTGGGGTCTGTTCGGCGCTGCCAACCAGCTGCTGGCCGGCCTGGCCCTCATGGCCGTCGCCGCCTGGCTGGGCAACGTGGGCAAGAATAACAGAATGTTCATCATCCCCATGATCTTCATGCTCTGCGCCACGCTCACCAGCCTGGCCATCACCATCATCGGCAAGATCAAGGGCATCGCTTCCGGCGCTCTGGCCGCTGCTGCTGCAGAGGGCGGCGCTCCCATGTGGGGCCACTACTTCCAGCTGGTCTTCGCCGCCGCCATGTTCATCCTGGCCATCATCCTCGTCATCGAGGGCATCGGCACCTTCTCCAAGCAGAGCAAGGCTAAGAGCAAGGCATAAGGCAACCCCCATAAATAAGAATCCGCAGGCTTCGGCCTGCGGTTTTTTTGTCGGATGAAAATGCACATTGGAGTTTAACGGGGCGCTGGAAATCCCACACGGCTCCCTCGGCGAGGGAGCTGGCACGGCGGGAAATAGCCGTGACTGAGGGAGCGAGCCTTTCCGTACAGGCAGCACTCCATTTGTTTCTTCCTTTGTCCGACGTTCCCTCCCTCAGTCTCGCTGCGCTCGACAGCTCCCTCTCCGAGGGCGCTAAGGGCTGCACAGCATCATCCAGCATCCCGCTAAACTAGAATTTGAAAAGAAACCACCTCGCTGCGAATCTTACAGCGAGGTGTTGTTATTAGAATTGTCTCTGTGCCCGTTTGGCGGCCAGCTCCTGGATCTTGTCTCTGAGCTGGTCGTTGAGGCGGCTGAACACCGTCAGCAGCGGCCAGGCCAGGGCGCCGAAAACCATGAGGATCAGCGCGCTGGAGAAGTCCAGCTTCTTGAGAATGAAAATCTCCGGCAGGAAACAGAAGGCGATGATGAAAGCCAGGGTCAGGGCGATCATCATGGCGATGCGCAGCTTGTTGTAGGGCTTGCTGGTGCGGTGCACCATCATGAGACCCACGATGCCCATGACGCCGGTGCAGATGGTACTCATGGAGGTGTCGTCGATCTTGAAGGCGATATAGAACAGCAGCACGCCCACGATCAGCACCAGATCCGTCATGGCGCAGGGCAGCGCCCGGAAGATCACGTTTCGCAGGAACTTCCCCTTGACCCGATTTTCGTTGGGCTCCATGGCCAGGATGAAGGACGGCACGCCGATGGTGACGCCGTTGACCATGCTCAGCGCCGCCGGGGTGAAGGGGTACGGAAGCGTGGCGAACAGGGTGAAGAACGCCAGGAAGAAGGTGAAGATGTTTTTTACCAGATACAGCGAGGCGCTTCGCTCGATGTTGTTGATGACCCGTCGGCCCTCGGCCACCACCGACGGCATGGAGGCGAAGTTGTTGTCCATCAGGACGATCTGCGCTACCTGACAGGCCACGTCGCTGCCGCTGGCCACGGCGATGGAGCAGTCGGCCTCCTTCAGCGCCAGCACGTCGTTGACGCCGTCGCCGGTCATGGCCACCGTGTGGCCCTCTTTTTTCATGGCCTGCACCAGCTGCCGCTTCTGGGCCGGGGTCACGCGGCCGAAGACTGTGTATTCCTCCGCGGCCTCGGCAATGGCCTCCTCGGTCTTCAACGTTCTGGCGTCCACGAACCGCTCGGCGTTTGCGATGCCGGCCCGCTTCGCCACCTCGGAGACCGCTCTCGGATTGTCGCCGGAGATGACCTTGATGGCCACCCCCTGCTCGGCAAAGTAGCCGAAGGTCTCCGGCGCCTCGGCGCGGATCTTGTTGGACAAGAGGATCAGCGCGATGGGCAGCAGCGGTTTGTCGGGAACATCATCCTCCAGGGTTCCGTCATACATACCGAGCAGCAGGACGCGGCAGCCCTGGGCGGAGTAACTCTCGATCAGATCGTCGAACTCCACATCCTGGTGGGCCAGCAGCACGTCCGGCGCGCCCAGGAGATAGGTCTCGTCAGAGTGGAAGGAGACGCCGCCGTATTTCTTCGCGGAGGAGAAGGGCAGCGTGTGGATGGCCTTCTGCTTCACCTCGCCGGTGAAGTAGCGGCGCAGAGCGGCCATGGTGTCGTTGTCCGCCTGCATGGCGTAGACGTAGTCCGCCATGATGAGCCGCACGTCATCCTCCACGAAGCGATCCTCGCAGAGCAGGTGGACGTCCTCCACGGTCATCTTGTTCTCGGTGACGGTACCGGTCTTGTCCACGCAGAGGGTGTCGACCCGCGCCAGCGTCTCGATGCACTCCAGTTCGTGCACCAGAGTCTTTCTTTGAGCAAGACGCAGGACGCCCGCCACCAGCGCCAGACTGGTGAGCAGGTAGAGCCCCTCCGGGATCATGCCGATGATGGAGCCGACGGTGCTGGTCACCGCCGTGGGCACGTCACGCTCCAGCCAGAGGTATTCCTTGATGAACATGATGACTCCCAGCGGGATCACCAGAAACCCGATCCATTTGACCAGGTTCTGCAGAGAGCGCATCATTTCGCTCTGCTGCGGCGGTTTGGCGGCCTTGGCCTCCAGGGTCAGACGGCTGACAAAGCTGTCGGCGCCCACTTCGGTGAGTCTGGCTCTGCATTGTCCGCTGACCACAAAGCTGCCGGAGAGCAGCTGATCCCCGGGGAGCTTGTGGATCTCGTCGGATTCGCCGGTGATGAGGGCTTCGTTTACATAACATTCCCCGGCGACCACCACCGCGTCGGCGTAGATCTGGTTGCCGGCGCCGAGGATGACGATGTCATCCCGGACCACCAGCGCCGTGCCGATGGTGCGCTCCTGCCCCTCCCGGACCACGGTGGCCTTTGGGGCGGTGAGGACGCTGAGCTCCTCCAGGGTTTTCTTGGATCGCAGCTCCTGGACGATGCCGATGACGGTGTTGATGATGATGACGCCCATGAAGGTCAGATTCAGCAGCAGCTTCGGCTGCACGAAGCTGACGGCAATGACGCACAGGGCCAGCAGGAAAAAGAGAATATTAAAATAGGTGAAGACGTTGGAGAAGATGATCTCTCTGGTGGTCTTGCCGGCGCCCTCCACCGGGGTGTTGGCCCAGCCGGCCTCCAGGCGTTCTTTCGCCTGCTGTTCGGTGAGTCCGGTGTCCGGCTCCGCCTCCAAAACAGGCACCTCCCGTCTCGGCGGAAGGTCCGGTTCTTTTCGCTTCGGATTTTGCAATTTATGCAGCAGGTTGTCCACGTTTGCGGCCTCCTGAAAATGATTCGACCCTATTGTAACAGAAAGCCGGACAAAAACGTACAGGAAATTGTGAATTTTTTGAATCCTGTTGCACAAGACAGCATTCTGTGGTATAATTCAACTGGTTTATAATATGTGTTCAAAAAAACCATAATTTTTATTTTAGGAGGAACGTACCATGAGCATTCTTTCCCGTTTTGCCGACATCATCTCCGCAAACATCAATGCCCTGCTTGAGAAAGCGGAAGATCCCGCCAAGATGATCGACCAGTATCTGCTGAAGGCCAAGGAAGACCTGGCCCAGGTGAAGCAGGAGACCGCCGGCGTCATGGCCGAGGAGACCCGCTGCAAGCGCCTGATGGACGACGCCCAGGAGGCCGTTGACAAGTATGAGAAGCTTGCCAAGAAGGCTCTGGCCGCCGGCAACGAGGGCGACGCCCGCCAGCTGATCGCCAAGAAGCAGGAGCTGGAGAAGACCCTCATCGCCGCCACCAACAATTACACCGTTGCCAAGGCCAACGCCGACAAGATGCGCCAGCTCTATGAGAAGCTCTCTCAGGACGTGGCCACCCTGCAGGCCCGCCGCAGCAACATCAAGGCCACCGTGGCTGTTGCCAAGACCCAGGCCCGCATCAACGATGCCACTGCCGCTGCCGAGAGCGCCCATGGCTCTCTGGCCGCCTTTGACAAAATGGAAGCCAAGGCCCAGGAGATGCTGGACCGCGCCAACGCTGAGGCTGAGCTCAACGGTCTGACCGCCCCCACCCTCATCACGCTCGAGGAAAAGTACTCCGCCCCCAGCGATGACGCCGTGGAAGACGAGCTCGCCAGACTGAAGGCCGAGCTCGGCATGTAAGATGCCCGGCGGAAGAGTCGGCGGAGGCGGCGGCCATGCCTCAGGCGGAGGCGGCGGCCGGATCGGCGGCGGCTTCGGAGGCGGAAGCAGAGGCAGCAGCTTCGGCAGCAGCGGCGGCTTTGGCGGCAGCTTCTACCCCTCCCCGGGCTCCCGCCCGGTGAGAGACTACGCACCCAGAGCCAACCAGCGCTATAACGTGCCCCACAATCCCAGACCCAGGGTGCGGACGATCTACGTCGGCCCGGTCTATCACCCGGGGCCCACGGTGGTCACCACCCAGGCCAGCGGAGGCGGCACCTCCTCCGGCGGAAGCTCCAGCAGCTCCGGCAGCGGGATCGGCTGTCTGGTCGCTGCCATCTTCATGTTCCTGGTGATCGGTCTGTTCCTGCTGCTGGGATCGGCCGGCAGCAGCTCCGGCGGCGTGATGAACTCCACCGCCAACCGGGAGGCGCTGCCCTCTGGGATCGTGAATCTCACCGGTTATTATGAGGACAACGCCCGGATCCTCAACAGCACCGCCACCCTCCAGTCCGGCATGAAATACTTCTACGAGAAGACCGGCGTGCAGCCTTATCTGTACACCACCGACTCCATCGACGGGAACTACGCGCCCACCGACGCCCAGCTGGAGAGCTTCGCAGAGAATCTCTACAGCGAGCGCTTTGATGATGACGGCCACTTCCTCGTTTTGATCTATGACGCAGACCAGGACGGCTTCGGGTATTACTACATTCCCGGCAACGCCGCCAAGTCCGTTCTGGACGACGAGGCACTGGGCATCTTCGAGGGCTACATGAATGCGGACTTCGACCAGTATTACAGCAGCACCGCGGGGTATTTCTCCACCGTGTTCACCCATACGGCCGACCGCATCATGCAGGTGACCCGCAGCAACAGCTTCTACCTCGGCATCGCTCTGGTGGTTCTCGCCATCATCGGCATCGCCTACTACTGGTGGAAGAAGGCCAAGGAAAAACGCCTCAAGGAGCTGGAGATGACCCAGCAGATCCTGGAGACCGACGTCAACAACATGGCCAAGGATCCCACCCTTGAGGATCTCGAGCAGAAGTATTCCGATTAAACCACAAATCCGGAACCGTGCAAACGGCTCCGGATTTTTGTTTTCAAATTCCGGTTGTTCGGGGCGTTGCGAGGCGAATATGTTTGACAACCGCCTATCTGAATGGTGTCATTGCGAACCAGTGACCGACGTCACAGCTAACGCATAAGTTCCACCAGCCAAATCATAGATTTGGGGTGTCACGTATGGTGTGGCAATCCGTTCTCTTGCAGTACAGACTGATTATTTGCAAAATGTTGGGCAAATCCGTTTGTTCTCAACGTTCTGCTAATGATTACTCCGCCGCCGGGGGATGCGGATTGCCACACCAGTCTGCGGACTGGTTCGCAATGACACGCTTTGGGTCTGGCAGATAAACTCCAATTCTGCGCTCCGCAGTTTTCCGCCTGTGATGTTAAAAAAGCGGGGCAGGGGAGGGGAGTCCTCCCAAAAAAAGCAGAAAAAGCACACCAGACGGTGTGCTTTTCTTTTCATTTGATCGGTTACGGAAGCAGGCCGAGGATCCAGTTGAGAACGCCGTCGGCGTCATGCTCGCCGGCCAGTCCCAGAATCCACAGAGCTGCTTTCAGACCATAGTTTGCCATAATAGTTTTCCCCCTAAGTAAATTCAGAGAAGTGTTTATCGTGTCTCTCTGTATCGCACATATCCCCCTGCAGGTAAGGATGTAGGGCAAACACCCAATTTTTGCCCTTGCATCCATAATATAGCATTTATCTTAGTCGACTTCAAGTGGTAAATTAGACGAAATAGATAATATAGATGAATTTTCGTCATATAATCTAAAAATAGACGGCTGTATTTGTTAGTTATTCCAACTAAACGATGAAGAACAGGATGCGGAATTTACATAACAATTCAGAATAAAAAAGTTACAAAAATAACACAAAAATCCTTTGGGCAATTCGTCAATACTTTTGTATGGTCTATCGGGTTTTTCTTCAGCTGTCTTGTTTTTTAGATCGGAAATTGGTATAATTACTCTGTATTTATATTTTTTCACCAACACAGGGAATTTGGAGAATTCTATGGAAACCATAAAAACCATATGGGACGGACTGGACTGGTCGGTGCTCACCGATATTTTAATGTACATCCTCCCGGCGCTGATCTGCATCACCCTCCACGAACTGGCTCACGGTCTCGTGGCCTATCGGCTGGGGGACACCACCGCCAAAGACGCGGGGCGCCTCAGCTTAAACCCGATCCGCCACATGGACTGGATGGGTCTGGTGATGATGGTGGTGTTCCACTTCGGCTGGGCCAAGCCGGTGCCGGTGAACATGTACCGGTTCAAGAATCCCAAGCGCGGCATGGCGATCACGGCGCTGGCGGGGCCCATGATGAACGTCTTGATCACGGTGGTGTTCCTGTTCCTCTACGGGCTTTTGTACGCGAAGCTGGATCATTCCGGCTTCATCCTGCGCACCATCATCGCCACCGCGTATCTGAGCATCTCCCTCGCCATTTTCAATCTGATCCCCATCAGCCCGCTGGACGGGTCGAAGATCCTGTTCTCCCTGCTGCCGGACCGGCAGTACGCCACCCTGATGCACTATGAGCGTTACGGCATGCTGCTGATGCTGGCGCTGGTGGCCACCGGCGTTTTGGGCAGACCCCTGAGCGCCGCCTGCAGCTGGGTCTTTGACAAACTGTTTATCATTGCGAATTGGAGTTATGGCCTTGTCACCTGAAAATCTGAACAAGAACGCCGATCCGACCTTTTTCCTGGAGGGGATCGTGCATGATAAGAGCGACATGGTGGATTTCGAGGGGCCCCTGAGCCTGATCCTCCTGCTGCTGCATAAGAATAAAATCGAGATCCGGGACATCCAGATCTCCGAGATCCTGGATCAGTATCTGGCCTACCTCGCGGAGATGGAGCGGCTGGATCTGGAGATCGCCAGCGAGTTTGTCCAGATGGCGAGCTATCTATTATATATTAAGACGCGTATGCTCCTGACGGAAGAAAAGGAGATCACCGAGCTGGAACAGCTGATCGCCTCCCTGGAGCAGCTGAAGGCCAAGGACACCCTGACGGCCTTAAAGAGCGTCACGCCGCTGCTGGATGAGGCCTCCAGAAAGGGCTTCCAGTATATTTCCCGTCCGCCGGAGCCGCTGCCGAAAAAGGCAGGGGAGTACCGCTACCGGATCGAGGAAGCGGATCTCCTGCAGGCGCTGCTGCGGGTCTTCACCCGGGAGGGCACCGTCGCAGAGGCTCCCACCTTCACCGCGCCGAAGCGGATCATCTACAGCGTCCGCACCAAGAGCCGTGACCTGATCGATCTGCTGCGAAGCCACGGCGACATGACCCTGAAGGAGCTCTACGCCCGCTGCGAGAGCCGAAGCGAGCTGGTGGCCACATTCATCTCCGTTCTGGAGCTGTGCAGCATGGGCAGCCTGATGCTCTCGGAGCAGGACGGCGCCTATGTCGCCAGCTACACAGGCAGCGAACAGCAAACCGAAGAAATTCTGGATTCCATCGCGGAATCCGTTGGAGAGTAAACCCCTATGGAAGAGATCAAAACCACACACGAAATGAACAGCGACGAGCTGATCAGCGCCATCGAGGCGATCCTCTTTGCCTCCGGCGAGCCCATCGCCGCCGCGAGAGTGGGCCAGGTGCTGGGGGTGGATACCGAGACCATCCACCGCTGCGCCAAGGAGCTGCAGTCAGCCTATGAGGAGAGCGGCAGCGGCATCCGTCTGGTGCGGATGAACGACAGTCTGCAGCTTTGCTCCGCGCCGGAGTTTTCCACTTATGTATTAAGAGCCCTGGAGCAGCGCAAGCCGCCGAAGCTCAGTGCCTCGGCGCTGGAGGCGCTGGCGGTGGTGGCCTATTTCCAGCCGGTGACCCGCGCCTACATCGACCAGGTGCGCGGGGTGGACAGCTCCTACACCGTCTCCAGTCTCCTGGAGCGCGGGCTCATCGAGGCCTGCGGCAGGCTGGAGGCGCCGGGCAGACCGACGCTCTACCAGACCAGCAAGCTTTTCCTGCGCACCATGGGCATCACCGATCTGGAGCAGCTGCCGGTGCTGCCGGATCTGGCCTCCAACGAGGGGGCGGAGAAGCTCCAGGCCGCCATCGAGGAGCTGCAGAACCGCGGTCAGCAGACCGAGATCCCCGAAGTCACCGAAGCCGAAACCGCCGAAGCCGCGCCCGCCGAGGAGTGAGGTCATTTGTCTGTCGGACTCTGGATTCTCCTGATTCTTCTGCTTCTGCTCATCGGATTGATGCTTTTGCCCGTGGGCGTGGACGCGGAGTATAACCCGGAGGGGTTCTTCCTGCGCGTGAAGGCGGGGCCCGTCCGACTCACGATCCTGCCGAAGAAGCCGAAGAAACCCAAAAAACCGAAAACTGAAAAGCCCGAAAAAGAGAAGAAGCCGAAAAAGAAGAAGAAAAAGCCCAAGATCACCTTGGATCTCATCTTCACCCTGATCCGGCTGGCTTTGGAGGCGGTCTCGACCTTCCGGAAAAAACTGAAGGTGGAGCTGTTTCGGCTCTGGCTGCTGGTGGCGACCAAGGACCCCTACCAGACCGCCACCCTCTACGGCACCATCAGCGCGGCGCTGGAGGGACTGTATCCCTTTGCGGCACGGGCGCTGGACATCCGGGAGCGGGACGTGCGGGTGAACGCGGACTTCACCGAGGAGTCCATGGGCGTCGAAGGGCGGCTCATTCTCACCATCCGCATCGGGCAGATCCTCGGGATCGGCCTGGTGTTCGTCTGGAAGCTCCTCGTATGGTATCTGAAACAAAAGTCTGAACATAAAAAGGCTGCGTGAGCGGCTGGAAAGGACGGAAAACCATGGATCAAAACGAACTCACCGTCGTCATGAGCGCGACCATGAACAAGATCAAAGAGCTGGTGGACACCAACACCGTCGTGGGCAAGGCCATCCACACCGACGACGGCATCACCCTCATCCCGCTGTCCCGGGTCAGCTTCGGCTTCGCCAGCGGCGGCTCGGAATTCCCCACCAGAGAGAAAAAGGGCATCGGCGCCGGCTCCGGCGCGGGCGTCAAGGTGGAGCCCATCGGCTTTCTCGTCATCAAGGACGGCAACGTGCGCATGATGAACATCGCCCCCACCAACAACACCGTGGACCGCATCATCGACATGGCTCCCAGCGTCATGGATCGGGTGGATCAGTTCATCGACAAGCGGAAGAACTCATAAAAATAAAAAATCAGCCATCTGGCCATACTAAGCACTGCCGAAAGGGTGGTGCTTTTTATGAAGAGATGGCTTTGCGGGGCTTTGATTTTCCTCACGCTGACGGGCTCGGTCAGCGCGGTTTCGGATACACCGGAGACCTCCGCAGGAGCGGCGGCGCTGCTGCACGCGGACACCGGGACCTTGCTGTATGCCGAGAACGCCGACGCCCCCATGGGCATCGCCAGCACCACCAAGATCATGACCGCCCTGGTGGTCATCGAGCATTGTGATCTGGACGATCCTGTGAAGATCCTCCCCGAGGACACCGACGTGGAGGGCTCCAGCATGTATCTGCAGGCGGGGGAGACCTGCACCGTAGAAGAGCTGCTCTACGGCCTGATGCTGGCCTCCGGCAACGACGCGGCGCTGGCATTGGCGCGTTACTGCGGCGGCACGGTGGAGGGATTCGTGGAGCTGATGAACCAGAAGGCCGCGGAGCTGGGCCTGACGCAGACCCACTTCTGCAACCCCCACGGGCTCGACGCCGAAGGGCATGTGTCTACGGCAAAAGAGCTGGGACTCCTGGCCTGCCATGCCATGGAGAACAACACCTTTCGGGAAATCGTCTCTACAAATGACATAACAATAAAAAACTTAACTTATGTAAACCATAATAAGCTGTTACGCACCTACGACGGCTGTATCGGGGTCAAGACCGGCTATACCGAGGCCTGCGGACGGATCCTGGTCTCCTGCGCCGAGCGGGATGGCACCCGGTTCGTCTGCGTGACCATTTCGGATCCCGACGACTGGACAGACCACGCCGCGCTGCTGGACTGGGCCTTCGAGAACTGGGAATACCGGGAGATCACGGCTTCCTACGAGCTGTCCGTCCTCTCCGGCACCGAGCCCCTCTGCGCGGCGGAGGCCATCCCGGCGCGGCTGCTGCTGAGACGCGGCGAACAGCCGACGCTGCGGGCGGAGCTGCCGCGGTTCCTTTTCGCGCCGCTGCGTAAGGGGGAGACCATCGGCACCCTTACCGCAACGTCACCCGACGGGCTTTCGGTGCAGACGCCGCTGATCTGCCGCAGCGACGTCCCTGCCGACGTTTCCATGTGCCTCACGCCCATGGAGCGGATGCAGCGGATCTGGCGCCTCGCGGGCCACGGGATGTTCGCATATCACATTCATTGAGGAAAACACCATGAAACAACGCTTACAAAAATGCATATCCGCCGCGGGAGTGGCCTCCAGAAGAACTGCGGAGACCATGATCACCGCCGGGCGGGTCACGGTCAACGGTATGGTCGCCGCCCTCGGGGACAGCGCCGACCCGGAGGTGGATCAGATCTGCATCGACGGGGTGCCGCTGCCGAAACAGTCGGAGAAGATCTACCTGATGCTCCACAAGCCCAGAGGCTACGTCACCACCCTCAGCGACGAGCAGGGGAGAAAGACTGTGGCGGAGCTGGTCTCGGCGGTTGGCGCGCGGGTCTACCCCGTTGGCCGGCTGGATCTGGACAGCGAGGGGCTGCTGTTGATGACCAACGACGGCGAGGCCGCCAACGCCCTCATGCACCCATCCCACGTGGTGGACAAGGTCTATCATGTGGAGGTCTCCGGCGGGGATCTGGAGCGGGCTGCCGGGATCATCCGCGGCATCACCGATCTGGACGGGGAGCGGGTCTCCCCGGCGAAGGTGGAGATCCTCGACAACCGGCACCTCTCGGTCACCATCCACGAGGGGAAGAACCGGCAGGTGCGGCGGCTCTGCGCGAAAGCCGGACTCACGGTGCATCGGCTCAAAAGAGTGGCAGAGGGCGCTTTAAAACTGGGAAATCTCCCGCCCAGAGGCTTTCGCTACCTCAATGAGCAGGAGATCTCATACATCAAATCTTTGATTTAAGCGGTCTGCTTCTGCCGACGCTCCAGACGCGCCAGACTGGCCAGCCCCATCAGGCAGATCGCGCCGTTGGCGATGCCGTAGGCCACGTCGGAAATCAGGAAGGAGTACACCGACCACATCAGCAGATTCACCGCGAAGCCGATCTTGGTGGATTTGACGGTCTTGCAGTAGTAATTGCACAGAGACAGCTGGATCGTCGCCACGATCACGATGACGCCCAGCCAGCCCTCGGTATTCAGGGCCACGCCCATGCCGGTGCAGAGCAGGGTAAAGGCCACCATCAGCGGCACGGTGTATTTGTCAATCATCACCAGATAGTTCCGCGCCACGCCGAAGGCCTGGGAGATCAGCCGCACCGGCGCCGCGAAGAACAGACTGGAGATCACCAGAAACAGGCTCTCCAGCATCTGGAACAGATAGGCCTTGCGCCGATCGTTGGTCAGCGTACTGAGCATCAGAAAAATCGAAGAAACACACGAGATCAGGTTGCCGATCAAAAGCATCTTTGTCATGCTGGTCACCTCTTTCAGAAATTGTATATTGCATATCGCATATTGCACATTGCTTATTGACTATATCATAAAAATATAGTAAAGTCAACACAGGAACTATAAAAGATTTTGAACGGAGTGTTTAATATGCCGATCCCCGTGAAAATAGAGGCGGAGGAGCCCCGTTCGGCCAAGGAGCGGGTCTATGACGCGCTGCTGGAATGGCTGATTTTCGGCACGATCCTGCCGGGAGAAAAACTCAATGAAATGGAGCTTGCGGACTACTTCAACGTCAGCCGCACCCCGGTCAGAGAGGCTTTGATGCTGCTGGCCGCCGACGGCTTTGTGGACGTGATCCCCAACCGCGGGAGCTTCGCCTCCAGACTCTCTATGACCGACGCGGACGCGGTCTATACCGCCATTTCCGCCGTCCAGAGCGACATCGCCCGTTTGGCCTGCGGACGCTGCAGGGAGGCGGACCGGAAAGAGCTGGAGCGGATGAATGAAGCCTATATCCGGAGCTTCAGCGGTGAAATCAACGACATCCTCAAGGCGGACGAGCAGTTCCACGACGCGGTGGCGAAGCTGGCGGGTAACCCGTATCTGCTGCAGTTTCTCTTAAAACTCCAGCGGCACGTCTACCGCTTCGAGCGGATCTTGTATCAGGCGGGGGCCGCGGATCTGGAGCTTTCGGCCCGGCATCATCAGGAGCTCATCGACGCCATCGCCTCGGGGGACGAGGCTGCCGCCGCCGCCTCCAGCTCCGCCAACTGGATGGGGCAGTACCGGGATCAAAGGCCGATCCTGGAGCAGACCATCCTGGACAACGGCTGGGGCGTGTGAATTAGTTTACATAATTTTTCGCCTATGTTTGTATTTTAAATATAGAAAGGAGAACCATCATGTTTCTAAAACTCACCAAACAGTTCGGAAAGCCCATCTGCGTGGCACTGTACGCCGCCGGGGCGGCCATGGCCTCGAAGAAAAAGCCGCTTCCGCTGCTGGCGCTGTTCGGCATGCATGCCGCCGAATACGCCCTGATCGGGAAGAAAACCGCCGCCGAATACGGCCTCGGCGCAGCGGAAGGTCTGGCCAACTGCCTGTCCTTCGGCTTTACCTGGTGGCTGCCTATCCGGAAAGAAAAATAACGCCAATTAGTGTTAGCTAACAAATAGTACCGCTTCTGTATAGAAACGGTACTATTTTTGTTCATTATGTCGAATAAAGGACGACCAAATTGTGACTTGCTACAAAAATGATCATCCAGCCGGAAAAATGACAAAATGGCCTTGCTTTATTTTTAACAAAAGCGTTATAATGCAAGTGGACGACACTGAACAATATTATTGTCCAATAATGAAAGGTAGGGAAGGCATTATGGAGCCAAGAGATTTCAAGGCAGTGGATGAGATTCTGGAGCAGTACAACTGCGACAAGCAGCAGATCATCGCAATCCTGCAGGACGTGCAGGACATCTATCGTTATCTGCCGCAGGATGTGCTGGCTCATGTCTCAGAGAAAACCGGAATGAGCGAGTCGGAAATCTACGGCGTCGCCACGTTTTACGGCAACTTCTCCCTGGACGCAAAGGGCAAATATGTGTTGAAAGTCTGCCGCGGAACGGCATGCCACGTGCGCAAGAGCGCGGACGTGCTGGCGAAGCTGCAGGAGATCACCGGTCTGAACGACAAGAAGTCCCTTTCGGACGACGGCCTGTTCTCGCTGGAGATCGTCTCCTGCCTGGGCGCCTGCGGTCTGAGCCCGGTAGTCATGGTCAATGACACCGTGCACGCAGCCATGACGCCGGATAAGGCCAAGGATCTGATTGCTGATCTGAGAGCTGGGGAGGGCTGAGGCCATGAGAGAAAAGCTGCATTCCCTGGAGGAATTCCAGGCTCTGCAAGCGCAGTACAAGGCTGCGCGGGAAGCAGAGAAGCGCAAGGTTCTGGTCTGCTGCGGCACCGGCTGCGTGGCCGGCGGCAACCTGAACGTCTATCAGGCGCTGAAGAACAAAATGGCGGAGCTGGGCATCGACTGTGAGGTCAGTCTCAGCGACAACCACGGCGGCGAAGCGGTGGGCCTGAAGAAGTCCGGCTGCCACGGCTTCTGCGAGCGGGGCCCGCTGGTGCGCATCGAGCCGGAAGGCTGGCTCTACACCCGCTGCACCGTGGAAGATGTGGACGAGATCGTCCAGAAGACCATCCTGGAGGGCGAGTTCATCGAGCGCCTGGGCTACCACAACGAGGACGGCCTATGTAAGCGCCAGGAGGACATCCCCTTCTATAAGAAACAGACCCGCCGCGTGCTGGAGCACTGCGGCCACATCGACTCCGAGTCCATCGAGGAGTATCTCTCCATCGGCGGCTACGAGGCACTGGCAAAATGTCTGTTTGAAATGTCCGGCGACGAGGTCATCAAAGAGGTCTCCGACTCCGGCCTGAGAGGCCGCGGCGGCGCCGGCTTCCCCACGGGCAAAAAGTGGGCACAGGTCGCGGCGCACACCGAGGAACCGGTGAAGTACATCGTCTGCAACGGCGACGAGGGCGACCCCGGCGCGTTCATGGACCGCTCCTGCATGGAGGGCGACCCCCACAAGGTGCTGGAGGGCATGATCATTGCCGGCGTGGCTACCGGCTCCACGGAAGGCTATCTCTACGTCCGCGCGGAGTATCCGCTGGCGGTTCGCCGTATGCGCATGGCCATGCAGCAGGCGGAGGAGATGGGCATCCTGGGTGACAACATCCTCGGCAGCGGCAAGAGCTTCCACATGCACATCAACCGCGGCGCGGGCGCCTTCGTCTGCGGCGAGGGCTCTGCCATGACTGCCTCCATCGAGGGTCATCGCGGCATGCCCAGAACCAAGCCGCCCAGAAGCGTGGACAAGGGCCTGTTCGGCAAGCCCACCTGCCTGAACAACGTGGAGACCTTCGCAAGCGTTCCCGACATCATCAAGAAGGGCGCCGGCTGGTTCCGCTCCCTCGGCACCGAGACCAGCCCCGGCACCAAGGCCTTCGCCCTCACCGGCAACGTGATGAACACGGGCCTCATTGAGGTTCCCATGGGCACCACCATGCGGGAGGTCGTCTACGACATCGGCGGCGGCATCAAGAACCACAAGGAATTCAAAGCCGTGCAGATCGGCGGCCCCTCCGGCGGCTGCCTGACCAAGGAGCATCTGGATCTGCCCATGGACTTCGACAGTCTGAAGAAGGTGGGCGCGATCATCGGCTCCGGCGGCCTCGTCGTCATGGACGAGGACAGCTGCATGGTGAACATCGCTCAGTTCTTCATGAACTTCATCTGCGAGGAATCCTGCGGCAAATGCACCCCCTGCCGCGAGGGTACCACCAGAATGAATGAGATCCTCACCAGAATCACCCAGGGCAACGGCCGCATGAGCGACATCGCCGACCTGAAGAGACTGGCGAAGATGATCCAAACCTCCTCCCTCTGCGGCCTGGGCAAGACGGCGCCGAACCCGGTGCTCTCCACGCTGCAGAACTTCGAGGACGAATACATCGAGCACATCCGCGACAAGCGCTGCCGCTGCGGAACCTGCAAGGATCTGGCGCGGTTCGTCATCACGGACAAGTGCATCGGCTGCACCAAGTGCGCCCGCAACTGCCCCGTCGGCGCCATCTCCGGTTCGCCGCGCCACAAGCACGAGATCGACACTACCAAGTGCATCAAGTGCGGCGCCTGCAAGTCCGGCTGCCCGGTGGGCGCGATCAAGGAGGGATAAGCCATGGCGGATAAGAAAATGATCATCGACGGCATCGAATGTCCGTTCACCAACGAGCGCAACGTGCTGGAGGTCGCCCGCCACAATGGCATCGACATCCCCTCGCTGTGCTATTGCGAAAACTTAAGCATCTACGGCGGCTGCCGCATCTGCTTGGTAGAAACCGAGCGCGGCGGTCTGGACGCTGCCTGCTCCATGCAGCCGAAAGACGGCATGGTGGTCTATACCCACTCGGAGAAGGTCTTTGAGTCCCGCCGCACCACCCTGCAGCTGCTGATGAGCAGCCACCGGGCTGAGTGCCTCACCTGCGACCAGAGCGGCCGCTGCAAGCTCCAGGAGTATGCCCACCGCTACGACGTCATCGACACTCCCTTCGAGGGCAACAGCTACTCCAGAGAGCGTCTGGACTGCTCCAGCCCGGCCATCACCAGAGATCCCAGCAAGTGCATCCTCTGCGGCCTGTGCGTGCGCATGTGCTCTGAGGTGCAGCATATCGGCGCCATCAACTTCTCCAACCGCGGCAAGAAGGCCTATGTGGCCCCCGGCTTCGGCAAGATGCTCAGTGAGACCCACTGCGTCGGCTGCGGCCAGTGCGCGGCGGTCTGCCCCACCGGCGCCATCACCATCAACAACCAGGTGCGCGACTTCTGGAACATGATCCACGACAAGAGCAAGAAGGTCGTGGTGCAGTTCGCGCCCTCCGTCCGTGTCGGCATGGCGGAAGAGTTCGGCATGCCCGCCGACACCGCCGTCACCGGCAAGCTGGTCACGGCGCTGAAACGTCTCGGCTGCGACGTGGTCTATGACACCAACCTCACCGCTGACCTGACCATCATGGAAGAGTCCGCCGAGTTCTTTGAGAAAGTGAAATCCGGCGCGAAGCTGCCCATGTTCACCTCCTGCTGCCCCGGCTGGATTCAGCACGTGGAGCACGCCCATCCCCATCTGATGCCCCAGGTCTCTACCGCCGGCAGCCCCATGGAGATGTTCGGCGCACTGATCCGCCAGCAGTTTAAGAAGGAAGACGTCTACTCCGTGGCTATCATGCCCTGCACCGCCAAGAAGTTCGAGGCCCAGCGCCCCGAGCTGGAGAAGGACGGCAAGCGGCTGATCGACCTGGTCATCACCACCCAGGAGCTCAACCACATGATCCGCACGGCGGGCATCGATTTCCCGAATCTGCCCGACTCCGAGCCTGACGACCCTCTGGGCGATTACACCGGCGCCGGCGTCATCTTCGGCGTCACCGGCGGTGTCACCGAGGCTGTTATCAGAAGAGTTCTGGACGACGCCTCTCCCGGAACCCTCCACACCATCGCCGAGTGCGGCGTCCGCGGTCTCGAGGGCATCAAGGCCTTTGAGGTCTCTGCAGGCGATCTGAAGCTCCGCATCGCGGTGGCAAACGGTCTCGGCAATGCGGATAAGCTCATCGAGAAGGTGGAGAGCGGGGAAGAGTACTTCGACTTCATCGAGGTCATGGCCTGCCCCAACGGCTGCATCGGCGGCGGCGGACAGCCTCCTGCCTCCAACGCCAGAAAGGCCGAGCGCTTCCAGGCCATCTTCAAGGAAGACGACCGTCTGGAGCTGAAGATCCCGCAGCAGAACCCGGCTCTGAAGTATGTCTATGACGTGCTGATGAACGGACGTGCCCACGAGCTGCTGCACATCCACTACCCATTGCATGGCGAACACCATGAGTAATCTCCAAACCCCTTAAAAAAGGAGCCCCCACCCGGGGGCTTCTTTTTCTATAAAAAAACACCCACAGGGATTTCCCTGTGGGTGTGGTGGGTTTCGGATATCTTACTTGCAGCAGATCTCCTTGGTGTCTCTGGCGATGACCAGCTCCTCGTTGGTGGGAATCACGAAGACCTTCACCTTGCTGTCGGGGGTGGAGATCATGATGTCCTCGCCGCGCTTGGAGTTGGCTTCCTCGTCGATCTTCACGCCGAGATAGCCGAAGTACTCGGCGATGGCGGCGCGGCTGGACTTGCTGTTCTCGCCGACGCCGGCGGTAAAGACAATGGCGTCCACGCCGTTCATGGCGGCGACGTAGGAGCCGGCGACCTTGGCGACCCAGTAGTGGAACATATCCAGAGCCAGCTGTGCGCGCTCGTTGCCCGCGGCGGCGGCGCTGTCCAGATCGCGGAAGTCACTGCTGACGCCGGAGACGCCCAGCACGCCGGACTTCTTGTTGAGGATGCTCAGCATCTCGTTGATGGAGATCTTATACTTGTTCATGATGAACTGCACGACGCCGGTGTCCAGATCGCCGCAGCGGGTGCCCATGGGGAGGCCAACCAGAGGCGTGAAGCCCATGGAGGTGTCCACGCACTTGCCGCCGTCGATGGCCGCGATGGAGCTGCCGTTGCCCATGTGGCAGGAGACGATCTTCAGCTCTTCGATGGGCTTGCCCATCAGCTCGGCGCAGCGCTTGGAGACGTAGCGATGGCTGGTGCCGTGGAAGCCGTAACGGCGGATGCCGTCGTTCTTGTAGTACTCATAGGGAATGGCATACATGAAGGCTTTGCCGGGCATGGTCTGGTGGAAGGCGGTGTCGAACACGGCCACCATGGGAACGTCGCCCATGACCTTGCGGCAGGCATTGATGCCGGTGATGTTGGCGGGGTTATGCAGCGGCGCGAAGGGGGTGCACTCCTCCAGCGCGGCCATGACAGCGTCATCGATCTTCACGGAGCTGGCGAACTTCTCACCGCCGTGGACCACGCGGTGGCCGACAGCGTCGATCTCGTGCATGGAGTACACCACGCCGTACTTGTCGCTGGTGAGCTTGCTGATGACCTCGGCAATGGCCTCAGAGTGGGTGGGGAGATCTACGTCCGCGTTGAACTCGGGCTTGCCGCCGACCAGCGGGGTGTGCTTCAGGTGGCCGTCGATGCCGATGCGCTCGCACAGACCCTTGGCCAGGACGGTCTCGTTGTCCATGTCGATCAGCTGATACTTCAGAGAAGAGCTGCCTGCGTTGATGACCAGAATTTTCATGGTGCTTTTTCCTTTCCGTATTGTCAAATTTCAAAAATGACGGTATGATAGAGGTGTTATCACAACCCATACACCTCTATTTTAACAACTTTTCCATAAAAGGCAAGCCTTTTTTCTGAAAGCAGGAGAAAAACATGAAAAACGTCATCGGCGTCGCCGCGGAGTACAATCCCTTCCATCTGGGCCACGCCCTGCAGCTGGAAAGATCCAGAAAAAAACTGCCTGACGCGGCGGTGATCTGCGTCATGTCCGGGGACTTCGTCCAGCGGGGCGAGGCGGCGATCTTTCCGAAGCATCTGCGGGCGGAAGCCGCTGTGAGATCCGGCGCCGATCTGGTGCTGGAGCTGCCGCTGCCCTGGTGCCTCAGTTCCGCAGAGGGGTTTGCCAGAGGGATGGTCTCCGTTCTGAAAAGTACAGGCATCGTCACCCACATGAGCTTCGGCAGCGAGTCCGGGGACGTGAAAGCCCTCCAAGCCATCAGCGACGCCATGGGAACAGCGGCGTATCAGACCGCGCTTCGGCAGCAGCTGGAGACCGGGATCTCTTACGCCGCCGCGAGACAGCGGGCGCTGGAGCGTCTCGGCATGAACGCCGCTGCGCTGGAGGGCCCCAACGATCTGCTGGGCATCGAATATCTGAACGCCATCCGGGATCTGGAGGCGGATTTCATACCGGTCGCGATTCCCAGAACCGGCGCGGGCCACGACGAGATTGGGGAGGGGCGCTACCGCTCCGCCTCTGAGCTGCGGCAAAGGCTCAGAAACTGCGAGGATATTTCCGAGTTTGTCCCATTTGCCATCGATCCGATCCATATGCCCGACCCGGAACGGCTGGAAGTGGCTATCCTCTCCAGACTGCAGATGCTGCCGCTGGAGGCCTTTGCGAATACCCCCGGCGCAGGGGAGGGGCTGGAAAACCTGCTGTACAAAGCAGTCCACACGGAATCCACCATGGAGGCCGTCTGCATGGCGGCAAAATCCAAACGCTATGCCCTAAGCAGAATCCGACGCATGGCGGTCTCGGCGGCGCTGGGCGTCACGAAAATAGATGCCGCTGGTCTGCCGCCCTATCTGCGTGTGCTGGCCGCCAATGAGACCGGCCGCGGGCTGCTGCGTGAGATGAAGGACGCGGCGAGCCTCCCGATCCTCACGAAACCGGCGGCTGCCAACGATCTGCCGGACGGGGCGAAGCGGATCTTCGAACTGACCTCCGCTGCCCATGATCTCTACATGCTCTGCAGTCGGATTCCCGTCTCCCGCGCCCCCGGAAGCGACTACCGGACTTCACCCATTATGCTATAAGAAAACCCCGGACGATGTCCGGGGTGTTTACTTGGTCATCTGATTTTTTCGGCGTCCGGGTCGTTGGTCTCGTTGACAATGTAGTGGGGCCGGTGCTTGGTCTCCAGATAGATCTTGGCGATGTACTCCCCGATGATGCCGAGGAAGAACAGCTGCAGGCCGCCGATGAAGCTGATGACGCAGATGGTGGAGGCCCAGCCGGCCACCGGGTCGCCGAAGATCAGCTTCCGCACGATGATGAAAATGAGCCACAGCGCCGCCAGGAAGGTCATGAGAAAGCCCAGCCTCGACGCCACCATCAGCGGCGCCTGGGAGAAATTCGTGATGCCGTCCATGCCGTAGCGGGCCAGCTTCCAGAAGCTCCACTTGGTCTCTCCGGCCACCCGCTCCACGTTCTCGAAGGGGAGCCAATAGGTCTTGAAGCCCACCCAGCCGAAGATGCCCTTGGAAAATCGGTTGTACTCGCCCATGGAGACGATGGTCTGAACCATCTCCCGCTTCATCAGTCGGAAGTCCCGGGCCCCGTCCACGATGTCGGTGTCGGAGATCCGGTTGATGATCTTGTAATACAGCCGCGCAAACCAGCTGCGCACCGGGGGCTCGCCCTTCCGGGTGACACGTCTGGTGGCGACGGAGTCGTATTCGCCGCCCTCCAGGATCTCCAGCATCCTCGGCAGCAGCGACGGGGGATCCTGCAGATCCGCATCCATCACCGCCACATAGTCGCCCTTTGCGTTGCAGAAGCCGGCGTACATGGCGGACTCCTTGCCGAAGTTCCGGGAAAAGGAGAGATATTTTAAATGGGGATCTGCCGCAGCAAGCTGCTTCATCACGTCCAGGGTGCCGTCTTTGGAGCCGTCGTTGATGAGCAGCAGCTCATAATCGTAATCCAGCGTGGAGAGCACCTTCGCCGTCTCCTCATAAAACAGCGGCAGGGCGGCCTGCTCGTTGTAGCAGGGGACGATCAGCGAGATCATTTTTCGATTGTCCATGTTCAGCCTCCCGTAGTTCGTGCCAGCAGATAGACATCGGCCTCGTCGCCGTTTTCATGGATGGTGCCCAGCGGCTCGCAGACGTCGTAGCTGCTGAGCAAATAGGGCGCGAGATCGCCCACGTCCACGAACATTAGAATGCGGTCATATTCCATGGCGTCAAACTCCGTCATGGAGCGCTGGTTGGAATAGGGGTTCGCGGCGGTGATCTTCGCGTCCCGGAACACCGGGGTCTCCGGCTCATAGTAGCAGAGCACCGAGGACATGTGGTCGTCGTCCGTCATGTTCAAGACATAGGCCTCGCAGTCCTTGTGGCTGTCAACAAAATAGGAATCCAGCTCGTCCCACCGCCAGGTGCGCTCATTGATGGCGAAGGTCTGGTAATTCAGCACCCCGCCGATGACCATGACGGTGAGGATGGAGGCGGAAAGCTGCTTGCGCTCCATTTTGACGATCGCCAGCGTCAGGAACAAGATCAGGAGCGGCGCGGCGGGCACCAGATAGCGGTTGATCCAAATGGGCCGCAGGATCCATGACGCCACCAGCCCCAGAAACACCGTACCCGCCGGGACGGCCAGCGCGCAAAGGCAGGTGCGGATGTGCTTTTTGTCCTTCGATCCCAGCACCGCAATCAGCGCCAGCAAAAATGCCAGCAGCACGAAGCCGGTGAACAGGCTGTTCACGCCCAATGCGCCGAAGATCGTGTTCACGTCGATCATGAGGCTCTTCAGGGTGATGGGCTGGATCCAGTACTCGTGGTTCGCCTTGTAGGCCAGCTGAGAGAGGAAGCTCTTCAGCCAGGGAACGTAGGTGAGGATCGTGACGATGGCCGAGATCACCCAGACCTTCCAGCCAGTTTTCTTCAGAATCACGAAGATCAGCACCAGCAGATAGATGACGCCCACAGACACCAGGGAAAAATAGTGCGTATAGGCCGCCAGGATCCCGAAGATCGTGAACCAGACCCAGTTTAAAATCCGCTCCTCCGTCACGCAGCGGTAGCCGTAGACGGCGCATCCGAAGACGAAGAAGGCCGCCAGGGCGTACATGCGGATCTCCACCGCGTAGGGCAGGGTGAAGGGGAAGAGGAAAAACAGCACCATGAACAGCAGCGCCGTCTTCTCGTCAAACAGCTTTTTCAGCTGATAGCCGCCGAAGGCCAGAAGACCCAGATAGGGCAGGATGCTGGTGAGCTTTGCCGGTCCCAGCCGATAGCCCACCGGCTGCAGCAGCAGCTTCATGAGCATATAGTACAGCGGCGGGTGCACGTCTGCGGCGGTGATCGCCCAGACCTCCCGGTAGGGGTGCCGGATGATGGCGAAGGTGAAGGCCTCGTCCGACCAGATATACTGCCCGCTCATGATGAGATAATAGCCCACGCAGGCCAGCGCCAGCAGCAGCGCAAACAGCAGCCAGAAATGCTTTTTCAGGAAGGTCAAAATCGCACCTCCAGATTCATTCTTTCGTAATTTCTTATTATACCACAGTTTGCTCCAGCGCGCCACTGGAATTTTTGGAAGCTGCTTCTGCCGCCGTGGACAGAAAGTTGACTTCCCGGCGCTTGCATCTGTACCTGAAATGTGGTAATCTTGGGCTAACAATGTGGAAAAGGCAGGAACGATCATGCATTTTCATAGATCGAATCAGATCCGCGTTTTGATGCTGGTGCTGGCGCTGGTGTTCCTCTGCGCCTGCGGAAAAACTGCGGCGCCGAGCGGCTCTGTCACCGAAGCAGACGCCGAGCAGCGGACGGACAAGACCATCTTCGCCATGGACACGGTCATGGATCTGAGTCCCTTCGGCGAAAACAGCGCCGCCGCGGCGGAGGCTGCGGCCGAGCGGATCCAGCAGCTGGAGCAGCTGTTTTCCGTCACCATCGAGACCAGCGATATTGCAAAGGTGAACGCCTCCGGGGGCAGTCCGGTGGAGGTCAGTGAGGACACCGCCAATCTGCTGCAGACGGCATTGGAATACTGCGAAAAGACCGACGGCGCACTGGATCTCTCCATCTATCCGGTGTTAAAGACCTGGGGCTTCACCACGGGTGAGTATCAGGTGCCGGGTGAAGACGTGATCCGGTCTCTTCTGGAGCACGTGGATTATCAGAAGATTCAACTCAGCGGCAGCAGCGTGCAGATCCCGGAGGGCATGGAAATCGACCTCGGCAGCGTGGCCAAGGGCTACACCGGCGACCAGGTCATGGAGGTTTTCCGGGAAAACGGCCTGACCTCCGGCATGATCTCCCTCGGCGGCAACGTGCAGGTGCTGGGCTCCAAGCCCGACGGCTCTGACTGGCGCATCGCCATCCAGGACCCTGAGGGCGGCGAGGGCTTTGTGGGCGTCGTGGAGGTGTCGGACAAGGCGGTCATCACCTCCGGCGGCTATGAGCGGTTCTTCGAGGAGGACAGCGTCACCTATTGGCACATCATCGACCCCGCCACCGGCGCTCCGGCCAGAAGCGGCGTCATCTCCGCCACCATCGTGGGCGAGAGCGGCACCATGTGCGACGCCCTCAGCACGGCCTTCTTCATCATGGGGCCGGACAGAGCGGCGGAGTTCTGGCGCACCTACGGCGGCTTTGATTATCTGCTGGTCATGGAGGACGGCAGCCTGATCTACTCTGAGGGGCTGCAGGACTGCTTCACCCCCATGGAGCCCTGGTCGAGCAATTCCATTACGGTGGTATCGAAATGAAAAAGACATCTTTTTGGGTGATCCTGATCTGCGTCATCGCGGCGCTGTCCGCCTTGGCGCTGCTGTGGCAGCACCATCAGGCCAAGGCCGACGCTGTGATCGCGAACGTCTATCAGGACGGCGAGCTGATCCGCAGCATTGATTTGAATGGGCTCACGGAGCCAGAGACCTTCACCGTCACCGGCCCGGCGGGGGAGAACGAGATCACGGCGGAGCCGGGGCGCATCTGCGTCAGCCACGCAAGCTGCCCGGATCAGGTCTGCGTGAACATGGGCTGGCGCTCCGACGGCGGCTTTCCCATCGTCTGCCTGCCGAACAAACTGGTGATCGAGATCGAGAGCGCTGCGGATGAAAACCCGATCGACGGGGTGGTCGGATGAAGAAAATCACAACGAAACAGCTGACCACCATGGCCATGCTCACCGCCATCGCCCTGGCCATCCACGTGGCGGAGGCGCAGATCCCGGCGCCGGTGCCCATCCCCGGTGTGAAGCTGGGACTTGCCAACATCGTCACGGTCTATGCGGTGTTCACCATCGGCCCGGGGCCTGCTTTGATGATCCTGGTGGCGCGGATCCTGCTGGGCAGCCTCTTTGCCGGCCAGGCCGTGAGCCTACTTTACAGTCTCGCCGGCGGCCTGCTGTGCTTTGTGGTGATGCTGCTGCTGAAAAAGATCCTCACCAGGAAGCAGATCTGGGTGGCCAGCGTCATCGGTGCAATCTTCCACAACATCGGCCAGATCCTGGTGGCCATCGTGGTCACCGGCACCCCCACCATCGTGAGCTATCTGCCGGTGCTGCTGTTAAGCGGCATCGCCGCCGGCCTCTTCACCGGCTTCGCGGCTCAGACCTTCATCCATCGAATGGACAAAAAAGAATAACCATCAGCACCCGTCGTGATCCCACGGCGGGTGTTTTACAAACTTTTCTGCAAAGCCTACCATTTTTCCCCGGGATGTGCTAGAATAAATACTGGAAAGGCAGGTGCTTTTTATGGATACTCCCATTCGGATCCTCGTCGTGGATGACGAACCTGATATTCGAAATATTCTCCGCATTCTTCTGGGCTCCAGAGGCTACATCGTGGAGGAGGCCCCCAATGGGGACACCGCCCTGGAGCGTGTGCAGATGCAGGCATTCGATCTGATCATACTGGACATCATGATGCCCGGCCTCAGCGGCATTGACGTCTGTGCCCGGCTGCGGGAGCACACCACCGCGCCCGTGCTGTTCCTGACGGCGCGGGACCAGGATCACGACCGCACCGCGGCCTTCGAGGGCGGCGGCGACGATTATCTGGTCAAGCCCTTTTCCAACCATGAGCTGCTGCTCAGAGTGGATTCGCTGCTCCGGCGCTACCGGGTCTACAAGGGCAAGACCGACGCCCCCACCCTGATCAGCACCATCGAGATCAACCGGGAGCGGAACACCGTCACCAGACAGGGCAAGCCCGTGGAGATGACCAAAACGGAGCTGGAGCTGCTGCTGTGTCTCATCGACCGAAGGGGAAGTCCCGTCTCCGCCAAGGAGATCTATGAGACCGTCTGGGGCGAGACCTTTCTTCCCAACTCCGCCAACACGGTCATGGTACATATCCTCAAGCTGCGAAAAAAGCTGGAGGAGAACCCCGCCAAACCCGTCCTGATCCGCACGATCTGGGGAAAGGGGTACCAAATTGACTAAGGGCCTGCTGAAAAACCGGTTCCGCACCCTCCGCGGCCAGATGCTGACGGTGGTGCTGCTGGCGGCGCTGGCGGCAGCGGTGGTGGGCTTCGGCGGCCGGTGGCTGATGAACTACACCATCGGCCACTGGTATGTCACGCCGGAGGCTGTGGCCAGCCGCGCGGCTGCTCTGGCAGAAGAGCTGGAGTCCTACGTCGCGGCGAATCAGCTGGCATCCGATGACTACGACGCCCTGCGCACCTGGGTCGGCGGCATGCGGGATTCCAGTATCAGCATCGCCGTCATCGACGGGGACTACGCCTACGAGGTGGACTGGTGGGGCACCGAGGACAACGCCAGCGTCCGCGTGGACAGCCTGGACGAGACCCGCTACCACTTTTTCGACATTCCCTTCGCGGACAAGGTCAGCACCGTGGCAATCACGGAGCACTCCGAGGCGCATCTTTATAACATCGTCACCTCCACTTCCGTGGTGGCGGCAGCCCTGACCGTACTGATGATCCTGCTGGTCTACAACGAACACCTGGCCCAGCGCATCCGCGTCTTTTCCGAGGATCTGCACAAGATCTCCGGCGGTGATTTGGAGTATCCCCTCCGGGCCACCAGCGACGACGAGCTGGGTCAGCTGGCCAGAAGTGTGGACACCATGCGCAACACCATCATCCAGCGCACTCACGCCGAGCAGAGCGCCTTGCAGGCCAACAGCGACCTGATCACCGCCCTGTCGCACGACATCCGCAACCCCCTCACCAGCCTCATCGGCTACATGGAGCTGCTGGAGATGGAGCAGGAGAAGCTGCCGGAGGACGCCGGGACCTACGTCCACGCCAGTCTGGACAAGGCCTACCGCATCCGGGATCTGACCGGTGAGCTGTTCCGCTATTTCCTGGTCTTCAGCCAGGAGGCCCAGGATGTGAAGCTGGAGGAATATGACGCCCAGATCCTGCTGTTCCAACTTTTGGGTGAGTACACCAACGAGCTGCGCAGCCAGGGCTTCACAGTCGAGACCGACCAGCTGAAGCAGCCCTGCACCCTGCGGATCGATGTGCCGCTGTTCAAGCGGGTGGTGGACAACATCAGCTCCAATCTGCTGAAATATGCCGATCCCGCCACCCCCATTGTTTTCAGCGCCTATGCCGACGATGTGCTGCATGTCATTGTGGAAAATCGCACCCGCGTGCTGGGCTCTGATGTGGTGGAATCCAACAAGATCGGCCTGCGCACCTGCGGGAGCATCATGAAGCTTCTGGAGGGATCTTTTTCCTCCGGCGCAGAGGGGGAGAACTTCCGTGTGGAGTGCACCCTTCCCATTTTGAAAAAAACCTGAAAAACTTATTGACAAGCCATAGATTCAATGGTAAAATACTCTGGCCGCATTGAGTGGGTCAACAAGCGAGCATGGCTCCGCCCACGAGAGCGAGACTCTACAAGAGAGGCAGGTGCAGGAAAGTGAAGCACGCTATTATCGAGACCGGTGGCAAGCAGTACCGCGTGGCCGAGGGTGACGTCATCTTCGTGGAGAAGCTGAACGTCGAGGCCGGCGAGGCTGTGAAGTTTGACCGCGTTCTGGCCGTCATGGACGATGAGGGCTCCCGCTTCGGCAAGCCCGTGATCGAGGGCGCCAGCGTGGCCGCCAGCGTCGTGAAGAACGGCAAGAGCAAGAAGGTCCGCGTTTTCAAGATGAAGCCGAAAAAGGGCTATCGTCGTACGCAGGGCCACAGACAGCCTTACACGAAGGTTCAGATCGAAGCCATCAACGCTTGATCGAACCGATCCCGAAACTGACACATGGAGGTGTAACACTTTGGCACATAAAAAAGGTATGGGCTCCACCAAGAACGGCCGCGACTCCGAGTCGAAGCGTCTTGGCCCCAAAAGAGCCGACGGTCAGTTCGTTCTGGCCGGTAACATCCTCGTCCGTCAGCGCGGCACCAAGATCCATCCCGGCGTGAACGTCGGCAAGGGCAAGGACGACACCCTGTTCGCCCTGGTGGACGGCGTCGTTCGCTTCGAGCGCAAGGACAAGTCCCGCAAGCAGGTTTCTGTTTACGAGGAGATCGCACAGTAAAATGCTGAATTTGGGGTTGGCTATCCGCCAGCCCCATTTTTTATCTGAGAAGGAGGAAACCATGGCCTCTGCATTTGTGGATAAAGTCACCATCACCGTCCGGGCCGGAGACGGCGGCAACGGCGCGGCGACCTTCCATCGTGAAAAATACGTGGCTGCCGGCGGCCCCGACGGGGGAGACGGCGGTCGGGGCGGAGACATCATCTTCGAGGTGGACGACAACATGTCCACCCTGATGGACTTTCGCTATAAACGCAAATATGTCGCCGGAAACGGCCAGCCAGGCCAGGGCAAGCGCTGCTCCGGCAAGGTGGGCCAGACCCTCCGGATCAAGGTGCCCAGAGGCACGGTCTTGAGAGACGCAGACTCCGGGCAGATCATGCACGACATGTCCACCGGCGAGCCCTATGTGGCCTGCCGCGGCGGCCGCGGCGGCTGGGGCAACCAGCACTTCGCCACCCCCACGCGACAGGTGCCGCGCTTCGCCAAGCCGGGCCTGCCCGGCGAGAGCCACACCATCCTGCTGGAGCTGAAGCTTCTGGCGGACGTGGGTCTGGTGGGCTTCCCCAACGTGGGCAAGAGCACCCTTTTGTCTGTGGTCTCCAAGGCCCACCCGAAGATCGCGAACTATCATTTTACCACCCTGTTCCCGAATCTGGGCGTGGTCTACGTCTCCGAGGGCAGCAGCTTCGTCATGGCCGACATCCCCGGCATCATCGAGGGTGCGGCGGACGGCGCCGGCCTGGGCCACGACTTCCTCCGGCACATCGACCGCTGCCGCCTGCTGGTGCATCTGGTGGACGTCTCCGGCAGCGAGGGACGAGACCCGGTGGAGGACTTCGAGGCCATCAACGCCGAGCTGGGAGCCTACAACGAGGATCTGGCCTCCAGACCCCAGATCGTGGCCGCTAACAAGTGCGACCTGCTGGGCGACGACCGGGAGAACATCGAGCGGCTGAAGGCCCACGTGGAAGCCAAGGGCTACACCTTCTTTGAGCTCAGCGCCGCGGCCCACATGGGCACCCACGAGCTGGTGCAGGCCATCGGCGCGAGACTGGCGGAGCTGCCGCCCACGGTGGTCTACGAGGCGGATTACGTCCCGCCGGAGCCGGAGATCGGCACCGCCGACGAGGTGCAGATCCAGCACATGGACGACCTCTGGATCGTGGAGGGCCCCTGGCTCCAGCGGCTCATCGCGGGGGTCAACTTCGGGGACTACGAGTCCAGGATGTACTTCGACCGCGTCCTGCGCCAGTCCGGCATCTTCGACCGGCTGGAGCAGATGGGCATCCATGAAGGCGACACCGTCAGCATGTACGACCTCGATTTCGAATATCGCTACTAAAGCAAAAAAGGATACCGCACTGCGGTATCCTTTTTTAGTTGATAAACCCGGGATGGGGGCGCACCGGGCAGGTGTCAAAGAGGAACCGGACCGCAGATTCGTAATCCTCGGGCTTCTGGGCACGGCGGATCTGCTTGAGGGCCCTGGCGTTGTCCTCGAAGGAGCAGCCCAGATACCTCCAGGCCTCCTTCATCCGGTAGAGCAGCGCCTTCCGGTCGGGGATCCGGGCTCTGGTGCTCTCGTAGAGGGTATCGTGGAAAGCCTTCAGCTCCGCGGATGTGGGCGCCTCGCCGGTCTCGATCTCACGGATCAGTCCGGGATTGGCGGCCAGTCCTCTGCCCAGCATGATCCGCTCCAGCTTCGGGAACTTCTCCCGAATGGCCTGCACAGCCGATACATCAAACAGGTCCCCGTTGTAGCAGACCGGGGCGCGGCTGTCGTTCAATGCCAGCGCGAAGGCCTCCAGATTCGGATGGTTTTTATACTGATCCGTCTGTACCCTGGCGTGGACGATCAGCTCCTTGATGGGGTAGTCGTTGTAGAGCTCCAGGATCCGCTGAAACTCCTCGGCGTCCTGCACGCCCAGTCGGGTCTTGACGGAAACCGGCAGGGGGCAGAAGTCAAAGACCCCGTCCAGCATCCGCTTCAGAAGATCATATTCCCCCAGCAGCCCCGCGCCCTTTTTCTTCGCCACCACGGTGCCGGAGGGGCAGCCGAGGTTCAGGTTCACCTCATCGTAACCAAGGTCTTTCAGCGCCCCCGCCATCCAGTTGAAGTCCGCGGGCTCGTGGCCCATCAGCTGCGGCACCACATGGATGCCCTGGTTGTGGCTGGGATCTGCCTCTCTCAGCTCCCGTGCCGAGAGCTGTCTCGCGGAGGTGGGGGAGAGGAACGAGGTGTAATATTTGTCACATGGGGTAAAGTGCAGCCGCTGGGCCTGCCGAAACAGGTCCCCGGTGACGCCCTCCATGGGCGCGCATTCGTAAATCATAGAGGCTCCTTAGAACAGAAGATAGGCCACCAGCGGCACCGTCACGGCGGAGAGCACCGTGCTCACGAAAATGATCTTCGAGGCGAAGGAAGCGTCCTTGCCGTACTGGAGGCAGAGGGGCGCGATGATCATGGCGCTGGGGCAGGCGGCGATCATCACCGGCACGCCCAGCATCATGGGATCGTGGATGAAGATGCGAAGCACCGCCCAGGCTGCCACCGGCACCACAAGCAGCCGCAGGAAGCTCGCCGCGTACACCCGCCAGTCCGTGAAGGTGTTTTTCAGCGGCATGATGCCGAGGCTGGTGCCGATCATGATCATGGACACCGGCATGGTGGCGGCGCCCAGGGTGGAGGCAATATCCGCCAGTATCGTCGGCGCGCGGAACTGCAGCAGATACAAAACGCCCGCCAGCAGCGTAGCGATCAGCGGCGGCGTCAGGATCTTTCTCCAGGTGGGCCGCTCCCCCTGCTGGATCTGGCTCACGCCCAGGGTGTAGAGAATCAGATTGAAGGGAATGTTGCTGATGGCGGCATAGAACACCGCCTCGGGGCCGAACATGGCCTCCACCACCGGAAAGCCGATGAACACGTTGTTGGAGAGAAACACCATCACCCGGAACACGCCGCGATCCTCTTTCCGAATCCGCAGCGCCCAGGAGGCGAGCCACGCGATGCAGATGCCGATGCAGAACATGGCGGCGATGGCCGCGAAATATTGCAGCAGCACCACGCCGCTCACAAAGACGTCGGCGGAGAAAACAGAGTTGAGGATGGTGCCGATGAGGAACACGTTCATCAGAACCGGTGTGATCCTCCGGTTGAACTCCGCGTTGGTGAGGCGCAGCTTCGCGGCCAGAAAGCCCAGAAA
Source organism: uncultured Eubacteriales bacterium (assembly GCA_900317905.1). Lineage (GTDB taxonomy): Bacteria > Bacillota > Clostridia > Oscillospirales > Oscillospiraceae > CAG-103. The sequence continues at coordinate 2,783 of ONIN01000003.1, read as the reverse complement.
CAGCAGCACCACCAGCACCAGCATTTTGGATAAAATCGGCCCGATTGGCAACGGAAGGCCCTTCTTTCTGTATGGTGTGTGGAAAAGCAGGGGAGGGGTGTTCCCCTCCCTTGCGGATTAAAGACTCAATTCTTCTCCGTCGGCCTCGATCTGATACCCCTTCCCCAGGAGCCGGACGCGGACGTCCTTGGGGAATTTGGCGTTCAGTACCTTCTGGAGCACCTGTTTCTGCTGGGCGCCGTAGACGGAGACGTCGTCCGAGGTGAACTTCACGCCGCCGAAGAGGCTGTTGACCCGCGCCAGCGTCTCCCGCTGCTCCCAGGTGAGGGAGATGTTCTCATCCCGCAGCAGGAACACGTCGGGATCGTTCCAGAAAGCCCGGCCGTTGAGTCCCCGGCGAAAGAGGGTGTTGCGCATGGAGTTTTTCGTGCTGACCCGCTCGCGGTGGATGATGCGCATGTGGGGCTTGTCGTCATAGTCCAGACCCACATCGCAGCCGATGCGGCAGTAGTCCACCTTGCCGAAGGCGGCCATCAGCGGCACGCCGCAGCCGAGGATCTTCGCCTCGGGGACGCACTCCCGGATGAAGTCCATGGCCTCGCACATAATCTGCCCTCTGGTGCGCTCGGAAGTGGGCGCCACGCAGACGCTGTAAAGGAAGTCCAGCTTCAAAAGCTCGAAGCCCCACTCCCGCACGGCGGTCTGCAGGCAGGTTTTCACATATTCTCTGCATTCGGGGTTGTAGATGTCCAAACCGTAGAAGCCGCCCCAGTTGGCGCCGCAGGAGATGGGCTTGCCCTCCTTGTCTCTGAGGAGCCAGTCCGGGTGCTGCTTTGCGAGCTTGGACTTCTTCCGGCAGCTGAAGGGCGCCAGCCAGAGGCCCGGGATCATGCCGCTCTTCTTTACCCGATCCGCGATGGGCTTTAAGCCGTTGGGGAATTTCTTCTTATCCACCGTCAGCCAGTCGCCCACGGCGGGCTCGAAGCCGTCGTCGATCTGGAACACGTCGAAGTGCATGGGGCTCTGCTCCACGGCCTCGAGGTTCTTCAGGATCTTCTCCTCAGAGATGTCCTCATAGAAGTTATACCAGCTGGTGTAGCCGGTGATGGGCTTTGCCTTGGGCGGCTCGATCCCCATCAGCGAGAACCACCGGTCGTACACATCGTTCTCCGCACCCTTCAGGATGACGAAGTTCAAAGCGGTGTAGGGCTCCGAGATCACCAGCCCCGCGCAGTCTCTTCTGAGGATCACGGTCTGCATGGGCACGCAGAAGCGCACCTCGGTGAAGCCCTCATATTCGCTGAGGGAGCCGAACAGCTTATAATTCTGCCCTCTGCGGATGTAGCCGTAGCTCCAGCCGTGGAGCTCGCCCTTCTTGCCGCTGTACTCCGCGAAGTCGTAGTCGCCGTAGGCTCTGAGCGCGAAGGCGTTCTGCAAAAAACCGGGCAGATGATCCACGCCGCGCTCTTTGGCGTTGATGGATTTCTCGTGGCTGTCGGTCCAGGACTGGTAGCCGTTTAAAAACAGCACGTCGGTTTTTTTGAATTTCTCCGGCAGCACGCAGCGGACGTCCAGCAGCTCCAGCGGCTGTTTCGGAGACAGAACCAGCCTGGCTGTGTCCCCCTCATAGGTGACCTCCGCCAGCATGTCAACATTCTCTTCACTCTGGTCCACGCAGAGCAGACGCGTGTGGCCATCTGCATGATAACGAATCTCAAAGATCATGGTGATCGCTCCTTGACAGAATCGGACAAAACCGATAAGATGTTTCTGTAAGAACAGGCTACCAAAACCGCAGATAAAAGTCAATGATTTTTCATAATAACAGGAGGAAGGAACATGGATCGGGCGAAAAATATTTTTGGGAATCCCATCAGCGATAAGGATTACGAAAAAGCCGTCAAGGGCGCTGAGAGCTATAAGAAAAAGTTCGGCGACGACTCCAACGTCAGCTACGTGCTCTCGGCAGAGCAGAACACCGTTCTGAATGCCTTCGGAGCCAAGAACCTGACCCTCTCCGGGGCGCCGTTCAAATTTGACACGTCGAAACAGATCATCATCGGCAACATCCGCATGGGCTTCGGCCACTACCGGATCAGCATGGCCATGGCCTCCGCCGCCAGAGCCCTGGGCTACGAGCCGCTGTGGTTCGATCTGCACTCCTTCGCGGACACCACCTGCGGCAAGGTCATCCGCCACCAGAACGATCTTTACAGCCTGGGCTCCCGCCTGAGCCAGAAGTCCAAAGCCTTCAACATTTTCTGGGAGTATGAAAACAGCGAGGGCTTCCGGAAGCTCACCTACAACGCCAACGACCAGAAAAAGGCTGAGCTCATGGCGCCGTTGTGCAGAGCCCTGCCGAAGGATATCCCCTACATCGCCACCCACGTCTGGCCGGCCCAGGCCGCCATCCACGCCGGCATGACCCACGTGGTCAACGCCATCCCGGACAACTGGCCCATGGCGCTGCATCTGGCGGAGGGCGCCATCCACACCATCCAGACCCCCAGCGCCTATCTGGGCTACAAGGCGCTGCGCGGCATGTCGAAGGAGCCTTTGAAGCCCATGCCCCAGGGGAGCCTCTATGAGACCGGCCACTACATCGACCACGAGCTGGTGGTGAATCTGGAGCGGGACTGTGAGCAGCGGCTCTACCGTCTGGAGCAGGGCGCACCGCGGCGCTATCTCATGACCGTGGGCGGCGCCGGCGCGCAGTTGGATCTCTTCGTCGGCATGATCGAGCAGCTGCTCCCGGACATCAAAGCCGGCAAGGCCGCGCTGCT
>ONIN01000010.1 GCA_900317905.1 uncultured Eubacteriales bacterium | reverse complement strand
CCCGCCGTGCCAGCTCTCCCGGGTGTGCTAAGGCCCCAAATCTTTGATTTGGTCGGCCGTGCCATGCGAAAGCTGGGAGAGCCAAGGGGTGCACAGCAACATCCAACATCCCGATCAACGATCATTAATCCCTCTTTAAAACCAACAGACGCACCCGGGTGGGTGCGTCTGTTTTCTTTAGTTGTCTGTAGGTTTCAGCCCTTGTGGAAGACACCCACGATGAACTCCCAGACACTCTGGAAGGCGGCGCCGATCTGCTGGGCGATCTCCTTGACGGTGCCGGTGAAGCCGGAGAGCTTATCCTTCATGCCGGCGAACTGCCGCAGGGTCTCCTGGATGGCCTGGACCTTCTTCAGCAGCTCCGAGGGATCCAGCTTCTCCAGGGCGCGGGTCAGGCTGATCAGCTGGTCGATCTGGTTGTCGGAGAGGGTCACGTCGTAGTTGTCGGCGATCTCCACGATCTGGCTGCGGAGCTCCGCGTCGTCCATGTTCACGGTCTCGTCGGTGATCATCTTCAGCTGGTTGACGATCTCCACGCTGTCGGCGTCGCCGATCTCCTGGGCCAGCTCCGCGGTGATGGCCAGCTCCTGGGAGCTGACCTCCTTGGCGGTCTCGTCCAGGGGCTCGCCGGTGATGACCTCATAGGCCTTGTAGATGCCGGTGAGGGCGGCGGTGCCGGAGACGTCGAAGGGGGCGGCCACCACGACCTTGGCGTCGGTGATGCCGGCGGTGGCCAGGGCGCTGATGTACATCTGGGCCGTGCAGTAGGTGATGTTGTGGGTGGCGACGGTGATGCTCTGACCGGCGGGCAGCACCTCCAGATAGGTGCAGGAGATGGCCCGGCTGCCGATGGCATTGGCGTCCACCAGACCGCCCAGATACTGCCGCTCGTCGGCGTTGGTGACGATCAGCTCATCCACGTCCCCGCGGTTCACGTCGAAATACTTGTAGACCTCCTGGATCTCCTGCTCATTGAGATCGGCGCCCAGGGTCACGCGGGTCTCGCCCACGTTGGCGGCCATGGCGGAGCCGATACCGCACAGCATGGTGAGACACAGTAAAACAGAAAGCATACGTTTGAATTTCATTTTGTAAGTCCCTCCTTTCGGGAATGACCTTATGACGCGCGGGAGCGCAAAATGTTCCCGCCGCCCAAGTCCGCCCCATTGTACAGCGAATCCGGCGGAAAAGCAAGCAAAAAAACAGGGCGCGCCGAAGCGCACCCTGTGGCGGAGGTTCTTATCCGATTTTCATGCTGACCGCGTTGCTGGTGACGGATGCGCCGTTCTGGTCGGTAACGATGCAGCGGACCACGCGTCCGTCCTTGTCGGCGGTGAGCTTGGAGGTGTAGGCCGCCCGCTTGACGGAGCTGTTGCTCCAGGTGCTTCCGCCGTCATCGCTGATCTGCCACTGGTAGGTGAGTCCCTCGCCGGCAGCCGCCACGGAGAAGCTGGCGGTGGAGTTGAGCTTGCCCACATAGTTCTTGGGCTGGGTGGTGATGGCGGGGCCGGAGAGCTTCATGGTGGCGGCGCTGCTGGTGACAGATGCGCCGTTCTGGTCCGTGACGATGCAGCGCACCATGCGGCCGTTCTTGGCGGCGGTGAGCTTGGAGGTGTACTTCGCGGCCTTGACGGAGCTGTTGCTCCAGGTCTTTCCGCCGTCATCGCTGATCTGCCACTGGTAGGTGAGCCCCTCGCCGACGGCCTTGACGGAGAAGCTGGCGGTGGAATTGAGCTTGCCGCTGTAATCCTTGGGCTGGGTGGTGATGGCGGGGCCGGAGAGCTTCATGGTTGCGGCACTGCTGGTGACGGAGCTGCCGTTCTGGTCAGAGACGATGCAGCGCACCATGCGTCCGTTCTTGGCGGCGGTGAGCTTGGAGGTGTACACCGCCCGCTTGACGGAGCTGTTTGACCAGGTCTTGCCGCTGTCGTCGCTGATCTGCCACTGATAGGTGAGCCCGTCGCCCTCGGCCTTGACGGAGAAGCTGGCGGTGGAGTTGAGCTTGCCGCTGTAGTCCTTGGGCTGGGTGGTGATGCGGAGAGTCGAGACGCGCATCACGGCGGGGGCGCTGGGAACGGAGATGCCGTTCTGATCGGTGACGATGCATCTTACCATGCGGCCGTCCTTGGCGGCGGTGAGCTTGGTGGAATACTTGGCGGCCTTCACGGAGCTGTTGGTCCAGGTCTCGCCGTCGTCATCGCTGACCTGCCACTGGTAGGTGAGTCCTTCACCCTCGGCAGCCACCGTAAAGGTGGCCGTGGAATTCACTGCGCCGATCACATCCGAAGGCTGACCGGTGATGACGGGGCCGAGGCAGTGCACCGTGGCGTTCAGCAGCGGATCGTTGTTCTCGGGATCGATCTGGATGGCGTCCCACTGCTCCCGGGTGCCGTTGTAATAGACGTCCTGCAGCTTTCCGCAGGAATAGAAGGCCATGCTGTCGATCCGGGTGACGCTCTGGGGGATGGTGACGGAGGTCAGACCGCTGCAGAGCCCGAAGCACATGGTCTCCAGCGCGGTGACGCCCTCGGGGATGGTGACGTCGGTCAGCTTATCGCATCGCAGGAAGCTGAAGCTGGTGACGCCGTCGGGGATGACATAGGTCCCGTCACCGGCTCGGCTGTTGGGATACTGGATCAGCTCGGTGCCGGCTTTGTTGAACAGCACGCCGTCGATGGACTGGTATGCCGGGTTGGCCGGATCCACCGTGACCTCCTGGAGGTTGTCATTGAATGCGAAGCAGGAGCTGCCGAGGCTGGTCAGATTTTTCCCCAGATGCAGGGTCTTCAGCATGCCGCACATCTGGAACGCAGAATTACCGATGGTGGTGACACTGTCGGGGACGGTCATGGACTCCAGCGATGCGCACTGGCTGAATGCGCTGTTTTCCACGGTCTCGAGTCCCTCGGGGAGGATGATCTCCTGCATGAATCTGCAGCCGCTGAAGGCGCCTGAGCCGATCACTGTGACGCCCTCGGGGACGACGTAGCGCTGTTCCAGGCCGGGTCTGGGATACCAGTTCTCCCGTCCGTCAGGGCAGAGAACCAGCCTGGTGCCGTCCTTGCTGAAGACTACGCCGTCGACAGATTTGTAAACCTGGTTCGCGGGGTCGACGTTGACCCGACGCAGAACGTCGTAGCTGGAGGTGCCCAGGTTTACGGAAGTGATGATGGTCCTGCCGATGTCGGTCACCGAGGCGGGGATGTTCAGCTCCTCCAAGGCCACATCCTGAAAGGCGCGGTCGCCGATGCTGGTGACGCCCTCGCAGATATTGGCGGTGTGCATGTTCCTGCAGCCGTCGAATGCGTAGCTGCCGATGCGGGTGACGCCGGGCTCGATCACCAGCTCGGACACCGACTTGGCGTCCCAGGGGGCGTGGTTATCGCTCCAAGAATAGGAGTAATCATACATACTGCCGCTGCCATGGATGGTGAGCACACCCCCATCGGCGAGATCCCAGTAAACCGCATCTCCGCATTTGCCGCCGATCACAGCGCCCGTGTAGTCGATGGGGGAGATGGACATGTACGCGAGAAAGATCCTGCTGTTGCTGTCGGGAGAGTGGTTTTCGAAGGTCTCGGAGCCCTTGAGGAAGTTCTTCTCACCGCCCCAGGTGGGGTCGAGATAGTAGTACCGCTCATTCAGCTTCGCCGCGATCCAGGCGTGGTTGTTGCCGCTGACGATCCGGGCGTCGATGCCCATCTCCAGTGCCAGACGGTAGAAGGCCAGCGCGTAGCCCTGGCAGACCGCCTGATGCTTCACCAGTGCGCCGTAGGCCGTCCAGGGGGTGTAGTCCACGACCTGATCGTCGGGGAGCTCCGCGGCGTCGTGATCGTATGTGACGCTCTCGCCGAGATAGTCATAGATCCATTTGAGAATCTCATAATCGCTCTTGCCCTGGAGGGTGCTGACGATCTGCGCCACGGCGGCGTCGGTCTCCTGCTCCTGGGCCAGCGTGTCGTGGAAGCTGTCGAAGGTGACGGTGACATCGAAGCGGTAATCGTCAGAGGTGCCGGAAGACATTTTGCCGTTGCCGATCTGCCAGCGGATGTAGTCGCCCTCGGTGGGGACGCCGGTGTGGGTTTCCGCTACGGCAAGGATGTTGTGGAGGGAGGGCAGTCCCGCTCCGGCTTCGTCTACATAGATGAAGGAGACGGTGCTCTGCCGCTGCTTGATGGCCTCGCGTAACACATTGGCGGCCTGTCCGATGTTGCTGCAGACCGCAGCGGTGTCGTCGGCCTGCAGCTGCATGCCGTCTGCGGGTTCGGTCTGGATGATTTCCGTGGTGAACTCCGGCTGCGGCAGAAGCCCGCCGGCGGGTCTGGTATCGGTCTCCGCTGCCATGGCCGACAGCGGCAGCAGGCTCAGCACCAGGCACAGCGCCAGAAGGATGCTCCAGATTCTCTTTTTCATGTGATTTCCTCCCGAATTTTTTTCAGGTTTCATTCTACCATTGATAAAAGGGAATTGCAATCTGAAAAACGGCTGAAAAAAGCGCCGCATAGCCTGCGGCGCGTATTCAGGGTCGGTTTTCCATGCCCCAGTCGCAGAGCTTGTCCAGCACCGCCACCAGCGAGGCGCCCCGCGGGGTCAGGGTGTACTCCACCTTCGGCGGCACCTCGGGATACATCTCCCGGTGGATCAGGCCGTCCCGCTCCAGCTCCTTCAGATTCTGGCTCAGGGTCTTGTCCGCCACCTTGCCCAGATACCGCTGCATCTCGTTGAACCGCACCGGCTCATACTCCATCAGACAGTAGAGGATCACGGGCTTGTATTTCCCGGCGATCAGCGACAGGGTGTAGCAGTAGCCGGTCTCTTCATAGTTCGCGTTTTCAATCTTCCGGTCGCTCATACTTTCCTCCAAGTAAGTACCTTACATTCATGTAGGTACTTGAATTTTGTTCTGGATGTATGCTACCATAGAATCATCCAAATTGCAAGCGGGAGGAAGAAAAATGGCAAAGAAGATCGTGATCCTCAACGGCAGTCCCCGGAAAAACGGCAACACCTCGGCCCTGACGAAGCAGTTTCGTCTGGGCGCGGAGGCGGCTGGGAACACCGTCACGGAGTTTCACTTAAACAGCATGAACATCCGCGGCTGTCTCGGCTGCTGGCAGGGCGGCAAGGGGGCGGAATGTCCCTGCGTCCAGAAGGACGACATGGCGAAGATCTACCCGGTCTACAAGGAGGCCGATGTGGTGGTGCTGGCGTCGCCGCTGTTTTACTGGTTCATCTCCGGCCAGCTGAAGACCGCCTTCGATCGGCTGTTCGCCGTGGCGGAGTGCGATCCCAACTACCGCAACCCCAAGAAGGAGAGCGTTTTGATCATGGCCGCCGAGGGCGCCGGCTTTGAGGAGAGCGAGCACTGGTACGACCACCTGGAGCAGCACATCGGCTGGAAGAGCCTGGGCAAGATCCTCTGCGGCTGGGTGACCCAGCCGGGGGACATCGACGGAAAACCGGAGCTGCAGCAGGCTTACGAGCTGGGCCGCTCCATTCAATAATCTTTGGAAAGGAATCTGAACCATGAAAAGCTTTGGTGTAAAACCCTATCTGTTTGCCATGCCGGTGTACATGATCGGCACCTACAACGAGGACGGCTCCGTGGACCAGATGGCCATGGCCTGGGGCGGCATCTGCGCCGAGGACATGGTGGCGCTGAATCTGGAAGCCGAGCACAAGACCGTCGCCAATTTGAAAGCCCGCGGCGCCTTCACCCTGGCGGTGCCGGGCGTGGACACCATCAAGGAGTGCGACTATCTGGGCACCGCCTCCGGCACCCAGTACCCGGACAAGTTTGCAAAGACCGGCCTCCACGCGGTGAAGAGCGAGCACGTGGACGCCCCGGTGGTGACGGAATTCCCGCTGACCCTGGAGTGCGTGGTGGAGCGGTTCGAGGACGAGCCCTACGGCCTGAGAGTGATCGGCAGGATCGTCAACGTGCTGGCGGATGAAAAGGTGCTGGACGAGAAGGGCGAGATCGACTCCGGCAAGCTGAACACCTTCCTCTTCGACCAGATGCGCAACGGCTACTATGCTGTCGGCGAGCACCTGGGCCAGGCCTGGGACGTCGGAATGGAGTACATGCAGAAGTAAACAGTGATACCGGACAACCACCATGGGGATTTACTCCCATGGTGGTTTTTTCATGGATCAGCAAACTCCAGTTTATCGCGAAATGGGAACCTCCATTGGAACCTCACGCCGAAAAACTGTCTTTCCCATCGGAACAGAATGTGGTATACTGAGAAAAAAAACGGGAGGAATCTTTATGGATACCAGGGAAGCGCGGAAGGCCATTTTTCTGGACGCCGCTGCGGATGCAGGCGTGGAGGCTCTGCGGGGCACCGCGGTCTACGCGGCTGTGAACATGGCGCAGATCTCAAAATCCGTGGCCGCGGCAGTGATCTCCGCAGCCTTTCGGATCGTGGACGAGGCGAAGAAGTACCGCAGCCGTGACATCACCGGCACCGAGTGCGCCGAGGCCGTGGCGGACATCTGTCTCAGCGCCATGACCGGCGTGGTCTGCGCGGAGCTGGCGAGAAAGCGGATCAAAAACCCCACGCTGGCGCCGATCCTCGGCAGCGCCGCCGGTGTGTTTCTCTATGAGCTGTCAAAGCTGCCGGTGAAGCTGGCGGTGGACGCCCTCCCCGGGGCGAACCCCACGACAGTCTGATCATTTTGGACAATTTCAAACACTGCGCGAAGCTCCGGCTGTTCCCGGAACTTCGCGTCTTTTTCGGGAAAAATCTTGCCGATTCCTGTTGACAATTGGAGTTACCTGTGGCATACTGCACCTGGAAATGATCCGTTTAGACAAAACTAACAGGAGCATGAGACCCATGACACTGAGAGACTTGAAAATCGGCGAGAGCGCCCGGATCAACACCGTCGGCGGCGCCGGCGCCCTGCGGCAGCACTTTCTGGATATGGGCGTGATCCCGGGGGCGGAGGTCACGGTGGTGCGGTATGCGCCATTGGGCGACCCCATCGAGCTTCGGATCCACGGATATGAGCTGACCCTGCGGCTGGCGGAGGCCGAGCAGATCGGCGTCACGAAGCTGGAGCATCCCAGCGAGAACGCGGAGATCACCAGACCCAAGCGGCCCACGGCCCACCCTGCCATCGGCGAGCCGGGCATCCACCATCTGAAGGGGGAGGGCACCCCGCTGCCGGAGGACACCATGCTGACCTTTGCCCTGGTGGGCAACCAGAACTGCGGCAAGACCACCCTGTTCAACCAGCTCACCGGCTCCAACCAGCACGTGGGCAACTTCCCCGGCGTTACCGTGGATCGGAAGGACGGCGTCATCCGGGGGGAGAAGAACACCCGCATCACCGACCTGCCGGGCATTTACTCCATGTCCCCCTATTCCGGGGAGGAGCTGGTGAGCCGGGATTTTGTGCTGAACGAAAAGCCCCACGGCATCATTGATATCGTAGACGCCACGAACATTGAGCGAAACCTGTCTCTCACCATGCAGCTGCTGGAGATGGGCCGCCCCATGGTGGTGGCGCTGAACATGATGGACGAGGTGGTGGGCAACGGCGGCTTCATCGACGTCAACCGCATGGAAGAGATGCTGGGCGTGCCGGTGGTGCCGATCTCCGCCTCGAAGAATCAGGGCGTGGACGAGCTGGTGACCCACGCGCTCCACGTGGCGCACTTCCAGGAGTGCCCGGTGGATCAGGACTTCTGCGGCGAGGAGGACCACGGCGGCGCAGTGCACCGCTGTCTCCACGCGGTGCAGAGTCTGATCGCCGACCACGCCAGAGAGGCGGGCCTGCCGCTGCGGTTTTCCGCCAGCAAGGCCATCGAGGGGGATCAGCAGATCATCCGGCGCCTGAAGCTGGATCAGAACGAGCTGGAGACCCTGGAGCACATCACCCTCCAGATGGAGGCGGAGCGGGGCCTCGACCGGGCCGCTGCCATCGCGGATATGCGCTTTACCTTCATCGACCGGGTCTGCACCGCCTGTGTCCAGAAGCCCCATGAGAGCAAGGAGCATGTCCGCAGCCAGAAGCTGGATCAGATCTTAACCGGAAAATACACGGCCCTGCCGGTGTTCATCGGCATCATGGGCCTGGTGTTCTATCTCACCTTCAACGTCATCGGCGCCTGGCTCCAGGAGCTGATGGAAATGGGCATCGGCGCCCTCACCGAGCTGGTGGACGCCGCCATGACCGCCGCCGGGGTCAACGAGGTGCTCCACGGTCTCATCATCGGAGGCATCTTCGAGGGCGTGGGGAGCGTTTTGAGCTTCCTGCCCATCGTGGTGACCATGTTCTTCTTCCTGTCCCTGCTGGAGGACAGCGGCTACATCGCGCGCGTGGCCTTCTTCATGGATAAGCTCTTCCGGAAGCTGGGCCTCTCCGGCCGCAGCATCGTGCCGCTGCTGATCGGCTTCGGCTGTTCGGTGCCGGCGGTGATGTCTACGAGGACCCTCCCCAGCGAGCGGGACCGGAAAATGACCATCCTCCTGACCCCCTTCATGAGCTGCACGGCGAAGCTGCCCATCTACGGCTTTTTCGTCAGCATGTTCTTCCCGGGGAAGGGCGGCCTCATCATGATCGGCCTCTACGTGCTGGGCATCCTCTCCGGCATTCTGGCGGCGCTGCTGTATAAAAAGACCCTGTTCAAGGGCGAGGCGGTGCCCTTTGTCATGGAGCTGCCCACCTACCGGCTCCCCAGCATCCGCAACACCCTGCAGCTGATGTGGGACAAGGCCAAGGACTTTCTGCAGCGGGCCTTCAGCGTCATCCTGATCGCGACCGTGGTGATCTGGTTCCTCCAGAGCTTCGATCTCCACTTCGCCCTGACGGAGGATTCCTCCCAGAGCATCATGGCGGCTATCGCCGGCGTGTTCGTGCCGCTGCTGAAGCCGCTGGGTCTGGGCGACTGGCGCATCGTCACGTCGCTGATCTCCGGCTTCATGGCCAAGGAGAGCGTGGTCTCCGTCATGGAGGTGCTTTTCAAGGCGGGCGGCGGCGTGGGCGCCATCCTCACACCGGCCACCGCCGGGGTGCTGCTGGTGTTCAGCCTGCTCTATACCCCCTGCGTGGCGGCCATCGCGTCCATCCGCAGAGAATTGGGTCGGGGCTGGGCCGCCGGTGTGGTGGTCTGGCAGTGCGTGGTGGCCTGGCTGGCGGCACTGGTGCTGCGGCTGATCCTGATGCTGGTCTGAGGAGGAACAGCCATGAAACTCATCGACTGGATCCTGCTCGTCGCGGTGGCGGCGCTGCTGGTGTTCGCCTTCTGGCTGGCGAATCGAAAGAGCGGCAGCAGCTGCCACGGCTGCGGCCAGAGCTGCTGCGACCACAAAAACCAGCCCAAATGCAGCAAATGCGAGCATTGTGATCCCTGAAAAGAAAACGCGTTGCAGATCTCTGCAACGCGTTTTTGCTTATTGGGGCGGCTGCCAGAAAAACAAGCCTTCGGATCTGGCGAGCTCTGTCAGGATCCCCTGCAGCCGTTCATCGGGGCCGTAGACCGTGAGATACAGATCGTCCGCGATCAGATGCAACATGGCGCTGTCGTCGTCGAGGAAGATCCGCAGCGGTTCCTGCCGCGGCGCCAGAAGATTCATCAGATACCGCAGCAGCTCGGAAGGGTTCGGATTGTGCACCGGCCTGTCCAGCCAGAGCACGTCGAAGTCGTAATAGCAGTTCAGCTTCAAAAGGATCCGGAAAAACCGCTCCAGCAGCTTTTCCTTTTCGCCGCTCAAACGCCAGTATTCCTCGATTTTGAAGTACTGCCCCCGGCTGCCCGCGGGCACCTGCTCCGGCAGCAGATCCAGAACGAAGTATTCCCGCTCCAGGAAGTCCTCCGTCAGATCATCGTAGTTGATCTCCATGGTTCAGTCCTCGCTGTTTCGATTCAAAAGCTGCATGACCTGCTCCCGCTTGGCATAGAGGACGCAGCCGCCGTCGTGCTCACCCTCCAGCAGTCCTTCGGTGCGCAGTGCCCGGAACAGCGGCGAGCTGAGGGCCTCTCTCAAAGAGGTGTCCCGCACGTTCACGTCGGAGTAAGGGGAGAAGGGGCAGGGCTCCGCGCCGCCGTGGGAGTTGATATGGAAAAACTCTCTGCCGCCGGCCATGCAGCCGCCCATCTCCAGCTCGTCGCCGGGGAAGGACAGCAGGATCACGTCCTCTCTGCCGCTGCGGACGGTCTCGATCCGCTGGGCGATGAAGGCGCGCTCTTCCTCTCTCGGCGCCAGATGGGCCTCGCCGTCGTTCATGGGCACGAACTCCACATAGATCACCAGCCGGCAGCCCCGGTACACCAGCACCTCCAGAAATTCGGGGGAGGTGACCTCCTGATAGTTCTCTCTGGTGACGGTGATGGAGGCACCGTAGAGCTGGCCCCGCGCTTTGAAGCCGTCCATGAGCTTCAGCAGCTTTTCATACATGCCCTTGCCGCGGCGGTTGTCGGTGGCCGCCTCGCCGCCCTCAATGCTCAGCACCGGCACCAGATTCCGACAGCGGTCGAAGAGGTCGATGTAGCGCTGGTTGAAGTAGGTGCCGTTGGTGAAGATGGGGAAGAGGATGTTGGGGGTATTGCCCGCGGCCTCCATGACGTCTTTTCTCAGCATGGGCTCGCCGCCGGCCAGCATGATGAAGCTCACGCCCAGCTCGTCGGCCTGCTGGAAGATGCTCTGCCACTGCTCACCCGAGAGCTGATCCACCGGCTCCTCATCCGAGGCGGAGTGGATGCTTCTGGCATAGCAGCCGGCACAGTGGAGGTTGCAGTAGCTGGTGATGCTGGCGATCAGGAAGGCGGGCATGTGCTCCCCCTGCTCCTCCAGCTCCTGTCTGCGTTTGGATGCCTTTCTCGTGGCGGCGGCAAAGCGGAGGAAAAAGGCGCTCTGCTTCGGATCCTTGAGGGTGGCCTTCAGGGCGTCGGAGACGATCTTCTCCACGCCGGATTCGATGTGATTCTGCAGATTGGAATTTTGCTCCTGAATGATGTCCTTTGCCATATTCAAGTCCTCCGTTCGGAAATGATATTGAAAAAATCATAGCAGATGCACAGGGCAAAGTCAATGAACGGCTTGTAAATAATGGAAACAGATGTAACGGCGGAAATAACCGTCTCAATTATCAAAATCTGTCTAAGAAACGACGTTTTTACATCTGAATGTCCTTGACTTTCCATGCAGCTTGCGGGATAATAGAGCCAACCAAACTGCAAGGAGGGAACCAGATGGAACTGAACGAACGATTGCAGGCAATTGAGCGGGGCGAGGAGGGCGAGCTGCTGCAGCGGATCCTGAAGACCCTGGTGCTCTACGGCGAGGCCTTCGACGCCAAACGCATGGTGCCGGTGACCAGCAAATACGGCCACACGGTCATCAGCTACGGTCTGAAGGCGCTGGGCGCGGTGATGGATCTCTACGATCAGATCCTGGAGGCCGGCATCCCCGAGGGGCAGAAGTTCACCGCCGACCCCAAGCCGCTGGACAAGAACGTGCCCTCCAACCTGCTGGAGGATCTGGTGTTCAAAAAATTCATGTACACCGACCAGGATCGGTTCGAGGCGCAGCTGCGGAAGCTGGGCATCACCAGCGACGATGACTATTCCTGCGCCTGCTATCTGGATCAGGTGGGCAACATCCCGGAAAAGGGCGACGTCCTCTCCTGGGCGGAGAGCTCCGCCGTGGTCTACGCCAACTCGGTGCTGGGGGCCAGATGCAACCGGAATTCCGGCATCCTGGAGATGATGGGCTCCATCCTGGGCTATGTGCCGGAGTTCGGTTTGTTGCTGGACGAGGGCAGAAAGGCCACCTGGGTGGTGGAGGTCCGGTGCAAGAACCGGCCGGAGGCACAGCTGCTGGGCTCCGCCATCGGCATGAAGGTCATGGAGGAGGTGCCCTACATCAAGGGCATGGAACCCTGGCTGGGCACGGAGCTGGATGACGAGAACAAAGCCTATCTCAAGGACTTCGGCGCCGCCACCGCCTCCAACGGCGCGGTGGGCCTCTACCACATCGAGGGCCTGACCCCGGAGGCCAAGGAGCAGGGCGAGAAGCTCATCGTCCGGAACCCGCAGATCTACGTCATCGACGACGCCGAGCTGGAGCGGGTGAAGCAGAACTATCCGGTGATCTGGAAAAATCCCAACGCCAAGCCGCAGCTCTGCTTCGTGGGCTGCCCCCACATGACGCTCCAGCAGCTGAAGGACTGGACCGACGCCGTGGGAGAGGGACTGAAGAAAAACGGCCGGGACAAGGTGGCGGTGCCCACGGTGTTCACGGCGCCGATCCCGGTGATCAAGGAGTTTCAAAAGACCATGGACAGCGTGTACCTGAAGAAATACGGCGTGGTGCTCAGCTATATCTGCCCGCTGATGTATATGAATAACCCGCTGTGCAAAAAGAAGGCGGTCATCACCTCCTCCAACAAGCTGCGGACCTACACCAGCGCCCGGTACTACACCGAGCCGGAAATTCTCACCATCATCACCGGAGGGAGGCTCTGAACATGAGACAATTCAAAGGACGCGTCGTCGTCGCCGGAGCCTGCGAGGCCGAGGCTTTGGTGAGCCATGTGGGCTTCAACACCCTGGCCAGCTACCAGTCCGCCCTGCAGTTCGGGGACAAGGAGGTCAAGTGCGGCGACCAGAACAACCCGGATCTCTATAAAAAACCCATGCTGGGCAAGGCCCTCTGCCTGCCCCAGACCATCGGCTCCACCACCGGCGGCATGGTGCTCTACGGCGCCTTCAGCAAGAATATGCAGCCGGCCTGCATGCTGTTTTCCATGCACATCGACCCGCTGGCTGCCAGCGGCGCGGTGCTGGGCGCCGTGTGGACGGACGTAAAAATGCCGGTGGTCGATCAACTGGGGGATGAATTCCTGGAATACGTCCAGACCGGCGACACCATCACCGTCTCCGAGGACGGCACCGTGACCGTACACCGGTAAGATTTGATGGATAAAAATACCCGGCCGCCCGGCCGGGTATTTTTATGACCTATAAATTAACATAATTATATTATCGTAAATAAAACATCCACTTGTGACCGGGGGCAGAATGTGTTAAACTGGATGCACGACGGATTTTTGCCGGGAAAGGAGCGCGCCATGAAGCTTTTGATCCACGATCTGCCGGAAGCGGCATTCTCGAACTTCGCGCCGGAATACGAGGGCTGGGAGATCATCGCTGCCCAGGGGGACATCCGCCCCTGCGTGGGCTGCTTCGGCTGCTGGGTCAAGACCCCGGGCCGCTGCGTGGTGAAGGACGGCTATGAGGACTCCCCGGTGAAGCTCCACCAAGCGGAGGAGATCGTGTTCCTCAGCCGCCTGCGCTACGGCTGTCTCAGCGGTGCGGCGAAGAACGTCATTGACCGCTGCATCGGCTACGTGCTGCCCTTCTTCGAGATCGCCCACGGAGAGATGCACCACCAGCGCAGATATGAGGAGGAAAAGCCTGTCTCCTTCCGGTTTTACGGGCCGAGCACCCCGGCGGAGCGGGCTCAGGCGGAGGAATATGCCGCCGCGGTCTGCCGCAATATGCGCAGCCGGGTGAAGGCGGTCACCTTCGAGAATTTCGACTTTGCGCCGGATGAGCCTGCCGCGTTGGAGCCGGCAGCATCCGCCCGCACGGTCCTGCTCAACTGCAGCAGCCGGGGGAAGAAGGCCAACTCCGCCATGTTCCTGGAGAAGCTGGCTGCGGATCTGAAAACGCCCTTTGAGACTCTGGAGCTGGCGCAGCACCTGCGCGCGCCGGAGCAGCTGATCCCGAAGCTGCTGGGCGCGGAGCAGATCGTCCTCGGCGCCGGGCTCTATGTGGACGGCCCGCCGTCCCAGCTTTTGCGGCTTCTGGAGGCATTGGAGGCCGCCGGCGGCATGGCGGGGAAGCGGATCTACGCCGTGACCAACATGGGACTTTACGAAAGCCGACAGCTTCGAAACCTCTTCAACACCCTGCGGCTCTGGTGTAAGCGAACCGGGGCGGTGTACAGCGGCGGCCTCGCCATCGGGGCGGGGGAGATGTACGACCGCATCGGCTCCATCCCCTTTGAGACCGGCCCCGGCCGGCACATCGCTCTGGGCGCGAAACGACTGGCGGCTGCCATCGACGCCGACGCGGCAACTGAGGACATTTACGCCGAGCCCTTCGCCTTCCCAAGGATCGCCTACGTCACCGCCGCCAATCTGGGCTGGCCACGGGGCGGCAAGCAAAACGGCCTCAGCAAAGAAGAACTCTATTACCGATACGACTAATTTTACGAATACCACAAGGAGAGTACCACATGGAATTTGAACTGTTTCACGGGCGGCCCGAGACCAACGACGGGCGGCTGGAAAAGGAGATCCGCGTCTACGACTTTCTGGACGCGCTGGGCATCGAATACTGGCGCACCGACCACCCGGACGCCGAGGCCAACACCATGGAGGCCTGCCGCCAGATCGACGCGGTACTGGGAGCCATGGTGTGCAAGAACCTGTTTCTCACCAACCGGCAGCACACCGCCTTCTACCTGCTGCTGATGCCCGGGGACAAACCCTTCAAGACCAAGGAACTCTCCAGCCAGATCGGGAGCTCCAGACTCAGCTTCGGCACCGGGGAGGAGATGGTGGAGCTGCTGGACTGCACCCCCGGCTCCTCCAGCCTCATGGGCCTCATGAACGACAAGGACAACCGGGTGCGGCTGCTGGTGGACGAGGATGTGCTGAAGGACGAGTATCTCGGCTGCCATCCCTGCATCAACACCTCCAGCCTGAAGCTCCGCACCGCCGACGCCTTCGGCAAATATCTGGAGGCCGTCCACCACGATCTCACCCCCGTGAAATTGGTGGGAACCGAATAAATGCATCACATCCGCTGAACTCCCGGCGGGTGTGATTTTTTCAGATGGCAGTTAACGATAATTAATTTATGTTAATAAATTAAACAACGATAGAATAATAGTTTGTAGGGGACGGCGTCTTCGACGTCCCGGCGGTATGCGTTGGATGACAATGGAACCACGGCGAATTGGGAATGGGTACGGATCCGCCCGAAATCAATACGTTTTTTCGCTGCGTCCTGCGCGGGCTGTCGAGGACGCCAGCCCCTACAGTTTCTATCCAACACCCCGATAAACGCTCGAGTTATAAAAAACAGCACAGGTGTTTTCCCTGTGCTGTTTTTATAATATTATGTAAACTTATTTCAATACATCTCGATGGCCAGATTGCCTCTCTGATACAGGCAGATGGCCTTTTTCATGAGCTCCTCGGTGACCTCGAAGTACTCCGCCAGCTCCCAAAGCTCGGTCTTTCCGGCGGCGACAGCCTCCTGCAGCGCTTTCTCGGAGATCAGGTTCCGGATCTCCCACTTCTCGGCGCGGTTTTCCTGCTGGCGGCGCGTGTCGGCGCTGCTCTGGGTGTTATAAAACGCGCCGGTCATGCAGTGGCCCAGCTCATGTCCCAGCTTGGTCTTTTCGTCGGCGGTGCCGGTGAGCTGATGGGGGTCGATGGCGATGTAGCATTGGCCCGCCGCGTCCTGGACACACAGTGCCTCGCGCGCGCCGAGCGGGAAGGAATCCACCTCGATATTTTGTTTTTCAGCCAGATTGTACAGCTCCAGCAGGGTCATTTTCTTCGCTTTTTCTCCTTTAAGAATTCGGCGTACTGCCGAACCGCCGCGAGATCGTCGTCATCCACGTTCTCCGCGTCGCCCCAGAGGGCAAACTTCAGTTCCGTATCGGTAATTGGACGGGGCGGGGCGTCGGTTTGTTCCTGCTCCCAGCCCATGAGCCAGCCGGGGCTGGTGTGCAGCATGGCCGCCATGGGCTCCAGCAGATCCCCGGGCAGCTTCTCGATCTCACCCTTCTCGTACCGATAAATGGTCGCCGGGCTCTTGCCCAGCTCAGCAGCCAGCTCTTCGGCGCTGATGCCGAGGGCCTTTCTTCGCTGCTTGATCCGTTCGCCAATGGTCATGACGGTTCACCTTCCTCGGGATCACTATACCATGCATCTCGCGGGAATGCAAGCCGTCAACTTGCACAAATTTTAGTTCTATACTCGCAAAAACGCAAAAATCCTCTTGACTTGCGAAATTGCGGGTATTATAATGCACACAACCTCGCGGTAACGCGAGAAAACTGACAAGGAGTGTGACATGCGGGACAACGGAATCGAAGAAACCATGCAGAAATGCGAATACTGCGGGGATCGGCTGCGGCGAGGGGATGATTACTTCGAATTTCCCACGGGTGAGCGGCTGTGCCCGGACTGCATGGAGGCGGCGCTGCGGCGCTGGAAGCGCTGGGTGGGCGACACGGTGGAGCGTGTCTGAGACCCGGCAGACAGGAGGCATGCACATGCGAAAGAAGAGAACATACCAGAGGGAACGCTTTTTTGACTGGCCGGACGAGCCCTGGTGCCTGGGCTGCAAATATTACCGCCCCATCTACGACCACTGCGACAGCAACCGGAGACCGGGGAACATCTGCCACTATCTGCTGGACGAGGGACATATGCGGGGGTGTCCCTTCGGCGCCGGCTGCACCAGGAGGGAGCCCGTTGGCGGCCACACTCCGTGACGCGGCAAATGCGCTGCTGAACCACGCCCTGACCCTGCCGGAGGAGGACGAGTCCGCCGAGATGCTGAAAAGCATGGGCCTGGATGCCCCCACCGGGGCGGACGCGCTGCTGCTGGGGCAGTATCTCAAGGCATTGAAGGGCGACACCGCGGCGGCGAAATATGTCCGGGACGCGGCCCTGGAGCCGGAGCAGCGGGAGGACGGTGCGGCGGAGGATCTGTCGGATCTTTCGGACGCGGAGCTCGCCGCCCTCGCGCGGGAGCCGGAACCGTGAGCCGGTCGAAGCGGGCCCTGCGGGAGCTGGCCAGAAGGGAACTGGCGCGGCGGCACTTCCGGGATTATCTGGCCTATACCCATGGGAAAAGCTGGCGGCGGACGAAGCTGAGCCGCTTCCTGGCCGACCGGGTGCAGGCTTTTCTGGAATCGGAAACCGGCCGCGCCTACGACATCCTGGTGCTCCAGACCCCGCCCCAGCACGGCAAGAGCATGACCATTACCGAGAGTTTGCCAAGCTGGTGGCTGGGGAAGCATCCGGAGCACCGGGTGATCCTGGCGGCCTACAACGACGAGCTGGCGGAGCGTTTTTTAAGACGGAACCGGGAGAAGGTGGAGCGCTTCGGCGACCGCCTGTTTCAGATTCAAGTTGGCAGGGTGAATCGCGCCAACACCCTGGAGCTGGCGGACCACCGGGGCGGTCTCATCAGCCGCGGCATCCGGAGCGGCATCACCGGAAACCCTGCGGAGCTCATCGTCATCGACGACCCCATCAAAAGCCGGGAGGAGGCCGACAGCGAGGTCTGGCGCAATAAGCTCTGGGAGGAGTGGCAGAACAGCATCAAATCCCGCCTGGCCGCCGGGGCCAAGGTCATCGTGATCCTGACCCCCTGGCACGAGGACGATCTGGCGGCCCGGATCCTGAAATCGGAACCCAACGCTCAGCTTCTCAGGCTCCCGGTGGAGGCGGAGGAAAACGATCCCATGGGACGCAGGCCGGGGGACGCCCTCTGCCCGGAGCTGGGGAAGGACAACCGCTGGCTGCGGGACTTCAAACGGGGCTACCTCTCCGATCCCCTCGGCGGCGCGCGGGCCTGGACGGCCTTGTATCAGTGTGCCCCGCGAGCGGAGGAGGGGAGCCTCATCAAACGCAGCTGGTGGCGGTTTTACGACCCGAAGGAGATTCATTTTTCCGGCACGCAGCTCATCAGCGTGGACGCGGCCTTCAAGGGTCTCAGCACCAGCGACTTCGTGGCCATCACGGTCTGGGCCAAAGTGGGGGCGAATTATTACCTGCGCTACTGTCTCAACCGGCAGATGGGGTTCAGTGAAACGCTCAGAGCCATCCGAAGCGTGAAGGCGAGATTTCCCGCCGCCGACCGGGTGCTCATCGAGGACAAGGCCAACGGCCCCGCCATCATCGAGGTGCTGCAGCGGGAACTGTTCTGCATCCCCGTGAACCCTCGCGGCGGCAAGGTGGCGAGGGTTCAGGCCGTCAGTGCCGCCATCGAGTCGGGGCACGTCTGGCTGCCGGAGCGGATGGAGAATCTCGCGGCGTATATCGACCAGTGGACGGCCTTCCCCGCGGCCGCCCACGACGACATGGTGGACAGCTCCACCCAGGCCCTGAGCTACCTGCTCCATGCCTGCGGCGAGGCGCCGACGCCGCAGAGAGACGAGGCCGCCGAGGCCTTCAGCGACCCCGGTATGTACGATGTGTATGAATAGAGTGGAGGAAGTGGGTTCAGTAAAATGGTAGTTTATCGAACAGAGTGAAAAAATTGTCATTGCGAACCAGTCCGCAGACTGGTGTGGCAATCCGCATCCCCCGGCGGTGGACTAGAAGCTAGCAGAACGTTGAGAACAAACGGATTCGCCCAACATTGTTTTAAATAAACAGTCTGTACTGCAAGAGAACGGATTGCCACACCAGTGACGTCGGTCACTGGTTCGCAATGACACTCTTTGGGTCAGGCAGATAAACTCCAATTGAATCTTCGACTTCACTATCCACGATCCATTCAACAAAGGAGGAACCTATGACAGCCTTTTTACTTGGGATGCTGGGCGCGCTGGTGGCGGCGCAGCTGCTGCTTCTGGGGGTGCTGATCGGCAGACGCCGCAGATCGGCACCGCCCCCGGAGCCGCCGAAGCCCACGCTGCTGCAGGAGCAGGAGGCCTTCCGCACCCTGATGCATTACAGCCCGGAGATCGCCTACGGCGACGCGCCGGGAGAGGAGGAATGATATGGCGGACCATGTGACCCGCGCCTGGCAGCTCTATGAGCAGGGCCGCGCCTACAACAGCGGCCTGAGCCCCAGCCAGTACAACACAGTCAACACGAACATCGAGTTTTTCTGCGGCAACCAGTGGCGGAATCTGCCCCAGACCCGCGCCATGGCGGCATTGCCGAAGCCGGTGTTCAACATCATCAAGCGCGTGACGAGCCTCTTCGTCGCGTCCCTGACGGCCAGCCCCGTCACCGTGCGCTACGAGCCGCTGAGCTACTATGACGGCACCAATCTGGCGGAGCCCGGCACCGACGCCAGCGTTTACGCCACCGCCGAGGTGGAGAACCTGTTTTCCAAATTCAAGATGGACTACCGCATCCGCGAGGCCCTCTTCGACGCGGCCCAGACCGGCGACTACTGCGCCCACTTCTACTGGGATCCCGAGGCCATGCCCTACGGCGGAGCCTTCGGCGCCTACCGGGGCGAGATCCAGATGGAACTGGTGGACGGCATCAATGTGATGTTCGGCAACCCCAACACCCCGGAGGTGGAGCGGCAGCCCTACATCCTGGTCATCGGCCGCGACACCGTGGGGAGACTGAAAGAAGAGCAGAAGCGCTACGGCTATGCAGGGGAGTTCAGCGACATTCGCCCGGACTCCGAGACCGACGGCCAGGCGGCCAGCGGCGGCAGACATGAGCTCCACGGAACGGAGAACGGCAAGTGCCTGTTTGTGTATCTCTATGAGAAAAAGCGCCGCAAGAACCCCGACGGCAGCTTTGAGACCACCGTCCACGTGACCAAGGCCACCCGCACCGCCGTGATCTTCGCCGACGTGGACACGGGCCTCAGCCGCTATCCCATCGCCTGGGGCAACTGGGAGCGGCAGAAAAACCAGTACCACGGCCGGGCGCTGGTGACGGGCATCATCCCCAACCAGATCTTCATCAACTCCATGTTCGCCATGGTCATGCGCCACTTGCAGCTCATGGGCTTCCCCAAGACCGTCTACAACCAGGAGCTGATCGGTCAGTGGGACAACGAGATCGGCCAGGCCATCGGCGTCCGGGGCCTCCAGCCCGGCCAGAGCATCGGGCAGGTGGCGGCCAATCTCCAGCCGGCGGACATGAGTGCCCAGATCCTCTACGCCATCGACAAGGCCATGGAGTATACGAAGGAATGCCTCGGCGCCACCGACGTCCAGATGGGCGCGGCGAAGCCGGACAACACCTCGGCCCTGATGGTGCTGCAGTCCAACGCCGAGGTGCCCATGGAGAACACCCGCGCCCTGCTCTATCAATGGGTGGAGGACATGGGCGCCATCCTGCTGGACATGATGGGCACCTACTACGGCAAGCGGCCGCTGGTGCGGGATCGGGAGTTTGAGGAGCCGGTTCTGGATGAGACCGGCGCGCCCCGGCTGGACCCGGTCACGGGCCGGATCGTCACCGAGCTGGTGACCCGCCGCACGGCGGAGGACTTCGACTTCACCCAGTTCAAGCACCTCTACCTGAACGTGAAAGCCAACGTGGGCGCCACCACCTATTTCAGCGAGATCGCCATGGTGCAGACTCTGGACAACCTCCGAAGGGAAGGCACCCTGGACGTGATCAGCTATCTGGAGCGGATCCCGGAGAAGCTGGTGCCGAAGAAGGCGGAGCTGATCCGGGAACTGAAGGAGCGCATGCGGGAGCTGCCTGCGGAGCAGCCGGAGATCCAGTCCAGCGCCCACACCATGGGGGCGGAGCTGGATGTTTCCAAGCGGCTGCAGAAGCTGCCCCAGAATCTGCAGCAGCGGTTTGAGGAGCTGCCGCGCACCGCCCAGAACGCGCTTTTGAGACTGTAAAGGAGAGGAGCTCAATGGACGAACCGTTTGAAAACCTGATCCCCACCGAGGAGGATCTGGAGCCGGAGCAGGCGGAAGCGCCGAAGCAGCCGGAACCCGATCCGGAACCGACAGCCCCGCCGGAGCCGCCGAAGGCCAGGGACTACGCCTCGGAAGTCTCGGAGCTGCTTCGCGCCCACCCGGAGCTCAGAGGCAGGCCCCTGCCCGACGACGTGACCCGCATGGCGGTGGACGAGGGCGTTCCCCTCACCGAGGCCTACCGCAGCTACGCGGAAAAGGAGACCAAAGCGGAGCTGGAGCGGCTCCGGGAGGAAAACCGGGTCTACCGCCAGAACGAGGAGGCCGCCCGCCGCGCCCCGATCCAGCCGGTGGCGGACTCCGGCGTGCAGGAAAAGGCAAAGGATCCCTTCCTCGCCGGCTTCGAGAGCTGGTAAACAACACAACATATCTGACAACGAAAGGATGATTTGAATGGCAGGCGGAAGAAATCTCGCCCAGAAGTACAGCAAAACCATCGACGAGCGATTCAGCAGGGAGTCTCAGGCCATGCTGGCGCTCAACAACGATTATTCGTTCACCGGCGTCAAGACCGTGAACGTCTATTCCATCCCCGTGGTGCCTCTCACGGACTATCAGCGCAGCGGCACCAGCCGTTACGGCACCCCCGACGATCTGGCCCGCAGCGTCCAGGAGCTCACCGTGAAGAAGGACCGCGCCTTCACCTTCATCATCGACAAGGGCGACAAGCTCCAGAGCGAGATGGCCTCGGACGCCGGCAAGGCCCTGTCCCGCCAGATCCGCGAGGTCTGGGTGCCGGAGTTCGACTCCTACGTCTACAAGACCCTCGCCGCCGAGGCCACCGCCCGCGGCAACTACGCCACCACCGCCATCACCAAGGCCAACGCCTATGAGATGTTCCTCAACGGCATGGAGAAGCTGGGCAACGCCAACGTCCCCGACCAGGGCCGCGTGTGCTTCTGCACCTATCGCTTCGCCAATCTGCTCAAGCAGGATCCGGCTTTCATGAAGTACGGCGACCGCAGCCAGCAGATGCTGGAAAAGGGCGTCATCGGCGAGGTGGACGGCTGCAAGATCGTGAAGGTGCCCAACACCCGCATGCCCGCGGGCGCGGCATTCCTGATCGCCCACCCCATGGCCGCCACCGCCCCCAAGCAGCTGGAGGACTACAAGATCCACTCCAACCCGCCCGGCGTCTCCGGCTGGCTGGTGGAGGGCCGCATGATCTACGACTGCTTCGTCCTGAACGAGCGCGGCAGCGGCGTCTACTACCACGGCGCCCAGGCAGTGCTGAAGGGGCTGGACTTCACCACCGCCGCCGGTGATGCGGGCGACAGCCAGCTGGTGATCCTCACCCCCATGGAGGGCGCCAAGCGCTTTTACGCCACCGCCGCGGACGGTGACGGTCTGCCGAATGTGACCTACGGCACCGCCATCACCACCTCCGCCTGGACGGCCCTCACCGCCGCTGCGGAGACCACCATCACCCCCGCCGACGGCCACACCCGCATCCGCGTGGTGGAGACCGACAGCAGCAACAAGCCCATCGCCGTGGGCGACGGCGTGCTGAACATCGGCTGAGACTTCGAGGTTTTTATACGGTGCGGGGCGCATTGCGCCCCGCATGACAAAGGAGGAATCTCATGACTTACGGTCAAATCCGGGACGCGGCGCTGCGGCTGATGGGACAGTACTCCCTGGCGGGTGAGCCCATCCCGGAGACTTACAACAACCAGGCGGACGCGCTGCTGCGTCTGCCGGAGCTGGTGGATGACGCCCAGTGCCTGATCGCGGCGGGGCCGAGACGGATCCGGGCGGCGAAAAAG
Source organism: uncultured Eubacteriales bacterium (assembly GCA_900317905.1). Taxonomy (GTDB): domain Bacteria; phylum Bacillota; class Clostridia; order Oscillospirales; family Oscillospiraceae; genus CAG-103. The sequence continues at coordinate 37,398 of ONIN01000010.1, read as the reverse complement.
CTGCTGCCGGAAAAGGGCAAAACCCAGGACGGCATGGCCCGCTTCACCCTGCCGGAGGATCTCATGGAGCAGATCCCCGGCGGGCTGCTGGTGCTTAGAGGCGGCAGCGGCGGCTATGACACCCGCTATCTGCAGCTGGACGAGCGCCACATCCTCCTGCCGGACTTCGAGGGCGGCGCGGTCTGGCTGGAATACTACCGGCGCCCGGAGCGGGTCACCGACCGGATCGCACCGGGGGAAAAGTTCCCCAATGACGACCTGCTGCTGGACAACGCCCCGGAGACCCACCGGGCCATCCCGTACTACGCTGCGGCCCATCTGCTGCTCCACGAGGACGCCTTTGCCTACGCCACCCTGATGAACGAGTGGCAGACCCAGCTGCTGAGCCTCTACCGGAAGCCCCAGCCCCGCCGCAGCGTGGTCGCCGACGCCTACCAGTGGGAGGCGCTCCATGTCTAAGTACGGGAAGATTTACAATAATATAAATTATGTGAACCTAAACAGCCTGCCGGATCCAAAGACGGAGTACGTGCTGACCTTCGAAAATCTCATCGGCGGCATGAACCTCCGGGATCTGGACTTTGAGCTGAAGCCCAATGAAAGCCCGCTGATCCGGAACCTTGTCTGGCAGGACGGCGCCCTCTGCTCCAGAAGGGGACAGGTGCAGGTGGGCAGTCTCGGAAGAAGCACCGTCCTGCGCAGCTATGCGCGGCTGTGGCACGGCTGGATGGTCGTCCACGCGGGGATCTGTCTGGTGGCCTGGAAGGCCGAGATCGAGTCCGATCCGGAGGCGGAAGCGCCGATTGGCACGGCTCACATCCTCTATGACTATCTGGAGCGGGTCCCCGGCGACTTTGCCCGGTATGATCAGTATCTGTTCTACAAGACCCGGGGCAGCTATATCCGCATCGCCTATCTCCCGGAGTCTGACAGCTTCACGGTCCGCCCCATCCAGGACACACCGGGGCTGGTCTACATCCCCATCGTGCAGATGAATACTGACCCGTCCACCGGCGCGGGGGATCCCTATCAGCCGGAGAATCGGCTCAGCGGCTTTAAGCGCGTGCTCTACAGCGGCCAGACCGACGTCTCGGTCTACACCCTGCCGGTGGATGACGCGGACAGCGTTTATTCCGTCAAGGTGAACGGTGTCACCTGGTCCCGGGGTGACAGGTGGAGCTTTGAGCAGGGCAAGGTGGTTTTCCAGCTCAGCGCCGCGCCGCCGGCGGGCATCAACAATGTGGAGATCATGTACTACAAGGCCAATGCAGACGCATACAACAGCATCATGTCCTGCAGCCGCATGGCGGTATTCGGCGGCGCCCAGGAGCTGTGCATCGTCCTGGGCGGCTGCGAGGCCCAGCCCAACGCCTATTTCTGGTCGGGCAACACCCACGCGGCCATGGATCCCACCTATTTCCCCATGAGCCACTATAACCTGGCCGGAGACGCGGCGGACGCCATCACCGGCTTCGGCAAGCAGCAGAACTTTCTGGTGATCTTTCAGCCCCGGAGCGTGGGCCGAGCGGTCATGGGCACGGAGGAGATCGGCGGCCGCACCCAGATCACCATGGACTACACCCGCATCAATTCGGATCTCGGCTGCGATCTGCCGCGCACCATTCAGCTGGTGGAGAACAATCTGGTCTGGTGCAGCCGAAAGCACGGGGTCTGTCTTTTGAAGGACAGCAGCGCCGCCTATGAGAACAACATCCTGCGTCTCAGCGCCAAGATCGACGGCAGCAGCGGCCAGCCCGGCCTGCTGGAGCTTCTGCAGGATGCCGATCCCGATTCCTTCTGGTCGGCGGACACCGGCGCGAAGTATCTGATCGGCAGCGGCGAGAAGGCCTGGGAGTGGAACTATTCCATCAGCAGCCGTGAGGATCCCAGCTGGTTTTCCCACACCGGCATCCGGGGCGCGGCCTTTGTCGCGGAGCTGGACCGGCTGTGGGAGATCACGCCGGAGGGGACGGTGGCGGAGTTTCAGCGGTGCTATGCGGATTTCGGCGCGGGCATCGAGAAGGTCTGCGTCCTGCCGCCGCGGAACTTCGGCAGCTGCGACCGGCTCAAGAACATCCGGAGCATGCTGTTCACCACCCGGGGCGGACACACGACGAATACCGGGATCGAATACACCTGTGACTACGGCAGCCGCACAGACCCCACGCCTCTGGTCTGCCGCCAGTCCTACCGGGTCTCGCCGCGCAATCTGGCCTATCGGGATCTGTCGCGGCACGAATTCGCGTTTGTGGCCCGGCGCAGACCCGGCTATCACAACATCCGCCATCTGCGGGTGAAGCTATCCAACAGCGACGCGGGGGCGGATCTGTCCCTGATCTCCGCGCAGATCTTCTACACCTTCCGCGCAAGACAACGATAAAGGAGGACAGCATGTCGATCGAACAATTTTCCTTTTCCAAGACATGGCGTGACGCCGAGGCATTTCCCACCTACGAGCCGGACGAGGCCCGGGTGCGGGAGGATCTGCAGTGCCTGCATGATGAGCTTGCCGCTTATGTGAATACGCAGCTCCGTCCGGCAGTCAACGACGCGGCTGCGGCGGTGCAGAGCCACGGAGCGGACATCTCCGCGCTGGAGGCCGCCGTGGCCGGCGTGACCCTGGGCCAGATCCCGGACGGCAGTCTCACCGACACAAAGCTCGCCCCCGGCGCAGCCGCAGGCTGGGAGGACGTCAGCAGCGCCATCACCCTCACCCCCGCCGCCGGCTCGGCGGTGGAGGTGTCCGCAAAGCATTATTTCTATTCCCGTCCGCTGGGCATCATGGTGTTCCTGCTGCAGCTCTGGTGCACCACGGAGGCCGGGGACGTCTGCAACGTGGAGCAGGACGGCTATCCGCCGGTGGAGCTGCTCCTGCCATCCGTGCCGCTGAACACGCATTTGAGCGGGTGCAGCGCCTGTCTGCGGAACGGCATCAGCGGCCATGCGCTGCGTCTGCGCATCTCCTCTGAGGAGGCGCTGGAGGGGGCGACGGTCTGTGTTTCCGGATGGTATTTCTGCAATGGGCCGGAGGTGGAAAGCGCATGAGCGACGCAAGCTACGCCATCAAGCAGGGCGACGCCTACGCCCTTCCGATCCGGGTCTCCATCGACGGTGAGGCCATTTCGGAGCGGGATCTTCTTCTGATCGAGTCGGTGGAATTCATGGTCAGCGAGGACATCCGCAAGGTGTACCCCGACGACGTGGTCTTCGACAGCGCCAACGGCGTCTTTCTGGTCCCGGTGACCCAGGCTGAGACCTTCACCCTGGAGGACGGCGATACCATCCGGGTGGACGTGCGCGTAGAGTTTTCGGGCGGTGATGTGATCGGCACCCACACCATGGAGCAGCTCCGGGTGCTGGACGCCCTGTCGGAGGAGGAACTGTGATGGATCCTCTCTCTGTGAACATCTCCACCCGTCGGCCGACGCTCTCCGCGCAGATCGACACCCGGCGCCCGGTGATCGCCGCGAATCTGGAGGAGCTTCGGTATCTGGTCTTTCACGGCATGCAGGGCGACGCCGGCGAGAGCGCCTATGATCTGGCGGTGTCTCTGGGCTTTGACGGCACGGAGGCACAGTGGCTGGCCAGCCTTGTCGGCCCCCAGGGCGAGCAGGGGGAGCCGGGCCCTCGGGGCGAGCGCGGACCGGCGGGAGAAGCCGGACCGGACGGCAAAAACTACGGCATGGTCGTGGACGGCTCCGTGGACCATGTGCTGGAGCTGAAGGCCGTGGAGGCCGCCGGCACCATCTCCATCGACGATGTACCGACGGAAAACAGCGGGAAAGCGGTCAGTTCCGGCGGCGTCTATACCGCACTGGCCGGAAAGGCGGACACGGATGTTGTCCACACCGCCCTTGCCAACGGCAGCGGCCTTTACAATCTGGTGAATGCCATGACCGTCCCCGGCTTTGTGAGCTATGCCAACGGCAGCGGGCAGAGCTCGGACAACTATCTGTGCACACCATTTCTGTACTTCCCCAAGGGCACGAAACTGGAAGTGAAGGGGTTCGCGAACGCCGCGACGATTGCCAGCGCTGCCGTTTACGACGGGAGCAGGACGTATATCCAGGCGTCCTCTGTCGCCGGCACCGGCCGGAACAGCAGCCCGCAGCTTTTCCGATTCACCATGCCGGTGGACGGATATGTACGGTTCAGCTGCCACCGTGACGCGATGACAAACGCCGTGATCCGGAATATCACGGCGCAGAAGGAACTGAACATTCTCGTGCTGGGCAACAGCTTCTCGCAGGACGCCTTCGCCTACCTGCCCCCGGTGCTGAATGAACTGCTGCCGGATTATGCCATCACCTACGGCGTGGCGTATACCGCGTCTTGCGGCGCGATCAAACACCTGGAGCTGTACCAAAACGACCAGAACTATGACAATTTCCATCTCTGGCGTCCGGGTGCGGATCACTGGTCGCGCTATGCCGGGACCGGGATCGCGGGTTACTCACTGAGAAAGATCCTGGCGTTTTGTGATTGGGACGTCGTGTATATGCAAAGCAGAGGTTCCATTGCGGCAGACGAGATGGAACAGAGCATGATGGAGCAGAACATCACGCCCGGACAGGAATTCCTGAGCGTGCTTCAGGCGCAGATCGGCGGTACCTTCACGTTTTTGACGGGGCAGTGGCTCTCCTTCATCGAGAAATCGACCGGAGACACGCTGGCATCTTATTTTAGAATGCGCAAGGCTATGAGATATGTAAGTGACCGCCTTGGCGTTGATGGAGTGATCCCGATCGGTGCAGGCATTGCCTTCGCGCGGATGGACGCGGCGCTGGATGCGCTGGGCGATCGGGGGCATATGGTCCAGGACGACCACGGTCACCAGCAGGCCGGGCTCCCGGCACTGATCAGCACCTATGTGATCGCGCAATACATTCTCGCCATGCTTGGGCGGGAAAATGTCTCGGTTTACGGTTCCACGTTCGTTCCGTCCGCTGAAAACGTTTCTGCGCTGAACGCTGGACGCATGACCCACGGCGACCCGGTGGGCGTCACCGCCGAGAACATCCGCAAGGCGCAGGAGATCGCGGTTGCCGCCGCTGCGCATCCGGACTCGGTCTATGGCGCGGTGCAGGACCCCCTTGCAGGTCTGGCCGCGGTGGCGGTCTCCGGCAGCTACAGCGACCTGTCTGACAGGCCGAACATCCCGGCGGCGGTCACAATCGACGCCGCGCCCGCGGAAAACAGCGCCAACGCGGTGTCCTCCGGCGGCGTATATGCGGCGCTGCAGAATCTGCAGGGCGGCTGGGCGGATATTTCCGAGGGCGTGACCGTCACACCGGCCGTCAGCACCGATCAGGTGGCGGAGCAGAAATTCCTGTATCATGCCGCATTGGGCGTCGTGCATTTCAGCCTGAAATGCAAGGCGAGGCTGGAGTCCTTCGGCTATGCCGATTTTGCCGTCACCGGCGCGCCGCCCGCCGCGGCGGACAAAATGCCCCCGGAGCAGGCGATGACGTGCAGCTATCAGGATGTGACCGGGCGACAGATGGTCGCCGCCTCCGCGACGCTGCTCCGCGCCGGAACGGTGCGCCTGTATAACAACTCCGGCACCGCCGGGGCACACTATGCGGACGGCGGCTGGTTTTTCATCTCCGGCTTTTACTTCACCGACGCCCAGGGATGGGAGGGATGATCCATGGCAAACGACAGCAACAAGAAAAAGTACATCAAGTACGAAAACACCACCTATGAGCTGGTGGACGGCGAGGCCAGGGAGCGGATCACCGCGCTGGAGCAGGGCGGAGGCGGCGGCACCGGCGGCGCTGTCACCAGCGTCAACGGCAAGACCGGGGCAGTCACGCTGTCCGCCGCCGATGTTGGCGCGCTGCCGGCATCCACGCCCATCCCCAGCATGACCGGCTACGCGACCGAGGCGTGGGTCGTGGAAAAGGGCTATCTCACGCTTGCGGATCTGCCCGTCTATGATGGAGGTGTCAGCTGATGCCGGACGTGACCATTTCCTACAAGGGTTCTTCCGTTGCGGCGATGGACGCCAGCGGCACGAAGACGCTGGAAACCCGCGGCAAATACTGCGAGGGCGACATCGTTGTGCAGTATACCGATCCGGAGAAGCCGACCCAGACCAAATCGGTCGCGCCCTCCGAATCGGCGCAGACGGTTGCGCCTGACAGCGGAAAGGTGCTGTCGAGCGTGACGGTCGGCGGGATCCCGGCAGACTATGTGGGTTCCGCTGTGACCCGCAAGGCAGCCCAGACCTATACGCCCGGCACGGCGGATCAGACGATTGCCGCCGGGCAGTATCTGGAGGGCGCGCAGACCATCAAGGGCGACGCGAATCTTGCCGCCGGGAACATCAAATCCGGCGTTTCCATCTTCGGCGTGGCGGGGACGCACAGCGGCGGTGCGGCAAACTGCCAGATCCTTACGTTTACGCTTGCAGCGCATAGCTCCACCAACATCACCATCGGAACGCTGTCAGACGAGGCGTACGCGCACATAGATGATGCGAATTTCTGCGTGGCGATGTGCAATGAAACACCATCCGCTTTGGTGAATTATGACGATTACTGTGCGCTGGCGCAGAATAACGCAAATTTGCCTGCAACGGGTGACTACAAGGTTTATGGATGCGGGAGCCGCAAAATATCAGAGACCAGGGTTCAGGCACTGCCGTGCTATTACCCGCCGAACTCAACGGATAACACAACGGGTATCGGCGGCGTCGGGAAGTTTTGGCACAACGGGAAAACGCTCTATTACAAATCCGCAAGCTACTTCCTCGGCGCGGGAACGTATCGCGTTGTGATCACCTGGTGACGCGGAACGACCATGAACGATGAATCCATCCCGGCACACGCGGAAGATGGATACCAATACTCCGGATCACTGGAGGAAGGAGGAAACACATGAGTCTGGTAATGTTAAACATGCCCGCCCACCCCACCAACCGGTGGAGCCGCTACGGGCAGAAGATCGAGTATATCGTGCTGCACTACGTGGGCGCCGTGAGCACCGCGAAGAACAACGGCGAATACTTCGCAAACACCGCGAATCTCGGCGCCAGCGCCCACTATTTCGTGGACGAGACCACCGTGGTCAGCAGCGTCCCGCTGCAGGAGAGCGCCGGCCACTGCGGCGTGGATTATTCCGGCGCCCGGGCGCCCTTCTGGGGCAAGTGCTGCAACCGGAACAGCATCGGCATCGAGATGTGCTGCAAGAAGGACAGCCGGGGAAACTGGTATCTGGAGCCGGAGACGGTGACCAACGCCCTGACCCTGGTGAAGATGCTGATGCAGCGCTACGGCATCGACTTAGGCCACGTGGTGCGGCACTACGACGTCTGCTGGAAGATCTGCCCCGAGCCCTGGGTCCGGGATGAGAGCCAGTGGCGGGCGTTCAAAGAGAGATTGGAGGAGAAGAACACGCAGCCCAAATGGTATGAGAAGTCCGGCGAGTGGGCCGAGGCGAAGAAGCTCGGCATCACCGACGGCACAAGACCCGAGGACAAGGCCACCCGCGCCGAGGTGGCGGCCATGGTGCTCCGGGCGAAAAAGCTGGAGGCGAGACCATGAGAGACTGGATGATCCGCGCGGGGAAGACCTTTGTTCAGGCCTTTTTCGGCGTGCTGATCCCGGCGGTCTGCACCCTGCTTTCCGGCGGCTGGCCGGAGAGCTGGGGCGCGGTGTGGGTGCTTTTGAGCCCCGCGGTGTCCGCCGCCCTCAGCGCCGCCATCAGCGCGGTGTGGAACCTGCTGCTGGAGCAGAGAGGGGAGGCGGTGTGATGGACAGCACGATCTTTGTGGCCATCCTGAGCCTTCTGGGCACTCTGGCGGGGAGTCTCGGCGGCATCGTCGTCAGCTCCAAGCTGGTGAATTTTCGCCTCCAGCAGCTGGAAAACCGGGTGGCGGAGCACAACAACTTCGCCCGCAGGCTTCCGGTGCTGGAGGAGCAGATGAAGGTGGCCAACCACCGGATTGAGGACCTGGAAGGAGTGGTGCAGCATGTCTCTTAAAACCGGCATCCAGGCCGCGGCGAAGGCCATGAGAATCGCCTCCGGCATCACCCGGGAACAGACGCAGCAGACCCCCGCCGAGGGGATGCGAAATCTTCTGGATCAGTGGAAAACCGCCGCTGAGACCCAAAAGCAGCAGCGGATCGACGAGACCACCCGCGCGCAGGAAGCGGCCCTGCGGCAGAACCTCGCAGACAGCGCGAAGGCTTTGGAGGCCCAGCGCAGCCAGAGCGACGCCGAGGCCGCCCGGGCGCTGGACAATTCCGCCCTCTATGCCGAGGCAAGAGGCGACCGCGGCGGCATCGGACAGGCCCAGTATCAGGCCATTCAGGCCGCGGCCCTGCAGAACCGGGCACAATTTCGGGAGGCCCGGACCCGGCTTGCCGCCGACACCGCGAGACAGATCGCGGAGCTCAGAGCCAAAGGCGAGTTTGAAAAGGCCGACGCCCTGCTGCAGGTGGGGCAGGACTATCTGACCCAGCTGATCAAGCTCCGGCAGTGGGACGCAGACTGGCAGGAGAGCCAGGAAAAGCAGCGCACCGCCCTGGAGCAGTGGCAGAAAAACTACGAGCTCAGCCGTGCCAGAGTCACCGGTGAACTGGAAGGGGAGCCCACCTTCACCGCGAAAAAGACGGCCCAGGATCAGTTCACCGCCTACGCCAAGCAGCAGCTGAGCCGGCAGGACCGGGAGCAGGAGCAACAGGCCGACGCGGCTGCCCTGCTGCTGAAAGCGGGGGTGGTCCCCGATGAGCAGCAGCTGAAGGCCCTGGGCCTCACCAGCCAGCAGGCCCAGAACTACATCCAGTCCCTGATCCTCTACGGGAAGCTGGGATAACAGAAGCGCCCGCCTCTCCGAACGGGGAGACGGGTGTGTTTCGTGACAGCTGTGCGGGGAATGGCTCTTGACCCCATGGGTCGTGTTCGGTATAATGAAGGCAGCTTAAAAAAACAGGAGGAACCGAATATGTCCAAAAAGAATCCCTATGCCGGTACCCAGACCGAGAAGAATCTGGAGGCCGCCTTCGCCGGTGAGTCCCAGGCCCGCAACAAATACACCTACTTCGCCTCCAAGGCCAAGAAGGAGGGCTTTGAGCAGATCGCCGCGCTGTTCCTGAAAACCGCCGACAACGAGAAGGAGCACGCCAAGATGTGGTTCAAGGAGCTCAATGGCATCGGCTCCACCGCCGAGAATCTGGCCGACGCCGCCAACGGCGAGAACTACGAGTGGACGGACATGTACGCCGGCTTTGCCGAGACCGCCGAGGCCGAGGGCTTCCCGGAGCTGGCCGAGAAATTCCGCGCCGTGGCTGCCATCGAGAAGCACCACGAGGAGCGCTACCGCGCCCTGCTGCACAATGTGGAGGCCCAGGAGGTCTTCAAAAAGAGCGAGGTCAAGATCTGGGAATGCCGCAACTGCGGCCACATCGTGGTCGGCACCGAGGCGCCGGAGATCTGCCCCGTCTGCGCCCATCCCCAGGCCTACTTCGAGGTCAACGCAGAGAATTACTGAGCCATCCAACACCATAAACAACACCCTCCGGGATTCCGGAGGGTGTTTCTTACGCTACTTGATTTACATAATATTATTATGTTAACTATCCAAACGGATGGGAACCGGGTTGCGGATCCGAATGGAGTCGGGGGTGACGTCACAGTCGTAAGCCAGGATCTGCACCCCGGCGGCGCGGGCCTTTTGCAGCGCCTCGGCGAACGCCGGGTGGGTGGCCCGATTCGGCTCGAAGCAGCGGACGCCCTGCATCTGGATCACGAAGAGGAGATAGGCCTCATAGCCGTCATCGAGACAGCGGATCAGCTCCTCCACGTGCTTCACGCCGCGCTCGGTGGGGGCGTCGGGGAATTTTGCAGCGCCGTCCACCTCCAGGGTTACGCCCTTCACTTCGACGAAGGCGCGTTTGCCGCCGTGCTCCAGATAGAGATCGAACCGGGAATCGCCGTATTTGACCTCTCTGCGAAGCTGTGTCAGATCCGGGAACAGCCCGCCATGCTGGATCCACTCCGCCGCGGCGGCGTTGGGGATCTGGGAGTCGAGATTCACCAGCAGCTCGCCCTTTCGCACCGTGATCAGATCGTATTTCGTCTTTCTCGTGGGATTGGATGACGCCGTGAGCCAGACCCGGGCCCCGGGGAGCAGCAGCTCCCGGCAGCGGCCGGTGTTCTTCACGTGGACGGTCTCGGTCTCTCCGTTTATCTCAACTTCGGCGATAAACCGGTTGGGCCGACGCAAAAACACCGCCTCGGTGACGTTGTAATATCGCATGGACGGGCCCCCTTTCCGCTTCATCCTACCACAGAAGGGGAGACCGCGCAACAAAAAGCGAGCCCGGAGACGGGCTCGCTGATGGGATCGCAGAAAACGGGATGCCTGTCTCATCGCCGACGCCACCGCCTGCTGCGCCCAGGGCATCGAGTTTGTCTGGAAGGGCGACCACAGCTGCCCCGACGACTGCCCGGAGCCCGGGGCGGAGCTGGCCTTCTGATATCGCGCACGAAAAAAGGTCTTACCCCTGGGTTGGGGTAAGACCTTTTTCATAGGTTTGGGTGCTTTCCGGTTCGTCAGATCATCTGCCGAAGAGGCGGGAGATGCTTCTGAACAGGTTGCTGACGAAGCTGGAGACGATCTGCTTCACGATGTCGTGAACGCTGGGCGCCTGGGTGGGAGCCGGGGTCTCTTCCGCCGGAGCCGGAGTGGGATCGGGCTCAGCGGTGGGGGAGGGTTCGGGGTCCTCGTTGTCCTCCGGATCCACAACCTCCAGATCAGGATCCACGCCATTGTTGGCTGCCAGCTTGATGGAGCGCATGGTCATGGGCGCGAAGAGCTTGGCGTTCAGAGCATCGGCCGGCAGGCTGGTGAGATTCTCAGGCTGCTGGATGCTGTTGCTCTCATCCTGATTGCCGTCCTCAACCGCAGAGGTCTGCGGCAGCTTATCGGCCAGCTTCAGGTTCGTGACGGAGATCATGGTGGTGCCGCTGTTGGTGATGGTTACCGAAGCGGTTTTGTTTTCGCCTTCGCCGCTGAACGTGACGTAATCCGTGATCGGATAGTACATATCCACTGCGTTCTTGACGTCCATCTCGTATCCGTTGACCTTGACGGCGCCGCCCACAGTCGTGCTGTCCGGTGCACTCAGGCCGATCCAGATGTTGCGGCCGTCGGCAGTGCCGTTCAGCGTGAAGGTGATGGCCTGACCGCCGGAGATGGTCTCTTTAGTCGAGGTCTGGGTTCCGTTGTCATCGACCGTCCAGCGCGTCACTTCCGTACCAGCCGGAGCGAGATAGATCTCGTTCTTCGGGCTGTTGTTGGTGTAGGCGGCGAACTGGTTCTGATAGACCGTCGTGATGTGTTCCGTTTCCGCGCCTTCAGCAGGCGGCAGACCGGTGGAGTTGTCGATGACCTGGGCCATCTTGCTGCTGTCATCCACGAAGAGGACGCCAGACAGTGCGTTTTCATCGGTAATACTGACGTTGCCAGCAGTTTTCGGATCCTTGGCGTTCGTGTCACCAATCATCGCCGCGCGGATGTTGGCGTAAACGGCGTTCTTCTCGGTGGTACCTTCGTAGACGGAGATCTGCGGGGACGGATTGTCTTCCACCGGGCCGTAGACGCGGACGCCGTCGAAGCGGTAGTTGGAGACGCTCAGGATGTTGATCTCCACCATGTGCTTGCCGTAGTCCAGGCCGCGGAAGCTGTAGGTGGGCACGTTGTAGCGCGGGGTCTCAGAGTAGTTCCGCATAGTCTGAACGGTGCTGCCGTCCAATCTGGCCTGGGCATAGCCGCCGGCTTTGTCGGTGGTGCAGTAGATGTCGATGCCGGTGCCGGTGAAGGCGAAGGTCATCTTCGCGGTCTCTTTGTCCTTAGCCGGCGTCACGGTCACGGCGCTGTTGTAGCCGCTGCCGTCGCCGATGACGGCGGTGGTGCTCTTCAGATCGTCATCATAGTAGATGCTGCTGGCGGGGATCATGTTCACGACCTGCCAGGCCTTTGCGACAGTCTGCAGGGCAGGATCCTCACCGTTGACGCGCTGCAGGGTCTGGATTGTCTCCAGAGGCGCAGTCTTGTCAGCAGCAGCACGATCGGCGCCGTAGTACTGACCGAACACCAGCGCGGAGTCGGTATCGGTGAAGGAGTAGTCAGTATAGTTTACGTTGCTGTTGATCAGGGTTCTGGCGGTCAGCTGATAGACGATGTCATTGGTGACTTTTGCGAAAACACCATTCGAGCCATGGAGCGCATTTTCAGTGCCGATTCGATCGGTAATGTCAGAGACGTGAACATCAGAATCCGAGGCGAGATAGCCATTCTGAGCAAACTTCATGTTGGTGTTGAAGTCCACCACGTAACTGCGGGTGTCGATGAAGTCGAAGGGGGACTCCACGGAGAGGTACTCTTCGAACTGATCCGTGGTATTACCGTTTTCGTCTTTCACCAAACTGAAAATACCGGCATCGCTGTTGGAGTAAACCTCGCCGCCGTGCTTCGGCATCAGGCCGTAGATTCGGACAACGAGCTTGTTGCCGAGCTTCGCGGAGGCGGTGCCGGCAGCGGGGGCGGAGAAGTTCGCCTGATAGTCATAGCCCTTGACGTCGACGCTCTTGAGGAAGCCGCCGTCCATGTTGGTCAGCCTGTCGACCGAAATCGTCAGACCGGTCGCGGGCGCCTCGTGGGCGTAATCCCAGGAGATCTGCTTGCGGCTGTTGATCTCGCTCGCGGGCACGGTACTCGCCTTGACGGTCGTGCCTTCAATATACTTCGGCAGGGCGAAGTCCTCGGTGTTGATCACGTCGCGCAGGATGGAGCTCGTCGTGACCGGAACGTCGGTCTCGGCGATAGTGCTCGCAATCGAGCCGAATGCATCAAGCAATGTCTGGATTCCGACAGAACCGTGCGAAGTATCAACCTTGAAATAATACTGCTGATCGGTGTTCTCAGGAGTCAAATTGCAAGGTCTGCGAGCCGGCTGTTCGCCAGAAGGTGTGGCATAGCCAGGAATCACTTCCGTCTGAGCATTTGGATACTTCGACGAGACGGCTTCCATATATTCTTTGACACTATAAGTACCCGGATCGATAATCGTTCCCATATATTCAGACGCTGATGCACGCGAGTGACCCATCAAGTTCTCGTCATTGAAGTTGAACAGACCGACGGTGTAGATCGTGGCATTATAATTGTGCTTCAGATCGTACGCACTTTCAATCGCGGGGTCTGCGTACTTGGAATAGCCGCGGCCCGTGCCGGTGCCGGGCACACCGTCCGTGAACATGATGACGGTCGCGGGACGATCTGTGTGTGTCGTTCTCTTGTTCAAAACGATCTTCGCCAGATCCAGGCCGTTCGCCGGATAGGTGTTGTCGCCCTTCGGCTCTTTAAACTCGGTGGTATTGATCGACTGCTTCAGCGCGGTCACGCCGGCGTTGTCCACGGGCTTCAGAGAAGCATTCGCATGAGAATTAATATCGGTTGTCTTGTAGTAGTGATTCGCGCCGTCGAACAGGAAAACCCAACCCCCATAACCATCTTTGTTGGGCTCGCCGGAGAAGCTCACAATGGAGAGACGGTAGTTCTCACCGTTCGGATCCGCCTCATGCAGAGTATCGATGAAGGAGGAAATCGCGCGAATAACGGCAGTGCTGCGATACATTGCCGAGCCATCTGTGTCATTCAAATCTTTCGTGTCGCTCTGCCACATCGAGTTCGATAGGTCGACCACGAGAACGATATCGGTCGGCTCACCGCCGCCGGTCTTGCTCATGTTGCCGGTCGCCCAGGATTCCAGCTTGATGTTGTAGGTGCCGTTCTCGGCACGGTAGAGCTTCTTCTGGATGAACAGGTTGCCCTTGAAGTTGTTGGTGGTGTCCACCAGCGTGCCCATCTGGTTGGCGCCGGTGCCGTTGTCGGGATCGGTGTCCGTGATCTCCGCCTCACCGGACATTCTGCGGGTATAGAGCGTGAGGCTCGTCAGCTCGTCGTCGGCGAGACGGCTCTCCACAGGCGTGCCGCCCTCATAGGAGAAGTAGGTCGCGCGCTGCAGGGTCTGGAGCTGATACAGGGGGCCGGTGTAGACGACCTGCTGGTCGTGGATGGCCGTGGTTCTGGCGCGCTCCTGGGTCTGAACGCCGGAGGTGCTGAGCCATTTGGTCTCGCCGCCGTCCACAAAGTACAGCGCGATCTTGCCATCGTGATTGCCCGGCTTGTAATAGGTGCCGGTGTAGTAGCCCTTGCCGCCGTAGCTGCCGAGGGTATTGTTATAGGTATAGTAGTACTTGCCGACGCCCTGCGCGGGAGTGTCGCTCTTGCGATCGGTGGGATAGGTGTTGTAGTACTTGCTGTCGCCGTCGGACTCATTCGCGCCCTGCGTCAGGTATACTGCCTGATCGCCGTCCATGTAGTAGACGAACATATTATAGTGGAACGTGGAGCCCTTATTGGCATACTTTACCTGATGCTGCGTGCCGTCTCTCTCCACAACGATTGCCGTGGTATCGCCGGTTGTCCAGCCGCCGATGGACTCGCTGGGGCCGGTGACCAGACCGTCCGCCTCATTGCTCTTGCTGGCAATGAGCTTGTTGGAATAGGCATAATGCGTCAGGTTGCCCTGCACGGACTGCACCTGCAGGAAGGTGTTGTGGTCCTTCATGTAGTACATGCCGTCGCCGGTGATGGGCGTCCAGCCGGTGATGGGATCCGCGTCGCCGTAGAAGCCGTCAGACTTCTCGGTTTTCTGTACGTAGTGGTTGTAAGTGTCGCCGGTCTTCTCGGAGTAGTAGGTGTCCTTGGAGATGGAGACTTCCTTCCACTGGCCGTCCACATTGACATAGTAGGTCTGGCTCAGGTCGATGTCGTCGCCGACGTGCAGGCCGGTCTGCGCCGGGGAGTAGACGAAGTTGCCGTCCACGATGTCATCGGGGTTGAGCGGAGGATCGTCGGGGTTGGTGCCGCCAACAGGCGTCAGCGTGACTCTGGAAAGCTCGACGTCCACACGGCGACCATAGCCAGATCCTTTATAAGCAAAGAGAGACACCGTGACAGACTGTCCGTGCTCAAGTTCGCCGCTGACAAAGTTGTCTTCCTGAACAGCAGAACTGCTTCCTCCGCCGATATCGCTTCCGCCGTTAATGTTCATATGACCATAATAATTGCTGTTATTCTCGGCAGTCGGCGTCATCGTATAGTGAAACGAAATTTTCGCTTTCCCGGAAGAGTTATTCGTTATCGTAATAACTGTCGTGGTATCAGTGCCGGTATACTGATTACCGGTACCTGCTGCATAGCCGGTAATCGTATCTCCGCTGGCAGACCACGAATAAGCATTATTCCCGGTGTTGCTCGTTGTTGCGCTGAGAGTAATCCTTGTGTCGGTCAAGCTACCGATGACACTAACTGCAGTATCAGCCGCCGCTGCATTCATTCCGAACGCGGGCAGCAGGCTGAAGACCATGACCAGCGCAAGGAGCCAGCATAGCATTCTTTTCTTCATTTTGCTTCGTTCCTTCCTTTTTGATTTTTGGGGGTTTTACGTACAATCTATGTGAAAAATTTACTTGACAGAACAGGGGAGGCGGGAGACGGATTGCCACACCAGTGACGTCGGTAACTGGTTCGCAATGACAGGTGGAAAACCTGTTTGGGAAAACCGCACGGCGTTCGCTTTCGGGGCAAACGCCGTGCACCCCCAAACTCGCGGGCCGAACCCGCGTCGGAGACAGGGGAGAAAGGAGCTTCCCCCGTCTCTGGTAATATCAGCGGAACCATCCACGAATATCCATCCCGTGACAGTGCACAATGCCTGTCGATCCTGTGCAGAATGCAACACTTCACATATAAAATATACAATTGCACAAGATGTTGTGATTTTCCTTTGAAAATCAACTTTTCGAAGTATATGCTGTACTGTCCATCAAATGTCCCACAAACTGTCACATAATTTGGAAAATGTTACCATATAATCGTGAACTTTTTGTAATTTTTTTCTCAAATCGAATTCTGTGTCTGAAATCCACGCTGCGCAAAAAAAGTACCCTCTTCCGATCGGTCGGAAAAGGGTACTTTTTGTCGATTTTCAGTGGGTGTGGCGGCTCTGGGAGATCTGCACCAGGATCGCCTCGGTGTTGCTGCCCCAGGGGTAGGCGTTCATGTATTCCCCGCGGTAGGCTTCGATGGCCGCCGCCTCTCCCTGGAAAAAACGGAACAGGTCACAGCGGAGCGTCTCCGGCCGGACCCGCAGCATGCCATGCTTCAATTCCAGGATCTCGCCTGCGCCGTTGGCCTCCAGCGTCTGCCGCAGCGAGCGGATCACCACGTCCAGATATTTCTGCCGCGACCGGTCGTACTGCTCGTCCTCCCAGAGGGCGGCGAAGATCCCGGCTCTGGACACGCTGCGGCCCTGCCGGTCGATCAGATAGGCCAGCAGCTCCTTGGCCTTGGAGCGCTGAAAATGCACCGGCGCGCCGTTGACCAAAAGCTCAAATTCCCCGAAGGTCTGGGCCTCAATGGGGGGCGGCGCGGCGGGCTTGCCCCGGAGGGCGTAGTCCACCTCTTCCCGGAGCCGTTCCGGGTCGAGCGGCTTGAGCAGATACCTGGAGACATGCAGCCGGAAGGCCTCCACGGCATATTCCGGGTGCGCCGTGAGAAAGAGAATGGCGGTTTCGGGGGCGCGGGCCTGGATCTCCTTTGCCAGGGCGAGGCCGTCCATCTCCGGCATCCGGATGTCCAGAATGGCGACGTCCGCGGCCCATGTCTCCAGATCCTCGAGGGCAGACTCCGGATCGGTGAAGCCCATGACCTCCGGCTGCTGTTCCAGCCTTCGGCACAGGGCAATGGTCTGCCGCAGAGACGAAGCATCGTCATCCACGCACAAAATCCGCATGACCGGCACCTCCTTTCGTCCATCAGATGTCCAGCAGTTTAATCGCATTATAGCAGAGCAGAGCCCATTCCGCAACAAAATAGCGAGCCCGGAGACGGGCTCGCTGATGGGATCTCTTATTCGTACTCTACTCTCAGACCTTGACAGCCTGTGAAAAACCGCATTCAAAATTCGCTTTTCGTCCATTTTATCCGCAAATTCCGTGGTCTCCAAAGGTTCTTCGGAATTTTTGTAGCCAAACTGTAGCCACAAAGTCACCTCAATTCTTACTGAAAATGGAGGATACACTAATGAAGTCATTTTATGAAAAGAACGGCGGAACGTACCACGAGGAAAACGGTTATTTGATTCCGGATCTGATCGCGCCGGAAACACCACAGATCGGTGCCTGGGGCAGACGGTACCTGCATCATCTGAAAACGGCAAATCGCACCCTGTATACGCAGTTGCTGTTCTCCGGCAAACTGGCAGCGCACGTGGAAGAAACGGAACGCTGCGCCGTGGAATTGCTGGATCGTATGATGTTGCAGATGGCAGCGCAGGAAAGCATCACAGAGCAGATGAAAGCCGAGAACCAGATGGAGTGGGTCGGGCGAATGAACAGCATCCGATCTAGAGCTGAGGAAATCGTTTGGGACGAGCTTACAACCTAATCAGCAGGAGCCGCAGCAATGCGGCTCCATTTATTCCTTCTCTTCTTCCGGCTGAGCGGCTGCGGTTTGCAGTGCGAGGGACTGCTCCGCACCGGCATACAGCGCCGCCCGGCAAAGGATGCCTGCGCGGGATGCGGTCTTGTGTTTCAGATGACGCTTTGCCGTCTCCTGGCAGCTCTCCTCAAACAGATCGCAGAACGCATCGTAAAACGGCGGCAGCTCCTGTTCAGCGAGCTCATCGTCCATCATCTGCCGGATGGTCGAGATGGGCAGCACGGGCTTGAGCGTGCAGATCACGATCAGATAGGCCAGATGCTCCCGCGTGTACTTTTTCCGAACCGGCGCGGGCATGACCTTGTGCTTGACGTAATTGTTCACCATGGAGGCGGTCAGCCCCCGGTCGTCCTGCAGATAACGCCCGACCAGCGACGTCACCTGATCCATATAGAGTTCCAGATCCGGCAGCGCCTCCCAGCGCGGCAGCGTCCGCGCCGCGAGCGTCTCGCAGATGGAGTTCAGCTCTGCTTCCATGCTCAATCACCTCGTTTTCTGTCTGTAGAATATCACGTGCAGGTCAAAAACGCAAGATGCATTGTTGAAAAACACTTGACAAACACCGCCAAACCGTTTAACATAGTTTTGAAAACCAGATAAAATAATTTGAAAAATGCGAAAGGAGATGCTGCTATGGGAAGACTCAGACAGCGCCGGGAGGAAGAGATCGCGAGAGCCTCTCGCGTGATTTTTGAAACGGAAGCCGGACAGACGAGCGCGCCGCAGATCAACGGGAAGCTGCGCAGCTTTGCGCTGCGCGTCCCGCAGAAGATCAGCGCCTGCAGCGGAATCGTCATCTTTGGCAAGCGCATTCGCTCGATCGTATTCTCCACGGACATCGCGACCATTCGCAACGTAGACGCGGACGCGGTTTTCGCAGTATATCCTTACACGCCGCAGCCGATCATCACCGAGGCGCTGATCCATGCCGCTGATATTCCTGTGTTTGCCGGCGTCGGCGGCGGTCTTACGCAAGGAAAACGCGTAGTAAACCTTGCGATGTTTGCCGAAATGCAGGGGGCCAGTGGTGTCGTCGTCAATGCGCCGACTTCCAATCTGGTTGTGCGCGAACTTGCCGACGCAGTTGATATTCCGATTATCGTAACGGCGGTCAATGCGGAGGGAGCCCGTGAGCGCATCCGAAGCGGTGCCAGCATCATCCATGTGGCTGCAGGCGCGCAGACGCCAGAGGTTGTGAAGAAATTGCGCACGCAGTTTCCGAATCTGCCGCTCATTGCCACCTGCGGCCCGAGCGACGAAAGTCTGGAGCAAACGGTTTTGGCAGGCGCAAACGCGATCGTATGGACGCCGCCCTATCCGGGCGAAGTGTTCCGGGAGATCATGGCGGCTTACCGGGAAGGCAAGCCGCATCCGTAAGGAGGAATCGAAATGGACCAGATCAGAAAACACACGGTCAGCATTCCGGATTACACGATGGGAGAAGAGATCTGCAATGCCGTGACGCATGGTCTCGGCGCGCTTTTGAGCGCGGCGGCGCTGGCGCTGCTGGCGATTCGCGCGCAGGGCGCGCTGCCGATCGTCACGGTGACGCTCTTCGGCGTTGCGATGATTCAGCTTTATACCGTGTCCTGCGTTTACCATGCGCTCTCGCCGCGCCTCGCGGGGAAAAAGGTAATGCGGGTCATCGACCACTGCAACGTCTATCTGCTGGTGTTCGGCACCTATCTGCCGGTGGCGCTGCTGGGCGTCGGCGGCAGCGAGGGCTGGATCCTGCTCGGCGTCGTGGCGCTCTTTACCGCGCTGGGCATCGTCCTCACAGCGATCGACGTGGATCGCTATCAGGTGGCGAGCGTCGTGTGCCATCTGCTCAGCGGCTGGTCGATCCTCATCGGCGTGCCTGCGCTCCTGCAGACGATCGGGCCGACGGGGATGCTTTATATGGTGCTGGGCGGCGTGATGTATTCCATCGGCGCGGTGCTGTACGGCGTCGGGAAATCCAAGCGCTACCGCCACAGCGTCTTTCATATCTTCTGCCTGCTCGGGACGTTTTGCCACTTCTGGGCCGTGTATCAATATCTGCTTTGACAACCTGAGCGCGCTTAATCGTGCGCCTGCCAAAACTTCTTGACCGCGGATTCATATTCCTCCCGGGCGGTGACGTAGCTCATGGCGTGGCCGGCGTCTGGCACGATCAGGAGCTCTTTTGGCGCGGCGCAGGCGGCATAGTTTTCCATCGTCATTTCCACCGGGACGAAGCGATCGGCTTCGCCGTGGATCAGCAGCACCGGCACGCGGCTGTTTTTCAGCGCGTCCACGGTGGAATAACTGCCAGGGTGCATGCCGGTTTTTCGGTTGCAATAGCGATCCGCCAACTGATCGATGGCGGGATTGTGCAGATGCAGATTCTCCTTCTTGAACTTGTGCCAGATGGCGGCGGGAGATGTGAAGCCGCAGTCGGCCATGATGCCGCGGACATTTTTCGGTAGCGCCTGATCCGACGTCATAAGCACGGTCGTGGCGCCCATGGAGAGCCCGGCGAGATAGATCGGCAGCTCCTTTCCGCCGTTTTCATTCAGCCACTGGAGCCAGTCTAGACAGTCATAGCGCTCCAGCATGCCGAAGCCAATGAAATCGCCCTCGCTCTCGCCCTGGGCGCGCTGTTCGATGTAGAGCACACTACATCCGCTTTGTACCCAGAAGTCAGCGATCGGGCCGAAATCACGCCACCAGAAGGATCGCCAGCCATGCACAGCGAGGATGATCCGCTTCGGCTCTGCGCAAGGGAACCAGTGTCCCACCAGCTTTGCGTGGTCATAGCCCTCGGTCGTCACGGTCTCGTGGGGCGCGTTTCTGAGACGCTCCTGCGCTTCATAGACCCCGGCGCCGTACTGCGGAGGAATGGCATTTTTCCGCAGCGTCTGCGCCACCTCGCGGCTGAGCTTTGGTTCGCGCCGGTTCATAGCCTCTGCCATGAGAAAGCCAGATACCCCACACACCGCAGCGAGGCCTGCCGCGCCGATGGCCGTGAGGACGGCGAGGCGCTTTTCCAAACATTCCAGATGTTCCATACGATCACTCCATTTTCCATGATTTGGCTCAACCGTATCATGCTGCAGAGATGCTTCCCATGGAGAAAAGCCGCCAATTGCGCAAAAACCGTACAAACCGTCCACAGTGTCCGATCACTTTGATTCACATTTATGATAAACTGGCTAAAATATGATGGAGGTGATTTCGATGATACAGTACACAGAAAAGGCGATTCAGCAGACCTTTCAGGAAATGCTGACGGAGATGCCCTTTGACAAAATCACCGTGACCGAGCTGGTCAAGCGGTGCGAGATCAGCCCCAACACGTTCTACTATCATTATGAGGATATTTATGATCTGCTGGACCATTGGCTGACGGCGGAGGTGAGCGGCTATATCCCCACGGACGCCACACACTGGCAAGCCTCCGTGAAAGCGCTGCTGCACTATTGTCAGGACAACCGGCGGCTGATCTATCACATTTACAATTCCATTTCCAGAGAACGTCTGGAGCAGTTCTTCTTCAGCAGAGTCTATGACGTGTTCGAGCAGAATCTCCGGGCCAGGCCGGAGGCGGAGGGCGTCCCGGACGAGAAGGTGCGGGAGCTGGCGGATTTCTGCTGCATTGCGTTTCTCGGCTTTTTTCTCCGGTTTCTGTGGAAGCGGATGGACGCGGACGTGGACGCCGCGGTGGATCATCTCGGCGAACTGGCCGAATCGTTTGTTCAGACGGAATTCAGGCAGTCGGAGGATGCAGCGCAGTTGCGTAAATCCGGGGATTTCTGAAAAAACCGGACACTTATAAAAAACTGCTCCTTGTGTTTCACAGCGATTTTGCTAAGATAAAACCACTTCTTCCCCCCGCATCAAAGATGTTCTATCTTCCCATGGATGCGGGGAGCCCCTCCACTTTTATCGACAGAAGACCGACATTTCGTTTTTTCCACGAGATGCCGGTCTTCTGTTTTTTTGCGGAGGGAAGAGAAAGACCGCAATTTTTGCGGAAATCGGTTTTTTTATCCGTTTGTTTTTCGGTGCGCGAGGGTTACAATGGCACCATCAAAACAAAGAAAGGTGATTGTTATGAAAACCAGAAAAACGTTGTGCATCTGTCTTACGGTGGTCGCGGTGATCGCCATGTTCGCCGGTGCGATCGGCCTTGGCCGCGGCGAGATGGCACACGAAAACGACACCGCCTATGCCGAGAGCAAGATCTCCGAGACCGACGCAATGCAGGCGCTGGCACAGCGGCTCGGCGCCGGGCAAACGATCTACTCCGCAGCCGGTCAGCCGATCCGCTCGGAATACGAGGACGAGATTTTCACCGCCGGGCTCTATGAGATGGTGGATTCCTACCGCGACGAAAACCGGCTCTATCAGGGCGTCGCGTCGCTGGCGGCTCAGCCGGAGATGCAGGGTGAAATTATGCCCGGCGCCAGCTACGCCTCCATCCTGGATACGGCGATGGCCGTCTATACAGATAAGCTTCAGACCGCGGAGGAAACCTGGCATCACGCGGCGATCTCCAACGGTGTCCTGCTGGGCCTCGGTCTTCTGGGATTGGTGCTGGGCATCATCGTGCTGAGTATGCAGGACGACGAGGCGGTCTCTGAGCAGGAGACGCAGCCGCGCTGGCATCACAGACCCCACACGCCGTCGCCACATCTGACCTGAAGCGCGCAGCAACAGCAGCAATCTGCTTTTGATGAAAGCAGTTTGTTCTTATTCTCCACCTTACACGGAAGGCCGTCCCTTGCGGGCGGCTTTCTGTCATTTGACCAGAAGCGGGATTTTGTGAGACAACCGGAGAAAACGGCGGGATTCTCAGTGGCCTTTTCCTGCCCTCTCGTCCAAAATAGATAAAATTGAGATCTGTTTGACGTCCAAAACAAGGAGTGACGAAATGAAGACGGTTCTTCAAATCTTCCGATCCGATCTGCGCGGTGTGAGCCGGCAGTTTTTCGCGATGGTGATTCTGATCGCAATTTGCGTGCTGCCTGCCCTGTACGCGTGGTTTAATATCTATTCCAACCACGACCCCTACGGCAGCACCGGCAACATCCGCATCGCCGTTGCGAGCAGCGACCCCGGCGCAGCGCTCCCGGACGGCAGCTTTGTCAACATGGCGGACGCCGTCATGGACACGCTCCGTGAGAGCGACAGCATCGGCTGGGTGTTCCTCGATTCGCCGGAGGACGCCGTCGCCGGTGTTGAGGCCGGGGACTATTACGCCGCCATCGTGTTTGAGGAGACCTTCTCGAAAAACATGTTCGACTTCGAGCAGGGTCTCTTGTCAGACGATGCCGGAATCACCTATTACGAGAACGGCAAGAAAAACGCCATCGCCTCCAAGATCACGCAGACCGCCGCGGGCACTTTGCAGGAGACGATCAACACCAAGTATCTCCAGACACTGTTTCAGACCATTTTCCTTTATGCCAACGGCGTGGAAAACGCGGCAGATTCCGGCGAGGCTGTGCGTCACGCCGTACAGGAGATGACGGAACTGCGCGACACGCTGCAGGCCTATACCGCCGCCATCGACGGTTTTACCGACAACACAGAGAACCTGAACGCGCTCCTGCGAGATACCAAAACCGCGCTCTCAAAGGCGGATCTTTCCGGCAGCGACGCGGTGCAGACGACGAAAAACGCCATTCGCAGCGCACAGCAGAGTGTGGATGCCCTCTCCGGCGCGGCAGATCAGCAGCTGGGCGAGGTGGAGGCGGCGCTCGACGCGCTCACGGAGGACATCACTGCGCTCTCTCAGTCGGAGCCCGTCCAGCAGATGACCGCGGCGCAGGCGGCGCTGCTCGACCGCGCAATCGAACGGGCGACAAAGCTCCAAACCCACTATGAAACGCTGCGCGCCATGTTCCCGGAGAACCCTACGCTGATCGGTGCGAAGCGCGCGGCGGCGGATCTAGACGCGCTCATCGCCCGTACCGCCGAATTACAGACGGATCTGCAAACACTGCGCCGCACCGGTGACCTCTCCGATCTCGCAGTGCTCTCGGCAGGATGGAGCGAAACCGTGCAGAGTATGCGCGCGGTCGTGACGGGCTCGCTGAGTCCTGCCTTCGACACGATCGCAAGCGACCTCACCGCTGTTCTGAACACCGTAGAGCCCCTGCTCCGGAGCGTGCAGGGCGGCGTTGAGGATCTTGCTTTGGTGCTGGACGGCGCGCAGAGCACCGTCACCTCCGTGGATGGCGCCCTGCGTCAGCTTCGCGCGATCCTCAGCCGGGGGAGCGACACGCTCTCGAACCTGATTGCCCGCGTCGAGGCAGCAACGCCCGATGAACAGCTCCAAACACTGATCGACTTGCTGGGCGGAGACGCGGCGCGATACGGCTCGTTTTTCTCCGCGCTGGTGGATATGGAGGTGCAGGAGGTCTATTCGGTCAATTCCTATGGCACGGCCATGGCACCGTTTTATTCCGTGCTCGCCCTCTGGGTCGGCGGTGTCATCCTCGTTGCGATCTTAAAGGTGCATGTGGACGCCGAGAAGTTTCCCGCCGCCACGGAGTCGCAGCGGTTTTTCGGGCGCTTCGCGCTGTTTTTCCTCGTAGGGCAGCTGCAGGCCGCCGTGATCGTGCTGGGCGACCTCCATCTGCTGGGCGTCGAGGCGGCAAATCCGTGGCTCCTGTGGGTGGCTGCGGCGGTGACGAGTCTGGTGTTCGTGCTGCTGATCTACGCGCTCACGCTCTCCTTCGGCGACATCGGCAAGGCCATCGTTGTCGTGGTCATGGTGCTGCAGATCGCAGGCTCCAGCGGCAGCTATCCCATCGAGATCCTGCCGGAGATCTTCAGCAAGATCTATCTCTTTTTCCCGTTTCCGTACGCCATCAACGCCATGCGTGAGGCGATCTGCGGCGTGTATCAGCAGGATTATCTGATCTACCTCGGAAAGCTCCTGCTGTTCGGGGCGCTGGGTCTCTTGATCGGGCTGGTGGTGCGAAGACCCTTTATGAATATGAATGAATTTGTGGAAGAAAAGCTGGAAGAGACGGAGGTGATCTGATGGCGAAAAAGAAATCCCGGCAGGACGACCGCTATGAAAAGCTCTATTCTGAGCTTCTGACCCAGACGGAGCTGCTGCATCAATCGAACAAGCGGCGCATTCGGCGCGGCCTATGGGGGCTGCTGGTAATGCCGCTGGTGCTGGCGGTGCTGCTCTGGCTCACAGACAGCTCGCGCATCGTGTTCCTGCTTATCTGGGTGCTGGGCATGTTTCTGCTTTCTGCCTATCTCATCACGGTGGAATATCTGGATTTCAAGGTGCTGCGCGCCATGGAGGGCGTCTCCCACACGGAACTCGACTTTGACGAGTTGCTGAAGTTGGATCGCCCGATCCACAACCGGATCGTCGAGCGGCGGGCGCAGATGTCGGACACGCCACCTAAGGAGGCGCAAAAGCCATGAGAAACATTCTGCGTGTTCTGAGGGGCGACTTGCGCCGCATGACTGCCAGCGTCGTCGCTATCGTGACACTGATGGGGCTTTGCATCATTCCGTGCCTCTATGCCTGGTTCAACATCTTCTCCAACTGGGCGCCCTATGACACCGACGCCACTGGGCGTATCCGTGTGGCCGTGGCTAATTCTGACGCTGGAGCAGAGGTGCTGGGGCTTCGCGTGAACGTGGGCGACAAGATCATCGAAGCGCTGCAGTCGAACGATTCCATCGGCTGGGTCTTCCCGGACGCTGCCGATGAGGCACTGGAGGGCGTTTGGGCTAGCGAATATTATGCGGCGCTCATCATCCCGGAGGACTTTACGCAAAACACTCTGAGCTTTCTCGGCGGCTCGCTGGAAAACCCGAAGCTCCTCTATTACGAGAACGAAAAGAAAAACGCCATCGCGCCAAAGATTACCGGCAAAGCGAAAACCGCCGTACAGGAGCAGGTGAACGCAACCTTCGTCGAGACGATCGCCACCTATGTGAGCGACGCGGCCTCCGTCCTCACTGCCAGCGGCTACGATCCGCAGACCGTGCTGCGGTCCGTCTCCGCCCAGACGGGGCAGCTGAACAATCGCTTGGAGGATGTAAACCAGGTGCTCCGCGCCGCGTCAGGACTCACCGGAGCCGCAGAGAGCCTGATCGGGCTCTCCGGAACGCTGGTGGGCGACGCCAACGCTGTGACGCAGGCGGGGCAATCGGCGCTGAACACGGCGGGAGAGACGGTCTCGGACGCGGATACCGCTTCCGGGCAGACCGCCGCCGCGCTCCAGAGTCTGATCACGCAGTTTAACGTCGATCTGGAGGATCTCTCCGATACGCTCACCGTCGCGTTTGGAGACTTGAACCGCTACAACGATTTTGTCACGAACGATCTGAGCGCCCGCGCGGCGCTTGCCGCAGCCTATCGGGACAACGCGCAGACTGCGGCCAACGATCTGGATACCCTCGGCCTCACGGTGCTGTCAAAGGGCTTTTCCGACCTTGCGGCGCGGTACGGGCGCATCTATGACCGTCTCTCCAGGTTGGAAACCGTGAGCGCGGACGGTTGGGACTCCATCCGCTCGGAGCAGCAGGAGATCTTGTCTGAGATCGCCGAGGCGCAAACGGTCGTTACCACCCTCGGCAGCGCCGGGACGGACGCTTTGGAAAGCAAGCTCCAAACGGCGCTTACGGCGGCGCAGACCGCTGTGAACGAGGCGAGCGCGTCTCTTTCCGGCATGGGCGGCAGCTTTCAGCAACTCGGCG
Organism: uncultured Eubacteriales bacterium; assembly: GCA_900317905.1. GTDB lineage: Bacteria > Bacillota > Clostridia > Oscillospirales > Oscillospiraceae > CAG-103. The sequence continues at coordinate 11,120 of ONIN01000010.1, read as the reverse complement.
CGGTACTCGTACGCTACAGCGCCGCACTGGATGCGCTTCAGGGCGGCCTGGTCGGCACGGCGCAGGCGGTTTCCGGTCTGCAGGATCAGCTCACGGCGGTTTCGGCGCTGCTTGAACGGCTCTCGGAAAGCGAGCTCTTGGGCCGCTTGACCGGGATTCTGTCGGACGATGCCGAGACCATCGCGAGCTATCTCGCCTCCCCGGTGCAGATGAACACCGAGGTGATCTATGAGGTGCGGGAATATGGCTCGGCCATGGCGCCTTTCTATACCGTGCTGGCCCAGTGGGTCGGCGCGCTGCTGGCGGCGGTCCTGCTGAAGGTGCGCATCAAGCGCCCGGAGCAGTATCCCGGTCTGCGTCTGTGGCAGAGCTTTTTCGGGCGCTACGGGCTGTTTTTGTTCGTGGGGCTGGCGCAGGGGCTGATCGTCTCACTGGGCGATCTCGTCTACGTTGGCGTCCAGTGCCTGCACCCGGTGCGCTTCGTGCTGGCGGCGTGTCTCAACGGCGTCTGCTTTACGATGATCAACTATGCGCTGGTGTTTGCACTGGAGAACATCGGTCAGGCGTTGGGCGTCATCGTGCTGGTGGTGCAGGTGGCGGGTGCCGGCGGCACCTACCCTGTGGAGGTGCTGCCGCGCGTGTTTCAGAAGCTCTATCCCGCCATGCCTTTTCGCTATGCCATGGACGCCATGCGAGAGTGCGTCGCGGGAATGTATGGGCGCAGCTATGCAAAATGCATGGGAGCGCTCGCGCTCTTCACGCTGGGTGCCATTGCCTTCGGCCTCGCACTCTATTGGCCGGCCAAATGGCTCAATCGGCTCATCAACGAGAGCAAGGCCAGGAGTGAGATCATGCTATAATCGTGCAAGACAGAGAGGGGAAACAATATGCTGATTGATTTTCGCGCGCAGATCCTGCCGGGGGTGGATGACGCCTGTCCCACCCATCTAGTCTCCATCCGCCGTCTGCTGCAGGCGCAGCGCGCCGGGGTCGACGTGCTCGTGGCGATGCCGCTGCTGGACTTAAATCAAATGCCGACGGATCTTTTTCTGAAGCGCTGTGACGTGGCTGCCGAGCATCTGGAGCTGATCCTGCAGCCGGGGATGCCTCGCGTGGTGCTCGGCACGGAAGTGCTCTGGCAGCCGGAACTGGAGCGACAGGAGGACTTGTCCGCGCTCTGTATCGGCGATGGCTGGCTCGTGCTGCGCTTGCCAGAGGGCAAACTCACAGATATGATGATTGCCTCGCTCCGACAGTTGATGCATCAAGTTCGCGGGATACTCATCATGGGCGTGGATCAGATGGAATATGACGACGCGCAAAAGCTCTTCGCCGTTGGCTGCAAGGGAGAGCTGAGCTTCTCCGCCCTCACACATCGCAGAGAACGCGCACTTTGGCTGCCGAGCCTCAAAAACGGCGATATCGCAGCACTCGGAAGAGATCCCCGGGACGACACCCATGCCTACCATAAGCTCCATAAGCTGCCCGGAAAACTGGACGACACATTTGAAGCCGTCATGCACCGCGCCGCGGAGATTTTGCAGATGGAGGAGAAATGAGTGCTCACTTCCGACCGCTACTCTTTTCAAAAGATTGCTCTTATGAGATTGCGAGCAGTAAGCCCTTGAGTCTTTCATTTAATCAATGTCTGGCCGTAAGAACCACATACGCTTGGCACCCTTATGTTTGACACTTTTTCAGGAGGCACATATGGACAATTGCAATAGCGAACAGCTTGCTTCCGCAATTGTGGAGCGGGCAGTTTCAGATTACAGAGAATTGAAGACAAAAGACGTAGAGGAAATCAAGCCCTTCTATAGAGGTACATATTCCAAGAAAGAGATCGAAGTGTTTTTTCACAGCGATTGGTGTGAGACCATCCTAAGGGGCATTGGTTATCGCGCAGATGGCGTAACGATTTTACGCCATCTGAAGCATGAATCTTAATTTTTAACCATAGTTGCAGCTCTGCAGAATACGCTTGTACTGCTATGTGTTCGCGGATCAGAACGCCGTAGAGTCGAATGATGAAAGGAACGATATTCGATGAAAGCAAAAAAGCCGGAAAAGAACAGAGATCGGCTCCGTCGCTCGTTCCGCGAGCAATGGGCGACCAACCGCCCGGCACTGATTGTCTGGCTGATCCTGCAGCCGGTGGTGCTCGCGGCGCTGGTGCGCTCGGTCATGCTGGGCTCGTGGGATAACGTGTTCATCTGCCTGCTGGTGCTGGCGCTGTTTCTGCTTCCCAGCATCGTGCAGAAAAACCTGCGCATCACGTTCCCGACCGGGATGCAGATCGTCATTCTGATCCACATCTTCGCCACGGAGTTTCTGGGCGAGATCGCCTGCTATTATGTGCAGTACCCGCACTGGGACTCCATCGTGCATACAGTCTGGGGCTTTCTCTGCGCTGCGATCGGCTATCTGCTGGTCGATCTGCTGAACCGGGATATGCCCGAGCGCTTTCATCTGTCACCGGCGTATCTCGCGGTGGCAGCGTTCTGCTTTTCCATGACGATTGGCGTGCTTTGGGAGTTCTTTGAGTTTGCCATGGATCGACTGTTTCTCATGGATATGCAAAAGGATACCATCATCCCGCAGTTTGCCAGCACGCTGTTGGACGAGACTCACCGCAACATTCCAGTCGCTGTCAGCGGGATCGACAGCGTCACGGTAAACGGGCAGGTACTGGTCTCCGGTGGGTATCTGGATATCGGACTCTATGACACAATGGAGGACCTTTTCGTCAACTTCCTTGGTGCCTTGACCTTTGCGCTGATCGGATATTTCAGTTCCCGAAGAGAGCGGGCAAAGCGAATCGCGGAGCAGTTCATTCCCCATGTCACCCAACCGCTTGAGCAGGATGCGTCAAATATCGTAAATAACCGCTCTGGCGGATAGAAAAGGCAGGGGTCTTAGGGGCGCACCGCCCCTAAAATCAGTCTGTGGTGTAACACAGACGTTGCTTGATAAAAACTGACCACGCCATTTTTGACCATAAAAATAACAGCTGCCGTCCGGGGTGGGCGACAGCTGTTTTGCGGGTTTTAACCGGCAGAGAGGCACGCTTTCATAGCCTTCATCTGCTCCTGCGAGCGGAGCTGGCGGACGTTCTGACCGTTGATCCTGATCGGCGTACACATCTCGAGCAGGCGGTCGTATATCCGCCGGTGCACAAGATCCGGCGGGTTTTTCAGCTCCTGCAGCGTCAGATTCGTCGTGACGATCAGCGGCTTGCCGGTGCGGTAACGCCCGTCCACGATGTTGAACAACTGTGTCATGGCAAACTCCGAACTGTGCTCCATGCCAAGATCATCGAGGATCAGAAGGCTGCAGGCGTTCAGGCTCTTCAGGAACGCGTTGCGCTCGCCGGGGTAGATTCCCATGAGCTTGTTCAGCAGCTCGCCCGTCACGGGCATCCGCACCGGGATACCCTGATCGAGCAGAGCGTTGGCGATGCAGGCGGCGAGAAACGTCTTCCCGGTGCCGACGTCACCCCAGAGCAGCAGTCCTGCACCGCGCTTGCGCATGGCGGGGAACTGCTCGACATAGGCGCGGAGCTTTGCGCTCTCGGGCTGGTAACCCAAATCGTTCGCGAAGGTGCAGCGCTGGAGCGCAGCATCCTGCAGACCGTCCGATTTCATTTGCTGTATCTCCGCCTTTCTCGCCTGGAGGTAATACTCCTCATCTTTGAGATCCCGTTTCTCTGTCTGGCAGGTGCAGAGACACGTGACCGTCCGCCGTGTGCCGCAGATCGTAATTCGCATCTGCCGTGCGCTTCCGCAGGCTTTGCAATGAATCAGCCCGTCCTCACCAATGAATTCATCCACACGCAAATCTCTCACAAGCTCTCCTCGTCGCTGCAATCATATCTCCTTTGGTTTATATTCATAGCTCTTATTCTATTGTTCTTATTAGTGGGCGGAATTCCGCCCGTCTGACCGCCGGTTTTCCACCCATCAGACGGACGGTTTCCCGCCTGTCTCGCGGTCGGATTTCCGCCGTCGGGAATGCGGACGTAGATCCGGTTCGGCTTCCCAATCCCTTCCCGTTTGCGCCGGATCAGTTCTGCCTTCTCCAGATCGGCGAGGGCGGCTTTCACCACCGTTTCCCCGTGGTGAATGGTGCGCGCCAGTTCCCGAATCGGATAGTGAAGGAAGATCCGCCCCCACTCGTCCGACCAGCCGGGTGTCCGCTGGGACACCCTGGCGCGGTCCAAAAGGTGGATGTACAGCAGCTTTGCCGTGTCGGACAGCTCCAGATTCATCAGGAATCTGGGGTACATCAGATACGGCGGCGGCTTGCTAGAAGCCGTCATGTACTGCATCACGGCATCCGCCTCCCGGAAAAGTTTTCCTTGCCAGCCGGCAGCGTTTGCGCTATACTGACTGCAGAATTCATTTCGGATGACTGTCCCGTCTCTGCTGCAACAGAGGATTTCGGGGCGGTCATTTCTTTTATTGCTGTGCGCATTCTTTCCTCCCTTCAATTTGCAAACCGTAAAATTTCTGCAGGAAATATTGTGTCGGACATCGCCCGGCGATTGTGATGTAGCCAGCCGCCTTCAGCTCGCGATTCATGCTCTGCACGATCTGATAAGCCTTGCTGCGGCTGACGCCGAGGATCTCCTGCACATCTTCGGCAGTCACAAACTGTCCTCTCATTGGCACCCCTCCTTTCTTTTGTCTAAACTTGCACTGCTGATTCGTCCGTTAACAAGATTATTCGTAAATACGAATTATTAGTGCATATCCATTATAGGAATTTAAAATGCGTTTGTCAACTTTAAAACTAGATAATATGCACTTGAAATTCGTATTTTGTTGTGATATGATATGGACGAGGTGAATAATGATGGCAAAAATCGATGAATCCACCATTGGACTTCGGATTAAGCTGCTCCGAAGATTGAAGGGACTCAGCCAACAGGAACTGGCTGATACCCTCGGAAAATCGCTTCGCACCGTCCAAAAATATGAAACCGGTGAAATTGAGGTTTCGATCTCCATGATCAATCAGCTGTCCGAGGTGCTGAACACGACGCCGATCTATCTGCTCGGCTATGATTCGCAGATCGATCCCATTCGCAATCTGGCAGATGTGATGAACTTCCTCTTCCATATCAATCGGGTGGAAGGACTTGATTTCCGCATTGACGTTCGGAGACCGCCCCACTACGACGAATGGGAGTGCTCCTTGACCTTCAATGGAAAAAACAAAGAGGCAATATACAACGCAGATATGTGCCTGTTCCTGGAAGAATGGGAGCATCGAAGAGATGATCTTCGCACCTATGCCTCGAGTTATGAAACGCTCCATAAATGGGAGGAGCAAATCCTGGCTTACTACCATAGGACGGAAGTAAAGTACAAAGAAGAAGTGGAGCTGTCGCTCGAAGAAAGCGTAGCAAAACGAAAAGCGTATTTGAATGCACAATTCTCACAGGACGGCGACAATTGATCTTGTCGAGGTCTGAGTCTGAAAGAAAGGAGAAGTAATGTCAGTCACAAAGGACAGTAAAACCGGAAAATGGATGTCGCAGATTCGCGTCACGGACTGGACGGGCAAAACCATCCACAAAAAGAAACGCGGCTTCCAGACCAAGCGGGAAGCCCTCCAATGGGAGCATGATTATCTGAATCAGGCAACTTCCAGTTTGGGAATGAAGTTCGCGGATTTTATTGAGATCTATATGCAGGATATGGAGAACCGGCTGAAAGCCTCGACCGTTGCCAACAAACGGTTTTTGATCGATTTGAAGGTCACTCCGTATTTCGGGAAAATGCCGCTCAATGAAATCAAGCCCACCGATGTGCGCCAATGGCAGAATACATTGACCAGTTATCGTGACGAGAACGGAAAGCCCTATTCCGCCACGTATCTCAAAACGATCAACAATCAGCTCACCGCGATTTTCAATTACGCCGTAAAGTATTATGGGCTGAAAGAAAACCCCTGTCGGAAAGCAGGGAGCATGGGAAAGCATGATGCGGATGAGATGATATTTTGGACCAAGGCGGAGTTTGACGCCTTCATTGAGGCGATCCGTGACAGGCCGGCTGCCTATGCTGTGTTCATGACGCTGTATTACACCGGCATGCGTGAAGGTGAGCTGCTGGCCCTGACTCCGGCAGATGTAGATCTTGAACACTGCAAAATCCGGATCAACAAGAGTTATCAGCGGCTGAACGGTGAAGATGTGATCACAGACCCGAAAACGCCCAAAAGCAATCGGGTGATCATGATTCCTGAAGTTCTGAAAACCTGTCTGACAAACTACATGGCGCAGTGCTTTGAATTACAAGACTCAGATCGGATGTTCCCCTACACAAAAAGCTTTCTTTATCACGAGATGGAGGATGGGTGTAAAAAAGCCGGGGTGAAACGGATTCGCGTTCACGACCTTCGGCACAGCCACGCAAGCCTGCTGGTGGAACTGGGATTCTCCCCACTGCTGATTGCGGAGCGCCTCGGACATGAGCGGGTGCAGACGACCATCGGCACTTACAGCCACCTTTATCCCAGCAAGCAAACAGAAGTAGCCAACAGACTGGATGCCCTTGCATCCGCCTGATGGCTACAAAAAATTCTTGATTTGTAGCCATTTTGTAGCCGCAAATCAAAAAGAAAGCCCGGAACACGCTGAAAACACAGCACATTCCGGACTCGGAAAGATGATTTTAATTATTCGTATTCGATCACAAGATCGTTAACTTAAACAATTTTGTATGGGTGATTTATCACACAGTATTTTGATTGCTCACATTATCCCATGAATATGGGCTATCCGATTTTCTGTTGCCATGGTGTTGCCACTATGCTTTCAGGAATACCGCTCCTTCATCTTCTCGAAGAAGTTGCGCATGAATCGCTGGAACTCCACCATATTGGGCGACATGTGCCTATATTTATTATAGCTGACTCCGACCGCAGCGTAGGCGCGGTCAATTTTGATTCTTCTACAATACGCGCCAATGGTTGGATCCTCTTTTTGCACTATTCCGCAGAATGCTGCGCCTGCGCCGCTCTTCACCATGCTGATCTGCAGTGCGAAATCATTGATCTCATATGCTATTTTCAGCGGGACACCGAACCGATCGAACGCGGCGTCTATCACGTCCCGGACGCCGCAACCCTTGGGGGAAATGATGTAGGATAGGTCTTTCAGATCCTCCCATGCGAGGAACTCCTTTTCCAGCAGGGGGCTGTCTGGCGGGAGCAGCACGCTTCCGGAATCCTTAAAGGCATTCATCGATTCAATCATCTTGGATTCCTCGCCGGTGATGGGTGGCATCGTCAGTGCAAAGTCCACCTTGTTGGTGTTCAGTGCATCGATGATCTCGTCCCGCTTGGCAAAGGTCATGGAAATGGAACGCTCCGGGTATTTCGCCCGGAAAGCAGTGACGATTGGCTCAAGATATCCGGAAGTGTTGAACATAAATGAGATTGTGTTTTCTGATCTGCCCAGCATTTCGTCCATTTTTGCTATCAGAGCGTCCACCTGATTCAGAATATCTCTGGCGGATTTGTAAAAGGTTTCGCCGTACTGGTTTAGGACGATGTGCCGGCTCTCAATGTCGAAAAGCTGTGTGCCGATTTCCCGCTCCATCTGTGTGATGATTTTCGTCACGAACGGCTGCGATACGCCCAATGCTGTTGCCGCCTTGGTGACAGAACCGAGTTCCGCAGCAGTGCAGAAATACTTCATATCTCGCAGTTCCATGACAACACCCCCTATTGTTTGATATTATACTACATTTCGACCACTTTGTACATAACCAGATCGATATGCGTTTATAATACTGTGCAATTATATATTTTGCCTGACAAAATATTATCATTCTTGCGTGCCCCGTGATACAATCATCATAGGAAGTCGGAAAACCGACACATTTTCATGCAGAAAGAAGGGGTCACTTTGAAAGATTTGAAGCATCTGATCTACTTTGAAAGCCTTCTGGAGGACGCGAACAACGAGCTTGTGCGGCAGGCGCACGAGGAGGGCGGCGTCACACTGGGCTATACCTGCTTCCACATTCCGGAGGTGCTTCTCAACGTAGACCGCTGTTTCTCCGTGCGCCTGCGGGCGCCGAAGACCGGCTCGCTGGACATCGCAACGTATTATATGTCCAACTACACCTGCGACTATGCCCGCGCGCTGGTCGAGCGCGCCATTGAGGGCGGCTATCAGTTTCTGGACGCAATGATAGGTGTGGACGCCTGCTCGGCCATGAATCGCGCGATGGAGCATTTTGAGATCCTGAACGTGAACGAGAAGCCGGACTTCTTCGTTACGCACACGGACATGCCGCTGAAGGTCACGGATTATTACATTGACTCCTATGTGGAGCAGATGCGCGTGAACGTGCTGGATCGTCTGACCGAGGTCTTTGGCGTTGACACCTCCGATGCTGCGCTCCGCGCTGCCGTCCGGGAGCATAACGAAATGTGCGCCATCATTTCTGAGATTGGCGAGATGCGCAAGGCGGAAAAACCGATCATCACCGGCTATGAGTTCCATATCATGAATCTGGTGAGCTATACCTGCCCCACACGGCTGATCCTCCCGTATCTGCGCGAAACCCTCGTGGAGCTGAAAACGCGCAAGCCGGATTCGAAATCTCCCTTCCGGGCACGGGTCGCCATCGTGGGCAGCGAGATCGACGATCCCAGTCTCACAAAGCTCATTGAGGACGTCGGCGCGCTGGTCGTCTCCGACCGTTACTGCTTCGGCTCCACGCCGGGCCGCGAGGTCATCGAGCTGAACGACGAGGAGGACGCCCTCAAGCAGATCTGCCGCCATTACATGGAGGTCGGTGAATGCGCACGCTACATCTCCGATGAAAAGGTGCAGCAGCGCCGTGACACCGCCGATCGGTTGGCACGAGAATTCCATGCCGACGGCATCATTTATGAACAGATGAAGTACTGCGACTATTGGGGCTTTGAGCGCGCGCTCGCAAGCCATGTCGTGCACGAGGAGTACGGCTGGCCGGTGCTGAGCATCGACCGCGTGTATTCCAACGGCAGCTCCGGCCAGCTTCGCACCCGCGTGCAGGCGTTTGTGGAGTCCCTGGAGATCAAACGGATCCAAAGAGAAAGAGGTGCGGTTTGATGGAAAAGACACCGAAATATCCGAATCCCGCGCTTTACAGAGCGAAAAACAACATCGACTGGAAGGCGCAGTGGAAGAATTTCAAAGAGGTCGCCGGCATTTTCGGCGGCATGCTGAAGGAGACCGACTGGAAAAAGTTCGGTCAGGATTGGGTCGAGACCCTGAAGGCGGACGGCAAGCGCATCTCAGAGGAATATCGCGCCTTTGCCGCATGCACGCCGGAGGAAAAGCTGGAGGCCATCCGCTACGGTGAAAAGCATCTTGGCCGTCTCTACCGCGAGGGCTGCTTTGCGCCGGTCCGGCGCGAATGGCGCGGCGTGAAGGACACGATCTATGATTTTTATGAGTGGGCCAGATTATGGGGCGTGCTCCTGACGACCTTCTCCAAGGATCTGGTTCCTGCGCTGAACAGCGCTCTGTACTATCGCTGGATGATCTCCTATTTCTGCTGCCACAGCTTCATGGACAAGAACCTGATGGGTCTGCGCGGATCGAATCTGCGGATGAGCCATGAGCTGACCCTCTGCATGTTCCGGTATGCGGCAGAGAACCTGGTGCTGCTTGCCAAGGGCGACGCCAAGAATGGAAACAGCGCGGAGCTGAACAAGAAGGTCGTCCTCTTTGACGAGATGACCATGAGCCAGATCATGGGCGGCTTCCCGGATCTGATCGGCATTCCGTATCAGCTCTTCCCGGTGTTTATGGTATCCGAGATGGATCAGCTCATCTGCGTGCCCTATATCGACGCGGTGGAGTCCTTCGGTCTCCCGGCAGACACCTGCCCGGTGCCGAGCTCCGAGTGCGGCTCGCTGGTGCTGGATGCGCTGCCGCACATGGGCAGCTGCTTTATCTCCAGCTCCATGCCCTGCGACGGCTCGGTCATGGCCTCCAGCTATGTTGCGAGACGTTTCCCGGATCTGCCGGTATATCACCTCTGCTTCCCCGTGCGGTATGAGGATGAAAAGACCCTCGACGCTGCCGTGCAGGACGTCAAGGACTGCATCCGCTTCGTGGAGGAGCAGACCGGAGCCAAGTGGAACTGGGACGCCTACTTTGAGAGCATCCGCCGCTTCAACACGGAGACGCAGTACGAGCTGCAGAAATGGGAAGTCAACAAGACCAACTATCCGCAGCTGATCGGCCCCAGCGTCGAGCTGTACCGCAAGTGGAACTATGAGATGGACGGCGGTCTCGATCCGCGCACCATCAAATCCTGCAAAAAGGTGGACAAGCTCCTCATGAAGGCCTACGAGCAGAAGGAAGAGGCGTGGCGCAACAAGATGCGTTATCGCGCCATTGTATGGTCCTGCCCACCGCACTACTACGCAAACTTCTCCAACTGGCTTGCCAACTGCTGGGGTGTGAACGTGGTGGTGGAGATGGAGTCTTTGAACTTCACGAAGCCCCTCGAGACCGAGGACAAGGACGAGGCGCTGCGCGATCTGGCCCGCCTGTACGAACGCATGGTCATGCGCCGCCACACCAACGGCGGTTACCACAATGTGGTCACGGAGCTCTGGAAGCAGTGCGAGGAATGGAACGCCAACATCGTCATCATGTGGCAGCACGTGGCCTGCAAGAACATGGCTACAGTGCAGGGCATTCTGGATGAGCAGGGACGCGAACTAGGTCTGCATCTAATCTGGATCCCGCATGATCTGATGGACCCGCGCACGGTCTCCAGACGCACCATGCGTGATACCGTGAGCAGCTATATGCGCACGGTGATGAACGCGGAACCGATCGACGAAAGTCTGCTGGACTTCGCGGACGATGTAACGATGTAACAATAGAAAGGAGTTATTGTGATGAAATATTTTGGCGGCTGCGACGTGGGCTCCACCTACACCAAGGCAGTTATTCTCGACGAGGCCGGCAAGATGGTTGCCGACGCCACCATCCGCAGCAAGATCAACGCTGAGCAGAGCGCTGTCGCAGCTATGGACGAGGTCTGCAAGGCCGCTGGCCTGAAGAGCTCCAAGGATCTGGAGTACCTCATTGGTAC
>ONIN01000008.1 GCA_900317905.1 uncultured Eubacteriales bacterium | reverse complement strand
GGGGTGACGGCAGGCGCGGTATATAAGTGGGAGGCGAAGCTGTCGATCCCGGAGCTGGAGCTGATCATTCAAATGGCTGACTTTTTCGATACCTCTGTAGACGTACTGCTGGGCTATGAAGTCAAGGATAACCGCCTGGAAGCAACGGTAAAGCGTTTACAGGAATACCGCCGCAGCAAGGATTGGGACGGGCTTGCGGAGGCGGAAAAGGCACTCAAGAAGTATCCGCACTCCTTTCAGATCGTCAACGCCAGCGCCGCGCTGTACCGCGCGTTTGGTTTTGAAAGCGGGGACAAGGCCCTGTTTCACCGCGCGCTGGAGCTTCTGGAGCAGTCCCGTCTGCTGTTGAGCCAAAACGAAGATCCCCAGATCAGCGAGCAGACGATCTACGGGAGAATCGCGCAAACGTATCTGGGGCTGGGCGAAACGGACAAGGCCATAGAGCTTTGGAAGACCCATAACGCGGACGGGGTGTTCAGCCCCCAGATCGGTCATATTCTGGCCCAAAACGATCAGGTTGAGGAGGCGGAACCGTTTCTGTCGGAGGCCCTGACGAAGCTCCTCTCCAATCTGGTCAACACGATCGTCGGCTATATGAACGTATACATGAAGCGCGGTGATCAAGCTTCTACCCAGGCGATCCTGAGCTGGGGGGTTGGGCTCCTGCTGGGGCTGCGGGAAGCGGACAAGCCCAACTACTTCGACAGAGTCAGCGCTGTTTTTCTCGCCGCTCTTGCCGGGTCGCAGTTCCTGTCAGGGCATTCTTTGACGCCTCCCCCAGCTATGATGAAAGCGACATCCGCTTTATCACCCGCATCGAAGGCGCCAGCGCCCACGACGACATGGGAGCCACGGCAATGGACGGTGTCCGCAACGCGGTAAGCCAATTTGAGAACGAGGAGTTTACCGCTCTTTGGAGCGCGGTGAGCGAAGATTGATCATCTTGCGACGCTGCATTCATCCGCCCTCGTTCCGCATCCATGATAACAGAATTTGAAGAAGGAGATACACACATGGAAGACGAGAAGAAAACTGTTGTGAAAAAAACCGTAAAATCCGGCATTACCTTTGGCAGCGCCCTGGCCATGGTCATCAGCTATACCGCGTGGCATTCCATCGGCTGGGCCATTTTCCACGGACTGCTCAGCTGGGCCTACGTGCTGTACTACATCATCCGCTACTGATGAACAAGACAGGAGGGATATCCGATGAGCAAGAAAGAAATCCAGGCGCTGCGGCGCCCTTTTCTCAAAGAACTGTTTCGGGATAACAAATTCAATTTGGCGATGACTGTGATCGCAGCCCTGCTGGGCGCTGCGGCAGAGCTGGTGATCTCCTGGCTCATCAAGGAGGTCGCCGACCTGATCTCCGGAGAATGCCCCTACGGTTTCAACACGCTTCTTATCGTTGCGGGAGGCGCGTTTGCGCTGCTTGGGCTGGGATGGATCCTGGACAGGACGTTCCTCTCCGAGTTCCGCGCAAAGGCGATGAAGCAGTATCGGGAATACGTGTTTGACCGGCTGATGGAAAAAGGCATTCAGGCCTTCTCCGGTGAGAACAGCTCGCTCTATATCTCTGCCCTCTCCAACGACGTGAACACCATCGAAACGGACTTTATCGGTCGGCTGCAGAGTACCATACAGGTCGGCATCGCGTTCATCGGCGCGCTGGTCATGATGCTATGGTGCAGCCCGCTGCTGACGCTGATCGCCATCGGTTTCTCCCTGGCCCATCATCGTCTCCGTGGTTTTGGGAAACAAGGCGGCAATCGCGGAAAAGAACGTTTCCAATCAAAAAGAGAGCTATACCGGCATGCTGAAGGACGCACTCATGGGCTTCTCTGTGATCAAGAGCTTTAAGGCAGAGAAAAACATTGCTGCTTTGCATGATCACAGCAATGAGGGTGTAGCGGAGGCCTCGAAAAAACGCACGAAGGTGAACGTACTGGTAAGCTACTCCTCAGGCATTGCGGGAGCGATCCTGCAGTTCGGCGTGTTCTTTGTTGCCGCCGCGCTGGCACTCTCCGGCAAGGGTATCACGGCAGGTACCGCCATTGTGTTCGTTCAGCTGTTGAATTACGTACTGGGTCCCATCCAGGCGTTCCCCGCGTTTTTCGCCGGCATGATGTCGTCCTACGGCCTGATCGACAAGCTGGCGCTGGCCTTGCATCAGAACATTCCCGACGAGGGGGAGCAGATCGACACGCAGCTGACCGAGGGGATCTCCGTACAAAACCTTGGGTTTTCCTACGAAGAGGGAAAGCCCGTGCTGCACGATGTTGACATGGAAATGCGCTCCGGTGGCTGCTATGCGCTGGTGGGCGGCTCCGGCAGCGGCAAGTCCACGATCCTGAACCTCCTGATGGCGTCCTCGAAAAACTATCAGGGCGAGATCCTTTACGACGGCAGGGAACTCAAAGGTATCTCCGCCAGCTCACTCTACGATCTCGTGTCCATCATCCAGCAGAACGTGTTTGTATTCAACAGCACGATCCGCGACAACATTACCATGTTCTCCCAGTTTCCGGAGGAGGAGATCGACCGCGCCGTGCGCCTGTCCGGGCTGAAAAAACTCATCGACGAAAAGGGTGCGGACTATCTCTGCGGCGAGAACGGCTCCGGCCTCTCCGGCGGCGAGCGGCAGCGGATATCCATTGCCCGAGCGTTGCTGCGCAAGACGCCCGTGCTCTTTGTGGACGAGGCCACGGCAAGCCTGGACGCGGAGACCTCCTTTGAGGTGCTGGACGCGATTCTGAAGCTGGACGGCTACACCCGCGTCATCGTCACCCACGATCTGGACGAGAATATCCTGCGCCGCTGCACCGGCCTGTTTGCCCTGAAAAACGGCGAGGTTTCGGAACAAGGGACTTTCGGAGAACTTATGGAACAGAAGGGCTATTTCTATTCGCTGTTCACCGTCTCCCAGAGATAAAGGGATCCACAGCGTGGCGGCCGGTCCAGAACGGCAGCCGCATGACCGAAATCCGATCAAATTATATGGGGGAATGTGAGATGAGTACAAACGTACTTGAATTAAAGAACATCCATAAAGACTTCGGCACATTCCGTGCGCTGACGGATGTGAATCTCAACCTGGAAAAAGGAAAGATCTACGGCTTCATCGGGAAGAACGGGGCGGGCAAGACCACCCTCATGCGGATCATTAGCGGCATGTCGCTGCCCACCTCCGGCTCCATGGCGCTGTTCGGAAAGACAGAGGCCGGGGAGATCTGCCGGGAGCGGGCGCGGCTGGGCGTCATGCTGGAGGATCGGGGCATTTCGCCCGATCTGACGGCGGCGCAGAACTTGAAAGCGCAGATGCTGCTCAAGGGGCTGCATGACGATTTCCTTATCCGGGAAATGCTGGAGATCGTCGGGCTGACAAATACAGGCTCCAAGAAATTCAAGGAATTCTCGCTGGGCATGAAGCGGCGGCTCACTCTGGCGGCGACGCTCCTCTCCAAGCCGGAGTTTCTGATCCTGGACGAGCCCACAAACGGTCTGGACCCAGTGGGGATCAAGGATATCCGGGACCTGCTGCTGCGGATCAACCGGGAACACGGCACGACGATCTTGATCTCAAGCCATATCCTGCGGGAGCTGTACGAGATCGCCACCGACTTCATCTTCATTGACTCCGGGGAGATCATCAGAGAGATCAGCAAGGAACCGCTCAACAAAAGACTGGAGAGCAAAACGATCATCCGGTCACGGGAGATGGGAAAAGTCCTGGATGCCTTGCGGAAGCACGGCTTGGACGCCGAACTCACCGTCAACGGCGACACGATCACTCTGTCCGGAAACGGCTTCACCGAGGAAGAGCTGGGCGTCATCCTGCACGAGTCGGAAGCCGTGCTGCTGGAATTCACACAGAGGCGGGAAACACTGGAATCCTACTTCATCAGTCTGATCGGAGGGAACAGCCATGCATAAACTGGTCAGATACGATCTTTACCGCGCCTTTCGTCAAGTGAGCACCTACGTTCTGCTGGCGATCACGCTGGTTTTCGCGCTGATCTCCGCCCTGGACGCAACCTTCTTCTCCGGTGAGCTGGGCAGCGACTTGGTCCTGACCTTCGGCAATACGCTGGCAAGCGGCAAGGATATCCTGCTAATGCTCTCCGGCTGCATATGCGGCATGATGATCGGGGAGGACTTCTCGATTGGCTCTTACAGCCTGGGGGTCAGCTCCGGGTACAGCAGATGGAAGGTCCTCGGCGGCAGAACGGTCAGCTGCTTCATTGTCATCGCCCTGATGCTGGCGGAATACATGCTGGTCTCCGCCGTGCTCTCCATGATCTATGTAAAAGTCTTTGGCTTTGCCGATGTGATCCGGATGATTGTTCTGTCCTGTCTGCACGTTTTCCACTTCTGCGGGCTGAACATGCTCTGCATTCTGCTGTGCTTCGTGCTGAAAAAGAAGGTCAACGCCACAGCGGTCTGTCTGTTCGTCAACCTGATTCTGCTCTCGCTGATGGGGCTTCTCTGTTCAAAGGTCGATCTGCTGACCCCGCTGTACCTCAAATCTGTTCCGGTGATCATGTATACCATGTTTGGCGGAACCGAAAAAGCGCTGACCCTGCTGGGCAGCACGTTGATCCATTTGATTATAGCGGCGGCCATATTCTTTGCGGCAGGAAAGATTTTTGAGAAAGAAGAGCTTGCGTAAAAGACTAAGCGCAGGAAAGCACCCACATGGAGAAGGTTATACTTCTCCTGTTTTGCCTTGACAATTTTCGCATCCTTGGTATAATACCCATGCTCTCCACTGGGGGAGCACACAACTGAATATCCGAGAAGCACAGATTTTGCGTGGCTCATGCCACGGGCTGCGGCGCGCCTGAGCTGCCGCTAATGCTTCGGCTGCTATCAAATGCCGACGCCGTCCCAATGTTTTCAGCCTGTTGACAGGACGGCGCACAAACAGGCTTCGACTTTGCAACAAAGCCGATTTACATAGCTTCTTGCTTCGGAAGGGTATCTCTATCCTTTCGACAAGGTGCTGTGTAAATCGGCTTTTTCTATTTGCCCGAAAAAGTGAATGAGGGACTGCCTCAAAAGACAACTGAATGACCGTCCGAACAGGATATGGCCGTGCTACGACTCCCTCCGGCGGGACGAGCGCAGCGACGCTCCGGTGAGACTCCTGGGCAGGAACGATGTTCGGGGAGAACGGCATAAGAGACTGAAAACAGGGCTCCCGAAAAGTCGCCAGACTTTTTGGGAAAAGGAGGAGCAGCGGAATGAATGAGTTTTCGTGCTTGCACGGAAACGAACGATATGGAGCTTGTGACGATGCGTCCACAGTTATAACGAGCATCGGATTTTGCCCCCCAAAATCCAGATCCACAGCCTTCCGGCCTGTGGACCTTCTCAGGGCGTGCCGCCCTATGACCCTGCAAAGAACAAGTATTATCACTCAAAGGAGATGATGATTATGAAAAATGAAACGGTCCGTATTCGTGTACGGTTGACCGAAGAAGAGAAAGAAAAACTGGAACGGGACGCCGCCCTGTGCGGCCTCTCTCAGGCGGAGTATGTCCGCCAAATCTGTAAGGGCAAGAAACCGCCGCCACAGCCCGGTCCTGACTTTTGGGATCTGCTGGAGGAGATATATCACGTCCACGACAGCCTGCAAAAATGTGTGCGCTTTCTTCCCGAAACCGCCGAGGAGTGCCGCCGCATCGAGGCGCTGATCCTCACCCTCGTGGAGGTGGCGTAATGGCAACCACAAAGCTATGGCACATCAAGGGCAGGTTGAAAGACCTCCTGGCCTATGTGGAAAACCCGGAGAAAACGATGGCGGAAAAACCCGACCTCCAACCCCTGTGGGACGTGCTTTCATATGTGCAGCGTCGCACCGCCACCGAGCAGGGCGAATACGTCACCGCCGTCAACTGCCTCAAGGAAATCGCCCTCCAGCAGATGATCGAGACCAAGAAGCGTTTCGGCAAGGAGGACAAGTATATCGCCTGGCACGGGTATCAGAGCTTCAAGCCCGGTGAGGTGACGCCGGAGCTCTGTCACGAGATCGGGGTGAGGCTTGCAAAGGAAATGTGGGGCGACCGCTTCCAGATCATCGTGACCACCCATCTGGATAAGGGCCACCTGCACAACCACTTCTGTTTTAATTCCGTATCCTTCCGGGACGGCGGCAAGTACAACTACTCCAAGTCGGAGCAGCAGCGGCTGCGGGATCGCTCCGACAGCCTGTGCCGGGAATACAGCCTCTCGGTAATAAAGAATCCGCATAAGGCCCCGTCCCGGCAAGTCTGGATGGATGAAAAGGCCGGAAAGCCCACCCGGTACAACGTCTACCGGGAGGATGTACACGAGGCGATCATCTACAGCAGAAATCCCCGGCTTATGGAAGCATATCTCCGGCGAAAGGGGTATATCACCGACTTTACCGGGAAGCACTGGAAGGTGCGCCTGCCGCAGTACGAGCACTTCACCCGGCTGGACACGCTGGATGAACGGTGGACGCCGCAGGAGATCTCCCGTTATATGGGCGGCGCCGCATCCTTCGGGAGCAGACCGGCACGGATCGACTATCCGAGGCAGATGCCGCAGGAGCTCCACGACTGGTTCAAGCCCTTCGTGCGGACAAGCCATATCTACCGGCAGTATCTCCACTACTGCTACCTGCTGGGTATTCTGCCCAAGAATACGGATTACAAACCCACCAGCCCGTATCTGAAGGAGGATCTGAAAAAGCTGGATACCTTCACCGAGCAGGTGCGATATATGGGCAAGTACCACATTGAGACGCTGGAAGACCTGTATGCCGACCGAAAGGTTTTAGAAACAGAATTGGAGGCGCTGACCGATCAGCGGCGAAAGCTGCAAAACAAGATCCGTAGAGCGACGCCAGAAGCAAAGGTCACCCTGCGGGAGGAAAAAGCCGGTGTTACCGCCCAGATCACCGAGCTGCGGAAGCGGCTGAATCTGAACGAGGGGATCGAGGAGCGATCCATCCAAATGAAAGAAAAGACCGATCTGCTCTATGCCAACGAATACCGGGCCCAAGAGGAGCAGCAGAGAAAGAAATACGGAAGGGAGCGTGACGCAAGATGAAATACAACAACCATTCAAAGGAAAGTCCCGAGCTGGAACAGGCGATCCGGGAGATCACAGACCTGTTGGCGACGATGACCAGAGAACAGCGGCTGGCGTGGTTCAAGCGGACCATGTACGCCGAGCCTCTGGCGTTCATCCGGGAGATCGACGGCACGGTATACGCCGTGAGATCCCATTTCCAGCCGGACGCTGGTGAGAACATCACCGAAAAGGTCGGACGGATCCTGTCAAAACCGTCGATTTAAAGCATTGAAGTTAACCGCCGGATATGATATACTTGTAGTAACCTGCAAGACAATCATATCTGGCTGTGGAAAGGAGATTTATGAGTAAACAGTCAGATAACAAAATCACGGCCCTGTACTGCCGCCTGTCCCGTGACGATGAACAGGAAGGTCTGTCGGGGTCTATCAAGAATCAGAAATCCATCTTACAGAAATACGCAGACGACAACCATTTCCCGAATCCCAGGTTCTTCGTAGACGACGGCTGGTCCGGCGTCACCTTCGCAAGACCGGCATTTACGGAGATCATGGAGCTGGCCGAGAAAGGCATGATCGGTACGCTGATCGTGAAGGATCACTCCCGCCTGGGCCGTAACCGCCTGATCGTAGGACAGCTTCTGGAAGAGGAATTCGATCGGCTGGGCGTGCGGTATATCGCCATCATGGACAATATCGACACCGCCAAGGGGATCAGTGACCTGGTCCCGATGCAGGACCTGTTCAACGAGTGGCACGCCAAGAACACGAGCCAGAAGGTACGTAACGTCTTCCGAAACAAAGGCATGTCCGGCGCACCGCTGACCACCAACCCGCCCTACGGCTACCGGAAAGGCCCGGAGAGCACGAAGCAGAACGTACAGTGGATCGTGGACGAGCCTGCGGCGGAGACCGTCAGACAGATCTACGCATGGTGCGTGGAGGGCCTGGGTCCGACGCAGATCGCCAAACGCCTGAAAGCCGCCAAAGTGATGACGCCGACGGAGCATTGGAGCAGCGTTGGCAAGAAATGCAGCAAGCCGCCTGCCGTTCCGTACAACTGGTGTTCGGCCACGGTAGCGGACATTCTCTCCAAGCAGGAATACTGCGGCGATACGATTAACTTCCGATACACCACCCGTTCCTTCAAGAACAAGAAGAAGATCGACAGGCCGCAGGAGGAATGGAAGGTGTTCCCGGATACCCATCCGGCGATCATCGACCGGGAGACGTTCCGGCTGGTGCAGGAGCTTCGGCAGCACCGGCGCAGACCGACCAAATCCGGGATCGTCAGTCCGTTCTCCGGACTTCTCTACTGTGCTGACTGCGGCGAGAAGCTGTACTACAGCGCCACCAACAACTACAAACGCACAGGGGCCTACTTCTTCTGTTCCTCTTTCCGCAAGAATTCCGATGTGTGCTCCGCCCATTATATCCGAGAGCAGGTTGTTTTCGATTTGGTGCTGGAGAGTATGCAGCGAGTACTCAAAAACGTGCAGATCTTTGAGAAAGAATTTGCACGGAAGCAGATGGAATGCTACAGCGAGGACAAGAAGAAGGAGCTTTCGGAAAAGCGTCGGGAGCTGAACAAGGCCAAGCGGCGCATTAACGAAATCGACGGCCTGATCCAAAAGCTCTACGAGGACAATGCCAAGGGTAAGCTCTCCAATGACCGCTACGCCACGTTGTCCATGGCCTACGAGGAGGAGCAGAAGAAGTTGAAAGCTGTCCTCCCCGAAATGCAGACCTATCTGGAAACCGAGACGGACAAGACAGAGAATCTGCAACGCTTCATCGACAAGGTGAAGCAGCTCACCGAGATCAAGGAGCTGACGCCGGAGCTGATCCACGAATTCATTGATAAGATCGTGGTCTACGCCCCGAAATACCTTGACGGGAAACGGTATCAGGTGGTGGACGTCTACTACAACGGCGTCGGCATTCTCCGAGAGCTCAGTCCCGAGGAAATGGAAGAAGCGTTCCAGAAACGTCTTGCCCAGCAAGCGCAGGGCAAAGAAATACCGGCGTAACCAGTAGGCCACGCCGATACCACATCAAATAATATTCAATTCAGATACAAGAGCCACCTTGGGGCACCTTCCTTACGGAGGGTGCCCCAAAGCAGCCTTCTTTTTTTGCTTTCCGGGAGATTGCAATATTCATGTTTCTTTGGTATGATAAAGGAAACCTTCGGAAAGGATTTTGAACATGAGTCAACGGGACATTTTAAATACTTTGGAGGCCGTGCGGGAGGGCTCCCTCTCCCCCCAGGACGCCATGCTGAAGCTGAAGCTGGAGCCCTTTCAGGATCTGGGATTCGCCAAGGTGGATCACCACCGGGAGCTGCGGCAGGGCGTGGCTGAGGTGATCTACGGTGCCGGCAAGACCCCGGAGCAGATCGTGAAGATCGCTGACGCCATGCGCGAGCGCGGGCAGAAGACCATCATGATCACCCGGATCGACCAGGACACGGCGGACTACATCCACCGGTTCCACCCGCTGGAGTACAACGCTTTGGCGAGGATCGGTCTGATTGGTTCCCTGCCCGAGCCCGACGGCGACGGCACCATCGTGGTGGCCACCGGCGGCACCAGCGACATGCCCATCGCGGAGGAGGCGGCGTTGACGGCTGAGGCCCTGGGCAACAAGGTCACGAGACTTTACGACGTGGGCGTCTCCGGCGTCCATCGGCTGCTGCACAACATGGAGCCCATCATGTCCGCAAGGTGCATCGTGGCCGTGGCGGGCATGGAGGGCGCCCTTCCCTCTGTGATCGGCGGTCTCGCGGACTGCCCGGTGATCGCCGTTCCCACCAGCGTGGGCTACGGCGCCTCTCTCGGCGGCATCGCGGCGCTGCTGAGTATGCTCAACTCCTGCGCCAGCGGCGTCAGCGTGGTGAACATCGACAACGGCTTCGGCGGCGGCTACCTCGCCAGTATGATCAACCACTTGTCCAATAAGGACAAGTGATCAGACGCTTAGCGCGTCTGAAAATGATCTGAAACGTCGAGGGGAATCCCATCCCCTCGCGCGCCCCATGCGCGTCGTACCATTTCTCAACGGTTTGACACAAGCAAAAACAATGAAGCAGCAAGGATTCGTGATCATATGAAAACACTCTATCTGGACGTCTCCACCGGCGCGGCGGGCGATATGCTCTCGGCGGCCCTGCTGGAGCTCTTTGACGACCGGGAGGCCATGGTCGATCGGCTGAACGCCATCGGCATCCCCGGGATCACCTACACCATGGAACCCGTGAAAAAGCACGAGATCACCGGCACTCACCTCCGGGTGCAGTGGAACGGCGTGGAGGAGCAGGCCGGGTGCCAGCATCTCCACGAGGGGCATCACCACCACGAGCACGCCCACCGGAACCTCTTCGATATCCACAGCGTGGTGGAGGGGCTGAATCTGCCGGAGGCGGTCAAGCAGGACGTGAAGAACGTCTATGCCATCATCGCCGGGGCTGAGGCCGTGGTGCACGGCACCACCATGGAGCACATCCATTTCCACGAGCTGGGCACCATGGACGCGGTGGCGGACATCTCCGCCGCCTGCCTGATGGCGCGGGAGCTGGGCGCGGCGCACATCGTCGCCTCTCCTGTCTGCACCGGCTTCGGTGAGATCCAGTGCGCCCACGGGCTGCTGCCGGTTCCGGCGCCCGCCACGGCGCTGATTTTGAAGGATATGCCCTCCTTCGCCGGTGAGATCGAGGGTGAGCTCTGCACCCCCACCGGCGCGGCTCTGGTGAAGTATCTGGCCCAGAGCTACGGCAGCGCACCGGGTATGACCACAGAAAAGATCGGCTACGGCATGGGACAGAAGGACTTTCCAAAGCTCTCCGCCGTCCGGGCCGTGCTGGGCGAGACGGAGGAGACCATCGTGGAGCTCAGCTGCAATGTGGACGACATGAGCCCCGAGGCCGTGGGCTTCGCCATCACGGAGCTGCTCAGATTGGGCGCGCCGGACGCCTATTATACGCAGATCGGTATGAAGAAAAACCGCCCCGGCCTGATCCTCACCTGTCTGTGCAGAGAAGACCAGCGCAGCGAGATGGTGCAGGCCATCTTCCGCCACACCACCACCATCGGCATCCGGGAGACTCTCTGCCGCCGGTATGTGCTCAAGCGCCGTGAGGAAGTCCGGGAGACCCCCTACGGCCCGGTGCGGGTGAAGATCAGCGAGGGCTATGGCGCGGGGCGGATGAAAGCGGAATATGACGACCTCGCCCGGATCGCGCGGGAGGAAAACCTGACCCTGGACGAGGCACGGGAGCTGATAAAATGAACCCAAAATATGAAACCTTGAAAGCCATCCTCCGCAGTTACGGCACCGTGGCGGTGGCCTACTCCGGCGGCGTGGACTCCACCCTTCTGCTGAAGGCTGCTGCCGACGCCCTGGGGGAAAACTGCGTGGCCATTACCGCCGCCATCGAGGCGGTGCCGAAGCGGGAGCTGGAGCGCGCGAAGCGATTCGCCGCCGATCTGGGTGTGCGGCACATCCTGCTGCAGCCGGACGTGCTGGCTCTGAAGGAGTTTCGGGAGAATCCGCCGGACCGCTGCTATCACTGCAAAAAGCTGCTGTTCTCCGGATTGCTGGAGGCCGCTAAAGCGGCGGGCATGGCCGTGGTGGCCGAGGGCTCCAATCTGGACGACGAGGGTGACTACCGACCCGGGATGCGGGCCATTCAGGAGCTGAAGGTGGCAAGTCCTTTAAGAGCAGCCCAGCTCACCAAGGCGGAGATCCGGGAGATCTCCAGAGAACTGGATCTTCCCACCTGGGATCTGCCCAGCTGCGCCTGCCTGGCTTCCCGGTTCGCCTACGGCGACACCATCACCTCTGAGGGACTGCGGAAGGTGGACGCCGCGGAGGAATACCTCCACGACCTCGGCTGTAAGCAGATCCGCGTCCGCATCCACGGAAATCTGGCCCGGATCGAGGCGGAGGAGCATGACCTTTCCCTCCTTCTGGAGCGCCGCATGGAGATCGACCAAACGCTGAAGAAATTGGGCTTTGCCTATGTCGCCTTGGATCTCAAGGGCTACCGAACCGGCAGCATGAATGAAGTGCTGAAATAAAAATGCGCTGTTTATCGAACAGCGCATTTTTTGATCTTTTGGAGCTTGAGTTTTTCTTCGGGAAGGTAGCTGAGAAGGATGCCGGAGAGGATCAGCATGGCGCCGAGGATGCCCTGGGGCGCGAGGTGCTCATGGAGGAACACCACCCCCAGCACCGAGGCCACCAGCGGATTCAGGGCGCAGAACATCCCCGCCCTGTCGGCGGTGGTGCCGCTCTGGGCAACGGGCTGCAGCGTGAAGCCGAAGCCGGTGCAGACCACCGCCAGCATCACGATACCAACCCACTCCAGCGTTCCGACGGGCAGCCGCGGGGTCTCCGTGAGGAAAGATGCGGTGATGGCAAGCATTCCGATGGTACCCACCTGCACGATCCCCGCCAAAAGCGGATCGATGCCGCCATGGGTCAAGCGGTCAGTGACCAGGATCGCGCTGGCGTACAGGAGCGCCGCCAGGATGCTGAACACCTCACCAAGGCCGAATCTCACGCTGCCGCCGAGGGTCAGCAGCGCCACCCCCGCGAGGCTGATGGCAGCGGAAAGCACCGCCTTTTTCTTCGGCCGTCTGCGGCTCAAAACCGCCTGGAGCAGCGGCACCAGCACGATGGCGGTGTTTTCCAGAAAGGACACCGTGCTGCTGGCCGTGCGCTTGAGGCCGCTGAGCTCCGCGGTCATCACGAGGAAATACAGGGTGCCCATGATGACGCCGGCGAGCAGGGTCTTGCGGTCGATGTGCCGCAGCTTTTTGAAAAACAGCAGTGACAGCAGAAGGAAGCTCAGCAGAAACCGGACGCCCAGCAGATTGAACAGCCCCATGCCCTCCATGATCAGCTTGGAAAACAGGTAGCTGGTGGCTCTCGCGATGATGACCCCGGCCAGAAGCAGCTCAGCGCCGCGGCGGGAGAGGGCTTTGTTTTTCATGGCGCACCTCTGATTTTTTCTCTTGAGTAACCGCTTAACAAATCGCTGCACGCATCTTGTCGGCATCTTTTCCGTCTGATTTTGTCTCAAAATCTTGAAATACACAAAGTATTCCTGCGATTTTTCGCCTTCACCAGACGAAAAATCTGCACGACAATCTGCGCACCTCGATTTATTCAGCGGTTACTTGACTGGGAGTATACCACGGGTGTATATTTGCGTAAAGCGATAGTTTTTCAAATTTTCTTTGACATTTTATCAAATCAGGAGCAGCTTATGGATACGGAAAAATGCGCGGCCCTGCTGGAGGTTCTGAAAACCGGCAGTCTCTCTGCCGCAGCGGAGCAGCTGGGCTACACCCCCTCCGGGATCAGCAGGATGATGGCGGCGCTGGAGGCGGAGACGGGCTTTCCCCTTCTGGTTCGCAGCCGCAATGGCGTGGATCCCACCTGGGAATGTGTGTCACTCTTACCCAGTATCAAGGAACTGGCTAGGCTTGGCACCCTGTTTCAGGAACAGACTGCGGCGCTCAGAGGTTTGGAGACCGGCAAGGTGCGGGTGGGCAGCGCCTACAGCATCTATTACGACTGGCTCTCGGAGACCATCGCCGCCTTCTCCAAAGCCCACCCCGGCATCGAGGTGGAGTTTCTCCAGGGTGCCAGCAGCGAGCTCTGCGCTCTGATCGACAGCCACGAGGCGGATTTTGCCCTGGTGAGCTTCCGGGAGGGCAGCTTCGACTTTCTGCCCCTGCGGAAGGATCCGCTGCTGGCCTGGGTTCCTGCGAACCATCCGAGGGCGAAAGACGGGGTCTACCCTCTCTCGGATTTCCTCAAGGATCCCTACATCAGCACCTATCCGGATCAGGTCACGGACAACAGCCGGGCCTTTGCGGCCAATGGGCTGGAGCCGCAGATCCGGTACAGTTCTCTGGACGTTCGCTCCACCCAGGCCATGGTGTCGGCGGGGCTGGGGGTCAGTCTGAACAACGGCGTTCTCTCCCACGGGCTTACCTTAAAGAACATCGCCGTCCTCCCCACGGAGCCCGCCTGCTATGTGGACATCGGCGCCGCCATGCCGAAACAGGGCGACCGCTCCCCCGCCGCCGAGGCATTTTTGCAGTTCGCCATGGCGCGGCTGCCCGAGGCTTCGAATTGACAAAGCCCGCAGAATCATGTACATTATTATTTTAGGAACCATTCGAAACAGAGAAGGATCATCAATATGCGGAAACATCAATTCATCGCGCTGCTGCTGGCGCTTTTGCTGACGCTGTCCCTTTCCGGCTGCGCGGCGGATAAAGAATCCAAAGAGGAGATCTTTGCCATGAATGCCCTCATCGACATCGTGGCTTACGGCGCCCACGCCGATCAGGGCATCTCCGATGCCAGAGCGGTCTACACCAGCATGGAGGCGCTGCTGGATCCGGAGCTGGAGAGCAGCAAGGTCTACGCCATCAACCACGCCGAGGGCGCCGCTACCGTGGTCAACGCCCAGCTGGCCGGCATGATCCAGACCGCTCAGACGGTCTCGGAGCGCACCGACGGGGCGCTGGATCTCACCATCTATCCGCTGGTGAAGGCCTGGGGCTTTATCGACGAGCAGTTCAATGTCCCCGACGAGGCCACCATCGCCCCCCTGCTGGAGAACACGGGCATGGACCGGATCAGCCTCTCCCCAGACCAGGAGAACAGCGGCTATCTGCTGACCATGCCGGCGGGCACCCAGATCACCCTGGCCGCCGTTGCCAAGGGCGCCGCCACCGGCTACGCCATCAGCGCTTTGAGAGCCGCTGGCGTGGACAGCGCCTATGTCTCCATGGGCGGCAACGTGCAGACCCTGGGGCTCAAGCCCGACGGCACCAAGTGGAACATCGCCGTCATGGATCCCAACGACAACACCGACTACATCGGCTATCTGACCCTCGGCGAGACCGCCGTGGTCACCAGCGCCAGCACGGACGTGAGCTTCACCACCCGCGGCGCGCTCTATCACCACATTCTGAACCCCGAAAACGGCGAGCCTGCCAACAGCGGTCTGCGCTCCGTCACCATCGTCTGCAACGACGGTCAGCTGGCGGACTGCCTCTCCACCGCCCTGTTCGTGAAGGGCGAGCGAGCCGCGCTGAACTACTGGCGCACCTATGGCGGCTTTGAGATGCTGCTGGTCACCAGTGACTGGCGGATCGTCTGCACAGACGGCCTTTACGGCGTCTTCACCCCCGACGTGAAGGAATACACGGTGAGCTACGTAAAATGAACCGAAAACAGATCTCCGGGCCGGATTCCCCGGTCTCCGCCCTCCCCGGGGTGGGGCCGAAGAAGGTCGAGGCATTTGAAAAATTAGGCGTCACCACGCTGCGAGAGCTGGTGACGCTGTTTCCGCGTCGGTATGAAGATCGCAGCCGATTCACGCCGATCTATCTGGCGGTGCCGGGGGACACGGTCTGCATCCGCGCCATGGTGGCCCAGGAGCCGCGGCTCAACCGGATCCGCAGAGGCATGGAGCTGGTGAAGCTCCGGGCCGTGGACGACACCGGGGCCATCGACGTGACCTTCTTCAACCAGAGCTACCGGAAGGATCAGCTGAAAAAGGGCGAGAGCTACATTTTCTACGGGAAAGTGGGCGTCATGGGACAGCGCAAGACGCTGACGAACCCGATCTGCGAGCCGGAGAGCCGCGCCGGCACCCCCGGAAGCATCACCGGGCGGATCATGCCGGTGTACCCGCTCTCCGCCGGGCTGACCCAGCGAGTCATGCTGGACGCCATGCGCACGGCTTTGGACGCCTGCAGCGGGGTGCTGCCGGACGCGCTGCCGGAGGCGGTGGTGACGAAATACGGCCTCGCCCAGGCGGGGTTTGCCTATGAAAACATCCACTTTCCCGCCGACATGGGGGCGCTGGAGCTGGCCAGAAGACGGCTGATCTTCGAGGAGCTCTTCGTCCTCGCCTGCGCCATGCAGCGGATGCGCTCCGGGAGAGAAAAGACCGGCGGAAGGAAGCTGAAACCTTACCCTATCAAAGAGTTTTATCAGGCCCTGCCCTTCACTCCGACAGGTGCCCAGCAGCGGGCTATTCAGGACGCCGTCCGTGATCTCTGCTCCGGGGCGCCCATGAATCGATTGATTCAGGGCGACGTGGGCAGCGGCAAGACGCTGGTGGCTGCTGGCTGTATCTGGTACGCCTGGAAAAACGGCTGCCAGAGCGCCTTCATGGCGCCGACTGAGATCTTGGCGGAACAGCACGAAAAAACGCTGATCTCCCTGCTGGAGCCTTTGGGCATCCGGGTGGGACGGCTCACCGGCTCCATGACCGTGAAGCAGAAGCGGGAGGTCTACACCCACCTGGCCGACGGCTCCATCGACGTGGCGGTGGGCACCCACGCGCTGATCCAGGAGGCGGTGCAGTTTCACGATCTGGCGCTGGTCATTACCGACGAGCAGCACCGTTTCGGCGTGAAGCAGCGCTCCGCCCTCACCGAGAAGGGCGACCACCCCCACACCCTGGTCATGAGCGCCACGCCCATCCCGCGGACGCTGGCATTGATGATCTACGGCGATCTGGACATGTCCATCATCGACGAGCTGCCGCCGGGCCGGCACCCGGTGGAGACCTATGTGGTGGACGAGCGATACCGGGCGCGGCTCACAGCCTTCATGGACAAGCTGATCGAAGAGGGGCGGCAGGTATTCGTGGTCTGCCCCATGGTGGAGGAAAACGACGAGGTCCCCGGGGATCTGAAGAGCGCCGAGGAGCACGCGGTGAACGTTCAAAGACTCCTGCCCCACCGGAAGGTGGCCTGCATCCACGGAAAGATGAAGGCCAAGGACAAGGAGGCCATCATGGCCGCCTTTGCCGCCGGGGAGACGGACATTCTGGTGGCCACCACCGTGATTGAGGTGGGCGTGGACGTGCCCAATGCCGCTCTGATGATCGTGGAGAACGCCGAGCGGTTCGGTCTTTCGCAGCTCCACCAGCTTCGCGGACGCATCGGCCGCGGCGCCTTCCAGTCCTACTGCATTCTGGTCTCGGACTCCGACACGGAGGAGGCCAAGGCGCGACTGAAGGTCATGCATGACACCACCGACGGCTTCAAGATCGCGGAGGCGGATTTGAGAGCCAGAGGCCCCGGCGACTTCTTCGGCAGCCGCCAGCACGGTCTGCCGGAGATGCACGTAGCCGACCTGATGACGGACATGAATGTGCTGGAGGAGGCCAGAGACGCGGCGCAGGATTTACTGCAGTCAGACCCCAAGCTGGAGCTGCCACAGCACGAAAAGCTCAGAAAACAGTGTGACCGGCTGTTTGAAGTCAACGCCGGACAGTTTAACTAAAAAAATTCCCTGTACCGAGGTACAGGGAGTTTTTATTCGTCTTCGTTTTCTTTCGGCCGGATCTCGATTTTCAGCCGCTCCACACGCATGTTGTCCATGGACTGGACGGTAACGTGGAGATTTTCAAAGTCAAAGCTGTCGCCGGGCTCCGGGAAGCCGTCGAACTGCTCCAGGGTCCAGCCGCCCACGGTGGCGCTCTCCGTCTCGATGGCGTTCTCCGGCCACTCCAGCAGCTCCAGGAAATCGTCCATGATCAGATCGCCGTCCACGTCGTAGACGCCGTCGGAGACCGGGATGACCTCCTCGGGCTCCACCTCGTCGGTCTCGTCCCAGATCTCGCCCACGATCTGCTCCAGCACGTCCTCCATGGTGATGAGACCCAGGGTGCCGCCGTACTCGTCGGTGACCACGGCCAAATGCTTCTTTTCCCGTCTCAGCTGCTCCAGAACCTTCGGCAGCTTCGTGGTCTTATAGACGAAGCAGGGCTCCATGAGCATATCTCTGAGATCCTTCGGCGGCCGGATGCGACCCAGGCGCATGAGATCCTCGATCTCGCTGCGGTAGAGGCGGTTCAAATACAGCACGCCGATGATGTTGTCGATGCTGCCCTCGTAGACCGGGATGCGGGAATAGGGCGTATCCTCCAGCAGGGCGCGGATCTCGCTCCAGTCGTCGTCGATGTCGATGGCGGTGACGTCCACTCTGGCGGTCATGGCGTCGCTGGCGGAGACGTCGTTGAACTCCAATGCGGCCTGCACCAGCTCGGAGCGATCCTCGTCGATGACGTCCTCGTCCTCGGCGGTCTCGATGATGCTCTGCAGCTCCTGGGAGGCGGCTTCCTCGTCCTCAGACTCCACCTTCTCCCCCTTCATGGGCAGGGTGATGAGCTTGACCAGTCCCACCACCAGCAGCACCACCGGAGCCAGAATCACCATCATAACTCTGACGATGTAGGCAAACCGCAGGCTCACACGGTTGGCGTTCTGCTTGGCGAGGATCTTCGGGATCGTCTCACCGAAGATGATCACCAGGATGGTCAAAATCAGCGTCGCCAGCCACGACCACCGGTCGGTGCCGGAGAGCAGGATGGCAGTGACCGAGGCCAGAGACGAGGCCCCGATGTTCACCAGATTGTTGCCGATGAGGATGGCGCTGAGGGCGTGGTCGAAGTGCTCGGTGATATAGTGGGCCACCTTCGCCCTTCTGGAGCCGTCCTCCATGAGGTTTTCCAGTCTCAGCCGGTTGGCGGAAGAATAGGCCATCTCCGCCGAGGAGCAGAAGGCCGAAAGGCCGATCAGCACCACGATGGCAAGGATATACCAGATCATGCCTCAGCACCCCCTTCCGGGAGCTGCAGCTGCACCACAAGGGTGACGATCCGCTGCTGGCGCATGTTCTGGATCCGCACGGTGAGATCGTGGTAGGTGAAGCTCTCCCGCTCCTTCGGGATGTCGGAGAACTGCTCGTAGGTCCACTCGCTCAAAAGTTTATACTGCAGATCCTCGTCGTCCTCCGGATCCTCGTAATCCAGCCGGTCGAAGAGCTCGCCCACGGTCATCTCCGCGTCCACCTGATACCGGTTTCCGCCTAGGGGCACGAAGGCCTCCTCCACGATGTCCTCCTCGTCCCAGATCTCGCCCACCAGCTCCTCGAGGATGTCCTCGATGGTGACGATGCCCAGCATGCCGCCGTAGTTGTCGGTGACCACGGCGAGGTTCATCTTTCTGCGGCTCATTTCCGGCAGCAGGTCGTCGATGGCCTTGCTGTGGTGAACGAACATGGCCTCATCCAGCAGCGGCCGGATGTCCTTCACCGGGCCGTTCTGGGCGGCGCAGGCGCGGATGTATCTGCGCAGCTGCAGGACGCCGATGACGTTGTCGATGCTGTTTTCATACACCGGGAGCCTGCTGTGCCGCTGGGAGGCGATCACAGCGAGGATCTCCTCGGGGCTGTCGTCCACGTCGATGGCGGCCACGTCCACTCTGGGGGTCAGGACGCTCTCCACCGGGATGTCCGCAAACTCCAGCGCAGAGCTCACCAGCTCGCCCCGCTCCTCGCTGAGACTGCCCTCGTCGGTGAGGTTTTCGATGATGTCGTAGAGCTCATCCTCCGTGACCGTCAGCTCCGGATCACTGGGAGAGAGCTTCGACGCAAAGTTCCCAATCTTGGTCAAAATCCAGGAAAACGGGGTAAACAAACCCATAAAAAAGTACAGCGATCCAGCAGTTGCCATGGACAACCGCTCGCTGTATTTCTTTGCGATGCTTTTCGGCAGCATCTCGCCTATAAAGAACACGACCACGGTGGTCACTAAGGTACCCACCGTGACGGCGCTGACGCCCCATCTTCTGGTGACCAGCACCGTGACATAGGCCGCGGTGGTCAGATGGAGGATGTTCGTGCCGATCAGGATGGTCGTGATCGCCTTGTCAAAATGGTCTAAAATATACAGCGCCCTCTCGGCGGATTTCTCCCCCCGGTCGGCGCGCATCTTCAAACGTGTCCGGCTGACGGAAGCAAAGGCCGTCTCCGCCAGTGCAAAATAAACAGCGCCAAGCAAAAGCAGCGCTATGATGAAGATCGGGGCAAACGATCGACTGCCCTCATCCATTCGGATCATCACACTCCTGTGACATAGATAGAAATAAATATACCATATTTTATACAGTTCGTCAATGCCCGGTGCCTTCGAAAAAAAGTTTCTGATTTGGGATGAAAAAAGGATTGCAATACGACACAATTCGACCTTATAATGGGATCGTAAATAACCGCGTTACGCGAGACAGAGAAGGAGGAATATCCCGAATGAGAAAGAAGCTATTGAGTCTTCTGCTGGCTCTGGTGATGGTCGCGGCGCTGCTGCCGACGGTCACCTCCCAGGCCGCAGGAGAGAAGCTGATCGCCGTCACCTTTGACGACGGCCCCAGCCAGTACACCTCCACCCTGCTGGACGGCTTGAAGCAGCGCGGCGCCAAGGCCACGTTCTTCATGCAGGGCATCAACGCCGCCAGCTACCCCGCTGTGGTCAAGCGGGCATGGCTGGAGGGCCATCAGATCTGCAGCCACACCTACAACCACCCCCAGCTCACCACCCTGAGCCTGGACAACGTCCGCAGCCAGCTGACCCGCACCGACAGCATCCTGGACAACGCCATCGGGCTGGATCTGACCTACATGCTCCGTCCGCCCTACGGCAGCTATAACCAGGGCGTGCTGAACACCGCAGGCGTCCCCTGCCTCTACTGGTCTGTTGACACCCTGGACTGGAAGAGCCGCAACGCCGACAGCGTTTACAATGAGTTTCTCAGAAGCGCCAGAGACGGCTCCATCATCCTGCTCCATGACCTCTACCCCACCTCGGTCACCGGCGCCCTGCGTGCCATCGACACCCTGCAAAGCCGGGGCTTTGAGTTCGTCACCGTGGACGAGATGTTCTACCGCCGCGGCATCACCATGCAGAACGCGAAGATCTATTTTGACGCTTATCCCGGCGCCGCCGGCACCGCCAGCGGCATCCAGACCCCCGGCATCAGCAAGACCGAAAGCCCCAGCGGCGGTCTGCAGATCACCATCAGCGGTGACAGCCGCGGCAGCGTCTACTACACCACCAACGGCGAGACGCCCACGCCTGCCAACGCCCAGAAGTACACCGGCCCCTTCACAGTCAGCGGCTCCTGCACCATCAAGGCCGTCAGCGTGATCCACTGGAACAGCATCCGCTCCAAGGTGGCTTCTGAGACCATTGAGTACATCCCCGCTCCCGCGCCGGCGCTTCAGTACGCCAACGGGGTTGTCACCATCACCGACAGCAACCCCAACGCCGTGGTACACTACACCACCGACGGCAGCGCGCCCACGCTGAACAGTGCTGTTTATTCCTCTCCTGTTGCCATGAATCCCGGCTCCACCATCCGCGCCATTGCAGAAGCCAAGGGCTTCGGCCCCAGCGCCGTCAGCCTGCTGACGCTCACTGCCGGCGGCAACCTCATGCGGGATGTGAGCGTGAAGGACTGGCATTATGCCAACTTCTCCGCCGCAGTGGATCAGGGCATCATCAACGGCACTTCTCCCGAGATCATGAGCCCCAACAAGTCTCTGACCCGCGGCATGCTGGTGACCATGCTCTACCGCATGGGCGGCAACCAGGAGTCCGCTGCACCGGTGAATTACTCTGACGTCAGTGCCAACGCCTACTACTATCAGGCCCTGTGCTGGGCCACCGCCAACGGCATCGTCAATGGCCATAAGGACGGCACCTTCCTGCCCAACGCCGACATCACCCGTCAGGAGCTGTGCGCCATGATCTACCGCTATCTGCATCTGAAGGGCTATGATCTGCCTGAGGGTGAGGCTGGCGCTGCCCGTTTCCAGGACATCCGCTCCATCGGCGGCTGGGCGAGAGAATATGTCGCCGCCCTCGCTGAGCTGGGCGTGGTGACCGGTTACAGTGACGGCACCTTCGGACCCATGCGCGGCGCCAGCAGAGCCGAGGCCGTGACCATGCTGATGCGTGCGCTGGCTCTGCCCGCTCCGGAACCGGAACCGACGCCGGAGCCTACCCCAGAGGTGACGCCCGCTCCCACCGAGGCACCTGCCGAGACCCCGGCCCCCACGGAAATGCCTGCTCCCACCGAGGAACCGGCTGAATCTCCGGAACCCAGTGAGACCCCGGCGCCCTCTCAGGAGCCTGCCGAGACCCCCGCTCCCACTGAGGAGCCCGGAAGGGTCGTCATCGTAAAGCCTTGAATCCCAACAAAAAATCCTCCCGAAATCGGGAGGTTTTTTTGTGTGTCGGCAAAATGCCGACACACAGAAAAAATGATCAGTAGTTGGAGGTCCAGTCATCCTGCTGGGGCTCTGCAGCCTGATTCCCGGCCAGCTTCCGGTAAAACACCGCAGTGGTGGCCTGCAGGTAGGGGGTGACCCAGAGGCTCAGGATGCCGAGGGTCAGCGCCGAGAGCAGAATCCAGCCGATGAAGCTCAGCTCCAGCAGGAACAGCTCCTTCTTGTGGCCGTCCATCATGGCCTTGGAGCGCTCGATGGCCTCCCCTGCGGAGATGCCGGGATACTCCGCCATGATGTAGCTGGCCATGCTGTATCGCAAGGCGGCGATGATGCCGGGAACGATCAGCAGCAGCGTCCAGCCGATGATCTGCAGCAGCATTCTCAGCCGCAGCCAGAAGGCCTGGCCGAAGATGTCAAAAGCCGAGAACAGGTCGCCGAATTTGGCCTCCTGCCGATCCACCAGATGCAGGTTGAAGCGGTCGTAGCCGATCATGATAGGACCGCCGATGATCAACTGCACCAGGCCCAGCAGCTCCAGGAACGCGAACAGCGGCTTGAAGCGCTGCAGGAACAGGAGCACCCGATCCAGAAGATCCGAGTTGAACACATAGTGCGCGTCGTTCACGTCGATGTCCAGATTGAAGTCAAAGCCCAGGCCGCTGCCGATGCCGCCCAGCAGCGCCGCCACCACCATGACCCCGATGGCGAGGCCCCAGCGGCCGGTGAGCGCGCTGCGTCCCGCGGCCCGGTATTCGCTGTAAGTCATGGGTGCGGAGGAATTGTAGTTGTCCATAGGTTCTCCTTTCTCCTTACGAAAAAAATCACCAGGGGAAGAGCTTTTCGCCCTTCACCAGATAGGCCACATCCGCCAGCTCCGCCAGAGGCGAGTCGCTTCTGGAATCGGAATAGAAGGCAGCGATCTCCACCTCGGGGTAGGCTTCTCGCAGCCGAAGGACCTTTTCAGGCCCCCAGCAGTTCTCCCCTTCGGTTTTGCCGGTCTTTTTATCCACTCTGGAGGCTAAAAGCCGCACACCCAGGCGCTCTGCCGGGACGGAGATCAGAAACTCCGGAGAGGCAGAGATCACGATGTCGTCCGAGCGCTGATGCTCCAGATACCAGCGGTTGATTTTGGGAAACTTCTGATTCCAGAACCGCTTCACCGCATGGTCAATGTTCGGCACGTACGCCAGAAAACCGTAAAAGGCCTCCTTGATGCGGGTTTTGCTGACCTGCCCTCTGAAATAGGCCGGCAGCAGCTTCAGCGCCGCGGGCAGGGCCTTCAGGACCTTCGGATAGCGGAGGATGCACCAGAAATAGAAGGTCACGGTGCTGTCCTTGGGGAAAATCGTCTTATCCCAGTCGTAAACATTCACTTTTTCCATGGGGATCACATCATTTCTTCAATATAGGGTGCCCGCCACGCGCATGTAGGCGGCGGCGAAGGCTTCGCGGATAAAGTAATTCACCCGCAGGTCGATCCAGGTGGTCTTGGCCGCCACGCCCAAGGGCTTCGCGCCCAGGGCCTCGGCTATCAGCTTCGCCCGGTAGAGGTGATACTCACTGGTGACGATGGCCACGCCGTCCCTGGGGTCGGCGCCGCGATCGCGCATAATGGCGAAAGAGTTTTCAAGATTCTGTCTGGTGTTGTCGGCAAGGATCTCCTTGATAACTCGCGCGGGGTCTACCCCCTTCCCGATCAGCCAGTCGTACATGACGTCCGCCTCCGGCACCGGCTCATCCGGGCCCTGGCTGCCGCTGACGATGGCAACGGAATCGGGATACTCGTTCAAATAATCCAGCGCCGCCTCCAGCCGCTCCGTCAGGGATCGGGAGGGGTTCATGCCGTTGATGCCGGCGCCCAGGACGATCACATAGTCCGCCTTGGGGGTTGCATCGGTCTTCGCCTCTTTGACGATGGGGATCTCCAGGATCACGAACACCGCGCAGCCGATGACCAGCAAAGCTGCCAGCACCCAGCGGCCCCAGCCCGGCAGGACCGGGAACAGGAGAATCAGCAGGGCAACGCCCCAGAGGACATAGGCAATGTAGTCATGTCCCTGGAACACAAAGCGCAGTACCGCGCCGATCAGGAACAGGATCAAAATGAAAATCATGCGTTTTTTCATGGTTCCGCCTCTTCCGAGAGCCGCTCCCAGTCGGCGTACAACGTGTCCAGCTCCGACTGGAGGGCGGCTTTCTCCGTCTCCAGCTCCATGAGCTTCTGATAGTCAGTGGCGAAGGTCTCACACTGCGATTCCAGCTCCGCCATTTTCTCCTCGGCCTTTTCGATGGCCTTCTCGGTTTTCTGGAGCTGCTTGGCCGCGTTGGGCTGTTTTTTCGGCTTCGGGTCCTTCTTCCGCTCCTGCTGCCGGACCACCTGCTGCAGGGTCTGCTGCCGCTGGATATAGGCGCGGTACTCCTCAAAGCTGCCGCGAAAATCAATGAAGCTGCCGTCCCGCAGCGCCCAGATCCGGGTGGCGAATTTCTCGATGAAATAGCGGTCGTGGCTGACAAACAGCAGCGCCTCGCTGTAATCCGAGAGGGCGTCCTCGATCCACTCGCGGCTTGCGATGTCCAGATGGTTGGTGGGCTCGTCGAGGATCAGGAAGTTGATCTCGCTGCCCATGAGCATGCAGAGCTTCAGCCGTGACCGCTCGCCGCCGGATAGACTGTCCACGGTCTTGAACACATCCTCCCCCCGGAAGCCGAAGGCAGCCAGCCGGTCTCGCGCCTCCTGAGGCTGACACTTGCACTCGTAGAGCATGGTGTCCACCATGTTCCGGTTCACATCCTGGAAGGTCACGATCTGCGGCAGATAGGCCACTCTGACCGTGGGGCCCCTTCGGATCCAGCCGGAGTCCGGGGTCTCCTCGTTCATCAGAAGCTTCAGGAAGGTGGTCTTCCCCATGCCGTTGTCGCCGATCAGGGCGATGCGCTCGCCGCCGGTAACGGTCAAGGTCAGATCACGGAACAGCGTCCGGTCACCGAATCCTTTGGTGACGCTGTCCGCCACCAGAACCTCGTCGGCGCGGAAGACGGACTCGGAGAAATGGACGTTCAGCTTCCGATCCTCCGTGGGACGCTCGGTCTGGCGGAGCTTTTCCATGCGCTTTTCCATGGAGAAGGCCCGCTTGTGGAGCTTGTCGTTGCCCATGAAGGCCCAGAGGTGGAGCTTCTCCGCCGCCTCCGTGAGCTGCTGGAGCTTGGCCTGATCCTTTTCATATTGCTTGAGCTGCTCGTCGAACCGGCGCTGCCGCTCCACGACGTAGAAGCTGTAGTTTCCGCTGTAAAACTCCGCCTTTCCGGTGGAGAGGTCGATGCTTCGCTGCACCACCCGGTCGAGAAAATAGCGGTCATGGCTGATGACCAGCACGCTGCCGCGAAAGTGCAGGAGGTAGTCCTCCAGCCACTCGGTGCTGCGCAGATCCAGATGGTTCGTGGGCTCGTCCAGCAGGAGGATGTCCGTGTCCTCCAGAATGAGTCTGGCAAGGTTCACGCGGGTCTTCTCGCCGCCGGAGAGGGAGTCAAAGCTCTGGGCGCGCATGGCGGCGTTGATGTCGAGACCGTTTGCCACCCGGTCCCGCTCGTGCTCCATGTCGTAGCCGCCGAGTCGGCGAAAATCCTCGCTGACCCGGTCGTATTCCGCCAGCAGCTGCGGGGAGTCGTCCGAGGCCATCCGCTCCGCCAGCTGGTTCATCCGGTCCTCCAGATCGTAGAGACGGCGGTGGGCCTCCCGGAGCACGTCCTCGGTGGTGTAGCCCTCCGGGTAGACCGGGATCTGGGAGATCAGCCCAAGACGTCTTCCGGAGGCGATGGAGATCTCCCCGCTGTCCGGGTAGAGCGCCCCGGAGAGGAGCCGGAACAGCGTGGTTTTGCCGCAGCCGTTGCGCCCCAGAATGCCGATGCGCTCGCCGGTATTCACTTCAAAGCTGACCCCGTCAAGGATGTTGGTTCCCACCTCAAAGCTCTTGACGAGGTCTTTTACGGTCAAGTCGATCATGGTTCTCTCTTTCAGATTCCTTTTGCCACAGCCGTCTGCAGCACGGTGTTTGCCAGGGTGCCGGCTGTCTCCAGGCCGCCTCCGCCATTTTCCACGATGACCACGAAGGCGTAGGGGTGGGCCTCGTCGTCCAGGAAGCCGGTGAACCAGGCGTGGCTGGTGCCGTCGCCCACCTCGGCGGTGCCGGTCTTGGCGCAGATGTTCAGCCCCGGGAAGTTCCAGGTGCCGTAATGGGCATGGACGTTATAGCTCATGAGCTCCTTCATCCGGTTGGCGGTGGTGCTCTGGAGCAGATTGGTCTGGTTGTTCCGCTCGCCGAGGATCAGCGTCGGCTCCTGCAGGATGCCGGAGGTGGCAACCGCCGAGACCAGCCGCAGCATGGAATAGGGGCAGATCAGATCCGCCGCCTGTCCGATGCCCGACCAGGCGAGGCCCGGGGAGCCGTCGGAGTCTTTGAAGAAACTGCCGGCCGCAGTGGTGACGCTGTCCAGCTTGTGGGTAGAGGTGAAGCCCAGGTCGTTGGCGTACTTCTCCAGCGTATCGCCGCCCAGCTCCAGGGCGATCTGGGCGAAGGCCACGTTGCAGGAGTTGGCCAGGGCGTCCTCGAAGCTCTGGGCCCCGTGGGTGCCGGAGCAGGTGACGATGCTGCCGCCCACCTGGATGCTGCCGGTGCAGGTGTAGGTTCTGGAGGCCAGATCCGGGATGGTTTCCAGCGCCGCCGCGGTGGTGATCAGCTTGAACACCGAGCCGGGGGTATAGACCGCGCTGATGCAGCGGTTCAGATAGGTGCCGTCGGCGATCTCCAGGGTGCTGTCCGCCGGGTCCGTGGTGGGATTCGAGGTCATGCAGAGGATCTCGCCAGTCTTATAATTCGATACCAACACCGCACCGCTGCGTCCGTTGAGAGCGTTTTGCGCCGTGACGCAGAGCTGGCTGTCCAGACTCAGCGCCACCTCATTGCCGCCGGAGGCATAGGTGCCGGTGATGGGATTGTAGCCCGCCAGCTGCGCCGCAAAAGAGCGCAGGGCGCCGGTGCCCACATTGCCGGCATAGTCACCAACGGCGTGGTAGCAGGCGCGGCGCACCGACCAGTCATCGGCATAATAGCGGCTGCTGCCGTCGGCTTGAGCCAGAACGACGCCGCTTCGGTCGGTGATGGTGCCGGTGCTCATGATGCCGCTGGTGTAATTGCCCCCAACGGCGAAGGTGGCCCACTCGCCCCCGTGGACGATGAAGCGGTAGATATACACGCCGAGGCCCACCAGGATCAGGGCTGCCACCAGAAGTGCCGCCATGGCTCTGTGCTGTACCTTGGTCATGCCGCATCCGCCTCCTTCTGCTTGGCGCCGGCTTTCACCACGAAGCTGCCGCCCCGTCTCGTGTCCGCCGACTTGATGAAGGCCAGCAGCATCCAACAGCTGAGCATACTGGAGCCGCCGCGGCTGACGAAGGGAAAGGTGACGCCGGTGAAGGGCAGGATGTCCAGAGAGCCGAAGACGTTCAGCGCCATCTGCACCATCATCATAGTGACGGCGGCGCAGCCGGCGATGACGTAATAGGAAGAGCGGTTTCGTGCCGCGTTTTTCACCGTGAAGATCGCAAGGGCAATGATGCTGAGCATGGCGAACACTGCGATGATAAGTCCCAGTTCCTCACAGACCATGGCGAAGACCATGTCCGTGTTGGCGGCGACGATGTGCTTCAGCCAGCCGTTGCCGGCCCCCTGTCCGAAGAGACCGCCGGAGGCCGCCGCGCTCAGCGCACGGGTCTGCTGGTAGCCGGCGCCGTTCACGTCCTCCCAGACGTGGCCCCAGGTGGCAAAGCGCCTGGCCACATAGGGCTTGATGCTCAGAACCAGCATGCCCGCCATGGCGGCGCCGCCCACCGCCAGAAGCACCGTTGCGATGCTGCCGGAGCGCAGGAACGCGATCACCAGGAAGGTGGCGAAGAACACCAGCGCCGCGCCCATGTCGCCCATGAGGGCGAGGCCGCCGACGCAGATGGCGGAAAAGCCGATGAAATACAAAATGCTCTTGCTGCGGAACATCTGATCCAGCGTGGTGGCGCCAACATAGATATAGGCCACCTTGATGAGCTCCGACGGCTGCAGGCTGAAGCCCGCCACCGTGATCCAGTTTTTCGCGCCGAACATCTCCTGAGCCGCCGCAAGGTTCAAAACCAGCAGCGCCAGCGACAAAAACGCCAGCGGCCAGCGCATGGCTTTCACGTGGTTTAAGTCCCGAAGCCACCAGCCGAATACGAAGAACAGCGCCACGCCTGCGATCAGCAGGATGGTCTGCCGCACCAGCTCGTCCGGGGTGGCGGTGGCGCAGACGCTTAAGCCCAGCGTACACAGGAAAAACGCCAGGGTCTCCGGCTCATAACCGGAGCGGTCCAGGGTGCGCATGACCAGATAGCACAGCCACTGCACCAGGATCAGCGCGAAGAAGGCCAGCAGCGCCGTGATCCGGTATTCATCGTCCAGCGAGACGTAAAACTCCAGCATCAGCAGCAGCTGGCAGAGGGTCAGGAAAAACAGGGTGGTACCGGCGTTGATCTTCCAGCCGGCCACCTCGCGCTTGCGCTCCTGGAGCGCCCGGTGCTGCTCGGTGTTGGTGGCGAATTTCAGCATATGCTTGCCGCAGCGGATGATGTCGCCGTCCACCAGCTGCTCGGGCCCCTCCAGCTGCTTGCCGTTGAGGTGGACCCCGCCGCCGCGGCTGAGGTCGTGGATGTGCCACTCCCCTTTGTCGTTGCGCATCAAGACCGCGTGGACGCTGGCCACATCTTCATAATTCAATCGCACGTCCGAGGAGCGGGCGCGGCCGATGATGCACTCCCAGTGGCGCAGCTGCGATACCTCACCCTTGGGCGTGACCAGATAGCCCCAGATCTCCGGATCCGCACGGCCGGAGAGCATGGAGCGCACACAGCGATAGAGCACCACCAGCGCGAAAACCGGCAGCACAAACCGTGCCACCATGGCCAGGGTGCCCAACAGCGTTGCGGTGGATTCCATATGCACGCCCTCCTTTTCTCCGGTCTGCATTCTTCCGGTAACAAATTATGATAAATAATGAAGAATTAGGTTGTAGTATATCATAAATGAACCGTATTTACAACCTATAAACCATGAATTTTTGCTTTCCATAATATTTTTATGTTAACAATTTATGACCTTACAACCAAAAGACGCTGGGGAAACGACCTTTGTTCCCCCGCTCCGGCTGTTCAGACAGTAAAACCCGCCTCCCAACACAGGAGACGGGTTTCATACTGCAATTCTTTTACACTTCGCCGTCCAGGACGTTCTGGACCGTGACACCGCCGAGGTAGTCGTCCATGAGGGTGTCCAGCTTCTTCCACAGCGGGAGGGTCATGCACTGGGCTGCCCGGTCGCAGGCGGCGTCGTCCATGGCGAGGCAGCTGACCGCCGCGAGATTTCCCTCGGCGCTCTTGAGCACCTCCAGCACTGTGATGTCACTGGCCGGACGGCTGAGGCGATAGCCGCCCTCCTTCCCCCGCTGGCTCTGCAGCAGGCCGGCGTGGTTCAGCGAGGCGGTGATGGCTTCCAGATATTTTAATGAGACCTCCTGCCGCTGGGAGACGCTTTTCAGACTGACGAAGCCCTCCCCCGCGTGCTCGGCCAGATCCAGCATCATCCTGAGGGCGTAGCGCCCTTTCGTCGAGATCACCATAATCGTGTCCTCCTAGGTTATTGTGTCTTTAATATACCACCAATCCGCTTGGAATTCAAGCACCTGTTTCCCACGATTTGCATAGGATGCCCCGATGCATGATGAATTGGGGAGGGATGAACCGATGCAGCGAAGTTGCCTGATCCTGTTTCGCTCGCTGACCTACGCCCAGCGGGGGCGGCTGGTTCTGGAGCGGTCGGGGATCACCGCCACGGTCAGAAAGGCGCCGGCTGCCGTCACCGACCGGGGCTGCGCCTACGGGCTCAAGCTGCGCACCGATCGTTTGAGCCAGGCGCTGACCGCACTGAGATCCGCAGGAGCCGACCACGGCAGAGTCTTTGAATACCAGTCCGACGGGACCCTGCGGGAGGTGCGGGCATGATCTATCTGGACAGCGCAGCCACCAGCTATCTGAAGCCCAGAAACGTGGAGCGGGCCATGATCGCCGCCCTCCACCACATGACCAGCCCCGGCAGAGGCGGCCACAGTCTCGCCATGAACGCGGCGGACGCCGTCTATCGCTGCAGAGCCGAGGCGGCGGAGCTGTTTCACATGAAGGAGCCGGAGCGGGTGATCTTCACCATGAACGCCACCCACAGTCTGAACATCGCCATCCGCTCGCTGGTGAAGCCCGGCGACCCGGTGGTGATCTCCGGCTATGAGCACAACGCCGTCACCCGGCCGCTGCACGCCATCGGCGCAAAGCTCCGGGTGGCGAGGTCGCCGCTGTTCTGCCCCGAGGCACTGCTGGAGGAGGTGCAGCGGCTGCTGCCGGGCGCGAAGGCCATGGTCTGTACCCACGTATCCAACGTGTTCGGCTATGTGCTTCCGATTCAGGAGATCGCGCGGCTCTGCCGGGCGGAGGGGGT
Source organism: uncultured Eubacteriales bacterium (assembly GCA_900317905.1). Classification (GTDB taxonomy): domain Bacteria; phylum Bacillota; class Clostridia; order Oscillospirales; family Oscillospiraceae; genus CAG-103. The sequence goes on along the minus strand of ONIN01000008.1, from coordinate 107,812 downwards.
GCCGCTGATCGTGGACGCCTCCCAGAGCGCCGGGGTGCTGGAGGTGGATGCCTCCAAGTGGGGCGCGGCCTTCGTGGCCATGCCGGGGCACAAGGGCCTGCTGGGGCCCCAGGGCACCGGGCTGCTGCTGTGCGGAATGGATGGAGCGCCCCTGCTCTTCGGCGGCACCGGATCCCAGAGCAAGCTGCAGGAGATGCCCGCGGAGCTGCCGGATCGCCACGAGGCAGGCACCCACAACATGCCGGGCATCTCCGGGCTGGCGGCCGGGATCGAATACCTGCTGCCCCGCCGAGCCCAGGTGGAGCGCCGGGAGCGGGCGCTGCTGGCGGAGCTGGTGACACTGCTGAAGCGGAATCCGGATCTGGAGCTGTTCTATGATGAAAAGATAGAAAGTCAGGCCGGGGTGCTGAGCCTTCGCTGCCGCTCCATGGATGCCGAGACCCTGGCTCAGAAGCTCTCGGAGCGCGGCGTGGCGGTCAGAGCCGGGCTCCACTGCGCCCCTCTGGCCCATGAGACAGTGGGAACTCTGCAGACCGGCACGGTTCGGCTGAGCCTCTCTCCTTTCAACACCACAAGAGAGCTGGAAGCCGCGGTGAATATTCTGAAAGGCGTTTTAAGATGAAAACCGCCTGTTTCGATCTCACTCGAAACAGGCGGTTTCTTAAATTTGTTCCAATAACGGCGGGAGGTCAGAGAGCTTGTCGATCTCATAGTCCGCCGGGATCTCGGGGTTCCTAGGCTTATGATGCGGGTTGAACCAGCAGGTGCGGACGCCGGCATGGATGCCGCCGCGGATGTCGCTGGTGAGGCTGTCGCCCACCAGGATGACGGTCTCTCTTTGGAAACCCGGTATTCTTGCAAAGCAGCGGTCGAAATAGACCTTGCTGGGCTTGTCGGCGCCAATGTGCTCGGAGATGAAGATCTCCCGGAAGTAGTGGCTGATGTTCGCGCTTTTGAGCCGTCCCTCCTGCACCACGGCATTGCCGTTGGAAACCAGGTACAGGTCGTATTTCGGGTACAGCGTCTCCAGCAGCGCTTCCGCCCCGGGGAGGAAATAGTGTCCCTGGCTGAGATAGCGCTCATAGCGCTTCTGGGTCTCCATAGGTGAGCGCTCCAGGCCCAGCTCGGCATAGAGAAACTGGAATCTTCGCGTAAGCACCTGCTGGCGGGTGATCTCTCCCCGCTCCAGCGCCCGCCACTGGGCGGCGTTGATCTCGCTGTAACGCTCTGCGATCTCGTCGGAGACCGGCACCTCCATCTCGGTCAGTGCCTTCCGAAGGGCGATGCCCTCGGCCTTGTGAAAGTCCAGGATCGTGTCGTCCAGATCCAGGAGTACGGTCTTGATCATACGCGCAGCTCCCACACCCGCACATCCAGAAGCCGCAGCTCCCCGCCGACACTGAGGCCGGTAACCTCCCCCGCGTCCTTCCGGAGGCCGATCTCCAGCACTTTGTCTCTCACGCCGATGTTCAGCTCCATGGTGCCGTCCATCAGGTCGCGGGTGAGCCAGATCGCGGCCGCTGCGGCAGCCTCGGCGGAATTGCAGTCAATGCTGCTGTCAGCAGGATCCAAACGCACGGTGACGCCGTCGGAGAAGGTCTCATCTTCCGTGGTCACGTGGTACAATACCCCGTCCAGTACCGCGTCCGCGCCGGTCTCTCTAAGCTCCAGCCGCTCCGGCAGCGGAAGCACGGCGGAGGCGGTCTCACGCTCCACATTTGCTACCACGGCTCTGGGATCGTCAATCCCGCTTCCCTCGGTGAGTACAAAGGCCATGCCGGTCATGCCCTGCTGTTTGGCGTAGAAATACCCCGCCGCTCTCAGCAGATTCGTATCCGCAGCGCCCCGGACGCATTCCACCCGGACGCTGCCGCCGCCAGAGGGATTGCAGAGAAATCCCACCCGATCCGCCTCCAGCGCCTGATCCATCTCCGCACAGACCTCGTGGGGCGTCGGCGGGATCACCAGCGCCAGCTTTTGGCCCGCAGTCTCCAGCATGGCATAGGTTCCAGTAAATTTCATATAATCACCCGTTCAAAAAAGAGGCCTGTTTCAGCAGGCCTCAATTTCTTTGATGTTGTATTCGTTTCCGGTGAGCAGATAGGTCTGTCCGCTGCCGCAGTGGGGGCAGATTTTTCCCTGGGGCACGGTGTCGTAGGTCTTCCCACAGGCCTCGCAGTAGGTGATGGCCTTCAGCGTCTCGATCTTCAGCTCCGTGTTGTGCAGTGCGGGTCTGCGCTTCTTCGTGGCCCAGCCCCAGCAGTCGGTCAGATACATGGGGATGATGCCGCTGACCTCGCCCACCTCCAGGGTCACGCTGCCGACCTCTTTGAGATCGTGCTCGTCACACAGCTCCTCGACGCGGTCGAGAACGTAAAAAACAGTTCCAAGTTCGTGCATTGTATTATCTCCTTATTCGTATTCTTCGCCAAAAGTTTTCTGCAGCAGACGCAGCAGCGCGAGGGCGCCCTCTCTTGTGAGCATGACGCTGGCAACCTCATCGACGTTCTTTTCCGGCATGTCGATGAGCCCCTTCTGCTGGGGCGTGTAGTTGTGCTTCATGTACATGTGGTAGAAGCTCAGCGAGCACTCGTTTTTGGAATCGTTGCTGGAGATGTTGAACACGTTCGCAAACTCCGGCTTCATGGGCATTCCCTCCCAGTATGATTTTTGACTATTGTATCAAATCCGTCGGCGGTCTGTCAATCTCTCGTTGGGTGGGAAATTGTTGCTTATTGTTCACTTTTCCAGACACGTGGCCGATTTATTCTTGCATAGCGGTCAAATTGGCTGTATAATAGAAACATCTAATCTAGAATTGAGGTGCGTCTATGAAAGACTTGAAACACCTGTACACCTTTGAGCAGCTGCTGGAGAGCGCCAACAACCCGCTGGTGCGCGAGGCGGTGGAGGACGGTCAGCTGGCATTGGGCTATACCTGCTACCACATGCCGGAGGTGCTCTTAAACCTCCCGGGCTGCTTCTCCGTCCGGCTCCGGGCGCCGCTGACCGGCTCCATGGACATCGCCGGCTACTACATGGCAAACTTCATCTGCGACTATGCAAAATCCCTGCTGGAGCGCGGCATCGAAGGAGGCTACAATTTCCTCTCCGCCATCATGGGCACCGAGACCTGCTCGGAGATGAATCGCACCCTGGAGCACTTCGAGATCATGAAGCTGGTGCCCAATGAAAAGTTCTTCGTCAGCTTCCTGGACATGCCCTTCAAGGTCACGGAGAACACCGTACGGCACTACGTGGATCAGCTGAAGGCGAAGGTTCTCAATCCCCTCCACGAGGTCTACGGCGTGGACGTCAGCGAGGACGCCATGCGCAAGGCCGTGGAGCTCCACAACGAGGTATGCCGCCTCATCACCGAGATCGGCCAGTATCGAAAAGAGGAAAACCCGCGGATCACCGGCTATGAGTTCCACATCCTGAATCTGGTGAGCTATACCTGCCCCAAGGCGCTGATCCTCCCCATGCTGCGGGAGACCGCCGAGGAGCTGAAGACCCGCAAGCCCGACGCCAAAAAGAACTGGCGCGTGAAGATTGCTGTCGTCGGCAGTGAGATCGACGATCCCGGCTTCACCAAGCTGGTGGAGGACACCGGCGCGCTGATCGTGGTGGATCGCTTCTGCTTCGGCTCCAAGCCCGGCAGAGAGGAGATCGAGCTGCCGGAGGGCATGCCGGTGCTGGAGGCCATTGCAAGACATTATCTCAACACCAGCCAGTGTCCCCGCTACATGTCCAAAGAGAAAGTTCACGAGCGGCACCAGACGGTCTATGATCTGGTGAAGGAATATCACGCCCAGGGCGTCCTGTATGAGCAGCTGAAGTTCTGCGAGTTCTGGGGCTATGAGCGAGCCCTCGGAAGCTACGTCATCACCCACGACTACGGCATCCCCTCGGTGGCCATCGACCGGCAGAACGCCACCGGCTCCAGCGGCCAGCTGCGCACCCGCGTGCAGGCCTTCATTGAGAGTCTGGAGATCAAGCAGATCCAAGCCGAGAAAGGAGTGCGCTGACCATGAAGCTGCCCAATCCGAAACAGATCCCGGAGTTTTTCCGGCACATCAACGACTACACCTACCGCTTCAACCCCAAGACCGGCAACTTCCGGTATCGGGAGTTCCGCGGTTTGAAGGATGACGTCTATAACTTCTACATGTGGCTGAAGGTCTGGAAGGACATGGCGCTGCTGGTGGCAAAAGGCCCCCTGAATATCGTCAAGGCCCTCTTCCGCTACCAGTGGTTCGCCACCTACCTCTCCTACCCCGCCTTCGTGGATCGGGCCACCCTCGGCATGCGCGGCAATCAGCTCCGGATGGCGCGGCTCCAGTACGACCGGATCGTGAAGAAGGCTACGCAGTATCTCTATGACAGCTTCTCCGCCGACGAAAACTTCCACCCCGGCAACAAGAAGGCCAAAAAGATCGTTCTCTTTGACGAGCTGATCCCCTGCGAGATCATGGCGGGCTTCCCGAATCTCATCGGCATTCCGGCCCAGACCATGCCCATCTTCCTGACCAGCATTCTGGACCAGAACATCGTGCCGCCCTATCTGGACGCCTCGGAGAACTTCGGCATCCCGGCGGACGTCTGCCCCCTGCCCTCGGCGGAGACCGGCTGCGCCCTCCGGGACGACTATCCGAAGATCGGCTGCTGCATCATCAGCTGCAACATGCCCTGCGACGGCTCCGTGATGACCTCGGCCTTCCAGGAGCGGTATTTTAAGCTCCCCTCCCACCCCTACGGCGTGCCGATCCGGTACACCGAGGAGGAGGTGCAGCCCTACGCGGTGGAGGAGATGAAGGAGCTGATCAAGTTCATTGAGGACGTCAGCGGCGAGACCTTCAACTGGGACACCTTCCTCAGCGCCATGGAGGTCTACAACCAGGAGACCCGCTACGAGCTGGCGAAATGGGAGGTCAACCGCACTCCCTATCCCCAGATGACCGGCGAGACCTTCTGGATCTACCGGATGTTCTTCTACCACCTCTCCGGCGGCATGGACAAAAACTTCCTCAAGACCGACAAAAAGGTCAACGAGATCATGATGAAGGGCTACCAGGCCAAGGCCCCCTGCGTCAAGGAGATGCGCCACCGCTGCGTGGAGTGGTCCTGCCCGGCGAACTTCTATCCCGACTTCTCCATCTGGGCCCAGGAATGCTGGGGCATCTACGTGGTGGCGGCCATGGAGACCCTGATCTCCGACGTGATCATCGACACCTCCAGCCATGAGAACGCCCTCCGGGATCTGGCCCTCACCTATCAGCGCTGCACCATGCGCAAGCACACCAAGGGCGGCTATCGGAACGTGCTCAACGAGCTGTGGATCGTCTGCGAGCAGTATAACTGCGACTTCGTGCTGATGTACGACCAGATCTCCTGCAAGGGCATGGACGGCCTGCGCGGTCTCTTTGACGATCAGGCCAACGAGCGCGGTATCCGGCTTCTGTGGGTGGCACAGGATCTGCTGGATCCCAGAACCATCTCCAAGAGAGAGATGCGCCAGCAGGTGAACATGTACATGACCACCGTCATGGGCGAGGAGCCCGTGCGGCCCGACTTGGTGGACTTTGACGATTCGAAATCCTGGTGAGAAGATGCAGGCACAAGAAGCACTGGAAAAACTGAAAATCGGAAATCTGAAATATGTGGAACAGGAGCACAGCATCGGCGACACCGGCAGCGAGATCCGCATGCGGACAACAACCCACGGGCAATATCCCTACGCCATCGTGATCACCTGCTCCGACAGCCGGGTGATCCCGGAGGCCATCTTCTCCGCCGGGATCGGGGATCTGTTCGTGATCCGGGTGGCAGGAAACGTCATCGACAACCACCAGCTGGGCAGTATTGAATATGCCGCCGGGCACCTGGGCACCGAGCTGATCGTGGTGCTGGGCCACACCCTCTGCGGCGCGGTGGACGCGGCCATGAACCACGATCCCGACGGCTACATCAAGTTCATCACCGACGAGATCAGCCTCGCCATCGGAGACGAACAGGATGAGACGCAGGCCTGCATCAAGAATGTGCGGCATTCCGTCAATGAGATCGAGCACAGTCTCGAGATCCAGAAGCAGGAAAAACACGGGCTCAGGGTCCTCGGCGCCCTCTACCACATCGACACCGGGAAAGTCGAGTTTCTCAACTAACCCAAATACAACTACAACGAAAACACCCTCCGACCAAAGTCGGAGGGTGTTCCGTGTTTGTTTCAAATTAGAGGGTGATGGCCTCAGCCGGGCACTGAGCAGCGCAGGCGCCGCACTCAACACACACGTCAGCATCAATCACGAACTTGTCAGGACCCTCGGAGATAGCCTCCATGGGACACTGAGCAGCGCAGCTGCCGCACTTGACGCAATCGTCAGTAATCACATATGCCATTTTGATGAACCTCCTATTACGCAAGAATGATGAAACTACGTTTCGACGAGTGCATTGTAACACATATTTTTGAAAAATCAAGTCCCAATTAGACAATTTTTCAACTTAGCGTTGACTAACTCCTTTTTGCCTAAAGTAAGTCTTCGGACCCACCCCCTTCTCATCGGATGAAGGTGTCTGGATTCTGCTTTCACCGGATTGGACGAGACAGGTATAAAAAAAGTTCCCGACTGGAAAGATTCTATCAGCACCCCGATTTTCGGCAGGTTCTATTGGCCGGATTGGGGATAATAGAAGCATTGACAGTTGAAGGAGGGATCGGATGCGAGGCAGCGACCGATTTACTGAGCGGGCCTCCACCGCCATTACCAAATCTCACGAGGCGGCCGCCGCTCTTGGCCACAGCTATGTTGGCACGGAGCACCTGCTGCTGGGCATCGTGCGGGAGCGGGACGGTCTGGGCGCCAGGATCCTGGCCGGGCAGGGACTGCATGAGGAGATGCTCAGCCGGATGGTGGTGGAAACCGTGGGCAGAGGGGTTCCCGGCGCGCCGGATCAGGGGCTGACGCCCAGAGCCAGGCGGGTCATCGAGCTGGCCGCCGAGGATGCCAAGCGGCTTGGCCACTGCTATGTGGGAACCGAGCATCTGCTTATGGGGCTGGTGCGGGAATATGACTGTGCCGGAGCGCGGATCATCGTGGCCTCCGGCGGGGATCTGAACATGATCTACACGGAGATTTTGAATGTATTCGGCCGCCGGGCGGAGCAGCCTCGGCAGAGCAGCCAGCAGACTGTCACCCGCCCCGCGGTGCGCAGAGCCGAGACCAAGACTCTGGATCAGTACAGCCGGGATCTGACGGAGCTGGCGGCGAGAAACCAGCTGGACCCGGTGATCGGACGGGAGCGGGAGATCGAGCGGGCGGTGCAGATTCTCTCCAGACGCAGCAAGAACAACCCCGTCCTCATCGGGGAGCCCGGCGTGGGCAAGACCGCCGTGGCCGAGGGGCTGGCCCAGCGGATCCAGGCTGGCACGGTGCCCGAGGAGCTCAAGGGCAAGCGGGTGGTGAGTCTGGATCTCACGGCCATGCTGGCGGGAACCAAGTACCGCGGCGACTTCGAGGAGCGGGTGAAGGCCGTGCTCAAAGAGGTGCACCGGGCCGGGAACGTGATCCTCTTCATCGACGAGCTGCACACCATCGTGGGGGCCGGCAGCGCCGAAGGGGCCATCGACGCGGCGAATATCTTAAAACCCGCTTTGGGCCGCGGCGAGGTGCAGGTGGTGGGCGCCACCACCCTGGAAGAATACCGCCGCCACATTGAGAAGGACGCTGCCCTGGAGCGCAGATTTCAGCCCATCAAGGTCGCGGAGCCCACAGCGGAGGAGAGCGTGACGATCCTCAAGGGCATCCGGGAGCGACTGGAGCAGCACCACCATCTTCGGATCACCGACGAGGCCATCGAGGCGGCGGTGCGGCTCAGCGTCCGGTATTTAAGCGACCGCTGGCTGCCGGACAAGGCCATTGACCTCATCGACGAGGCGGCCAGCCGGGTGCGGCTCCAGGCGCTGCAGCTGCCGGAACGGCTGCGGCTGGGAGAGCGGGAGCTCTTCACCTGCCGCAGAGAGCTGGACGAGGCCGTCCGCGCCCGGGCCTTTGAAAAGGCGGTGGAGCTGCGGAACAAAGAGCGCGCCCTCACGCAGCAGATGGAGGAAGCCAGAGACAGCTGGGAGCAGACTTCTTCGGGGCTCCGCCGCCCGGTGAAGCCGGAGGATGTGGCGGAGATCATCTCCCTCTGGACCGGCATCCCGGTCACCGGCATCACCGACGACGAGAGCAGCAGGCTCCTTCGTCTGGAGGAGACTCTCCGCCGCCGGGTGGTGGGTCAGGAAGAGGCGGTGAAGGCCGTGGCCGGCGCCGTTCGCAGAAGCCGCGTGGGGCTCAGCGATCCCAACCGTCCCATCGGAAGCTTCCTCTTTCTCGGCCCCACCGGCGTGGGAAAAACCGAGCTCTGCAGGGCGCTGGCCCAGGAGCTGTTCGGAGACGAAAAAGCGCTGATCCGGGTGGACATGTCCGAGTATATGGAGCGGCACACGGTCTCCAGAATGATTGGCTCGCCCCCCGGCTATGTGGGCCACGAGGAGGGCGGCCAGCTCACGGAGCAGGTGCGGCGCAAGCCTTACAGCGTGGTGCTGTTCGACGAGATCGAAAAGGCCCACGAGGATGTGTTCAATCTGCTGCTGCAGGTGATGGAGGACGGCCGGCTGACGGATTCCCTGGGCCGGACGGTGGATTTTCGCAACACCGTGGTGGTGATGACCTCCAACACCGGGGCCAAGGCCATCACCGACAGCCGGACGCCCCTGGGCTTCACCCTCTCCCCCGACGGCGCCGACCGCAGCGACAGCGACGTGCGCCGCACGGTGATGGCAGAGCTGAAGCAGACCTTCCGGCCGGAGTTTCTCAACCGCGTGGACGAGATCATCGTCTTCCGCCGTCTGGCGAAGACGGAGCTGCGGCTGATCGCGAAAAAGCTGCTCAACGCCCTGGGGCTCCGGATGGAGCAGGCCGGCGTGCATCTCATGGTGCCGGAGGCGGCGGTGGAGGCGGTGGCCGAGGCGGGGTATGATCCACTCTACGGCGCGCGGCCGCTGAGAAGGGTGATCCAGACGCAGATCGAGGATCCGGCGGCGGAGCTGCTGCTCTCCAATTCGGTGCAAAGCGGCGACACCCTCACCGCGGAAGTTCGGGAGCAGAAAATTGTTTTGACGAAAACGGAAAATCGTGATAGGATACTCCCTGTAAAAAAATAGCATGGGAGTGTACAGGAATGACGCAGGAGCAGAAGCAGGCCTGGTACAAGCAGTTTCACAGCTATCACGGTTACAACGAGCACAACGGCATCGACCTGATCGACGTGGACGACGACTACGCCGTGGTGCGCGTGGAGCTGGCCAAGCAGGGCATGAACCCCCTGGACATGGCCCATGGCGGACTGATCTTCTCCCTCTGCGACGTGGCCTGCGGCGTGGCGGCCCGCACCTGCGGGAGGATGACCGTCACCCTGGACGCCTCCATCAATTTCCTCAGACCCGGGAAGGATACGAAGTATCTCACCGCCGTCGGAAAGGTCATCAAGCCCGGCAGAACCACCGCCGTCTGCGAGTGCGAGGTTCTGGACGACAGCGGGAAGCTCCTGGCCAAATGCATCTCCACCGCTTTTTATTTAAAAGACCAATAAAAAACAACTGCCGCGTGGTTTCCAGCCATGCGGCAGTTTTTCAGCATTCCTTTTCTTCCATCAGCTCCAGCAGCCGCTGGGTAGCCTGCTCGGCTTCAGGGTGGTCGGTCTCGATGCGGAGGCTGCTCTCCCCCGGCTCCGGGCGGATGCGGACGTCCCAGCTGCCGTCCTGGAAGTGGAGACCGTCGGTGAAGTCGGCGCCTAATTCCAGAAAGGCCTCGGAAGCCGCCCGCATGAGTCTTGCGCGGTCTCTGCAGGGCACCGTCACGCAGTTGTCGGAGGCAGGGATCGACTGCTCCGGCTGGGGTTCCGGGGAATCCCCCACCTTGCCGTCCAGCACGTCCAGACAGCATTGATAATACGCCCGCGGGGTGCCGATGTCGCACCAGTAGCCCTCCATGGGGACGCCGAGGATCTTCTCTCCCCCGGTGAGCAGCATGGGAAAGAGGTTCTTGGCAAAGTCGAAGTTCTCTCCCTCGGGCACGTAGCGCATGGCCTTGGGAGACAGCACATAGATCCCGGTGCTCACCAGATTCGTCACCACCTGGGGCCAGTCCGGCTTCTCCACGAAGTGCCGCACCCGGCTCTCCCGGTCCAGCAGCACCAGACCGTACTGCAGCGGCTCCGCGTTGGGATAGAGGGCGATGGTGGCGGCGGCGTGGCCGCTTTTGTGCCGCTCCATCAGAGAGGCAAGATCGAAGTCCGTCATGGCGTCGCCGCTCATCACCAGGAAGTCCTCGTCCCCGTAGTAATCTCTGCACTGGAGCACGCTGCCGGCGGTGCCGATGGGCGCCTCCTGCTCCCGATACTCCATATGGACGCCGAACCTCGCTCCGTCCCCGAAGTAGTCTTTGATCACCTCCGGCCGGTAGCACAGCGCGCAGCAGAGCTCTGTGAAGCCCTGCCGCTTCAGATGGTTCACGATCCGTTCCAGCACCGGGATGCCGATCAGCGGCACCATGGGCTTCGGCAGCTCCCCGGTGACGCTTTTCAGACGCTTTCCCTCTCCCCCTGCCAAGATCACAGCCTTCATGCGAAATTCTCCTTTTAAAATCGATTTATCTGTATTTTCTGCACCAAATTCGATTTGTTTCCATGTAAATTTCGCCAGTTGACGCAAAAATGATTTTTTTGTATAATGGTGTCACAGTTTTTGACAGATGAGAGGTACTCCTATGAACGAGCACAAGGAACCCGATCTGGTGACGCTGAGCCCCGCAAGGCTCCAGCAAATCCAGCAGGACAATCCCTTCGTCCGCATCAGCGACGCCGTCTATGACATTCTGGAAGAGGCCATCCTCTCCTCCCGTCTGGAGGCCGGCAGCAAGCTGAAGATCAACACCATCGCCGAGCAGCTGGGTGTCTCCGGAACTCCGGTGCGCGAGGCCATCGAGCGGCTCAGCAGCCGGGGTCTCGTGGTGGAGCAGGTGGTGGACGGAAAGAAATACAAAAGCTACCACGTCTTCGACATCGACGACACCGACATCGCGGAGCTGTTCATGGCGCGCAAGGCGATCGACGGCATTGCGGCCTATATCTGTGCAGAAAAGAACTGGCGTGTGGACATCGAGCAGCTGGAACGCCACGCGGCCGGCTTCCGCTCCGCCATGCATGAGTACGTGGTGGGCAGAGCCGGATGGCTGGACGCCGCCTCCGACCGGGCGCTGCACGTGGAAATCGTCAACGCCGCCCAGAACAAGTACTTGAGTGAGATGTACCACTCCATCGACAAGAAGCTCAACTACCTCTCGGTGCGCACCTGCGAGTATCTGGCCGCCGCCAGGAAGCGGGATGACCTGCTGCGCATCTGCTCCCAGCACGACGCCATCATCAACGCCATCCGCATGGGCTTCCCCCAGCTGGCCAGGCAGGTCATGGACGAGCATGTGGATTTCTGCGAGGCAAACTGCCTGAATTACCGCTCCATTTCCCGGCTCAACGAAAAGAAGTAATTGAATAGGTTTTTGTTGCAATTCAACCCGTAAAAAACGATTTTTGAAGTTTTTTGCGGGTTTTTAACTTTTAAAAAATGAATCTAATCTGAAAGCATTTCCCATTCCTTAAAGTTGGACATTATTTACAAAACTGTGCTAAAATCTTATCAGAGAGTGTGTGCGATCCGCACACAGAATGTGCGCTATTTTCAAATCTTTTTAGGAGGTTCTTGCTATGGCGAAGAACAAAGTTTTCAAGTCCATGGATGGCAACGAGGCTGCCTCTTACGCGGCCTATGCCTTCACGGAAGTCTCCACAATCTATCCGATCACCCCGTCGAGCCCCATGGCCGACCACACCGACCAGTGGTCCGCTCACGGGAAGAAAAACATCTTCGGTCGCCCGGTCAAGCTCATGGAAATGCAGGCAGAGTTCGCAGCCTGCGGCGCCATGCAGGGCGCGCTGGAGGCCGGCTCCCTGGCCGCCACCTACACGTCCTCTCAGGGCCTGATGCTGATGATCCCGCCGATGTATCGTATCGCCGGCCTGCTGCTGCCCGGCGTCATGCATGTGGCCGCCCGTACCGTCGGCACGGACGCTGTCTCTATCTTTGGTGACCATCAGGACGTCATGTCCTGCCGCCAGACCGGTTGGGCCCAGCTGGCTTCCTCCAGCGTGCAGGAATGTATGGATCTGGCCGCCGTCGCCCACCTGAGCGCCATCTCCGGCCGCGTGCCCGTGCAGCACTTCTTCGACGGCTTCCGCACCAGCCATGAGATCCAGAAAATCGAAGTCCTCGACTATGACGATCTGAAGGAACTGGTGGACTGGGAGGCTGTGGAGCGTTTCCGGAAACGCGCCCTGAACCCCGAGCATCCCACCATCCGCCACACCGGTGAGAATGACGACACCTTCTTCCAGCACCGCGAGGCCTGCAACCCCGTGTACAACGCCTTCCCCGAGGTCGTTGAGGCCCAGATGAACAAGATCAACGCCCTCACCGGCCGCAACTACAAGCTGTTCAACTACTACGGCGCCCCTGACGCCGAGCGCATCGTCATCGCCATGGGCTCCGGCTGCGAGACCCTCCACGAGGTCGTGGATTACCTGATGGAGCGCGGCGAGAAGGTCGGCTGCGTGCAGGTCCACCTGTACCGCCCCTTCAGCGTGAAGCACCTGATGGCTGTGGTTCCCGATACCGTGAAGTTCGTCTCCGTTCTCGACCGCACCAAGGAGCCCGGCGCCATCGGCGAGCCTCTGTATCTGGACGTCTGCTCCGCCTTTATGGAGGCCGGCCGCAGCGTGAAGATCCTGGGCGGCCGCTATGGTCTGAGCTCCAAGGACGTTACCCCCGCCCAGATGAAGGCCGTTTACGACAACATGCTCGGTGAGCAGAAGAACCACTTCACCATCGGCATCAACGACGACGTGACCCACACCTCCCTGCCCATCGGTGAAAACATCGTCACCGCCGGCAAGAGCATCATCTCCTGCAAGTTCTGGGGTCTTGGCGCAGACGGCACCGTGGGCGCCAACAAGAACTCCTGCAAGATCATCGGCGACAACACCGATCAGTACGTCCAGGCCTACTTCCAGTACGACGCCAAGAAATCCGGCGGCGTCACCCGCAGCCACCTGCGCTTCGGCCACGAACCCATCCGCAGCACCTACTATGTCACCATGGCCGACTTCCTGGCCTGCCACAAGCAGAGCTACATGCACAGCTTCGACATGGTCAGCGAGATCAAGCCCGGCGGCACCTTCCTGCTGAACACCCGCTGGAAGGGCGAGGAGCTGGTAAAGAACCTGCCCAACCGCGCAAAGCGTCTGCTGGCCGAGCGGAACATCAAGTTCTACACCATCGACGCCACCGACATCGCCGAGCAGATCGGTCTGGGCAACCGCACCAGCACCGTGCTCCAGGCCGCCTTTTTCAAGCTCTCCGGCGTTCTGCCCATCGACGAGGCCGAGCAGCACATGAAAGACGCCGCCGTGAAGAGCTTCTCCAAGAAGGGCGAGAAGGTCGTGCAGATGAACTTCCAGGCCATCGAGCAGGGCCTGACCGCCATGGTGGAGATTCCCGTGGATCCCGCCTGGAAGGATCTCGAGGATGAGGTTCAGGTGGTGGACGAGAGCCTGCCCGAATACGTCAGAACCATTCTGATCCCCGCCAATGCCGCCAAGGGCGACGACATCCCGGTCAGCGCCTATGTGAAGTATGACGACGGCGTCATGCCCACCGCCACCGCCAAGTATGAGAAGCGCGGCGTGGCCGACAACGTTCCCGTCTGGAACATCGACAAGTGCATCGGATGCAACAAGTGCTCCCTGGTCTGCCCCCACGCCGCCATCCGTCCCTTCCTCTTCACCGAGGAGGAGGCCGCCGCGGCTCCCTGCGCCACCAAGGAGGCCAAGGGCAAGGGCTTCGAGGGTCTGCGCTTCCGCATCCAGGTGGACGTCATGGACTGCCAGGGCTGCCGCTCCTGCGCCAACGTCTGCCCGGTGGGCGCCCTCGACATGGCCCACCTGGACGATCAGGTGGAAGAGCAGAAGAACTGGGATTACTGCCTGGAGAAGCTCTCCGAGAAGCCCAATCCCATGAACCGCTTCAGCTCCAAGGGCAGCCAGTACGAGCAGCCTCTGTACGAGTTCTCCGGCGCCTGCCCCGGCTGCGGCGAGACGCCTTACATCAAGCTCCTCACCCAGCTCTTCGGCGACCGCATGTATGTGGCCAACGCCACAGGCTGCACCCAGGCCGTGGGCTTCTTCGCCCCCACCTTCCCCCAGGCTGTCACCAAGCGCGGCTTCGGCCCCGCCTTCTCCAACTCCCTGTTTGAGAACAACGCCGAGTTCGCTCTGGGCATGCGTCTGAGCATGGATCAGCTCCGCGGTCAGCTGACCGATCACGCCAAGGCCGCCATCGAAGAGACTTCCGACGCCGATCTGAAGGCCGCTCTGGAAGCCTGGCTGGCCGACGGCAACGTGGAAGAGAAGACCGTCGAGGTCTCCGACGCGGTGCGTGACGCCCTGGCCAAGTGCGACGAGCACGGCCCCGAGGTGGAGTTCGTCCGCAAGAACACCGACCAGCTGACCCGCAAGGCCATCTGGATGTACGGCGGCGACGGCTGGGCCTACGACATCGGCTTCGGCGGTCTGGATCACGTCCTGGCCTCCGGCGCCAACGTCAATGTCCTCGTGGTCGATACCGAGGTTTACTCCAACACCGGCGGACAGGCCTCCAAGGCCACGCCTGTGGGCGCCAGCGCCCAGTTCGCCGCTGCCGGCAAGGCCACCCCGAAGAAGGATCTGGGTCTGATGCTCAGCACCTACGGTTACATCTACGTGGCCCATGTGGCTCTGGGCGCCAACCCCGAGCACCTGATCAAGTGCCTGAAGGAAGCTGCCGCCTACGAAGGCCCCTCCATCGTCATCGCTTACGCCCCCTGCATCAACCACGGCGTGGTCAAGGGCATGGGCAAGAGCATCGAGGAGGAGAAGCTGGCGGTGGAGTGCGGCTACTGGCCCCTGTTCCGCTACAATCCGGAGCTGGCCAAGGAGGGCAAGAACCCGTTCCTGCTGGACTCCAAGGAGCCCAACGGCAAGCTGCGTGAGTACATGATGGGCGAGAACCGCTTCGCCGGTCTGGTCCGCACCTTCCCGGAGATCGCCGAGAAGCTCTTCGCCGAGGCCGAGACCCAGTGCGCCGAGCGCTACGCCATGTATCAGAAGAAGGCCAACGAGACCGTGTGATCCCGCTCCAAGGCTGAAACCGAATAGAACGATCTCCCCGGTGCTGCGGCACCGGGGAGATTATCTTTTCCCTTTTTGTCCCAGATTTCTGCGTCACAATCTTGACATTTTCTGCATATCATGTTATATAAATGGAGAATCTGAAGAAAGGGGCTCACGGTATGAAGGTTTTTGCTGCTGGCAGAGTCACGGGCGCGGCGGTCTGCGTCTGTTGTTGTCGCGCGCAAAAACGATGTACTTTCTGCCTCTGAGTTCCAGTTTCATCCGAATTATACGGCGGGAAGTGCGTGCTTCCCGCTTTTTCATTTTCTGTAAAGGAGTTTTAACATGATCCAGAAAGACCTGCTGCACAGCGTGGCCGCGCAGATCGCCGAGAATTATGACAAGGCCGAAGTGCCCATGTACAGCGACCAGCTGCGGCTGCCCAACCGGGACACCGTCATCGAAATCATCGAGAAGCTGCAGAAGATCATCTTCCCCGCCTACTTCGGCGGCACGGCCATCTCTCAGGTCACCGCCAACACCTATGTGGAATACCTGCTGGGCGACATCTTCGCCGATCTTCGGGAGCAGGTGGAGCTGGCCTTTTCCAACAAGGTGAAGGATCCCGCCGAGCTGGCCTACAAGACCGACGAGGCCGTCAGCGGCTTTTTCAGCAATCTGCCACGCATTCAGGAGCTGCTGATGAAGGACGTGGCCGCCAACTATGAGGGCGATCCCGCCGCGGGCAGCAAGGAGGAGGTCATCTTCTCCTACCCCGGTCTCTACGCCATCTTCGTCTACCGCATGGCCCACCAGCTCTATGTGAGCGGCGTGCCCATGATCCCCAGAATCATGACCGAGTTTGCCCACAGCCAGACCGGCATCGACATCAACCCCGGCGCCACCATCGGCGAGTATTTCTTCATCGACCACGGCACCGGCATCGTGGTGGGCGAGACCACCATCATCGGCAACCATGTGAAGCTCTACCAGGGCGTCACCCTGGGCGCTCTGAGTCCCCGCGGCGGCCACGCCGTGGTGGGCAAGCGCCACCCCACCGTGGGCGACAACGCCACCATCTACTCCAACGCCTCCATCCTCGGCGGCGAGACCATCATCGGTGCCAACTCCGTCATCGGCGGCAACAGCTTCATCACCTCCTCCGTTGAGAAGGACACCAAGGCCAGCCTCGACATGCCGAAGATGATCTACAGAGTCAAGAAACCCAAAAAGGACTAAGCATTCAGACAGAAAAAACCGGTACGCGATCGCGTACCGGTTTTGGTTTTGGTTGGATTATTCAGCGGGAGCAACAGGGGCCTCGGAAACCGCGGGCTCCGCCGCGGGAGCGGGGCTCTCCTCAACCACGGGAGAGGTCTCCGGGGCCGGGCTTACTTCCGGAGCGGGCGCAGGCTCAGTGCCGGCGGTGTCGATCAGAGCGAAGAAGCGATGGATCACCGTGGCGATCTGGGCGCGGTTGGCGGTGCCCTTCGGGGACAGGGTGGGAACGGAGTCGGAGACGCCGTTGATCAGGCCCTTATCCACACACCAGGCAAAGGCGTCCTTGGCATAGTTGCTGACGCGGCTGGCATCCACATAGTCATCCAGCTTGACGGAGGTCTCGGCGCTCATGCCGAGATACTCGGTGCAGTAGCGGTAGAAGATGGTAGCCATCTGCTCACGGGTCACATTGTCGTTGGGAGAGAAGGTGGTCGTGCGGGTGCCCTTAACGATGTTGTTGGCAGACGCCCAGGCCACAGCGTCCTGATACCAGGCCTGGGTCAGATCCGTGAAGGGAGTGACTTTCTTGGTCTCGGGAGAACCGGCGCAGCGCCAGAGGATGGTGACCAGCTGAGCGCGGCTGGTAGTGCCGGTGGGATTGAAGAGCGTCAAGCTGGTGCCGTTCATCAGGCCGTTGGAGATGCAGAAGCTGACGCCATCCCATGCCCAGTTGCTGCGGGCAGGCAGGTCGAAGAAGTAGTACAGGGAATCCGGCGCTTTCTCTGTCAGCTTGTAGTTGCCGGTGACGAACAGCGGATCGTTGCCGGTGGTGGAAACCCGCATGGCGGAGATGTCGGCGCTGCTGCCCATGTAGTGGATGTTCACCAGGGCGGTGCAGCCGGCGAAGGTGTTTTTATAAACGGTCTTCAGCTCGGGATAGAGGGTGACGCTCTTGAGCCCGGTGCAGCCTTCAAAGGTGCCGCTGAGCTCCGTGAGACTCTTGGGGATCACGATACCGGTGAGGCCGGTGCAGCCTGCAAAGGCGCCCTCGCCCAGCTTGGTGAGCTTCGCACTCAGCTGGACATGCTTCAGATTGGTGCAGCCGGCAAATGCGTCGTCACCGATCTCGGTAATACTGTCCGGAATGACGACGGTCTCGATCCCCTCCATATTCATGAAAGCGCCGCTGCGCACGACAGTCACGGGCAGTCCCTCTTCGGTGCTGGGCAGGGTCAGGACGCCGTCCACATCACCGATGTAGCCGACGACCTCGGCGTGGTCGCTGTAGACCATCAGCACGAAGCCAGAGGGCTCCGCAGGCTCCGGAGAGGTCGTGGGCTCGGCAGACTCCACCGGGGCGGCAGTCTCAGCGGGAGCAGCCGTTTCCACCGGGGCCGTGGTCTCCACGGGAGCGGCGGTCTCTGCGGGAGCGGCAGTCTCAGCCGGGACGGCAGTTTCCACAGGCTTCGCAGTCTCTACGGGCGTCGGGGTCGCCTCGGGATTGTAATCCTCATCTTCCTCGTCCACAATGTCGCCCAGGTACTGCTGGAGATCTTCCAGGCTGATGGCAGACGCCCCGAAGGGAATCAGCATCAAGACCATGGTCAGCGCCAGAAGCAGACTTAACAAACGTTTTTTCATAGGTCAAACCTCCTATGTATCAGAATCAAATTTTATTATAACTGGTTTCCATAAAAAATACAAGTGGTTTTCTGCGGAAACCAAAAAACGCCGAATCCATCCCCAATTTGGATGGATTCAGCGTTGGATTTAATGCCAGAGCACCCAGACCAGCACATAGCCGGAGATGACGGCGGTGAGGGAGAAGGGCACGCCGATGCGCATGAAGTCCTTCCCTTTCACCTCGTAGCCCTCTTTTTTCAAAAGGCCGATGGAGGTGATGTTGGCGCTGGCGCCGATGGGGGTCAGGTTGCCGCCCAAGGTGGCGCCGGTGAGCAGGCCGAAATAGAGCAGGTACGGCTCCACGCCCATGCCCAGCGCGATCTGCTGCACCACCGGCAGCATGGTGGCCACATAGGGGATGTTGTCGATAAAGGCGGAGAAGGCCACACTGGCCCAGACGATGATCGTGTAGATCAAAAACAGGTTGCCGCCGCCGAGAGACTGGAAGAGCTTCGCGATCTCCCGGATCACGCCCGCCTCGGTGATGCCGCCGATGACCACGAACAGGCCCGCCAGCAGCAGGAGTGTCTCATAGTCGATCTCCTTCAGGGGTTTCAAAAGGGCGTTGGCGTTTCGCTTTTTGATAATATTGGCGATGAGGCCGATCAGGAACATGCCCATGCAGATGAAGCCGTTGGTGTCCTTGGGCCGGTTGGGGAAAAAGCTCACCAGGATCAGCAGCAGCACCGTGCCGCCCAGCAGGACGGAGGGCAGAAAGTCCGTGACCACGGTATGCTCCTTGGCCTCGGTGGGCTGCTTGTCGTGGCGGAACAGCCACAGCAGTACGAACACCGTGAGACCGGCGCCGATCTCCACCACCCAGAACATGCCGGGTCTGCCCATGAACCAGAAGAAGTCCATGAAGTCCATGTTGGCGTAGCCGCCCAGAAGAATGCTGGTGGTGTCGCCCACCAGGGTGGCTGCGCCCTGCAGGTTCGAGGACACCGAGATCGCGATGATCATGGCCACTGGAGAGATGTCGAACTTCTTCGCGATGGAGAGGGCCACCGGGGCGATCATCAGCACCGTCGCCACGTTGTCCACGAAGGCGGAGACGATGCCAGCGAACAGGCTCAGGGCGATGATGGTGGCGCGGACGTTCTTCGTCCGATCCAGCAGCAGATCCGCCATCAGCGCCGGCATGCCGGACTCGATGAAGAGGCTCACCAGCCCCATGGTGCCGGCGATCATCATCAGGACGTTGAAGTCGATTGCGCCCAAAACGTTCCCCGCCGGGAGAATGCCGATGACCACGAAGATCACCGCAGAGGCCAGGGCCACCCAGCAGCGGTATTTCGGCAATGCCAGCAGCAAAACGTACGTCAGGGCGAACAGGCCCAGGGCGATATACATTGGATTCATGTTTCTTCACACTCCATAAAAAAAGAAAAACTTCTGCCGCAGGACATGGTGATCCCACGGCAAAAGTCTTGCACTGTTTCAACGCGGTAACGGGCCCATGGCCGTGTGTTGACGTCGCCGCGTCACATCCGAGGATGCGGGCTACTCCCCTCTGCCGCGGCTATTGTACCCGGTTTTCCGTGATCTGTCAAGGGTTTCAGCGATAATCACAGTCCAGCACATGGTCGTTGAAGAGGCCGACGCCCTGCAGATAGGAATAGACGATGGTGGGGCCCACAAAGCGGAAGCCCCGCTTTTTGAGATCCTTGCTCACCAGCCGGGAGAGGTCGTTTTCCGCCGGCATGTCCTCCACCCGCTCCAGCCGGTGGTCGATGGGAGTTCCGTCCACAAATGCCCAAAGATAGGCGTCGAAGCTGCCGAATTCTTCCTGCACCTTCAAAAATGCCCGGGCGTTGGTGACGGCGGAATGGATCTTCAGCCGGTTGTGGATGACGCCGGGAGCGGTCAAGAGCCGGGCCTCTTCGTTTTCGTCGTAGTCCGCCACCTTCTTCGGATCCAGCCCGTCGAAGGCCGCGCGGATCTGCGCCTCCCTTTCGATGATCAGCGACCAGCTTAAGCCCGCCTGCATGCCCTCCAGGATCAGCATGGCGTAGAGCTCATCATCGTCGTGCACCGGCTTGCACCACCGCTCGTCGTGGTAGCGAAGCATCTTTTCCGAATCAAACACCCAGCCGCAGCGTTTGCACATGACGGCACCTCCAATCGTTTAAGCTGTTAAAATATAGTTTATCTGTCAGCGAGAGTGTAGAGTGAAGCGTGTAGAGTGGAGATCAGGAAGCTTGAAAAAGACGCGTTTTCAATCGTCACGAAGTGACTCCTTCACTTCACTCTTCACTCTCAACTCTTCACTCTCATTACGATAAACTCCATTTTATCGATTCAGCAACTCCGTCCTTACCAGCTCCGCGATGGCCTGCACCTGTTCTCTGCTGAGGGGATCTCTCAGGCCGTGGTGGGTCATCAATTCCGTGAAGCTGTAGTCGTCCGTGGCGTTCTGGATCTGCTTGTAGAGCTCCAGCCCCTCCCCTGCCTTTGCCAATTCATGCTCATAGAACTGGATGGCGGCGCTGTCGCTGGTCATGTAGCTGAGGATGTAGAAGGGCGCCTCGAAGAAATGGGTGATGGTGACCCAGCTGGCGGCGTCGCAGATATCCCCGTAGCCGCTCTCCACCCCGAAGTCCTTGGTGGTCTGCAAAGCGATGGCGTTCACGTTTTCCAGCGTCAGTTCCTCGTCAGCAAGCGCGTAGACCTGCTCCTCAAAAGCATTAAAACTCCCCTGCTGGGTGTAGAGCTGCAGGATATCCGCGAGCTTCCACGCGGTGAGGCTCTCTCTTAGATCATCGTCCTGCAGGTACTCCAGCGCCAGATATTCCATGCCCTGGGACAGGGCCTCACTGGTGTCGGTGCCGTGGTAGGCGCCGTAGTAGAGGAAATCGTCGGTGTAGTGGCCGAACTCATGGGCGATGGTGAGCGTATCCTCGGCGTAGCCGGTGCTGTCGGTGAAAAGATAGGGCGCCTCCCAGTCAGAGAGATAGACCTCGTAGGAATCCGGGGTCTTTTTCGAGGAGACGGACACGTCGAACAGGTCATACTCCAGCATGAAGTCCATGGCGTCGGCAAAGTCGCCGCCCAGGGTCTCCGCCATCTGGGTCACCGCCTCCAGAGAGTCCTCGGCATCCTGCTCGTCGGTGCCGTAGTATGCGTCCCGAAGCTGACCATTTTCCCAAGCTTCCTTTGCCAGCGGCACCAGGATCGCCTGGATGGCGTCGGTGTAGACCGCCACCTCATCGGGGTCGTAGTCATAGCCGTTCTCGTCGTAGGCCATCTGGCGGTAATCGTCGTATCCCAGCTCCGCGGCCATGGCCTCCCGCACCCGCACCAGTTGGATGTAGAGCGCTCCCAGCTCCGCGTTCACGGCGGAATAATACTGCTCGTAGGCCTGTTCCTCCGGCACATTCAGCGAACCGGCATCCACGGCGTTGTAGAGCTCGTCCCAAGTGTAGTCCGTGCCGCCGATGTTCACGGTTGCGCTGTTGAGCCTGGCATAGTACTGGTTCACCAGGTCGTTTTCCTGCCGCCGCAGATCGGTGAGGGTTTCGGAGATCACATAGTCTTCGTCGTAGTCGTCCAGAAACCCCTCGCCCAGGCAGAACCGCTCCAGCATCTCGGAGGCATCGGAAGCGGCGCATTCGGTGAAGAGTTCCTCCAGCGCCGCGTAATAGGTCACCATGGCGTCGGAGCACCAGGCGGTCTCGGCGGCATAGTAGTCATCGGTCACGTCCCGGTCGGAGCGGATCCTGGAGAGGGTCATCATGGTCTCCAGATGATAATAGTCCTCAAAGACCGTATCCAGCGCGTCTCTGGCGCCGCGAAGCTTGAAGAGCTGTTTGAGCTTTCCGCCCTCCATGGCCTGCACCGCGTCCGATGCAGCCTCGATGTTTTTCAGCGCCGCGTCCAGATCCGGGCGGCTGTATTCCAGCTCGTCAAAGACCTGCATATCCACATAGCCGTCGTCCCTGCTGCCGCAGCCGGAGAGCAGCCCCAGCAGCAGCGTCAGGCACAGAAACAGCGTCAAAACTCGTCTCATATCCCATCCTCCTGTGGTTTTTTGCCATTTTACCATAACGGAACCGGGTCAGCAACGGATTTTCAGCGTTTTTTGCATTGAAAAATCACATTTTTTCATTGACCTTTGGTTTCGTTTGTGGTATCATATCTCTACCTGTCAGTCGAGAGGTTTATTTTGTTGCGCAAAAATCCCGAAACTCGGCTGTTTCAGGGAGGCAATCGCAGCAATGCGAAATCTATAAGGAGGTGCCGAAAACATGGCGAAAGCTGGAGCCCGCGTGAAGGTCACGCTGAGATGCTCGGAGTGCAAGCAGAGGAACTACAACACCGTGAAGAACAAAAAGAACACCACGGAAAAACTCGAAATGAGCAAGTACTGCCCCTTCTGCCGCAAGCACACCAAGCACACGGAAACGAAGTAAGGACTTTCGAAAGGAGTAGTCACATGGCTGAGAAAAAACAGGAAGTCAGCACTGCTGCCGTTAAGAAAGTCGATCAGAAGCTCGGCTTCGGTCAGAGAACCGGTAAGTGGTTCCGTGAGATGAAGAGCGAGCTGAAAAAGGTCGTTTGGCCGACCCCCAAGCAGCTTGCGCAGAACACCGGCGTGTCCCTCGTGGTCATGGCCGGATCCGCCATCGTCCTCTGGGCGTTTGACTTTGTGGCGGACCAGGGTGTTCAGCTGCTGCTGAAACTTGGTGGCTGATCAATGGCAGACAATGCAAAGTGGTATGTGATCCACACATACTCCAGCTACGAGAACAGCGTAGCAGCAGCAATTCTCAAGGCGGCTGAAAACCGCCATATGCAGGATCTGATCCACGAGGTCAAGATCCCCATGGAGACCGTGACGGAGATCACCGAGTCCGGCGTCAAGAAAACCGTGGAGCGCAAGATTTTCCCCGGCTACGTGCTGGTGAAGATGGTGCTGACGGATGACAGCTGGCATCTGGTGCACAACGTGCGCGGCGCGGCCGGCTTCGTCGGCGCCGACGGGGATAAGATCAAGGCCATCCCCCTGACGGAGGATGAGGTTTACGCCCTCGGCGTGGAACACCGCGAGATCGTGGTGGGCATCCACGTGGGAGATCGGGTCAGCATCACCGACGGCCCCATGCGCGGCTAT
Organism: uncultured Eubacteriales bacterium; assembly: GCA_900317905.1. Classification (GTDB taxonomy): domain Bacteria; phylum Bacillota; class Clostridia; order Oscillospirales; family Oscillospiraceae; genus CAG-103. The sequence continues at coordinate 84,492 of ONIN01000008.1, read as the reverse complement.
CTCGGCACAGTCGAGGAGCTGGACGTGGAGAAAGAGCGCGTGCGCGTTGCCGTGTCCATGTTCGGACGCGAGACGCCCGTGGATCTGGACCTGGATCAGGTCGAGGCCGTCAAAGAGTAATTCCCTTAACTAATCACTTTTCAGAAAGAGGTGCTTATCCTTGGCACAGAAAGTAGTTGGATACGTCAGATTCCAGGTTCCTGCCGGCAGAGCAACCCCGGCTCCCCCTGTGGGCCCGGCACTCGGCCAGTACGGTATCAATATCGGTCAGTTCACGAAGGACTTTAACGAGCGCACCAAGAACGACATGGGCATGATGATCCCCGTGGTCATCACCGTCTACGCCGACCGCTCCTTCTCCTTCATCACCAAGACCCCGCCCGCCGCTCTGCTGATCAAGAAGGCCTGCGGCATCGAGACCGCTTCCGGCGTCCCCCAGAGAGACAAGGTCGCCACCATCAGCAAGGAAGACGTCCGCAAGATCGCCGAGCAGAAGATGCCCGACCTCAACTGCACGGACATCGAATCCGCCATGAGCATGATCGCCGGCACCTGCCGCAGCATGGGCGTTGTTGTCGGCGACTGAGTCGCCTTATCGTGGGAGGATCATCCATCCGACGAACCACATAATTAGGAGGAAACCAAAGTGTTCAGAGGTAAAAATTATAAAGAGAGCGCTAAGCTCATTGATAAACAGATGCAGTACGAGCCGAAGGAAGCCTTCGATCTCGTCACCAAGACGTCCAAGGCGAAGTTCGACGAGACCGTCGAGCTGCACGTGAAGCTGGGCGTTGACTCCCGTCACGCTGACCAGCAGGTCCGCGGCGCCATCGTCCTGCCCCACGGCACCGGCAAGAGCATCCGCGTGCTGGTGTTCTGCAAGGAAGAGCGCGTTCAGGAAGCCCTCGACGCCGGCGCCGATTATGCCGGCGGCATGGATCTGGTTCAGAAGATCCAGGGCGAGAACTGGTTCGAGTTCGACACCGTCATCGCTTCTCCCGACATGATGGGCACCGTCGGTCGTCTCGGTAAGGTCCTGGGCCCCAAGGGTCTCATGCCCTCCCCCAAGGCCGGCACCGTGACCCCCAACATCGCCAATGCGGTGAAGGAAGCCAAGGCCGGTAAGATCGAGTATCGTCTCGACAAGACCAACATCATCCACTGCCCCATCGGCAAGGTCAGCTTCGGTGCTGATAAGCTGAACGAGAACTACGAGGCTCTCATCGGCGCTATCATCAAGGCCAAGCCCGCCGCTGCCAAGGGCCAGTATATCCGCTCCTGCGTCACCGCGTCCACCATGGGCCCCGGCGTGAAAATCGCTGTTAAGGTGTAATTGAGCGAAAACTGCATTTGAAAAAGCACGCTGTATGAAACAGCGTGCTTTTTAAGTTGTCATCACGGAAGACAACTTAAAAAGCTCAGACGCCAAATGGCGTCTGAGAATGATTGAAAAAAAGCGAGGGGAATCCCATCCCCTCGCGCTCCCCATGCAAGCATTTCGCTTTCTGCAATAGATGATCTGCAGTCTAAAGCACGCTGTATGAAACAGCGTGCTTTTTTATCCCCCGCCAAGAGACTGTCCCCCTGACAGTCTCAGGATTAGATTTCAAAGGTCTTCTGATACCATGCAGAGTACTGCTGGAAGTTTTTTGAGCGTCTCTGACGAAGCTGCTCAAGATATTCGTGGGTGTCAAAGGCGCCCAGGGAGAGCTCCAGCATGGCGACGGCGATGTTGGAGCAGTGGTCGCTGACCCGCTCGAAGTTGGTCAGCAGATCGTTGAACACGTAGCCCTGCAGAATGGTGCAGGTGCCGTTCTGCAGACGCTCCACGTGGTGGACCTTCATCTCGTCGCAGAGGTCGTCGATGACCTCCTCCAGAGGCTCCACCTTCTCGGCCTCCGCCAGATCCTCGTTCACAAAGGCCTTGACCGCCAGGCGTGTCACCTCGGAGGTGGCGCCAATGATCACTGCCAGCTCGTGGCTGCCCGCCGGAGAGAAGGCCAGCTTCTTGTCATAGAGCTCCTTGGCGCTCTCGGCGATGTTCAAAGCGTGGTCGCTGAGCCGCTCGAAATCGGAGATCACGTGCAGATACTTCGAAACCTCACCGCTCTGTCTGGCGTTGAACTCTCTGCCGGTGAGCTTCATCAGATAGGTGCCCAGCACGTCTTCATAGCGGTCGATCTCCGATTCCAGCTCCCGGACTTCCTCAAAGCCCTCCTGGGTATAGCCCCGCAGCAGGACGAAGGAGGTCTCCAGCGCCTTGCGGGAGAGCTCCGCCATGGCGTTGATGGTGAGCCTGCTCTGCTCGATGGCCAGAGGCGGGTGCTCCAGGAAGCGTTCCTCCAGCCGGAGGCCGGGATCGTCTCTCGCCGGGCCCTGATCCGGGATGATCTTGCACACGATGGCTTCGATCACGTCAATGAAGGGCATGAGCAGTACCGTCAGGATAAACCGGAAGAAAGAGTTCACGCCTGCCAGAGAGAAGGGATCCATGACCTTATCCATAAAGGAGAAGGGATGAATCGCATTCACAATGTAGAATATCGCGGTCATCACCAGAACGCCCAGGAAGGACGCCACCAGATAGACCCAGGCTGTCCGCTTGCCCTGCACCGTGGCGCCGATGGCCGACAGCAGCACCGGGAAGGCGGCGCCGATGGTGATACCGAACAACAGCGGCAGCGCCGCGTCCAGATTCAGCGCGCCCGTCACCGACAGGGCCTGCAGGATACCCACCGCCGCGCTGGCGGACTGCAGCAGCGCCGTGAAGGCCGCGCCCACCAGGATACCGAGGGCAGGGTTGGACATGCTGGTCATGGTCTTGGTGAACCAGGGCTGATCGCCCAGGCCGTCCACCGCGCCGGACATGGTGCTCATGCCGAACATCAAAACCGCAAAGCCCATGAGAATGTCGCCCACGTGCTTTTGGGTCTGGCTCTTGGAGAACATCCGCAGAATGACGCCCACCACCGCAACCACGCCGGTGAGGGTGGCTGTGGAGAGGACGCTGCGCAGGCCGCCGGCGCCCTCGATGTAGCTCAGGCAGATGACCCAGCCGGTGATGCTGGTGCCCAAAATGGAGCCCAGGATCACGGAGATAGCCTGCCGCAGCTTCATCATGCCGGAGTTCACAAAGCCCACCGCCATGACGCTGGTGGCGCAGGAGGACTGGATCACCGCGGTCACCCCGGTGCCCAGCAGCACACCCCGGATCGGGGTGCTGGAAAGTCGGTAGAGGATCGGCTCCAGCCGGTCGCCGGAGACGGATTTCAGGCCGTCGCCCATCAGCGACATGCCGAAGAGAAACAGCGCCACACCACTGAGCAGCGCAATGATCTCAGAAACGCCCATAGAGGCAGTCTCCTTTCCTTTTCTTCAATCTCTGAAATTCTAACTATGCAATGTAAAATCTGCCACCGTGTTTTATTAAATCTATGTAAAATCTATGGAAAAATCCCGTAAGCTGTGTTACTCTTTTTTGGAGGTGAAGCAGATGATCTATCTTCTGGAGGATGACGACAGCATCCGCAAGCTTGTGATCTACACGCTGGAGAGCCAGCAGTTCTCCGCCGAGGGGTTTTCCAACGCCGGAGACTTCTGGGAGGGCATGGCAAAGCAGATCCCGACGCTGGTGCTTCTGGATATCATGCTCCCCGGGGAGGACGGGATCTCCGTTCTGCGCCGTCTCCGGGCGGACCCCGTTACGGCCAACGTTCCGGTGATCATGCTCACCGCCAAAAACACCGAATACGACCGGGTGCAGGGGCTGGACGCCGGCGCCGATGACTATATCTCCAAGCCCTTTGGGATGATGGAACTGGTGGCCCGGGTGCGGGCCGTGCTTCGGCGTACTGAGCCCAAAAACGAGAGCACGGAATACCGCGTGGGCGCCTTGTATGTCTGCCCCGACCGGCATGAGGTAAAGGTCAGCGACAAGCCGGTGCATCTGACCTACAAGGAATTTCTGCTCCTGTGTACGCTCTTGGAAAACCAAGGGCGGGTGCTGACCCGGGAGATCCTTCTGGACAAGGTCTGGGGTCTCGGCGCCGAGCGGGAGAACCGCACCCTGGATGTGCACATCCGCACCCTGCGGCAGAAGCTCGGAGCCGTCGGCAGCTTCATCCAGACCATAAGGAATGTGGGCTACCGGCTGGAGGACCGGGTGGAATGAGCCGCGCCATCTTTCGAACCAGCCTGTTTGTGGGGCTGCTGGTGCTGATCTTCACCACCGCCGTGTTCTTCTTCCTCCGCTATTCCCAGGCGCAGGACGAGACCTATGCCGCCCTCCAGCAGGAGGCGGTCTATGCCGAACAAGGCATGCTGCAGGGCGGCGAGGACTTTCTCAAAAGCCTCGGCAGCGTCAACCGCATCACCTGGATCCGGCCCGACGGCAGCGTGATCTATGACAACGAGTTTCCCAACGAATCCAACCAGCAGGGCTGCCCCGAGGTGCAGACCGCGCTGACCGAGGGCGTGGGCCAGGGCATCCGGCAGAGCGGCAGCAGCGGAGTCCAGACCATGTATGTGGCCCGTCTCTGTGCCGATGGAACCGTCCTCCGGCTCAGCCGCCCCCTCTCCGCCGTGCGCACGGCCTTTATCTCCGTTTCCCCGGTTCTTTGGGTCGTGTTGCTGGCGACACTGCTGTCGCTGCTGGTGGCCTTTCGGGCATCGAAGCGGATCGTCCGCCCCATCAATGAAATGGATCTCGACCACGACGACGCGGCAGCGCCCTACCCGGAGCTGACGCCGCTGCTGGAGCGCATTCAGGAGCAGAAGCACACCATCGCCCAGCAGAACGAAGAGCGGGAAGCCCTCCGGCGGGAGTTTTCCGCCAACGTCTCCCACGAACTGAAAACGCCCCTGACCTCCATCTCCGGCTTTGCGGAGCTCATGGCCAGCGGCGTGGTGGAAAGCGACAAGGTGCAGGAGTTTTCCAACGACATCTATCGGGAGTCCCAGCGGCTGATGACGCTGATCGATGACATCATCAAGCTCTCCAGACTGGATGAGGACGCCGGGGATCCGGAAATAGAGCCGGTGGATCTCTACGAGCTCAGCGGTGAGGTGCTGGACAGCCTTCGCCCGGTGGCGGAGCGGCAGGACATCCGGCTGACCCTCACCGGTCAGTCCGCGCAGGTGAACGGCGTATGGCAGCTTTTGAGTGAGATGGTCTACAACCTCTGCGACAACGCCATCAAGTATAACCGCCCCGGTGGCAGCGTCACCGTGGAGGTCTCGGATACGGAATCCGGCCCCAGGCTCACGGTGTCGGACACCGGCATCGGCATCGCCCCGGAGCACCAGAAGCGGATCTTCGAGCGGTTTTACCGGGTGGACAAGAGCCATTCCAAGGAGATCGGCGGCACCGGTCTCGGCCTCTCCATCGTGAAGCACGGGGCGCAGTTCCATAATGCCGCAGTGAAGCTGGAGAGCGAACCCGGCGTCGGAACCAAAGTCACACTGGAGTTTTATGAATCAGACATCATTAAATAATATTTTGCGCCGGGGCTTTGCCCCGGCGTTCAAAATACCGCTCACGGAGAAAGCGGTTTTTCTATCGCAAATTACATTTGCGGCAAAAACCGCTTTCGAAGTGCTAAAAACCAAGAAAAGACCGCAGGCAAATTGCCTGCGGTCTTTTTTGGGGTTTTTTTACTTGGAGTACATCTCCTTAAGCTTGAGCAGGTGCTCATAGCGGGCCTTGGCGTTCTCCTCAGACTTGGAGAAGAGACCCTCGGCACGCTCGGGGAACTCGCGGGTCAGGCGGCTGTAGCGGGCCTCGTTCATGAGGAACTCGCGGTAGCCGTCCTTGGGCTCCTTGCTGTCCAGGGTGAAGGACTGCTCGGCAGCGGGATCGTAGCGGAACAGGTTCCAGTAGCCGCACTCGACAGCCTTCTTCATTTCCTTCTGGCAGTTGGTCATGCCGCCCTTGATGCTGTGCATCTCGCAGGGAGCATAGCCGATGATCAGGGACGGGCCGGGATAGGCTTCCGCCTCGGCAATGGCCTTGATGGTCTGAGCGGGGTTGGCGCCCATGGCCACCTGGGCGACGTAAACGTAGCCGTAGGTCATGGCGATCTCGGAGAGGCTCTTGCTCTTCAGCTCCTTACCGGCAGCCGCGAACTGGGCAACCTGGCCGATGTTGGAGGCCTTGGAGGCCTGTCCGCCGGTGTTGGAATAAACCTCGGTGGTTCACATCTTCACCGGAAGCGAGGACGTGGTCCACGCCGCCGAAGCCGATGTCGAAGGCCCAGCCGTCGCCGCCGAAGATCCAGCAGCTCTTCTTGTTCAGGTAATCCTTCTGGGCCAGGATCTGCTTGCCGAGCTGGCAGGCGTCGCAGGTGCAGACGGTCTCGCCGGCAGCCTTGGCAGCCTCGGCAGCAGCCAGTTTCTCAGCCTGGGCGTCGCCGTAGAACTGCTTGGCCATGTCGGAACCGAGGAACGCAATGCAGGAGTCGATGGAGGAGAGATCCTCTTCCAGCTCCTTGATGAGGGCCTTGGTGGCCTCCTGGTTGGCAGCGCCGTCGTTGTAGGTGTCGAGCCACTTCTGGGCGGCTTCCTTCAGCTCAGCGCAGCAGCTGGGCGCGGCCATCATGGCCACGACCTTCTCCTTCAGATCGTCGCGGATCTTCTTCTGGCCCAGGTACATGCCGAGGCCGTGCTCCGCGTTGTCCTCAAAGAGGCTGTTGGCCCAGGCGGGACCCTTGCCTTCCTTGTTGACGGTGTAGGGGCTGGTGGCAGCCGGACCGCCCCAGATGGAGGAGCAGCCGGTGGCGTTGGAGATCATCATGTGATCGCCGAACAGCTGGGTGATCAGGCGGGCATAGCTGGTCTCGGCGCAGCCGGCGCAGGAGCCGGAGAACTCGAGCATGGGCTGCTTGAACTGGCTGCCCTTGACGGAGTTGTCCTGGAGTTCCTTCTTCTCGGCGACCTTGGAAACCATGTAGTTGAAGACTTCCTGCTGGGGCTTCTGGCTCTCCAGAGGCTCCATGGTCAGAGCCTTGGCCGGGCAGGTGCCGACGCAGACGGCGCAGCCCATGCAGTCCAGCGGGGAGACGGCCATGGCGAACTTGTAAACGCCCTTGCCGGCGCCGACCTTGAACTCGGCGCACTTGGTCTGGGCGGGAGCCGCGGCGGCCTCATCGGCGTTCAGCGCGAAGGGACGGATCGTGGCGTGCGGGCAGACGTAAGCGCACTGGTTGCACTGGATGCACTTGGTCTCATCCCAGCTGGGAACGGAGACCGCGACGCCGCGCTTCTCGTAGGCGGCAGCGCCCAGCTCGAAGGTACCGTCGGCGTGGTTGACGAAAGCGCTGACCGGCAGGCTGTCGCCGTCCATCTTGTCCACGGGCACCAGGATATCCTGCACCATCTTGACGGTGGCTTCGCGGCCTTCGGGAGCGGCCTCGGGAGCCTTGTCCTCAGCCTCGGCCCAGCTGGCGGGCACGTCGACCTTGACATAGGCGGTGGCGCCCAGCTCGATGGCCTTGTGGTTCATGTCGACCACGTCCTGGCCCTTCTTCAGGTAGGAGTGGGTGGCAGCGTCCTTCATGTACTGGATGGCCTCTGCCTCGGGCATGACCTTGGCCAGGGAGAAGAAGGCGCTCTGCAGGATGGTGTTGTTGCGCTTGCCCATACCGATCTCGATGGCGAGGTCGATGGCGTTGATGATGTAGAGCTGAATGTTGTTCTTGGCGATGTAGCGCTTGGAGGCGGGATCGAGGTGCTGCTCCAGCTCCTCGGCGCTCCACTGGCAGTTGATCATGAAGACACCGCCGGGCTTGACGTCCTGAACGATCTTGAAGCCCTTCTGGATGTAGGACGGGTTGTGGCAGGCCACGAAGTCCGCCTTGGTGATGTAGTAGGGGCTCTTGATGGGCAGATCGCCGAAGCGCAGGTGGCTGATGGTCACGCCGCCGGTCTTCTTGGAGTCATACTGGAAGTAGGCCTGGACGTACTTGTCGGTGTGGTCACCGATGATCTTGATGGAGTTCTTGTTGGCGCCAACGGTGCCGTCGCCGCCGAGACCCCAGAATTTGCAGGAGATGGTGCCGGGGGCGGAGGTGTCGGGCGCGTCGGGCTCGTCCAGAGAGAGGTTGGTGACATCGTCCACGATGCCCACGGTGAACTGACGCTTGGGAGCGTCCTTCTTCAGCTCCTCATAGACAGCGAACACGCTGCTCGGGGGAGTGTCCTTGGAGCCGAGGCCGTAGCGGCCGCCGATGACGGTGGCTTCGCGGCCGGCGTTGGCCAGCGCGGTGACGACGTCCAGATAGAGAGGCTCGCCCTGAGCGCCGGGCTCCTTGGTGCGGTCGAGAACAGCAATCTTCTTGCAGGTCTCGGGGATCGCGGCAATCAGCTTGTCAGCGCGGAAGGGACGGTACAGACGGACCTTGATCAGACCGACCTTCTCGCCCTTGGCGGTCAGGTTGTCGATGACCTCCTCGGCCACATCGCAGATGGAGCCCATGGCGACGATGACGCGGTCAGCGTCGGGAGCGCCATAGTAGTTGAACAGCTGGTAATCGGTGCCCAGCTTGGCGTTGATCTTGCCCATGTACTCTTCCACCAGCTCGGGAACAGCGTCGTAGTAGCTGTTGGAAGCCTCGCGGTTCTGGAAGAAGATGTCGCCGTTCTCGTGGCTGCCGCGCATGGTGGGATGCTCGGGGTTCAGCGCACGCTCACGGAAAGCCTTGACAGCGTCCATGTCGCACATCTCAGCCAGATCGTCGTAATCCCAGACTTCGATCTTCTGGATCTCGTGGCTGGTGCGGAAACCGTCAAAGAAGTTCAGGAAGGGGACGCGGCCCTTGATGGCGGCCAGGTGCGCCACGGGGGACAGGTCCATGACTTCCTGGACGTTGGACTCAGCCAGCATGGCAAAGCCCGTCTGACGACATGCCATAACGTCGGAATGGTCGCCGAAGATGCTCAGCGTGTGGCTCGCCAGGGCGCGGGCCGTCACGTGGAAGACGCCGGGCAGCAGCTCGCCGGCGATCTTGTACATGTTCGGGATCATCAGCAGCAGGCCCTGAGAGGCCGTGTAGGTGGTGGTGAGGGCACCGGCGTTCAGAGAGCCGTGCACCGCACCGGCGGCACCGGACTCCGCCTGCATCTCCTGCACCTTCACCGTGGTGCCGAAAATGTTCTTCCGGCCGGCAGCAGACCACTGATCCACGAAGTCAGCCATGGGGCTGGACGGCGTGATCGGGTAGATGGCAGCTACCTCAGTAAACGCATAGGATACATGCGCGGCGGCGTTGTTGCCGTCCATTGTTTTCAGTTTTCTCGCCATACAATTCATCTCCTGTAAAATAAGAATGACTGAATGTTTTTTCACGTTTTTACACGCTTGTCAATACTATATCACACCTTCTTTTTTTCGTAAAGCGAAAAACCATCGATTTTCAGGAAAATTCCAAAAAAATTCTTGAAATTTGTTTATTATCTGGTTTAACTTCCTGCATTATGTCTACAAATCGAATCGGATCCCGTTGAATTTCAGAATGAAATCCTGTGAATCTTCTGAAATCTGTTTCTTCCCTCAAAGCGCAGAAAACCTCGCCGCGAAATGCGGCGAGGTTTGAGATGTGATTCGGTTTGCTTATGCCTGCGCGGGAGCACCCTTCTTATTCACGACGGAACGGATGACGAACAGCGTGCAGAGCGTGAGCACGGTGCCGATGAGGATGCAGACCAGAGCGTTCTGCACGAAGCCGGCGATGATGTAGTTCACGAAGCAGATCACACCGACGGTGGCAGCGTAGGGCAGCTGCGTGGAGACGTGGTTCACGTGGTTGCACATGGCGCCCGCGGAGGCCATGATCGTCGTATCGGAGATCGGAGAGCAGTGGTCGCCGAAGACCGCGCCGGCGAGGCAGGCGGACATGCCGATGTAGTACAGCTGGGTGCTGGGATCGCCAAAGACGGCGCCCACGATGGGGATCAGGATGCCGAAGGTGCCCCAGCTGGTGCCGGTGGAGAAGCTGAGCACACAGGCGATCAGGAAGATGATGGCCGGCAGCAGGTTGAAGAGACCGGCAGCGGCGCTTTCGGTGAGGCCGGCGACGAAGTACTTGGCGCCCAGGAGGCCGGTGACGTTCTTCAGCGCGGTGGCGAGAGTCAGGATCGTGATGGCGGGAACCATGTTGATGAAGCCGGTGGGGATCGCTTCCATAGACTCCTTGAAGGAGACCAGGCGGCGGCACCAGTAGTAGATCAGGGTGATGATCAGAGCGATCAGGGTGCCCCAGGGCAGAGCCACGGTGGCGTCGGTCTCGGAGAAGGCGCCCTGGAACTGGTGGTAGAAGTCACCGCCGGCGTCATAGAAGCCGCCGGAGTACAGCAGGCCGATGAAGCAGCAGACGATCAGCGCGATCACAGGCAGAAGCAGGTCGATGACCTTGCCGTTGGGGTTGAACTTCTCCCCTTCCAGCGCCTTGTCCACGCGGTCGCCGGTGGTGTAAAGGTCGCCGTTGAGGATGGCGTTCATCTCGTGCAGGCGCATGGGACCGAAGTCGAACTTCATGAAGATGATGGCCACCACGAACACGATGGACAGCAGAGAGTAGAAGTTATAGGGAATGGCCTTCACGAACAGGACGAAGCCCTGGCCGTCCTCGGCGTAGCTGGAGACGGCGGCGGCCCAGGAGCTCACCGGCGCGATCATGCAGATGGGAGCGGCAGTGGCGTCGATCAGGTAGGCCAGCTTCGCGCGGGAGACGTTGTGGCGGTCGGTGATGGGCAGCATGACGGAGCCCACGGTGAGGCAGTTGAAGTAGTCATCCACGAAGATGAACACGCCCAGCAGGAAGCTGGCGAACATGGCGCCCACGCGGCTCTTGATGTTCTTCTCCGCCCAGCGGCCGAAGGCAGCGCTGCCGCCGGAGCGGTTGATCAGCACGACCAGAATGCCCAGGATCACCAGGAACATGAAGTTGCCCGCCAGATCCGTGATGGCCGGGACGATGGCCTCGCCCAGGACGCTGTCCAGCGTGCCCACAGGGGCGAAGTTGTTGGCAAACAGGGCGCCCAGCAGAACGCCGATGAACAGCGAGGAGAAGACCTCCTTGGTGATCAGCGCCAGCACAATGGCGACGATGGGCGGCACCAGCGCCCAGAAGGTGTAAGCCATGCCGCTTTGGGTGGAGACGCCGTTGTCGTCCACATCGACGGCGAAGGCGCTCACGCACAGCAGAGACATGACCAGGACGATCAGCAGCAGGATCGTCAGGAGCTTGCGGCGGTTTTGCATTTCGGATTCCTCCATAAAAAAATTGTGTCCTGAACAGGCAGAAGACTGTTCATGACACAAACGAATACGGATGTCAATGACAGCGCTCCGCGTAAAACGCGACAGTCCGGCGGATGTTCTCCGACGGCCCAGGGCCGCGGCATGCAGGAATATCACCGCGTCCTTCGGCAAACGCCCCTTTCCCCGCCCGGTTCCTGCCGGTTTTGCGCGGGTACTGATGACGGCTGCGCCTCTATCATGCTTGTTCAGCTTGCTTTAGTATACTAACACGGCACCGAATTGTCAATATAAATTATGAAATAATTGTGAATTTGTAGGTTTCCACAGACATTATTCGGTTTTGGTTGCGTTTTTCGCCGATTCGCGGTAAACTGTGGATATGAAACGGTCCAATGAAAACCGCATATCGCCCGTTCCCTGGGCGCTGATCGCTCTGCTGTTGGTGATTCTGGCAGGGCTGGTTGTGCTGCGCCTGTTTGCAGCAGTGGAGGAGCCGGAGCCGGTTGAGACGCCGGTGCCCACGGCCACGCCCTCCCCCACGCCGGATCCGGCGGAGAAGCTTTTGGATTCCCTCAGCCAGCGGGAGAAGATCTGCCAGCTGCTGGTCATCCATCCGGAGGCCCTCACCGGGAAGACGGTCACGGCGATGGACGAGGTTTTGGAAACGGCATTGGAGGATTACCCCGTCAGCGGCGTGCTGCTGGACAACGCCAACATGAAAAGCCGGGAGCAGCTTTCCGCACTGACCTCCGCCCTGCAGGAGCACAACATGCTCATCACCGTGGACGAGGAGGGCGGCCGGGTGGCGCGGCTGATGACCAGCGTGGGCACCACCTGGCTGGGCAGCATGTACAGCTATCGCAACGGCGGCACGGAGACCGCTTACCAGAACGCCCTGACCATCGGAACGGATCTGATCTCCTGCGGGTTCAACACGGATTTCGCCCCGGTGGCGGACGTGTGGTCGAATCCGAAAAACACCGTCATCGGCGACCGGGCCTACTCCGACGATTTCGACGAGGCGGCAAAGCTGGTGGCCGCGGCGGTGAAGGGGTTTCATGAAGCAGGGGCGATCTGCTGCTTAAAACACTTCCCCGGCCACGGCAGCACCCTGACGGACTCCCATGAGGGGACGGCGATTGTCGACCAGACTCTGGAGGAGCTCCGCGCCCATGATTTAAAACCCTTCGTCAGCGGCATCGAGGCCGGGGCGGATCTGGTCATGGTGGGGCATCTGACGGTGCCCAAGGTGGACGACGTCCCCGCCTGCATGAGCAAAAAGCTGGTGACGAATCTGCTGCGCAAGGAGCTGGGATTCGACGGCGTCATCATCACCGATGGGCTCCAGATGGCCGGCGCCGGGAACGGTTCCGACGGAGAAAAGGCGGTAAAATGCCTTCAGGCCGGCTGCGATCTGCTGCTGGAGGTCAACGACGTGAAAGGCACCGTGGAGGCCATGGAGGCCGCGCTGGCCGACGGCACGCTGACTCAGAAACGGCTGGACGAGAGCGTGCTGCGGGTCCTGCGGCTGAAGCTGGCATACGGGATCCTGTGATCGTTTGAAAATCGAATAATTGAAAACACCTTCGGGAAAGCTTGCAGTATCTGTAACTTTCTCGGAGGTTTTCTTATGGAACAACGGGATTTTGAGGCGCGGGGCATGGAATTCGCCCGCAGTCTCGGTGTGGACGGCGACGGCGGTGCGCGGCCGCTCTGTCATAGAATCGAACAGGCGTTGGAGCAGCTGGAGCAGAAACGCACCTCTCTCTCCCCCGAAACCGGCGCGTCGGAATGGCTGCTGGACAACGGCTATCTGGCAAGGCAGGAGGGGCTTGGCGCGATCTCACAGCTGCGGGTTGCGAAGCGGCTCCGGATCTGTCAGGGGACGCCCATGGTCTACCGGCTCTGCGAGGGATATTTCGAAGAGAGCGGCGGTGCGCTGGACGCGGAGGGACTTGAGCAGTTCCTCACCGGGTTCCAGCGCCTTCATCCCCTGCGTTATGCGGAGCGGGCGGCGGTACTCCCCTGCCTGAAGGCGGCGGCGATCCTGTCCCTCTCGGCACTCTATTCTCAGGAGGAGCCGGAGGCAGAGGAAGTCGGCAAGCGCTTCTCCGCCCTCCGGCTGCTGGGTGCGCTGGCCTTCTCGCAGCTGTTGGAGCGGGCTGATCCCATCGAGGCAAAGCTCTCCAGGGACCCCACCGGGATCTACCCGAAGATGGACGAGGCCACCAGAGCACAGTATCGAAAGCAGCTGGCGAAGTACGCGAAGACGCACCGCATGGAGGAAGCCGAGGCCGCCGACGGGCTCCTGCGAAAATGTCACGCCGCCGCTGGGGAAAAACGCCACATTGGCTGGCAGCTTTTTCGCGCAGTTGATCCAAAAACGCCATCCGGCAGCTGGTATCTGACGACCCTGGTGCTGCTGACCCTGTTCGCGGCGGTGCTGTTCGGGTTTCTAACGGACAGCCTTTCCTGCGCGATTTTGCTGATTCTGCCCATCTCGGAAGTCGTAAAGCAGCTCATGGATGCGGTTTTACTCAGGCTGACGCCGCCGAGACCGGTGCCCAGGTTGGAACTGAAAAACGGTGTGCCGAAGGCAGGAAAGACCCTCTGCGTGGTGTCGGCGCTGCTCTCGAAGCCGGAGGACGCCGAGGCCCTCGCCGCAAGGCTGGAGGATATTGCCCTTTGCAGCCGGGACTGCGGGGAGCATCTGCGGTTCGGGATCCTGGCCGATCTCCCCGAGGCAGACAACCGCACTTTGGAATCCGATGAAAAGAATCTGGAGGCGGCAAAATCCGCTATTGAGAAGCTGAACGCTTCCGATCCCCAGCGGCGATTTTACCTCTTCACCCGGCAGCGCGGCTATGTGCGCGGCGACGGGATCTGGAGAGGATGGGAGCGAAAGCGCGGCGCGCTGATGGAATTGGCGGGACTGCTGCGGGGCAGGAAAACTACCCTCCTCTGCGCCGCCGGTGACCGTGAGGCGCTGGATAGCACCCAATTCATTTTGACCCTGGACACTGACACAGTCTTGACCCCCGGGGCGGCGCGGAGCCTCATCGGCGCCATGCTGCATCCCTTGAACACCCCGGTCATCGAAAAAAAGCGCGGCGTGGTCATCGCCGGCTACGGGCTCATGCACCCCAGGATCGCCACGGATCTGAAAAGCGCCGTGGCCACGGATTTCACTCGGATCATCGCCGGGGCCGGCGGCATGGACGTCTACGGTCTGGCCGGCGGGGAGCTGTTCATGGATCGGTATGACTGCGGCGGCTTTGCGGGCAAGGGCATTCTCAGCATCGACGCGCTGCTGACCTGCTGCGGCAAGGCCATCCCGGAAAACCGCGTCCTCAGTCACGACGCGCTGGAGGGCGCCTGTCTGCGCGGCGGCTTTGTGGGGGACACGGAGCTGTTGGACGGCTTTCCCGCTACGACCCTGAGCTTCTGGGCGCGGCTGGAGCGCTGGACAAGAGGAGACTGGCAGAACCTCCCCTGGCTGTTTCGGCGCGGGAGGGCGTTTCGTACAACGGATCGGATTCGGCTTTTGGACAGTCTGCGGCGCTCACTGGTGCCGCCCATGACCCTGCTGGCGATCCTCGCGGGCCTCTGGCGACCGTGGCCGGGGCTGCGGCTGGCAGCCTGGGCGGCGCTGCTGGCGCTGCTCAGCGATCTGATCCTGAGTCTCCGGGGTGTACTGCTGCGCAGAGAACCGCGGGTACGCACCTTTAGCGGCGTTTTGCAGGGCACGGTTCCGACTCTGCTGCAGACGGTGCTGCGGCTGGTCTTTCTGCCCATGGAGGCGTGGATCTGCGCCTCGGCAATCTGCCGTTCTCTCTGGCGGATGCTCATCAGTCACAAAAGGCTGCTGCAATGGCAAACCGCCGCCCAGAGCGAGGGCGTCAAGCGCGGGAAGCTGTTCAGCTGGTATCGGGCCATGCTCCCGGCAGCGATTCTGGGGGCCGCCTCCCTCCTGCTCTCGCCTGCGATCGTCGGGAAATCCGCCGGAGCACTGTGGCTGCTCTCCCCCATCCTCGCCATGCTGCTGTCGAAGCCGAACCCGCCCCTGCAGCCGCTCCACGAAAAGGAGAAGGCCTATCTGCTGCATTGCGCCAAAGAGATCTGGCACTGGTTCGAGACCTTCTGCACCAGGGAGGATCACTTTCTGCCGCCGGACAACTGGCAGGAGCAGCCCCCCGCCGGCACCGCCCACCGCACCTCCCCCACCAACATGGGGCTTGGACTGGTGAGCGCTCTCTCCGCCGCGAAGCTGGGCATCGATGAGGAACAGGGGCTCCCCCTGGCGGAGCGGATGCTGGAGACCATGGAGGCCCTGCCCAAATGGCGCGGGCATTTTTACAACTGGTATCAAACCATCACCTTAAAGCCTCTGCGCCCGGCCTATGTCTCCACGGTGGACAGCGGCAACCTCTGCGCATCTCTGATCGCGGCGAAGACGGCCTTTCTGGAGTTTGGCCGGGAGGATCTGGCGGCGCGGGCTGAGAAGCTGGCAGAGCAGATGGACTTTCGGATGCTCTACGATGAGGAGCGGTGTCTCTTCCGCATCGGCGTGAACACCGACGACGGCAGCTTCTCCCCCGGCTGGTATGACCTCTTTTCAGGAGAGGCGCGGCTCACCGGATATCTGGCGGTGGCCAGAGGCGAGGCGCCGGTGCGGCATTGGCGAAGTCTCAGCCGGGCGCAGACGTCGCTCCACGGCTACCGCGGCACGGTGTCCTGGACGGGCACCATGTTCGAATATCTGATGCCGGAGCTGTTTCTCCCCCTGCAGCGGGAGTCGCTTAACTGGGAGAGCGCAAAATTCTGTCTCCACGCCCAGAAGAGCCGGGTGCTGCCCGGGCGGGCCTGGGGCGTCTCCGAAAGCGGGTTTTACAGTCTCGATCCCGCGCTGCACTACCGCTACAAGGCCCACGGCGTCGGCGCGCTGGCCCTGAGAAGAGACATGGATCAGGAGCTGGTGCTCTCCCCTTACAGCAGCTTTCTGGCGCTGCTGGTGGAGCCCAGGGCGGCGGTGCGGAATCTGAAGCGGCTGGAGCGGATGGGCCTCCGCGGCCCCTACGGTTTCTATGAGGCCGTGGATCTGACCCCCGGCCGCTGCCGCGGCAGCAGCGGTGAGATCGTCAAAAGCTTCATGGCCCACCATCTGGGCATGAGCATGGCGGCCATCACCAACGCTCTTTTGGACGGGCAGGTGCAGCGCTGGACCATGGCGGAGCCCGCGCTGCGGGCGCATCGGTGTCTCCTTTCCGAGCGGGTGCCGGTGGGCGGCCCTACGCTGAAACGGGAGCGGAAGCAGAGCCTGAAACCTGCAAAAAAGCAGCCCGCCCTGCGGTATCACAGAGAGGGCGACGGCGTGGATCCGCTCCACGGTGCGAGGTGTCTGCTCTCCAACGGGTCGCTGCATCTGCAGTTCCCGGAGTCCGGCGCCATGGCGCTGCGGCACGAGGGCGCGGAGCTGTTTTTTGCCCCGCCGAGATTCCGGCTCGACCGTGAGACGCTGTTTCCGATTTCCGGCAGCGACAATGCCCATTGGAAGTTCACCGACCGATATGCGGAGCTCTCCACCGAAACTGCGCGGCTCACGGCGGCGGTGTCGGCCTCGGAGGCGGGATGCCTCTGGGTGCTGGAGCTGCGGAGTCCGGAGCCGATGGAAGCCGAACTGGAACTGACCCTCTCCCCCGCGCTGGCGGAGGCACGCGCACTCAGCAGTCACCCGGCCTTCTGGCGATTGGGGATCCAGGAGCAGCACCGCGGCAGCGCCCGGCTCTGGCGGAGACTGGAGCGCGGAGACGCGCCGGAGCGGTGGATGTGCCTCGCGGGAGACTGTCTCCCGGCGGAAGAAGGCGAGCAATGGCTCACCGACGGGCGAAGCGTGGTGCGCCTTCCGATTCAGTTGGAGGCAGAGGAGATCAAGACCCTCCGCTTCGCCGTGGGCGTGGGACGAAACTCCGAGGACGCCTTTCTCGCCGCCCAGCAGACCCTGGCCATGCCGGAGGCAAGCTTCTCTGATCTCCCGGCCAGACTGGCGGCCCAACTGGGGCTTCACGAACGGGGGCTCCGGGAGGCCATGGCGCTGGTCGCACCCCTCACCGGCAATACGCTGCCAGAGGCGGTCAGCGACCCGAATCTGCTGAAAAAAGACGCCCTCTGGCGCCTTGGTATCTCCGGGGATCTGCCGATCCTGGCGGCGCCGCTGACGGAGCCGGAGCATCGGAAAACCGCGGCGCGGCTGTTACGAGAACATGCGCTGCTCCATGCGCTGGGCATCCGATTCGATCTGGTGTTCTGCACCTCTAACGCCGGAGACTATCAGCAGCCGGAGGCGCGGTTTGTCCGCGCGGTGCTCAGAAGGATCGACCGGGAGGACACCCTCGCCCTCCCCGGCGGGGTGCATTTAGTGAGCGATTTGGAAGCTGTGAGATGCAATGCAGCGGTCTGGCTGGAGGGCGAGTATCTGCCCCCGGATCGGAACACCGCTTCCCTGCCGGAAGAAACAGATCGGCGGGATCAAAACAGCGGGCCCGTCCGATACACCCAGCGCACCGACGGCAGCGTTCTGGTGCAATGCAGCCACACCCTGCCGAGGCGCGTCTGGAGTCTGCCGCTGACCAACGGCCGGTTCGGCTTCACGGCAGCGGACAGCGGCTGCGGCGATCTCTGGCTGGAAAACGCAAGAGAGCGGCGGATCACCCCCTGGCGGAACGATCCCTGGGTGGTGAAGGGGCCGGAAACCCTATATGCCATAGATGCCGGAGAGACACGCAGTCTGTTTTGTAATTACGACTCTGACGGACGCTTCACCTGTCGTCTCGGCTGCGCCCAATGGGAGACCGGCGGTCTCCGGGTGACGGCCTTCGTGCCCTTCGCAGCCAACGTACGGGTGCTGATGATCGAGTCGAAAACCCCGGTCACCCTCCGCTGGCAGCTGGATCTGCTGCTGGCAGCGGAGACGAAGGACGAAAATGCGGTGATCACAGACTTCCGTGACGGCGTTCTCTCTGCCTCCAATCCGAGAGCGGAGCAGCCGTTCACGGTATATGCCCGGTGCAGCGTGCCGTTCCGGCGCTTCACCTGCAGCCGGGAGCGTGCCCTGCGGAATCAATATGACAGCTTTATCGGCGCCGGCGTCCCCGGCTGCTTCGCGGCGGAATTCCAGCTGGAAAACCGCGCAGTGCTGCTGGTCGGCGCCGAGGACGCCCCGGATCTCATGGACTGGGACAAGGCCATAGAGGCTTTGAAGCGTACCCTCGCCGCCTGGCAGCGGTTTTGCGGAAGACTCCGCTGTGAGACCACCGAGGCGGCCTTCGGGCAGTATCTGTCCGGCTGGGGCGCCTATCAGGCCATGGCCTGCCGTTTGATGGCACGCACCAGCATCTATCAGAGCGGCGGGGCCTTCGGGTTCCGGGATCAGCTCCAGGACGCGGTGAATCTCATCCTGTGGAACAGCGCAGCCGCCCGGCGGCAGATCCTCCGCTGCTGCGCAAGACAGTTCCCCGAGGGGGACGTCTGCCACTGGTGGCACGAGGGTGCCGGGGTGCGCACCCGGATCAGCGACGATCTGCTGTGGCTGCCCTGGGCGGTGCTGGAGTATGTGGAGAAGACCGGAGACACGGCGCTGTTGACGGAGTCCGTCCCCTATTTGGAGGCGGAGCTCCTCAGAGATGATGAGCGGGAGCGGTATCTCCGGCTCCAAACCTCGAAGCAGACCGGCACGGTGCTGGAACACTCTATCCGCGCCATCCAATGCGTCCTCCGAAGAGGCACCGGCGAACACAGCCTTTTGAAAATCGGCAGCGGCGACTGGAACGACGGCTTTGACCGGATGGAGGGCGAGAGCGTGTGGCTCAGCTGGTTTTTCTCCCACACGGCCCACCGGATGGCGGCGATGCTGGAGTCTCTGGGGCTGGAGGGCTCCGACGCCATGCATCTGGCAGCCAGGCAGATCGGCGAGGCGGCGGAGCGAAGCTGGGACGGGAAATGGTACCGCAGAGGCTATTTCAAAGACGGAATGCCCCTCGGCAGCAGCGAAAGCGCTGCCTGTCAGATCGACGCCATCGCCCAGAGCTTCGCGGTGCTCTCTCCCGAGGCGGACCCAGAGCACGTGCGGCAAGCGCTGAAAAGCGCAGTAGGGCGTTTATACGATCCGACGCACCATCTGGTAAAACTCTTTGATCCGCCCTTTATCAACGCAAAGCCGGATCCCGGCTATGTCCGCAGCTACGGCCCCGGCTTCCGGGAAAACGGCGGCCAGTACACCCACGGGGCAATTTGGCAGGCATGGGCGCTGCTGTTGGTCGGTGAGACCGACGCCGGCTGGCAGGTGCTCCGCGCCCTGCTGCCCGCGCGGCATCCCCAGGAAATCTACGAGGCGGAGCCCTTCGTCCTAGCCGCCGACGTCTACGCCGGGGATCACCCGGAGCAGGCGGGCTGGAGCTGGTACACCGGCGCGGCAGGCTGGTATCTCAGAACCGCGGCGGAGGTCCTGTTCGGGCTCACGGCGGTAAATGGGCAGGTCACCCTTCAGCCCAATCTGCCGGAAGCGCTGCTGCCCGCCTCCATCCGCTGGAGGGACGGCGGCGGAAAAACCCATCTGATCGAATACCGCTCCGACGGCGTTCTGGTGGACGGAGAAACTTATCACGGCGGCGTGATCGGAACACTTTAACAAAAAGAGTACCCCGGCCGGGAAATCCCGGCCGGGGTTGGAAAAAGAGAGGAGAATAAGAAAAATGGATGATATCGGTATTAGTTGAAGAAGTCGCTCCAGGGGTCGATCATATACCCCTGACCCTGCTGGGGCTGCTGCTGTTGCTGCTGGCTCTGCTGCTGACTCTGGGTCTGGGCCTCGATGGTCTCTTCGCTGGCTTTGTCCAGCGTCACGGTGACGTTCTGGGTCTCGCCGGCGCGGTAGATGGTGAGCTCCGCTTCGTCCCCGGGGGCGTAGCCTCTCAGGGCGGCGATGAGGCCGTCAGAGGAGGAGATGGTCTTGCCGTCAATGGCAGTGACGATGTCGCCGATCTGCAGGCCCGCCTTCTGGGCGCAGCTGCCCTCGGTGAGGGAGACGATATAGGCGCCCTCCACCATGTTGTAATACTTCGCCACCTGGCTGGGGATGGTCTGGGTGGTGACGCCCAGCTGGACCTTGTTCACGACCACGCCGTTTTCCATCAGCTCGTTGGCGATGGCGATGGCGTCGTTCACCGGGATGGCGAAGCCCAGGCCCTCCACGCCGGTGGACTCATACTTGGCAGAGCAGATACCGATGACCTGGCCCGCGGCGTTGTACACCGGGCCGCCGGAGTTGCCCTCGTTGACGGCGGCGTCCACCTGGAACATATTGATGGCGATGTTACTCTCATCGGTGGTGATGGTGCGGTCCAGGGCGCTGATATGGCCGGTGGACATACTGAACTGCAGCTCGCCCAGGGGGTTGCCCACCACATAGGCCAGGTCGCCCACGGACATGCTGTCGCTGTCGCCGAAGGTGACAGGCGTGAGGCCCTCGGCGTCGATCTTCAGCACTGCCAGATCGTTGGAGGCGTAGGAGCCCACGATCTCAGCCTTGTAGGTGGTGCCGTCGTAGGTCATGACGCTGACCTCGTAGCCGTACTGCTCGGCATAGGCGATGACGTGGCGGTTGGTGAGGATATAGCCGTCAGAGGTGATGATGAAGCCGGAGCCGGAGACGGCGGCAGAGGTGGTCTGGCCGAAGAAGTTCTGGGTGGTCACCTCGGTGGTGATGCCCACCACCTGCTGGCAGGCGGCGGCGTAGATGTCGCTGGCGGACATGGTGCCGGTGCTGACGCCCTTGGCCTTCTGCACGGTGCCGCTGCTGTCGCTGCTGCCGTTGGACTCCGCCATCTGCACCTGCTGCACAGCGGCAGTGGCAGACTTGGTGACGCGGCTGCCGATGACGCCGCCCACGGCGCCGCCCAGCACCGCGCAGGCCAGGGCCAGGCAGGCCGCCTTCACGAAACCGCCGCGCTTCTTTTCCTCCCGGGGCGCCTTCTGCTTCGGGATCTCGGGGGTGTAGTAGCGGGGAGGCATCTCAGCCGCCTCGGAGGCCGGCTGGTAGTTGGCATCGGTGTAAGAGCGCTCCTCCGTCTCCTCCGGATGGACGATGCGGTAGGTGCCGTCCTCGGAGAAGCTGGTCTCCTGCACCTCCGGCTCCGTCTCGGGCACGGGGACGGCCTCGGTCTCGGGGATCTCGGACTCCGGGAAGCTGCTCTCGGGGTTCTCGTTGGTTTCATTCCAGAATTCGTCTGACATGGAAATCGCTCCTTATCTGCGGGGACGCCTGTTTGGCCTCCCTTTGAAATCTGATTGTATTGTAAGCCGAACTTGTGTCATTTTAATGAACAAACTTCGAAAAAAAATCGAATAAACTTTTATTTTTTTGCGAACTTCCCGCGCTCCGGATCGTCCAATTCAGGTATGAATTTCCGCAGTCTGCATACTTGAAAAAACATTTTAAAAAGGGTATACTGACTGTGTATATGCAAATAAGGAGGAAGGAACATGAAAAAACGCATGTTATCCCTGCTGCTCGTGCTGGTGATGACGGTCTCGCTGTTCGCGGGCCTGACCACCAACGCCGGCGCCGCCACGGTGCTGACGGATCTCTTTGAGCAGCTGGTGAATGAAAACCAGGACACGCTGAACAAGATGTTTGATCCGAACAATGTGCTGTACTCCGGCTCCTGCGGAAAAGGCGGCACCGCCAGCGTGAAATATGAGGTCTACCGTCTTGACGATGATCAGATCCGCTCCATGGAGTTCCCGGATAAGATCGGGGATCTGAAAAGTGGTCTGAGCGAGCTGGCCTCAAAATTCGGTCTCGACGCCGAGGAGACTACTGCGCTGACCGGACTGGATTTCAACCTGGACTTATCCGCTGATGAATATTATGCTGTGAAAATCACCGGCACCGGTGAGATGGAGGACTACTCCCTCACCTCCAAGGCGCCCTGGTCCGGCAAAATCGAGGTGCCCGGTTATGGCGCAGCCAACATGGACAAACAGCTGATCGCCGCATACATCGACACCGGCGTCACCAACGTGGGCAAGCGGGCCTTCTTTGGTCTGGACGCCCTGCGGGCCGTGTACCTCGGCGGCACCGTCAAGGTCATCGATGAAAAGGCCTTCAAGAGCTGCGACAAGCTCACAGTCATCGACTTCCCCAACAGTCTGGAGCGGATCGAGCGCCAGGCCTTCTACGCCTGCGATTATCTCACCTACGCCAGAATGAAGAGCTGCATCAACCTGAAATACATCGGCGACCGCGCCTTCTTCGGCTGCGAGCGGCTGGCCTCCATCACCTTCCCCACCAGCGTGGCGGAGATCGGCAATTTTGCTTTCGCTTATGACCACGTTTTGGGCACGGTCCAGTTCTCCCTGCCGGAGAAGCTCTCCAAGCTGGGCACCGGCGCCTTCTGGTGGTGCACCCACCTCGGCGCTGTGAATGAGGTGAACATCCCGGCCTCCCTCACCAGCATCAGCCCCTGGGCCTTCTTCGCCAACTTCGCCATGCGGGAGCTGAAATTCTCCGCAGGCGATCAGGCGCTGACCATCGGCACCGGCGCCTTCTCCGGCTGCCGGGCGCTGAAGACCGTCCACTTTGCAGACCGGGTGAAGCACATCAGTGACTTTGCCTTTGCCGCCTGCGACAGTCTCACCGATGTGGTCTTCGGCACCGGCAACGGCACCGATCTGCTGCACGCCACCACCATCGGAAAGCGCACCTTCACCAGCCTGGAGGCCACCGGTCTGGAGGCACTCACCCGCGTGGCAGACACCATGTCCGACAGCGATGAGGAGACCGCCACCTATCTGGGCCACACCCTTACCCTGGGCTATGGCATCAGCCAGGTCACCGGCGACAAGTGGGGCGTCACCCCGCTGGCCGAGGCTACCTTCACTTACGAGCCCATCACCAAGGGCAATATCGAGCCTGCCACCAGCGACTTCAACTCCTTCCCCAAGGACTGCGTGATCATCTATCCCACCCAGAGCAATAACGCGCAGGCCTACGCCAAGTGGACCGCGGCCATCACCTCCGCCGGTCTCTGGGAGGGCTACCAGACCAAGAGCGCCTGGAGCGGTCACACCCATAAATACGGGTTCCCCGAGGAGGTCCACGCCACCTGCACCGAGCCGGGCTACACCGTGAGAGTCTGCTCCATCTGTGGCGAGGAGGAGATCACCGAGACCTCCAAGCCCACCGGCCACAAGGCCACCATGGACCGCATGGTCGCCCCCACCTGCACGGAGCCCGGCGTCGCATACTACACCTGCACCAACAAGTGGTGCACCGATCCCAACTACACCGTGGAGATCCCCGCCACCAATCACGGTGAGGCCGACGGCTATTCCAAGCTCCAGAACCGTGTGGAGACCAAGCCCACCTGCACTCAGGAGGGCAAGATCACCGGCGTCTGCCCCGACTGCGGCAAGACTGTCAGTGTGGCGGTACCCGCGCTGGGCCACGACACCACCTATATGAACAAGATCCAGGAGGCCACCTGCTCTCAGCAGGGCATCTATCAGGGCCGCTGCAGCCGCTGCAACGAGTCCGTCCGCGTGACCGTGGATCCCCTGGGCCACACCTGGGACGAGGGGCACATCACCAAACGTGCCACCGAGACTCAGAACGGCGAGCGCACCTACATCTGCACCGTCTGCGGTGAGAAGAAGTTCGAGGTCATTCCGAGAACGACCCAGACCGTCACCTACACCCAGACCGTGGTGGAGCCCACCTGCACCCAGCAGGGCTACACGCTGTTCAAGGGCAGCGACGGCAGCAACTATAAGGACAACTTCGTCCCAGCTACCGGCCACAAGTGGGGCGATGGTGTGGTGACCAAAGAAGCCACCGCCAACGGCGAGAAGCTCTTCACCTGCTCTGTCTGCGGCGAGAAAAAGACCGAGGCGATCCCCGCCATCGGCACCACCAGCTTCACCGACGTGCCCGCGGACGCGTTCTTCTACTCCCCGGTGCTGTGGGCCGTGAATCAGGGCATCACCAAAGGCACCACACCCACCACCTTCAGTCCCAATGTGGGCTGTACCAGAGGAGAGGCGGTCACCTTCCTCTATCGCGCCGCCGGCTCGCCGGAAGTGACGGGCATCAATCCCTTCACCGACGTGCATTCCTCTGACTTCTTCTACAAGGCGGTCCTTTGGGCTGCGGAGAAAGGCATCACCAAGGGCACCGATGAACACACCTTCAGCCCCTATGACGTCTGCCAGCGGTCGCAGATCGTCACCTTCCTCTATCGCGCCAAGGGCAGTCCCAACGTCTCCGCGCCGGAGAACTTCTTCGATGTGGGCCCCATGGATTTCTTCTATGACGCGGTGCGCTGGGCAGTGTTGAACGGCGTCACCAAGGGCACCGACACCAACACCTTCAGCCCCCTTAACACCTGCACCAGAGGTGAGATCGTCACCTTCCTCTACCGCGCACGGGAGCTGTAAAACACACGCAAACCATAAAAGCTCGCTGCAGTTTTTCTGCAGCGAGCTTTTTCATCTTTCTGTTGACAACAGTTATATACTGTTATATACTGTTTGTGGAGGTTGGCAGCATGCATATTATCTTAAACAACACTTCCATGGTTCCGATTTACGAGCAGCTGATGGATCAGATCAAAAACGAGATCCTGAGCGGCGGTCTGGCGGAAAACGACGTCCTGCCCTCGGTCAGAGCTCTCTCCAACCAGCTCCGCATCAGTGCGCTCACAGTGAAAAAGGCCTATGACCGGCTGGAGGAAGAGGGATTCGTGGTCACCGTCCACGGCAAAGGCACCTATGTGGCCGCGACGGATCGGCAGTTGGCTCTGGAGGCGCGGAGAAAGACCGTCGAGGACGCCTTCGCGGCTGCCGTTCAGAAAGCAAGGGCGGTGGGCTTCACGCGGGAGGAGATTCTTTCGGTCCTGGAAATCATATTGGAGGACAACTGATGGTCAAGCTTGATAATCTTGTAAAAACCTACGGTGATTTCCGTCTGAATCTCTCGCTGGAGATCCCGGACGGGACCGTGACGGGGATCGTGGGAAAAAACGGCGCCGGCAAGAGCACCACGATCAAAGCGATCCTGGGTCTGATCCGGCCGGACGATGGAAGCGTCACCATAAACGGGAAGGACGCGCAGAAGCTCACCGGTGCGGAAAAAAGCCGGATCGTGCTGCTCATTTTCTTTGGCGTCATCGCGATCCTGGTCTTCGGCAGCAAAAGGATCTTCGAAGGCTCCAACGCTCTTGCCAAACTGACAAAAGCCCTTGAAGGTACGTCGCCCGCCGTGGTTCTGCTTGCGCTGGCCGCGGGATGCGCAGTGATCACCTGTGTCTCCTACCTGTGGAGTGTGCATATCATGGAAAAAAAGGAATTCTGAGCACTCCCCATGTCCAGTTGGCTACCTGCGCATCAGATACAGTCCCGCGCCGATCATGGCGCCGCCGAGGATGAACCACCAGAAGTCCTTCGGCAGGATCATGCTGAGGATGATCAGCGATCCCAAAAGGATCAGCGCCAGCCCCAGCCAGGGGCATGGGCCCCGCCGCCGCATCATAAAAACCACCGCCCTTCCGCTTTCTGTCCTGTGACAGTCTATGCGAAAGGGCGGTAAGTTGTTACCTCAGAGCCGGATGATTTCTACGGCGGGGTACAGGTCCCCGCCCTACTTTGACAGTTCCCAGAACGCCACTGCGCTGGCGGCGGCCACGTTCAGGGAGTCGACCCCGTGGCGCATGGGGATGCGCACGGTGTAGTCGCAGTCGGCGATGGTCTCATTTTTCAAACCGTCCCCCTCGGTGCCGAGGATCACGGCCAGCCGCTCTTCCTGCAGCAGCTTCGGATCGTCGATGGACACCGAGTCGTCCCGCAGGGCCATGGCAGCGGTTTTGAATCCCATGGCCTGCAGCTGCTCCAGACCCGGGTGGGGCCAGATGGAGATGTCATCTCCGAAGCTGGTCCAGGGGATCTGGAACACCGTGCCCATGCTGACTCTGGCGCTGCGGCGGTAGAGCGGGTCGGAGCATGCCGGGGTCACCAGAACAGCGTCCATGCCCAGGGCCGCGGCGCTGCGGAAGATGGCCCCAATGTTGGTGGGGTTCATCACGTCCTCCAGCACCACGATGCGCCGCGCGTCCCGGCAGACCTCCTCCACCGACAGAAGCGGCTTTCTCCGCATGGAGCATAGGACGCCTCTCGTGAGCTTATAGCCGGTGATCTGCTCCAGGATCTCCAGCGGCGCCGTGTAGACCGGCACGCCGCAGCGCTCGATCACATCCACGGCCTTCCGCTCGATGTGGCTGCGCTCCATCAAAAGGGTCACCGGCTCGTAGCCCGCGTCCAAGGCCCGGTGGATCACCAAGGGGCTTTCCGCGATGAAGAGGGCGTCCTCTGGCTTGTCCCGATTCAGGAGCTGCCGCTCGGTGAGTCGGGCGAAGGCGTCCAGCGCCGGGTCGGAAAAGTCTGTGATTTCAATGATTTCTGCCATAGTTTCCTCAGAATGTAAAGTCGATCTGATTGTAGTTGCTCCCCACGTCGTCCAGCAGGCTCTCCAGATAGCGGCCGGTGAAGTCGTCGGCGGCCTTCCAGCGAGTGAGCAGGTCATTGCTTCGCAGGACCGTGTCCATCCTGCCGGAGAAGTAGGCCCGGTTCAGCTGCACGAGGTAATCCGCCAGCTCGGGATCATTGGTAACCGCGCTCCCCTGCCGCCGGCTGTTCCGGTCGAAAAAGTCCGCAGCCGCGTCAGAGAGTTCTTCGGGAGCCGCAAGCTCCGTGCGGTAGCTGCCGCCCTCCTCTGTGAGCTCCAGTACGCCGATCTGGCAGGGCTGGACGCAGAGCGCCGAGGTGACGATCTCCGTGAGGCAGCCGGAAGCTGCAGCGTGCTGGATGTGCATATGGCCGCAGAGGTTCAGCGCCACGCCGTATTTCTGGTAGAGGGAATGAAGCTTTTGCCGGTTGGTGATGACAAAGCCGTCGGAGAACACCCGGTTGTGCTGCAGAATCGTCTGGTGGGTCACCGAAACCACTCTGGCGCCGGCCTCCGCAGCATCTTTCAGCTGGGTTTCGATCCAGTCCAAAGTCGGCCGCAGCACCGCGCCGGGCTCTTCCGGGGTGTTGGTATCCACCAGCAGCAGCCGCAGGCCCGGCGAGACTTCATAGACATAGCTCAGGGACGCCTCGTCCCTCGACAGGGCGTCGGCATAGCCGAAGTCTTTCCAAATTTCCGCAAAGGCCGCACCGTCGGGGCTCTCCACGAGGGTGTAGGAATCCCCCTCGAAGCTGGCAGCGGTGGGGTAATTCACATCGTGATTCCCCGGCAGCGCCAGCACCTTGATCCCCGCCTCCAGAAGCGGCCGCAGCTGTTCCGACAGCCAACGGTGACTTTGCGTCTCACCGTTGAAGGCCAGATCCCCGGAGAGGATCAGCACCTCTGGATGGAGCTTCAATGCCTTTTGCACGAACCCCTCCACGATCTTCCGGATCTTCGGCATGAACTTCCCGTCGGCGTTTTCCACCAGGTTGGTGAAGTATGGGCCGCCGTCGGTGAGCTCCGGGGCCAGGGCGTGCAGATCCGTAGCCTGGACAATGGTCACAGGCTCCATGGTGATATAATCGTGCTGCACGGCGTTTTCCCTCCCCGATAGCCAGATTGCCCCGCCAAGGATCAGCGCGGCGAGGCATAAGAACAGGAGCGGTTGTTTCCAGCTCATTCTATGGTTTCCATGGCGGCCTTGGCAGCGGCCTGCTCGGCCTCCTTTTTGGAGCGTCCGTCGCCCCGGGCCAGCTCGGTGCCGTTGAGCAGCACAGCCATGGTGAAACGCTTGTTGTGATCCGGGCCGGAGGTGCCCGCCAGCACATACTGCAGATGCTGATCCGCCTTGCGCTGGACGCGCTCCTGGAGCTCGGTTTTATAGTCGATGACATGGTGGATGTGGCCCTCGTCCAGACCCTCCAGCACGTGGCCGAGGATGAAGGCTCTGGCGGGCTCGAAGCCGCCGTCCAGATACATGGCGGCGATGATGGCCTCCACCGCGTCTGCGAGGATGCTGGGCCGCTCTCTGCCGCCGCTGTGCTCTTCGCCTCTGCCGAGACGCAGGCAGCGCCCCAGATCCAGAGACAGCGCAACGGTGTGAAGGCTCTGTTCACAGACCAGCTCCGCACGCAGACGGCTCATTTTCCCCTCGGGCATATCCGGGAACAGCCGATAAAGCTTGTCTGCCGTGACCATGCCCAGGATGGAGTCACCCAGATACTCCAGCCGCTCGTTGGACTGGAGACCGGGCTCCCGCCGCTCGTTGGCGTAGGAGCTGTGGGTCAGGGCATTTTCCAGAAGGGCCGGGTTCTGGAACCGGTAGCCCAGTCGTTCCTGCAGGGCGTCCATCAGGCTTCCTCCTTGTCAAGGCGCATGACGTCGATGTTGGAGGTGATCTCGTCAATGATGCCGCTCTCGGCGAAGATGACCGCCTGACGGATGGAGGCAAAGAAGGCGTCGGCCTTGCTGGAGCCATGGGCCTTGATGACCGGCTTGGAGATGCCCAGCATGGCGGTACCGCCCACGGCGTTGGGATCCAGCTCCGCCTTCAGGGAACCGATCTCGCCCTTGATCATCAGGCCAGCCAGCATGTTTTTCGGCTTGTGGAACATGGTTTTCAGGGTCTTGAGCATGAATTTCAGGGTGCCCTCCAGACCCTTCAGGAGGATGTTGCCGGTGAAGCCGTCGGTGACCAGCACGTCCACCTCGTTTTTGAAGATCTGGCTGGACTCCACGTTTCCGATGAAGTGGATGCGTCCCTCCGCACGGGCTTTCTGCAGCAGCGGATAGGTCTCGTGGCGCAGGTCGTCGCCCTTGTGCTCCTCGGTGCCGTTGCACAGCAGACCCACCCGGGGCCGCTGGATGCCGTGGAGCTTCTGCATATAAAAGCTGCCCATGTAGGCAAACTGCAGCAGGTATTCCGGGGTGCACTCGGCGTTGGCGCCGCAGTCGATGAGCATGCAGCCCGCGCCGCCGTTGGGCAGGACCGGCGCCAGCGCCGCACGGCGGATGCCGCGGATGCGCTTGACCGTCAGGGTCGCGCCGGTCAGGAGCGCGCCAGTGCTGCCGGCGGAGACCACCGCGTCGCCCGCGCCGTCCTTCAGCATTTTCAGCGCCACCGCCATGGAGGAATCCTTCTTCCGGCGGCAGGCGGTGCTGGGGTCGTCGTCCATGGTGACGATCTCTCTGGCGTCCACGATCTCCGCGTCGGTGCCGGCGGGGAGGCATGCGGCCACCTTCTCCTTCTGGCCGACGAACACGATGTCCACGCCCAGCTCAGACTTTGCCCGCAGGGCGCCTTTTACGATTTCCTCCGGGGCGTTGTCGCCGCCCATGGCGTCAATGATGATCTTCATGGCTTTTTATACCTCTTTCTCTGTCGTAAGCTCAGAGTTTAAAACCTCTTTCTCTGTCATAAGCTCCGAAAGGATGTTCAGGCTCCGCTCGGAGATGGCGGCGTTTTTGTTCCGCTTGCCCTTCACCCGGTAGCCCAGCTCCTTGATGATGCCGAAGTTGATGTTCATGGGCTGGAAGTCGCCCACGCTGCCGCCGGAGACGTATTTTCCCAAAGCGCCGATGGCGGTCTCCTGGGGGAAGTCCACGCTCTCCATGCCCAGAATCTCCGCGGCGGTCTCGATGCCCACCAGGGCGCCGGAAGCGCAGGACTCCACATAGCCCTCCACCCCGGTCATCTGTCCGGCGAAGCGGATCCGGGGCTCGCTTTTCAGCCGATAGCAGGCGTCCAGCAGCTTGGGAGAGTTCAGATAGGTATTCCGGTGCATGACGCCGTAGCGCACAAACTCCGCGTTTTTCAGCGCCGGGATCATGGAGAACACCCGCTTCTGCTCCCCCCAGGTCAGGTGGGTCTGGAAGCCCACCAGATTGTAGAGGGTGCCTTCGGCGTTGTCCTGCCGCAGCTGCACCACGGCGTAGTTGTCCTTCCCGGTTCTGGGATCCCGGAGACCCACCGGCTTTAAGGGGCCGTAGCGGAGGGTGTCCTCTCCCCGTCTCGCCATGACCTCCACCGGCATGCAGCCCTCGAACACGCCGCCGTCATCGAAGCCGTGGACCTCGGCCTCCTTGGCAGAGACCAGCTCCCGGACGAAGGCTTTATACTCCGTTTCGTCCATGGGGCAGTTTACATAATCCGCCGTCCCCTTGTCGTAGCGGGAGGCGAAGAAGGCGCTGTCCATGTCCACGCTTTCCAGCGTGACGATGGGCGCCACCGCGTCATAGAAGTGCAGATCGAACTCCGGGCAGAGCTTTGCGATCCGGTCCGCCATGGCGTCGCTGGTGAGGGGGCCGGTGGCGATGACTACGATGCCCTCAGCGGGAATGTCCGTGGCCTCTTCCTCGATGATCTCCACGTTGGGGTGATTTCTGAGACGCTCGGTGATGGTTCGGGCGAAGCCCTCCCGATCCACCGCCAGGGCGCCGCCGGCGGCCACGCGGTTTTCGTCCGCGCTTTTCAGAATCAGCGAGTCCAGCCGCCGCAGCTCCTCCTTCAAGAGTCCCACGGCGTTGGTGAGCTCGTCGCTTCTCAGGGAGTTGGAGCAGACCAGCTCGCCGAAGAGGGATGAGTGATGGGCGGGCGTATATTTCTGCGGCTTCATCTCCACGAGCTTGACCGGGATGCCGCGCTTGGCCAGCTGCCACGCGCATTCGCTTCCGGCCAGTCCCGCGCCGATGACAGTTACAGGCTGCATAGTTTTTCCTCCAAATGTTCGTTCGGGGCGACAGTGCTGCCGCCCCTGAATTTATGCTTTTTTCTTAGTGGTTCTGGTGGTCTTTTTCGCCGTGGTTTTCTTCGCAGTGGTCTTTTCGGCAGTTTCACCCTCGGCGGACTCGGTCTTTTTCTTCTTCCAGCCGCGCTGATCCTCCGGCACGAAGCTGGAGCAGGCGGGGTTGATGCAGAAGGGCTTCTTCTTGCCCTTGCCGGCGGGCTTGAACAGGGTCTTGCCGCAGTCGGGGCAGAAGTCCTTGGTGGGCACTTCCCAGCTCATGAAGCCGCACTCCTGGCCCCGCTCGCAGGCGTAGAAGGTGTAGCCCTTCTTGCTGGTGCGCTTGAGGATGCGTCCGCCGCACTTGGGGCACTTGCCCGGCATTTCGATGACCATGGGCTTGGTGAAGGTGCACTCCGGGAAGCCCGGGCAGGCCAGGAACTGGCCGAATTTGCCGAACTTCACCACCATGTTTCGGCCGCAGACGTCGCACTTTTCCTCAGAGACCTCGTCGGGCACCTTGATGTGCTTGCCCTCCAGCTTGACCTCCGCGTCCTTGAGCTCCGTCTCGAAGCCGTTATAGAATTCCGACAGCACGTCCTTCCAGGGCATGGAGCCGGTCTCGATCCGGTCGAGGTCGTCCTCCATTCTGGCGGTGAAGGCCAGATCCACGATGTCGGTGAAATACTCCTCCATGGTCTTGGTGACCGTCTCTCCCAGATTGGTGGGCTTGAGATAGCGGCCCTCTTTGACCACATAGTTGCGGCCCGTGATGGTGGAGATGGTGGGCGCGTAGGTGGAGGGACGGCCGATGCCCTTTTCCTCCATGGCGCGGATCAGCGTGGCCTCGGTGTAGCGCGGAGGCGGCTGGGTGAACTGCTGCTCCTTGGTGATCTTCTCAAGACTCACCTTGTCGCCCTCGTGCATAACGGGCAGCGGACGGC
Source organism: uncultured Eubacteriales bacterium (assembly GCA_900317905.1). Taxonomy (GTDB): domain Bacteria; phylum Bacillota; class Clostridia; order Oscillospirales; family Oscillospiraceae; genus CAG-103. Next base: position 52,515 of record ONIN01000008.1, on the reverse strand, counting down.
GGATCTCGCTCTGCTCCTCGTCCTTGGCCTCTTCATAGACGGCGGTGTAGCCGGGGAACTTCTGCTCGGAGTACTTGGCTCGGAACAGGTGCGCTCCGCTGAGCAGATCCACGTTCACGTTGTCGTAGACGGCGTTGGCCATCTGGCAGGCGGTGAAACGGCCCCAGATCAGACGGTACAGCCGATACTGATCCGGCGTCAGATCCTTGCGCACCACGTCCGGGGACAGGGTCACGTCCGTGGGGCGAATGGCCTCGTGGGCGTCCTGAGCGCCGGATTTGGTTTTGAAGGTGCGGGTCTGGGGCGGATAGTATTCCTGCCCGTAGTGGTCGATGATATAGCTCTTGGCGGCTCGCAGGGCCTCGTCGGAGAGGCGCAGGGAGTCGGTACGCATATAGGTGATCAGACCGGTGGTGCCCCGGCCCGCCAGATCCACGCCCTCATAGAGCTGCTGGGCGATGGACATGGTGCGTCTCGGGGTCATGCCCAGACGTCTTGAGGCCTCCTGCTGCAATGTGGAAGTGATGAAGGGCGGCGAGGGGCTGCGCTGCTTGGTGCCGCGCTTGATGCTGTGGATCTTGAAGGCTTCCTTCTGCACAGCCTGGATGATGGCCTCAGCCTCGGCTTCGGTCTTCACATCCAGCTTCTTGTCCACAGTGCCGTAGTAGCGGGCGGTGAAGGTCTCCTTCTTCTCCCCGACGCTCAAAAGCGCGTCGATGAGCCAGTATTCCTCCGGCTTGAAGTCCCGGATCTCCTGCTCGCGGTCCACCACGATTCGGGTGGCGACGCTCTGGACACGGCCGGCGGAGAGGCCGGGCTTGATCTTCCGCCAGAGCAGCGGGCTCAGCTGATAGCCCACGATGCGGTCGAGGATGCGCCTCGCCTGCTGGGCGTCCACCAGATCCTGATCGATCTCTCTGGGGTTCTGGATGCTCTCGGTGACCACGCGCCTGGTAATCTCGTTGAAGGTCACGCGGCGGGCCTTGTCGTCCGGCAGCTCCAGCAGCTCCTTTAAGTGCCAGCTGATGGCCTCACCCTCGCGGTCAGGGTCGGTGGCGAGATAGACGATGTTTGCGCTTTTGGAGCGTTTCTTCAGATCCTGGATCAGGGTCTCCTTCCCCTTTACCGGGATATACTCCGGCTCGAAGCCGTGGTCGATGTCAACGCCCAGTTTGCTCTTGGGCAGGTCACGCAGATGGCCCATGGAGGCCACGACCTTGTAGCTGCTGCCCAGATATTTCTCGATGGTTCTGGCCTTCGCCGGAGACTCTACAATCACCAGGTCGGTTTTCGCCTTTGCCATAATCGGGTTTCCCTCTTTTCTGATTACTTCTTCTGGATATTCAGTGTAAAACGCTTGCCGGGCTCCGGGCTTACGAAGCCCTTGATCTGGAGCATGGTCAGCTCCGCCAGAACAACGTGGGCCGGAAGACCGGTTTTCTCGATCAGATCATCCACGTGGATGCCCGGCTCCGTCATGGCGGTGACCAGCTTCAGCTGCGGCTCGGTGAGCGTGCTCAGCTGTTGTTCCAAGTCAATATATTCCCTCGCAGGGGCTTTGTCAATCACTTTTTGGCGCATGGGTTCCCGGACTCGTACAAAACCTTCCCCGGTTTCCGGCGGATCCGTCAGCGGCGGAAGATTGGCGGGAACCTTCAATTTGCTGTTGGGGCCCAGGGGCTTCACCATTCTCGGCTGCTCCACTGGTTCCGGCGCTGTGCCGGGGTTTTCCCGGATCTTGTCCGGGTAGATCGCCGCCAGATCCGCAAGGATGTCCCAGGCGCAGGTGGCGGGACGGACGCCGTCCTTCAGCAGGGCGTTGGTGCCGGCAGAGCAGGCTGCGTCGGCATTTCCGGGTACAGCGAAGAGCTCGCGGCCCTGGCTTTCTGCCTCCTCCGCGAAGAGCAGGGCACCGCTGCGCTCCGGGGCCTCCACCACCACGGCGGCCAGAGAAAGGCCGGAGGTGATGCGGTTTCGCATCCGAAAGCCGTTTTTCCCGATGCCGGAGCCGGGGCCGAACTCGCTGATCACGGCGCCGCGCACAGCGACGTCCAGTGCCAGTCTGCCGCTGTAGGAGGTGTCGATGGCGCCGCCCAGGACGCCGATGACGATGCCGTCCGCTCTGAGTGCACCGACGGCGGCCTCCGCGTCCACCCCGCTGGTGAGACCGGAGATCACAATGGCGCCGCAGTGAGCGATTTCATAACCCAATCGGTGGGAGGTTCTTAGTCCGTAGGGTGTGGCCTTCCGGGTGCCGACAACGGCCACGCTGGCGTTGTCGTCCAGCTGCGGCAGCCGTCCCCGGACAAACAGGGCAACCGGCGGATCGTAAGTCTGTCTGAGCCGCTCAGGGTAGGCGGCGTCCCGGATGGTGACGATCTGGATATGATCCATAATGCAGCGCTCCAGCGCCCGGTTTGCCTGCTCCAGATCCTTGTCACACAGATTCTTCATTTCCGCCGGGGTCAGCTCCGGCAGGACAGCGCGATAGTCCGCTTCCTCAGAAAAGTAGACCTTGCGCACATCGCCCATCCGCTCCAGCAGCTCCAGACGGCGGCGGGGCCGGACGCTGTGCCGCTCGCTGAGCCAGATCCAGTACTGCAGTTCAGCCATTGCCGTCACCTGCCCGAACCATTTCCCAGAGGATCACACTGGCAGCGACCGCGGCATTGAGACTCTCGGAGTCCGGCCGCATGGGGATGATGATCTGGCCGTCGCAGAGATCCAGCAGCTCCCTGCTGAGTCCCCTGCCCTCGCTGCCCACGGCCACGGCGGCTCTGGAGAGGGAAATCTCCCGCAGATCCCTGGCAGTATCCGTCAAAGCCGCACCGTAAAGCGGCAGCTGCCACTGCTTCAAAAGGGCTTTCATCTCTTCATGAGAACACTCCAGCACCGGCTGGCGGAAGATGGCGCCCATGGTAGCACGGACGGTTTTCGGACTGTAGAGATCGGCGCAGGCCCCGGTGAGCAGCACCGCGTCTGCGCCCAGGGCGTTGGCAGTGCGCAAGACGGTGCCCACGTTGCCGGGATCCTGGACGGTTTCCAGCACCAGCACCCGCTTCGGCGTCTCCGGAAGCGGCCGCTCCGGGATTTTTACGGTAAACACCGGCCCCGGGGATTTCGACAGTGCCGAGACATACTCCACCAGCTCCGCGGGGGCGGTCAGCTGGTGTACGGGATCCGGCAGCGAGAAGGCGGCCTTCTCCGCCCAGAGGACGGTCTCCACCTCCGCGCCGGAGGCGATGGCTTCTCGGAGGAGCTTTTCCCCGTCACCGACGAAGTACCCCTCCTGCTGCCGCAGGCTGCGCTCTCTGCCGAGACTCCGCAGACGGCGGATGATGGAATTTTTTCTGGATGTAATGAACTCCATAAGCACCCGCCTTTCCCATTTTTTGCGATCATATACTATATTTATATAACACAAGGTTTCTCCGCTGTCAAATCTTTAAAAAAGACACACCGCCGAAGCGGTGTGTCTCAACCTCCCGACTTCGTCGAGCGGTTGAGCACTCAGTCGCCTTCGGCGTCTGAGAATAATCAGATCTGCGAGGGGAATCCCATCCCCTCGCGCACCCCATGCAGATTGTTGCTTTCCGCGCAGTACTGCAGAAAGGCAAAAAGACACACCGCCGAAGCGGTGTGTCTGTGATTGGTTTTGCTGAGAAGATCAGGCGGTGATGCCGGCCTTGATCTCGCAGAACTGCTGCATGACGCGGGCGATCTGCGCACGGGTGGCCAAGCCCTGGGGCTGGAGGGTACCGTCGCCAGTGCCGTTGATGACGCCGACAGCGACAGCCCACTGCATACCGGCGGTGGCCCAGTCAGAGACGTAGCCGCCATCGGGGAAGCCGTTCAGGCTGGTGGACATGCTGGTGGGATTGTGGCGGGAGGCGTAACGCTGCAGCATGGTGACCATCTGCTCGCGGGTGATGTTGTCATAGGGGCCGAACTCGGTGGCGCTGTAGCCCTTGACCACACCGCTCTGGTAAGCCCAGGCGACCGCCTGCTGATACCAGCTGCCCTTCTCCACGTCGTTGAAGGGATCGTAGAGGTTGGTGGTGGGGCTGCCCTCCAGACGATAGAGGACGGTGGCAAACTCAGCGCGGGTGAGGTCGCGGTTGGGGTTGAACATACCGTCACCGGTACCGTTCATGATGTTGCCCAGGGTCACATACTCGACCTCGTCAGAGTACCAGTCGGGGGTGAAGACGTCCTTATACTCGCTCTGGTAGGTGATGGCCTTGCCCTGCTTGGCAAAGTACTCCGGCTCGGAGGAGCGCAGCCAGGCATGGGTGATCTCGGAGAAGTGGGCGTTGATGATCTGCAGGGCGTTGGCCAGCAGATTCAGGGTGGTGACAGGGTGACGCACCAGGAGCACCAGCATCTTCGGAACCAGGTTGCCCAGCATGGCGCGGACCTGATCGCCGTCATAGTTGGCGCACTTGGCCTCCTGCAGAGACTCCATGAGCAGGTCGACAGTGACGTCCACCAGGCTGCCGTTGGCAACAGCGCCGGTGATGGTCAGGGAGTCGATGAGCTGCGCCAGGTTCTGAATGTTCAGGAACTTTGTGGCAAAGATGCCCACGGCGTTCAGCAGACGGCTGACGTCAACACCCAGCAGGGTGGCGCTGAACTCCTGAATGTCGGCCTGGTAGTTCTCCACAAAGTACTGACGAGAGGGAGCGAACACGTCCAACAGGGCAGCAGTCAGCTCCTCGTAATACTCGATCTGGGTCTTCTTCTGGAGTCCCAGCTGGTTCAGGGGATCCAGCCAGTAGTGGAACATGTCGATGGTGTCCAGGCTGATGGGGCCCAGGTTCATCCAGCCCATCTTCTTGACCTCAGCGGTCATGGCGGGCTTGCGGGCGCTGTAGTCCGCATCGTTCTGATAGCAGGGAGTGTAGTAGTCGATGCCGTAGCGATCCTGATCCCAGGCAGCGAAGCTGACCCAGGGAACGAAATCGTTGGGGTTCATGATGTTGTGGATGTTGCCGAACAGCTGGCTGCGGCAGTAGCCGTCGGTGTCATAGACGCCTTTGGGGGTCTCGAAGGTGTAGGCGTAGATGTCGTGGGGGCTCAGGGTCACGTTGCCCAGGTTGTAGCCCTTGTCCAGCGCACCAGCGAACATGTTCGCGGCAGCGGCTGCGCGGCTGAAGCCGGTGGTCCAGACCTTGATGCGGCCGGAGATGTTCTGCTTGGCGATGTACTGCTTCAGGAAGTCCAGACCGGCCTGCGCGCACTTGGCAAAGCCCGGGTGGTCGCCGGAGGTGCCCACGTCGAAGTTGCCGTACCACTCGCCGCCGTAGTTGTGGCCGCGGAAGGACAGCACGATCAGCGTGTAGGCGCCGCCGTTGTCCATGATCTGCTTGGAAGCGCTGTAAATGCCGATGGTCTCAAGACCGGGGTGAGTAACAGCGTCCTCGTTGCAGTCCATGTTGCCGAAGCCGCACTGCTGCATGAGCGCGTTGAAGTTCTCATTGCCGTCAGACCAGTCGGCGTTGTGGCTGGCACTGGCGAAGGAAGCCTGGGTCAGCACCATGGAAACTTTGGCCAGAGCGTGATCATACTCATAGCCCGTGTGGGTGAAGTACGCATCGCTGTACTCAAAGTCGTACATCTGGTTGCCTGCGATGTCCAGGAAGCCGAGGGAGGGGCAGTAGGAATACTGGCCCTTGATCTCCTTGTAGTTGACGTCCGCAGCGAAGGCCGCAATGCTCAGGCTGAAGAGCATAACGACACAAAGCACTACGCTGATGATTCTCTTGCTCATGGGTGTCCTCCTCTTTTTTCTGCGTTTGTGTAGGCTTCGTCCCCACGCCGGATGTGCAAAAACCGGCAGAATAGACTTTTCCTATATTTGACTAAACCTGATTATATACAATAATCTTCTAAATTTCAAGTGTTAAATGAATAATTAATACAAAAAGTTCCCTCTTTGTAACATTTGAGAGGGAACTTTCTGTTTTAAAGCAAAAATTGTGCAGTAATTTACTTCGCTGCTGGAATATCCGCCGTCAGACGGCCCATGACCAGGAACCGCTGCTGGTTGTTGGGACGATAGCAGGTGGAGAGGGTCAGTACCCGATCCTTGTCGAAGGTGGGAAACAGCGTAGTGCGGAAATTGGCGCCCATGTTTTTCGTGGCGGCCAGGTCGGAAAAGAAGGTCTCGAAGTCCTCCCTGTCCGAGAACACATGGTTGCCCAGCAGATGCTCGTTGGAGTGAGGCGCGGCGGAGAAAATGTCGTAGACCAGGGCCCGGTCGGGCATGTAGACATAGATCCGCGGGTGGGCGGCAAAGACGGTCACGTCCGCAAAGTCGTTGAGCTGGGCGAACATCGTGCCATTGCGCAGGTTGTGACCGTAGAGCACGGTCATGGGATCGGTAAAGTCCTCGGAATTGTAGTCCTCACTGTAAATGCTGCCGCCGGAGTAGTAGGCACCGTCGGAGCTGTGGTTGGTATAAAAGCCGTTGTCCCCTTCCCGATGCACAACCGGATAGCTGATGGCCGTGCCGGGCACCTGTACCCAGGCGTAAATGTCGGGGTTTACCTCCCAGAGGGCTTCAAAATCGATAGGGATCTCCACAGACTTCTGCTGCTCCGGAGCTTCCTCGTCGATGACGTCCTCCGCGATGATGCCGATGGTCTGCAGATCCGAGCCCAGCTGCGCGCCCTTCTGATACTGAATCAGATACCAGACGCAGTAGCCAATGGCCAGCAGCGCCAGGATCAGGATGACGATCAGGATCGAGCGGATCAGTGTCTGCCGCTTGCGATCGTTGGTTTCTTGCATGGTTTTCTCCTTTCAGGGAAATGAGGAACAGACCGAAGCGCACAGATTGCGGCGGTCTGTGGATCGTTGACGAAAGAAAAAACGCCCCACGCCAAAGCATGGGGCATTGATGATTCGATGCTTATTTCACCTTGACCAGCTTGGCGCCGCAGAACACGGCAACGGCCAGCAGCAGAATGGCAGTCAGCAGAACCCACAGGGCGGAGATGCTCTCACCGGTCTGGGGAGAGGTCTTGCCGGGGGCGGGGGTCACGTTGGGGTTGGTGTTGTCCTTCTGGGGGCTGATGACGTTATCCGCCGCGAAAGCAACGGAAGCCAGAGCGAAGACCAGAACGACGATCAGAGCAATTGCAACGATCTTTTTCATATTTTCTTGCCTCCTAAGCAGTTTTTCTTAAAATACAAAAGCTATTATAAAGCACTTTTTCAAAGATTGCAAGCTTTTTTTCGAAAAAAGTGAAATTAGATTACAGCTCCAAAAGCCTGCAGCTGCGTCCCAGGATCTCCGGCGTGCCCAGGCTGTTTTCGATCACGACATGGCCCAGGTCGTCCCCTCCCCTGCGCAGATTTCGCAGCTCCAGCTGCCGCCGGGTCTGTCTCGCGGTGCCGGCGCCGCCGTCGTAGAGCACAGCACTGGGGTTCAGGTGTTTTCGGATAGCCTCCCGCAGAAATGGGAAGTGGGTGCACCCAAGCACCGCTGCGTCCGCCCGATCCCGCCAGGGACCCAGCCGCTCCGCAAGATAGGCGTCCAGAGCCGGGCTGTCCAGCTCTCCCCGCTCCACGAACTCCACCAGCTCCGGGCAGGGCAGCGAGATCACTTCCGCCAGACGGTCGTAGCTCTCCATCAGATGGGAGAACTTCTCTTCCCGGAGGGTCAGGGCCGTGGCCAGTACCAGAACGCATTCGTGGGGATGCTCCAGCACAGCGGGCTTCAGCGCCGGCTCCATGCCGATGACAGGGATATCCGCGAACTGCTCTCGAAGCGGGATGATGGCGGCACTGGTGGCCGTATTGCAGGCGATGACCGCTGCCTTGATCCCTCTATTATATAATGTAGAAATCGCACGGATCGTCAGCGCTCGGACATCCTCCAGACTCCGCACACCGTATGGCGCGTTGGCGCTGTCGCCGAAATAGAGGTAATTCTCCTCGGGCATCAGGGCGCGCAGCTCCCGCAGGACGCTGATGCCGCCGAGGCCGGAATCGAATACCGCAATGGGTAGATCTTGTTTCATATTATCCATCAATGGGCTCATAAAACACGGAGAGAATCAGCTCATAGAGCGCGGTCTCGTCCACGGTAAACTCAGCGTGCTCGCCATCGGCGCCCAGCACCGCTTCGCCCTGCACCTTGATCACGTCGTTGTTCAGGCTCATGCCGGCCGCAGTCCGGGCCAGATAGACCATGGAGGCGGTGTTGAGGTCGGTGGTCACATTCCGCTGGACGGCTCTGTAGACATCGAGGATGCTGGCCGGCGACTGGCGCACCTTGGACAGCAGACCGCGGGCCATGCCCAGCAGCACCTGCTTCTGGCGCTCCATACGCTGGTTGTTGCCCTCGGCCGTGCTGTGGTCACGGTAGCGGACGTAGAGGTTGGTATTGTCCCGGGTCAGGGTGACCGTCTGGCCCTCGGTAAACTGATTGAAGGTCTCCAGCGCCGTGACGGTGACGCCGCCCACCTCATCCACCAGCTCAGCGATGCCGTCCATGTAGATGGAACCGTAGGCAGAGATCGGGAGTCCGTAGAACACGCGGGAGACCGCGTTTTTCGTCAGCTGGCAGCTGAGGTCTGCCCCGTCGCCGTAGGCGTAGGACAAAGCCAGCTGGGCCTTGGCGGTACCGGTGACGTTGCCCGAGGCGTCCACAATGTCGATTTGACACATGGTGTCACGGCTCAGGGAGATCATGGTGATCTTCTTTTCCATGGGGTCCAGCACCAGCAAAACATCCATATCCGCCTGGACGCCCTCTTCATATTCGGCCGCTTCCATCCCCTTTTCCGGTTGGTCCACACCCATGAGGAGGATGGTGGTGATGTCTTTTTTATATTGGTACAGCTGACCCTTGTAGCGCACGCGGCCCTCATCCAGCAGCTCGGCGCCGTCGATGGCGTTCATGCCCAGACCGTCGTCGGTCAGCTGGCTGCGGCCCAGGGCGTTCAGAATCAGCACCGCGGCGCCCAGCACCAGTGCAATGCCGACAATCACGGATACGATGATCAGGAGCGTCTTCGTCCCCTTGTTCATCGGCACTCTGTCTTTGCGTTTGTGCTTCCTGTGCTTTCTATGCTTTTTATTCATTGACGCTTCCTTCTCACACCGTCACTGCCTGCTCCTCCGCAGCCTGTACCATGGCGGCCTCCTTGGCGCGGGCGGCCTCCTTGGCGGTGATATCATCCTGAGGCTCGTGGTAGGTGGGCACGATCTCCCGCACGACCCGGCGGAGGATGTCGTTGGTACCATCGGGTTCGCTGAGACGGTGGAGCTGCTCCAGCTGCTCCTCAAACAGCGTGTGGTCAAAGGGCATCTCATGGCCAATGAAAATCAGGTTGTTGCGGGTCTTTTGCATGCCCTCGCCGGAGAGCAGCAGCTCCTCATAGAGCTTCTCACCGGGACGCAGGCCGGTATAGACAATGGGGATATCCACGTCCGGCTCCAGGCCGGAGAGGCGGATCATGTTCCGAGCCAGATCGTCGATGCGGACGGGATCGCCCATGTCCAGCACGAAGATCTCGCCGCCATGGGCATAGGCGCCGGCCTGGAAGATCAGCTGCACCGCCTCGGGGATGGTCATGAAGTATCTTATGATGCGCTTATCCGTGACCGTGACAGGACCGCCCTCGCGGATCTGCTTGCGGAACAGCGGGATGACGCTGCCGGCGCTGCCCAGCACGTTGCCGAAGCGGACAGCCACATACTCGGTTCTGGAGCGCTCGTTCATCATCTGAACGATCATCTCGCACATGCGCTTGGACGCACCCATGACGTTGGTGGGGTTCACCGCTTTGTCCGTAGAGATGAGGATAAAGCGCTGCACACCATACTTGTCCGCTGCGCGGGCCGTGTTGTAGGTACCGAACACGTTGTTTTTGATGGCCTCGAAGGGCGAGACCTCCATCAGCGGCACATGCTTGTGGGCCGCCGCGTGGAACACCAGATCCGGCCGATACTGCTCGAAGATGGAGTCCATACGGGCGGCGTCGCGCACCGAGCCGATCAGCACCACCAGGTTGAGATCCGGGTGGCTGCGGCGCAGCTCCATCTGCAGATCATAGGCGTTGTTCTCATAGATATCAAAGACGATGAGGCAGGCCGGGTTCTGCTTGGCTGCCATGCGGCACAGCTCGCTGCCGATGCTGCCGCCGCCGCCTGTGACCAGGACGGTCTTTCCCTCGATGTACTTGGCTACCTCGTCCAGGTCGATCTTCACGGTGTCGCGGCCCAGCAGATCCTCGATGTCCACCTCGCGGATGGACTGGATGCTGACCTCACCGTTGGCGATCTGGAAAATGCCGGGCAGTGTACGCAGACGGCAGCCCGTGGCGCGGCAGATTTCCAGAATCCGCGCCCGATCCTGTCTGGATGCGGAGGGAATGGCAAACACAATGTCCTCGATGTTGTGTTTTTTGACCAGGTCAGCAATGTCATCGGTGGTGCCGGCAATGCGGACACCGCGGATGAACTGGCCCTGCTTGGCCGGATCATCGTCCACCACGCAGACCACGCGGTTTTCCGACTGCTCGCTGAGCATAAACTCCCGGATCACCATGGCGCCGCCGGCGCCGCCGCCGATGACCATGGTTTTCTTCTTTCCCGCTCTGCCGGTTCTGTGCAGAAGCTGGCGGAAAGCGCGGTAGCCCAGGCGCAGGCCTGCAATCATCGCGGCCAGAAACAGCATGTACAGCAGCGGGAAGCTTCTCGGCACACGCATGCCCAGCAGACTGCTGCCCGCCCAGTACAGCACCGCCGAGATGACCGAAGCCATGGCAATGCGAATCATTTCAGAAGAACTGGCGAACTCCCAGACACTGTGGTACAGGCGCAGAAGATAGAACACCAGCAGCGTCACCACGGTGTTGATGGCCGCGTAGCGCCATACCTGATGCATGTACCCGGTTTTCACCGCAGAGGCATAGGAGAAATCAAACCGGGTGACCAGAGCCAGCACTGCGGCCAGATTAATGATGATCAGGTCCAGAATGATCAGGCCCAGAATGCGCACCAGTCGCTGCCGGTTAATGGACTGTTTCAAAGGATCGCTCCCTTTCGATTCTATACTCATGTGGTCTTCTTTTCAGCCTTCTTGTCTGCGTTTTTGTCGGACTTCTTGCCGGAACCGTAGCTGCCATAGCCGTATTTCCCATAGCTGTAGCTGCCGTATCCGTAGCCGTAACCATAGCCATAACCGTAACCATAACCATAGCCGTAGCCCAATCCGGTGCCAAGCGCGCCGGCGAAGGCGTTGATCACATAGCCCGCAACGGGGATGTCATATTCGCTGAGCGTCGTGAGGCTTCCCACCACACTGGCTCTGCTGGCGAAGTTCTGCCGCACCACCAGCATGGCGCAGTCTACCTGATCCGCCAGCTCGCTGACGTCGGCCAGCATGGAGCAGGGCGGCGTGTCTATGATGATGATATCATAGCGTTCACGCAGCACGTCCATGAGTTTCTGAAACTGTTCGCTGCCCAGCAGCTCCGGCGAGGTGCTGCCCGCCTTGCCAGCGTAGATCACGTCGGGAACCTGCTCTCCTTCCGGGGTATGCAGGAGCTTTTCCAGGGCGTTTTTTTTCTTGATCTTGCCACGCAGGTATTCGCCAATGCCGTCGCAGACCTCCTGACCGGTCATATCATAGACCGAGGGATTGCGCAGATCGCAGTCCATCAGCAAAACCCGCTTACCCTGACGGACAAAACCGGAGGCCAGATTGAAGGCCACGGTGGTTTTGCCCTCGCCGGGGATGGCACTGGTGACCAGAAGCACCTTGCCGTTGCATTTGCGCAGATGCTTCTCCACACGCAGATTGATCAGGCGGAAGGCGTCCTGATAGGCGCGGTCTTCCTCGTTCTGGAGCAAAATGGGCGCCCGGCTCTCCTTGGTGCGCCGCTTGCGGACGATCCGCGGCAGACTGCCGAGATATTTGGCGTTGGAAGCGGCCTCCATATCCTCGCGGCCCATGATGGTCGCCTTGACATAACCGTAGGCCAGCATGGCGGCCACGCTGATGAGCAGGCCAAGCAGCACACCGCGCTTTGCCTGGTTGATCCACTGGCGGGAGTTGGTCGGCTCCGTGGGGACGCCGCTGTCATCCACCAGCTCCAGCACCGTGGGGCCGACCACCATCTCCGCAACCTTGGGGTAGTTCTTGATCACGGACTGCAGCACATCATAGCACAGCTGGGGATCTCGGCCGGTGACCATCAGGTCCAGGAAGTTCGTGTCATCCACCGCATAGGCGGAGATGGACGGCAGAGTGGCGAGATTCAGATCCTCGCGGATGATCTCACTCAGCGCGCCGCTGGTGAGAATATAGGGGAAGGTCTTCGCCATCTGCTCGGCAGTGGCGGTATTGAACGTCTGGGTTGAAGACTGGAGGGTTCCTGTGGTATAGACCGTGAAGGTCACGGAGGCGGTGTAGCTCGGTGTATAGCCGCGCCAGGCCCGCAGGCCCATGAGCGCGCCAAGGGCCACCGTGAGGATCAGCGCGAAGATCCACAGCCGCTTGAAGCCGCGGATCAGCATCTGCAGAAGCTTGTAGCCGTTGAAGGCAGAGGTGGTATTCTCCTGATTCACGCTTCTCCCTCCTCTCGCTTCGCGCCATCACCGGCGCCGTAGCCCAGCTTGGTGCCATAGCCCAATTTGGTGCCGTAACCCAGCTTGGTGCCATAGCCCAGCTTGGTGCCGTAACCGACCTTGGAGCCATAGCCATAGCGGCCGTAGCCGTAGCGCAGACCGTAGCCGTAGCGGCCGCCGAAACCGTAGCTCACATGATCTGAGAATTCGGTGATGCGGTAGTTGTTCAGCACGCAGCCCATCAGCTCTGAGTGGGAGGCGTTGATCACGTCGATCATATCGTTGACCACGCGAACCGGGGCGCAGTCCTGCCGCACCACCAGGATCGTGGCGTCCGCCAGCTCGGCGATGCATTCGGCGTCCGGGCTCACGCCCATGGGCGGGGTGTCGATGATGACCACGTCCATCTGCTGGCGGGCAGCCTCCATGAGCTGGAGCATCCGCTCGCTTTTGAGCAGATCCAGGGAGTTCTCCTCCCGGCTCCGGCAAAGCAGTATCGACAAATGCCGCTTGGGATCCACCACCAGGGCCTGTCCCAGAGTGGCTTCGCCCCGCAGCAGATCCGGGAAGTCGGGGGCATCGTCCTCCTGATAGCCCAGGAGCTTGTTCAGCGCGGGCTTTTTCAGGTCGCCGTCCACCAAAAGCACATTTTTATACTTCCGGCTCATGGCCAGGGCCAGGTTGGTGGCAATGGTGCTCTTGCCTTCGTTCTCGGTGACGGAGGTGACCATGATGATCTTTGCGCCGGTGCGCTTCATCTGGTACTCCACTCTGGCACGGAGCTTTTTAACGGTCTCCACATACAAAAATCCCGTGGTGGGATTCGTGATCAGAAGACCGCGCTTTTTCCGCTTGAAGATCTCTTTGTAGGTTTTGATCTTGTTCTCATGGTGGACCACCGTCAGCAGACGGGTGTCCAGCTTCTCCTCCACCTCGCGCTCGGATTTGACCGTGTCGCGCAGATAGGCAAACACCGCGATGGCAATGGCCATCAGCGCCGCGCCTGCGATGCCGGCCTTTTTGGCGAAGCTGCGGCTGCCGGAGGAGTTGCTCGGATAGTTCGGCACCGTGGCCGGGCGCAGTACGCTGATGGAGACGTTGCCCAGAGAGCGGTTGCCCAAATCGTTATAGTGGTTCATAGCCGCCTGCAGGATGCTGAAGGCCATGCGCGGACTGCCGGACTGGGCGGTGACCACCACCAGGTTGGTCTCGCTGATGGTCTCGGCCTTGAGCGTCCCGTCCATGGTCCCCGTCCCCAGATCCTCGGCCACCGCCCGGCGGATCACATCGCCGCTCAGGAGCTTGGAGAGGTTGCCGGCCAGGGTATTGGCGGCATTCCGGTTGGAAAAGACCGAGCTGTTGCCGCCCTGCATGACCACCAGAGTCATGTGGGTCTGGTAGACCGGCCGATAGGTCATCTCCTTGAACAGATATCCGCAGGAGCCGAAAATGATCGCCGCCAGCACCACTGCCCAGAAATTCCGGATCACGTCCCGGATCAGCAGGACCGGATGGGCGTCATGTCTCTCTTTCTTTCCGACGGCAACCGTCTGTTTTTCATCCATTTGGTTCCGCCTCCTTATTCGACCACGACGATCAGCCGGGTCGTCGCAACGATCTGCTCATTGCGGACCGACGTATAATCCACAGCATAGACGCCGGGCTTGGAAAGATCCACATTGGATCGGATGTCCACGGTCAGCCTGTCCGTGCCCTCTCGCTGGGCAGCCTCGGCCATATCCTCCGAGAGATAGCTCAGTGGGTCGAATGCGCTGTTCTTCTCAAGATACACCAGATAGGCCTTCAGGGGCAGCTGGTCGCTGCGGGGCGACTCTGACTGGACCCGCACCGGGATGGTGAGACGCACGGTCTCGCCCACGGAGTTGGTCACCCGGAGCTCCACATCGTGATCCCCCGTGCTGGTCAGCGACACATTCGGGTCCGTATAAGAGGCGCGCACCGAAGTGGAAATGTTTCCGTCGATGCAGTCCTTGGCCCCGATGCCGTCCATCATGTCATTTACGCCGTTGGAGGCAAAGACCATGGGGCGGCTCATGGTGAAGCGCGGGCTGGTATAGTCCGTATAGTGCGCCTTTCTGGAGGCTCTTGCCACATGGCCCTGGGAGTCAAAAGCCACATAGGTCACCGTGACGGCGCCGTCGTCCATGTTGGAGATGCCCTCCACCATCAAAGACTCGGTGACATCGCCGTCCTCAGGATCTCTGGCGGTGACGCCCTGCAGCAGATCCTCCTTCGCGGCCTGGGAGGTCACATCGATCTCGTCCTGATCAAAATAAACCATGGGCGGCTCGCCGCCGGTGGCGTGAGCCCGGCGGATCGAATAGCCCACTGCGCCGCCCAGAGACAGCACCGTGAGCAGGATCAATAACACAGATAAGAATCGTTTCACAAAAGCACCTCGATCAACATCAGATCAGCCAATCGGCTGAATGGGGGCGGAAGTTCCCCTCACTCCTCCAGGGCGCCGATCTGGCGCAGCTCCGCGAGAAACTCCTCGGCGTCGCTGCGGGCGGTGGCGTCGTCCACCTCATATTCCTCCGTAATGCGTCCCACCAGCTCGTCCAGGGTGACGGGCTGCTGCAGCACGTCCCAGATAAACGCGCCGAGGGCGTTCACGGTTACCAGTCCGTTAAATCTCTGCGCCGCGGCGCCCGAGGGGATCAGGATGGTCTCCCCGGCGATGCTGCGCACCAGATAGTCCTTCGATGCCTGCATGGTCAAATCTCCTTCTTCTCACGGCGCAGCTTCCGGGATAATCTCCAGAGGCGCAGCCAGAATCTGCGTCGAGTCCCGCGGGTAAGGCGCCAGGGCCCGGCAAACAATCTCCACAACCGGTCTCCCGGCGCCACGCAGACGCCGTCCCGGTCGATTTTGGTAACATAGGCAAACACACTTTTTTGCGGCAGCGGCCCCTCCACAAAATCCTGGGCGTCGCCGAGGAACCAGTACATGCCGTTTTGAGTCTTCCAGACCCGGTGCAGCACATGGGAGCCGTCCTGCCGATGGAAAAACGCGATCTCCCCCCGCCGCAGCATACCCTCCGGTTTTTTCAGGTAGACCGTGTCGATCCCCGGCCGCAGAAAGGGGGTCATGCTGGTGCCGCTGACCACCAGCGGCAGCTCCGCGCCGGACTCCAGCAGCTCCTCATAATGGGGCATCAGCTCGGCCGCGGGGATTTTTTTCGGGCTCATGGGAGCACCTCTTTCACTTCCGTGCCCGTGAGCATATAGTGTCTGTTGCAGATAGCCGCCGTAGCCGGCCGGTGGGTGATGACCACGCAGGTATGTACCCAGGCACAGTGCTCCAGATTGTGCAGCATCTGCCGCTCGGTCTGCTCATCCAGGGCGCTGGTGGCCTCGTCCAGAAGCAGGATCGGCGCATGCCGCAGCAGGGCTCTGGCCACGCTCAGACGCTGGGCCTGTCCCTCAGAGAAGCCGCGTCCCAGCTCGCCGGTCTCGCTGTGGATCCCGTCCGGAAGCTTTTCGACAAACTCCCAGGCGCAGGAGATCTTCAATGCCTCGATGATCTCTTCATCCGTTACACCCGGAGCCACCATACGCATATTGTCCGCGATGGTGCCCGCCAGGATCGTGTTTCCCTGGGGCACGTAGCTGAAGGCGCTGCGGGTAGCGGCGGAGATTTCGGTCTCGCTGCCGTCAGAATCGATGAGCAAAGCCTCTCCCTCCACGGGGTAGATGAGACCCAGCAGCAGACGAATCAGCGTGGTCTTGCCCTCGCCGGATGCGCCGGTGAGTGCCACCGTCTGGCCCGGCTCGGCGTGGAAGTTCACATGCTCCAGCACGTTTTTCCCGCCCCGGTAGGCAAAGGTCACGTCCCGCAGCTCGGCAGTGACAGAATCGGTGAACGAGTAGGATTCTCTGGCGCCGGGCTCCTCCGGCAGCTCCACCACCGCCATGACACGGCCGGCGGAGGTGGTGATGTTGATGAAGCTGGGCACCATGCCGATGATCGTGGAAAAGGCGCTGCGGAGCATCCCCGTCAGCTGCAGGAACATGGTCATCATGCCGTAGGTGATCTCCCCCTGCCAGAGCTCATAGACGCCCCAGCCGAAGCAGCCGATGGAGATCGCCAGACCCACCAGAGACATGACGATGCCCGTCACCACGGAAAACAGGTTGTACTCCAGAAAGGCAGTGCGATAGCGCTCCTGCATCCGCAGCATCCGATTGCGAAACTCGTCCATGATGCCGAAGGCCTTGATGCTGGTCAGGTTCCGAAAGGAGTCCTCGTGGAAGCTCATGACCTCGCTGCTGATGGTCTTCATGCGCTTGTTGTAATCCCGCATCCGCTTGACCAGCACCCGGGAACAGATGACGCCCAGGGGCGCGCCGATCAGGGCGATCAGCGCCATGGTTCTGTCGTAGACCAGGATGATCACCAGGGATCCCAGAAACTGCACCGTACCGGTGACAAGGCTGGGCAGGAAGCTGGTGACGCCGCCGGCCACGCCGCTGACGTCCACATTCAGACGCTGGAGCAGGTCGCCGCTGCGAAACTTGTCCAGCGATTCCCAGTCCGTGCGGAGCATCCGGTCGTAAACCTCCGCCTGGATGCTGTTCTGCACACGGATGTTGATGATCGCAGCTACCCGGGAGGACAGAGAGGAAAAGAGGATCCCGCCCACCATCATGCCGATCATGAAGCCGGCGGCCGAACCGATGCTGAAGTAATTAAACCCGGTGACCGTATCGATCAGGCGCTTCATTCCGATGCTGGAGAGCAGACTCATCACCGTACCCACAATTCCCAGCAGGATATAGATCACGACCACGAACCAATAGCGGCGGATGTACTTGTACATCCACTTGGTCTCTCGCCACATCTCCCGGAAAGAGCCGTCGCTGATTTTCTGTTTTAGTTTTGAGGAAAACCGCATAGAGATGCATCTTCTCGTTTCTTGTTGAATCATGATGGGGCATAAAAGCGCATAGTAACACATCATAGAAAATCACACTATATTCTATCACATAATCTAAAAATCGCAAGAGCGTTTTTCTTCCAATGACGGTAAAAGACAGCTTTTCCCGAGATTTTTGGAGGTTGCAACAAAAATATGTCAATTGTCAGCAGACGCCAATTGCACTTTTGCCCCTGCTCCCTCACCAGAATCCTCGGAGGCGCTCTGTTTTCCGTTTTTATTAATTAACATAATAATATTTTATGTTATCTTTTGAGCGGATAATCGAAAGCCGTCGCTGGCAAAATGCTGAATTCAGGCCGAAGCGGACTGTCAGTTTGAACAAAAACAGGGATGAAATTTATCTATGAAAGGTGATAGACATTTTTCTGAAATAATGTTAAATTATGAAGGAGATTATATGGTTACAAATGCGCGAGAATATGAAAAAGTGAGGGATTATTTTATGAGAAAAAGACACTTTCTCCCCGTTTTGGTGCTGGTCCTGGCTTTCGCACTGATGCTCAGCGCCTCTGCCGCCGGCTTCACGGATGTTCCCGGCGACGCCTTCTACGCCGACGCGGTCAACTGGGCCGTGAGCAAGGGCATCACCAACGGCACCAGCGACACCACCTTCTCCCCCGAGGCAAGCTGCACCCGCGCCCAGATGGTCACCTTCCTCTGGCGGTGCGCAGGATCTCCGAAGGCACAGGGCAGCAATCCCTTCTCGGATGTTCCCAGCGGTGAATACTACTATGACGCGGTGCTCTGGGCCTACAGCAAGGGCATCACCAGAGGCATCGACGCCACCCACTTCAATCCCAACGGCACCGTGACCCGCGCCGAGGCCGTGACCTTCATCTGGCGCGGCGCCGGCTCCCCCGCCACCGGCAGCACCGGCAACTTCTCCGACGTGGCGCCGGATCAGTACTACACCGACGCGGTGGCCTGGGGCCACGCCAACGGCGTTGTAAAGGGCACCGACGTGAGCTCCTTCTCCCCCGACGCCCTCTGCACCAGAGCGCAGATCGTCACCTTCCTCTATCGCTTCAGTCAGCTGCCCGCTCCCGAAGGCGCGGGTGAGTTCGCTCCGGTCATCATCGGCGAGGGCCTGTTCCGCGACACCAACAAGCAGATGCCCGACGCCTCTACCCTGAACGTGACCAAGTATCCCGTGGTCCTGGTCCACGGCCTGCTGGGTTGGGGCAGCTATGACCAGCTCAACCCCTACATTCCCTACTGGGGCATGACCGCCACCAACGTGATCAACTATCTGGTGGATCAGGGTGTGGAGGCCTACGCCGCCTCCGTCGGCCCCTGCTCCAGCGCCTGGGACCGCGCTTGCGAGCTCTACGCGCAGCTCACCGGCACCAAAACCGACTACGGCGCCGCCCACGCGGAGAAATACGGCCACGACCGCTACGGCCGCGACTATTCCGGCGGCAAATACCACAAGCTGATCCAGGGCACCTGGGACGCCCAGCACCCGATCAATCTGGTGGGACACAGCTTCGGCGGCGCCACCAGCCGTCAGCTGGCCACCTTCCTGAAGATCGGCAACGCCGAGGAGCAGGCCTACATGGCCGCCCATCCGGAGGCCGGGACCATCTCTCCGCTGTTCACCGGCGGCAAGGCCAACTGGATCTACTCCCTCACCGCCCTGGCCGCGCCCAGCAACGGCACCACCTTCATCGAGGCCAACGGCAACTTTACCTACATGATGGCGGACATCACCGAGTTTCTGGCCAAGGCTCTGGGCCCCACGCCTTTCAAGGGGATCTATGACTTCCAGCTGGAGCACTTCGGCATCCAGCCCCAGCAGGGCGAGAACGTGTTCGCGGCTCTCCAGGGCGCCATCAGCGGCGATTTTATGAATCACTACGACAACGCCTACGACGATCTGACCATCGACAGAGCCATGCACATCAATGACCGGATCGAGATGCTGGACAACGTCTATTACTTCTCCTGGTACGGCAACCGCACCTATTACGACGAGGCCACCAACTCCTACAAGCCCAAGTACAGCATGCAGCTGCTGGCCTGGCCCTTCAGCGCCAACATGGGCACCTATGTGGGCACCACCCAGGGCTGGTTTTATGAGGGCTACGGCGACAAACAGGTGAAGGTCACCGTGACGCCCACCTTCACCGGTCAGGATTGGCAGCCCAATGACGGTCTCGTGAACGTCATGTCCGGCCGCTGGCCCGCCAGATGGGTCAACGGGGTCTGGACCTCCGATCCCCATGTGGACGGCGTCATCGGCGCCAAGGCCGCCCGCACCGGCATCTGGTACGTCATGCCCGAGCAGGAAGCCGATCACCTGACCTTCATGGGCAACATCTTCGATGAGAAGCCCGATCATGTGAAGGAGATCTATAACGGCGTCATCGCCAACATCGTCGCCTGCGGCGGATGATCCAAAGACAGCAAACGCGGAAGGGTTCTTCCCTTCCGCGTTTTTCGTTTCATTCGGATTGACATTTGTGGCTTCATCGGCTAAAATAGAAAACCGTCATCTGCCCACATAGCTCAGCTGGATAGAGCAGCCGCCTCCTAAGCATAAGTACAGCCATTGAAAAATGGCACACAATTCAATATTTGCCCTGGTAGCTCAGCTGGATAGAGCAGCCGCCTCCTAAGCGGCAGGTCGGGGGTCCGAATCCCTTCCAGGGTGCCAGAAAACGTCGTAATCTCAACGGATTGCGGCGTTTTTATTTTTCAGATTCTCGCTTTGGAAAACGCGGTTTTGTGTTCTCTGGCACGTCAAAGTACGCGAGAACACTTTTTTGATTATTTTGCGCTTTGGCACGCATTTGGCACAGGCACTATCCGGCCTGTTGCACGATGAGAGCAGACAACGCTGCCAATAATTCGGGAGATTGTTGGAGCTGAAGCAGCAGACTCTGTGCGTCCACGGACACGGATTGCGGCTCCTGCGGCGCTTTAACGCTCCGAAGATCGGGGTTGGAATAGAACGCCGCCTCAAATTTCTGCGCATTGACTTTTCGATCTTCGTCCAGAATGTGTGCATAGATTTTTGTGATCATATCCACCTGCGCATGACCGGTATCCCCTTGCGTTGCCTTCAGATCTCCATGGTTGAGCTTCAGCTTATATGTGGTGCTGCTATGCCTCAAAGAATGAAATACAACATTGGGGAGATCTGCATCCCGCTTCAAGCGATTAAATGCATTCCCAATTACTTTTGATTCACAGGGACGCCCATTCGGAAGCGCAACCACAAGATTGTAATCGAGATATTCCTCTCCAAGAAACTCCTTTTGACGATCTTGAGCAGCTTTCCATTCCCGTAGAATGTAAGCCACCGTCTTTGGCATCCAGACCTTTCGGATGCTGCTTTCGGTTTTGGGAGGTTTCAGGACAAGCCGGGTTGTTGCATTTTCCAAGCACATGGTTCGAGGGAAAACTTTGATGATCTCTTCCTCGCCCAAAATTGCAAGTGTGGACTCCTTCACGCGGATCAGTTCCTTTTCGACAAACAGATGCGCATCATCTCTTGCAATATCCGCGTCAGAAATATGGATGTTATCCCATGTAAGCCCAAGAACTTCCCCGACACGGAGAGAACAGGCAAAGGAGAGATTCATTGCGACATAAAGCCGACTGTCCTTACAAGCATCCAGAGCTTTACGGATCGTATCGGCGTTCCAGATTTCTCTGGTCGCCTTCTTCGTTTTGGGCAATGTCGTTTCTGTAAAGGGGTTTCGATCTACGATCTCCCAACGGATTGCTTGTTTGAAGGCCGATTTCAGCAGACGATTGATGCGTTCAATCGTAGAAGGCGTCATATATTCACGCTTGCTGTATCGGTTGATCCATGCGACGCTTTTTGTCTTTTGGAGTCTGCTGATGAACTTGTCCGCCTCCATCGCATTCATGTCCTGAATCAGCATATCACCGATCATGGGATTGATATAGTTGCGAATCAAACCGGTATTGGCTTCGTAGGAACTCGGTCCCCACTTCTTCACGCCATACAGGGAAACGAAATCGTCCATAAACTGCGCTATTGTCAGTTTGCTTGGCGCAATAAATCGTTTGACCTGCTGCTTATATTCCACCTCGGCTTTTCTGGTTTTTGCCTCATCCTCGGTGTCATATGATTCCCATTTTTGCTTTTGCTCACCGCTCTCATTGGTATAATAGTAAACAACAACAAATTTTCCTCTGCGTTTTCTGATCGACGCCATGATAAACCCTCCATTGTACTAAATCTGTTTATCCAGCCAATCATCAAACGACGCTTTTGAAATGCGTATGGCTGATCCGATCCGCACGGTCTGAAACAGACCAGATCGAACGAGCTTATACGCGGATGTTCGCCCAATGTCGAGGATCTCAGCGATCTCCTCAACGGTATATGTGCGTTTTCCGGGCGTTCGTGTGGTGCTGTTTGATTGTGTCGTCATAGCAGCCTCCTTCCTATCTATAGAAACAGCGCCACGCCTTAACGGTTTTCATTATAGCGCAGCGCAAATTATGATGCAAAGGTGTGAAAACAAGAATAATTTTGTTGCTTGATCTCTTCGCTTTTACATTATGTAAACCTCTATGCTATTTCAACGCAATAGCATAGAGGTTTTTTATTATACAATGAACTCGCCATCATTATCACTTCCCCTGGCGATAGGCATATTGCAGGCCGCCTTTGGCAAGGCTGTCCCAGTACCGCTCTGCCGTACGAATCAAACATTGCAGTACTCCCCCTCAAGTCAGTGGGAGGCCGTAGCTGGAGTTGCGTATCACCCGCGCTGTCATTGCGCCCGAAGCTGCCAGGATCGAGTTAAGGGATTGCGGAGGTCGCTCCAAGCAATCAGTACTGCTTTTCTTTGCGTCGCTCCCTATGTCGCTATCACGCGGGGTCTGTGCCCACAGTATGGTCTATTCAGTTATCAAGGTACAGATCATTATTCTGAAAGGAAGATTATTACTGCTTTAGGACTGCAGAATTTGAAAGCCTGTCATAACACTACGGATGAGTTTCACTTCAAGACGAAGGCGCATATCTTCGTCAACCAGATAATACTCATTCCCGTATTGATCTTTCGTCAATCTCGTTGACAGCGCCCGTATGTAGCCCTGATAGTGCGCAACAACTTCTGCCAGTGCATGCTCGTTCCCGCTGATCGCTGCCATGATGGTTGGAACCGGAACTAGTGCAATTCTTCGAGCCACACATATCCCTCCTTTTCCAGAATTGTGCGTAGCTCTTTCAGAATTCCATGTCGTCTCTTTGACACTGTCTGCTGAATTGCATTCGTCCTCTCCCCTATTTCTCGATCACTTAGATCCAAAAAGTAAGACAGCAGTATGATTTCCTGCTTTTCTTTTGAGAGCTCAGAGAGAGCTTTTGCAAGCAAATCTCCAACAACTACAACCGGTAACCCGCGGACCTCAAAAACATGACTGTTTTCAAAGTACTTATCAATTGATTTCAGCTGAGCTAATTCGTTCTCAGGCAAATCATTAAATGGTTTTTCCCGATCAGATGTGCGTGAATACTCTGCTTCTATACGCAAAGCCTCATTTTTCAGGACACGTGTGCAAAAAGCGCCAAACTGATTCTGAATTCGCCTCTCTTCGGAGTTTTTCGTCTCTTTCACCTCCCCTCTCGCCGCGAGTGCTGCGGGGTGGTGACAGTTCTCCCTTTCGTATTGGTAATCTATGAAAAATGGAAATTACAACCGAAAAAGAAAAAAAAGCACTTGCTTCGAAAAGCAAGTGCTTTCGGGTTTCTCCGATAATCTTTTTACCTGTAAAACTAAGGGCATTGTTTTATTATTTATCTCAGATAATGCAGATGTGTCCACAGGCGAATACGTAAATATCGGGAGCTTTGTCCTCTCTGAAATAGAAGCCGTGTTTACGGCACCATTTCTCATAACTCTTGGTAAAGATCTTTACACTCATACCGCAGACGCACTCACAATGCAAATATTGAGCGACGAAATCCACCCATTTCTCACTGCCGTTTTCCCTAGGCGGACTGGTGAAGAGCTTGTTTGCGTCAGGAAAAGTGACATCGAGCAGAGAGAGATAAAGATGTTCTTCTGCATCGTTCTCATCTTGCTGAACTGCTCATACTGACAGTACCATGTTTTCAACATAAGCCGGGTGCCTCCTTCCGGGAGATACCTCGGAAGAGAGAGCCAGTGATCCAGAGCATAGTTTGCCAGCTTGATGGCGTCCTTCTTGTCGGTCTTGGCTCTTCGCAAAGAGTTGTTTCCATAGTCTGCCCAGACATAGATACCGGCCTAATGGATCACTACAGCGTCCGGTACGTGATAATAGCCCGTGTGCTCCATGACCACACGGGCTTCACTCGGAAAGGATTCTATCTTCTTGCCAGATAGGTCAGATCCTTGTCGGTGTGAGACACCTCGAAGGGAGAAAAACGACCTCGCCAAAGGGACGCATTACTACAACCATGCGTTTTCTCTTTGAGACGTCAATGCCTACTGCGTTAATTGTCAATCTCCCATTACTAAATAGTGTAACTGGAAACCATCTTTTTTTCATTACCGATTCAATCTGTTGGGTGACACGAACCCATAGGCTCAACCTGCTTAAACCGAATGCTACAACAAAAGGATCTGACAGACTTGCTTGCGCAGGCATGATAGCCCAGGAAAGGAGTGGCCAGCCAGCTGCTCCTCTTATTGTAGCTTAGGCATAAGATGGAAAGACTACCAGCCGGACGCTGGACTTCCAACCAGATTTATTGTAATAGAAAGCAGGTGAATTTCACTAAGAAATCTGCCTGCTACATATAAAACATTGATTCACTGTAGTTCAATGCCTGATGGTATGTAAAAAGGGACTAAATATCTATGGAGCGGAACAAAAAGCATCCAAGCCCTTAAACTCCAAAAAATTCTGATTTTCAACACTTTCAGGAAACAATATCTAAATTGTCCGGATAACATGTCTGTGCTGAACAAAAAAAATTTTTGCTGTTTTGGGCAACCTTTTCGAACCCTCGTGTCTAATTCAGAAAATCTAGGCATCACTAAAATGTTTGTATCCCTTTGAAAATATAATCCCCAAAGGCATAATTACTTACATCCTCACAATTTAAATTCTGATCTTATTCTCAGTGGTCTCTCCTTCTCTGCATTTCTAAATTATCTATATTATCTTCTAATGTACGCTTGTAAAGCGTCAAGTTAATTCCTCCATAATTTCTGTAATTTTCGCGGTTATACCATTTTCTAATATTCCTGCTTATCTTCGGAAGTTCTGAGTCAAGACTATAATTTTTTTGTGCACTTTTTATCGCGACAAAACACACTTCTCTTCCGTCTTCAAATTTACGCTCAGCTCTTAGAGGAATTCCTGTATCAGAAAGAATATTTGTCAAATTCATGGAAGGATAGGATGTAAATACCAGATCATCATAATTGATACTTTCCGCTAAGCCAGTTATCCGCGCACTAAAATACGTGTGTACTTCCGGGCTCTCATTTCCACCTTTTTTTCTTGCTATACGGGTATAATATGGGTCTACCACGGAGACTAAAACGCTATCATGATGTCTTACCTCTCGATTCTCATTGCAAGGAAGAGCAAAATGTCGAGAAGAATCTCTTTCATTTTTAGAGAGCATTAATCCAAGACATATTCGATCCTCACATTTTTCCATCTCGACAACATTAACCTCAATCTTTTTGCCATACCAGAACAGATTCAACATATCATATGGCATTACAGATGTTAACAATTCATTATATATTCTATCAACGTCTCCATTTATCATCAAATAGTCATCTCTATATATCTCGATCCGAACTATATCTCCTCTAAGAAAATCTCCTCTAAAAAGAATGGTCGTTTTTAAGAGTTTGATAGAGGAATTTGTTGAAATTGAATCAAAACAAACTTTTGAAGTCGAGTCTTGATCCTTTAATGATTGGAAAATTATTCCTCCGACATTCCCCTCTAAAAGAACATTCGATGGTTCTGACAAGCCATCCGCTTTGAGACTGGATATTGCGCACTTCACATATATTTTTTCCTTACTGCGTTTGTCTAAAACCGGGCCAAGTGTCACAACATCTGTTTTATGAATACTTCCATGTGAAGCCAAAACACTGAGAACTGGTTTTGTCGAATTACCAACTTTTGTTCGCATTATTCTGTAGACATTTGCCATCGAAAATGGGCGACTTGAATCAGCATCTTCTGTCCCCACTAATCGTTTTAAGCATGAAATTAATGTTCCGTCACCTGGTAAATGTTTATCATGAGGAGTAGTATAAACATTTTCACCTTCCCTGCGGAAAAACACTTTCATTCTCGCTTTGTGTTTTTGATTAGGCTCGCTAACCACCTTAATGGAAATAGGAGAAATGAGGATATGTTCTCCCTTATTAAATCTAGACAAATACTTCTTAATGCAATTAATCGCAGTGTTTATTGATTCAATCTGACAGTTTATCGCTTCTTTTCTTTCTTTGTCAACCGCAAACTCTTGATCAATTTGTGAAATTACAATCATCAATTGACCAGGTGATCGATAATCACACCAGATACGTAATGGCTCAAAAAGCCGCCTTTCAATTCTTGCTTTTTCTGCTTGATCTGCCGAGTTTTGTGAATCACTCAGCCTTTCTAATTCCAAAATTTCTTTCAGTTTAATTACCGCGATCCCTATTTCCCCTTCAAAAAATCCGAGATACTTATCACTTAGACGCTGTCGAAAACCCGGAATGTCGGTAAACACACATTTGATACTCTCATTTTCGTTTTGCTCCTCGAAATTCTCGTTACCCTCTGTCATGCAAATAGATAATTGTTTTCTATGAATTCTTTTTGTTGATCCCTCAGTACTTCCATCTCGAAATTTTCTCAATTCATCTCTATCCAACGATATAAACGAGGGTAATATTATATCTTTCTGAACATTCACCGGATTGCTCGGATCTCCAATCTTAAATTCATCAGTAGGTGTCATTTTCTTTATTAACTTAAAATTCTTCAGTACTTCTTCATTAAACTGAGAATTTCTCAGCATTGCAGTCGCTAAATATCCCAACAATGTGGTTTTGCCACTCTGCGTGGGTCCAAATACAACGATATTTTTCACTTTATGTGTCCCTCCTCCCCAAGTCTATATAGCGAAACCATAAAATAAATGAAAGTTTGAATGTATTGAAACTTCGTTATGCATAGCGAGAATGAGCGCTCTTCTCAAATTAATGTGTTCCATTCTAACAAACAAGCCGTAGTCTCTGTTATAAAAATCTTCAAATGTTATATCTGTCCCCAACTGTGCAAGCACATCTTCTCGTATCACATCTATTACATTTGAAACGGAATTTATTAGTTCCTCGTTCTGGTCATTCTCATCACGCATAGGGAGCCAACTCATAAAGTATAAAATATGTGAAGATATAGCACCATCGTACTCTAACGACTCTAGAGCGTTATCGGCTAACTTAGTAGTTTTCGTTTGATTTGCCGTAAAGTTTTGCATTTCTGTATGAGGTGTGTCAAAAATTGCCCCTTCGTTATACAGTGATTCCAATTTCATAAATATCGCAATCAGTTGCGTCCCGATTTGCTCGTATTCGTTATCAGAAAATTGCAGCAATTGTTCAAAATGAGAGCGGATCTCTTCAAAGCTTTCTGTATTAGCTGTTAGAATACAGTTCTTATCTGGCCTCTCCAAATCCGAAAATACTAATTTCTCCCAGCCTTGCTGCTTTAATTCTGAAAGAAAATTTCTATGTGTTGGCGTTTTCACTTGAGGGAATATTTTTTCTAATAGGTAAAAAATAAATTTTTTCTGGTTTTTATCATTATATTTTTTACCTTTAACTTCAAAAATCCTCTCCAGACTTTTTTTGCTAATAGGCTCAGCGTTACAACTCTCGAAATAATCATACACTTTTACTAACTGATCAAGCACCTGAAGATCTGAATCACATGTCCGATTCCAATCGCTAACATTATCCAGTTTTGCCAAATAATCCCTAGTGTTTCGGACCTTAGAAAGGAGAGTAAATAGACAGTAATCCTTAGACTTTTTTGGCTGCTTCGTACTATGCCGAATTTCTTCTATACTTTCTTTCACATATTTCGATAATCTAGCCGGAAGGATTCGAGTCTCACCGTTTGAATCCATTTTTTCTTTGCACATTCCTTGCACTTTTTTCACTTCGAAACGAAAATCTCTCGAAACATTATCGCAGATATCGAAATGAAAATCATCAATATGACGTCCACAGCATAAAAATAGATTATGTATAAACACGCGTTCAGGTCTATAGCACAATTCTTTTTCCTCCACCCTGTTTTCTCTTTTATTTCTAAATAATATAACTACTTGTCCGAACTTGTCCTGACGTGTCTTCTCAATTCTCCAGAATTTTATCCTTGTCGCGACATGGATGAACTTTCTTTGTAATGCGGAAAAAACCATGGTACACTTTGCCAAAATCCGATTAATAAGGAGGCAATCTACCATGTCATTATTTACATCCATCTATTACGCAGGTGTCGTGGTCTGTGGTATTCTAGGTGCCGAAAAATCTATACGTCAAAAACAGTTCTTCTCCCATTCTCTTCTTACCGCATTTTGGATGGCTTTTGGCGGAGGCATCATCCGTGACATCATGCTTCTTCAAAGAATTCCCGTGGTCCTTACTTTCGAATGTCTTCCAGATGTCATTATAGCAGAACTCTCCGCTGGGATTTATTACGTCATTCATAGAGATGCTCCCTTAAATAGGACTGCAAAAGGCTTAGTAGGTTTTTTTGACGCGAGTTCATTGGGTACTTTCATCTCCATCGGTATTGAGGCCAGTCTTACTAGCGGATTCCCCCCCTGTCTTGCTTGGTTTTCGGGTGTAGTTACAGCGCTTGGAGGCGGAATTTTGACCGATTTTCTTTGTGGGACACCAATTCCCAAAATATTGAAGTCAAATATCTCGTACCGCGTTATCACAATTATTGGCTGCATATTCTACTCTTATAGTCGGCCATATAATAATGAAAAAAACATCCAAATTATCGTCATTCTCTACACA
Source organism: uncultured Eubacteriales bacterium (assembly GCA_900317905.1). GTDB lineage: Bacteria > Bacillota > Clostridia > Oscillospirales > Oscillospiraceae > CAG-103. The sequence goes on along the minus strand of ONIN01000008.1, from coordinate 23,937 downwards.
CTTCTTGTCAATACGGCATACAGTCAGTATATCCGAAGAAATACGCTTAAAAAAACGTGCTGCCACCCACTACTTGGAATACTATTGTCCCAATTGAATACACCCCATTGGGCAAGCATCATCATTATCTTAATCAAAATTCATCAAAACCAGAAAGCTTTTGGAAGCCATATCGCATGTCAAACAGCTGTCCTTTATTCTCTAAAATTCTGGAAAAACAGAAGCGTACTTTTTCACAAATTACTACAGATGTAAATTTCCCCTTATCTATATATTTTCATCTCTTTAATATTATGTCAGAATCCAGCAAGTTAGGGACAGCCTAATATACATTTTTAATACAATTACAGTACCATTTTGAATTTTCACTTTAATAATTGAGCAAATCTCAAAATGGCTAAGATGTCGATTTAAAATATAACAAGTACCATCCTCGAAATACTGATTGGAAATCTCACCCCTTGAAGAATCAGGCTTCTACTTCAACGCGCAAGAACTTCCATTTCGATTCCGTTCAAAATGACATCTAAAGTGACGCTTGAAATGTCACTTTGAAGTTGCAGCCTATATAGGATGAACTCGAACCCAAGTTCGACACTCTCATAGGAAAACTATACTTCAACATCCTTGTGCAAACTGTTGATGCGCTTAAATCCACTTCCAAACCATACAATCGACTGGTTGCAGTAGAGGATCTCAGCAATCAAATCATTTCGTATTACTGACTCAAAATTGCCCTTTACATATTCTTCCGTATCATTATTCCTGGCATATTCTCCAGGACTGTATATCATATTCTCTTTGCTGCATATAATAAGAATAATCAGTCTTAATCTTGACAACAGCGAATACTGTGTGATACAATTCGTTTGTAATCAGTTTTGGCTGATTGGGCTGGTCGAAAGACCCTGGTCCACCGAGCGGCGGGGAATTTCCCCGCCATTTTTATTCCGCGAAAGAAGAGATAGTTATGCGGGAAAAACTTCTGAGTGTTTTTATCGACGAATCTGGAGACTTTGGTGAATTTGAACCTCATGCGCCGTACTACATTGTTTCCATGGTGTTACACGACCAAGGAGTTGATATTCAGCAGAGCATTAAGAATTTCAATTCACACCTGAGCAATCTTGGCTATCTCGATCACGCCGTACATACTGGTCCTTTGATTCGCCGGGAATCCATCTATAAAGATGATCTAGCAGAAGATCGCAAGCGCCTATTCAATGCTTTATTCCATTTTGTCAGAGGACTGGATATTCATTATATTTCAGTCTCCGTCAAAAAATCAGAATGTGAGAATGTCATTGATTTGACCGCAAAACTATCCAAAGCTATTTCCAACAGACTAAAGGATGCAGCGGATTATATCGAACATTTTGATCATATCATCATTTACTATGATAATGGTCAAATCGAGTTAACGAAGATATTAACCTCTGTTTTCAATGCGCTATTTTTGAATGTTGAATTTAGAAAGGTCTCTCCCGTTGATTATAAACTTTTTCAGGTCGCAGATCTCATCTGCACCAGTAAACTCATGACTTTGAAAATGGAATCTGGCGGATTTTCTAGATCCGAATCCGATTTCTTTGAAAACGCACGCGCGTTCAAGAAGAATTACCTCAAGCATCTTGAAAAATTGGAACTGTAATACGATTCTGTGGTTGTGTGCGCAATCACAGAATTCTTTTTTGGGAATCAACCTACGCTTTCACTAAAGATGGTTAGCCCAAATTCCGAGGTATTTAAAATTTAAATCAGAAGTTGAAATATAATCATTTGTCTTACTTCCAGTCCGCCCAGAAACACCACTTTGATCTGTTCCTTGGACTCCGCCACGACGCACTCCAGGATCTAGCGTATGAGCTGATCTCCATAGATCATCGGGTGGTTTTTCAGTGCATCCATGATCGTGCCGATTTCATCTACACGGGATTGGGCGTATTCCCGCTTTTGGGCGACGGCGGCGCAGTGTTCGAGCTCCAGCTCCAGCCGGTGCTTCTCCTGCATTAATTCTGTAACATGGTTTTCATTGAATGTGTTTTCCACCATATCAACAGATATCGTTTGAATCATTTTCCGAATGGCATATCTATCTAAATGAGCTGCGTCCAGTTGCTTCTCATTCTCCCGCTCCAGCTTCTGCGCCTGCGCACTCGGTTGGTGCTCCTCTAGTACACACTGAATGCGATTGGGATTCGCAATCAGCAGATTCATAAGGTCTACGATATCCCAAACGAGATCGCCGTCCGCCTTGTCGATGGCGGTTTTTCAAGCATTCCGCTTACATGTCCATTTCTGCTGAATGCTTCGCCTGTGGCTTTATCCATGAGCGTGCCGGTGACAGTATATTCCTGACCGGGCTGGGGACTGGTGTATTGCGCCACATCGACCAACGTAACCTCGCCCTCGACTCAGCGACATGTTCCCCGCCGTGGGGTAGATCTCCGGCCAGTATATGCTCTGTCCCTCGTCGGAGAGATCAGTATGAACGGCGATCTGCTTGATCAGCACAGGGATATCATAGAACTTCTCTTGTTCCATCGCGGCATAAAATTGGCGAAGCTTACGGTCAGATAAACTGTCCATGCGCTTCGCGAAATAATTCAATCCATCCAAATTGTGACTCTGCTGCTCAAGCCGGTAAAACTCCATCGGTTTCACAAATGAATGAACTCACATATCGTGTATGTCTGCCGCAGCATCCAACTCTCGTAGTTGTTCAGAGGGCTTCTGCTCTGTGCAAGGAAAAACTATCGTAAGGTATTTTACTTCGTATGCAAGCATTGCCGAAATGATCAAAATTTCTTCTCCTTTTCAGATTGTATTTAAAACGAAAAAAGCAGGTAGATTTCCAAAAAAACTACCTGCTGAAAGTATGATGTTTACCTCACGGGAGTTCAAATCCTTATTGTCTGCAAAATCGGCCAAAAAAATCTATGTACATGACAACCAAAAACCAGCCCCTTGACATGCAAAAAGCCCTGATAAAATCAGGACTTTTCGAACAAGATCTAAATTGTTCGAGTAATATGTCTATTCCGAACAAAAAAGATTTACGAGATTTAAGGCAACTTTTTGAACCCTAACAGACAGTCTGTCATTCCTGTTTTGGCTTCTAAAAAACCAGCAACCCACTAGAACTATCCATTTTATGCCTTGTTCGATTGGAAAAACATCGAAATAAAAAAAGTCAGTTGTATTATATTGCAACCTTTAGCATGATTAATATTTTGTCAAAACAGCACTAAATAAGTTTTTGTATTGACATTTCTTGAGATTATCAGTATAATGTACGCAATGAATGTACGCAACAATGCTGACGCGCTAACATGCGTTTTTTTGCATTCTGAGAGGGGATAACATGAATAATGAGAAACTAACATTTGGTGAATTCATTCGTGCTAAACGTGTGGAGCATGGATTATCATTACGAAAAATGGCAGAAACCATGAATTTTTCTCCCACATACTGGTCCGATATAGAAAACGGGCGTCGTAATCCTCCAAGCATTGAAAAACTAAGGAATATATGTGAAGCACTCTCTTTAAACTCATCTGAGCAGGACCTTTTATTTGATTTAGCAGGTGAATTTGAACAAATTCCGCCTCCTGACTTAACAGAATATTTACAGGATCCTAGTGTTAGACGTGCTTTAAGAACTGCAAAGAATCACAATATAGAGCCTAAAACATGGGAAGACTTTGAACAATCAATAATAAAAAAACATTCCAAGTAAACTTGAGCTATGTATCAAATTCACTCTATCATATTGCAAATAGAAGAGAGGTATTGAAAGTGGAAAGTCAGGTTTTCTTTAATGAAAGCGCTTACAGTCATATCAATGGGGTTCCTGTACTGTGCCGCTACCAAATTGAAGAATTAAGTGAAAGAATTATTAAACACGTCATACCAGACGCACTTTCTATCCCAATTCCATGCGATATAGAGAATTTGATGGAAACACATTTCAATCTTACATTAGATTATCAGAATCTACAACCAGACGGTGCAATTCTTGGTGAAACTGTTTTTAAAAAAGGAGTACGTGATATCTATAGGGTGGAAGAGACCCTAAAGCAAGATCAAATACTCGTAAGAGAAGGCACAGTTCTTGTTGATGATTCTTTGTCCAATAATATGGAAACACGACTTAGATTTACTCTAGCACATGAATTAGGGCATTGGATTCTTCACCAGCGCTTCTATGGAACAACTGAAAACAGAGCCTGTCGTAGTTATCGCAGACAACATATCTACACCTCTCATCATCAAGTTAAATCACCAGTAGAGTGGACAGAATGGCAAGCAGATACTTTTGCATCTGCAATTCTCGTTCCACGCCCTGCTTTACGGCAGTCTTTACGAACGTTCCTCGCACAAAACGGTCTTTCTTGGCCTAAATTATCAGATTTTTCCGATAATAAAAACCGTGAGAATTATAATGATTTTCTTAAGATAATTGCTAAGGAATATGGAGTATCCAAAGAAACGGCTAGAATTCGCATGAATAAACTTTGTGGGATTCACTTCCCCAACTAAACGCACAAAAGAGGGGGCTATATTTTATTATAGCCTTTTCTTTTAAACTGTATGTTCGCAAAAAAGCGTACTTACGGACAAGCTCGGAAGGAGGATTACGAATGAACAAGTATCTTGTTTTATCACTAATAATTGTCGCTGTTTTTGCTGTTATTACTATTATTTCAATTGCAATTGCCGTAATAAAAGGCTTTCGAGCAGGTGAAGCTTTCGTAGAAGTTCGAATTGCTGGAGTTTTTCAATTTACCATCCGCTTATCTAACATATCAAAAGGAAAGGTTATCGGGAGCCCATCGAATAAAAAAGCAAAGAAAAAACAGGATTCAGATTAAATATAATTTGCCAAAGCTATTTTATTCACCGCTGGTAGTACCAGGGGGCAAGCTAACAGCGTCATTATAAGGGGCTGTCTCAAAAGGTGCAGCCTCGAAAAGATTAAAAATCATAGCCACTAGTGAACTAGTGCTCAGACCCCAGGGGGGCTTATTACTTGCTGACCCCTGAAAGGGGCACTAAATCATTTCATCTCATCTATAGCCCCGCCACCTGTAAAACAGGTCAGCGTTCTGTTTTAGTGCGTTGCTTAATTCACGCTCGTCTTCTTGTCACCAATAACTCCTCTTCGATTATGTAGTGTTGCTGTCGTCAAATCATTTCTGTATAATCTTAGAGGATTATTTGCCAAAGCTTTTTATTCACCCCCTAGTGGAGCCAGGGGAGTGTCATGCTGAAAGCCCCAATAACGGAAGCCGGCTCTTGAAGAGCAATTTTAAAAGAACGATGTCTCTTTGGCTGGCTGACTTCATTCGCAGAGTCTGCAAACAAATTTGTGCATAATTCTTGACACTACCACACTACCTTGCGGCAGTCTCATTTCTTTGACTCAAAACCAGAAAAACCGAGAGATTTCGGAAATAAAACCGGAATACTCTCGGGTTTTTCATCTCAAATTGAATCCAGCTGTAAAATCATCATGGTACTCACTTCAATCTAAAAAAACGATAGTCTTTTGGTGCAGTAATTTTTCTACAGCCAGCCAACTCGTTTTCACGATTTATCAACTCGCTGAAACAATGGGTACCATTGCTCACGCTTTGAGCCTAACCAAAGCGCCGTCATTGTATATGTAGGTGTATTCCACGGAAAAACAATTAGTTGCTGATCGTTATTATAGCCAAGGTAGCTACTTTGAATTCTGTCATTATCCCAATTTGCTTTCAGCTGTCCGTTCTCATAGGCCTTTTCCCGAATCAGCATTTTACCAGCCGCCTCGTAATATTTGTAAGCGGTATCTTGTCCATCCCTATCTACAATGTTTTGACGCATAAAATAGCCGTCTGGGAAATCATCATAAGAAACCAAATGTACATCTTGGAGCCCTAATTCACGTAATCTTTCCAAGAATTTTTCTTCGTTGGATCGGTTATAGAAAAGAAAAGAGAAAATAATTTTTGTCTGCTTTAGTTTTTCTTTCATTTCATCTGAGAGTTCTTTGACATGAACTTCGGCAGTTTGACGCTGTTCGATTGGAACACCCATATACGTTTCAAATATTGATGTAATCTGTCTTGCTGAGGAAAATGCATCTTCAATGAAGACAATCACTGGTTTCAACTCTCCTGGTGTCAAGTCATCAAGTCTACAGACCGAAAAAGGCGCCTTTTGGTAACATTCTTCATAAATATTATTTACATCATTAATCTGATATGAGATTTGACTTCCTCCATCCTGTACAGTACCTAGACAACATATTTGCATCTGATCGGAAGAACAATTATATCTTGTCATTATTTCGTTCAAGTTTGTTTTCAAAGCGGCAAGAATATCTGAGCGTGTTATTACTCGCACGTTTTCCAACAAATCTAGGCACCCGCGTACAAATACATCAAAATCATGAAGCTCTTCACGAAAACGGTAGAATTGTTTTATGAATGAACTCAAACTTATAGCATCAATGCTTCTCCTTCCCCCTCGTTCGGTATCAAAGCGCTCATATGTTTTCCATTTATCCACCAAAGCTTCAATTTTTGGCGCATACCGCTTAAGCTCCTCATCAGGAATTAATACAAATGCATCTTTATAATATCCCGCACTGTCAAGCACTCGTTTAATGTTGGTAATTTCCGCTTCATCAGTTTCGTCAAAAATAATCGTGTCATTAATTAGTAGGCCATGTTCACGAAAGAGTACCTTTTCTGCTGCTATATAAACAATATAGCGATCTTCCTCATAGGAAACAAGGTAGTTCTGCGGCTTTCGGGTTGACCGGCTTTTTAACCAGTTATCTGCCTCAAATACCATGTTGCGATCTCTATTGATTTTGTCGGCAATTGCGATATTGCTATTTAGAGATGCTGCAGATATTTCAGGAGTGATAATAAGAAGAATATCTGTTTTATTAGAATAATGATATTTTTCTTCTAATAAGCCCTTAATCTTTACTACTTCAGACTTTACTGCCTCCAAAAATGTTTTTTGCGAGTCCAAATCTCTATAGACAAAGGTCTTGGAATAAAACGAGGTCTCTAATTGTCCAACATTTGTTAAATTTTCGCTCGTAAAAGATATACATCGTTTAAACAAATTTCTAAAGCTCAGTTCAGACAAGAGCGCACATGCCTCGTTAAATACAGTTTCATCTTTGATATGATATTGAGTATCTGCAATTTCGTCAACGGATTTCTTAAAGTTACCATTAACAATAGTGGCATCATCGAATTGCATGATTACAGAAAAATTATCCAGCAGACCACTAGTACTTCTATCAAGTTTCTGAAGTGCATATCGCAACATTTCTTCTGCGGTGAGCACTTTTTGATGAAAATAAATGTTTTCAAACATCATATAGCGCGAGATAATTAACTGATCTACCGTATTAATGGCCGCAGGTGCTATTCCAAGTTTATATATTTTCTCGGCAGATTCACCTGCGTCAGACAGCATGCTATACTGCTGTTTGGTTGGAACCATGCGCAGCTTCTGGAAAACGCGTGACATATCTACGGCGACAGGAACACCTGTCATATGGGAATCCCGTCGCAAGTAATCTAGCTTATCGGAATCAATCTGTCCACTGATAATTTGGGAATAAGGTATCGTCTTTGCTGAAAAGGGAAATCCTATAATAAGACAGCAAATCTTTTCAACAATAACATCTTGCTTATTATTATTAAATTGAAGCTGATTCAACCCATTATCAAGTGTAGAAAGTAATTCCCGAATGTCGGGCGAATTAACTATGAGTAAAGATATAATTTCTGATAAAGAGGGCTTGATTTGTAATTTTTTCTTGAAATGTCCCCTTACTTTTTCAATTGTCTCATATTTTTCACTATAGCTATCCGCTTGAAAGAATCGCTCTGATGCATGACTACAAAACATATGTCCACAATCGTGAAATATTGCGGCAAGTCGTATGATTTGCTCAATGTCATCATCAACCGCCACGCCCTTCTTTCCTAATTCACGTTCAATTTGTGCCCACATAGAAGAAGCTGTCTGTAATACTCCGAGCGTATGGGAAAGGCGACTGTGGTTTGCACTACTGTATAAAAGATCAGCAAGACCTATCTGTTTGATTCTGCGAAGTCGTTGAAGGAGTGGGCTGTTCAATATAAATATTTCACCCTCGTTAATTTCAATTGTCCCCCAAACAGCATCATAAAAATTCTTGGTATTATTTGGAGAGAGAGAATGTTGACTGCAATACAATTTTGTTTTTTCCATATATTTGCTGAGTAACATTTTCGTAAAAATCTCAATCTCGCAACGTAACTGATCAAGTTCTTGACAAGAATCCCTTCCCGTCAGTATTTCTAAAACCTTTCCCATACATCCACACCCGCTGCTTCACAAAAGTGGTTAGCAATTACAGAAAATTGTTCATTGGAAATTTGAAGGCTTGTCGGCTCATCAAGTATTTTTTTAGCATAATATGGAGTCATATTGATACTCAACATTCTCCAATACGGATTTTTCATAGATGAAAACCCTATAATATCGCCATTAAGCTCAATGAGCAAATCCTGAAGTTGATTGTACTCTTCTTGTACTGGTGTTTTTACAAAAGCGTCCGATACTTTTTCGAAAGTATCTTCTGGAACCATTTTCTCCAGGGAGGATTGGAGCGCCTTCACACCTGCATTATACGAAGCACCAGAAAACGGTATATCCCTTACACCGCTTTGGTATAGACTTGCCAATAGCTTTCGCAAAAAAATAGATATTTCTAAGTTCAACTTTCTCTCCTCCTATAGTTTTTCTGGATGAGTTTATCGTTCCACTGGTAATTATTTATTATACCAAAAGCCGCATCATCTGTCCACTGCCGATTTCAATATGCCACAAAAATCAATTTTTTGGGGGGGATGACGAATTGTGATAATCACTTCGCTGGAATGATCGAAATTCCGACGATCTCCAACTCAAATTGCGGTCATCAAGCGGCAAGTCCCATCCCCCTTTCTCTAGTGTTGGAATTTGTAACTGTAGTCTTGATTGAACAGAAGTCAAACAGTTAATTACCACCAATGGAAAAGTCCTTCCGTGCAAAGGCATTTTTCTCTTTCCACTCGACAGTATAGTAAAGCTTTCTACGCTTGGATGCTAATCATATTGAAGATGCTGAAATATGTTTAAATATAGCTATCTCTCATCACTGTAGCAATCGTCTGCATCCAAATTCTTTGTTAATCAGTTAGTAAGTGATCCCCCTGCTTCTTAATCTTATAATTCGCGCCAAATAATTTCTACAAGGGTATCTATCACATCAACATTCCGTGCTTTCCATATCCAAAAGGAAATCATAAACACTCATTACCAAAACTCCTTCTTCGGTATACCAGGGGCCTGATGCATCTTTTACAACTATTATTTTCTTAAAATTATTTTCAACACGAAGCAGAGAGCGTTGTTCCTGATTAGTCTTTTCTCGTGTGGGCAATGCAAATGCAGATTGAATATAACAGCGATTTGATCCCTTATTGCAAACAAAATCTATTTCAAGTTGTTTTCGGCTCGCCTTTCCATTTTGATCACGTTGACTAATTTCCACATCTACATTAAATCCTCGAGCACGAAGTTCATTGTAAATAATATTTTCCATCGTATGCGTTTCTTCCTACTGCCGGAAACTAATTTGTGCATTTCGTAACCCAATGTCAGTAAAAATGTCAGTAAAATAGTATTTAAGAGGCGTATCGATATATCTCTTCCCTCGGATATCATAACGGTGCGCTGCTTCTATCAAGAATGCGTCAGTTAAATACTCCAAATTATTTTAATTGTATTGGTGCTGATGGAGATATGCTTTACACTCTTAAAAGTGTCCGACAGTTTTTGGGATTGGTAAATGAGCCAATGCCAAATGATAGGATGTTCAGTAGCTCCTCCAATTCATCTCGATTACGCACTCTATGCCGCCCGACAATATCATTAATATATGTTTCCTCAAACAGGCTTTTTAACAGCTCTGTTTTTTGCTCGGTGGTCGGAAGTAGAACGACAGGAGGCAGCCTTCCGTACAATATTTACTCATTCCAGCCGTCATATTTGTTGCCGTCATAGGCGGCCATAAACTCCGCAAAACTGAGTGGCCCAATATGCAATTCGTCTCCCCTGCCGCGAAACTCTGTAATGATATCTTTGGAGAGAAACTTTGCATTACTGCCCGTTACATAAACATCTACATTTTTGATCCGCATGAATCCATTTAACACAGATTCGAACTCATCCAAAAACTGCACCTCGTTCAGAAGGAGATAGTACATTCCATCATCTTGCAGCAATCCTTTAATATACGGGTATAGCACTTCTGGATCTCGGTATTATTTGTTTTCAAAGGAATCAAAGGCAATCTCAATGATATGATTCTCTTGCATTCCCTCTACAAGCAGGTGTGCTCTAAAAAGAGAAAAAAAGCAGATATGGTTTTCCGCATCTTCTAATTCCAGTAATGACTTTGATCAATCCGTTATGCTTATTTAGAATCAGCTTATTCAAGTAGCATTTTCGTTGGAACTCTATTTCGCCATTTTCCTTATTGAAATATTTTGCATCTTGATGCAATCATTCTCAATAGAATCATACGATAGGATTTCCACGAAGTCAATTGCGTATTCAAAATAGTTTTCGCTAAGGTTTTAACCCACACATTGCAACAACCACAGCATATACTCAATTGTACATCTATACATTTAATGTTTCAAAACTCTCATCCAATGTTGTATGATATATTCCATGATTCTTACTATTTTGGAGGGACCCATGGAATTGTCTAATTCTGTTCAGCAGTATCTGGCATTCTGCAAATCTCAAAAAGATTTGGACGAGAAAACAATCAAAGGATATAAAACTGATCTCGCGCAGTTTTTCTCCCATCTGGCACGTTATGATAGCAATATCACACGAGAGAGCATTCTATCCTATATTTCGTGTTTAAATGCACATTTCAAGCCACGAAGTGTGAAGCGCAAGATCGCCTCTGTCAAAGTATTTTGTGGCTATCTATATGAAGAACAGCTCTTAGACGAAAACCCATTTCTTGGAATTCGCCTAAAGATGCCGCCAACTCGCACATTGCCCAGAGTTGTTCCCCTTCGTATCATAGAGCAAATGCTGATCGAGGCACACCAGAAGGTGCACCACGCAAACGGCGCTACGGCAAGAAGAACTGCCCTGCGCGAAGCCGCAGTCATGGAGCTTCTTTTTGCTACCGGTATGCGCGTTTCAGAGTTATGTGGACTCACGGAACAAGACGTCGACTTGGTCGAGGGTCTCATTCGCATTCGGGGAAAAGGGAGAAAAGAGCGTATGATTCAGATCGAAAATCAAGAGGTAATCCAGATTTTAACGGCATACAGAGAGGCTGAGCAACCCAATGAAAGCAACTTCTATTTTCTAAACCGCCGAGGCTGTCCCTTATCAGATCAATCCGTGAGGCTGATTCTCAATAAATATGTCAAGGTCATTGACGCACAATTACATATCACGCCGCACATGTTCCGTCATTCCTTTGCTACTCTGCTGCTGGATGCAGACGTGGATCTGCGATATATTCAGCATCTGCTGGGCCACAGTTCAATTTCAACAACACAAATCTACACCCACGTTTCATCCTCAAAACTCCGTAGTATTCTCGCTACAAAGCATCCTCGCAATAGCATTACAATTGATAATTAGCACACTGCTTCATGTACTTTTTTACATGAATAGCACCCTCAAGACCCGAGGGTGCTATTTCATTTCTGTTTCAGTAAATCGGGTATTTGTCATCACCTGTGAATTGCGATTTTCTTTTGAATATCATCCAGCGCGTCAAAGTAGAACTCCTGATATGCGTCCTCCGTCGTGTGCCCGACGTCTTCCATAAGGACTCCGTGCGCTTCCAATAGCCGAAAACGCGACTCACTGAATCCTTCAGTTGGTCGTCTTTCGTAAAAATAGACTCGGCCATCTGCATATTGCTCTCGTTGCTTGCGCCGGAGCAGCCACCATAGGTCAAACTCACATTCGTGCATTTTGAGTCCGAGTATGTAAACATCGGCAAACAAAAAAAGCTCCGGCCAAGAATAAAACGTCAGCATCCGGCGCTCTTCCGGATGGCCGTGGTAACGTTTTGTATTCGCTGCGTTTGGCAGATCACAAACGGATTCAATGCGGCTTGACAAACGACAATACTTGTCATGTCCTAGTATAATCCCCTGCGAATTACCGCACTCACCATGGATATGCCAGATCCCAGTTGGTCGGTGCTTTCCATCCGTTAAGGAATAGCCCGTACTAAGATGATAGGTTCGCTCCTGCTTTACTTTGGGTCCATTCCCCCGCTCCGCTTTCCGTAAATCAAAGCGCCGTCGCGATCTTGTTTGGGGATTCGTAAAGTCCAACTTTTCGTTGAACCCTTTCTCTATGCAATAGGAGTAATTCGTCGTAAAAATATGATCCGCTTCTAATTCGGGCAGACGTTTCATATAGGCATTGCTTTCGTGGCACATGTTTTTCATTGCGCCTAAAAGCTGTTGATTTTGAAGCGCAATACTATTGCCATTCAAAGGATATGGCATGGAAGGCGATGTCGACAGAAACTCATATCGCAAAGGAAACGGCATGTCTTTCATTTCCTTTGGCACATGGCCCCGAAGTTCCGGCGCGGTGAGGGCATCGACCAGTTCATCCCAACTGCCTTGTAACTCATACTCCAGGCCATTACCCAAAAGCACAATCTGTGGACGTCCAATTCCGCGAGATGGAAACTGATTATTAAGCGCTGGCTGCATCTCTTATAACTTCCTTTTGAATAATCACTCAATTATTTGCTGTCTATTATGTCATCTGAAATTGCGCAAACCGCATCCCTTTTGCTCCACTTCAAGTAAAACTATCTTCGTTCTCCAAGTTTATTGCAGGATAATTTCTAATTATCTGTTGCATTGGAAGAAACAGTATAGGTGTTTATTGGGTGGTGCAAGTAATGAAGAAAGAAAGAATTACAGTTTTTCTAAGCCGGCCAAATCCATTTTTAATAGAACAAGAGTTTTTTTTAGATAGACTTCAACAAATGCTTGATAAACTTGGTATTGAAACGATTACTTTGCGGGCAGATTGCTATGACCTTTCTGATTCTATGAATTATTTAAAAGGAATGATAAAAAGGTGCTACGGCATCATTGTAGTTGCATTTAGACAATACTATATCGACAAGGGGTTCAAAAAAAGGGGAGGAGCAGAAAATCCAGCTTTCTTTTATCCTCAGGAAATTGATGTCTCGGGGCAAGCGTTAACTAGCCCCTTCTGTCAGATTGAGGGAACAATAGGCATCCTTAATGATCTCCCTCTCCTTATTATGAATGAAATAGGAATTCGAGAAGAAGGAATCTTGCAAGGTGGACGATTCTGCACAAAAACTGATCCTTTCGCTCTGACTAATATTGAGACTTTCTTTTCGGACGATACTGTTTGTCGCAACATTCGAATATGGGCAGGAGAAGTATTCGATTATTATTTGTCTCTCAATCTGAGACAGGATTAACTCTACTATACATTTGCTCGATATCTTCCTTTAACTTGTGAATTCCTTTTTCAATCGTTTCCTTCTGCCTGGTGGTAATATCGGAGTCCATTTCTAGCCTTCGACACATCTTTTCAAAATTAATGTATTCTCCTTCCGTAATGGATTTTAAATCATTTACATTGTACTGATAATAAACTCTGTCATTATAATCTCCTGAGTTCTTTACTGTTACATTAGAATTTATGAACAATTTCGCAAAATGAATCGCTGTATAATAGTACTCTCGAATAATGTTCATGTCATCTGTAAGCTCATATATTCTAAAAAGGAGCGCGCAATAGTTTCTTGGACAATATAGGTTCTTCTTACTATAGGCAGCACCTCGTCGATAATAGGTTAATGCATCATGGTAATACTGTTGATCTCCAGATAAGTTAAAAATACGTAAGCTAATTGCAGCTAGGCGACCAAAAAGATACTCAGATGTTGAGTCTTCAACACTAATATTACTTCTGATGAAGTTAATGCACTCAACTAATCCTTTGCAGCTCCCATCCATTTCCGCTATTTTGTATTGTGCCAAAGATAAAAGCAACAAGTTTTCTTCTGATGGTGCACTTTTATATAGTTCTGTTAAGGTTACTACAGCACTTTTAGGGTCATTGATATCTAATTCGTGTTTGCCTTTTACGTAAAGTTCATAAATGCTTGGCTCAGGATTTAGATTACCATCATATGACTGCTTTTCAATCAAAGCTCTTTGAATAGGGTTGTCGGGAAAAGGTGAGGATGAATTAATAGCAAAGTCCAAACATTTATTTAGCTTTTCTCTTGCAGCTGAAACTGATTTTGGCTCTAATGCCATTCCCGAATGTTCGTAAAAAAGAATTGGAACATATGTGATATCAAAGAAATTAAACTCATGGCCTTTTTCTTTGGCACACAAAAGGATAGTTGACCTTGGTTTTAACGCATGCCTTGCGCCAAGTTCATAAATTGCATTTGCATTCATCGTACTAATATCTGCAATTACTATATCAGCACCGTTTAGACATGTTACAAATTTATAGTCAATTGCGGTGGAACCGGATATTTCATCGCATCTAAAAGCGTTATATTCACTTTCAGCGTATAATGGAAACGGAATTAATCTGTTTTCTTCTATACATGGTTTAATAATCATAGTGTATGTCAAATCGAGATTTAGGTTGTTTTTTACACCGTATCCCATAATCACAAAACATGTTTTTTCCATATTGTTTCCCTCCAAATGCAAGAGTTAAATTGAAGATAATTAGAAATTATCCTGCATTGTCTTCACTTCTTGCTATAAACAACTATCCTTTTACTTCTATTGACGTCATAGATGACTTTATATAATTATGTCTTCACGCCTATGTTTAGGGACACAAATCTGCAAAACTAATGTTTCAAATAAATATTTGTGTATAATGAAACCTCCTGTGGATCCACAAAGAATCCGCAGGAGGTTATTGCTTCAATTATTATAAGTTGCTGCATAAATAGCTGAACACTCTCAATAATCGAGGTCAGATTTCAATTTAAAAACCTTATAAAAGTATCTTAATATGTCCCCCAATTGCCTTTTTTCAACATATTATTAAAACAAGCTGCAATTTTTCGGATACGTGTGAAGTGATCCTTTATCTAAAAAAAAGGATCACTTCTCTCATTGGATCTCATCAGTGCTCACTCAAAACATCCACTAATACCATTAATGCATTTTGTGCATCTGGTGACAATGCGTTTAACTGCGTAATTAACTCTGCAATTGTCTTTCCGTTAGCAAAAGTTGCCTTTAATGCACTTGGTGAAATATCAACATCTGAGTAACCAAGTAAGTAATCAGTTGAGACATTAAAAATCGACGCCAATTGAATTAATCTGTCAAAATCCGGGAAGTGGACACCTTTCTCATAGCTAGAAATCGCCCCGCCAGTAACATTCAGCATCTTCCCCAATTCTTTCTGGGTAAGCCCACGATCTTCTCTAAGCTCTGAGAGAATATCTCCAAAACTATGCACATCATACACCTCCCCTTCGATTTAGGAAAGTATATCATTTCTAAAAATGCAATGTTCCAAAATACACGAATAATAGATATTCTTCAAGGATGAATACATTTTTTAAACTATTCGTGCAACACATTCTACGATTACTTGATAGCTGTAAATTGCCAGTAAAAGCAGGCTGTTATATTTCAATTCTTGTTTTGTCTAAATAAATAAGAGTGCTTCTCGGAGGGAGAAATAATATGATTACCTATCTCATTTCTCAGATAGAAGATCCAGATGCTGCAGATTATGTGAGTGAGATTTTCAAGCAGTATCGACTATTATTATTCCATACTGCTCAAGAGTTTATTTCAGACCAGTTCGTCAAAGAGGACATTGTTCAAGATAGTTTAATCAAAATTATTGAAAACCTAGACACTATTCGGAAGTTGAACTGTTACACTTTACCCGCTTATCTTGTCACTATAGTCAGGAATACAGCCATCAATTACTTGCGTCATAGCAAAATAGTAAATGATCACATTCTCTGGGTCGATAGCGATGAATTATCTTCCTTTTCCCCAAACAACGAGCGTTCAATGGATGATTATATTACATTGCTCCAGAATTCAATTTACATCACCAAAATCTGGCCGAGACTGAGCAAAGCAGATCAGCACGTGCTTTTCGCCTACTACTATGTAGAACTCTCTTCTGCAGAGATTGCTGAATCACTCGGATGTACAGAAAACGCTGTAAGAATGAGATTGAGTCGCGCCAGAAAAAGGGTAAAAGCTGAACTGATAAAAGAAGGTGTAGTTTATGAGTGATAGATTTAATGATGAATTGGAGGATGCGGTGTTTCGTCTTATGATGGAGAAAGTCGCATATGCAGAAGGAGAAAAACTCATTGAGTTAAATGAAAAACTCAAAAATGATCCTTCTGCAGATGTTCCAAAAGATATTCAAGACCGATGTCTAAAAAGAATACGCAAAGAAATTAAAAGGCGAGAACGGCAAAGAACAGGTATATCCACCTGGAAAGTCCTTCGTTTTATCCCTATTGCAGTAGTTACTGCACTATTCTTAGGACTCCTAGCGTATGCGGCTTTCCCAACTGTTAGAACAACTGTACAAAATCTTTTTCTGGAGAAAAACGCCGAGTATATCAATTGGAAACTAAATGATGAGAGCACTAGTGGAGATTCAATTTCTACGCATACTCCATCGTTCTCGATTGTCTTATCTGATGAGTATCAATTAATTGCATATCATAAGGATGCTCAAAACGAATATGCGACGTACCAAAGCAAGTTAGATCCCGCACAGGTTGTTCAAATCAATCTTGTTTACTCAGCCGTTGCAAACTATACCTCTGACATAGAAGATATCGATTATTATGAAGAAACTAAGGTCCATAATTACGAAGCAATAATCACAGAAAAAGAGGGAACGACGGTAGTTACTTGGAGTGAACCCAATGTCCCCTGTTTTGTATCTTTAAATACCACAAAACTCGATATTGTAACTGTAAAGGAAATTGCCAATAGCATTAATATTCATTAATATGTTGCGTTCTTTTAGATTATCCGTTTTTTGGTATTTGAAACTGAAAGGAATATCATCACCATGAAGAAAACCAATCGACTATTTGCATTATTCGTTTTAGCAACACTATTAATCGGTATCTTTCAAGTTTCTTCTGTTGATCTTAACACTCCGGAAGGCCCAATTATCGTAGATGATTACAAAAGTATTTGCACTATGTCTGCTTCTACTTCCATTGTTTCTAATGGGCTTGCAACATGCTCCACACTTGTCTCAACCTATAACTTTTCCAATGCCATCAGCATTTCACTCACACTTCAACGATCAATTGATGGAGGAACATGGTCTCCTCTATATACATGGAGTGCATCAGGTATCGGCACCGTGGCAAAAACCGGAAGTCGGTATGTCACCTCAGGATATTATTATCGGTGTGTTGTTAATGCAACCATTCGTTCTTCCTCTGGCACTTTTATTGAATCTGCGTACCTTGTATCAAATACAGTACATTATTAAAAAGCAAAATTGTAGTTTTTCCACCTCAAGGCTATTACTTTGAGGTGGTTTTTGTTTTCCCTGTTATAAATCCGCTCGTAAGTTGTTCTATTTATTAGAAGGATATCATTTAGGGACGATTTTAAATCGAACTAAAATGGCGTCTCAAATTGAGCCACATTTCGACTAACACAATGTTATCGCAAATGTGTTTTTATAGATGTCGGCATAAAACAAGCGGAGTCCTTGGGGCGGGACAATAAAACAGCCACTTATTATAAAGGAGAAATGACCAATGAAAAAAACTTGTAAAAGCATTATTTCTTTGTTACTGGTACTTGTTCTCGTGATTCAGCTCATGCCCTTATCCGGATTGGCTGTTAAAACCGATCCAACTGCTGCCGATACTCCTCAAGATTATGAAACAAATGCAAATGACAGCTCCACCATTAATGAAAGTAGAGATGTCTATGTTTTAGGTGAAATTGAAGAGCTTCGAGAGGAGTCTGTAAAACAATATCGAATGAGCGATGGGTCATTCTTAGCAGTACAGTATTCTTCTCCCGTTCATTATCAGAATTCAAGTGGAAAATGGCAGGATTTTGATCTATCTCTTAAAAAAGAAAATGATATGTACTCATCAACCAATGGTTCATTAAAAATGTCTTTCCCAGCGGATCTCTCTAGTTCAAAGTTATTTGAATTCAAGATTGATGAGTATTCTCTCAGTATGTCTCTTTCCGAGAGCCAAAAAACGAGCGTAGTTGAGAAGACGGAAAGCGATAATCCACCGCCAGTATTGGAAGAACAAGAGGAAATCAGCGAGAATGAATCGACTCCTGATTTGTCAACTCCGACGATATCGGAAAATACTGCACCCGAAAGCAGTGGCACGACTAACGAACCATCAGAGAGCCTTGATACCTCTAATATTACTACCGAATCTGAAGAAGGTTCTCTTATGTCAACGCAAAGTAGTGTGTCTAAACAAGAAAAAGATAGCATAATTTCAACTGTTCACGGGGTTTCGACTCCAGATGTTAAAAAAGAAATCATCAAAGCAGACATCATTAATGCAGCTGCAAAGGATACCAAAGCTTCCGCAAAGCTCACGGCCGAACAGGTCGCAAACCAAGAGCTTAGCTATTCGGAAGTCCAATATCAAAATGCTTTCCCCAATACAGATCTGGTATACCACAACTCAGGTTATACAATCAAAGAAAGCATTGTAATCAACCAGCCTCAAGAGAATTATCAGTATTCTTTCATAGTTGGTACTAAAAATGTGACGCCAGCTTTGGGAGATGACGGCTCTATTCTTTTCACTGATAAAAAAGGAGATCTCATCTACACAATTCCTGCTCCATTTATGGTAGATGCTTCTGGCGCAATTTCCACAGACGCTAAATATGATTTAAGCAAGCAAGACAGCAGATGGATACTCGATGTTACAGCTGATGCATCATGGATGAATGACTCTTCTAGACAGTTTCCGGTTACACTTGATCCTACTGTAACTGCGTCTACAAATATGTATTATGACCTGCTTCCTGCCACTTATGTTGTGCAGGCAGCACCAACTGTATCTCATACAAATCCCACAGTACTTCCTGTCGGATACGGCGGAACAAACTTGAAAGAAATGCAAAGCTTTCTTGCGCTCCGTTCTCTCCCTTACTTGCCGTACTCCTCGGAAGTCATTAATGCTGTTGTCGTTATGGCACAGTCTTATTATTCTGGCTCCAGTATTCCTACTACCTATATCGCAGCGCATCAGGTTACAGATGCCCCCAGTAATTCTGACTATCTTACATGGATTCGAAGCCTGACATGGAATACAAAGCCTGCGTATTCTTCTGAAATCCTTGATCACGCAAAGACTGTCTCCGGGACTACCACAGTGAGCCTTGACATTACGAAAGCAGTAAAGAACTGGTATAATGACAGTACTATTACACGTGCAGTTGCACTTACTGCGGTAGACACTTCTCAATTCACTGGTAGCAATGTAGGTGCAAGCTATTTGTATGGATACACTACCGCTGCGCCAACGCTTTACGTAACATATCGGAATAACATTGGTTTAGAAGATTACTATACCTATCATTCGTATGACGTTGGCTCAGCAGGCACAGCATACATTTCTGATCACACCCGGGAACTCACAGTAATCACTCCCCTTGTATCCTTCGCTTCCACCTCAAACCCCTTTGCTCTTAATTTGGTATACAACAGCGCCAGAAACAACTTAGTAACAACAACCACTCTTGGGATGAAAACAAAAATTGGCTCAGGGATGTCATTGAATATTATCCAAAAAATAGAGGCATATCAAAATGATCTAAAATATACCGATGGAGATGGAACAATTCATTTCTTCTCACAGGATTCTTCGCTTGGCGGCACAGATATGTATTATGACGAAGATGGTCTCGGACTAAAAATTCAGATCCAAGATCAGTGGCATTATCTTATGTCTGATGACAAAGGGAACAAGTGGACGTTCATGAACGGTTTCCTTGCTATCATGGAAGACGCAAATGGAAATCAGTATGAAATTCATTACATTCGTGGCGACAATGAAGCAGGCAACTGGCATCCTAGCGGAACCAATGACCTGCTCGATTGTGTTATCCAAAAAAACAAAAATGGTTCAGAAATTACTGTTGCTACTTTTACTCATAGTAGCGACGGATATCTCTCAACTATTACCGACTATGCCAGTCGTGTCACAAGCTTGGAGTACCACGCCTCCGTCTTCTATCCAAATTTAACGAACATTTCCCGGGACAGTATATCTTTAGTGACTTTTTCCTATGCTGGTTCTATGATTCAGATTAATGACGATGTCACTGATATGGGGTTGGTAATGACTACTTCTTCGGGCCAGAATACCACCACGGTCGGAAAGGTAGCCACCGTGTGTTATAAAGGTTCTGGATCTGGAAATCAAAGAGAAACCACAAGTATCACATTTGATAAAAACTCAACCACATACACAACAAACGGTATTTCTACAACATATATGTTTGACAATGTTGGTCGAACGGTAAACGCATACGTAACACAAAACAATTATGTTGTAGGCGCGACTAACGCTATATATTCTGGTAGTGGAAGTACAAGTCGGACAAATAACCGCACACGACAGACATCATCCCTTGGGCTTACTGGTCAATCATGGATGCGCAATGGCAACTTTGAAAACACTTCTTCGTACACATGGACATTGACTAAAGATACTTCCACAAACATTGTTGTCAAAGGCGACAAAACCCGTACAGGTAATTATGCCCTGAAGGGCTGGCTACAGTCAGGAGCATCTGGGACTACGACTGCCAGCCACCAAACTTACTATCTGCAAAGTAGCTTGACTTATGTTGCTTCAGTATATGTGGATACATCCGAGATCACAGCTTTCGGAACTGATGGTTGCGTTAAGTTAGAAGTACTCAATTCTGTTGGAACAGTTCTGGCAAGCGACTCCGTCAATTACATTACCTCAGCAAATGTTAACGGAGGCTGGGTTCGACTGTCAACAGCATTTCAACCTACTGGCACCTCAACGATCAGGATTTCTGCAATCAATGCACAAGGTATTTTCTATGCAGATGATGTGCAAGTTGAGCCAATTATCTCGGCAAGCAGTTCAGCCCCTTCAAATGTGAATTTGATTGAAAATGGAAATATCCAGTCCTACGGAAGTTGCTGGACAAATACTGGAATGACGTATTGTTATAACGTTGGCGTGAGCACAGCTGGATCCAGTCCATACTCTTTACGCGCTTATGGAGGACCAACTTCAGTTCGAACCGCGTATCAGACAGTCCCAATTAATCTTTCTGGGGCTGAAACGTACGTCTTGTCCGGCTGGGCAAATGCAATCTCGATTCACACGGAAGAGTCTCCTCTTTATGGTGTCTCTACAGACCCAACTGCTGACGGAAAAAAACGCTTTGGACTCTGCGCAGAGATTCTTTATGCTGATTCCACAAAGGAGTACCACTACATCCCCTTTAACCCCGATTTGCAGAATTGGCAGTTTACTTCCACCTCCATTGTTCCTTCTCAAACCAGCAAAACGGTAAGCTCCATTAAGGTCAGTTGTGTTTACAACTACAATGCAAACACCGCTTATTTTGACGATATTTCTCTTACTCGAGAAGTCGCGCAAACGATGCGCTATGACTCCAATGGGAACCTTACCTCTGTGAAATCTACTGGGACTGGATCGGATACGGACACCTATTCCAATGGAAATCTGATTCAAAGCGTTACCGCTTGCAACGGAACATATAATTATTCCTATACCAACAGTAACAACTCTCATCTTGTGACAAACATTTCTAACGGCGTCTCGAATGACAGCTTCGCATATGATTCCCGCGGGAATGTCACGCAAGAAAACTTAACCTCAGATGACTATTCAGCACCAATTCGACAGAAAAACACTTATTCTTCTGACGGAAATCGTCTATTAAGTGCAACAAGCTTCGGCAGTTTCTATAGTGCAGATGTTCCATACACTAGCACCACTTCCTACGCATATAGCTCTGCTTATAACCGAATGACTGCCCTGCCATCAGCCGTATCCCAGTTCAACACCACTACAACCAATACCTATAATCAAGCGTATGATCGTTTGTCTCAGACCTCTATCTCTAATGCAGGCACCATTTCCTACAACTACAGCAACGGTCTTCTTGACAGCTTGGTTCGCACAAATTATACTGGAAGCAACAGCCAGACATACTCTTTCACTTACAACTCCTTTGGTGATCGCACTTCTGCAAAAGTTGGAAATATCACACTGGCAAATTATGCCTATGATGAGACGAGTGGAAATATGACATCCATGACCTATGGGAACGGTGTTGTGACAAACTACACCTATGATCCACTCTATCGTCTGAAACAAAGAACAACCACAACTTCTGGCTCTACTCGTACAGTAGATTACATTTACAATGGCGAAGGCGATCTGTATGAGCGGCAGGATAGTAATGGTGATACTGTCCGCTATCAATACGATGGTATTGATCGTTTGGCTGGCATGACAAAGAAAAACGCCAACTCTACGATTAATGACACGCTTACCACTGCGTATCAATATGATAGTTACAACCGACTGTCAAGATATAATTATCAGGTTGGCAATCTGTTCAGCGGCTATGAGACATTCAATTACCGCTCAGCTAACAATTCGAGCGGTGTTGCTGGATCTCTGTCATCCATGTCCCTGTTTTCGAACAGCTGGATTAATTATTCCTACGACCACATGCAGCGTCTTCACTCCCGAACTCTGGGCCAGGTTCTGACAGAGTCTCTTAGCTATGCGGGCAGCACGGACAGCGGCACCACTCTTTCAACAACGCAGGTCAATGCGAAGTCAATTCGGGATTACAACGACACTACAGTTACACTTCACCGTTGGGAATACAACTATGATCCTGCAGGAAATCTCCATCAGGAGATTGACACCGTAAATAACAAGACAACCACATATACCTATGACAGTCAAAACCAACTCACCAAGGCTGTCACCCCAAGTATCACATACCAATATACATACGACCAAGCCGGAAATATCCTGACCTCAAATATTGGTGGTACAACGCACACTTATACCTATGGCAATTCTCAATGGAAAGACCTTCTCACCCAATATGACAGTCATACCATCACCTATGATACGATTGGCAATCCTCTAAGCTACTATAACGGCAGCAACTATACGTTCGCATGGGTAGATGGCCGGAGCCTGCAAAGCGCCACAAAAGGTAATGCAACCACGACCTATGCTTACGATGCCGATGGACTTCGTACTCGTAAAACAAACAGTGATGGCACCTATATCGACTACTACTGGGCGGATGGAATGCTTCTCGCGGAGAGGAAATGCTACGCCTCTGGAACGCAGCAGTATGTCATTCGATTCCTGTATGATGAGAATGGCTCTCCGGTCGGCATGTCATATCGCTTTGGGTCAAGCAATACAGGTAGCTGGACAAATTACTACTACGCCAAGAATCTCCAAGGCGATATTGTTGGGCTGTATCTAAGTTATTATGTAAGTGGTAGCACCTATCAGCAGAGCTTGGCAGCAACGTATGAATATGATCCTTGGGGAAACGTAACAGTAAAGAACTCCTCTGGTGCTGTCAATACCAGCGCCTACTTTATTGGCAATATCAATCCGCTGCGCTTTAAGGGGTATTACTACGACAGGGAAACCGAGTTGTACTACCTGCAGAGCCGGTATTATGACCCTGCAATCGGCAGGTTTATTAACGCAGATGAGTATGGATCTACAGGACAAGATTTTCT
>ONIN01000038.1:974-4725 GCA_900317905.1 uncultured Eubacteriales bacterium | reverse complement strand
CAAAAAGCTCGGTGTACCTGGAGAAAATCTCGGGCACAGCCATCGAAAAGAGCGTTCTGAAGGGGATCGGGACCACCAGCGTGGCCCTCGGAAAATTCGTGGGAGAGCTGCCTCTGCTCAAAAAGGGGTCTGCGGACGAGTTCTTGCAGAACAGAGGTTTGAAACTGTCAAATCAGGCGGAAAAGCTGGAATCCGCTGCGGTCAGGTCCTTTGCGGAGATCCGCGATCCGGGTATCCGGGTGTTTGTTTCCCGAATGACGGACATGGCGCAGATATATAATCATACTTCTGAAATTTGCTTTGATGAAAAGAATATCTACCTGATAAGCTGACGATTGGTTGAAAATATAACATCGGGAGGAATCCATGGAAACCCTATTGAAGCGTATGGACGACGCTAAAAACATAGCGAAACAGTTGCTGGAAAGCCAACAATACACGTTTCGGGGACTTACTCCTTCTATGCTGGAAAGCGTTCCGGGCGTATATGCGATCTTCGATCAGACGACCGGAGCGACGTTGTATGTCGGCAGAACAAAGAACATTAGGCGTCGTCTCTACACCAATCATCTGATGGGACCTGAGACCAACGCCCGGCTAAAGAAGTATCTTTGGATGGATCCTGACCGTCCGGACATTCCTGATATGGCCGCTGCGAAACGGTATCTGATCGACAACTGCTATTTCCAGTACATACGCGTGGATGAAAAGGTCAAACGTGGGCAGGTGGAAGGACTGCTCAGCTTTCTGTTGGATGTAACCTATATCCACGAAGAACACTAAATCGGGAAAAACCGAGACTCTCCCAGGCGATAAACTACTCCGCCGAATTCTCCACGATCCAGGCGAGCAGCTCCTCGCAGCTCATGGTTCCGGACGCCACGGCAAGGCCCACCCGGGCCACCTCCTCGTTGGTGGGGTGGATATGGATGCCGTTGACCTGAAGGAAGCTCAGCATCACATACATGCCGATGCGCTTGTTCCCGTCCACAAAGGCATGGTTGGAGATCAGGGTGTATCCCAGGCGCGCCCCCTTCTCCTGCTTGGTGGGATAGAGCTCCTGCCCGTCAAAGGTCTGGTAAATATTCTCCAGGGCGGAATCCAGCAGGCCGAAGTCCCGCACTCCGGCGTCGCCGCCCGTTTCCTCCGTGATCAGCTGGTGCAGCAACAGCACCTTTTCTCTGGAAAACTTAATCATTTGGCAAGCTCCAAAAAGGCCGGTTTGTATTCCTTCAGGATCTGCCGGGCCACGATGTCGATCTTTTCATCGTCCGTCAACTCCCGATCCGGGGACGATCCCGCCTGTTCCAGATCGATCAGCCGATACTTGGGCCGGTTGTTCTTGAATATGATGGCCTCCCCGTATTGATCCGCCTTCTTCGCCACGCGGGAAAAGTTTTGATTGGCCTCCGTCATGGTGGCAATGGTGTTGGTATCTATGTTCATATCGTACCTCCGAAAACAGTATACGCAAATTATAGGATAAAATCAACCTATTATTTTTGCTTTTTTGAGTGGGCGAAACAGGGGGTATCCTCATGGATAACGACGAATCAAGGGAGAAAGTGATATGAAAAGCGGAAAGATGAAACGGAGGATCGCGGCGCTGGTCCTGATTCTGCTGCTGGCGGTGGGACAAGCCGGCTGCTCCATGCTCAAAAGCGGCATCCACGACCTGCACGGCAGCATCTTCGGAAACGAATACAACATCGACATCTTCGACAACATGGGCATCCGCACCCTCAGGACCCACGGGGAGAAGATCGACATCGACAACAACGTGGTGGAGGAGACGTCCTATTCCTCGGATTCCAACGGCTGGTTCACCACCAAGACGCTGAGCTCCGTCATCACCATCACCATCGACGGGAAGCAGCTCATTTCCTGCGGCGACACCTGCATCTTCTACGACACGCGGCTTTCCCCGGAGTATGAATTCTATCTGGACGACATCGACAGCTCCTCGTCGGGGATCATGGATTCGGTGCTGATCGCCGGCAAGGTGAACAGCATCAAAAACGCCTTCGGCAAGCCCATGGTGGTGGTCATCAAGTCCCAGATGGGCGCGCCCATCTACGCCTTCTCCGGGAACAAGGTCTATTGGGAGGTCCAGGAGGACCTGCCCAAGTTCACCAAGCTGATGATCGACGGCAAGGCCCTCTACATCCACCGGGCCAATTTCCAGATCATCGACAAGGGATTGCTGGACTAAGCAGCGCAAATAAACTTACAGAAAAGGATACGTCTCTCACAGGGCGTATCCTTTTTGCTTACCATAAAGCCGAAAGAAATGTGGCAACAGATTTGGAGATACCAGCGTCCGGCTTTGTTTCTGTCGAACGCAGCGACATGCGCGGTGCGTTTGACACCTTGCAGGGACCGCCGCCCGGTACGCCATAGGCGTATAGGCGGGACCTGGAAGCGAAGCGAAAGCGGAGCCCAGTCTGGCAAAAAACGAAGTTTTTTACCAGACTGAAGGGCTTTGCCCGCTACAGGGCGTATCCCTTTTTGCGCACGTGGCCGAGATAGACAAGGTCCACGACGGTGCTCATGCCCCAGGTGATAGGGTAGATCCAGCAGGCCAGCAGGATGTTGTGGTAGATCTGGCCGACTGGCCGATGGTCATCAGCACCAGCACCCGGACGGCGCACCAGCAGATCAGCATGACCAGCATGGGCACCATGGGCTTGCCCAGGCCCCGGAACACGGCGGCGGACACGTGGGAAAAGCCCAGCAGGCAGAAGAACAACGAGCAGACCCGGCCCCGGAGCACCCCGTAGGCGATGACGTTGGGGTCCTGGTTGAAGGCGGCCACCAGCTGGGGCGCGAAGAGGAAGATGATGAGCCCGATGACCTCCACGGCCGCCACGGAACAGAGCAGGCCGAAGCGGATACCCTCCTTCACCCGGTCCAGCTTCTGGGCGCCGATGTTCTGGGAGATGAAGGTGGCCATGGCCATGGAGAAGGCCGTGACCGGCAAAAAGGCGAAGCCCTCCACCTTGGCATAGGCGCCGATGCCCGCCATGGCGGCGGCGGAGAAGGAGTTGATATAGGACTGAATGAGCACGTTGGAAAAGTCGATCACCGTGTTCTGCACCGCCGTGGGCAGGCCGAACAGCACGATCTCCCGGAGCCGCCGCCAGTGGAACCCGATCTTGCTAAAGGAGATGCGGATGTCCCCGGACTGGCGCAGCAGGCGGATCATGACCAGCAGCGCGGCGATCCCCTGGGACACGATGGTGGCGATGGCCGCCCCGTCCACGCCCATGTGAAAGACGCCGATCAGGGTGATGTCCAGCACCACGTTGATGACGGAGCTGGTGATGAGGTAATAGAGGGGATGGGTGGAGTCGCCGCTGGCCTGCAGGATGCCCACGAAGATGTTGTACATGACCAGGCCCGTGCAGCCGGCGAAATAGATCTTCAGATACAGGGCCGCGTCGGTGAACACGTCCTCCGGCGTGCCCATGGCCCGCAGGATCACCGGCGAGAACAGGACCCCCAGCGCCGTGAACAGCACGCTGAAAAACAGCCCCATGGCCACGGCCGTGTGGACGGTCTGGGAGGTCTTCTCCGAATCCTCCGCGCCGATATACCGGGCGATCACGATGCCCGCGCCCATGGAGAAGCCGGTGAAGGTGCCCACGGCCAAATAGACGATGGAGCCCGTGCTGGTCACGGCGGCCAGGGCGTTGCGCCCCACCAGGTTCCCCACGATCAGCGCGTCGGCGGTGTTGTACAGCTGCTGAAA
>ONIN01000038.1:0-953 GCA_900317905.1 uncultured Eubacteriales bacterium | reverse complement strand
AACAGATACCCGATGAACACCGGGATCGCGTAGCGCAGGACCCGCTGGTGGATGGGCCCCTCCGTCATCAGATACTGTTTGGTTTTGTCGGTACTCTGCATGTCGCCGCTCTCTCGGGATGGATTTGCTGACAAGAGTATATCACCTCCCCGGGAAAAATCAATGGCGCGGCGGCTATATACTGCTCCATACAGCACGCCCCGCAGGGAGACCTGCGGGGCGGCGTTTTGCGTTCAGCTGGTTATTCCTCTCGGCCTAAAAACTCGGCGACGCTGATGATTCTTGGATCGGTGATCGAGGATTCGAGAAAATCCTTATCCCCCGTCAGAAACAAATCTGCGTGGGCATCCAAGGCAGAACGCAAAATGGGACGATCTTTAGGATCGCGCACCTTGTCTTCTGCAATCACCGCTGTCTCCGGCGTCGGCACGACCTTGATAAACGAAAGCGCATTGTATAGGAAAGCTTCCAGCTCCGTCACCCGATCAGGAAACTTCTCCCGGAATTTTCGATGCAATTCGTCCACGATATAATCGCAAACCAAAGGTTCATAGGGGGGCAGCATAGCCTTGAAGAAGGCCTGGGCTGCTCTGCCCCCGGGAAACAACGCCGCAGAGATAACGACGTTCGTATCCACCATGATCTTCATTCTGCATTTTCCTCACGGCGGGACTGGGTGATCCACTGGGCCACATCCTCCTCGGTCAACATGCCGATCTGTTTTGCCTTGCCCTTCATCTGTTCTTGGAACCGCATCATGGCGTAGACAGCGGAGTTAACCACACGTACGCTGGCTCCATCTACAATGAAGGTCACCCGGTCTCCTGTTTCTATCCCCAGCGCGGCCCGAACGTTCTTCGGAATGGTCACCTGTCCTTTGGACATAACCCTTGCGTCATTGGTAAAAATCGCTTCCGCCATATAGAACACCTCCTAAAAGTTGGAAAGTAGGG
>ONIN01000004.1 GCA_900317905.1 uncultured Eubacteriales bacterium | reverse complement strand
TTGTCGTGCCAACGGCACAGCTGGGTAGCTACGTCTGGACGAGATAAACGCTGAAGGCATCTAAGCGTGAAACTCCCCCTAAGATAAGATCTCCCATCCATTAGGAGTAAGGGACGATGTAGACTATGTCGTTGATAGGTCGGAGGTGTAAGCGTGGTAACACGTTCAGCTGACCGATACTAATCACCCGAGGGCTTGACCTACAAGAATTTGCAGGCAGCCTTGCAAAAGGAATTCATGAAGAGCTCTGTTCAGTTTTGAAGGTGCAGGAGAGGACGCAGGAAACGGTAAGGCCCGTTGGTCAAGTGGTCAAGACGGGGGCCTCTCACGCCCCAAACGGGAGTTCGACTCTCCCACGGGTCACCAAAATGAGCACCATTAGCTCAGCTGGTAGAGCACCTGACTCTTAATCAGGGTGTCCAGGGTTCGAGTCCCTGATGGTGTACCATCTCTGGGCGCGAACGACAACTGCGCCCAGAGAAACCCCTTGACAGGGGAAATGAAATATAGTAAAGTACTTGACGCGAGTCAAATACAAATAGTTGGTGTTTTTAACGGTGAGGGTCCACCCGTTCCCATTCCGAACACGGAAGTTAAGCTCACCAGTGCCGACAATACTTGTCTGGAGACGGACCGGGAAGATAGGTCAATGCCAACACAAAGAACCACAGCTTAGGCTGTGGTTCTTTGCTTTTCTGTGGAATTGAACGTTTTGCTCTTTCCGGCGTCATAATGTCAGATTGACATTGTTTTCCTTCTTTTCTATAATGATATTGGTGATCGTATGAAGCAATATCAAAAGAGCTTCCCGCCCGGGGCGGAGGTATACCGTGAGGACTGGTCGGAAACCGTTTTGGGGCTTGTGGTTCTTTTTTTCGGCCTTGAGGTGATTTTGCTCCTTCTGCTGCTCCTGATTGCGAAATCCATAGTTGTCCGGGTTGGCCTTCTGATTTTCATGATGATTCCGATTCTGCTGATCGTTGGCCTTCGCCTGTTTCTTCCGGAGGAGACCGTGATTTCGGGTACTACAGTTGAGCTCCGGAAGCGGTTGGGCGCAGCCATTCAATTTGATCTGGAGGAGATCACCGGCTGGCGGTATTATTATAATGGACGGGCACACCGCATCCAGCTCTTTCGCGGTGACTATTACGTGACGGACATCAGCGGAATCCCCGGAGAAGAACGGATCCGGCAGCTACTGCGGTCAAGAGGCTGCCCGCCGCTGGTGTTCGGAGATGAGACGCTGGATTCCTTTCGCCTCACAGCCAGATTGCGGGTGGAGGGCGACGAGCTGATTCACAGAAAGCAGCGCTATCCACTCTCTTCTGTTCGCGTGTCGGAGCCGCTGATGACGACGGAGCTGCTGGCGGAGGATGGAACGAAAATTGCCTCCCTCAGCGCCACCATCAAGAATCTGGATCTGCTGGGCTGGAGGCTGGAGCAGCAAGGGGTTTCTTTCGGAGATCTTTTACCAAAGCTATGATGAAAAGACAAAAATTAAATCGAGCCGACTTCCCGCTGGATGCGCAGGTCTCTCTGCCTGACGAGCAGGAGATCAAGACCGGACGCGGCATGGGCTATGTCATCTCCGCGGTGATGGCCGGGGTCGGTTTTCTGGTTCTGTTTGATGGTCCGGGCAGATGGCTTGCGCTTGCGGTGGGGGTTGCGATGCTGCTCTGTTTCACCTTTCTGGAGCGCGAGGAAAGAGCGCAGTATCTGATGCTGCGGGGCGATCAGGTTTCGTTTCGCACGAAGGAGAAAAAGACGATCTCCTTTTCCTGGTCAGAGGTTACGGCCTTTCGAAGGATATGGACGCGCTGGGGACCTGAACTCCGTCTATATTGCGGAGCGCGCGTTATTAAAGTCCCGTCGAATCTGCCGGGGTCCAAACGTCTTAATGAGCTTGTGCACCAGCGAAATATCCCGCCGCACTTTTCGGGGTGGGCGACGCCGGAGCATTTTCGCGTGACTCTGTTTCTCCGCGTCGAGGGCGATGACCTGATCTGCTGGTCGCCGCTCGGAAGCAGGAGATGTCCGCTGTCGGAGGTGCGCATTCGTCAGCCGCTGTTTCGGCAGAAGCTCTACGACGCTGCGGGAAACTATTTCGCCCCGCTGCCCCTTGACCTGTATGGTTTCGGAACCTTGAACCTTGACCGGCTCCAGTGGGTTCTGGAGCAGCACGGCGTATTTGTTCCGCTTCAGCCATAAAAATCGACTCCCTCTGCCGACTTGGGCAGGGGGAGTTTGCATATGCTTTTCAATGATTATTGATCGCCGTACAGGCCGCGAAGGAAGACCTGGGTCAGTTTTTCGTTCCATGCATACCAGACCTGAACTGCTTTGTCGGAATCTCCTTTGACGGCGTGCTGCTCCATGGAGCGATACACACGGATCATCTCCTGGGGATCGGCATAGAGACTGATGTAGTGAACGGCCTGGGTCATGGAGTTTCGCAGGGAGCGAACCAGAACCGGGAACAGTGCGTTTCCGGCATTGCGATAGAGGAAGGACAGTAAATCCAACAGCGCCTGTTCTCGTGTGTTTTGATCCCCTGTTGCAATTGCAGCATCGAGCTGGTCCAGAAGGATATGAAACTGCGCGACAATATCCGGTTTCTGATTGCTTGCCAGACTTTTAATCAGGCTCATACCCATCATCCGCCGCATTTCCAGCAGTGCTTCGATCACCGGCCGAGCGGGAATTTTGCCCAGATACTTGAACAGTGCGTCGACAGCCTCAAGCGACAGTTCCTCCGGAGCGTTGATGTAGATGGCGTGCCGGGGAACCACCCGCACGAAGCCGAGTCGCTCCAGCTGTTGAATGCCCAGATGGATGTTGGTTTTGCTGATGCCGTATTGCGCGGCCAGCTCGCTTTCTGTGGGCAGGCGGTCGCCGGCCTGCAGCTTCCCGGCGTCCAGTTTGCAGATGATGTCTTTGATGATGATTTCTTTCTCTGTGTACTGATCGGCCACGCGATACGCCTCCTCTCTTGTTTATTATATTATCAGATTAAATGGTGTATTTCCAGAGGCGATTTTGCTTTTTTCCATACTTCTTTGTAAGCTTTTTCAATTTGTTCACAATTCAGACGGGGGAAAGGTTATAATAAGAACAATGTCATTTTTGATTGAATTTGGAGGGAAGCCTTGTGCTGTTATATCTCCTGTGGATTCCGGCGCTGCTGGTGGCTGCCGCAGCGCTGATTTTTGCGCACACCGGTTGGTGGACGCTGCTGGTGCTGCTGGGCGCTTATCTGTTTTTCAATCTGCTCTATCTGCTGTTTGTCTGGATCATCTGCATGATGGTTTCGATGGACCGGGAATATAAGGATATTTCGCCGTTTTATCACAGCCAGGTACTGATTTTCATTGACTATGCGCTGGCAATTCTGGGAGTCAGATGGAAGATCACCGGCAAGGAGAAGCTGCCGCAGGGCGAGTTTCTGCTGGTCTGCAACCATCGGTCTCTGGTGGATCCGCTGATGACCATGATGGCGCTGAAAGACCGCTCCATGGCCTTCATTTCCAAGCCGGAGAATATCTATAAGCTGTTCCTGGGCCGGGCGGCCTACCGCTGCGGTTTCCTGGGCATCGACCGGGAGAATGCCCGCAACGCGCTGGTCACCATCAACGCCGCCGCAGAGAACATGAAAAATCATCTCTGCTCCTATGGCATCTATCCCGAGGGCACCCGTACCAGAACCGGCGACCTGCAGGAGTTCCATGCCGGCTCCTTCAAGGCTGCACAGAAGGCCCACGTTCCTGTGGTGGTGTCCGCCATCACCGGCAGCGAACAGGTGTTCAAGGGAAATTTCCCCTTCCGCAAGACTGACGTGGAGCTCAAGATCCTTGACGTGATCGACGCGGAGACGGTCAAAGCCACCAAGACCAAGGAATTGGCCGAATTCTCCAGATCCAAGATCCTCGAAGTCACCGGACATTAAATGACTACTCCCCACTGTGAACGGTGGGGAGTTTTTCTGTTTACTTGCAATGGATTCTGTCCATACTCCCTTCAAAGGAGGGATCATCATGCAGGTTCAGGAGCTCATGTCAAGAGATCCGGTGCTGGTGGAGACAAAAGAGCCGGTGAGCAGCGCGGCCCAGCTGATGCGCAGCCGGAACATCGGGGTCATGCCGGTGTGCGACGGCCGCGGCAGACTGGTGGGAATGCTGACAGATCGGGATATCACCACCCGCTGCGTGGCGGCGAAGCTGGACCCTGCCGGTACCCCGGTGGAGGATATCATGTCCAGAGGCGCCGTCACCGCAGAACCGGAGGAGGATGTGCAGCGGGCGCTGGAGAAAATGTACGCGGAACAGATCCGCCGCCTCCCGGTGGTACGGGAGGGAAAACTGGTGGGGATGCTGTCCCTGGCGGACGTGGCCCGCAGCCATTCCATGGATATGGAGGCTGCCCGCGCTCTCAGCGGGATCACATCCAACATCTGCAGAAAATGAAAAACTGCTGCATTTGCAGCAGTTTTTTTATGAATGAGATGCGGTTGGGTCACTGCATCAGGATCCGACGAAACAGCTCCGCACCGGTGAGGAGGACGTCCTCATCGAAGTCGAATTTCGTGTTGTGCAGCGCGGCGCCGCCTCTTCCGCCTTGGATGCCCAGCCAGCAGAACACGCCGGGCACCTCTCTTTGATATTCGGAAAAGTCCTCGGCGGCCATGGCGGGCTCCACCAGAACGGTGTCCTCCATGGAGTCCAGCACATCGTACAGTTGCTCCACCAGGGCTCTGGGGTTCTTCACGCAGGGGTAGTAGACCCGGCGGTGCACTTCGATCTTCGCACCGGTGGCAACCTCCAGCCCTTGCACCAGAGCGGTGCATTTGCGGATCATCTGCTGGAACAGGTCGTCGCTGAAGGTTCTCAGGGTGCCGCTGATGCGCACCTCCTCGGCAATGACGTTGTGACTGGTTCCGCCGCAGATCTTCCCGAGGGTCAAAAGAGCGTCCTGATGGGGGTCGGTCTCCCGGGTGATGACGGTCTGGAGCATGGTGATCATCTCCGCGGCCACCACGATGGCGTCTACGCCCATCTGCGGGGTGGAGGCGTGGGCGCTTTTCCCGTGGACGGTCAGTTCAAAATCGCTGGTCTGCGCCATCAGATAATCCCAGCGCACGCCGATCTTGCCCTTCGGCACCGTGGGCCAGAGATGCAGACCATAGATGCGGTCCACCTTGGGATTCTCCAGCGCGCCGTCCTCGATCATCCTTCTGGCACCGGCCCAGCCCTCTTCGCCGGGCTGGAACAGCAGCACCACGTTCTGCTTGAGCTCGCTTCGATGGGCAGCGATCCATTTCGCCAGCAGAAGCAGTACGGTCATGTGGCCGTCGTGGCCGCAGCCGTGCATCTTTCCCTCGTGCTGCGAGCAGAAGGGGAAGGTGTTCTGTTCCTGATTCATCAGTCCGTCCATGTCCGCCCGGAAGGCGACGGTCTCCTGGGCGCCCGGGGTCTCAAAGACCACCTTCAGGCCGGTAACTGCCAGCTTTTCCATTCGATCCGGGTGGCAGCGCTCCAGCTCTTCCATCAGGAATGCCTGGGTTTTAAACAGCTGAAAACCGATCTCCGGGATCTGGTGCAGCGCCCGCCGGATGCGGACGGCCTCGGACTCCATGGCGCGGATCTCCTCGTGCAGTTTCATATCTTCATTCCTCCGAGAGGTCATTTCTGGAGACAGTATAGCGGATATGCACGAAATTCGTCAAGACACATCCGAAAGATTCGGCGGCATTCTGCGGACTCGGGTTTGAATTTTACTGCGCCGCGTGGTATAATTTCCAGCGTTGATTCTGATTGGAAGGAGTGGAACCTTGAAAAAGCATTTGGATCGGGTTGTGGTGCTTGGCGTTCTGGCGGCGATGCTGTTGGCGCTGGCGCTGTCTGTGCTCCGCCCGAAGGATATCAACTACTATGAAAACCGCACGGCGAATCAGATGCCGGCGCTCTCTCTTTCCGCGTGGATGCATGGGGAGTATCAGGATGCACTGGAGGCCGCTCTCACGGATCAGGTGCCTGCGGCTCAAGGGCTCAACCGCACCTATCACCAGTCCACCAACCGCTACCTGCGGGGGGTGCTCAAGCGCTTTTCCGCGCGCTATCCCAACCGTTATTTTCATTTCCACGATATGCTGCTCTTCGGCGATGACTACATCACCTTCTTCCCCACCTGGCTGGAGGAGCGGCAGAGCGATCTGGATGCGAAAGCTGAGAACTACAACGCCGTGTTCGCGCAGCATCCGGAGCTGAATTTCTATGTCTATTACATCGAGAAGGACACGGACATCGAGCTGGACACCGGCCTGAAAACCGGGGCGTCCGATTATATTCTGGACGCGCTGGATCTGCCGGAAGACCACAAAGGCTGCTTCCGGGTGGACAGCTTCGATGAATACAGTCAGTGGTTTTTCAGGACGGACCACCACTGGAACTACGCGGGCTCCTACCGTGCCTACACCCAGGTGATGCCGCTGCTGGGGAAGACCGCCTCGCTGGAGCCCACCAGTCTGGACTTCATTGCCGACGGCATGACCGGCAGCAAGGCAAAAGTCACCGGCTCCGACGAGCTGTTCGTCGAACCGCTTTACGCCTACCGCTACGACTTTCCCGCGATGGATATCACCATCAACGGTTCCCCGGCGGCGGACTACGGGCGCCAAAGCGACACCTTCACGGAGGCCGACTACGGGCAGGTGAACTACGGCTCCTTTTACGGCGGCGATGACGGCGAGATCTGCTTCCACACAGGGAACGCCGGCGCTGGCAATCTGCTGGTGATCGGCGAGAGCTATGACAACGCCCTGCTGAAGCTGATCGCTTCGTCCTATGAAAACACGTATTCCATCGACCTGCGCAATTATGAGCGGGAGATCGGAACACCCTTCTCCTTCTCGGATTATGTTGCGGCCCACGGGATCACCGACGTGCTGCTGATCGGCAGCATGGCGTTCTTCACCCTGGAGGATTTCAGATTGGAGGACGCAGCATGATCTTCAGCAGTCTGACCTTCCTCTATGCCTTCCTGCCCATCACGGCGCTGCTCTATCTGCTGAGCCGGAACCGCACCTGGCGCAACGGCGTGCTGCTTGCGGCGTCTTTGGTATTCTATGCCTGGGGCGAGCCGAAGCTGCTGCTGTTGCTGCTTCTGGCGGCGCTGGAGGGCTACCTCGGCGGCCTTGTCATCGAGAAAACCCACAGCCGCAAAGCTCTGATCGTCACGGTGGTGTTGCTGGTGGCGAATCTCGCGGTGTTCAAATATCTGAACTTCTTCTGCGACAATCTGAAGGCGCTGATCCCCGCGCTGGGGAACGTGCCCGCCATCGCTCTGCCCATCGGCATCAGCTTCTACACCTTCCAGATCCTTTCCTATGACATCGATCTCTATCGTGGCAAGGTGGGGGTGCAGCGGAATTTCTTCTCGCTGCTGCTGTATGTGAGCTTCTTCCCCCAGCTGATCGCGGGCCCCATCGTCCGCTATGAGACCGTGGAGCACGAGATCCGGGAGCGGCAGGAAAACTTCTCCGATGCCGCGGCAGGCATCCGCAGATTCATCCTGGGCCTTGCGAAAAAGGTGCTGCTGGCAAACGGCCTCGCCGCCATTCCCGAGGTGGTCTACGCGGGCAAGCCGGAGATCTTCGGCACCGGCGCCTTCTGGCTGGCGGCCCTGAGCTACTCCCTTCAGCTGTACTTTGACTTCTCCGGCTACAGTGACATGGCCATCGGCCTCGGCCGGATGTTCGGGTTTCATTTTCTGGAGAACTTCGACTATCCCTACATCTCCCGCTCCGTCACGGAGTTCTGGCGCCGGTGGCACATCTCTCTGTCCAGCTGGTTCCGGGACTATGTCTATATCCCCCTGGGCGGCAACCGGGTGAAGAAAAGCCGCTGGGTGCTGAACATCCTGGTGGTCTGGGCGCTGACCGGCTTCTGGCACGGAGCCCAGTGGAACTTCATCCTCTGGGGCCTCTACTATGCGCTGCTTCTGCTGCTGGAAAAACTGGTGCTGGGCAAGTTCCTGGAAAAGCTGCCGTCTGCCGTCCGCTGGGCGTACACCTTCTTCCTCGTGGTGGTCGGCTGGGTGCTGTTCTACCACACGGATTTCGGCAATCTGGGAACCGCCATCCGGACGCTGTTTGTCTATCAGAAAACCGACTGGGTGGGCGTCATCGCGGCCAGCTCCGATCTGCTGCAGGCGCTGCCGATCCTGCCCATCGCGCTGCTCTGCTCCTTCCCGGTGTTCCGAAAGCCCATCCAAAAGCTCGGAGAGAGCACCGGGGGCGAACTGGTGCTGGATCTCATCTGCGCGGGGCTGCTGGTTCTCTGCATCATGTGCCTCATCAGTGCCAGCTACAACCCCTTCATCTATTTCCGATTCTGAATCAACCATCCCCGACCATCGGGGATGGTTTTTTGATGGAAACAGGGGATAAGAGGACGTGGTGCAGGAGTGGAAAAGATTGACCTCCGGGGCTGGCTGTGGTATAATACCATGATTTAATATCTTTATTTTGGAGGATTGTCGGTATCACCGGCAGATGAGCTTATGTGGATCGCGTCACAATGGCAGGATTATGAGCTTCTGGACTGCTCGTCCGGAGAAAAGCTGGAGCGCTGGGGAGACTATACTCTGGTGCGGCCCGACCCCCAGGCAATCTGGCAGACCCGCCGCACTGACCCCAGATGGCGGCACCCGGCGGGGAAATATACCCGCAGCGAGTCCGGCGGCGGCCAGTGGGACAAGGGCAGACTGCCCGAGAGCTGGAACGTCCGCTACGGCGACCTGACCTTCCACGTAAAGCCCATGAACTTCAAGCACACGGGCCTCTTTCCGGAGCAGGCCGTGAACTGGGACTGGGCCATGGAACAGATCCGCAGCGCCGGACGTCCCATCAGTGTGCTGAATCTCTTCGCCTACACCGGCGCCGCCACCGCCGCCTGTCTGAAGGCGGGGGCCAGCGTCTGCCATGTGGACGCGGCCAAAGGTATGGTGGCCTGGGCCAAGGAGAACGCCGCTCTTTCCGGCGTCATCGACCGGCCGGTCCGATGGATCGTGGACGACTGCGCCAAATTCGTGGAGCGGGAGATCCGCCGCGGCAGACGCTACGACGCCATCATCATGGATCCTCCCAGCTACGGCCGCGGCCCCGGCGGCGAGGTCTGGAAGCTGGAGACGAATCTCTGGCCCTTTGTGGAGCTGGTGCGGGGCGTTTTGTCCGACGATCCGCTGTTCGTGCTCCTGAATTCCTACACCACCGGGCTCAGCGCCAGCACCATCGGCTACGTCTGCGACAGCATCTTCACATCCAAATACGGCGGCCACACGGAGAGCCAGGAGCTGGGCCTCCCGGTCACCGCCAGCGGTCTCGCCCTGCCCTGCGGCGCCAGCTGCCGCTGGACCTGCGAATAATCGAGGATATTTATGGAACCAATCATCCACTTTGAAAATGTGCACTATACCTACCCCGGCGAGGATCACGAGATCCTCCACGGGATCGACCTGGACATCCAGCCGGGCACCTTCACCGCCATTCTGGGCCACAACGGTTCCGGCAAGAGCACCCTGGCCAAGCACATGAACGCCATCCTGGTCCCCACTGAGGGCAGGGTGACGGTCTGCGGCATGGAGACCACCAATGAAGAACTGCTGCTGGGCATCCGGGCCACGGTGGGCATGGTGTTCCAGAACCCGGACAACCAGATCGTCGCCAACGTGGTGGAGGACGATGTGGCCTTCGCGCCGGAGAATCTGGGCGTCCCGCCGGAGGAGATCCGGGATCGTGTGGACGCGGCTTTGAAGCAGGTGGGCATGTACGGCTTTCGGATGCACGCGCCGCATCTGCTCTCCGGCGGACAAAAACAGCGGGTGGCCATCGCCGGCGTCATCGCCATGCAGCCCCAGTGCATCGTCCTGGACGAGCCCACCGCCATGCTGGATCCCTCGGGACGCCGCGAGGTGGTGGAGACTGTCACCGCTCTCTGCAGGGAGAAGGGCATCACCGTGGTGCTCATCACCCACCACATGGACGAGTGCGTGGACGCCGACCGCCTGATCGTCATGTCCAAGGGGAACATCGTGGCCGACGGCGCGCCCAAGGACGTGTTCCAGCAGTCGGAGCTGCTGAAAGAAGAGGGCCTGGCCGCACCTGCCACCACCACGCTGCTGCAGAGTCTGAAAGCTGCGGGGATGGAGGTTCCCACGGATATTCTCAACATCGACGCCTGTGCCGACGCCATCGCCTCGGCAATTTCAAGATAAAGGAACGCAAGCTATGACGCCAATTATCCGGGCGGAGGCGCTGCAGCACACCTACAGCGCGGGTACGCCCTTCGAAAAGATCGCCATCGACCAAATCAATCTGGATATCGAACCGGGGCAGCTGGTGGGCATCATCGGCCATACCGGCTCCGGCAAGAGCACCTTCATCCAGCACCTGAACGGTCTCTTGAAGCCCACCTCCGGCACCGTCTATTTCGACGGCGAGGACATCCACCGCTCCAAGGAGGCCACCAGAGACGTGCGGTTTTCCGTGGGTCTGGTGTTCCAATATCCGGAGTATCAGCTCTTCGAGGAGACGGTGTACAAGGACATCGCCTTCGGGCCGAAGAACATGAAGCTCTCGGAAAAAGAGGTGGATGCCCGGGTGAAGGAGGCCGCCCATTTCGTGGACCTCTCCGACGACCTGATGGAGTGCTCCCCGCTGGAGCTCTCCGGCGGCCAGAAGCGCAGAATCGCCATCGCCGGCGTCATTGCCATGCGGCCGAAGGTGCTGATCCTGGACGAGCCCACCGCCGGTCTCGACCCCGCGGGCTGCCGGGACATTCTGCAGAACATCCTGGACTACAAGCGGGAGACCGAATCCACCGTGCTGCTGGTGACCCACAGCATGGACGACGCCGCCAGACTGGCGGATCGGCTGATCGTGTTCCATTCCGGCCACATCGCCTTTGACGGCACTCCGCCGGAGGTTTTCAGCCACACTTTGGAGCTTCTGGAGATCGGCCTCGACGTGCCCCAGGCGGCCAGGATCGCCGAAGCCCTCAGAGAGCGCGGCGTGAAGCTGCCGGAGAGCATCTACACGGCGGATCAGCTCCGGGACGCGGTGCTCGATGCGTGGAAGGGGGCGGGCGCATGCTGAAAGACATCACCCTGGGCCAGTTCTTCCCCGGCGATTCCATTACCCACCGTCTGGACGCCCGCTGTAAGCTGATCATCGTGGTGCTGTATATCGCGGCCCTGTTCACCGCCAACGGCTACATTTCCTACGTGCTGGTCATCGCGGTGACCGCTCTGATGATCGCCGTGAGCCACATCCCGCTGAAATCTCTGGTGCGCGGCCTCAAGCCCGTGATGGTCATTATCATTATCACCGCCATCCTGAACCTGTTTTTCACCACCGGCACCCCGCTGGTGAAGCTGGGGCCCCTGACCCTCACGAAAGAGGGCATCGTCCGCGCCGTCTTTATGGTGCTGCGGATCACGCTGCTGATCATGGGCACCTTCCTGCTGACCTACACCACCTCGCCCATGGCCCTCACCGACGGCATGGAGCAGCTGTTCAATCCTCTGAAAAAGATCAAGGTGCCGGTGCACGAGATGTCCATGATGATGAGCATGGCGCTGCGCTTCATCCCCACTTTGATCGAGGAGACCGATAAGATCATGTCCGCCCAGAAGGCCCGCGGCGCGGATTTTGAGACGGGCAACATCTTCCAGCGCGCCAAGGCGCTGCTGCCGCTGCTGGTGCCGCTGTTCGTGTCGGCGTTCAGAAGAGCCGACGAGCTGGCCACCGCCATGGAGAGCCGCTGCTATCACGGCGGCGAGGGCAGAACCCGGATGAAGCAGCTCACCTGGGCAGCGAGAGACACCGTGGCCCTGCTGCTGTTCCTGGCATTTCTGGCAGCGGTCATCCTGCTTCGGCATTTCGGATTATGAGAAACATTGCTTTAAGACTCCATTACGACGGCACCGCCTACCACGGCTGGCAGGTGCAGAAAACCGAGGTCACCGTGGCCGAGACCCTGGAAAAGGCCCTGAGCAAAATCTGCGGCCATCCGGTGAAGGTCACCGGCTGCGGCAGAACGGACGCGGGGGTGCACGCCCTCAGCTACTGCGCCAACTTCCGCACCGACTGCACCATCCCCATCGACCGGGTGCCGCTGGCGGTGAACTCCCGACTCCCGGGGGACATCTCCGTCACCGACGCGGTGGAGGCGCCCGAGGACTTCAACGCCATCGGCTCGTGCCTGAAAAAGGAGTATATCTACAAGATCCACAACTCCCGCATCCGCAACGCCTTTCTGGAGCACCGGGCCTGCTTCTATCCCTACCCGCTTCAGATCGAGACGCTGCGGCAGGCGGGGAAGGCCTTCGAGGGCACCCACGATTTCGCCGCCGTGCGCAGTGTGGGAACCGAGACCAAAACCACCGTCCGCACCGTCTACTGGT
Organism: uncultured Eubacteriales bacterium; assembly: GCA_900317905.1. Taxonomy (GTDB): domain Bacteria; phylum Bacillota; class Clostridia; order Oscillospirales; family Oscillospiraceae; genus CAG-103. The sequence continues at coordinate 124,763 of ONIN01000004.1, read as the reverse complement.
GCACGGCGGAGCAGACGGGGGAGGAGATCACCATCGCCGTCTGCGCCGACGGATTTCTCTATAACATGGTGCGCGCCATCGTGGGCACCATGGTCTACGCCTCCCACGGGAAGCTCAGGCCGGAGGACATCCCGCATCTTTTGGAGACCCGGGACCGCCGCCTCACAGGCCCCACCATGCCGCCCCAGGGACTATACCTGAACCGTTTGTGGTATGATGGAGAAGTGGGAGAAATGATGGAAAGAGACTGAGAATCTAAAAAAGAATGTCATTGCGAACCAGTCCGCAGACTGGTGTGGCAATCCGTTCTCCCTTTGGATTTCTGGTAACGCCTATGACACAGAAACGAAAACGAAAACTGACCCGGCGCGGGTATCTGGTGCTGGCGCTGCTGCTTGCGGCAGTGCTGCTGTTTATCCTCTCGCTGGTGCTGTTCCGGCCGAAGGAACCCACCGGGGAGATCGAGACCTCGCCCTACGCGCTGGACAGCAGCGCCGAGCAGCGGTTCGCCGCCATGGAGGGCGGCTTGGCCGTGGCCTCCGGCGAGGGACTGCAGCTGTTCGACGAGTACGGCAGCCTGGCGGCACGACAGACGGCCACCATGTCCCGGCCCGCTGTCAGCGCTTCGGGGGAATATGCCGCGGCCTGCGACATCGGCGGTGTCACGCTGCTGACTGCAGACATGGAAAACGGTATCACGGTCCATGAGCTGGCCAACGCCGTGATCTCCGTCAGAGTGCTCTCCGACGGCTGGCTGGCGGTCTGCACAGAGTCGCCGGGCTACAAGGGCATGGTCACGGTCTATGACGACAAGTTCAACGTGATCTACGAGTGGTATTCCGGCGAGGATTATCTGCTGAACGCCGACCTCTCCGAGGATCACGAGCTGGCGGTGCTCTGCGCGGGCTCCGGCGGCTCGAAGATCCACATCTTCACCATGAACAGCGAGACCGAGCGGGGCCTCTACCAGGCACCGGAGGTGCTGCTGGATCTCCACTGGGTCAGCGGCAGCCGTCTGGCGGTGCTCAGCGACCAGCGGCTGGTGCTTCTGACGGACAAGGCCGTTCAGGATGTGGAGTACAGCTTCAACGGCCTGCATCTGTATGACTACTCCGTCAGCGACAGCGGCATTTTTGCCCTGGCGCTCTCGGCCTACCGCAGCGGCGGCAACACCACCCTCGCCACCATTTCTTCTTCCGGCAAGGTGCTGGGGGAGCACACGATGGAGAAGCTCACCGGCATCGACATGCGCGGCAAGCAGGTGCTGGTGCGCGGCGGCAGCCAGCTGACGCTGTTCAATCAGCAGCTGGAGGAGCTCCGCACCACGGAGATTGACGCCGTGGGCGTCCAGCAGGCGATCTTGCTGAAAAACGGTGAAGCCCTTCTGGTTTACGACTATTCGGCCCAGGCCATTCCGATTTGACCCTTTGATTCCAAGAGAAAGAGATGAATGTTATGACGATTGCCATCAATGTTCTATGTGTATTGATCCTGCTGCTGGCTGCCTGGGGCGGCTACAAGCGGGGGCTGATCCTCAGCGCCGCCAACCTCGCCGCCATCGTGGTGGCGCTGTATCTGGCGTGCCTGCTGTCGGCGGCCTTTTCCGGGGAGATCGTCTCCGGCCTCTACCCCTTCGCCAAGGGCTATGTGGACACCCAGATCGAGAACACCGTCATGCCGGAGATGGGCTTCGACGCCGATCTGAACGTGAAGGACGCCCTGGCGAGAGAGCCTGCCAGAAAGCAGGAGTTCTGCGCCGCTTCCTTCCGGGCCGCCGGCATTGCCCAGGGACCCTCTGAGCAGATGGCGGAAGAGGCCATTGAATACAGTGAAGAGCAGCTCTCGGACATTCCCACGGCCATCTCCCAGATCTATTGCCAGCGGCTGGCCTATGTGGCTGGAACGGTCATCGCCTTCATCCTGGTGCTGGTGCTGCTTCTGGCCATCGGGAACATCCCGAATCTCACCTTCCGCATCCCGAATCATCCGCGATTGGATGACGTGGGCGGTGCGTTCATGGGGCTTGTGAACGGCGCGGCCTATTGCATCCTACTGTGCTGGGCACTGCAGTTTGCCGGCGCGCTGATCGGCCGGGAGACCCTGGCCAACAGTGCCCTTGCGAAATTCTTCCTCAGCATCGACATCCTGACTGCCGGTGTGGGGATCTGATACCGTTTTTTCCACACGCGTTTTTCAAAAGGAGTAACATTCTATGCAGCCTACTCTCTGCGCACGCTGCGGCAAGAACATGGCCGTGGTGTTCATCACACGCATCGAAAAAGGCGAGAGCCACAACGAGGGCCTCTGCCTCAAATGCGCCCGCGAGCTGCACATCAAGCCCGTGGACGAGGTCATTGAAAAAATGGGCCTTTCCGACGAGGACCTGGAGAACATCACCGGCGACATGATGGAGATTTTCCGCAACGCCGAGGATCTGCCGGACGCCTCCGAGGACGGCGACGGGGAGAACGACGACGGCAAGACCGCCACCTTCCCGTTTTTGAACCGGCTCTTCGGCGGCAACAACAGCATCCAGCCGGTGGAGGACGCCCCGAAAAAGGAGCAGTCCAAGGATGGCCGCACGCAAAAGGAACCTGCCCAGAAAAAGCGCAAGTTCCTGGATAATTACAGCATCGACCTCACCGCCAGAGCGGAGGAGGGGAAGCTGGACCGCATGGTGGGCCGCAGCGAGGAGCTGGAACGGGTGCTGCAGATCCTGAACCGGAGACAGAAGAACAACCCCTGCCTCATCGGTGAGCCCGGTGTGGGCAAAACCGCCATCGCAGAGGGCCTGGCCCAGCGGATCGCCGACGGGGACGTGCCCCATAAATTGAAGGACAAGCGGGTGCACCTGCTGGATCTCACCGCCCTGGTGGCGGGCACCCAGTTCCGCGGCCAGTTCGAGAGCCGCATGAAGGGGCTCATCGACGACATCCGCAAGGCCGGCAACATCATCCTGGTCATCGACGAGGTGCACAACATCGTCGGCGCCGGGGACGCCGAGGGCAGCATGAACGCCGCCAACATCCTGAAACCCGCCCTCTCCAGAGGGGAGATCCAGGTCATCGGCGCCACCACCTTCACCGAATATCGGAAGCACATCGAAAAGGACTCCGCTCTGGAGCGCCGCTTCCAGCCGGTCACGGTGGCCGAGCCCTCCATCGCCGAGAGCGTGGAGATCATCAAGGGCATCCGGAAGTACTACGAGGACTTCCATGAGGTGGAGATTCCGGATGAGATGTGCGCTGCCGCCGTTCGTCTCAGCGAGCGGTATATCACCGACCGCTACCTGCCGGACAAGGCCATCGACCTGATCGACGAGGCCTGCTCCGACGTGAATCTGAAAAACCTCTCCCTGGTGCGAAAGGCCGAGCTGGAAAAAGAGCTGGCCGACTACGACAAGGAGCGGGAGCTGCTCCTGGCCGACACCGAAAACGAGGACTTCGCCCGCATGGCGGAGCTGCGCAGCCGGAGTCTGGTGGCCCAGGAGGAGCTGGATGCCATCAACGCCCAGCCGCGGCCCCAGCTCACCACCGAGAATCTGGCCCGCGTCATCGAGCTCTGGACGAAGATCCCCGCATCCACCATCCGGGAGGACGAATTCAGCCGCATCGCCGAGCTGGGCGACCGGCTCAAGGCTCACATCGTGGGACAGGATCAGGCGGTGGACACCGTCTGCGCCGCCATCCGCAGAAGCCGCGTGGGACTCCAGACCAAGCGCAAGCCCGTAAGCTTCATCTTCGTGGGCGGCACCGGCGTGGGCAAGACCGAGCTGGTCAAGCGCCTGGCCGCCGACCTCTTCGAGCAGCCGGAGAGCCTGATCCGTCTGGATATGTCGGAGTTTATGGAGAAATTCTCCGTCTCCCGCATCATCGGCTCGCCTCCGGGCTATGTGGGCTATGACGAGGCGGGACAGCTCACCGAGAAGATTCGCCGCAGACCCTACAGCGTGGTGCTCTTCGATGAGATCGAGAAGGCACACCCGGATGTGCTGAACATCCTCCTGCAGATCCTGGACGACGGCCGCATCACCGACGCCCAGGGCCGCACGGTGAACTTCGAAAACACCGTCATCATCATGACCACCAACGCGGGCAGCACCACCAAGACCGGTGCTCTGGGCTTCGGCCTCACTGCCGATGACCAGACCCGCGAGAAGGCCATGAAGGCTTTGCAGGACTTCCTGCGGCCGGAATTCATCAACCGCGTGGACGAGATCGTCTACTTCAACAAGCTCACCGAAGAAAACTTCCGCGGCATCGCTGTGCTGATGCTGGAAGAACTGAAGGACGTCATGTCGGAGCGCGGCATGACCCTCAGCTGGGACGAGAGCGTCGTGGATTTTCTGGTGAAGAAGAGCTTCAGCGAGACTTACGGCGCCCGGAACCTCCGCCGCACCCTGCAGAAGGACGTGGAGGACGCCATCGCCGCCGCACTGGTGGCTCAGCGCCGCCACGAGGCCGCCGTCCAGCTCACGGCGGAAAACGAAACCATCCAAGTGAACCTTTCCTGAGGAGGAATGACTATGAACACCGCACGCATCGAAATCATTCAGGGCGACATCACCAAGTCTGAGGTGGACGCCATTGTCAACGCCGCCAATACCTCTCTGCTGGGCGGCGGCGGGGTCGACGGCGCCATCCACATGGCAGCCGGCAGCGCCCTGCTGGCCGAGTGCCGCACTCTGGGCGGCTGCAAGACCGGCGAGGCCAAGATCACCAGAGGCTATCGTCTCCCTGCGAAATACGTCATCCACACCCCCGGCCCCCGCTACAAGGACGGAAACCACAACGAGGCAGAGCTGCTGGCAAGCTGCTATCGCAACTGCCTGAAGCTGGCGGTGGAGAACCACTGCGCCACGGTGGATTTCCCCAGCATCAGCACCGGCGTCTACAGCTTCCCGCTGAATGACGCGGCGAAGATCGCCGTCCGCACCCTGGCTGAGGAGCTGGAGCACTGCCCCAACATCAAGCGGGTGCGTATGGTCTGCTTCGACCAGAAGACGATGAAGGCATACGAGACTGCATTGGAGGCCCTGAAGGCCGAGGAGTAACACGATGTTCGATACACAGAGAGTCGACGGCATCAATCTGAAATACAACGCCCCGGTGACCCTGACCTTCGCGCTTTTGAGCCTTTTGGCGCTGGCGCTGGCGGAGCTCACCGACGGCTGGACCACCCAGAATCTGTTCAGCGTCTACAAGTCCCCGCTGACGGACTATCTGACCTATCCGCGGTTCATCCTGCACGTGCTGGGGAACACGGATCTCACCACCTGCACGGCCAACGTCATCGTGCTGCTGGTGGTGGGCCCCGCGGCGGAGGATCGCTTCGGCAGCGCCAAGGTGCTGACCGCCGTGCTGCTCACCGCCATCGCCACGGGTTTGGTTATGTGGTTCCTGTTCCCGGACGCGGTGCTCATGGGCGCCAGCGGTGAGATCTTCATGCTCATGGTGCTGGCCAGCTTCGCCAGCGTCCGCGGCGGCTACATCCCCCTGACCCTGCTGCTGGTTCTGGTGCTGTACCTCGGCAGTGAGATCCTCCAGGCTGTCACCGGCACTGCGGGACTCTCGGAACTGACCCACATCGCCGGCGGCGCGGTGGGCGTGCTGCTGGGTCTGGTCTACAGCCACAGCGCGAGAGCGGCGGTATGAAGCTGCTGATCAGCGCCTGCCTTCTGGGCGAACGCTGCCGTTACGACGGAAAAAGCAAGCCCCTGCCGGAAGAGATCCTCCGCAGACTCCGGGAACAGTACGAGCTGATCCCCGTCTGCCCGGAACAGGCCGGCGGCCTTCCGACGCCCCGCGCTCCTTCGGAGCGAAGGGGCGTCAAAGTCGTCTCGGAAACCGGAAGGGACGTGACGGCAGAATACGAAGCCGGGGCCGGATTCGCGCTGGCGCTGGCACAAAAGGAGCAGGCGGACGCCGCCCTTCTGAAAGCCCGCAGCCCCTCCTGCGGCAAGGGTGCGATCTATGACGGCACCTTCAGCAGGACCCTGATCCCCGGCAATGGCGTCACCGCCGAGCTGCTGGAGCAAAACGGGATCCCGGTTTATACGGAAGAAGAAATCGAAACTTTGATTTGAGGTTATACCATGGGTTATGACGCCGGAAAATGTGATATTGCCGTGATCGGCGCGGGCCACGCGGGCATCGAGGCCGCCCTGGCTGCCGCCCGTCTGGGCTGCGACACGGTCTGCTTCACCCTCCATCTGGACGCGGTGGGCAACATGCCATGCAACCCGGCCATCGGCGGAACCGGCAAAGGCCATCTGGTACGGGAGCTGGACGCCCTCGGCGGCGAAATGGCCAGAGCGGCGGACAAGGCCTGCATCCAGTACCGGATGCTGAACCGGGGCAAGGGCCCGGCGGTGCACTCGCTGCGCGCCCAGGCGGACCGCAGACGCTACCAGAGCGTCATGAAGCACACCCTGGAGCTGGAGGAAAACCTCCGGGTCAAGCAGGCGGAGGTGGTCAGAATCGAGACCGAGGACGGCCATGTTTCCGCTGTGGTCACCGAGACCGGCGCGGTCTGGAGATGCAAAGCCGTCGTCATCGCTTCCGGCACCTATCTGAAAGGCCGCACCATCGTGGGTGAGGTACTCAGAGATTCGGGCCCCGACGGGCTTGCCGCCTCCGGCGAGCTCGCAGAATGCTGTGAGCAGCTGGGACTTCGAATGCGGCGATTCAAAACCGGCACCCCGCCGAGGATCAACGCCCGCACCGTGGACTTCTCCAAAATGGAAGTACAGGTGGGGGACGCGGAGATCGAGCCCTTCTCCTTCGAGACCACCGACCCCATCGAAAACCGGGTCACCTGCTGGCTCACCTACACCAACGAGCGCACCCATGAAATCATCAAAGCCAATCTCGACCGGAGCCCCATTTACTCCGGCGTCATCGAGGGCGTCGGCCCCCGCTACTGCCCCAGCATCGAGACGAAGATCATGACCTTCCCGGACAAGCCCCGGCACCAGCTGTTTCTGGAGCCTATGGGCCTGGATACCGAGGAATTGTATCTGCAGGGCTTCTCTTCCAGCATGCCGGAGGAGGTGCAGATCCAGGCGGTGCACACGCTGCCCGGCCTGGAGCACGCGGAGTTCACCCGCTGTGCCTACGCCATCGAGTACGACTGCGTGGATCCCACGGAGCTCTATCCCACTCTGGAGACGAAAAAAGTCTCCGGCCTCTACGGCGCTGGGCAGTTCAACGGCTCCAGCGGCTATGAGGAGGCTGCCGTCCAGGGTTTTGTAGCCGGTGTGAATGCGGCCCTGAAGCTGAAAGGGGAACCGCCCATGATCCTACGCCGCTCCGACGGCTACATCGGCACCCTCATCGACGATCTGGTGACCAAGGGCACCAACGAGCCCTACCGGATCATGACCTCCCGATCGGAGTATCGGCTCCTGCACCGGCAGGACAACGCCGACGAGCGGCTGACCCACATCGGCAGAAGAATCGGCCTGGTCTCGGAGGAGCGGGAGCGGGCCGTGGAGGAAAAATATAAGGCTGTCTCAAAAGAAATGGAGCGGCTGGAGAAGACCCACATCCCGCCCTCAGAGGAACTCTCTGTGCTGCTGACGGAAAAGGGTACCGCCCCCACCCAGAGCGGCGTCAGCCTTGCGGATCTGCTGAGACGACCGCAGCTGCACTATCAGGATCTCGCCCCCTTCGACCCTGCGCGTCCGGCGCTGCCCAGAGTGGTGACGGAGCAGGCGGAGATCCGCCTCAAATATGCCGGCTACATCCAGCGGCAGCTGAAGCAGGTGGCGGAGTTCACCCGACTGGAGAACCACCCGCTGCCGCCGGAGCTGGACTATACCCAGATTTCCTGCCTCCGTCTGGAGGCAAGACAGAAGCTGCAGGACATCCGCCCGGCCAGCATCGGCCAGGCCAGCCGCATCTCCGGGGTCTCCCCGGCGGACATCGCGGCGCTGATGGTCTATCTGCAGACCGACCATGGAGAACACACATGAAGTTTGAAATCATCCCCGGCTGCGACCACAAGAAGGAAATCGGCGCCCTGTTTCAGGAGTACACCGACATGCTGGTGGCCGCCGCGCCGAATTTCGCGGGCTATCTGGTGCTGCAGAAGTTCGACGAGGAGCTTGCCCATCTGAAAGAAAAATACGAGAGCCTCTACCTGGCCTTGACCGAGGAAGGGGAGGCGGCGGGCTGCGCCGCGCTGCACCGGGTGGATGAAACGCGCTGCGAGATCAAGCGGCTCTATGTGCGGGAGCCCTACCGGAAATCCGGCCTAGGCACGGTGTTGACGGAGCGAATCCTCGATGACGCCCGCGAACACGGCTATGAGAAAATGGTGCTGGACACCTTCCCGTTTCTGGACAGCGCCGTGCGGCTCTACCGGCGGCTGGGCTTCGTGGATTCGGTGCAGTACAACGACAACCCGATCCCGGACGAAATGATCTTTCTGGAGAAACCGCTATGAAGGTAGTTTTGGGTCTTTCCGGCGGCGTGGACTCGGCGGTCTGCGCCGCGTTATTGAAGCAGCAGGGCTATGAGGTCATCGGCCTCTATCTGGAAAACGGCATTTCCGACACCGGCGTCACCGACGCCAGAGCGGTGGCGGATCGGCTGGGCATCCCGCTGGACGTGCTGGACATTCGCAAGGAACTGGAAGAGAAGGTCTGCCGGCCTTTCGAGCAGTCCTACCGATGCGGCGAGACGCCGAACCCCTGCATCCTCTGCAACCCCACCGTGAAGTTCAAATCCCTTCTGGCCCACGCGGACGCCGTGGGGGCGGAGTTCGTGGCCACGGGGCACTATGCCAGAACCAGAGACGGCGGTTTGTATCAGGGCCGCCCCGCCAACGACCAGAGCTACATGCTCTGCCGGCTGAAGCGGGAGCAGGTTGCGCGCCTGCTGCTGCCCTTGGGTGACTATGAGAAAACCGAGGTGCGCGCCATGGCGGAGGAATTCAGCATCCCGGTTGCGAAAAAGCCCGACAGCATGGAGATCTGCTTCATCCCGGACAAGGACTACGCAGGCTGGATGGAACGTCGCGCGGCGCTGCCCGGAGCAGGAGACTTCGTCCTCCACGGGGAGGTCATCGGACAGCACGAGGGCATCTGCCGCTACACCGTCGGCCAGCGGAGGCCGGGTCTGGTGAACGATCGGAAGGTGTACATCTCCAGAATCCACGCCGAAACCAACACCATCGAGCTGGCCTATTGGGACGAGCTGTTCCGCACGGAGGTGCGGGCCAGAGATTTCAACTGGCTCATCGACCCGCCGCAGGCACCCATCCGCGCCAGCGTCCGCGTCCGCCATACCAAGTGGGAGACCCCCGCCTGCACCGCCGAGATCGTGGGCGATCAGGTGCGGATCCACTGCGACGAGCCCGTCCGCGCCCCGGCCCCTGGCCAGAGCGCTGTCCTCTATGACGGCGACCGGGTTCTCGGCGGCGGCTGGATCACCATTTGATTAAAAGAAATCCCTCTCGGACACAATGTTCCGGGAGGGATTTTTATGTTCGAATCTCGAAAGCTTCGCCCTTGGGAGCTTGCGCTGCTGTTCAGCCTCTGTATTGCGCTTTTGACCGGCGTCTGGGCCCAGGGGCGGCAGACGGCACTCTCACGGAAGCTGGTGCGGCTGCACGTGGTGGCGGCCTCAGACACACCCGAGGATCAGGCGGAAAAGCTTTTGGCACGGGACGCGATCCTCTCCTTTTTGGAGCCGAAACTGAAAACCGCCGCCTCGGCAAAGGAGGCGGCGGAGATCATTCGAATGTCGCAGGAGCGCTGCAAACGGGCTGCGGAGGCCGTCACCGATCAGCCGGTCACGGTCACCATGACGCGGGAGCACTTTCCAACCCGATATTACGAGACTTTTTCGCTCCCGGCGGGAGACTATCTCGCCCTCCGGGTGACCCTGGGGGCAGGGGAGGGCCACAACTGGTGGTGCGTCCTGTTTCCGCCCCTGTGCACCGAGGCGATCGTGTCTGACCGGGCCGTGGAGACCCTATCGTCGGATGACGTGCAGCTGATCACCGAAAACGGTACCGGCTACATCCTGCGCTTCCGGGTGCTGGAGCTTTTCGACGCGGTAAAAACCTACCTTACAGCTCCGCCATCTTGACGGCGGTGTCCAGGGCGATGGTGATCATCTGCTTGAAGGAGTTCTGGCGCTCGTCGCTGCTGAGCTCCTCGGGACGATAGAGGTGATCGGAAATGGTGAACAGACCCAGGGCACGCTTTCCGGCGCGGGCAGCGGTCATGTAAAGACCGGCGGCCTCCATCTCGGTGGCGAGGACGCCCATCTTCTTCCACAGATCCGGACTGTCGCTGCCGTCGCTGTAGAAGTTATCGGCGGAGAGCACGTTGCCGATGTGCAGCTTCACGCCCAGCTCCTTGGCGGCCTCGTCCGCCTTCATCAGCAGCGTGTAGTCTGCGATGGGGGCGAAGGTGCCGTTTAAGCCGAACTGGTGGGCGAAGTTGGAGTCGGTGCAGGCGCCTGCGCCGGCCACCACGTCCATGAGCTGCAGATCGTCCTGCATGCCGCCGGCACTGCCGACGCGGATGATGTTCTCCACCTCATAGAAGTTGAACAGCTCCCAGCTGTAGATGCCGATGGACGGAATGCCCATGCCGGAGGCCATGACCGTGACGGGCACGCCCTTCCAGGTGCCGGTATAACCCTGGACACCGCGGACATTGTTCACCAGCTTGGGTTCGGTGAGGAAGGTTTCTGCAATGAACTTGGAGCGAAGAGGATCGCCGGGCATGAGCACGGTTTTCGCGATTTCGCCCAGCTTCGCGGAGATGTGGGGAGTGGGGATGGGCATGGTGAGTCCTCCTTAGTTCGTAATATTGAAGGTTTATTCCATTTGGATACGAATCAGCTGACCTGTCTTGCCACCAGAATGAATCGTCCGTCAGAGGTGTGGTATGCGCATGTGGAGAGGGTCAGCAGCCGATCGCCGGCCTGGAGCTCAATGCCGGTGTCATAGAGGCGGTTTTGCTGAATGAAACTGACATACTCCCAGAACTGCACGTCGTCGTGGCCAGTGTACTGGTAGTACTTGAAGCCGGTCTCCCAATCAGCGAGCACCCGGGTCTTGATGGCGGCGACGATCTCATAGGTGCGATAGCCGTAGATCGTGTTGAAGATGATGGTAGGGTGCTGACTCCAGTAGGTGTAGTCCTCATACTTCTCCAGCTGGCCGAACATGGTGCCGTCGTTCATATGATGGCCGTAGATGATGATGTTGTCGGAGGTCAGCAGGTCGTTTTTCTCCGCCACATAGAAGGTGCCGCGGGCGGAATACTGGCCGTTGAAGTCCGTGTGGAGATATTTCTCCTCTGTGTAGGGAGCGTGCATGACCACGCTGTCCACATTGGTGCCGTCGATCCGCAGCCAGCCCACGGTGTCTGGGTTTTCAGCGTACAGGGCCTGAAACTCCGGCGGAATGCCCTCCTGACCGTTTTCGATTGTGGTGCCGAACAGACTTGCCACCTGTTCGCGGACGTTCTTGTCGCTCATGTCCTGATGCAAATAGTACAGCAGAACGCCGACTCCGACCAAAAAGATCACGCCGGAGAGGATCAGGATTGCAAGAAGGATTCGTTTTCGCATGGGACACCTCATACATAAAAAACAGGGCTGTCTCGTTTGAGACAGCCCCATTATAATGGATTTTATCTGGAATTACAAGCAGGATCAACCCTGATTCTTGCGGTACTTCCGATAGGTGAAGAAGAATACCGCAGCGCTCAGAACCACAGCCAGGACGACCCAGATCACCAGACGGCTGTCGCCGGTCTTGGGGCTGCCGCCAGTGCTGGAGCCACCGTTGTTGGTGTTGGAGCCACCGTTGCTGGGGGTGTTACCGCCGGGGGCGGGAGTGGTGCCGGGATCCACAGGAGTCGGGTTGTTGCCACTGCCGCCGGAGCCGCCGGAACCGGGCAGGAGGCCAGAGCCGCCGGAACCAGGCAGATCAGCAGAACCGCCGGAGCCGGGGAGCAGACCAGCAGAGCCGGGCAGGAGGCCGGAGCCGCCACTGCCGGGAAGCAGGCTGGCAGAGCCGGGCAGCAGAGCCGCGGAGCCGGGCAGGGCAGCGGAGCCAGGCAGCAGAGCCGCAGAACCAGGCAGAGCCGCACTACCGGGCAGCAGAGCAGCGGAACCAGGCAGCAGGAGCGGCAGAGCCGCAGAGCCAGGGAGGGCAGCAGAGCCGGGCAGCAGAGCTGCAGCAGAGCCGGGCAGCAGGGCCGCAGCGGAACCGGGCAGCAGGGCCGCAGCGGAACCGGGCAGAAGTGCCGGGATCAAAGCCGCAGCAGAACCGGGCAGCAGGAGCGGCAGGAAGCCGGTGATCAGATCAAGGCCGCTGCCGGGGAGATTGCCGGAGCCATTCGCAGAACCGCCGGAGCCACCGTCGATGATGCCGGGAAGGAGATCCGCAGCAGAGCCGATCAGGGGGATGATGGTGCCAATGTCAAAACCGTCAGCAGAGCCGCCGGAACCGGGGGTGCTGCCGCTGCCGTCGATGATGCCGGGCAGGAGACCCAGGAAGCCTTCCAGCAGATCGCCGATGGGCAGGTCGCCGGCGGAGCCGCCGGAACCATTGCCGTCAATGAGGCCGGGGATGAGCTCAGCAGCAGAGCCGATGAGCGGGATGATGGTGTCGATGTCGATACCGTCGGCGGAGCCGCCCTTGCCGCTGCCGTCAAACAGATCGCTGAAGCTGCCGATCAGGCCGGCGAGATCGTCGGCGTCAATGTCAGGCAGGTTGGAGGAGCCGCCGGAGCCGCTGCCATTGTCGATCAGATCGGAGATGATGGCGATGCCGGGGCCAATCAGGCCGGCGATGTCATCAAAGTCCAGATTGCCCGCGCTGCCGTCGTTGCCGGAGCCGTCAGTCAGCTGGCCGATGATCTCGGCCCAGTCGATGTCGCCGTCAGCGCCGTCACCGGAGCCATTGGCGATCTGACCAATGAGGTCTGCCCAGTCAATGTCGCTGTCTGCGCTGTTGGCAGAGCCGTTCTTGATGGCGTCGCTCAGAGCGTCAATGGCCTTGGAAGCCCAGTCGCCCCAATCAACGTCACTGTCGCCGCCTTCACCGGAACCGTCAAAAATGTCGGACCAGTCGAAATCGGCGTCGGCATCCGCGTCAGCATCGGCGTCCGCATCGGTGCCTGTCGTAACATAGATGGAGAAAGGCGCGGTGTTGTGGGCCAGGGCACTGAGAGTCGCAGTGTTGCCGGCAGGAATCAACAGCGCATCGGCGCCGCCGGGGCCGCCGACCAGATCCCAGCCGGAGACCGTGCGGTCAACCGTGATGGTCACCGGAACCAGCACAGGAACCCGGAAGGTTGTGCCGGAGATGCCGCTCTGACCCCAGACCGTAATGGTGGCCGTGGGATCACTGCAGGTGATGGTCACATTGCGGGAACCGTCGCTCGCAGCCTTTGCAGAAGGTGCCAGGAAGCCGACGCTCAGGGTCATGACGAACACGGCCACCAGAACGAGGGACAGGCACTTCTGGAGAATAGCATTTTTTCTCATTGTTTTACCTCTTCTTTCTTGGGGTGGGGGGATGTGCGGAAAACATGCGATGTCGGTTCTGCACTCCGAAATCGGAATGCAGAACCGGAATTTACTGAATGTGTCTGTCGATCAGGTGTTGTTCTTGCGGAACTTGCGGAAGGTCACCACGAACACAGCCGCGCTCAGGAGCACAGCCAGGACAACCAGCATCACCAGACGGCCGTCGCCGGTCTTGGGGGTGCCGCTGGCGGAGGAACCGCCGTTGCCGCCGCCGTTGGTGTTGGAGCCGCCGTTATCGGGAGTGGGGTTGCTGGAGGGAGCAGGGGTCGGATCGGTCTTGCCGCCGGAGCCGCCGGAACCAGCGCTGCCGCCGGAGCCGTTCAGGATGTCAGCAGAGCCGCCGCTGCCGGGGAGCAGGCTGGCAGAGCCGCCGGAGCCGGGGAAGAGCTCCTGAGCGCTGCCGGGGAGCAGGTTGGCGGAGCCGCCAGAACCGGGCAGGAGATTCGCCGCAGAGCCGAGCAGGTCGCCGGAGCCGGGCAGGCTGCCGGAACCAGGCAGACCAGCAGAGCCGGCGGAGCCAGGCAGAGCCTGAGCCGCAGAGCCGAGCAGATCCAGGCCGCTGCCGGCGGAGCCGGGCAGAGTCTGAGCAGCAGAGCCGATCAGATCGCCGGAGCCGGGCAGATTGCCGGCGCTGCCCTTGAGCAGATCGTCAGCACTGCCGGGCAGGTTGCCGGAACCGCTGAGGATGTCGCCGGAGCCGGGCAGGAGATTGCCGGAGCCACCGGTGGACGCAGCCGCGCTTGCAGTGATGGTCATGATGCCGATGGAAAGGGCAAAGACCACGGTGAGCGTCAGCACGAGCGCCAGAATCTTTTTGGTGCTTGTCATGTTTCTCATTTCTTCAACCTCTTCTTTCTGGCGCAGAGTGAGGCGCCATTTGTGTGTGATTCTATCAGGCATTACACCTATATAATAGACCAAATTAAATATAATTCTGCGGGCACATTTTGTCAAGCAACTGTAACTATTTTTTCTTTTTTCAACACTTTTTACAAATCACAGATGCTTTCTTTTGCGAAAATATACAAACAGCAAACGCAGAATTTGTTGATTATGTCAACTGCGGAGCAGATTCCCCAATTTCTGGGCCACGGCGTCCAGGAAAACCTGCGTTTCGACGCCCTCACAGCCGCAGAGCTGAGCCAGATCGCCGGTCATGACGCCGTCGTCGATGGTGTCCAGCACTGCCTGCTCCAGCGAGTCGCCGAAGCGGATCAGCGGCTGGTTGTCGTCCAGCTCGCCGCGCTTTCTCAGTGCGCCGGACCAGGCGAAGATCGTGGCCACCGGGTTGGAGGAGGTGGCCTCCCCCTTCTGCCAGCGGTAGTAGTGCCGGGTGATGGTGCCGTGGGCCGCTTCGTATTCGAAGTTGCCGTCGGGGCTCACCAGAACGCTGGTCATCATCGCCAGAGATCCGAAGGCAGCGGAGACCATGTCGCTCATCACGTCGCCGTCGTAATTCTTCAATGCCCAGACGAAGCCGCCTTCGGAGCGCATGACGCGCGCGACCGCATCGTCGATCAGCGTATAGAAATAAGTAATTCCGGCTTTCTCGAAAGCTTCGCGGTATTCATTCTCGTAGACCTCTGCGAAGATGTCCCGGAACGTACCATCATACCTTTTAGATATGGTATCCTTGGCGCTGAACCAGAGATCCTGCTTCAGGTCCAGAGCAAAGGCGAAGCACGCTCTCGCGAAGGAGCGGATGGAGTCGTCCCGGTTGTGCATCCCCTGGAGGACGCCGCTGCCTTCAAATCGAAAGACCGGCTCGCTCCAGCTGGTGCCGTCGTCACCCTCAAAGACCAGCTTCGCGGTGCCGGGGCAGGGGACACGGTATTCCACATCCCGGTAGACGTCGCCGTAAGCGTGGCGGGCGATGGTAATGGGCTTTTTCCAGTTGGAGACGTGAGGCGTGATCCGCTTCGTCACGATGGGAGCCCGGAAGACCGTCCCGTCCAGCGCGGCGCGAATGGTGCCGTTGGGGCTTTTCCACATCTGACGGAGATTGTATTCCTCCATGCGCTTCTGGTTGGGGGTGATGGTGGCGCATTTGACGCCCACGTGCAGCCGGCGGATGGCCTCGGCCGCGTCCCGGGTGATCTGATCCCCGGTGGCGTCCCGGTTGGGAAGACTCAAATCGTAATATTCGGTATTCAATTCCACAAAGGGAACGAGCAGCGTATCCTTGATCATCTGCCACAGGATCCGGGTCATTTCGTCCCCGTCCAGCTCCGCAATGGGGTTGGACATCGGTATTTTGTGCATCGGAATGCGCCTTCCTTCCAAAGGCAAATGGGCAGAAAATTCTGTTGTTACCTATATTCGCGTTAGCAACACTTTTTATCGCGTATTTTTTGTAATTTTTCGAACATTTTTTGTTTTTAATATTTATTAAGATATGGCTGTGACGGTTCTGGTTGTTATGTTTACCGTTTCAGCCCCGCTGCTGCCGGGATCTCCGGTGCAGTGGAACCATAACACACTAAATATTTCCTATTATGGAAATAGAATACCATATTCTCCACAAATTGTACATCATTTTTTGGGCTTTCTGCGAACTTTTGTGCGCTTTGAACGAAGTTTTTCCGGTTTTGCACGATTTCCCTAATTTTTTGAAAATTTTTCTTGCATTCTGCACAAGGCTGTGTTATATTGTTTCCGTTGCAAATTCAAATGTCCACGCAGGAAGGACAATAAAGGAGAATCTGAATGAAAATCGGTCTGTTAGGTTTTGGCGTTGTGGGCCGCGGCGTCTATGACATTCTGGCCCCGAGAGAGGACATCCGCGTTGGCACGATCCTGTGCCGCCGCGATCTGGGCGAAGTCAGCGCCAAGACGACCCGCGACATGGCGGACATCGTGAACGATCCCGAGATCGACGCGGTGGTGGAGGTCATGGGCGGACTGCACCCGGCTTATGAATATGTGGAGGCCGCGCTGAAGGCCGGCAAGCATGTGGTCACTTCGAACAAGCACCTGCTGTGCCACTATTATAAGGAGCTGAACGACCTGGCCAAGGCCAACGGCGTCACCCTCCGCGGCACGGCTTCCGTGGGCGGCGGCATCCCCTGGCTGACGAATCTGGAGAAGGCTGCCAGAGTCGACCACATCACCAAGGTCAGCGGCATCATGAACGGCACCACCAATTATATTATGGATAACATGCACAAGCGGAGCGTGGACTTCGCCGAGGTGCTCAAGAAGGCCCAGGAGCTTGGCTATGCCGAGGCCGATCCCTCCGCAGACATTGACGGCTGGGACATCCAGAGAAAGCTGATCATCTCCGCAGGCGTGGCCTTCGGCGTCTGCCTCCAGGAGGAGGATGTGCCGGTGTTCGGCATCCGCAACGTCCAGGCGGCGGACATCCAGCGGTTCCAGCAGCGGGGCCTGACCTGCAAGCTGATCGCCAGCGCCGAGCGGCTGGAGGACAGCGTGGCCGCTTACGTGGAGCCCACCCTGCTCAGCAGCGAGGCACTGGAGAGCGCCGTGCCCATGAACTTTAATCTCATCAGCATGGAAGGTGAGTACATCGGCAAGGAGAGCTTTTTCGGCCAGGGCGCCGGCCGCTATCCCACCGCCTACAACGTGGTGGAGGATCTGGTGGACATCAACCGCGGCGTCAAGGGCTTTTATACCGATTCCTTCGAACCTGCCGAGACCAACAACGCCGGCGCGCTCCACCGCTACTACGTCCGCAGCAGCGCCAAGCTGCCGGAGGTGGATGCCATTGCCCAGGAGGATTGGGACGGCGCGGTGGTGACCCTGCCGGTGAGCGTGGCCCACATGCACACTCTGCTTCAGAAGCTGCTGCAGGAGGACGAGAGTTCCTTCATCGCAGCCCTGGCGGACTGAGATCGATATACTATTAAAAATAATCTGTTAATTCTACTCAAAAAAGGAGTTTATTAAAATGAAGTCTTACAAAGTCGGTATTCTCGGCGCCAGCGGCGCAGTCGGTCAGGAAATGCAGAAGATCCTCGCCGAGCGGAATTTCCCCATCAGCGAGCTGCACCTCTTCGCCAGCGCCCGCAGCGCGGGTAAGGTCGTCTCCTTCCAGGGCAAGGACATCGTCGTGGAAGAGGCCAAGGACGACGCTTTCGAGGGTCTGGACATCGTTCTGGGCGCCGCTGAGAACGACATCGCCGAGCGCTTTAAGGATGCCATCGTGAAGTCCGGCGCCGTGTTTGTGGATAATTCCTCCGCCTTCCGCCTGGATCCGAACACCCCTCTGGTGGTTCCGGAAGTGAACCCCGAGGACGTGAAAAAGCATCACGGCGTCATCTCCAACCCCAACTGCTCCACGGTCATCACGGTGACCGCTGTCAACGCCCTGCGGAAGCTCAGCGACATCAAGAGCATGGTCGTCAGCACCTATCAGGCTGTCTCCGGCGCCGGCGCTGCTGGCCCGGTGGAGCTGCGCAATGAGGTCGAGGCCCTGCAGAAGGGCGAGAGCTACGAGCCCAAGGTCTTTGCCTACCAGATCGCCTACAACGTCATCCCCCAGATCGGCGGCGAGGAGTGCGAGGGCTACACCTCCGAGGAGATGAAGCTCCAGAACGAAGGCCGCAAGATCATGCATCTGCCGGAGATGAACGTCTCCTGCACCTGCGTCCGCGTGCCTGTCGTGCGCAGCCACTCCATCAGCGTGCAGATGATCTTTGACCGTCCCATCTCCGTCCAGGAGGCCCGCGAGGCCATCGCTGCCGCCCCCGGCGTGAAGCTGGTGGATGATCTGGACGCCCTGCAGTATCCCATGCCGCTGGATACCCAGAACCAGGATCTGGTCTTCGTCGGCCGTATCCGCAAGGATCTGACGAACCCCAACGGCCTGACCCTCTGGTGCTGCGGCGACCAGGTCCGCAAGGGCGCTGCCACCAACGCCGTGCAGATCGCCGAGCTGCTGATCGCGGAGTGATCCATAACATTTTTAATAGAATGCCGCGCTTCTGGATTTCCCGGGGCGCGGCTTTTTTTTCTGGGACAATGGACAGAAACTGTTGATTCTGCACAAAATCGGCGCGCATGGCAACATTTTCTTGTTAAAATGATAATTAGCCCCGATTTTGCTTGTGGATTTTTTTCCTTTAGGATATAATGCAAAATTGAGGTGATATTTATGCCGTTTAAAATCGTAAAAAAAGAGCAATTATCCGATAACATGTTCCGCGTGACCTTCCACGCACCGCTGGTTGCCCGCCGGGCGCAGCCGGGCCAGTTCCTCATGTTCCGTGTGGACGAGTTCGGCGAGCGCATGCCCATCACGATCTCCTACTTCGATCGCGAGGCCGGCGACGTCACCGTCATCATGCAGCGTGTCGGCAGCACCACGGCACTGCTGGCCAGCAAGCAGGAGGGCGACTATGTGGCCGACGTGGTCGGCCCCTTGGGCAACCCCGCGGAGTTTGAAAACATGCACAAGGTCATCGTGGTCGGCGGCGGCTCCGGCTGCGCCATCGCGTGGCCCCAGGCCAAGGGCGCCTTTGACAAGGGCTGCACCGTCGACATCGTGGCCGGCTTCCGCACCAAGGGCATCGTCGTTCTGGAGGACGAGATGCGCGCCTGCTGCCGGAATCTCTATATGATGACCGACGACGGCTCCTACGGCGAGAAGGGCTTCACCACCGTCAAGCTCAAAGAGCTGCTGGAGAAGGCCAAAGCCGAGGGTGAGCAGTATGACACCTGCATCTGCATCGGCCCCCTGCCCATGATGAAGTTCGTATGTCAGATCACCAAGGAGTACGGCGTGCACACCATGGTGGATATGAACTGCATCATGATCGACGGCTCCGGCATGTGCGGCGGCTGCCGCCTGACCGTGGACGGCCAGATGAAGTTCACCTGCGTGGACGGCCCCGAGTTCGACGGCCATCTCGTAGACTTCGACGAGGCCATCGCCCGCTCCAAGATCTATGAGAAGCAGGAGCAGAGAGTCTTCCAGCGCCGCCACAACTGCACCCTGCAGGAGCTGGCCGACCGCGAGGAAGCAGCGCGCGCAAAGGAGGGCAAGTAAATGGCTACCAATCTTTCTCCTACCAAAAATCCGATTCCCGAGCAGGAACCGAATGTCCGCAATAAAAACTTTGACGAGGTGGCCCTGGGCTACACCGTCGAGCTGGCTTTGGATGAGGCCAACCGCTGCCTGCAGTGCCGCCGCCCGGCCTGCATGACCGGATGTCCCGTCAATGTCAAGATCCCGCAGTTCATCAACCTGATCACCAAGCAGGACTTCAAGGGCGCTTACCACAAGATCCTGGAGGACAGCTCTCTGCCCGCCATCTGCGGCCGTGTCTGCCCCCAGGAGAACCAGTGCGAAAGCAAGTGCGTCCGCGGCATCAAGGGCGAGCCTGTCGGCATCGGCCGTCTGGAGCGCTTCGTGGCCGACTGGGTCATGCAGAACGACGACGAGATGCCCACCGCTGCCGAGCCCAACGGCCACAAGGTCGCCGTGGTCGGCTCCGGCCCCTCCGGTCTGGCCTGTGCCAGCGATCTGGCGAAGATGGGCTACGGCGTCACGGTCTTTGAGCATCTGCACAAGGCCGGCGGCGTTCTGGCCTACGGCATCCCCGAGTTCCGTCTGCCCAAGGCTCTGGTGCAGAAGGAGATCGACAAGCTCTCCGCTCTGGGCGTTGAGATCCGCTGCGACGCCACCGTCGGCAAGGCGCTGCTGATCGACGAGCTGCTCAGCAACGATCCCGACGTGGGCGGCTACGAGGCCGTGTTCATCGGCTCCGGCGCCGGCCTGCCCGTGTTCCAGAAGATCCCCGGCCTGAACTACTGCGGCGTGTTCTCCGCCAACGAGTTCCTGACCCGTATCAATCTGATGAAGGCCTTCGACGAGCGCTATGACACCCCGCTGATGCCCATCAGCAAGGTCTGCGTCGTGGGCGCCGGCAACGTGGCCATGGACGCCGCCCGCTGCGCCAAGCGTCTGGGCGCCGAGGTCACCGTGGTCTACCGCCGCGGCGAGCAGGAGATCCCCGCCCGTAAGGAAGAGTACGAGCACGCCAAGGAAGAGGACATCGTCTTCAAGCTCCTCACCAACCCCGTGGAGATCCTGGCCAACGACAGCGGCTGGGTGCGTGGCATCCGCTGCATCCAGATGGAGCTGGGCGAGCCCGACGCCCGCGGCCGCCGCAGACCCATCGAGGTTCCCGGCAGTGAGTTCGAGATGGAGTGTGACGCGGTCATCATGGCCCTGGGCACCAGCCCGAACCCGCTGCTCCGCAAGGTCACGCCCGACATGGAATACAACCAGAAGGGCGGCATCGTGGCGGACGAGCACGGTGTCACCAGCAAGCCCGGCGTCTTCGCCGGCGGCGACGCGGTCACCGGTGCTGCCACCGTCATCAAGGCCATGGGTGCCGGCAAGGAAGCCGCCGCAGCCATCGACCGCTACATCAAGAGCAAGTAAGCTTCATAAACCAACTCCCCGTCTCATCCGAGGCGGGGAGTTTTTGCGTCCGGAGTGATTAGCTCCGTGCCGGGGTAATAGTGCGCCAGAATCTCCATATAATTGCTGCCCTGCTGCGCCATGACATTGGCACCGTACTGGCTCATGCCGACGCCGTGACCGTGGCCGGTAGCGGTGAAGGTGAAGCTTCCGTCTTTGAACTCCGCCGTAAATGCCGCAGAGCGGAGATTCAGAATGCTCCGCAGGGCCGCGCCGGAGAAGGTCTCATTTGCAATGGTGATGCTGCCCACTCTGCCGCCGTCATCCAAGGCGATTTCTCCGATCCATTCCGCGGGATCCTCGGAGAATACAGCCTCCGGCCGTTCACCGAGAATCGCGGATTTTAATTCATCCGGGGAGAAGGTGACAACGGACTGAAACCCCGGCACATTCTCTGCGGTCTCCGGGGTGCTGACGCTGACCAGATAGGGCACCGCGCCCCAGAGGGCGGCGCTGTCTTCGGTCTTGTCCCTGGAGGAGGAATGGAAGGCCGCCAGGATCGGCGCACCCTCATAGGTCAGGATCTGGCCGTCGGTTCCTTCCGCGGCGGCGCGGACGCGGCGGAGATTCTTACTGGCGTCCTCACCCCAGTTTTCCAGCAGCGTATCGTCATTCTGATGGGCGCAGCAGCAGACGGGATCGTCGCAGACGTCAGCCTCCGGGTGGCTCTCGGGGCGGTTCTGCCGATGCTCCAGCAGGAAGGTGCGTGCCGCCACCGCCTGGGCCTTCAAGGCCTCCGGCTCGAAGCTGGCCGGCATTTCCGCCGCCACCACGCCGGGGAGCCAGTCCGCCATGGTGGTCTCGACGATCTGCCCGTCAGACAGCACCGTGAGTGCGGTCTCCGCGTCGGAGGTGGGGGCGCGCGTCAGCAGCCGGAGCGCCAGCAGTGGCAGCACCGCCGTCAGCATCAGCAGCAGGGCAGTGAGAAAAAACATCCTTCGCATGGCGATCCCTCCTTGACGGCGCGGCGATTTCAGTATACAATAAATATTCCGAAACATTGTATGAGATAGGAATGGATACTATGAAAAATAAAGCGCTGAACATTACCATCAGCACGGCGGTGCTGGCGGCCTTCGGGGCGTTTTTGCGCTGGCTGCAGAATCAGGTCAGCTTTGAACTGGATACCGGACTCGCCAAGACGGGGTCCATGTGGCCCTGGGTCACGGCAGCGTGGATCGTGCTGGCGGCCATTATCCTCTGGGTGCAGAGCGGCCGCATGACCCGACTGGAAAAGGCCCCCATCCCCGTGACTTATGCCGAGGCCTTCGCCCCGGTGGGGAGACTGTCGGACATTCTGGGTCTGATCTTCGGCTTCGCCATGATGGTGGGCGGCGTCCTGCTGATCATGACGGTTCCGCCCAGCGACCAGCAGCGGCTGCTGCTTCGGATCATCGGCGGCGTGTCGGTGATTTGCGGCATCGGTTTCCCGGTGCAGCTGGCAGGCGCCAGATCTGAGCGGCCCAGCACGGCGGTGGTGCTCTTTGCCGGCCTGCCGATCTTCCTCTACGCCTTCTGGCTGGTGGAGAGCTACAAGGCCAACATCATCAACCCCACCATCACCGCCTACGCCATCGAGATCCTGACCATCTGCGCCATGGGCATCGGCTTTTACCAGATGGCGGGCTACGCCTTCGACCGGCCGAGACCGGCGCGGGCGATCTTCTGGGCCCACTTCGCGGCATTCTTCGCCATCGTGAGCCTCTCGGACGCGCACTACTTCGCCGTCTATCTGATCCTCCTGGCCTCCGGGCTGATGCTGATGCTCCAGGCCTTCCTGATCGGCGCCAACACCAAACCGGTGGGGGAGCGGTAATCACCATTTGAATCCATTATCCCGACTCGGATTCCCGGGTCGGGATTTTCTTGTGGGAAAACATACAAATATACATTCTAAAATGCATAAATATACATTCAATAACTGGATATTTGCATGGTTATGCCGAAATTACCAAAAGATTTGGGGAACTGATTCGATTTTTATGCACATTTTTTGCCAAAAGGGATTGACTTTTTTCGGAAAATATTGAATAATATACACATTCTGATGAATAATTATTTACGGAGGTCACCGTTATGAAAAAGGAAGATATCAAGAAAGTCGTACTCGCCTATTCCGGCGGGCTGGATACGTCCGTCATCATCCCCTGGCTGAAGGAGAATTACAACAACTGCGAGGTCATCGCGGTTTCCGGCAACGTGGGTCAGGCCGACGAGCTGGAGGGCCTGGAGGAAAAGGCCATCGCCACCGGCGCTTCCAAGCTGTATGTGCTGGATCTGACCGAGGAGTACGCCGCCGACTACATCATCCCCTGCGTCAAGGCTGGCGCCGTCTATGAGGACTACCTGCTGGGCACCAGCCACGCCCGCCCCATCATCGCCAAGGGTCTGGTGGAGATCGCCCAGAAGGAGGGCGCCGACGCCATTTGTCACGGCTGCACCGGCAAGGGCAACGACCAGGTGCGTTTCGAGCTGGCCATCAAGCACTTCGCCCCCACGATGCCCGTCATCGCCCCCTGGCGTGAGTGGGACATCAAGTCCAGAGAAGAGGAGATCGACTACGCCGAGGCCCACAACGTCCCGCTGAAGATCAACCGCGAGACCAACTATTCCAAGGATAAGAACCTCTGGCACCTGAGCCACGAGGGTCTGGATCTGGAGGATCCGGGCAACGAGCCCACCTACGAGAAGGAGGGCTTCCTGGAGATGGGCGTGAGCCCCATCAACGCCCCCGACGAGCCCACCTACGTCACCATCGACTTTGAGCAGGGCGTTCCCGTGGCGGTGGACGGCGAGCAGCTGACCCCCAAGGGCATCATCCTGAAGCTCAACGAGCTGGGCGGCAAAAACGGCGTCGGCATCATCGACATCGTGGAAAACCGTCTGGTGGGCATCAAGTGCCGCGGCGTCTACGAGACTCCCGGCGGCACGATCCTCTACAAGGCCCACAAGGTTCTGGAAACCATCTGCCTGGACAAGATGACCGCCCACGAGAAAGAGCGCATTGCCATCACCTTCGCGGAGCTGGTCTACAACGGCCAGTGGTTCACCCCGCTGCGTGAGGCCCTCAGCGCCTTCGTGGACAAGACCCAGGAGAAGGTCACCGGCACCGTCCGGCTGAAGCTCTACAAGGGCAACATCATCAACGCCGGCGTCTGGAGCCCCTACAGCCTGTACTCTGAGGAGATCGCCACCTTCGGTGAGAGCGACTACAACCAGAAGGACGCCGAAGGCTTCATCAACCTCTACGGCCTGCCGATCCAGGTGCAGGCGCTGGTAGACGGCAAGAAATAAGCCGAAAAAAATCAACATTGATCCCACATCCTGCATGGGAAACCCCATGCAGGATCGTGGACTATTAAGGAGAAACGAACCATGGCGAAACTATGGGCGGGCAGAACCGCAGGAAATACCGATCAGATCGCGGACGATTTCAATTCCTCCATCCGCTTCGACTGCCGCATGTTCAAAGAGGACATCACCGGCTCCATGGCCCACGCTGCCATGCTGGGGGCCAAGAATATCATCTCCCAGCAGGACGCCGAGACCATCATCGACGGCCTCCAGGGGATCCTGAACGATCTGGAGTCCGGCGCGCTGGAATTTGACATGGGCTGCGAGGACATCCACATGTTCGTGGAGCAGGTGCTCACCGAGCGGATCGGCGACGTGGGCAAGCGGCTCCACACCGCCCGCAGCCGAAACGATCAGGTGGCGCTGGATCTCAGGCTCTATCTCCGAGCGGAAAACGCCGAGATCATGAAGCTCACGAAGGAAGTCCTGCAGGCGCTGGTGAACCAAGCGGAGATGAACAAAGCCGCCATCCTTCCGGGCTACACCCATCTGCAGCGGGCCCAGCCCATCACCTTCGGCCACCATCTGATGGCCTACGCCATGATGCTGCTTCGAGACCTGGACCGGATGCTGGACGCGTCCATGCGGATGAATGTCTCGCCCATCGGCTGCTGCGCCCTAGCCGGCACCACCTACGACACCGACCGCTGGATGGAGGCCATCGCCCTGGGCTTCGACGCCATCGCCATGAACAGTCTGGACGGCGTCTCCGACCGTGACTTCTGCGTGGAGCTCCTGAGCGCCTACGCCATTTTGATGATGCATCTGTCGAGACTTTCGGAGGAGCTGATCCTCTGGTCCAGCTGGGAGTTCCAGTTTGTCAGTCTCTCGGACGCCTACACCACCGGCTCCAGCATCATGCCCCAGAAGAAGAACCCCGACATGGCGGAGCTGGTGCGCGGCAAGACCGGCAGAGTCTACGGCGACCTGATGGCCATGCTGACCACCCTCAAGGGTCTGCCGCTGGCCTACAACAAGGACATGCAGGAGGACAAGGAGGCCATCTTCGACGCGGTGGACACCGTGAAGATGTGCCTGCAGGTCTTCGCCCCCATGATTGAGACCATGACCGCGAAACCCGAAAACATGAAAAAGGCCGCCCAGACCGGCTTCATCAACGCGACGGATCTGGCGGACTATCTGGTGAAGAAGGGGCTGCCCTTCCGCAGCGCCTATAAGATCTCCGGCCAGCTGGTGGCGAAGTGCATCGCGGAGCACACCGTGCTGGAGGAGCTGCCGCTGGAGGCTTACAAAGAATTCAGCGACCTGTTTGAGGAAGACCTCTACCACGAGATCGACCTCACCACCTGCGTGGAAAAGCGCATCTCCCAGGGCGGCACCTCCGTCGCCTCTGTGGAGGCCCAAATCGCATATGTAAAGGAGGCCCTGGAGGCATGACGAAGGTATTTATCGACGGCAGCGCCGGCACCACCGGCTTGAAAATCTATGATCGTCTGAAGGATCGCGAGGATCTGGAGCTCATCACCCTCACCGGTGATCTGCGAAAGGACTTAAACGCCCGAAAGGACGCCATCAATTCCTCGGACATCGCCTTCTTCTGCCTGCCCGACGCGGCGGCGGTAGAGTCCGCCTCTCTGATCGAGAGCGACCACGTGGCGGTCATCGACACCTCCACCGCCCACCGCACCAACCCGGACTGGGTCTACGGTTTTGCGGAGCTGGGGAACCAGCGGGAGAAGATCCAAGCCAGCAAGCGGATCGCCAATCCCGGCTGCCACGCCAGCGGCTTCATCGTCCTGGTGGAGCCTCTGATCCGCGCGGGACTGCTGAAAAAGGACGCGGCCCTGACCTGCTTTTCCGTCACGGGCTACTCCGGCGGCGGCAAGGCTATGATTTCTGAGTATGAGGCCGCGGATAGAGCGGCAAAATACGACGCCCCCAGACAGTACGGTCTGCCCCAGCAGCACAAGCACCTGAAAGAGATGGTGAAGGTCACGGGCATCGAGGTGACCCCGGTGTTCTGCCCCATCGTGGCGGATTTCTACAGCGGCATGTGCGTCACGGTGCCGGTGTTCGCCAAAGACCTGAACGGCACCATCGAGGACGTGAAGGCCCTCTACAAGGACTGCTACCACAGCCCCATCGTCCATTACAGCGAGTCACCGGATCCCGACGGCCTCGCGGCGGCGAACCTCTTATCCGGCAGGGACGACATGGAGGTGCTGGTCAGCGGCAACGAGGAGCGGATCCTACTGATCTCCCGCTTCGACAATCTGGGCAAGGGCGCGTCCGGCGCCGCCATTCAGAACATGAACATCCTGCTGGGCCTCGACGAGACCACGGGACTGAACGTATAAATCCAAATTACGGAGGAACTGCTATGAACATCATTCCCGGCGGCGTCTGTGCTGCCAAGGGTTTTGCCGCCGCGGGCATCCACTGCGGCATTCGGAAGAACCACACCAAGCGGGATCTGGCCCTGATCGTGAGCGAGAAAAAGGGCCACGCCGCCGCGGTCTACACCACCAATCTGGTGAAGGGCGCGCCTCTGGATGTGACCAAGGCCCACATTTCTGACGGCTGCGCCCAGGCCATCATCTGCAACAGCGGCAACGCCAACACCTGCAATGCCGATGGCATCGAGGTGGCGGAGCAGACCGCGTCCCTGCTGGGGGCGGCGCTGCACATCGACGCAGGTGACGTGGTGGTGGCTTCCACCGGCGTCATCGGTCAGCCGCTGGACATCACCCCCATTCAAAACGGCATTCCCGCGCTGGTGGAAGCGCTCTCCGCGAACGGCAGCCCCGAGGCGGCTGAGGCCATCATGACCACCGACACGGTGAAAAAGGAGATCGCCGTGGAGTTCGAGATCTCCGGCAAGACCTGCACCCTGGGCGGCATTGCCAAGGGCAGCGGCATGATCCACCCGAATCTGGCCACCATGCTGGTGTTCCTCACCACCGACGCCGCCATCTCTGCGGAGATGCTGCAGAGGGCCCTCTCCACCGATGTGCAGAGCACCTTCAATATGGTCAGCATTGACGGTGACACCTCCACCAACGACATGGTCACGATCCTCGCCAACGGCATGGCGGGGAACGAGGAGATCGTCTCCGAGGGGGCGGACTTCGACGCCTTCATGGAGGCGCTGAACACCGTCACCGTACATCTCTGCCGCTGCATTGCCGCCGACGGCGAGGGCGCCACGAAGCTTCTGGAGTGTGCCGTCACCGGCGCCAAGGACGAGCCCAACGCCAAGACCATCGCCAAGAGCGTGGTCTGCTCCAGTCTGCTGAAGGCCGCCATGTTCGGCGCCGACGCCAACTGGGGCCGCGTCCTCTGCGCCATCGGTTACAGCGGGGCAGAGGTGGATGTCCACAAGGTGGGCGTGAGCTTCTCCTCCAAAGGCGGCATCGTGAAGGTCTGCGAGCAGGGCGCGGGCGTGCCCTTCTCCGAGGAGGCGGCCAAAAAGGTGCTCTCCGAGGACGCTATCGACATCCTCGTGACCCTCGGCGACGGCACCGCTTCCGCCACCGCCTGGGGCTGCGACCTCACCTATGACTACGTGAAGATCAACGGCGACTACCGGACGTAAAACACCTTGAATCTTTCCCGAAAATGGAGTACAGTGATATGGACAACTTTTCCAATGCGCAGCGGGCCCAGGTGCTGACCCAGGCGCTGCCCTACATCCAGCAATACAACGGCAAGATCGTCGTGGTGAAATACGGCGGCAACGCCATGGTGAACGACGCTCTCAAGCAGCAGGTCATGGAGGACATCGTGCTTCTGACGCTGGTCGGCGTGAAGGTGGTTCTGGTCCACGGCGGCGGCCCGGAGATCAGCGAGATGATGGCGAAGCTCGGCAAAAAGAGCGAGTTCGTAGACGGTCTCAGAGTCACGGACAAAGAGACCGTGGAGATCGCCCAGATGGTGCTGGCAGGCAAGGTCAACAAGTCGCTGGTGAACCTGCTGGAGATGAAGGGCGGCAAGGCCATGGGCATCTCCGGCATGGACGGCAGACTCATCGAGGCCAAGGTGCGAAATCCCGCCTTGGGCTATGTGGGCAGCATCACCAATGTGAACATCCACCCGGTCACGGATCTTTTGGAAAAGGGCTATATCCCCGTCATCTCCACCCTCGGCTGCGACCGGGA
Organism: uncultured Eubacteriales bacterium; assembly: GCA_900317905.1. GTDB lineage: Bacteria > Bacillota > Clostridia > Oscillospirales > Oscillospiraceae > CAG-103. Next base: position 96,282 of record ONIN01000004.1, on the reverse strand, counting down.
GGGGAACATCTACAACATCAACGGCGACACCGCCGCGGCCTTTATCGCCGGCGCGCTGGAGGCGGAGAGTCTCATCATGATGACGGACATCGCCGGGGTGCTGGAGGATAAAGATGATCCCGCCACCCTGATCCCGAAGATCACCATCGACGGCGCCGTGAAGCTCTTCGAGCAGGGCGTCATCTCCGGCGGCATGATCCCAAAGGTGGACTGCTGCATCGACGCCATCCACCGCGGCGTAAAGAAGGTCATTATCATGGACGGCCGCGTCCCGCACTCCATCCTCATGGAGACCCTCACCGACGAGGGCGCCGGCACCATGTTTGTTGCGGAATAATTTTTACCCTTTCACATACAGGAGGAACTATCATGGATCTGAAAACCATTGACCAGACTTACATTGCCAACACCTACGCCCGGTTCCCGGTGGAGATCGTCTCCGGCAAGGGCTCTGAGGTCTTTGACGAGAACGGAAAACGCTACATCGACCTCACCAGCGGCATCGGCGTCACGGCCTTCGGCGTGGCGGACGAGGAATGGGTCAAGGCCATTACTGAGCAGCTTTGCAAGGTGCAGCACATGTCGAATCTGTTCTATACCGCCCCCGACGCGCTGCTGGCGCAGATGCTCTGCGAGCGCACCGGCATGAAGAAGGTCTTCTTCGCCAACTCCGGCGCCGAGGCCAATGAGTGCGCCATCAAGGTGGCGAGAAAGTACGCCGCCGAAACCAAGGGCGCGGACACCTATACCATCCTCACCCTGGTCAACAGCTTCCACGGCCGCACCCTGGCCACCCTCTCCGCCACGGGGCAGGAGCACTACCATGAGCTGTTCCAGCCGCTGGTGCCCGGCTTCGTCCACACCCCGGCCAACGATCTGGAGGCTTTGAAGGCTGCCGCGAAAGAGCACAAGCTGGCGGCGGTCATGCTGGAGTGCGTCCAGGGCGAGGGCGGCGTGGTGCCGCTGGAGCCTGAATTTGTCCAGGGTGCTGCGGCGTTCTGCAAGGAGAACGACATCGTCCTCATCATCGACGAGGTGCAGACCGGCAACGGCCGAACCGGCACCCTCTATGCCTACCAGCAGTTCGGCATCCAGCCGGATCTGGTCTCCACGGCCAAGGGCTTGGGCGGCGGCCTGCCTCTGGGCGCCTGCCTCATGGGCGAGAAGGTGCAGGACGTGCTGAAGCCCGGTGACCACGGCTCCACCTACGGCGGCAACCCCGTGGCCTGCGCCGGCGCGCTGAATGTGCTCAGCCGTATCGACGATGAACTTTTGAAGGAAGTGCAGGAGAAGAGCCAATATCTGATCGACGTGTTCTCTGCCGCCGAGGGCATCGAGAGCGTCACCGGCATGGGTCTCATGCTGGGTCTCAAGACCAAAAAAGACGCCAAGGAGATCCTGGCCGCCTGCCGCGAAAAGGGCGTCCTGGCGCTCACCGCCAAGGATAAGATCCGCCTGCTCCCGGCGCTGAACATCCCCATGGAGCTGGTGAAAGAGGCCGCGGCGGTCATCATCGACGCCTGCAAATAAGGAGGAACCACCATGTCCCTGAAAGGCAAGAATTTTCTGAAGCTGCTGGACTTCACCCCCGAGGAGATCGCCGAGTTTTTGGCGGTCGCTGCGGAGCTGAAGGCCAAGAAGAAGGCCGGCATTCCCCATCGCTATCACGAGGGCAAGAACATCGCCCTGATTTTTGAAAAAACCAGTACCCGCACCCGCTGCAGCTTCGAGGTGGCGGCGGCGGATCTGGGCATGCATCCGGTGTATCTGGACCCCCGCGGCTCCCAGATCGGCAAGAAGGAGAGCATCGCGGACACCGCCCGGGTGCTGGGCCGCATGTTCGACGGCATCGAGTACCGCGGCTTCGAGCAGGAGCGGGTGGAGGCGCTGGCGAAGTATTCCGGCGTCCGGGTCTGGAACGGCCTGACCAATGAGTTCCATCCCACCCAGATTCTGGCGGATTTCCTCACCATCCAGGAGCACTTTGGCTCTCTCGACGGCATCAAGCTGGTCTACATGGGCGACGCCCGCTACAACATGGGCAACTCCCTCATGGTGGGCTGCGCCAAAATGGGCATGCACTTCGTGGCCTGCGCGCCGGAGAAGTATTTCCCCAATCAGGATCTGATCGACCAGTGCCAGAAGATCGCTGCCGAGACCGGCGCGGTGCTGGAGTTCATCACGGATCCCATGGAAGCCACCAAGGGCGCCCACGTGATCTATACGGACATCTGGGTCTCCATGGGCGAGCCGGAGGAAGTCTGGGAAGAGCGCATCCACGATCTGCTGCCCTATCAGGTGAATCAAGCTTTGATGGACAACGCCGGGCCCCAGTGCCGGTTTATGCACTGCCTGCCGGCCTACCACGATCTGGAGACAGAGAACGGCAGGGAGGTCCATGAAAAATTTGGCCTCACCTGCATGGAGGTCACCGACGAGGTCTTCGAGGGCCCCCAGAGCATCGTCTTTGACGAGGCGGAAAACCGCATGCACACCATCAAGGCGGTCATGCACGCGACCCTGTAGTCGCTTCGCTCCCCAAATGAAATCCGCGAGACGAATTTCATTTGGAAGGGATACACTTCGAAAGAGATTTTTGGCGCAAGTACAACTTGCGAAAGAAAAATCTCTTTCTTGTTGAGCGGTATTTTGCGCCCCGAAACAAGTTCCGGGGGCAAAATGATCCAAATTCATTCGCGTCTCAGGACGCGAACTCTGCCGAGGGCGTATGAATATGAACAAAAACGAAAAAGCCTATTTAGTACTGCAAAACGGCATGGTCTTCGAGGGCCAGCGCATCGGGGCCGAAGGGGACACCGTGGGCGAGCTGGTGTTCACCACCGGCGTGGTGGGCTATCTGGAGACCCTCACCGATCCCAGCTATGCCGGACAGATCATCCTGCAGACCTTCCCGCTGATCGGCAACTACGGCGTCATCCAGTCGGACTTTGAAAGCCCGAAGATCTGCGCCAAGGGCTACGTGGTGCGGGAGCTCTGCAACGATCCTTCCAACTTCCGCAGCGAAGGGGAGCTGGACGCATTTCTGAAAACCCAGGGCATCCCCGGCATCATGGGGGTGGACACCCGGTATCTCACCCGCATCCTCCGGGAAAACGGCGTCATGAACGCCATGATCTGCTCCGAGCCCCCGGTGGACGCATCGGTTCTGAATGACTACGCGGTCAAAGGCGTGGTGCCGCAGGTGAGCTGCAAAGAGACCTACACCGTCCCGGCAGCGGGGGAGACGAAGTTCCATGTGGTGCTCATCGACTACGGCGCCAAGCGGAACATTTTAAGAAGTCTCACCAGCCACGGCTGCTCTGTCACCGTGGTGCCCCAGGATACCACGGCGGAAGACATTCTGGAGCTGCATCCCGACGGGGTCATGCTCTCCAACGGCCCCGGGGATCCCACGGAAAACACCTTCTGCATTGAGCAGATCCAGAAGCTCATCGGCAAGCTTCCGATCTTCGGCATCTGCCTGGGCCACCAGCTGACGGCGCTGGCCATGGGCGGCCAGACCGTGAAGCTGAAATACGGCCATCGCGGCGCCAACCAGCCGGTGCGCTCCCACGACACCGGCCGCACCTACATCACCAGCCAGAACCACGGCTACGCGGTGGTGTCGGAGAGCCTCGAAGGGGTGGGCGTGGAGAATTTCACCAACCTCAACGACGGCACCTGCGAGGGCATCGACTACCCCGGCAAAAACTGCTTCACCGTGCAGTTCCATCCCGAGGCCTGCTCCGGCCCCAAGGATACCAACATTCTCTTCGATAAATTTCTCAGCATGATGGGAGGTGCCGGCCATGCCGAAGGATAACAGCATCCGCAAAGTACTGGTGATCGGCTCCGGCCCCATCGTCATCGGCCAGGCGGCGGAGTTCGACTACGCCGGCGCCCAGGCCTGCCGCGTGTTGCGCGCAGAGAACGTGAACGTGGTACTGGTGAACTCCAACCCCGCCACCATCATGACGGACAAGCATCTGGCGGACGAGATCTACTTGGAGCCGCTGAACGTGGACACCGTCAAACGGATCATCGAAAAAGAGCGGCCCGACGGCGTGCTGGCGGGCCTCGGCGGCCAGACCGGCCTTACCATCGCCATGCAGCTGTGCCGGGACGGCTGGCTGCAGCAGCACGGCGTCCGGCTTCTGGGCTCCGACATCGACGCCATCGACAAGGCGGAGGATCGTGAGCTCTTCCGCGACACCATGCAGGCCATCGGCGAGCCCTGCGTCCCGTCGGAGATCGCCGTCACCGTGGAGGAATCCCTCCAGGCGGCGGAGCACATCGGCTACCCGGTCATCGTGCGTCCGGCCTTTACCCTTGGCGGCAGCGGCGGCGGCATCGCAAACACCGCCGAAGAGCTGAAAACCATTGCCGCCACCGGTCTCGATCTCTCGCCCATCACCCAGGTGCTCATCGAAAAGTGCATCTCCGGCTGGAAGGAGATCGAATTCGAGACCATGCGCGACGCCAAGGGCAACGCCATCGCCGTCTGCAGTATGGAGAACTTTGACCCGGTAGGCATCCACACCGGCGACAGCATCGTGGTGGCCCCGGCGCTGACGCTTTCGGATAAAGAATACCAGATGCTGCGCACCGCAGCCTTGAAGATCGTGGACGCCCTGGGCATCGTGGGCGGCTGCAACTGCCAGTTCGCCCTGGATCCCGAGAGCTTCGAGTACGCGGTCATCGAGGTGAATCCCAGAGTCAGCCGTTCTTCCGCGCTGGCCTCCAAGGCCACGGGCTATCCCATTGCGAAAATGACCACCAGACTGGCGCTGGGCTATTCTCTCGACGAGATCAAAAACGACATCACCGGCAAGACCTGCGCCTGCTTCGAGCCCACCGTGGACTACGTGGTGGTGAAATTCCCCAAGTGGCCCTTCGACAAATTCGCCGGCTCCAGCCGGAAGCTGGGCACCCAGATGAAGGCCACCGGCGAGGTCATGGCCATCGCCCCCAGCTTCGAAATGGCCATGATGAAGGCCATCCGCGGCGCGGAGATCGGATTTGACACCTTAAACGCGCCGCCGGTCAGCGACGCGCCCATTCTGGAGCGGCTGGCCGCCCAGGATGACCGGAGAGTTTTCACGGTCTTCGAGGCGCTGAAAGCCGGTGTCAGCGTGGACGAGATCTTTGAGATCACCAAAATCGACCGCTGGTTTTTGTATAAGCTGCTGCACCTGGCGGAATTTGAGCAGCATCTGCAGCGGGAGGGCCTCTGCGACGGCGACTACGAGACCGCAAAGCGCCTGGGCTACCCGGACGCGGCCATCCGGCGGCTCACCGGCGTGAAGGATCTCCCCGGAAAAGAATTCGTCTACAAAATGGTGGACACCTGCGGCGCGGAGTTCGACGCCGAGACGCCCTATTTCTATTCCAGCTGCGACACGTTCTGCGAGTCTACAAATTTCCCCCGCAGCGGCAAGCAGACCGTTATGGTGCTGGGCTCCGGCCCCATCCGCATCGGCCAGGGCATCGAGTTTGACTACTCCAGCGTCCATTGTGTCTGGATGCTCAGAGAAATGGGCTACGACGTGGTCATCGTGAACAACAACCCGGAGACCGTCTCCACGGACTACGACACCGCCGACCGGCTCTACTTCGAGCCGCTGTACCCCGAGGACGTCATGAACATCATCCGGGTGGAGCAGCCCATCGGTGTGGTGGTCGCCTTCGGCGGTCAGACTGCCATCAAGCTGACGCAGTTTCTGGACAGTCAGGGGGTCACGATCCTCGGCACCTCCGCCGAGAGCATTGACGTGGCCGAGGACCGGGCACGGTTCGACGCCCTTTTGGAGCAGTTCGGCATCCGGAGACCCAAAGGCATGGGCGTCAACACTCTGGAGGAAGCCGTGGAGGCCGCGGAGAAGCTGGGCTACCCGGTGCTCCTGCGCCCCAGCTACGTCATCGGCGGTCAGAACATGACCATCTCCCGCAGCCGGGAACACACCGAGCAGTACATGCGCACGATCCTCTCCGGCGGCATCGAAAACCCCGTGCTGGTGGACAAATACATGCCCGGCACGGAGCTGGAGGTGGACGTGATCTCCGACGGCGAGGACGTGCTGATCCCCGGCATCATGGAGCACATCGAGCGGGCGGGCGTCCACTCCGGCGACTCCATCGCGGTCTACCCGCCGTTCAATCTGACAGACACCTTCCTGGAGCGGATCTGCGACTGCTCCGAGAAGCTGGCCCTGGCCCTGGGCACCAAGGGTCTGGTGAACATCCAGTACCTGATCTACGAGGGCGAGCTCTACGTCATCGAGGTGAACCCCAGAGCCTCCCGCACCGTGCCCTACATCAGCAAGGTGACCAACGTGCCCATGGTGGATCTGGCATCCAGAGTCATGCTGGGGGCTAAACTGGCGGATCTGGGCTACGGCACCGGCCTCTACCGGACGCCGCCCTACAGCGCGGTGAAGGTGCCGGTCTTCAGCTTTGAAAAGCTCAACGACGCCAACTCCATCCTGGGCCCCGAAATGAAGAGCACCGGCGAGGTGCTGGGCATCGGCCGCACCGTGCCGGAGGCGCTGTTCAAGGGCCTCACCGCCGCGGGCTTCACGGTTCCGTCGGAGCACGGCAGAGGCACCGCCGGCGTCCTGCTCAGCGTGGAGGAGAGCGACTATCCCGAGATCATCACCCTTGCCAAACGCTTCTACGATCTGGGCCTCAGGCTCTATGCCACCACCGGCACCGCCGACGCCATCCGGCAGCTGGGCGTGGAGGTGGAGTCCGCCGCCGACCGGAATGCGATCTATGATCTGCTGGAGGGCGGAAAGCTCAACTACATCGTCTATACCGGCGCGGTGAAGGACGCCACCTACGGCGATTACATCGCCCTGCACCGGAGAGCCATGCAGCTGGGTGTGCCCTGCCTCACCAGTCTGGACACCGCCGACGCTCTGGCGCAGATCATCGCCAGCCGCTTCAATGTGAACAACACCGAGCTGGTGGATATCAACGCCATGCGGCCCAGACGGCAGAAGGTGGAGTTTGTCAAGCTCCAGAGCTGCGGCAACGACTATATCTTCATCGAGAATTTCGACGGCGCCATCAAGTCCCCGGAGAGCCTCTGCGTCAGCCTCTGCCAGCCCCACTACGGCATCGGCGGCGACGGCATCGTGCTGATCGAAAAGTCCACTGTGGCCGACGCGAAGATGCGCAGCTTCAACAAGGACGGCAGCGAGGGCAAGATGGCCGGAAACAACATCCGCTGCGTGGCGAAGCTCCTCCACGACCGGGGCTATGTCCACGGTGACCGCATGACCATCGAGACCGGCACCGGCGTTTATCGGCTGCGGGTCTACACCAGAGACGGCCGCGCCCGCAGCATCTCGGTAGATATGGGGAAGGCCGATTTCACGGTCTCCGCCCTTCCCGCCAATGTGGATGCGGAGCGGATGGTGGACTATCCCCTCAACATCGCGGGACAGGACTGGCGGGTCACCTGCGTCAGCGTGGGCAACCCCCACTGCGTCATTTTCAGAGACGACATCGACGCCCTGGACGTGCCGCAGATCGGCCCGGAGTTTGAGTTCGCCCCCATCTTCCCGGAGCGGATCAACACGGAGTTTGTCAGAGTTGTCAACCGCACCACCCTGAGAATGCGGGTCTGGGAGCGGGGCAACGGCGAGACCCTCGCCTGCGGCACCGGCGCCTGCGCGGCGGTCTTGGCGGCGGTGGAAAACGGCCTCTGCGACAAAGACAAGGACGTGACCGTGAAGCTCCTCGGCGGCGACCTCACCGTGAAGGTCACCGATGACGGCGTCACCCTCACCGGCGCCGCCACCCAGGTCTACGCCGGACACTTCTGGTATTAAAACAAAAAAGACCCGAACTTCTGTTCGGGTCTTTTTGGTTGTATGGATAGATCATAGCTCTGCTGCGGTCTTGGCAGCAAGTCTTGCGTTGTTCAAAACCAGCTGGATGTTGCTCTCGAGGCTGTCGCCGCCGGTGAGCTCCACCACTCTCGCCAGCAGGAAGGGCGTGGTCTCCTTTCCGTGGATGCCCTGCTCATTGGCCTCCTTGAGCGCCTGCTCGATGGCGGCGTCGATGATGGCCTTGTCCATGGCGAACTCCTGGGGAATCGGGTTCGTCACCAGCATGCCGCCCTTGAGCCCCATTTCTCTCTGGGCGCGGAAGATGGCAGCCAGCTCCTCGGGGGTGTCCACTCTGGCGTCCACGCCGAGACCGCTCTCTCTGGTGTAGAAGGCGGGCAGCTCGTCGGTGCCGTAGCCGATCACAGGCACGCCCTTGGTTTCCAGCACCTCCAGGGTCAGGTTCAGATCCAGGATCGCCTTGGCGCCGGCGCAGATGACCATCACCGGGGTCTGGGCCAGCTCCTCCAGATCGGCGGAGATGTCCATGGTGGTCTCAGCGCCGCGGTGGACGCCGCCGATGCCGCCGGTGGCAAAGACCCGGATGCCCGCCATGTTGGCGATCAGCATGGTGGTGGCCACGGTGGTGGCGCCGTCGGCCTTCCGGGCCACGATCACGGGCAGATCTCGTCTGGAGACCTTGGCCACGCTGCGGCCGGCCTTGCCCAGATGCTCGATCTCCTCTTTGGAGAGTCCGGCCTTCAGCCTTCCGCCGATGATGGCGATGGTGGCGGGCACGGCCCCGGCGTCCCGGATGGTCTGTTCCACCCGAAGGGCGGTCTCCACATTTTTCGGATAGGGCATGCCGTGGGAGATGATGGTGCTCTCCAGACCCACCACGGGCTTTCCCTCGGCAAGCGCTTTGGCTACCTCGGGAGCAATGTCAAGATGAGGATTCATAAGATTAACTCCTAACGAATTGATTTTTCACGGAGATTTCATTCTACTCGCTTTTTTGGAAAAGTCAAGCAAAAACCGCATCCCGTTGGGGATGCGGTTATGAATCGGATCGGATTCAGTCGTTGATGCCGGGGATGTTGGGGAGTCTGGCGATGCCTGCGGCGATCTCCTCGTCGGAGGGGATGTAGTCGATCATCTCACCGTTGTGGAACTTCTCGTAGGCGACGAGATCGAAGTAGCCGGTGCCGGTGAGACCGAAGAGAATGGTCTTCTCTTCGCCGGTCTCCTTGCACTTGAGGGCCTCGTCGATGGCGACGCGGATGGCGTGGCTGCTCTCGGGGGCGGGGAGGATGCCCTCGACGCGGGCGAACTCCTCGGCGGCCGCAAAGACCTTGGTCTGCTCCACGGCCACGGCCTCCATGTAGCCGTCGTGGTAGAGCTGGCTGAGGGTGGAGCTCATGCCGTGGAATCGAAGGCCGCCGGCGTGGTCGGCGGAGGGGATGAAGCTGCTGCCCAGGGTATACATCTTCGCCAGCGGGCAGACCATGCCGGTGTCGCAGAAGTCGTAGGCATAGGTGCCGCGGGTGAAGCTGGGGCAGCTCTTGGGCTCGACGGCGATGATCTGATAATCCCGCTCGCCGCGGAGCTTCTCACCCATGAAGGGGCTGATGAGGCCGCCAAGGTTGGATCCGCCGCCGGCACAGCCGATGATGACGTCGGGCACGATGCCGTACTTGTCCATGGCGATCTTGGTCTCCAGACCGATGACGCTCTGGTGCAGCAGCACCTGATTCAGCACGCTGCCCAGCACGTAGCGGTAGCCGGGGGTGGAGGTGGCCACCTCGACGGCCTCGCTGATGGCGCAGCCGAGGGAGCCGGTGGTGCCGGGGAACTGCTCCAGGATCTTGCGGCCCACGGCAGTGGTCTCAGAGGGGGAGGGGGTCACGCTGGCGCCGTAGGTGCGCATGACCTCGCGGCGGAAGGGCTTCTGCTCATAGGAGCACTTGACCATGAACACCTTGCAGTCCAGGCCCAGATAGCCGCAGGCCATGCTCAGGGCGGTGCCCCACTGGCCGGCGCCGGTCTCGGTGGTGACGCCCTTGAGGCCCTGGTTCTTGGCGTAGTAGGCCTGGGCGATGGCGCTGTTCAGCTTGTGGGAGCCGGAGGTGTTGTTGCCCTCGAATTTGTAGTAGATCTTTGCCGGGGTCTGGAGCTTCTCCTCCAGGCAGTAGGCGCGGACCAGCGGGGACGGACGATACATCTTGTAGAAATTCCGGATGTCGTCGGGGATGGGGAAGTAGGCGGTGTCGTTGTCCAGCTCCTGCTTCACCAGCTCGTCGCAGAACACGGGGGTCAGATCGTCAAAGCCCATGGGCTCGCCGTTTGCGGGATTGCGCAGGGGCGCGGGCTTCACCTTCATGTCGGCGCGGACGTTGTACCATGCCTTGGGCATCTCGTCTTCGGTGAGGTAAATTTTGTAGGGGATTTTCTCGTTTGCCATGATATTTGCTCCTTTCAGATTTTGGGTTTCGTTCCCTGCGGAAAGGCATGAAAAAAGACCTCTGTCCAACAAGGAACCCTGCGGTTCTTTGGGACAAAAGTCGTCAAACTTCTGCGGTGCCACCCAAATTGCGGATCTCTCCGCCGCTCAGCGATGTGCCAACACACATCCTTCCGTGGTAACGGGGGAAGAGCCCGTCGGACTTTACTGCTCTAAGCATCTCGCCCGCCCTCAGCAGTCCATTTCCACGGCCAACGCTCATCGCCATCTCACCGCCGGCGACTCTCTTTGCAGCATCGTATCCGTGTACTTCTCTGCCTCAATGGTTTATGATCGGAGTTTAACTCATTAAAGAACGTTTGTCAAGAGTTTTTTTCAGAAACTGGAAAACTTTTTTCAATTGGTCGGTTTCCTGACCTGTGGAAAAACCGGTGGAAATTGTGGATTATGTAAATCGAACATCCGAAAACCCTTGAAAATCAACAAAAACGGAAACGCAGATTGGTTGCGTTTCCGTTATGGATCGGTGGAAATATCAGCTTGTCAGCACCCAACTGCCCTCGATCTGGCTGTTGGTGACGAAGGGGATGAACCGGGTCTCGATGTCGAAATCGCTGTTGGCATTGGTGAGATTCTCGGTGATGGTGGGGATGGAGGCGCTGTCGGTGAAGACACAGATCCGGTCGCAGAGCTTGGTCATGATGCTGAGATCCTGACCGGTGCGCGCACTCAGATCATAGAGGATCGAGTCGCTGCTGACGAACATACTGAGCTTCACGTTCTCCCCGGAGAGGGCCGTGCGCAGGGCTCTGCCCAGACTGGTGACCGCGTCGGTGGCGGTGGGGGTGGTGCTGAGCTCCGCGGAGAAGTCAAACTCCGCCGAGGTGTTGGGCATCTGCAGATAGGAGAGGATGATCTCCTCAAAGCCCATCCGTGCCAGTTCTCTGCACAGGCCGGAGAGATAATCCCGCACCACGGTGTTGTAGGGATCCATCCATCCGCCGTTGGAGTCCTCATAGGGGCTTCCGTCGGAGGTGCGCAGGGCCAGCGCCTCATAGCGCTCCGCCATGGCGGAGTCCACGCAGCAGCTCACCACGGCCACCAGATGAACGCCCTTGTCCTTCAGATTCATAAAGGCTTCACTTAGGTCCTCGGAGCCGTTGACCTCAAAGGCGTCGGCCATGACCACCCCGGATTTCCAGCTGAGGAACCCGGAGGGGGACTTCATCTGCAGCACCAGGGTGTCCACGCCGGTGGAGCTGAGGGTGTTGGAGACGGTGTTCAGACGCTCCTCCGTAATGCCGGAGGCGGTGAGATAGCGGCCATGGACGATCTCCAGACCCTGCCCCGCGTTGGTCAGCAGGGAACTGTAGTCCGGCTCGTCGTATTTCAGCTCCGCGGGGTAGATGGTGGGCGTCGGGGCTTCCGCCTCCTTGGCGGTGGCCTCCTGCATGACGGGGAACACCACCCGCAGGCCGTTGTTCTCATAGACGATATACTTCTGGCAGGCGATAAACAGCAGCGCTGCCACCAGGATCAGCACCAGCAGGATCCCCAGCATCAGCCGCCAGAAGCCGCGTTTCCCACGTTTTCTCGCGTGGTAAACGTCAGGGCGTGCAGCCATGATTTCAGTCCTTTCGGGCGTCCAGCTCGGCGATCAGAGCAACGCGCTTGGCGTGGCGGCCGCCCTCGAAGCCGGTCTCCAGGAACGTGTCCACAATTTTCAAAGCGAGGCCGCTGCCCACCACTCTGGCGCCCAGGGCCAGGATGTTGGCGTCGTTGTGGCGGCGGGTCATCTCGGCCATGTAGCAGTCCGTGCAGTTGGCGGCGCGGATGCCCTCGATCTTGTTGGCAGCGATGGAGATACCGATGCCGGTGCCGCAGATCAGGATGCCGCGGTCACACTCGCCGCCCGCCACCGCTCTCGCCACGGCGGCGCCGTAGACGGGGTAGTCGCAGCTCTCCTCAGAGTAGGTGCCATAGTCCTTGTATTCCAGACCCTTTTCGTCCAGATGCTTCATGATCTCCTGCTTCAGGGCGTAGCCGCCGTGATCCGAACCGATCGCGATCATAGTAAAAACCTCATTTCATAGAATTAAAGTGGCCAGCTGGGGAACCATTTGAGAATCTTCCAGCTGTAGTTTCGGCTGGTCTCGATGCCGGAGAGGGCGGGATAATACACCGCGAACAGCAGCACCGACAGCCCGGTAAATGCGTACATCCAAACCAGATGGTTCCGGCGGCGCATCTCGTCAAAGACCGCGCACAGCGCCAGCACCAGGAACAGGATGGAGGGGAAGTAGTGATAGGCGAAGGTCAGTCTGGTGATGAATACCCAGGGCAGCAGCTGGGCCAGATAGCCCACCACGATGAACATGGCTCTGCGGTCCTTGTTCCGGATCCAGCGCCAGCCGAGATACAGCACGCTCAGCAGACCGGCCCAGGCCAGAATGGGGCTGGAGAAGGCAGCGATGCTGGTGACGGTGTTGTCGCCGTAGTTGAGATAGTAGAGGATCGGGCGGATGTCGAACAGCCACTGCCACCACTGGGAGGAGTAGGGATGCTCAGCCACCAGGCCCGCGTGATAGGTGAACATGAAGGTCTGGTTGTCCCAGACGATCTTGGCGTACTCGGAGGAGAAATACATCCCCGGCGCCTTGAGTCCCTCGGCGATGCCGTAGGGGGTGTAGCTAAGATAGTAGATCACCACCGGAACCAGCACGAACCAGATCAGGCAGAAGCCCACGTTCTTCCAGAAGGATTTCCAGAAGATGCCCGTGGCGTGGTGCTTTTTTGCGTCGCTGCCGGCGCCGATCCAGTGCAGCAGCCACAGAACGCCGAGACCGGCTCCTGCGTAGAGGCAGATCCACTTGCTGGCGGCGCCCAGACCGAAGAACAGGCCGGACAGCGCCAGATCCCGTTTCTTCCCGTCCGTCATCCAGAGCCAGAAGAACAGGTACATCAGCATGATAAAGAACACGCCGTAGGTGTCGATGGTGGCGATGCGGGTCTGGGCGAAGTGCATAAAGTCAAATGCGAAAACGGTGGTGCCGCAGATGGCGATGCGGTCGTCGTGGAAAAGCTTTCTGAGAAACACCCAGAGGATCGGCAGCATCAGCACGCCGAAGAGGGTGCCCATGAACCGCCAGCCGAAGGGGTTCAAACCGAAGATGGAGATGCCGATGGAAAGGATCAGCTTGCCCAGCGGCGGGTGGGAGATCTCATAGGGCCACATGCCGCGCATGTGCTCCAGGGCAGTGCGGGCGTGGTAGATCTCGTCGAAGTAGGTGCTGTTGTCGTAGGTCATCGCCTCCGGCACCAGCGCCTGCTCATCCAGCAGCGGCTGTGCCTTTCCGGAGACGGTGATGCTGTCGGCGTCGATCCGGGTGCCGTCGGTGCGGTAGAAGGCCACCTCGGCCAGCTCCGTGTTGCTGTCGGCAGTGAGGGTCACGGTCTTTGCCCACAAGGAGCCCTCGTAGGTCAGCTCCGCGTCCCGCCACTTGAAGATGTCGTTGTAGCCCTGGCTCATGGTGCCGGTGCCGGTGACCACGTCGTTGTCAGAGACGGTGACGGTGTATTCGCCGGTGTTCAGACCGGAGAAGAAAAAGATCCGGTCCAGGGGTTCCTCGGCGGCGAAGGTGAAGGTGACGCTCTCCCCGGGCTGGAAGGCGTACCAGCTCTCCGGCGCAACCTTGTCGCCCAGATTCCAGAAGGCCACCGCGGCGTAGATCACCGTCAGCAGCAGGATTGCCCAGGGCTTCGAGCTGAGCCGCGCCGCCACAGCCGGCGGAACCTCATCCTTGCCGATTCGACTTTTCTTGCTGTCAACGTCCAGTACCGGCCCGCGCATGCCGAAGATAAAAAACGCCAGCACGAACAGTACGGCCAGTATCGGGAACGCATATGTCATGGAATTCAATGGTTCTTCCTCCATCTGTTTTGATACGATGACACTCTATTATAGTACACCCAGCCCACGCTTGTCCAGCACAAAGGCGGATATTTTAAAAACGGACGCGTTCAAAAAAATGTTACAAAATCTGCTTGATAAATAATTAATTTTTGGTATAATACTTTTCTGCCTCCAAGCGAGAGGGGAAAGGAAGGATCAGCGTGCTGAAAAAAATCAGTGCGGTCATTTACCGGTTCATCCGGTGGCTGGTTGCGTTGTGTTATCGGAGACCGGAGCAGCAGGGAACGAAGCATATCCCGGCGGAGGCTTCGATCCTCGTGGGCAACCACACCCAGATGAACGGCCCCATCGTGGCGGAGCTCTACATACCGGGAGAACCATACATCTGGTGCGCCGGGCAGATGATGCACTGGAACGAGTGCCCGGCCTACGCCTATCAGGACTTCTGGTCCCAGAAGCCGAAGTGGACCCACGGGTTTTATAAGCTGCTGGCTTACATCATCACGCCGCTGGCGGTGAACATCTTCAACAACGCAAGGACGATCCCGGTCTACCACGATACCCGTCTGGTGGCCACCTTCCGCCAGACCATGAACCGGCTGGACGAGGGGCGCAGCATCGTGATCTTCCCGGAGAAGGACGAACCATACAACCACATCCTCTGTCAGTTCCAGGATAAATTCGTGGACACGGCCAGGATGTATTACCGGCGGAGCCGCAGAGCGCTGGACTTCGTGCCCATGTATCTGGCGCCGAATCTGCATCTGGTGGTCTACGGACAGCCGGTGCGCTTTGACCCGTCGGCCCCCATCGCCGAGGAACGGGCGCGGATCTGCAAGTATCTGCAGGAGGAGATCACCCGCATGGCCGAGGCGCTGCCGGAGCATACCGTGATCCCTTATCGCAACATCCCCAAGAAGAACTACCCCAAAAACCGTCAGGAGGAGGTGCCGAGATCATGAGACAGCCCGTGGTGGACTACCGGGAATTTCGGTTGTCCCGTTTGAACGAGCCGCAGTTCTCTCACTTGAAACTGCTGGGCGGCTGGATCTTCTATTTCGTGATGTATTTCATCACGGAGAACCTGATCCCTTATGAAAACTGCCATGTGATCCACTGCGCCCTGGACGACATGATCCCCTTCAGCGAATACTTCCTGCTGGCCTACTGCGGGTGGTACTTCCTGGTGTTCGGGTCGCTGCTGTACTTCCTGCTGTACAACGTGGAGGGTTTCAAACAGCTCCAGACCTTCATCATCATCACCCAGGTCATCGCCATGGCGGTGTATATCATCTATCCCAGCCGGCAGGATCTGCGGCCGGAGACCTTCGTGAACGACAATTTCCTCACCCATCTGATGGCCTTCATCTATGCCTTCGACACGCCCACCGGCGTCTGCCCGTCGCTGCACGTGGCCTATTCTGTGGGCATCGGCTCGGTTTTCTGGAAGCAGAAGGACGTGCCGATCTGGTGGAAGCACTTCATGGTGCTGGCGGTCATCACCATCAGCATCTCCACCGCCTTCGTCAAGCAGCACTCCTGCGTGGACATTCTGGCGGCACTGCCGGTCTGCCTGGTGGCAGAGCTTCTGGTCTACGGAAAATGGTGGAAAGATAAGTTTCTTGCCGACAAGAAAAAGTGGAAAGCCCTCAGCGGCTGGTAAAAACGCTCCCATTCACAGCAAAAAATCCCCGTGCCATTGGCACGGGGATTTTTATACTTGGTTTGTCTTACACGATGCGCTTGTCGCGGACCTGCGAATCGTAGTGCTTGTTCAGCAGCGGGCGGATCACATAGTAGATCAGCTTGTTCTCGCCGTTGAACATATACAGGCTGAAGGTACCAACGAAGCCGAGGAAGCCAAACAGCCCGAGCTTGCCGATGATTTTGGCAACGAGTTTGATATCCATGGATTGTTCCTGCCTTTCTTAGTACGCTTCGGAGTCGTCGAAGTTGATGATCGTGGGATCCAGCGGCTCCTCGCCGAGAACGATGGACATGTACTGGTTGACGCAGTCACGCATGTTCTGACGGGAGACGGTACGGCTGTCTTCCAGGTCATGCTCGATGAAGATGAAGTGGAAGCCCAGATCGCGGGCCTGCTCCTCCATGATGGAGTGGACGCCCAGCATGCCCTTGCAGGCGATGTTGTCGTTCATCAGGACCATGTCGCAGTTGAAGTTGTGGGCCCATTCCCAAACGGCGTTGATGTTGTCCCAGCCGCCGACGGCCATGTGACGCATGCAGGCCTTGGTGGTCAGCAGAGCCAGATCGTCCAGCGCGCGATCGGGATCCTCGGTGTCGATCATGTTGAAGCCCATGGTGGAGTCCATGTTCAGCACGATGGCCAGGCCCCAGGCATTCTGGCACCAGGTCGGGAAGTCGGTGTAGTAAACAGCGCTGGGTCCCCACAGGAACGCGCGGTGACGGGTCTTACCGCCAAAGGGCTCGTAGCGATTCTCATAGCACTTGCGCAGGATCTTCATGACCTTGCGGTCGACCTTGTTGAAGTAAGGATCGGTGCCGTTGACGGACTGCCACTCGAACAGCTTGTAGAGGGTCTCGGAGATGCCCACCTCGGCGGTGTAGCCGGTCTTCATGTAGTCCCACTTCTCCAACTCGTAGGTGTTCTGCTCGTTGAAGTTCTTGGCAGCCTTGAAATAGGCCTTCCAGTTCCACTTGGTGTTGTACTGCTCTTCGATGAAGGCGATGGTCTCTTCCATGATCTTGCGGTCGAAGGGGAGCGCGGTGTCCTCGTCGTTGTGGATCATGGACATGGAAGCCACGTAGTCAGGCAGACCGATGCGGCGGCGCTGGAACATGCTGGTGGCCTCGGAGGCGTTGCAGGGCATGTTCGTGGTGATCATGGCCTTGCCGACGATCGGGAACGCGTCGTCCAGGGCGACGCCGGTCTCAGCCGCGCAGCGGGAGCAGACGTCGGCGGGCAGACCGAAGCTCTCGGCCACGTCGATGTAGTAGGGCTCGATGTGCTGGTCGATGTCGCAGATGATGAACTCAGGCAGGGTCTGCAGTGCCACCGGGTACAGATCCGGGAAGCCGGTGGTGAAGAATGCGGGGAGCGTCTCGTCCATGGGCAGGAGGTTGGCGCTCTTCTCCATGCTGGCGCCGAGACGGCGGTCATGGGAGAGGATGTAGGCGATACGCTTGGTGAGGTTCACGACGATGGCGTGCATCTGCAGATGCGCCACGCGCAGCTCCTGGTCGCGATAGCCCTCGAACAGGCGGTCGATGAACAGGAAGGTGCCCAGATAGGAGCCCATCCAGCGGTACTCCCAGAAGCCCTTCATGATCGGGATCGGGGCGGAGGCAACCATCTTCACCATGGACATGATGTTGATCAGCCAGCGGGTGTAATCGTACATGGTATCCTTCACGCCGCGCCACTCACGATACTTGGCGACGCCGGTGCGGTCATAGTAACGGTCACGCTGACCGCCGAGACCGTGCTCAGCACGGTAGATCGGGTCGAATACTTTCAGTTTGTCGTCGATATGATCAATGATTTTTCCCATGATCAAACCCCTCCTTCAGCGTTGATCTTCTTGATCTCCAGACTCTCAACGAAGGCCTGGAAGCGGGTGCGGAGCTGACCGACGGAGCCGAGGGCGTATTCCTTCTCGATGGTGCAGCAGGGGATGCCGTTCTCGTTGGTCGCGATGTGGCTGGCGAGCACCTTCTCATAGCTCCAGAACTCGCAGAACTTCATGTTCTCATAGACGATACCGTCAGCGTTGTAGTCCTTCACCAGACGCAGCAGCTCATTGTGACGCTGATCGATCTTCATGCCGTCCATGAAGCGGGCGCACTGGTTCCAGTGCAGATAGTGGCGGCAGATGGCGTCAAAGGCGCTCTCACCGTCGCGGATCTCGATCTCCTCGCGGCTGGGCAGACTGCCGAAGCAGTAGCGGTCGGCCACGACCATGGCGCCGCACATCTCAAGCAGCTTGGTGAACTCGGGATCGTCGATCTCGGAGCCGGCCAGCACCACGCGGGCGCGGAACGGGAACTCCGGCTCGGGCTCGCGGGTCTTCAGCTCTTCCAGGGTCTCCTTCAGATAGGGGAGGATCAGATCGTGGGGGCAGACCTCGCTGACCAGCTGGATCACGTGGAACTCATAGCCGGTGATGGGCGGGTTCGGCAGCTTGCGCATGTCGCCGATCTCAGTGATGACGCGGCAGAGCTCGTTGAACTTCTCGATGGCGCGGCGCATGGCGGCGTCGGAGGTATCGGTGCCGAAGACGTTCTCCATGGCCTTGAGCATGTGCTTGCGGATCTGGGTCTTGTAGTACTCCAGGTTCGTGGCGTCGCCCTTCAGCGGAGGATCGATGATGGTGACGAAGAAGTCGTCATGCTTGACGGGCTTGAGCAGATACAGCTGCTCTTCCATACGCTCCATGGCGGCGCAGCTCTCAGAGCCGAAGATGCAGCTCAGGTGATTGTAGCCGCCCTCAATGGCGCGCTCCAGAATGGAGCGGACGTACGGACATGTACGACCGGTCATGTAGTAGGTGGCCACGTCCGGGGAGGAGCAGCGGGGGGCGCGCAGACGGGTGGAGAAGCATCCGTCCAGGTTCAGCAGCACTTCCGGGACATAATAGCAGTTATATCCCAGGGCGCGCTTGCCTTCGTCGATTGCCTGCTGAACGAGCTCGTTGTGCGCGTCCTGCAGGAGATCTTCGAAGAAGATCAGGTGTTTCAAGTCTTTCATGGTGTCCCTTCCTTCCGAAAATTCCTTGAAATTACGTTGCGAAAAGAGCGGCCGATCCCTTCGGCCCTCTGCCGGGGTTTCACGTCGCGAGCCCTGCAGCTTCTTGACAAAAACTTGTCACACGATGCGCATAACCCGACAACATATCATTATAAAATTACCACAAGATTCACAGCATGTCAACAGAAAGTCCCCTCGAAATTGGAGAAATTGCCGCAAATCCGACAGTTGTGCAAAAACGAAAATCCCGGACGTCTGACGTCCGGGAAATACTTATAGAATAGAATATACATAGGCGATCAGCGGCATGGTGAGCAGGCACAAAATCGTGGTGAGGATGTTCACCGCGCTGGCGAAGTGGGCCTCCGGCTCGCTGCGGTACATCTGTGTAAACTGGGTCACCATCACGGCGGCGGGGGCTGCGGCGGTGAGGGCGGCTACTGTGATGACCTCTCTTGCCTGGGGCGCGATGCGGAACACGCCGCAGAATCGCAGCACCACCACTGCAGCCAGCGGATAGACGATCAAACGGCCAACGGTGATGACCCAGGCACGGCGGTTGGTGAAGACCGCCTTCAGGTTGGCGCTGCCGACGATCATGCCGATGGTGAACATATAGGTGGGGCCCATCATGTTGCCCAGAGCGGTAACGGTGGAGCCCAGGACGCCGGGCAGCTGCCAGTGGAAGAGGAACATGACCATGCCGAGGATGTTGGCCATCATGACCACGTTTTTTGTAATCATGCTGATGTGGAAGCGGTTTTCGCCGCTGAGCACCGCCTGCCCGTGGGTGAACATCAGAATATTCATCACAAAAAAGCAGGGACTCAGATAGATCACCCAGTCGCCGCCCAGGGCGCTGGCCACCAGCGGCAGCATGAAGTTGCCGGCGTTGGGGTAGGCCATGGAGGTGTACTCCACCACGTTCAGCTTCATGGGCTTTTTGATCAGAATGGTCAGCACCGTGAAGGTCACCACCACGATTAGGCTGGCCAGAAGGGAGATGCCCATGCCTGCCAGCTTGTCCATGCTGAATTCATATTGGTAGGCGTCCAGCATGGCGCAGGGGGTGAGGAAATACAGTGCGAACTTGTTCAGGGGCCCGGCGTCGTCGAATTTCAGGATCTTCAGCCTTACCGCCAGAAAGCCCAGGGCGATGATGATGGCCAGCCCGCCGATCTTCTGGGCCAGCACCAGGGTCAATTCCATAAAGTCAACCTCTCATCCATAATGATACAGTCACGGGTGCCATCATACATTTGAAATCCAGAAAATGCAAGCATTATCTGAAAATAGACAAGCTTGCCGAGATCACTGAAATGGTGTAAACTGCAAAGAGCGGAAGGGAGAGATTGCGATGCCGAATTATCGATTGGAACTTTGCTATGACGGCACCCGGTTCGACGGGTGGCAGCGGCAGGGGAACACCCCCAACACCATCCAGGGACTGCTGGAGCGGACGCTCTCGGAGCTGCTGGAGCAGGAGATCGAGGTGGCGGGCTCCGGCAGAACGGACGCCGGCGTCCACGCCAGACGGCAGGTGGCCTCCTTCCGGGCAAAGACAAAATTGCCGCCGGAGACGATCCTCGCAAATCTTCGGAAAAAGCTCCCCGCCGACGTAGGGGCCCTCTCTCTCACCGAGGCCCAGCCCAGATTCCACGCCAGACTGAACTGCACATCCAAAACCTACGTCTACCGGATCTGGAACAGCGAGACGCCCAACGTGTTTGACCGGAAGTATGTCCTCCCGGTGCCGGCACCGCTGGATCTGGAGGCCATGCAGAGCGCCGCCGACCTTCTCTGCGGCACCCATGATTTCACCAGCTTTCATGCCAATAAGCGGTTCAAGCGCTCCGCCGTGCGCACCGTAACGGAGATCGAGATCGAAAAAAAGGGGGAGGAAGTGGACCTCCGCTTTACCGGCGACGGTTTTCTCTACCACATGGTGCGGATCCTCACCGGCACCCTGTTGGAAGTCGGGCTGGGGCAGCGGGACCCGGATTCCATGCCGGAGATCCTGACGGCCATGGACCGTGCCAAAGCCGGAAAAACCGCTCCCGCAAAGGGGCTGATCCTCTGGGATGTGGGGTATGATAAATAGAAAAACCAATCCACACCAGACAAATGTGATTTGCTCACTGACGGAAACCCAAAACCGTGCTAAATTGGATGCAGTCAAACATGATAAAGGAGGTCTGCATCATGGCAGAAGTCAAAAAATCCCTCAAGCTGCAGAAGCTTGTTGATAAGACCCTGAAGGAATTTGCCGACGAGATCGGCTCCGCGGAAGGCAAGCCCGAAGGCGGCAGCGCAGTTGCGGCCACCGCTTCCATGGCGGCGAGCCTGG
Source organism: uncultured Eubacteriales bacterium (assembly GCA_900317905.1). GTDB lineage: Bacteria > Bacillota > Clostridia > Oscillospirales > Oscillospiraceae > CAG-103. The sequence goes on along the minus strand of ONIN01000004.1, from coordinate 75,000 downwards.
CCCTGCTGGCGGCCAATGCCTGCCCCGAAGGCAGCGTCTCTGAGGAGACCGTCAAGGAGCTTCCGGAGCTGAGCAAATACATGCTCAAGCAGGTGGACGATTTCGTCCGCTCCCGCTCTCCGCTGCGCAAGCGTCTGGCGGAGGAGAGCTCCACCGTGGAAGAGATTGAGAGCGCGGCCCGCGTGGCCTGCGGCATCCCCAACGAGGTCGTCTATCTGATGTGCCACAACCTGGAGATGCTGGATGAGATCGCTGATGCCTGCCCTGACGAGATGGTTCCCAACGTGCTCACCGCCGTGCACCTGTCTCTGGGCGTCATTGCTGCCATGCGCGGCGAGATCAAGGCTCTCTCCAACCACATGATGGAGTTCACCTTCCGCTACACCGTCAACCGCGAGGCGGAGATCAACGTCCAGGAGCATCAGGAACTGATCGACAATCTGATCGAAAAGCTGAACAACCGCCTGAACAAAGAATAATCTCTGAAACATCCCTCTCTCAATCCCCTTTTTTTAGAAAACCGCCCGAAAGGGCGGTTTTTCAGACTGCAGAATAGTCAGCGCAGAAAAAAGCTGGCATGGGGAGCGCGAGGGGATGGGATTCCCCTCGTGTTTTCAATCCTTCGCAGACGCCGTGCGGCGTCTGCGTTTTTTGTCAAGCTTTCATCATAAAAAAGTACCCTCCCGCTGCCTTTTGGCAGCGGGAGGGTGCTGCTATCTTATCGTCTGATCTTGTGAGGCCTGGAGAGGCTTTTCGCGTATCGGTGTCTGTGCGCCGTTCCGATTGCGGGACGGGATTATTCGCCCGCCAGCAGAACACGGGGCATCAGCGGCGCATAGCTGCCGTCTGTGATGATCAGCCGCAGCGAGGCGGTTTCCTCTCCGCAGGCGAAGGGCAGAACGGTTTCCCCGTTTGCCGCATCCCCCCGCAGCGAGCGCGTCGCGCACTGGAGCATTTGCCCGTCCTCGTCATAGGCGGCGAGCAGCAGCACCACTTTCGCAGGAGCGTTTTTCCCCGTTTTCAGCGTGACCCGGACGGAATCCAGCCCGGTTTCCCGAATGGCGTCGATGCCGGACAGCGTCCCGCCGCTGCGGTCAAGCAGGGCCCAGTCGGTGAGCATAACGGGACTTGACCCGTCGTCAACACTGCCCCGCACCGCGGCAATGAGGAGCTCGGAGCCCTCTGCCGCAATGTTTGCCGAGCAGGACGCGGGATCGGAAGGCGCCATCCAGACGCGTTCACTGCCGCTCTGCTCGTCCGAAAGCGTGCCGTCCTGCCGGTAAAAGCGCGTCAGCGGCGCGAGGCCGTAGACCGTGAGGCAAACCTCATCGCCGTTCTCCGCCGTCTGCAGCGCGGTAAGGTCCAGATCCTTTCCCTGCTTCACGGGCAGCGTCACGATGGCGCTTTGCCCCGGCCTGGAAAGCTCCGTTACCGACGGCGCGTAACGGATCACCGTATCATCCATCACGGCGGTGAACACATTGGGGCTGCCGTCGTAATACTGGTAAGCAGAGGCGTTGCCGTACACGGACACGCTGCCGCCAATCGTCTGCCACACGGGCTTTGACAGGAGAAGCTCGGTCCGATATGCTCCCTCGCGCAGGGAGAAAACGCAGCTCTCGCCGCGGTTGAGCGTCACAGTCTCATAGAGCGGGCCCTCCGTGACCGCAGCGCGGCAGTCCACAGGCTCCTTGCCCCCGCCGCTGCCGTAGGCGAAGCCTACAAAGTCCGCGCCGCTGTAGGGCGTGATGGCGGTCTGCATCGCTGAGCTGCCGAATTCCGGCTGATTCCCCAGCAGCGCCTTCTCTACCGGGCCGGTGATCTCGCAGTTGAAGGCGTCGGTGAAGGCGCAGACCTCACCTGCGTGCAGCCCCATGCGCACCGAAACGCTGCCGCAGTCCCTGTTCAGGGCGAAGTCCGCCGCCCTGCCGTCCAGCGTCAGCCAGCCGTCCGCCGCGGTCAGCCGGACCTTTCCTCCGGCGGGCACGGGGACAACGGTGCTCTCAGCGCTGAGGGCGGCCTTTCGAAGGCTCTCGCTCGATGCGCCATAGAGCCCCTTTGCAGTGACGGCCCCCGCCGCGTCAAAGCACAGCACATCGGCGGCGCCGCTGCAGAAAAGGGATACCGCCTCGCCGCTGATGTTGGTCACCTCGCAGCTCTCCCCCTCCTGCAGCAGGACGTGGAGCCACTCTGTGGGGGCGACCGTGGCAGCGGTTATGGTGAGGTACTTGTTGGTGAGACTGGCAAAGCCGTAGCCGGAGGGAAGCCAGGAAGGCACATAGACCGTCTCCCTCCCGGACAGCTTGATGATCTTGCCCATGCAGTTGAACGTCTGGGCGCTGCTCTTGCTGTTGGTCACCTTGACCACCGTGTTGCCCGGGTCAAGGTGCAGCCGATCCGCAGACTCGCTGCTGCTCAGGCGCTCCACGCGGAACGCCTTATACGCGCCGTAGACGGTGCCCTTGGAGGTGGAGTTCTGGCTGAGCGAGAGCGTGGCGGAAGCGCCCGCGGGGACATAGACGTAACGGGCGCCGCGGTTCGTGCTGCCGTTGTCCGGGTCCTGATAGTTTTCCTGGCCGCCGTAGGAGACGGAGGACGCGATTCCATTATAGTAGAGCCGCTGCTTGCTGCCGGAGTAGTTGGTGAAGCGAAATGCGTCGCCGGAGTAGGCCTCCGTCACAAAGGCTGCCGGATCCTCGCTGACGTCGATTTCCAGCTGGCCGTCCACACTCTCCAGTGTCCCGAGGCCCGTCAGGACCGCGGAGCACCCGGCCGGTATGGTGAGGGTGTAGGGATCCTTGCCGTCCAGCTCGTTGATCAGCCCAGAGGGATGAAAGATGGCCGCATAGCCCATGATGCCGGACAGCGTCACGTCGTCCCCCGAAACGTTTTTGACCCGGACGGAGATCCCGACGGGAATGTGCAGCGTGCGCAGACCCGGGAAAGCCCCGGCGTCCTGTTCCTCAAAGGCATCGCGCGGGAGGGCCAGGGCGCCGCTGCCGGTGAGGGCGGCGGTGTAACCGGCGGGAACCGTCAGATACTCCGTGGTGGGGAAGCTCTCCGGCTTGCCGGCAGTGTTGTAGAGGACCGCCCGGCCTCTGGAATAGATGGTCTGGGCACGGTCGGTGATGTTGGTGAAGGAACGGGTCTCGCCCCGGACCAGATATGTGAACAGGAGCGGCGCTTCCGTGTGCTCCTCCAGCCGGAAAAAGGCGGAGCGCGCCATGCAGATCACGGTGTACCAGGGCACATTGCTATCGGCAGAGCCACTCATAGCAGCCGTGTTGCAGGTCACGACGACCCGGCCGCCGGCGGGAACGGATACCACGTCTTCCGTGGTAGAGGAAACCGTTCCGATGAAGCTTCCGTCCTCCGCGACCGGCTCACCGCGGCTGTCGGTGACGACCCAGGTCGCCGCACGCCACACCGACCGGATCAGCACGTTGGCGCTGTGCGGCGCGGTGTTCACGAATGCGCAGGTTTCGTGATAGTGGAGCTGCGCGTGAAGCAAAGCGGGCGTCTCGTCCTTTTCCGCTTCGATCGTCTGGGGCAGCACAAGGCCATAAGCGCTTGCATAGCCCTGCACGATCGCCTGTCCCTGTGCCGGGATGACGATTTCTTTGGATTCGCCATACAGCGCGGCGGCGCGGGACGTGACGTTTCCATCCGCGTCCGCGGTGACGAAATCATACCCGCTGGGACTGCCGCTGGCATTGGGGCGAAGCGAGACGCTCTCCTGAGCGGTGTTGCTCAGCGTCCAGCTCTCACCGGGGAGGATGTGCAGCACGCGCTCACCATCCTCCAGCGCGGACGCGCCGAAGGGAAAAAACAGCCCCAACATGAGAAGCAGGGAAAGCAAAAGTGCAAAGCGTTTGGCTCGTGTTCGGGTTCCCATTTTGTGATCTCCTTTTCTATTATGTTCCGCGCAAGGCGGTCTAACAGCACTCTTTTGTTATAACTGCTTTCGCTTCTTCGCGCAAGTGCGCGCTGACAGCGTGAATTGCCAAACTATGCGCAGCACGCCGCATCATAAAAAACTTCCTTCGGGGCGGTTTTTTGTGGTTTGAACTTGTTTTTTTCGGAATTTCCGTGTAAGCTAAAGAAAAAGGGAACCCAAAGGGATGATGCTATGAATTTTCTGATCACGATCGCTCTGCTGCCTGCCATTGCGCTTCTGGTGTATATCTATAAGAAGGACGGGGTGGAGCACGAGCCGATCAACGTGGTACTGAAGTATCTTGGATTCGGCGCCCTGTCGGTGATCCCCGCGATCCTTCTGGAGCTGGTGATCTCGAAAGTGCTCTATTCCCCCAACCCCTACGTGGCTGCCTTTCTGGAGGCGTTCTGCGTGGCGGCATTGGTGGAGGAGTGCTGCAAGTATTTCTTCCTGCGCCGCTGCTGGAACGAGCCGGCCTTCGACTATCAGTTCGACGCCATCGTCTATTCGGTCACGGTGTCGCTGGGCTTCGCCGCCATCGAGAATATTGAATACGTCCTGCAGTACGGCCCCGGCACTGCCATGGTGCGTGCGGTGACCTCCATCCCCGGTCACGCCATCTTCGGGGTGTTCATGGGCTATTTCTTCGGCATGGCGAAATTCTCCGAGAGCGTGGGCAGCCCCGCCGGGGTGCGGTTCGGAAAGATCTACGCCGTGGTGGTGCCGATCCTGCTCCACGGCACCTATGATTTCTTCGCCATGTCCATGAATTTCGACAACCGCTTCACGCTGCCGTTCTTCGCGTTCCTGGCGCTGCTGTATCTGCTGGGATTGAACCGGGTGAACCGCTCCGCAAAGAACGACCGCCGCATCGTGGGAAAGGATGACGACATCGACGACTTCCTCTCCCGCTTCGGGCATTTGTAAAGGGGTGGGCAAAATGGACGAGAAGCAATTCTCCTATCCGCTGGAGCTGGGCATCGCCATGTTCAACGAGCACGGCGCCCTGAAGCCAAGCGGCTACCAGGAGCTCTATATGCAGGGCGTGGAGCCACACCTGAAAAACATCGAGATGGACGAACCGCGGCTGATCCGCGACTACGGCGTGGCCTGGGTGCTCATCGCCATGACCGTGGAACTGCACCGGCCCATCCGCGCCGACGACGCCCTCACCATGAAAACCTGGAACTCCACCGAAAAACGGCGTCTGCTGTTTCGAAGAGAGTTCGAGATCCTGGACGAGACCGGCGCGCGGGTGCTCTCGGGCGAGAGCTTTTCCACCCTGCTGCAGCTGGAGACCCGCAGCGTCTGCATGGATCGGGAGCTGCTGGCGAAGTTCTTCCTGCCGGCAGGGGAGCGGCTGCTGGAGGCCTCCGACCGACTGAGGCTGAAAACCCCGGAGACTGAGCCCGTGGAGCGCCTGATCGCCCGCCCCAGCTGGACCGACGGCGTGGGCCATGTGAACAACTTCCGCTACGGCGAGATGACCTACGACGCCCTCACCGACGAGCAGCGCCGGAAGATGGAGCAGCTTCAGAGACTGGAGCTCTATTTCAATGCCGAGACCCACGCCGGGGACGCCCTCGCGCTCCACCGGATGGAGGAGGAGAACGCCGTGACCGTGGCGATCTCCCAGGCGGAAGCAACCAAGCCTGCCTTCGCGGCAAGACTGTATTTTGGAGAGAGATAAGTATGAAATTGCATTTTATGGGCGCCTTTGACGGAAAGGGCGCAAGCCTGCCCAACGGCACTCCGGTGGAGGGAGCCGTGGCCATTGAGGAGCCGGGCGATCCGAGAAAGCTCGTCATGATCACGAACATCACCGCCCTGGTTCTGTTCGTGGTGCTGGTGGCGGTCCTGCTGCTGCGGGGCGGCGTCACAGCCTTGAATTTCCGAGGCGTTCTGGTGGGCGCGCTGCTGCTGTTCCCGAGAGATCTGCTGCGCCTGCCCTGCTATCGGGGCGACGCCTATTACTACACGAATTTCCACCAGAGCATGCCGTTCCTCATGGGTCCGGAAGAGATGGGAAAGGTGCGCTATCTGCTCATGACCCTGCTGCCGGATCTGGTGCTGGGGCTGATCCCCTTCGTGCTGTTTCTGATCTGGCCGAACCTCAGCTTCCTGGGCTCCATGGGCGCCATGGTGCTCCCCATGGGCGCGGGAGACTATCTGATGGCGTGGCTGATCCTCCGCCAGATGCCGAAGAACGCCGTGACCTATCGCCACCGCTTCCACTCCTACTGGTACATCCCCGAATAAGATGAAAAAGAAAAAACCCGCTGCTCGGCAGCGGGTTTTCGGTTTTAAAGGATGCCCCGTTCTTTTCGAACCTGCCGGATGTCTCTTCCGACGAAGCCGAGGGTGATGTAGCAGCCCTCCAGTCTGGAGAGGATCTGCGGCGAGTAGCAGCGGTGCAGGGCGGCGTCATCCAGATTCGTGCTGATGATGGTGGTCTTCTCCCGGATCATGCGGGTGTTGATCAGAGAATAGAGCGCGCTGGTGGAGTAGGGGGAGATCATCTCCGTCCCCAGGTCGTCCAGGATCATCAGATCGCAGCTGAGATACTGCTCCACCTTGGCGCCTGCCTGCTCGCCGGCCTCGGAGTTTCGCTGGAACTTCGCGGTCTCGAAGAAGCCGAGAGCCGTTCCGGCACTCTCATAAGCAACGGTGTAGCCCTGCTCCGCCACCGTGCGGGCGATGCAGGCGGAGAGGAAGGTCTTGCCAAGACCGGTCTCTCCCTGGAGCAGCAGATTCGGCGCGCCGGGAGCAAACCCCTCGGCAAAGCTGCGGCAGATCTCCAAAACTCTCGCCATCTGCGCCCGGGCGGATTCGTCGTAGTAGTCCAGATCGAAGATCTCAAACCGCTCCGTCCCGGTCTGCAGCAGGGTGCTGAGATCCCGGGTGAGCTCCTGGTTGTAAAGCCTCATCAGGCAGTCGCACATGCTCCCGTCGGGGAGATAGCCCTTGTCGCCGCAGACCCTGCAGCTGCAGATGGGCTCGGTGTAGTCGGCGGGGAATCCGGCGTCGGTCAGGATCTTCTCCCGCTCCGCCTGGAGCGCCAGATTGCTCTGCTGCAATGCACGCAGCTCCTCGGTGGGGTCCTGCCCATAGTGGAGGGTCAGGCCGAAGACCTTCACCATCTGCCGCTGGAGCCGCTGGTCGATCTCCTGCACCTTCGGCAGACGGAAATAGATCTCCGTCACCCGGTTCTGGCGGGTGGTCTCATGCTCCTCCCGGAGCTGCTCCAGACGTGCCCGCGCCCGGGCGAGACAGGTTCCGTTCAGCGGCATGGATCATTCCTCCTTATTTCCCCGGCGGCTTTGGAGCAGCTGCTCCGCCAGCGCCAGGTCGTTTCTCGGCTGGGTATTTGCGGGCGGGGGCGCGGTCTTGCGCTTGCCGCCGCCGCGGGGATCGTTTTCCAGGATCTCCGGCAGCCGGTGCAGCCCGCGCTTGTCCCAGCTGAGGAGAATTTTGTTGAGATAGGCCCATTTCAGGGCACCGGTGCCGGTGACGGTGCGGTCGTAGGCCTCGGCCACCGCGTCGGGGGTGAAGCCCATGTCCGCCCAGTTCTGGAGATATTTCCGCTCCGTGGGAGAAGGGACTCTCCCGCGGAGCTCCAGGGCCTCCATCAGCTGGGTCACCCGATCCTGCCGCTGCTGCTGCCGGAGGATGTATTCCTGTGCCAGCTCCGAGGTGAGCAGCTCGTTTCGCGCCCAGACGTAGGCCTCGTTCTCCACCATCCGCATGGTGGGGGAGCGGCCGGGGCCCTTCTGGCTGCGGTACCGGTCAAAGACGTAGGTGATCAGCTCCATCAGCACCTCCGGCGGCAGACCCAGATAATCCTGCATACCCAGCAGGGAGCGGGTCTCCGGGGTGGAGAGCTTTCGGCCGTAGAGCATCTCCGCGTGCTGCAATACGCCCCGGAAGGTGGCGTCCTCCCTGGTGCGGCGCACCAGATCCTCGGCGGTGTACTGGGGCAGCTCCTCGGCCGGCGGCAGGGGCACTTCCTTCTTCGGCGGTTCCGTACCCTTCAGGATGCCGAGACGCTCCAGGGTCTTCAATGCGGCGGTATACTGTTCCTCCGAGAGCCCCAGTGCCGTGGGGTTCAGCGGCTGCCCGCTGGAGCGCTGCAAAGCCAGATATACCAGCGCTGCATTTCCGTCCCGCTCGGCCAGCAGCCGGTCGATGTCCTCCACCGGCAGCGACAGGGAAACCGGCCGGGAGAGGGTATAATCCGTTTGGTTCATGGTCATGTCCTTATCTATCGTGCATCCACATGGTTTTGTTCAGAATGTTTTTACATTATATCATTAATTTTGTCTTGTAGCAATACCGCATTCTGTGTTATACTGTATCTGTATCTTTATGCCTAAAGAGGATTATTATGCTGGAACTGCTTGCACCCGCCGGAAGTCCTGACGCCGTCATCGCGGCGGTACAAAACGGGGCGGACGCGGTTTATCTGGGCTTCGGCGCGCACAATGCCCGCCGGGGAGCCAACAATTTCACAGAGGAAGAATTCATCAAGGCGGTGCGCTACTGCCACATTCGCGGCTGCAAGGTCTATGTCACCATGAACACATTGGTGGGTGACCGGGAGATCGATTCCGCCGTGGAGCTGGCGCAGAAGGCCTCGGAATACGGGGCGGACGCGCTGCTGGTGCAGGATCTGGGCCTGGTGCGCGTGCTGCGCTCCGCGGTGCCCGACTTGCCGCTGCACGCCAGCACGCAAATGAGCATCCACAACCTGGCCGGGGTGGAGGCCGCAGCGGAGCTGGGCTGTACGAGAGCGGTGCTGTCGAGAGAACTGAGCCTGGAGCAGATCCGGGAGATCTCCAGAAGAGCCAGCATCGAGACGGAAGTGTTCGTCCACGGGGCGCTCTGCTTCTGCTATTCCGGCCAGTGCTACATGAGCGCGCTGATCGGCCGCCGCAGCGGCAATCGCGGCATGTGTGCCCAGCCCTGCAGACTGCAGTACAGTCTCGGCGGCAGAATGGACGAATATCCGCTTAGTCTGAAGGACAACTGCCTTGCCGAGCACCTCCGGGAGCTGGAGGACGCCGGCGTGGCCTGCGTGAAGATCGAGGGCCGGATGAAGCGGCCGGAGTACGTGGCCGTGGTCACGGACGTCTATTCGAAATGCATCAAGGACGAGCGGCGGCCAACCTCCGCGGAGATGGAGCGGCTGGAGCAGGCCTTCTCCCGTCAGGGCTTTACCCAGGGCTATTATCTGGGGCAGAAGGGGCCGGACATGCTGGGCACCCGCACCGAGGATGACCGCGGTTCGGAGAAGCTCTTCACTGCCGCCAGAAAGGCCTACGGCGACGGCGAGATGCGCCGCGTGGGTGTGAAGTTTTATGTGGTGGTGCAGGCGGACAAGCCCTGCCGCGCCGCTGCCGAGGATGTGGACGGCGTCCGCGCCGTGGTCTCGGGGCCTGTGCCGGAGGTAGCGCTTCGGTCGTCGCTGAACGAGGCTTCTCTGGCGGAGCAGTTCGCCAAGACCGGCGGCACGCCCTATTACGCACTGGACATTCAGGTGCACGTGGAGCCGGGGCTCTTCCTGCCTGCCAGCGCCATCAATGATTTGAGAAGACGGCTCATCACCGCTCTGAAGGATGCGCGGGCGGAAAATCCCCAGCGCCGCCGGGGCGAGGTGCCCGCGCTGCCCGCGGGACATAACTATCAGACGGATCCGCTCAGGATCTATCAGGTGCTCACCTCCGCGCAGCTGACGCCGGAGCTGGCGGCCCTGAAGCCGGACTACCTCTATGTTCCGGCGGAGGTCATCGGCGACGCGCCGGAGCGGCTGGCACCCTTCCAGGAGGCGGGCACGAAGATCGCCGCCGTCCTGCCGAGAGTCATCACCGACGACCAGAGTCTGGAGCTGGATGACCTGCTGCGTGTCGCGGCGGAAAACGGCGTGGAGGAAGCGGTGGTCGGAAACCTGGGCCACATCCCCGCCGCCCGCAAGGCCGGGATGAAGATCCGGGGCGACTTCGGCCTGAACGTCTTCAACTCCCACACCATCGAAATGCTCCGCCACACCGGGATGCTCTCGGTGACGGCGTCCTTTGAGCTCCGTCTGGCGCAGATCCGGGATCTGGCCAAGGCCGTCGACACCGAAATGATCGTCTACGGCCGCCTGCCCTGCATGATCACCGAGCAGTGCACCATCAAAAACAGCGCCGGACGCTGCAACTGCCACATCCCGAACCAGCTGATCGATCGCCGCGGCTCCGCCTTCCCGGTGGTGCGGGCCTTCGGCTGCCGGAACGTGATCTACAACGCCCACAAGCTTTATCTGGCCGACAAGCACGACGATTACGCCGCTGCGGGCCTCTGGGGCGTGCGGCTCATGTTCACCACCGAGACCCCCAGTGAGTGCGTCGCGGTGGCCAAGAGCTACATGGGCCAGTCCACCTACAAGCCCAACGGGCTGACCCGCGGCTTGTACTATCGAGGAGTCGAATAAACCGATGAAATTCATTCTCGCCTCTGCCTCTCCGAGACGCAGAGAGCTGATGGAAATGCTGCGGGTGTCTCCGCTGGAGATCCGGCCCGCAAAAGGGGAGGAGCACCCGGATCCCGGCTTGAACGGGGAAGAGACCGCGGCAGAACTCTCCAGACAGAAATGCTCTGAGGTGGCGCGATCTGCCGATCCGGAGGACGTGGTCATCGCGGCGGACACGGTGGTCTGGCTGAACGGCCGGATCTTCGGCAAGCCCCACGACCACGATGACGCGGTGCGGATGCTGATGGCCCTCTCCGGGAGGACCCACACCGTTTACACCGGCGTCACGATCTCCCGCGGCGGCGAGATGCGCACCGAGGTGGAGGCATCGAAGGTGCGCTTCCGGGAACTTACCATGGAAGAGATCGAAGCCTACATCGCCACCGGAGAGCCCATGGACAAGGCCGGCGCCTACGGCGCCCAGGGCTATGCATCCCTCTTTGTGGAGGCCATCGACGGGGACTTCTTCAATGTCATGGGACTGCCGCTGTGCAGACTTGGACAGATGCTGAAAACCTTTGGCATTTCTCTGATTTGATGCCGACAAATCTCATTTAGGAGATCAGGATTTTGAACTGGAAAACTTTTCTCAAACAAACAGGCGTCCGCTTTCTGGCGGTGGTCGTGGCGGCAGTGCTGGTGGTGCTGCTGATCAACGGCCTGCTCAGCGGCAGAGCGGGTTTCGTCTCCAACCTGGACGGCAAGCTGCGAGAGCCGTTCCAGCAGGCTGCGTCCACGGCGGCGGGCTGGCTGGAGGGACTCTACGGCTCGGTCTATAAATATGATCAGCTCCAGGCGGAGAACGATTCCCTGCGCAACCAGCTGGCCGAGGAAAAGCAGAAGGTGCGGGACGCTGAGGAGGCCGTGGAGGAAAACGAGCGCCTTCGGGAGCTTTTGAACTTCAGCCAGCGCCACACGGACTTCAAGCTGGAGTCCGCCAAGGTCGTAGGCTATACCGCCTCCAACTGGTCGGCCACCCTGACCATCAGCAAGGGCAGCGAGTCTGAGCTGGAGGTGGGCGACAGCGTCATCACCGAGGGCGGCAACCTGGTGGGCCAGATCATCGAGGTCGGCTCCGGCTGGGCCACGGTGCGTACCGTCATCGACGTGGACATCAGCGTCGGCGGCTATGTCTCCAACTCCGGCGCCACCGGCATGGTGGTGGGCGACTATACCCTCATGCAGGACGGCAGTGCCAAGCTGGGCTATCTGGCAGAGGGCGTGAGCCTCTTTGCCGGTGACACCGTGCTCACCAGCGGCAAGGGCGGCGCCTTCCCCGCGGGCCTGATCATCGGCTCGGTTGCGGAGGTGCGCACCGACGCGGGCGGTCAGGAGACCTACGGTGTCGTGCAGCCCGCCTGCGACCTGAACACCCTGGTGCAGGTCTTTATTATCAAGGATTTTGACATTGTGGAGTAACGCAAATGTGGCGTGATCTGGTAAACAAAGAAAAAGTGGGACGGGGACTGCTGCTGGCGCTCTATCTGATCCTGACGGTGCTGCTGCAGAACACGGCCTTCGCGCGGTTTCGGATCCTGGGCGTCCATGGGCTGATCCTGCCTGCGGTGGTGGTGGCGACCGCCATGTTCCACGGGGCGCTGTGGGGCGGCGTGTTCGGCCTCTTCGCCGGGCTTCTGGGGGACATGGGCTTTCCGGAGACGACGGTTCTGTTTCTGACGCTGCTGCCCATTCTGGGTTTCGCCGCCGGGATGCTGTCTGAGCATCTGGTGAGCCGGACCCTGCCGGGCTTTCTGGCAACCGTTCTGGCTGCGCTGCTGATCGTGGGCTTCGTCCAGGCGGTGCGGCTGTGGATCTTCCACAACGCGGGCTTCGGCCTGCCCATGCTCACCATGCTGAAGCAGACTTTGATCTCCCTGCCCTTTTCCATCCCGTTTTTCTATATCAGCCGGGCCGCCGCCAGAAGAGCCCGCCGCGTGTAAATAAAAGGAGCAATCTATGGATAAAACCATCCGCCCGGGGCGGATTGCCGGAATGGCGCTGCTGATGGCAGTGCTGCTGGTGATCTTCTTCGTGGCGATCTACAAGCTGCAGATCGTGGACGGTGCCGCCTATTATGAGGAGAGCCTCAACAGCGTCACCACGACCCAGCGCGTAAAGGCAGCCAGAGGCAACATCCTCGACCGCTACGGCCGGGTGCTGATCTCCAACGTGAGCCAGAACAGCCTGACCCTCAACGCCGAGGATCTGCTCAGCCAGGAGGACCCCAACGCCGCCATTTTGAAGATGGTGCAGATCGTCACCGACCACGGTGACGAGTACACCGACACCCTGCCGGTGACCCTGGCGCCGCCTTTTGAATATACCGAGATGACCGACCTCCAGCGGAAGCTGCTGGACGACTATCTGGACTATTACGGCCTTCCCGCCGACGCCTCCGCCGTGGAGCTCATGAGCCTCTTCCGGCAGAAATTCGAGATCGACAACAGCTACACCGCCGAGCAGATGCGCACCATCGCCGGCATCCGCTACGAGCTCAGAATCCGTTATATCACCCCTACGGCGGACTACATTTTCGTTCAGGACGCCAGTATGGATCTGATCACCTCCCTGATGGAGAACAACGTCCGCGGCTTTGAGGTTATCACCTCTTATTCCAGACAGTACAACACCACCCTCGCTCCGCACATTCTGGGCTACACCGGCCTGATGAGCGCCGAGGAGTATGAGACCTACAAGCAGCAGGGCTACTCCATGGACGCCATGGTGGGCAAGGAGGGCGCGGAGTATGCCTTTGAGCAGTATCTCCACGGCACCGACGGCGTGGCGCTGGTGACCAAGAACGCCGAGGGCACCATTACCGGCCGCACCTACACCAAGGAGCCGGTGCCCGGCAACAACGTGAGTCTGACCATCGACCTGGATCTCCAGGCGGCGGCGGAGAAGGCCCTGGAAAACGGCATCCTCAAGATGCGGGCCGACGCCGAGTATAAGCCCAACGTGGCCACCGGCGGCGCGCTGGTGATCGTGGACGTCAAGACCGGAGAGCCCCTTGCCATGGCCAGCTACCCCACCTTCGACCTGACTACTCTGTTCGATGGAGAGAACTTCGCCAACCTGAGCAAGGATACCTCCGCCCCGCTGTTCAACCGCTGCACCATGGGTCTCTACGAGCCGGGCTCCACCTTCAAGCCCTGCACCGCCATGGCCGGCCTCACCGAGGGCGTCATCGGCCTGAACGACTATATCACCTGCAATGGTATCTTCGATAAATATGGCGACACGGGCTACAGCCCCAAGTGCTGGGTCTACCCCGGCTCCCACGGCGCCGACAACGTCACCGAGGCCATCCGCGATTCCTGCAACGTGTTCTTCTACACCGTGGGTGACCGACTGAAGGCTTCCACGCTGGCGAAGTATGCCGCAGCCTTCGGCCTTGGCGAGCACACCGGCATCGAGCTGCCGGAGTATGTGGGCCGCATGGACTCCCCGGATGTGAAAAAGCAGCTGGAGGGCACCAGCTGGTACGCCGGCGACGGCCTGCAGGCCGCCATCGGTCAGGGCCGCAGCCAGTTCAGCCCGATTCAGCTGGCGGAATACTGCGCCACCGTGGCAAACGGCGGCACCCGGCACTCCGCGTCTCTGCTGAAATCCGCCAGAACCTACGACTACACCGAGCAGGTGGCCGAGGCACAGCACGAGGTTTTGAGCACGGTGGATTCCGACTGGGCCAACTGGCAGGCGGTGCAGCAGGGCATGTACCTGGTGGCCAATCACCCTGACGGCTCTGCCTACAAGACCTTCGGTGGCTATTATCCCACCGTTGCCGCCAAGACCGGTACCGCCCAGATCGGTGACGGCAAGGTCAACAACGCCATCTTCATCTGCTACGCACCCTTTGAGGATCCCCAGGTGGCCATCTCCGTCGTGGTGCAGAACGGTACCGCCGGCGCGAACATCGCCCCCATCGCCAAGGAATTTCTGGATTCCTACTTCACTGTGAAAACCGTCAATTTCTCGGTGGAAGCCGAGCTGTCCATTTTGCCGTAAGGAAAGGTCAAACCTCCGCGTTTCGGCATTTCCGTCCGCCCTCCAGAGAGAAAGGAGAATTTTATGAACATTGCGCTCATCGCACACGACAGGAAAAAGGAACTCATGGTGCAGTTCTGCATCGCCTACTGCGGCATTCTCGCCAAGCACAACCTATGCTCCACCAGCACCACCGGACGACTGATCGCCGAGGCCACAGGTCTGCCGATCCAGACCTACCTGCATTCGTCTCAGGGCTGCCAGCAGATTGACGCCCGAATCAGCTATAACGAGATCGACCTGGTGCTGTTTTTCGCTGACGCCGACCACGAGACCGGCTTCGACGAGGTCAACCGCATGGCCCGCCTGTGCGACCAGCGTCAGATTCCCTTTGCCAGCAACGTGGCCACCGCCGAAGTTTTGATCCTCGGCCTCAGCCGCGGCGATCTGGACTGGAGAGACATCGTCAACCCGAAGAAGTAATTTTTCAAATAGAAGGAAGTAAATCAACATGTTTCAGAATCGTACCCACACCTGCAATGAACTGAGAATCGAGAACGTCGGCGAGAAGGTTCGCCTGGTCGGTTGGATGGAGAACGTCCGCGAGGTCGGTCAGAATCTGGCCTTCGTGGTGCTCCGTGATTTCTACGGCACCAGCCAGGTGGTCATTGAGACCGAGGAGATGCTCAAGGTGGTCAAGCCCCTGAACAAGGAGAGCACCATCGCTGTGGAGGGCGTCGTCCGCGAGCGCGCCAGCAAGAACCCCAAGCAGGCCACCGGCGACATCGAGGTGGTTCCCGAGAAGATCGAGATCCTGGGCCGCTGCCGCTACAACGAGCTGCCCTTTGAGGTCAACCGCAGCCGCGACGCCGACGAGGCCCTGCGTCTGAAGTATCGCTACCTCGACCTGAGAAACCCCGCTGTGAAGCAGAACATCATCCTCCGCTGCAACGTGGTCGCCGCCCTGCGGCAGGCCATGACCGAGCACGGATTTCTGGAGATCACCACCCCCATCCTCACCGCCTCCAGCCCCGAGGGTGCAAGAGACTATCTGGTGCCCGCCCGCAAGCATCCGGGCAAGTTCTACGCCCTGCCCCAGGCGCCGCAGCAGTTCAAGCAGCTGCTGATGACCGCGGGCTTCGACCGGTATTTCCAGATCGCCCCCTGCTTCCGCGATGAGGACGCCCGCGGCGACCGCAGCCCCGGCGAGTTCTACCAGCTGGATATGGAGATGGCCTTCGCCGATCAGGACGACGTGTTCGCGGTGCTGGAGGACGTGCTGCCTCCGATCTTCGCCAAGTACGGCAAGTACAACATCGCCTCCGAGGCGCCCTTCCGCCGGATCCCCTTCAACGAGGCCATGGAGCGTTACGGCTCCGATAAGCCCGACCTGCGCATCGATCTGGAGGTGCAGGACATGACCGCTCTGGTGCAGGACAGCGAGTTCGCGCCCTTCCAGAACGGCGCGGTGGTCAAGGCCATCGTGGTGGAGGACTGCAATCTCGCCCGCAAGGCGGTGGACAAGCTCTGCGCCGACGTGGAGGTGCAGGCGGGGCAGAAGCCCTATTGGTTCAAGGTGGACGAGCAGGGCAACTTCGCCGGCGGCATTTCGAAGTTCCTTGTGGAAAAGCAGGCGGAGGTCACCGAGGCCCTGGGCCTGAAGCCCGGCTGCTTCGTGGGCGTCACTGCCGGCAAGAAGACCGCCGCCCAGAAGACCGCAGGCGTTCTGCGTCAGAAGCTGGGCGCCGCCGTTCCCGGCCACATGGACGTGGAGCGGTATGAGTTCTGCTGGATCGTGGACTTCCCCATGTACGAGATCGGCGAGGAATCCGGCGAGCTGGAGTTCTGCCACAATCCCTTCTCCATGCCCAACGGCGGTCTGGAGATCCTGGAAAAGGCCGAGCGCGGCGAGATGGATCCGCTGGACATTTACGCCTTCCAGTACGACCTGGTCTGCAACGGTGTGGAGCTTTCCTCCGGCGCTGTGCGTAACCACGATCCCGAGATCATGGTCAAGGCCTTCGAGATGGTGCGTCTGGGCGAGGACGACGTGAAGGCCAAGTTCCCGGCCATGTACAACGCTTTCTGCTACGGCGCGCCTCCTCACGCCGGCATCGCCCCGGGCGTGGATCGTATGGTCATGCTGCTGGCGGGTGAGGACTCCATCCGCGAGATCATCCCCTTCCCCATGAACAAGAACGCGCAGGACGTCATGATGGGCGCCCCGAGTACGGTCGAGCAGAAGCAGCTGGACGAGCTGCACATCGCTCTGGTTCCCGTGGAGGAATAAGACAACTTCAAAAGCCGAGGCCAAAAGCCTCGGCTTTTCGTTTTTCTGGACTTGCCATCAAAACTGTGCTAAAATAGATTGAGAATCAACAGGGGAGGGCGGGTTATGCTTTCCAAAATTCAATCCCTGGGCTGCCAGGGCGTGGGCGGTTACGGCGTCAGTGTGGAGTGCTACGTGACCAATGGGCTGCCGCGTTTCGATGTGGTGGGCCTGCCGGACTCTGCGGTGAAGGAGGCCAGAGAGCGGGTGCGCGCTGCCATCAAAAATAACGGCATGCGCTTTCCCGTCAGCCACCTGACCGTGAACCTGGCCCCGGCGGACACCCGGAAGGCGGGCACCCTCTACGATCTGCCCATGCTGATCGGCATCCTCTCCGCCACCGGGGAGCTGAAACCCCCGCCGAAAACCCAGGCCTTCTTCGGGGAGCTGAGTCTCGCCGGCGAGGTGCGCCCGGTGCCGGGAGCGCTGCCCATGGCTTTGGCCGCGGCGCGGCAGGGGATTGAGGAACTGTTCGTCCCCGCGGAAAACGCCGCCGAGGCCGCCTTTGTCACCGAGGTCACGGTTTACCCGGTGAAGAACGTGATGCAGCTGGTCTATCACCTTCGGGGCGACCGGAGGATCGAGCCTGCCAGTCCGCCGAAGCCGGAGAGTGTGGAGGATTTCCCGCTGGACTTCTCCGAGGTCAAGGCCCAGGAGAACGTGAAGCGCGCCCTGGAGGTGGCTGCCGCCGGCGGTCACAACATCCTCCTGATCGGCCCGCCGGGCGCCGGCAAGAGCATGCTGGCCAAACGGCTGCCGTCGATTCTCCCGGCCATGCAGCGCAGAGAGATGCTGGAATCCACCGAGATCCACTCCGTGGCCGGCCTCACGGATCACAAGAGCCCCATCGTCAGCCAGCGCCCCTTCCGGGCACCCCACCACACGGTGTCCCCGGTGGCCATGTCCGGCGGCGGCAACAGTCTCAAACCCGGTGAAATGAGCCTGGCCCACAACGGTGTATTGTTCCTCGACGAACTTCCAGAGTTCCCCAATCAGGTTCTGGAGACCATGCGCCAGCCCCTGGAGGATGGTGAGATCACGATCTCCCGCGCTGTCGGCAGTGTCACCTATCCCAGCCGGTTCATGCTGGTCTGCGCCATGAATCCCTGCAAGTGCGGCTGGTACGGCCACCCCTCCGGCCGCTGCAAGTGCAGCCCCAATGAGGTTCGAAAATACCACAGCCGGATCTCCGGCCCGCTGCTGGATCGGATGGATCTGATCGTGGAGGTGCCGGCGCTGGAGTTCGACGACCTGAAGGAAAAGCCGGCAGGGGAGTCCTCCGCCGAGATTCGCGGGAGAGTGGACAAGGCCAGAGCCATCCAGCGAAAGCGCTATCAAAACTCCAAAACCGTCTGCAACGCCCAGATGGGACCCAAGGAGCTGCAGACAGCCTGCAGCCTGTCTCCGGACTGCGAACTGCTGATGCAGCAGGCCTACGACGCCATGGGCCTCACTGCCAGAAGCTACGACCGGATTTTAAGAGTCGCCCGCACCATCGCGGATCTCGCCGGAGCCGAGACCATCGAGCCCCAGCATCTGGCCGAGGCGATCCAGTACCGCACCTACGATCTGGACGCCGGATTATAAAACCACAAAAGACACACTCTGTTTTGCGGGGTGTGTCTTTTTCTGCGGGATTCTGCAGAAAGTGGGGGCAAACTAACACTATTAATGCGAATTAATGTCAAAAGTGGGGAACGTGTGTCGAAGCGGTTGATTTCTGTTTTATTATATGGTATAATATCCAAACCATTCTGAATTTCAACGCTTCCGGAAAGGAGCTGAAATACCTTGACGAAACGCCTTCTCTCGCTGCTTCTGGCAGTGCTGATGGTCTGCAGCCTCTGCGCCTGCGGCAAGCGTGCCGAGACGCCGGAGGCCACCCCCTCCCCGGAGCCGGAGCAGGTCATCTGGCCTACCACCTACTGTCTGGGGGCGAAGCCGACCTCTCTGGATCCGGCGCAGTACCTCTCCTCGGGGGACGCCACCTATCTGGTGAACCTCTATTCCGGCCTGGTGGGCTATCGGCTCAACGGCGCCGGCGCCGCGGAGCTCACGCCCGACCTCTGCGAGAGTCTGCCGGGTGCCCAGATGGACGACAAGGGGCTGCCCTATTATGAATTTCATCTGCGGGATGGCCTGAAGTGGTCCGACGGCTCTGCACTCACGGCGGAGGATTTCATCTATTCCTGGAACCGGGTGCTCTCCATGCCCGATGTGGACGAGCGGTATCTGCTGGACTGCATCGACGGCTACGACCGCGGCAAGCTGAATCTCACCGCCTCGGAGGACGGCCGCACCCTGAAGGTGACCCTGGCCTTCTCGGAGCCGAACTTCCTGAAGATCCTGGCGAATCCGGTGTTCTTCCCGGTGCAGAAGGCAGCCGTGGATACCGGCGCCGACTGGAGCCTGAACGCGGAAACGCTGATCACCAGCGGCGCCTTCAAGGTCACCCACCTCAGCGACACGGAGATGCTGCTGGCGAAAAACGAGCAGTACTGGGACGCGGGGAACGTCACCGCCGAGGTGCTGCGCTTCGACTTCACCGACGACCCCAGCGAGGCGCTGGACGGCTTCCTTCTGGGCCGCTACGCCCTGGCGGACAGCCTGCCCTCGGAGCAGCTGCTGATGCTGCGGGAGGAGCACGCCGACGCTTACCACACGGCCACGAAGCCGGGCGTCTACAGCCTCTGCTTCAACTTAAACGACCCGGCACTGGCGGAGTTCACCGAGGAAGAACGGGTGCAGATCCGCACGGCCCTGGGGCTGCTGATCGATCGCGACTACATCTGTGAGGCCATTGCCAAGGCGGGACAGCTGCCGGCAGCCTCCTACGTCCCCAGCGGGATCACCGACGCGGACGGCAGCGACTTTGCCTCCCACAACGGAACCAAGGCCGACGGCAGCGGCTATTACAGCACCGACGCGGCAAATTACGAGGACAACTGCAAGCAGGCCATCAAGCTGTTGAAGGCCGCCGCCAAATCCTCCGGAAAGTTCACCATCTCCGACAGCGGCCGCTGCAAAAACTTCCCGGCTCTCAGCTACCTGACCAGCGACTCCACCGGACACGTGGACATCGCAAACTATCTGCGGGAGCTCTACTTCGACTACGGCATCACCCTGAACATCTCCACGGTGGACATGACCACCTTCCTGGCTGAGCGGGAGAAGGGGGACTACTCCATCATCCGCCACAGCTGGACCGCGGACTATGATGACCCGCTGCTGTTTCTGATGCTCTGGAGCACCAGCAGCAACAGCATTGGCCTCGGCTGGGGCAAGCACGCCCAGTACGACGGCTACACTGCCAACATCGGCGGCGAGGAGCGCAGCGGCCTCACCTGGATGGAGAGCTACGACGGTCTGCTCTATTCGATCCAGAGCGCCGCCGACCCCAGAGAGCGCTCCAGAATGACCCACGAGCTGGAGACGCTGCTCATGAGCACCGGCGCGGTCTGCCCGCTGTACTTTTACACCGACGTCTACCTTTGCTCCGACGAGCTGGAAGGGATGTACCTGGGCCCCAACGGCGCGAAGTACTTCCGCGGCGTTACTACTCACGAGGGGAACCAGGCCTTCCTGGAGCTCCAGACAGAGACCAGCCCCAACCCGTAGATTGCGAAAAACGCCAAAAATACATCGAAACTGCCCACGCCGAGACCACCGGCGGGGGCAGTTTTTCTTGAGAAATCAAGGGCTGGAGGAATTGTGCAGCTTTTGTGACTTCACCACCAAATGTGGTTTTGCCACTTGACATAAGACACAAGATGTAGTATCCTAGCGATGCGAAAAATGAAAAAATAAAGGATAAAAAAGCGCAGTTTCGTTCATAGTGAACAACCAGAGAAGGGAGTTTAGGAGAGAAATCATGAAAATCATCAAAAGAAACGGCGCCGAGGTCGCCTTCGACATCTCAAAGATCCTCATGGCCGTCACCAAGGCCAACAACGCGGTGGATGAATCCGTCCGCATGACTGCCAAGCAGATCCAGCGCATCGCCGAGAGCGTGGAGCTGAGCTGCGAGGAGCTGGGCCGCAGCGCCTCCGTAGAGGAGATCCAGGACATGGTCGAGAAGCAGATCATGGCCCACGGCGCTTTCGAAGTGGCGAAGGCCTACATCACCTACCGCTACACCCGCAGCCTGGTCCGTCAGGCCAACACCACCGACGACCGCATCCTCAGCCTCATCGAATGCAACAACGAGGAGGCCAAGCAGGAGAACTCCAACAAGAACCCTGTGGTGAACTCCACCCAGCGTGACTACATGGCCGGCGAGGTCAGCCGCGACATCACCGAACGTCTGCTGCTGCCCCAGGACATCGTGGAGGCCAACGAGGCGGGCATCATCCATTTCCACGACTCCGACTACTTCGCCCAGCATATGCACAACTGCGATCTGGTGAACCTGGAGGATATGCTCCAGAACGGCACCGTCATCACCGGCACCCTGATCGAGCGTCCCCACAGCTTCTCCACCGCCTGCAACATCGCCACCCAGATCATCGCCCAGGTGGCCTCCAACCAGTACGGCGGCCAGAGCATCAGTCTGACCCACCTGGCTCCCTTCGTGGAGGTCAGCCGCCAGAAGATCCGCAAGGATGTAGTGACCGAGCTCAAGTCTCTGGGTGTCGTCCCCGCGGACGGCGTGGTGAACGAGATGGTGGAAAAGCGCGTCAAGGAGGAGATCCGCCGCGGCGTGCAGACCATCCAGTATCAGGTCGTCACCCTGCTGACCACCAACGGCCAGGCCCCCTTCGTCACGGTCTACATGTACCTGGGCGAGGCGGAAAACGAGCAGGAGCGCCACGATCTGGCCATGATCATCGAGGAGACCCTCACCCAGCGCTATCAGGGCGTCAAGAACGAGAAGGGCGTCTGGGTCACCCCCGCTTTCCCGAAGCTGATCTACGTCCTGGAAGAGGACAACATCCACGAGGACAGCAAGTACTGGTACCTCACCGAGCTGGCTGCCAAGTGCACCGCCAAGCGCATGGTTCCGGACTACATCTCCGAGAAGGTCATGAAGGAGCTCAAGGGCGGCGACGTCTACACCTGCATGGGCTGCCGCAGCTTCCTGACCCCCGACCGCTTCACCGACGCGGGCGTGGGCAACATCGCCAACGCCGGCAACTACGTCCCCGGCAAGCATAAGTATTACGGCCGCTTCAACCAGGGTGTTGTCACCATCAACCTGCCCGACGTGGCCCTCTCCTCCGGCGGCAACATGGAGAAGTTCTGGAAGATCTTCGACGAGCGTCTGGATCTCTGCTACCGCGCGCTGCTCTGCCGCCACGAGCGTCTGAAGGGCACCCTCTCCGATGCCGCGCCCATCCTCTGGCAGTACGGCGCTCTGGCAAGACTGGAGAAGGGCGAGCCCATCGACAAGCTGCTTTATAATGGCTATTCCACCATCTCCCTGGGCTACGCCGGCCTCTATGAGTGCGTCAAGTACATGACCGGCAAGTCCCACACCGATCCCGCGGCGACCCCCTTCGCCCTGGAGGTCATGCAGCACATGAACGACGCCTGCAAGGCGTGGAAGGCCAAGCACAACATCGACTTCTCCCTTTACGGCACCCCGCTGGAGAGCACCACCTACAAGTTCGCCAAGGCCCTGCAGAAGCGCTTCGGCGTCATCGAGGGCATCAGCGACAAGGGCTATATCACCAACAGCTATCACGTCCACGTCACCGAAGAGATCGACGCCTTCAAGAAGCTGGAGTTCGAGGCACAGTTCCAGGCCCTCAGCCCCGGCGGCGCCATCAGCTATGTGGAAGTGCCCAACATGCAGAACAACATCCCCGCGGTGCTGGAGGTCATGAAGTTTATCTATGACCACATCATGTACGCCGAGCTGAACACCAAGAGCGACTACTGCCAGGTCTGCGGCTACGACGGCGAGATCCAGATCGTGGAAGAGGACGGCAAGCTGATCTGGCGCTGCCCCTGCTGCGGCAACACCGATCAGGACAAGATGAACGTCGCCCGCCGTACCTGCGGCTACATTGGCACCCAGTTCTGGAACCAGGGCCGCACCCAGGAGATCAAGGATCGCGTCCTGCATCTGTAAGCAACTGAAATTCAATAGGGGCTGTGGGCTCGGGTTCACAGCCCCTTGCGCGTGAAATAGAAGGAGGGGAGCACATGGATCTTCGCTGTCCCCATTGCGGCGAGCCGGTGAAGGCCAGCATGAAAATCTGCCCCCGCTGCGAGGCGGAGCTGATCCAGCCCAGATCCCGAAAGCCCCAGACCATCAACGAGCTGCAGCAGTACTGCACCCTGAAAAACATCCCGTTGGAGAAACTGAGATTCTTCATCGGGGAGGATTACAGGGAGCCGAAGGCCTTCGGCATCTACCAGAAGGACAACGGCGACTTCGTGGTCTATAAAAACAAGGCCGACGGCACCCGCGCCATCCGCTACGAGGGGCCGGACGAGGCCCGCGCCGTGAACGAGATCCTCCAGAAGCTCCAGAGCGAGGTGGAGCTCCGGCGGCAAAAGAAGGGTGCCCCCACCAGAAAGCAGAAGAAGACCAGTGTCGGCAGCGTGATCCTGGGGGTGCTCCTCACGGTGGTGGTCTCGGTCTTCATCGCCATCGGCGGGCTGATCTTTCAGCATTCCGGGCCCAGCCGCGGCTATTATTATTACGACGACGATTATTACTACTACCAGAACGGCGACTGGTATTCTTATGATGATGAATGGTATCCGGCCTACGTGGACGAGACCCTGGAGGACGACTATCGCGACTACTGGGTGGAGGACGGCTATGACGGCGTCTACGGCGTCGCGCCCTTCTCTGACAGCGAGTACTATCAGGAATACGACGATTCCGATTGGGACGACTGGGACGATGACTGGGGCGACGACGATTGGGACGACTGGGATACCGACGACACGGATTGGGATTCGGATTGGTGAACGATGAACTACGGAGAAATCAAAAAATGTGACATTGCAGACGGGCCGGGCGTGCGGGTGACGCTGTTCGTCTCCGGCTGCACCAACCACTGCAAAGGCTGCTTCCAACCCCAGACCTGGGACTTCGATTTCGGCAAGCCCTTCACCGAGGAGACGGAGCAGATCATTTTCGAGGAACTGGACAAGCCCTTCATCTGCGGCCTGACCCTCCTGGGCGGCGACCCCTTCGAGCCCCAGAACCAGCGGGCTCTGGTGCCGTTCCTGCACAAGGTGAGGGAACGCTATCCGGAAAAAACCATCTGGGCGTACTCCGGCTTCACCTTGGACGGACACCTTTGGAAAGATGGCTCTCATCCCCGCTGTGAGGTGACAGACGAGATGCTGTCCATGGTGGACGTGCTGGTGGACGGCCCCTTCGTGGAGGAGCAGAAGGACATCCGGCTGCTGTTTCGCGGCTCTGCCAACCAGCGGCTGATCGACATGAACGAGACGAGAAAACAGGGCCAGATCGTCCTGTGGGAGGGAAACTGATGCAGATCCAGATCCAGAAGCTCAGAGAGAGCGCCAAGCTGCCCCATCGGGGCTCCGAATTCGCGGCGGGCTATGATCTCTATGCCGCCCCGGCGGAGGACAGGGAGATCACCATCGCCCCCCATACCACCGCCATGATCGGCACCGGCCTGGCTGTGGCCATTCCGGCGGGCTACTTCGGCGGCGTCTTTGCCAGAAGCGGCCTCGCCTCCAAGCAGGGGCTGCGTCCCGCCAACTGCGTGGGCGTCATCGACTCCGACTATCGCGGCGAGTGCACCGTTGCCCTCCACAACGACACCGACGAGCCCCGCACCATCGCCCCCGGCGAGCGGATCGCCCAACTGGTGATCCTTCCGTTTCTGGAGGCAGATTTCCAGCAGCGGGACTCCCTCCCGGAGACCGATCGCGGCGCCGGCGGCTTCGGCAGCACCGGAAAATAAAAAAATCCGACATGGACTGGTCCATGTCGGATTCTTTATGGAAGGATTCAGGTTTTCCAGCGATAGATAAACTCTACGATCTGTGCCCGGGTGCAGGTGAGATTCGGGCTGAAGGTGGCGAAGGTGGTACCCTCGGCGATGCCATTCTGATGTGCCCAGGCCACGGCGGTGGAGTAGTACTGGTTGGAGGGGACGTCCCAGAACCCGGAGGATCGGGTGACCCTAGGCTGTCCGGCGTTCCGCCAGAGGAAGGTCACGGCCTCGGCTCTGGTGCAGGTCTGATAGGGGGAGAAGGTGGTGCTGGTGGTGCCGTAGGTGACGCCGTTGCGCACCGCCCAGATGCAGGCCTGATAGAAGAAATCCGAGCTGTGTACGTCCTGGAAAGGACAGCTACCGTACATCCTCGGCGCGCCGGCTGCCCGCCAGAGCAGGGTGACGATCTCGCCTCTGGTGCAGCTCTGGTTGGGGGAGAAGGTGCCGCTGGCAGTACCGCTGACGATGTTGCGATTCACCGCCCACTGCACTGCGTCGGCATAGTAGCTGTTTGACATTACATCCCGGAAGCCTGCCACGGTGGTGGGCTGACTGTACCCGGTGGTCGGCTGGTTGTAGCTGGGCGTCGGGGTGGAAGCCATGGGACTGCTGTTGCCGCCGGAGACGTACTGCCCGGCGCTGACGGCCTTTTTCAAACAGCTGGAGTCAGCGAAGAGCTCGACGCCGTAGACCGTATTCCCGATCCGCACCATGCCGACGCCGCAGCAGGTGTATTCCGGGTTCAGGATGTTCTCCCGGTGATCGCGGGAGTTGGCCCACATCTCATGGGCGTTCTGGGCGGAGGTGTAGCCATAGCCGATGTTCTCGCCCATGGCCCGGTAGGTGCCGGGATAGACCGTGTACCACTGTCTGCCGTTGGGACGGGTGTGGCCGTAATTGGTGGCCAGTTCCGCCGCGCGGATCATGGAGCACTCCAGCAGGGTCTCGTCCATGGTCAGGGGGCTGAGGCCGTTCTGGGCCCGCAGCTCGTTCATCCGATCCAGAATCTCAAAGGACCAGTCGTAGAGCCGGGTCTCGCCGGCGGCGCCGGCGGCGGGCAGGATGCTCAACAGCAGAAGGGCTGCCAGCAGCAGGGTCAGGAGTCTTTTTTTCATCATCTCACACTCCGCAAATTTTCTTTCAATTTTACCATTTTGCACCATAAATCGGCAGCTTGTCAAGCATTACTTGGAAAAAAGCGGTACAAAACCGGGGGATTTGTCTGTTCTGTCTGCTCCGGTGCAGTTTTTTGTTTTCAACGGATGGAACATGTGATATAATATCTCCGTCTGATTTTACAAACGGGCTCGCGATTTGCAGAGCCAAATCGAAAAGGAGGAAACCATTTTGAATAACGAAAACGTACAGGAGATCCTGAACCGTCTGAAAAACCTGGTCCATGAGGGCAATGTCCGCCGCGTTCTGGTGAAGCACAACGGCGAGACCATCGTGAACGTCCCCCTGACGGCGGGCGTCGTGGGCGGCGCGCTGGCGCTGAAGGCTCCGCTGCTGCTGGCGGCTACTGCGGTCGCCACCTTTGGCTTTGGCTGCACCATCGAGCTGGTGAAGGATGACGGCAACGTCATCGTCACCGACTTTACCGAAGCGGACGAATGAAAAGGCTGATCCCGCTCCTGCTGGCGCTGGTGCTGGTGCTTTCTGCCTGCGCAGGGAAGGCCCAGCCGGAGGAGAGCTACGTCCCGAAATACACCCCCACGCCGGAGCCGGAGCCCACGGAATCCGTGGAGCCGGGGGTGCAGATCGACGGCACCCTCCTGACCGCCCTGGGCGACACCATCAGCGTGGATCTGGACAGTGACGGAAAGCTGGACGAGGTGTCCCTCTCCCGGGACGAGGACGGGCTGCGGCTCGCCGTCAACGGGCAGGACTTTACCGGCATCCTTTACAGTGCCTGCGATTTCGAATTTTCCGACAGCGACTATTTCGCTGTGGTGAATCTGGATCACTATGACCGTGCGCTGGAGATCGCCGTGGAAGACTTCGGCCCCAGCGACGATCCGAATACCTTCTTCTTCCGCTATGAGGGCGAGAGCGTCACCTGCATCGGCAGTGTCCCCAGTCTCTGCTGGGACGACTGGACGAAGAAGGACGCCGTCACCTATCTGGGCAACGGTGATCTTCTGGTGAACGCCCGTTTGGATGGCCTGATGACCTGGTTCGGAGATGTGACCTACCGGATCGGCCGGGACGGAAAGCTTGCTCTGGTGCGGGGGGAGATGTGCGCTGCCAACCAGCTGGTGAACGTGACCCTCACCAACACAGTGCTGGCCTACGAAAGCACCGACGCAGAGCCGGAGCGGCTCTATCCAGGCGAGTCCCTCCAGCTCAGCGGCACCGACCAGAGCCAGTGGATCCAGGCCTATCGCAGCGGCGGCGCCCCCGTGCTGCTTCGGCTGAACCCCGACAACCTCTATCAGGTGGAGACCCCCGGCGGCTTTGAGGACGGCCCCGACGTGATGAACGGCCTGTTTTTCGCAGGTTAACAACAAAGCATGATAAAACGCGCTGCATTTCTGCAGCGCGTTTTTTGATATTCAGATTTGTTGATTCAGCATTTGCCGCCGGGGAGCATTCCCTTGATCAGCTGGGGGATGGGCCCGCCGGAGAGCGGCTGGTAGGGCTTGCCGGAGAGGATGGTCTCCTCCACCTTCAGATCCTTCAGAGCGTCCTTCGGCACCGTGTAGGGGTTGCCGGAGAGAATCACCATGTCGGCAATTTTTCCCACTTCCAGGGTGCCGCGGTCAGCGTCGTCAAAGCTGGTGTAATAGCCGTTGTGGGTGCACATCCTGAGGGCCTCAAAGACGCTCAGCGCCTGCTTCGGATCGGTGTGGTTCACGGCCTTGTGGATCCACAGGAGGGGATCCGGCTCCGTGCAGGGGCCGTCGGATCCGGCGCTGATGAGAATGCCGTTGTTCGCAAAGTCCCGGAGGGGGTTCAGCCGCGCCGCCCGGTCGCCGAGGATCTCGGTCAGATAGGCGTCCGGCTCCTGGGGCCAGTCGATGAAGGCGGTCTGCACCGGCAGGAGGATGCGGTATTTTTTGCAGATGGCGAGGCCCTCCGCCGTGGGGAGGCAGGCGTGGATGATGGCGTGGCGGTGATCCTTCCTCGGGCAGTCCTCCAGCGCCGCCGCCAGGGCTCGGGTGGCCTGGTCGAAGGCTGCGTCGCCGATGGCGTGCATCTCGATCTGCAGCCCGGCCCGGTTGGCCTCGATGCAGAACTTCGTCACCTGCTCGTCGGTGTAATACAAAACGCCTTTGTCGTTTGTTCCCTCATAGGGCTCGCGCATGGCGGCGTCTCTGGAGCCGAAGCAGCCGTCCAGTGCGGTCTCAAAGCAGCCGCCGATCCGGGGCAGATTCCGCTTCAATGCTTTCTTCACATCCAGCGTCTGCATATAAACCCGCATCTGCAGGCCGTTTTTCAGTCCGCCGGCGAACCAGCGCTCCAGATCCACGTCCAGATCCCCGGTGAAGCCCACGCCGCTGACGGAGTGAATCATGCCGATGCCGCGCCTGGCCAGATCGTCGGCGGCCTTCTGCATGTTCTTCACCAGTTGGATCACCGGCACGGAGTTGGTGACGAAGTCGGAGACGGCGAAAAACGCCTCCTGATTCATCTCGCCGGTGTCGGCATGGCAGCCGCGGAGGGGCGTGACCTTCTTTTTCACCAGCTCATAGAGCTTGGTGTTCACCACGCAGGCGTGGCCGTCGTATTTCACCATGAACAGCGGCCGGTCGGGGCATACGCTGTCCAGCTCTTCTCTGGAGACCAGCCGCCCGTCGGAGACGGAGTAGGGCGAAGCGCCGAAGGCCACGATCAGCTTGTCCTTTGTGGTGGGGAGGAAGGCGCGCAGCATGTCCAGGATCACGGCGTTGCTGCGGGCGTCCATGACGTTCAGCCCCGCGTGGAAGGTGGCGTAGCTGGCAAAATGGATGTGACTGTCCACGAAAGAGGGGATCAGCACCCGGTCGCCCAGATGGACGACCTCCGCCTTTCGAAAGCGGTACTGTCTCGGATGCAGATCACCCACATAGACGATCCTGCCCTTGTCCTCCACCAGTGTATTGGCGATGGTGTTGTTGGCGTCACAGGTGAGGATCGTGCCGCGATAGATCTTCATGATTTTGGCTCCTCCTCCCGCAGCTTCCGCTGCAGCTCCTCATAGCAGTGGTTCAAAAGATCCCGCTCCTGCTCGCTCTCCAGCGGCGCAAGACCCCGGCCGGCCTCGGTCTCCACCACCCGGCAGGCGCACATCTGATGCTCCTCGCCCATGGTGAACACCACATAGGACTGGCCGTTTAAGTCCCAGTCATAGGTGAACAGCACCTCGCACTGCACCGGCAGCCCGTCCGGCCCGGGGATCGAAAATCTTCCGCTCTCAAAAATATCCATTTTGCAACACCTGCTTTTTTCTTGATGCTCACATTGTATCATAAAGCTTCCCGTTTGAAAACCCGAACTGCGGACAAAAAACGCGTTTGGCTTCCAATATCTGACGATTATTCAACCAAAAACGAGAAAATCGGAGTAATTTGCACAATTTTTCGAATTTGTGTTAAAAATTTTTCAGTTTTTTAGCAACAAATTGTTGATTAGTCCCCGAATCTGTGTTATACTGTATGGCAAGAAGAAAGACATCCGGTCGTTTCAGCGACATCCGCTACACAAAAAGGAGCTTTGTATATGAATGAAAAACCCGTCGATCGTCGTGTAAGAAAAACCAAGCGGCAGCTGCGGCTGGCACTGATGCAGCTGATGAGCGAGAAGAACGTGAAAGACATCTCCGTCCGGGAGCTGGCCGCCATTGCGGACATCAACCGCGGAACCTTCTACATCCACTACAAAGACGTCTATGACCTCCTGAGCCAGCTGGAGGACGAGATGGCCGCAGGCCTCTCCGCCGTCTGCCAGAAGCACAATCCGGATGAGTACAGCGGCAACACCTTCCCCTATCTCAGCGACCTGTACCACTTCATCGCAGAGAACGCGGACATGTGCCGGGTGCTGCTGGGGGCCAACGGTGACAAGGCCTACACCGATCGGATCTGCAGGATCCTGCGGGACGATCACCTCTATGACTTCGTGCAGAACTTCCACAAGGACGCCGATCCCACTTTGATCGATTATTTCTGCGCCTTCATCATCTCCGGCAACCTGTCTCTGGCACTCCGGTGGATCGCCACCGGCATGCAGGAGTCTCCGGACGAGATGGCCATCCTGGCGGGCAAGATCATCACCCAGGGCGTCCAGGTACTCACCAAAGAGGCGCAATGACCTCAGAATCAAAAAACGCACCGGTTCGATCCGGTGCGTTTTTTATACCTACAGTAATCATTATAGATTCGCACCGGTTGACGTGTCAATCAAAAAATACGCTTGCCTCTTGAAAAACCAGTGCGCAGGTGATACACTATTCAATTGGAGAGCAATTTCCGAACCATATACATTTTTGATATTGGAGGAGATACCCATGTTTGAAAATCTGGTTGAGGTCCTGAAGGCCAATCCCCGCAAGATCGTCTACACCGAGGGCACCGACGCCCGCATTCTGGAGTCTGCTGCCCGCCTGAAAAAGGGCGGCTTCCTGACCCCCGTGCTGGTCGGCAACGTGGACGAGGTCAAGGCCGCTGCAGCCAAGGGCGGCTTCGACATTGAGGGCCTGGAGATCCTGGACCCCGAGACCTATCCCGAGATGGACGCCATGGTCGCCCAGATGGTGGAGCTCCGCAAGGGCAAGATGAGCCCCGAGGACTGCAAGGCCAACCTGCTCAAGGGCAACTACTTCGGCACCATGCTGGTGAAGATGGGTGTTGCTGACGCGCTGCTGGGCGGTGCCACCTACTCCACCGCCGACACCGTGCGTCCCGCGCTGCAGCTCATTAAGACCAAGAAGGGCGCCCACCTGGTGAGCTCCTGCTTCATCATGGTCCGCGGCGAGGAGATCCTGGCCATGGGCGACTGCGCCATCAACATCGACTATCAGGACACCGTGGACAAGGCTACCGGCGAGGTGACCTTCTCCGCCGCCCAGAAGCTGGCCGAGGTCGCCATCGAGACCGCCAAGACCGCCAAGGTCTTCGGTGTGGATCCCAAGGTCGCCATGCTGAGCTTCTCCACCAAGGGCAGCGGCAAGGGCGGCACCGTGCAGCTGAGCCACGACGCCACCGTCATCGCCAAGGAGCTGGATCCCGAGTTGAAGATCGACGGCGAGATGCAGTTCGACGCCGCCGTTTCTCCCACGGTCGGCCAGCTGAAGTTCCCCGGCAGTCCCGTGGCCGGCCAGGCGAACACCTTCATCTTCCCCTGCATCGAGGCGGGCAACATCGGCTATAAGATCGCCCAGCGTCTCGGCGGCTTCGCTGCCTACGGCCCCATCCTGCAGGGCCTGAACGCTCCGATCAACGACCTCTCCCGCGGCTGCGATGCTGAGGAAGTCTACCAGATGTCCATCATCACCGCCGCTCTCGCGTAAACCAAACCTACCAAAAGCACCCGCCGATCGGCGGGTGCTTTTTCATGTGCTTTTATCTTCGGTTGGAGGTCCAGTCGTCGTATTCTCTTTGGACGGCGGCTCTCTGTCTGGCCTGCTCCTGCTGCATCTTGCGGCGGCGGGCTTCCGCGGCTCTGCGGCGTCTTCTGCGGTTGTACTGGATCATCAGAATGATGTAGAGGATGATCACAGCCAGGATCACCAGCAGGATGATCAGCACGATGGGCTTGCTGAAGAAGCGCTCCATCCCCTGCTTCAGGAAGGCCCCGCGGGAGAGATCCACGGCATAGCTGGCGATGATGGGCACGCTGCCGTAGGTGATGCCGTCCTTGGTGATGGTGACTTCACCCAGCACGGCGCCGGACTCCACCGGAGCCTGCAGCGGCTCGTTGTCCCGCTCGGAATAGATGGTCACGGTGCGCTCATAGTCCTCGATGGCCGCGTCGTTGGGCAGCACGGCGGTGAGATCCTCTCTGGCGTGGGCGGTGACCCGGTCGGCGTCGCTGCCGTAGAGCACCGGCACGTCGCACAGCAGCTCCGTGCTGCTGACCAGGGTGCGGACGCTGAAGTTGTTGAAAGCCCAGTCGTAGAGCTTGATGGTGTCTGTGAAGTTTTTATACTCGGCGGTGCCGTTGTCCTTGGTGCCCTCACCGGCGCCCAGGATCACGCAGAGCAGCCGGATGCCGTTTCGCTCCGCGGTGGAGACCAGGCAGTAGCCCGCGGCGTTGGTGTGGCCGGTTTTGACGCCGGCGGCGCCCTCATAGAGATAACCGGGATAGATGATGGAATCGGGGTTAATGAGGCCGTTGGTGTTCTGCAGGGTGCGGGTGTCGCTCTTGTTGGTGGCGGGGATGGTCTTCGTCAGGGTGTTGCACATGGCGAAGAACAGATCGTGTCCCAGCGCTTCGGAGGTGATCCGGTAGAGATCGTTGGCGGTGGTGTAGTGGTTCTCGTCGGGCATGCCGTGGGGATTCATGAAGTGGGTGCCGGTGCAGCCCAGCTCGGCGGCACGGTCGTTCATCCGCTGCACGAAGGCGTCGATGCTGCCGGCCACGGCGCTGGCGATGACGTTGCAGGCCTCGTTGGCGGAGGAGATCATGGCGCAGTAGAGGTAGTTCTCCAGGGTCATGATCTCGCCGGGCTGGATGCCCGCGGAGCTGGATTCCTCATCCAGACCGTTCATGCAGTCGTCCCCGGCGGTGATCTCGTCCTTGAGATTCAGCTCGCCCCGATCCACGGCCTCCAGCGCCAGCAGGACGGTCATGATCTTTGTGAGACTGGCCGGATAGGCCCGCTCATCGGCGCCCTGGGTGTAGTAGACGTAGCCGGAGTTCAAGTCCACCAGCAGCGCCTGCCGGGCGGAGAGCTCGGGCACATCCTCCATGGCCAGGGCCATGGGGGCCAATATCCCCGCCAGCAGGCAGACTGCCAGCAGGATTGAAAGAATTTTCCGCTTTTTCATATCATTCTCCAGGAAAATGTGTTATACTGATGGAAGATCGAATGAACTTCGCGTCTATTATAAAGGGAAAAAGAACGAAAATCAATGGAAAAATCAAAACTTAAGCTTTCGCTGCCGGAGTGGGTGGCCCTGGGGCTGACGGTACTTTTTGTGATCGCGGCGGTGATCCTGGTGCATCGGCCGAAAACGGAACTCACTCTGGAGGCGGCGAAACCGGCAGTCACTGCGGAAATCGAGATCATCGATCTGAACACCGCGGACGCCGAGGCGCTCCAGTCGCTGCCGGGCATCGGGGAAGAGCTGGCGCGCAGGATTCTCGAATACAGAACGCAGCAGGGCGGATTTCACGATCCCTCCGAACTGCTGAACATTGAAGGCATCGGCGATAAAACCTATGCAGAGCTGATCGCCCATATCACCGTCCGAACGGAGGAGGAGCCATGAAGATCTTAGTTGTTGACGACGAGAAAACCATCGTCAAGGGCATCAAATTCAACCTGGAGCGGGAGGGCTACGAGGTGGACGCCTGCTACGACGGCGAGAGCGCCATCGAGCTGGCCAAAACCGAGCAGTACGCCGTGATCCTTCTGGACCTGATGATGCCGAAGGTGGACGGTCTGGAGGCCTGCCAGCAGATCCGGCAGTTTTCCAACGTGCCCATCATCATGCTCACCGCCCGCAGCGAGGACGGCGACAAGCTCATGGGCTTCGAGTCCGGGGCCGACGACTACGTGACCAAGCCCTTCAACATCATGGAGCTGAAGGCCCGCATCCGTGCGCTGATCCGCCGCGCCTCCATGCCCGGCACCCAGCAGCAGAAGGAGGGCGGCAAGCTGGTCAGGGGCCAGATCGAGATCGACCCCGAGCGCCGCACCGCCCGCCGCTTTGGGGAGCTGGTGGAGCTGACGGTGAAGGAATTTGACCTGATCGAGCTGCTGATGCGGAACCCCGGCAAGGTTTACAGTCGGGAAAACCTGCTGGATCTGGTCTGGGGCTATGACTACCAGGGCGACATCCGCACCGTGGACGTGCACATCCGCCGTCTGCGCGAAAAGCTGGAGAAGCAGCCCAACAGCCCGGAATACATCATCACCAAATGGGGCGTGGGGTATTACTTCGCGGAGGGTTGACCCTTTAGGTAACAGACTATGGAGCTGCCGAAACGAAAATTCAAAACCAGCGTCCAGCTGCAGTTCGCGTCCTATTTTCTGGTGGTGACCATCGTACTGCTGGCGCTGCTGAACACCTATCCGCTGCGGGCTTCCCGTGACGTGGTGTTCTCGGAAAAGGAGAACGCCCTCATGAACCGGGCGTCGGTGGTTTCGTCATCCCTGTCCCTGCTGGATCAGATGACCGCCGACAATACCCGGCAGGTCATGGGTCTGCTGGATGTGAACGACTTAAACCGCGTCCTGGTCACCGACGAGACCGGTGCCGCCATTTATGATACTGTGGAAAACGGCGAGATTCCGAAGGAGATCGTCACGGCCCTGGAGGGGAAGGTGGTCTTCACCTCGAAGTTCGACATGGACGCTTTCGCCAGCGGGGCGGCAGTGCCGGTGCGCAGCGGCGGCAAGACCATCGGCGCGGTGTACATCTCTGAGTACGACACGGAGCAGGCCTCCATCATCGTGGGCATCCAGCACCGACTGAGCACCATCTCTATTTCGATCGCGCTGCTGGCGCTGGTGATCATCTTCTTCGCCCTTCGGATGATGACGAGACGCATCACCCAGCTGGCGGACGGCGTGCGCACGGTGCAGTCCGGCGACTACTCCTTCCGTCTGAAGCTCAGCGGCAACGACGAGCTGACGGAGCTGGGCAGCGAGCTGAACTATCTGACCGAGCGGCTGGAGACCACCGAGGCCCAGCGCCGCCGGTTCGTCTCCGACGCCAGCCACGAGCTGAAAACGCCGCTGGCCTCCATCCGTCTGCTGTCCGACAGCATTGTGCAGGACACGGAGATGGACAGCGCCACCATGCGGGAGTTCGTCACCGACATCGGCACCGAGGCGGAGCGGCTGCAGCGCACCACGGAAAAACTGCTGAACCTCTCCAGAAGAGACGACGGCGTCCAGGGCGATCTGCAGAAGGTGGATCTCAAGGCCGCAGTGGAGGGCACCCACCGGTTGCTTGCGCCATTGGCCGAGGCCAGCCATGTGACCATCCGGAGCGAGCTCAACGAAAACTGTTTCGTCCGGGCCACCGAGGACGACATTTATCACATCGTGTTCAATCTGGTGGAGAACGCCATCAAATACAACCTCGCCACCGGCACCGTGGATGTCAGCGTCTTTCGGGAAGGGGAGCGCTGCATGCTCACCGTGGCGGACACCGGTATCGGCATCCCCGAGGCGGATATGCCCAACATCTTCACCCGATTCTACCGGGTGGACAAGGCCCGCAGCAGAGAGCACGGCGGCAGCGGTCTGGGTCTCAGCATCGTCCATGACGCGGTGAAGCTCTACGGCGGCACCGTCACCGTAGAGAGCGTGGAGCCCCACGGCAGCAAATTCATCGTGTCATTCCCCGCCTACGACGAATAAAAAACAAAAACCCCCATCGCACATTTTCGTGCGGTGGGGATCTTTTTTTATTTGATCTCCAGGATTTCTTTGATCGTGTCGGCCAGCTTTTCAATCCGGAGGAAATGCTCACCGTCCTCGGTGTAGATCACATCCTCACCGTCGATCCAGACCAGCGTGTCCTCCTTCTGGTCGGTGAGCGTGCAGACCGGTTCCTGATCCTCCTCGGGGGCGGCGGTCTTTTCACCGTCCTTTAACAGCGCCCGGATCTCCGCCGTGGTTTCCGCGTCCAGCTGTTCGCTGACGCCCAGCACCGCCGCGAAGCTTTCAGTATCCATGGAACCCTCAGCCGCAGTGTCGAGGTTGTCGTCCAGTACGGCTTCGGCTGCCTCGGCGCTGGCGTTCTGGGACTCCGCATCTGGCACTGCCTGCCGGGTGCCGACGGTCTGAACCCGATTCTGGCTGAGGCTCGCCCCGGTGGGCACGTTCCGGCCTGCGATGGAGACTACACCGATGATCACCGCCAGCATGGCCGCCGTGGCCAGCAGGGGGGCGAAGGCGGATTTCTTCTTCCGCTTTTTTGCCTCTGTGATGGGAACGACCTTTTCCGCTTCCTCGGCCCGGATCTGCGCCATGACGGATTCCGCAAAGCCTTTCGGCGGCTCAGAGAGCATATCCGAAAACAAGGAGGATAAATTCTGATATTCCTCGTATCGCTTTGCGCAGTCTGTGCATGTGCGTAAGTGTGCTTCCGCCAGAGAGGCGTCCTTGCCGCTGAGTTCACCATCCAGCAGCAGGCTGATCTGCTGCTCGTATTGACAATTCGGCATTATTTCGCACCTCCCTTTCGGGTTTTAGACGCATAGGAATCCGGAAGGTTCCCGTCCTGCTTCAAAAAATCGCACAGACGGCTGCGTGCGCGGAACAGTCTCGACTTCACCGTGCCCTCTTCCAGATGCAGGATCTCGCCGATCTCGGCGTAGCTCATGCCCTCCAGCTCCCGGAGGATCAGGATGGTGCGAAATTCCTCCGGCAGGGAATTGAGGCCCCGCTGCACCGCTCTCTGCAGCTCCGCCCGCTGGATATTTTCCTCGGGGTCGAAGCGGTCGTCCGCCACGTCCAGCTCCTGGGTCTCCTCGTCGTCGTTCTCCATGGTCAGAGAGACCGTGGGCTTCCGGCCCTTGCTGCGGAGAAAGTCGATGCAGATGTTGGTGGTCAGCCGGTAGAGCCAGACGGAAAACTTGCTGTCTCCCCGGAAGCTCCCGATGGAGCGATAGGCGCGCAGAAAGGCCTCCTGCGACAGGTCGGCGGCATCCTCGGGATTGCCTACCGTCCGCAGAGCGAGACTATACACTTGTTTTTGATAAGCCGTCACCAGTGCCTCGAAGGCGTTGGCGTCTCCCTGCTGCACCTGCAGGATGACGGCGCTCTCTTCTTCTCTCGTCATATGCTTGTTTCCTCGTCACGGAGATTCAACTGGATCTGCTTTGCCACGTGGCGCAGCTGCTCCAGCGTGCTGACCTGCACGATCTCCTGCTTATAGGGCCCCGCGTAGGGGACGCCCCGCAGATACCAGCAAAACTGGCTTCTTGCCTCCAAACATGCCACCCGCTCGCCTTTCTGCTTCACGGCGTATTCGATCTGCCAGACGGCGGCCTCAATCCGATCCTTCAATGGCGGCCGTTCCGGTTCCGGCTCTCCGTTTACCACGGCGTTGGCTCGCTGAAACAGCCACGGATCTCCAAAGCAGCCTCTGCCCACCATGGCGAGCTCGCAGCCGGTGTAGCGGAGGATATGCTCCGCGTCCGCGCCGGAGAAAATGTCGCCGTTGGCGAACACCGGGATCTTCACCGCCCGCTTTACGTCCCGGATGATGTCCCAGTCGGCCTTTCCGGCATACATCTGGGCGCGGGTGCGGCCGTGGACCGCGATGGCGGAGGCGCCGGCCTGCTCGATGATTTTCGCAAACTCCACGGCGTTGACATTGCCGCCGTCCCAGCCCTTGCGGAATTTCACCGTCACGGGCACGTCAACCGCCTTCACCACGGCCTCCACGATCCTGCCCGCCAGCTCCGGGTCCCGCATCAATGCGCTGCCGTCGCCGCTGCGGATCACCTTTCCGACCGGGCAGCCCATGTTGATGTCCAGGATCTCCGCGCCGGAGAGCTCCAGCGCCATGGGTGCGGCCTCCGCCAGGATCTCCGGCTCGTGGCCGAAGAGCTGCGCCGCCGTGGGGCAGGTTCTTTCGGGCGGCAGCCAGAGCAGGGACTTCGTCTTTTCGTCGTGGTAGCAGAGGGCCCTTGCGCTGACCATCTCCGTGCAGGTGAGGGCGGCGCCCTGTTTTTCACAGAGAAGCCGGAAAGCCGCGTCGGTGACCCCTGCCATGGGCGCCAGCGTCACTCTGCCATTGAGCTTCACATTGCCGATCTGTACTTCCATCAGATGTCCAGATCCAGCCCCACCGGGCAGTGGTCGCTGCCCTCGATCTCGGGGCAGATGTACGCTTTGTTGATCTTGTCCTGCAGCCGGTCGGACACCAGGAAATAGTCGATACGCCAGCCTGCGTTGTTGGCTCTGGCGTTGAAGCGGTAGCTCCACCAGGAGTAGGCCCCCTCCAGATCGGGATAGAGGTGGCGGAAGGTGTCGGTGAAGCCCGCCTCCAGCAGCTCGGTGAACTTGCCCCGCTCCTCATAGGAGAAGCCGGCGTTGCCGATGTTGGTCTTGGGATTCTTCAGATCAATCTCGTTGTGGGCCACGTTCAGATCGCCGCAGACGATCACGGGCTTTTCCTTGTCCAGCTCCAGCAGGTAGTCCCGGAAGGCATCCTCCCACTGCATCCGATAGTCGATGCGCTTGAGCTCGTTCTGGGCATTGGGGGTGTAGACCGTCACCAGCCAGAAATCCGGATATTCCAGCGTGATCACCCGGCCCTCGGTGTCGTGCTCCGGGATGCCGAGGTTATAGCGCACGCTCAGGGGCTTGTGTTTGGCGAAGATCGCCGTGCCGGAGTAGCCCTTTTTCTCTGCCGAGCACCAGAATTGCTCATAGCCCGGCAGATCCAGCTCGATCTGCCCCGGCTGGAGCTTGGTCTCCTGCAGGCAGAAAAAGTCCGCGTCCATGCCCCAGAAAACGTCCTCGAAGCCTTTTTTTACACAGGCTCGGAGTCCGTTGACGTTCCAAGAGAGAAATCGCATTTTGTCTCCTCCGTTTTCACCGCGACCACGCGGTTGATGGTGACGCCCTCGGCGTGGAATTTGGCCTCATAGTCCGTCATCACGCCCACGGGGCCGTGCTCGTGGAGATTCCGGGTCAGCTCCCGGAGCTCCCAGCCCATTTCCCGAAACTGCTCCACCGACCACTCGAACAGGGGATCGTTGTCGGATTTGAACCAGATCTCGCCGCCCAGGGGCAGCACCTGGGCGTAGAGCGCCAGGAAGGCCGGAAAGGTGAGCCGGCGCTTTTTCTGTCTGGATTTCTTCCAGGGATCGGGGAAGTTGATGTAGATCCGCTGCACCTCGCCCGGGGCGAAAATGGTCAGGATATCTTTGGCGTCAAAGTCCAGGAACCGCACGTTGTTGAGGCCTCGCTCGGTGACGCGCTCCATGCCGACCACCATGG
The DNA here is from genome assembly GCA_900317905.1 of uncultured Eubacteriales bacterium. Classification (GTDB taxonomy): domain Bacteria; phylum Bacillota; class Clostridia; order Oscillospirales; family Oscillospiraceae; genus CAG-103. Next base: position 36,195 of record ONIN01000004.1, on the reverse strand, counting down.
CATCGGGCACTTTTTCCACCGCCGCCAGAAATACGTCGGGATTCTGCTCGGCGGTGTCGGCGGTGAAGCGGCCCTTGCCGCAGCCGATCTCCAGATGTAGCTCCTTGTGGCCGGGATATGCCTCCAGCCAGCGGCCCCGCAGGGCTTCCGGCTCCGTGATCAAAACCTCCGCGCACCGTTCCATCCGGGGGATCAGGTTTGGTTTTTTCCGCATTCTCATGCTTCTTTGGTCTCCAGTAAATAAAATGTCAAAATTCAGTTTACCATACCGAAGAAAAAACATCAATGAACCTTTTCTTAATTTTCGCAAAAAAACACCGCTGCAGTCAGCAGCGGTGTTTGGATGTTCAAGGGTTATCCGAGGGCCACGTTCAGCAGTACCGGGTTGTGATCGGAGAACTCAAATTCCGCGTTCAGAGTTTCGACGGTGTTCAGCGTCACGTTGGGGGAGAGGATGAAGCCGTCGATCACATAGAACTGGGTGGCCTCGTCCGCCGGGTCGTAGGGCTGATTCAGCAGACGGCAGCTGGGCGTCTCGGTGTCGTAGGCAAACTGCCAGCCGTCGCCGGGCAGGGCGCTGCTGTCCAGGGTGCCGGGGGTCCAGAGGGAGGCATCCTTGATGGGGTAGCTGTCCAGCCCGCCGGGGAAGGTCTGGTTGAAGTCACCTCCGGCGATGACGTAGTTGCCGGCCTCGTATTCCTTCTGCAGATACTCGGTGAGCATCTTGGTTTGGGCTGCCTTGCCCTCGCCGTCGTCATAGGCCTCCAGATGGAGGTTCACCAGCACCAGCTCATGATCGCTGTTCTCCAGCGGGATCCGGGTCACCAGCAGGCAGCGCTTCAGGTTCGCCGTGGAGATGGGCCAGCTGAAGGGGCAGGGGAGTGCCACGCGCTCGGCGCTTCCGATCTCAGCGTCGGAGAACGTGAGCAGACCGCTGGAGACCTTGCCCAGCGGCGGCCACGGGAAGGGCACGAAGGCGCACTTGTAGTTCCGGGCGTAGGCGTTGGGCAGATCCAGGGAGTCGGCGAGGAAGGTGGTCTCCATGACGCCGTAGCTGCGTCTGGAGCCGGAGTCCACCTCCTGCAGGATGGTGAAGTCCGCGTCGGTCTGGGTGATCTGGTTGAAGATGCCATTCAGATTCTTTTCCACCACGGCCTTGCTCTCAGGGCGGGTCTGCTGGCCGCCGTCCATGAAGAAGTCGGACTCCTGACCCAGAGCGGCGTAGCCCACGTTCCAGCTGAGCACGGAGATGGTGTCACCCTCTGCAACGGTCAGATCCGCATTGGCGGTGGAGGCCGTGAGCTCGGCGCCCTCGGTCTCGGGATTCAGCTGGGTGACGGTGAGATAGGCGATAAACGCCGCGATCAGAAGCACCAGCACCAGCAGAAGAATCAGAATCACACGAATTGCTTTTTTCATGTGCGATCTCTCCTTTGTTTTGGTGAGGATAGTATAGCACATTTCAAAGCGATGGGAAAGAGCGAAATCAACGATTCAGCAGATAAACTCCGAAATTCAGATATCCGGCGAACAGCAGCCAGATCAGATAGGGGATCTGGAGCCTCGCGGCGGTGCGGTCGATGGGCTCCATCTTCGAGACCATCCACCCTACGATGGCCAGCAGCGCCAGCAGCCAGAAGAAGGCGGTCAATCTCAGCTGCAGATTGAAAAAAAGCAGCGTCCAGAGAAAATTCATCCCCAGCTGTACGCACCAGAGCTCCAGCACGCGCCTTCTTTGGAATCCGGTACCCTGCCGCCAGATGAGCCCCATGCTGATGCCCATCAGCAGATACAGGATCGTCCACACCACCGGGAACAGCCACCCCGGCGGCGACAGCGGCGGCTGGTTCAGCGCGGCGAAGGCCTCCATCTCCCCGCGGGTCAGGAGCCCCGCCAGAACCCCCACCGCCAGCGCCAGGGCGGAGAAGCCAACATAGGGCTTATATTTGTCCCACATCATTCATCACCTCGTTCATATTTATTGCCATTGTGGCGAAGGATATTCCGGTTTTTCAGAAAAATTGCGGCAATCCTCCAAATTTCCCTCTGACACTTGCATTCCCAACGCTTTTCGGCTAGAATAATAGAGCTTTGTAAAACTGGAATACCAGCATTTTTTGCAGGAGGAGATTTCGTTGAACTACGATATTCTGAAGAATTACGATCCGGAGCTGTACGCTTCCATGGGCCGCGAGCTGCAGCGTCAGCGGGACCACATCGAGCTGATCGCCTCGGAGAACTTCACCAGCCAGGCGGTCATGGAGGCCATGGGCAGCCATCTGACCAACAAGTACGCCGAGGGCTATCCCGGGGCGCGCTACTACGGCGGCTGTGAATATGTGGACGAGGTGGAGCAGATCGCCATCGACCGTGCCAAGAAGCTCTTCGGTGCCGAGTACGCCAACGTCCAACCCCACTCCGGCGCCCAGGCGAACATCGCCGTCTATGCGGGCCTCCTGCAGCCGGGCGACAAGATCCTCGGCATGGATCTGGCCCACGGCGGCCATCTGACCCACGGCAGCAAGGCCAGCGTCTCCGGCCGCTACTATGAGGCGCACTACTACGGCGTCAGCCCCGAGACCGAGATGATCGACTATGATGACGTCCAGCGCATCGCGGAGGAAGTCAAGCCGAAGCTGATCATCGCCGGCGCCAGCGCCTATCCGAGGATCATCGATTTCAAGCGCTTCCGTGAGATCGCGGACAGCGTAGGCGCCTACCTGCTGGTGGACATGGCCCACATCGGCGGCCTCGTGGCCGGCGGCGCGCACCCCAGCCCGGTGCCCTATGCCGACGTGGTCACCACCACCACCCACAAGACCCTCCGCGGCCCCCGCGGCGCCATCATCCTCTGCAAAGAGGAGCTGGGCAAGAAGATCGACAGCGGCGTCTTCCCCCGCACCCAGGGCGGCCCGCTCATGCACATCATCGCCGCCAAGGCCGTCTGCCTGAAGGCTGCCATGGAGCCGGAGTTCCAGGCCGACCAGTTCCAGGTGGTGAAGAACGCTCAGGCCCTGGCAGAGACCATCCACGCCTGCGGCGTGCGGCTGGTTTCCGGCGGCACGGACAACCATCTGATGCTGCTGGACGTTTACAGCAAGGGCCGCACCGGCAAGGAGATCCAGGAACTGCTGGACAAGGCGAACATCACCGCCAACAAGAACGCGATCCCCTTCGACACTCTGCCGGTCAGCCAGACCAGCGGCGTCCGTCTGGGCACCCCGGCCTGCACCGCCCGCGGCATGAAGGAAGAGCAGATGCGCCGCATCGGCGCCTGCATCTGCCATCTGATCGATGCCGGTGAGGACGCTGTCCCGCTGGTGAAGCAAGAGGTTCTGAAGATCTGCGAGCAGTTCCCCCTGTACCCGGAGCTGTAATTTGAATAAAAAAAGAAATGGCGTACCGTTTTTCGCGGTACGCCATTTTTCTGTGCTTATTCGATTTCCGTTTCTTCGACCGGCGGTTCCGGTTCGGGCACCGTTACGGGCGCCTCTGTTCCTGCGTTCAGATGCAGCACCAGCGCTGCCAGTGCGGTCACGAGGATCGCGGCGGCCGCGATGGTCTGGAGTCTGCCGCCGGAGCCGTAGGCCAGCGCCAGAATGGCGGCGGGGACGGCGATCAGCGTGAGGATGTGGCCACGCTTCGGCATCAGCAGTCCGCCGATCAGCGCCAGCAGTCCGCCCAGCGCCAGCGCCAGATACCGCACCAGCCGCTGCGAGATCTCCTGCAGGGCGTCGGTGTGGTTCTGCATCAGCGCGGTCTTCGTGTTGGCGAGGATCTCACCGTAGGTCAGATCGGCGCTGGTCTTTCCGGCCAGCATCTGGATGCCCGCGTCCAGCCGCTGCCGCTCGTCGGCATACTGGGCCAGCGACTCCAGATCCGCTTCCAGCGCCTCGCTGTTTTCGGCAAGCTGATCTTTGCCCGCCTGGAGCTGGGCAGCCGCCTGATTCAGCTGGCTGTAGCCCGCGTCCAGCTGGGCCTTGGAACTGTCCAGCTGCGCCTTGCCGGCGTCCAGCTGGGCTTTGGAGTCCACCAGTTGAGCTTCACCGGCGTCCAGCTGCGACTTGGCGTCGATAAGCTCCGCGGCGCCGGCCTCCAGCTGGGCTTTCGCCTCTGCCAGCTGGGCCTTGCCCTCGATGAGCTTCTGCTCTGCCACCTGGATCTCCCAGGCACCGTTCTGCAGCTGAGCCTGTCCGGCCTCATATTCCGAAACCAGCGACTCGATGGAGTAGCCGCCAAGCTGCCCCTCATAGGCGATCCGCTGGGCCTCTACCGTGGGCCACAGCAGCAGGGCTTTTGCGCTCTCGCCGTTGGCTACGGCCTGGTCATACTGTGCCTTCGTCTCCAGATACCTGCCGTAGAGGGGCTGCACGATGTTGTAAATGGGCTCCACCTGCCGGAGCTTCTGCTCGCCGGCGGCGTACTCCGCCTTGGCGGCCTCCAGCTGGACTTCACCGTCGGCGATCTGCTGCTCCGCCTCTGCGTACTGGAGCTTGGCAAACTCCAGCTGGGAGGTGCCGGAGTCGTATTGCTGTCTGCCCTCGGCCAGCTTGGCCTGACCGGCGTCATACTGGGCCTGACCCTGGGCAAGCTGCGCAGCGCCGGCGTCATACTGGGCCTGCCCCTGAGCCAGCTCGGCAGCGCCGGCGTCATACTGAGCCTGGCCCTCCGCCAGCTTCTCTTCTCCGATGGAGTCGGTCAGAGCGTGCTCGGCAAACTGATAGGCGGTGTCGGAGAGGGTGGCGGTTCTGGCGTCCACGGAGTCCGCCAGCTCGGTCAGCGTGTCCACCTGCGCGCAGAGAGCGTCATACTGTTCATTTTCCAGAGCCCGGTCATCCCGCACGGACATGATCCCCATGGGAGCCATGACCAGGGCAAAGATACCTGCCGCTGCCAAAAGGCTGCAGAACACGCGCTGGGCTGCTGCGCCGGAGAATCGCCGCAGCTTGAGCTTCGTCTTTTCCGCGAAGCCCTCGCCCAGCAGCAGCACCTGGGGCAGCACGAACAGCACCAGAATCAGGGTGATGATGGTGCCGGTGCCCACATAGTGGCCCATGCCGGCGATGACCGCCTCGGAGACCATCTGGCCGATCAGCAGACCCGCGGTGATCATGATGACGCCGGAGGTCAGCACCGTGGGCAGGGCAAAGTTCACGGTTTCGATCATGGCCTCTCTGGAGGGCAGACCCTCGCCCCGGAGCTCCCGGAAGCGGCTGGAGATGACGATGGCGTAGTCGATGTTCGCGCCCATCTGGATGGCCGTGACGATCAGATAACACATGAAGAACACATAGTTCCCCAGGAGTTTCGCGATGGTAAAGTTCAAGCAGATGCTGCCCTGGATCACCAGGATCAGCATCAGCGGCATGCCGAGGGAGCGGAAGGTCACCAGCAGGATCAGCATGACCAGCAGCAGACTCATCAGCGTGACCACCAGGTTGTCCTGGGCGAAGGCGTCCTTGAAGTCGCGGGAGCTGGTGGCGCCGCCCACGGTGATGACCTTGGCCGCGTCGTAATACTGGCCCGCGATCACGTGGATCTCATCCAGGAAGGCGAAGGTGGCCGGCCCCTCCAGCGGCAGCTTCAGCGTCAGCACGATACGGCTGTAATTCTTGCCTTGGAGCTGATCTTGCGCCAGGGTGAGCTTTTTGTATAGGCTGTCGATCAGTTCCTGCTGGCTCTGGTCGATCTCAATGTTTCCGCTGGCCGCCGCGTCCCGCAAAAACAGGAACAGGTCGATCAGCGGTACCCGGTAGTTTTCCAGATCCTCGGTCACCGCGGCCTCAGCCCCATGCATGCCGCCGTAATAGGCGAACAGCGCCTGGGCGGGGGTGTCCTCCAGATTTGCCAGCTGGGCAAACTCGGCGGCGTTCACATGGTCGCCGATGTGGTAGCCGTTCATGGCGTCGATGCCGGCAAGACCCAGAACGCTCTCCACCTCTTCCCGGGCTTCGAGCTCCTCGATGAGGGCGGCTTCCTTATCGTAATTGCCCGCGGGCACCAGCACGGCCACGGTGTTGCTGTGGCCAAAGATCTCGCTGATGTGCCGGGACGCCGCCTGATAGGGGTTGTCCTTGGGGGTGATCAGCAAATCCTCGCTGTAGGCGAAGTTGGTCTGCTGGCTCATGTAGAAGGCGCCGAGAAATACCACAATGAACAGGAAGGGGATCACCTTTCTGGTGGCCCAGGCGAACTTGCCGATGAAGGGGAGCTTCGGCACAAAGCTGCGGTGGCGGGTCTTGTCCATCCACTTTCCGAAGAGCACCAGCAGTCCCGGCATCACCAGGAACACCGTCAGCAGACTGCAGAAGATGGACTTGATCAGCACGAAGCCCATGTCCGCGCCCAGCTTGAACTTCATGAAGGTCATGGCAGTCAGACCCGCAACGGTGGTGAGACTGCTGGCAGCCACCTCGGGGATGGCCTTGGCGAGGGCGCGCTCCACGGCCTCCTTCACCGGGTAGAGGGCGTGCTCCTCCTTATAGCGGTTGCAGAAGATGATGGCGTAGTCCAGGCTCAGCGCCAGCTGGAGGATCAGCGACGTGGAGTTGGACATCATGGAGATGCTGCCCAAAAGGAAGTTTGTCCCCTGCTGCAGCAGCGCCGCCGCCAGGAAGGTGAGGATCAACACCAGCACCTCCGCGTAGGTGCTGGAGGTGAGCAGCAGCACGATGATGACCACCAGTACGGCGATGCCCATGATGCGTCCCATCTCGCCCATGACGATCTGGCTGGCGTTGTAGCCGAGCTCGGTGCTGACGGTGGTCTCATACCCGTCGCAGAGGGCCTTCACCCGCTCCAGGGCGGCAGAGGCCTGTTCCTCGTCGGAATCCGCGAAGGTGACGGCGAACAGCGCCGCGCCGTCCTTGAAGTGGCGGGCGGGATCGTAGGTGGCCATGGCCACGCCCTCGGTGCTTTCGATCTGCGCATAGACCTGCTGGGCCTGAGCCTGGTCGATGCCCTCCAGCATGACCTGAGCGGTGTAGTAGGTTTCGAACTCGTCCTCCATCACCTTCAGGCCCTGGCGGGTCTCGCTGTCCTCCGCCAGATAGGCCTTCAGATCGTTGTTGGTCTGCACCCATAGACTGGACATGACGCAGAAGCACAGCACCAGCACCGAGAGGATCAGAATGAGCTTCCGCCCGGAGACAATGCCGTGGGCCAGACGTTCAAAAAATGAACCCCGGCGAGCCGTAGAATTTTCGTTCATAGTAGACGCCCCGCAAAAAAGTTATGTTAACAATTTATGATACCCTATTTTTCCAGAAAAATCAACCCCCACCGCTGTCGATGGGGGTTGGTTTTGTTAGATCCTCGGCTGTTTCTGCTGCTTGCACCAGGTGTCTATGACCATTTTTACAGGCAGAAGCTTCACCAGTCTCGCCTGCATCCGCTCCGGGAAGCCCAGGACGGAGACGGTCTTGCCCTTTTTCATATCCTTCACCGCCTTGCGGATGACCTGCTCCGGCGGGTAGAAGCGGTTATAGTAGCAGACCGTGTCGTCGGTGACGGCGTGGTCGAAAAACTCCGTGGTGATCCACCCGGGGCAGACCGCCATCACCTTCACGCCCCGGGGTCTGAGCTCCACGCCCAGCGCCCGGCTGAAGCTCAGCACGTAGGCCTTCGACGCGCCGTAGACGTTGATATAGGGCACCGGCTGCCAGGAGGACATGCTGCCCATGTTGTAGATCCGGCTGCCCTCGTGGAGATAGGGGAGCACCAGATGGCACATGGCGGTGAGGGCCCGGTCGTTTAAGTCGATGATGTCCAGTTGCCGCTCCATGCTCCGCTCCTCGAAGGGGCCGAAGATGCCGAAGCCCGCGGCATTCACCAGCACGGCCACCTCCGGCTGCTCGGCTTCCAGCAGATTTTTGACGGTGTAAAAGCTCTCCTTCTCCAGCAGATCCAGCGGCAGCACCCGCACCTTGGCGCGGACCTTTTCCTGCAGCTCTTTTAATCGCTGCTCTCTTCTGGCGATGACCCAGAGCTCATCAAATTCCTCGTCCTGATCCAGGGCGTAGACAAATTCTCTGCCCATGCCGGAGGACGCCCCGGTGATGATGGCGATTTTCATACGATTCCTCCTATATGACAGCGCCGAGAGCTCTCTCCCGGCGCTGTACCTTTTATTCCTCGAAGAGTTTCGCGGCTCGGATGCCGCGAAAAAGAATGCAATCATTTTGCCGCCCACACTTTGTTTGGGCGAGCAAAATACTTTACGCGGAGAAAGAAGTTTTTCTCTTCGCAAGTTGCACTTGCGCCAAAAAGTTCTTTTGGAGCGCATCCTATCCGCCAAAAAATAGTGGTTTTTTGGCGGGTTTATTGCAGTTTGGCTTCCGGCATCAGCTCGTCAGACATGATCCTGAGCATCTCGGTCAGCTTCTCCAGATCCTCCGGCTGGAAGCGCTTTTCCATCCGCTCCATGACCGTGTCCACATAGCCCCGCATGAGGCCGCTGTACTGGTAGTATTTCTCCGACAGGTGCAGATGATACTCTCTTCGATCCACGTCGGAGTTCTCCTTGATAATATAGCCTTTTTTAATGAGGCTGTTGACCTTGTAAGTGGCGTTGGACTGGGAGATGCCGAGAAAGTCCGCAAACTGGCTGATGGTGGGCGTCCCCATCTGACGGATGATCTCCACGGAGAAGGCCTCCATGGCGGACAGGGAGCCCTCGCGCTCCCGCACCAGGGTGAAGAGCCGGCGGAAAAACTCCAGCTCGAATTTGTCGTAGACTTCGGTAAAGTTTTCTTTGAGCATGAGCGATCCTTTCTCTCAGGGAAGCTGCGGGGGTTCGGCGGACGGCTCCGGCTCCGTGGGGGCGCTCTCAGCGGGTGCGGACTCGGCCGGTGGTCTCGATGGCGGTCATCTCGTCCACCTTGTTCTGGACGGCGGTCTTCACTTCCTTCACGAAGATGGCGGCGTAGATCACGGTGCAGAGGTTCTGCAGACCGTCGGCCACCAGGCTCACGCCCATCATGATGGAGATGATCTTCTGCCCCTTGAAGGTGTCGAAGATCAGCAGGCAGCCCAGCACCATGCAGATGCAGGTGAACAGCAGGGTGATCCACCAGCTGCTGGCGCCCATGCGTTTGGAGTCGATGGCCACCTGCAGCTTGAACACGCAGTCCACCAGAATGAACAGGCCGATGACCACGGCCATGATGTTGGCCACTTCCGGGGCGCGCCAGATCACCATGGCGCCGGCGATCACGGCGAAGACGCCGGAGGCGAAGTCGTACTGAAGCCCAACCCCCTGCAGCTCTCTGAGGAAGTAGCCCAGCACCCGCAGCAGACCAAAGACCACGGCGCCGATGCCCAGCACTCTGCAGAGCACGACCATGGAGGTGTCCGGATTCATGATCAGCAGCACGCCGATTACGATGAAAAACAGACTCACCAGCACATAGGCCCACTTGATTCGTTTGAAAATCCGCATGGAAATCCTTCTTTCCTTTTTGCTCCTGTCGGCTGTGAATTAAAGCCCCAATTCCTCGTCGATCAGCACGACCTCCAGCTTGGCCATGTCGAACATCTTGCCCCAGAGCACCAGCAGGGCGTTGCATCCTCTGGCGGCGCTGCGGCAGTCATAGCACTTGCCGCCCTTGGGCCCCTGACATGGCTGCCCGTTGGCGAAGCGGCTCATATTCTGCACGGCGGCGGTGTTTCTGGCGCGATAGAGGCCGGAATCAAAATCTTCGGCGATCTTGTTCGTGCCGGCGACGATGTAGACGTTCTTCTCCGGGCCGTAGACCATGGCGGCCAGACGGTTGCCGCGACCGTCGATGTTGATGATCTCACCCTGCTCGGTGATGGCGTTGGCGCTGCTCAGATAGGTCTGGGCGGTGAGGGCCTTGTCCAGCGTGGGGATGCCCGGTTCCCGCCAGTGCCAGTAGACGGTATTGTTCTCCGTGAGACGGTCATAGATCCCCATTTCGTCCAGGGTCTTGCTGCCGCCCATGCCGACGGTGGTGTTCTGGATGGCGCCGGCCAGATAGTCGGCGGCCTCCTCCTTGGTGGCGAAGTGGGAAACCTCGAAGCCTCTGCCCTTGAGAGCGCGGATGGTTTTTTCCAGATCCATGATAGAACCCTCCTTCATATTTTTGAATAGTTTAACATTTTTAAGCTTTACCGTCAATGAAAGAATTGTATCTTTTGTCCAGATTTGCTATAATGGTAACATTCTCACGAACGGAGGATTTCGTTATGCAACTGTTATACGCTCTGGAGAGCATCCGCATGCCCTGGCTGGACTCCGTCATGTCGCTGATCACCAACTGCGGCGGGGAGACGGTGTTCATGGCCCTGGCCATCATCGTGTTCTGGTGCTTCAACAAGGCCTGCGGCTGCTATATGCTGACGGTGGGCTTTGCGGGCACGGTGCTCAACCAGTTTCTGAAGCTGGCCTTCCGCATCCCGCGCCCCTGGGTCAAGGATCCGAACTTCACCATCGTGGAGTCCGCGAGAGCCGAGGCCACGGGCTATTCTTTCCCCAGCGGCCATACCCAGAACGTGTTCGCCAGCTTCGGCGCGGGCTTCACCTGGACGAAAAAGACCTGGCTGAAGATCATCTGCGCGGTGCTCATCGTGCTCACGGCCTTCTCCAGAATGTATCTGGGCGTCCACACACCGCTGGACGTGGGCGTCAGCTTCGTCGCCGGTCTCATCCTGGTGATCGCGCTCTACCCGGTGTTTAAGGATCTGGATCAGCACCCGCAGCGGATGTACTGGATCCTGCTGGTCATGGTGGTGCTGGATGTGGCCTTCTTGCTCTATGCTCAGCTTTGGCCCTTCCCGGCAGACGTGGATCCGGCGAACCTGGCCGAGGGACGGAAAAACGCCTGGCTGCTGCTGGGCGCCATCATCGGCTTCCTGGCGGGCTACGCCGTGGACCAGAAGTATGTGCAGTTTGACACCAAAGCCGTCTGGTGGGCACAGATCATCAAGGTGGTGCTGGGCCTCGTCATCGTCATCGCCATCCGCGCCGGCGTCAAGATGCTGCTGGGCGGCAGCTACGGCGTCACCGCCCTGCGCTATGGCCTCATGACCTTCTTCGCTGCGGGCATCTGGCCCATGACCTTCTCCTGGTTTGCGAAGCTGGGAAAGCGCTGAGCCGCAGAACTTTTCGAAAAAATAAAAAAATCCGTGAAAAAAGTAAATTGACTTACAGCAATATCTATGGTAGAATGAAATGAATTGATAGAAAGCTGTAACTCTTTTCCACAAAGAGTGTGAGAAAAGTTGAATCACGGAAAGGAACGCAGTATGGAAGAAAACGCAAGTGTTCTCGGCCAGCAGCTCTATGGGCTGGATCGCGACACCTTGGCAGCGCTGGCATCGGCGCTGTGTGCGCAGCTGACCGAATATGGCACCTACCACGGCGGCGTCCGGCCGGAGAATATTCTCTATGACGGCCCGGACAGCGTCACCCTGGGCGCCCCCGCCAATCGGGAGACCACCGGCGACTGGACTCCGGCGGAGCTGGAATACATGGCTCCGGAGGTGTTCTGGAACGGTACACGCACCTCGGCTGCCGACGTCTACTCGGTGGGTATGCTGCTGTATGCCGGCGTCACCGGAGGGCAGATGCCCTTCTGCCCGGCGGAAGCCACCGCGGCCGACCGGGACGAGGCGCTGCGCCGCCGCATGAACGGCGAGCTGCCGGAGATGCCCAAAACCGCCGGCAAGCACCTGGCCCGCATCATTGAGCGGGCGATCCAGTTCCGTGCCGATGACCGGTACGAAACCCCCGCCGCCCTGGGTGCGGCATTGGCCAGCTATCGGGAGGGACTCCATTCCAACATTCCGGCGGCCCGTGAGATGTTCGAAAAGCCCCGTCAGGAACTGACGGAGGTGGAGCAGATGCTCCTGGGCATCCTCAACGAGAAGGCTGCCAGGGAAGAGGCTGACCGTCTGGCGGCCGAACGCGCCGCGGCGGAGGAGGCGGAACGCCTCGAGGCCGAGCGTCTGGCTGCGGAGGAGGCGGAACGTCTGGAGCGCGCCGCAGCGGAAGTCGAAACCGAGCTTCTGCCCGAGGAAGCCCAGGAGACTGAGATCTCTGCGGAGGAATCTGCGGAGCCGGTTTCTGAGGATGATTCCGAGGTACAGAAGGCCGGCAAGAAGGCCGGCCTGGATCCCGCGCTGGTGGAGGCCATCTCCGCGTCTGTGGCTGCCCGCATGGCAGACCCGGATTCGGAGGAAGCCACGGAGAAGGAGACCGCAGCGGTCGATCGCTCCGAGCTGCACAAGGCCGAGGAGGAGCGCATCTCCCAACAGCTGGATGAGATGGACTGGTTCGGCCACAACAAGGACGACGATAAAAAAGGACGCTCCGGCTGGATCGTGGCCCTGCTGTGCATCGTGGCCATCGTGCTGGGCGCGCTGATCATCCACAGCATCGGCACCATCGGCCAGCATCGGCAGGAAGTGGTAGCCCAGCAGCCCGGCGGCTCTGAGGAGCTGCTTGCTTCTGCGGCGCCGGACGCCAGCGCTGCCCCTGAGGAGAGCGCTGCGCCTGTTGAGACTGAGGAGCCCACGCCCACCGCGACGCCGACGCCTGCACCCCACCGGTATGAGGTGGTTCTCTCCAACGCCTCCTGGGAGAACGCCAAAAAGGAGGCCGAGGCCAAGGGCGGCTATCTGGCCGTCATCGAGTCCGGTGAGGAACTCATGAAGATCACCGAGCTGGCGGCAAGCCAGGGCGCCAGATACGTCTGGATCGGCCTGAGCCGCACCAGCACTGGCGAGTTGAGTTGGGTCAAGAGCACCGACAACGGTTACATCAGCTGGGCAGCCGGCGAGCCCTCTGTCCACGACAGCTACGCCGGCATGGCGGAGGATTACGTCCTGCTCGCCAACCAGCAGGGCACCTGGCTCTACAACGACTGCATCGGCGATCCCGCCGGCAGCTATCCCCGCTTCTACAGCGGTGTGCTGGCCTACGTCATCGAATACGATTCCTAAACCAAACAAAAACCCCGTGCCAACCGGCACGGGGTTTTTTTATCGAATGGGGGTTTTCTGCATCTTCGCCCAGCGGCGGGGATATTTTTCCGGGGTGGCTTTCACCTTCCGGATCCGCACCACGCAGTGGCTGAGATCGGTGCCGGGGATGGCATAGGTCAGCACCTCCGGCTCGCCGCCCAGGATCTCGATGGCGCGGCGGGCTTCCTCCAGCTCTTCGCCGCAGCCGGGGCCCTTCATGGCCAGGAACACGCCGCCCACCTTCACCAGCGGCAGGCAGAGTTCACTGAGCAGATCCAGCCGCGCCACCGCTCTGGACAGGGCGATGTCGAACTGCTCCCGCAGATCAGAAGCCTCCTCCGCTCTGGCGTGGAGGCAGGTGACGTCGTTGAAGGAAAGTGCATCACAGACCTCGGAGAGGAAGTCCACCCGCTTGGCCAGACTGTCCAGCAGCGTCAGCTCCATCCCGGGCTCCAGGATTCGCAGCGGCAGCCCGGGGAAGCCTGCCCCGGTGCCCACGTCGATCACCGATTTTCCGTGAAAGTCCTCCATAGTGAGCAGCCCCGCGCAGTCGAGAAAGTGCAGCCTCGCGGTGTCCGCCTCTCCGTGTATGGCGGTCAGGTTCATGACCTTGCTGCGCTCCTCCAGAATGGTATAGTAGCTGCGAAAGTCCTTCAGCTGTTTTTCTGTAACGGTCAGCCCCAGCGCGTTGAGCCCTTTCCGCAGGATCTCTTCCATAGCTTCCTCCATACAGTAAAACGGCGTGCTGCGTTTGGCAGCACGCCTGATTTTGTTTCAGCGATCCAACCGGGGTCAGGCGTAGAAGACGTGACCGCCGATGGTGGTAACGTAGGTCAGCGAGTAAGCGAACCAGCTGCCGTCACAGGCATTGGGGTTCACGAAGTACAGGGCGCTGCCCACAGTGCTCACGCCGTCCAGAGCCATCTCCGCAGCGCGGATGGCCTCTTCACTGGGCGTGTTGTAGATCGAACCGTCATAGACCGGGGTGAACTGGCCGGCTTCGAAGATGACGTCGTAGATGGTGTTGGCAAACTGCGGAGCAGCCACGCGGTTGAGCACCACGTTGCCCACGCCGATCATACCGTCAAAGGGCTGGCCGTTGGCCTCCGCATAGATAATGCGGCTGAGCCAGTAGAGATCCTGCTTGGCGTAGAAGCTCTCGCCGTCCTCGATCAGCTCTTTGGTGGAAGTATCGACTGCGACCGAGGCGAGCGCCTGGTCATAATTGAGCTTTGCACCGAAAATATCTTCCAGAGCAGGGAAGGGAACCACGAGCTTCCCGTCCAGCGCCAGGATGTTGCCGGGCGCATTGATGTAACGGCCGTTTGCCATGAAGCTGGAAGCGCCCACCGTGGCTTCGACGGGCATCTCTGCCGCCTCACAGGTGACGTTGGCGCCGTCGACCTCGCCGTCCGCGAAGTCATAACCCAGCATGGTGCAATAATCAGAAAGCGCGAGATACGCTTTGCCGTTCACGACATAACTGTAACCGCCGAACACGCCGTCCACATAAACGGGAACGAAGGTGCACTGCATGGTCTGGGCAGCAGCCTCCACATCCATGCCCACCGCAACGGTGCGGGTGACAGGCTGGAGACTCCGCAGCGCCTGCCGCGTCGCGACGCGCTCGTCCTGTTCAGTCAGCTGCAGGGCCTCATCCGCGGGAGCGGGAGGCTCCGAGGGTGCCGGAGTGGAAACAGGAGGTGTCGCATCCGATTTCACTTCCGGAGAAGCTTCCGGCTCCAACGCGAAAACATCGTTGGATCCCATCAGCATACCCATGCCGATCAGAAGGCTGCACAGCAGCACCACAACCAGCGCGACCGCGAGGTTGGATCGCGTTTTTGTCGGGCCCATCGGAATCGCCCCCTTTCGTTAAGCATTGAATAAAACAGATCGGAACGTAATATACAATTCCGATGCATCCGATGCATTTATTATATTCAATTTCCTGCACAGTTTCAACCGGCATTTTGCACAAATGGCTCGACTTCAAACTAACAAATCGAACAAAAAAACAAAAAGTTTCAAAAAATTTTACAATATATCGGTTTGTTCACAATAAAAAAACACTATATCTTGTGTTTGTGCAGGTTGATGAAAAAAGGGGAATCCGGTCGATGAGACCGAAAAATGTTTACATTTGCCTTGAAAAAAATCCTGCAAATCAACATTATGTCAACAATTTGGGTTATTCCTTCGCCCTTTTTTGGAATTATGTAAATCATTTTCCCGTAGTTTTCATTGAAAAATCAGCCCTTCACCCCACTTGACTATGGAAAATCAAGCCTTTTCCTCCGTTTCCCGCCACCGGGTCGCCACCGGCCGCGGCGGTTCTATCCGATTCGGAATCACCATAGACTGTCGGGAGGAAGGGAGGCGCTTGGGACTT
Source organism: uncultured Eubacteriales bacterium (assembly GCA_900317905.1). Classification (GTDB taxonomy): domain Bacteria; phylum Bacillota; class Clostridia; order Oscillospirales; family Oscillospiraceae; genus CAG-103. The sequence goes on along the minus strand of ONIN01000004.1, from coordinate 20,819 downwards.
GAGACGCAGCGGTGGAATCCTGAGTTTGGCGGCAGCGGCCATGGGGCTGTGTCTGCTGGCGCGCGCCCTCCCGGCGGGGCTGCTGCGGACGGTGAGCCCGGAGCAGATCCTGGAGACGGCGGTGCGTCTGGAGTTGGGCGCGGTGCCGCAGCCGCAGGTGCAGGCAGTCTCTGCGACGCCGACGCCGGAGCCCCAGCCGGAGCCGACCATCGATTCCGCCTCCCCGGATCGAACCCCGGAGGGACTGCCGATCCTGCCGGCCAGCTTCCCCGGCGGCCTGACCATGAAAAACGAGACGAATTACAGTCCGGTCCTTTCCGACCTGCTGGCGGAAGGACCGGGACTGCGCCTGCCTTCGGAGGGCGTGCAGGTGCTGATCCTTCACACCCACACCAGCGAGGCCTATACCCCTACAGACAGCGATCGCTATGAGGCCAGCGACACCATGCGCACCGAGGACGCAAACCATAACATCATCCGGGTGGGGGACGTGCTGGCCAAGACCCTGGAGGAGGCGGGGCTGACGGTGCTCCACGACCGAACGGTCTATGATTACCCCAGCTACGCCGGCTCCTATACCCGCAGCGGCGCGGCGGTGGAGGCAGCTCTGGCAGAGCACCCGGAGATCGCCGTGGTCATCGACCTGCACCGGGACGCCCTCTGTTCTGATTCCGTGGTCTACAAGACCGTAGCGGAGCTGCCGGACGGCGCCGCTGCGGCTCAGGTGATGTTTGTGATGGGCACCGACGGCAGCGGATTGGAGCACCCGGACTGGCTGCGGAATCTGCATTTGGCGGTGTACCTCCAGGACGCGGTGGACGCTCTGCACCCGACGCTGATGCGGCCGATCACATTGGTGAATCAGAGATACAACCAGCACCTGAGTCCCGGCATGCTTTTGATCGAGGTCGGCAGCAGCGGCAACACCCTTCAGGAGGCCATTCGCGCGGCGCAGCTCTTCGGAAGCGCCGCCGGCCCGGCATTGGCGGCCTTACGATCAGAATGAAAAATGCCCCGCTGCGGCAGCAGCGGGGCATTTGGAAATTCAGCAGTTTTCCTCATATTCCACCGGGAGACCGTCCAGGTACCGGCGGAGCATGTCGAAGGCATGGTTGGCGGCGGCGTGCTTGATCCGCTCGCGGCCCCACTTGTCTTTATAGAGTCTGCGGACATAGGTCTGCTCCGGGGCAGCCAGGGCCACGAAAACGGTGCCTACGGTGTGAACGCCGTCGTCTCCGGGGCCGGCGAGACCGGTGAGACTCAGCGCCAGATCGGTGCCGACCTTCTCTCTGGCCTTCTCCGCCATCTGGATGGCCACCTCGCGGCTGACGGCACCGTACTCGTCGAGGACGTCCTCATCCACACCCAAAAGGCGCTTTTTCATCTCGTCGGTGTAGACGATCAGACCGCCGAGGAAGACCTCCGACGCGCCGGGGGTGTTGGTGATCAGATCGCCCACCAGACCGCCGGTGCAGCTCTCGGCCACGGCGATGGTCTTGCCGCTCTCGATGAGCCGGCGGGTGGCGTAGCTCTGGATGTTCTCGGCGTCCACGGTGTAGGCAAACTCGCCCAGCTCCTGCCGCACCCGCTCGATCCAGGGGGCGATCATGGCCTCGGCCTCGGCTTCGGTTTTGGCCTTGGCGGTGATGCGCACCAGGGTCTCGCCCTCCTTGGCGTAGGGCGCCAGGGTGGGGTTGGTCATGGAGTTCATCAGATCCCTGAGCCGGAACTCCATGGTGCCTTCGCCGATGCCGAAGATCCGCACGCTGTGGGAGAGGATCAGGCTGTCGCTGCGTTTTGCCAGCAGCGGCCGCACCCGGTGCTCCACCATGGGACCGCACTCCAGCGGTGGGCCGGGCAGCATGATCACCAGGGTGTCCTCGGCCTCAAAGGCGCAGCCGGGGGCGGTGCCCCAGTCGTTCACCAGCACCTCACAGCCCTCGGGCAGATAGACCTGCTGCAGGTGGTTCTCGGTCATGTAGGTGTTCCGCTGGCGGTAGAGCTCCCGGAGTCTGGCCTCCTCCTCGGGGAAGAGGACGAGCTGTTTGCCAAAGGCCGCCGCCACGACCTCTTTGGTCAGATCGTCGCAGGTGGGGCCCAGGCCGCCGGTGGTGATGATGATGTCGCTGCGCTCCTTGGCCACGCGGACGGCGTGCTCCAGCCTCGGCCGATTGTCGCCCACCACGGTCTGCCAGAAGACGTTGATGCCGTACTCGGAGAGCACTCTGGCCACGTCGGCGGCGTCGGTGTTGATGGTCTCACCCAGCAGCAGCTCGGTTCCGACGGAGATGATTTCAGCATTCATGGTAATCAAACCCTTTCAAACGCTTAAATGCTCGCATGATTCAAATCCATTTTGCCCCCGGAACTCGTTTCGGGGTGCAAAATACTTCTCACGGAGATAGGATTTTTTCTTTTCGCAAGTCGAACTTGCGCCAAAAAATCCTTTCGAAGTGCTTCCCACTCAACAAAACGATCTTGGAGTTTTGTTGATGGGTTTCAGCATTCATAGCCTATTTTGATCCTTTCAATTCCTTCGATGGCCTCTTTCACGAGACCCTCAATGTCCATGGCGCTCTCGGCCTCCGCGACCTCGGCCACGGTGGGGCGGGTCTTGGGGTGGCGGGGGGTGAAGACCGTGCAGCAGTCCTCATAGGGGAGGATCGACGTCTCGAAGGTGCCGATCTTCCGTGCGTGGGCGATGATGTCCAGCTTGTCCATGCCGATGAGCGGCTGAAGCACGGGGATGTTGTGCAGCACGCTCTGGGTGGAAGCCATGGCCTCCATGGTCTGGCTGGCCACCTGGCCGAGATTCTCTCCGGTGACGATGGCCTTGCAGTCGTTGTGCAGGGCGATGTCCTCAGCGATCCGCATCATGAAGCGGCGCATGATCAGCGTGAAGTACTCCTCAGGGCAGCAGCGGCGGATCTCCTCCTGAATGTGGGTGAAGGGGACGATCTGCAGCGTCATGCGCCCGGTGTAGGGCTCCAGCAGCTTGGCGAGGCTGATGACCTTTTCCTTTGCCAGCTCGGAGGTGTAGGGGAAGGAGAAGAAGTGCACCGGCACCAGCCGCACACCGCGCTTGGCGATCAGATAGGTGCTCACCGGACTGTCGATGCCGCCGGAGAGCAGGGTCACGGCGCTGCCGTTGGAGCCAACGGGCATGCCGCCGGCGCCGGGGAGCGCTCTGGCGTGGACGTAGGCCGCCATCTCGCGGACCTCCAGATTCACCACCACCTCCGGGTCGTGCATCTTGGCTTTGGCGTTGGGATAGGCCTCCGCCAGCAGACCGCCCACATACTGGCTCAGCTCGATGCTGGTGAGCTCGAACCGCTTGTCGGAGCGCTTGGTCTCCACCTTGAAGCTTTTGACGCTCAGCATGTCATCGCGAAGATACTCGATGGCCTTCTGCGCGATGACGTCCTTGTCCTTCTCACAGGCGGCGGCGCGGGTGACGCTGGCGAAGCCGAAGACCTGCCGGGCGGCGTCCAGGGCAGCGTCCAGATCGGATTCCTTGTCCCGGGCCTCCACATAGAAGGTGCTCTGGCGGCAGCTGACCTCAAACTTGCCCACGTGCTTTAAGCGGCGGCGCAGGTTGTTCATCAGCTTTTCTTCAAAATAACGTTTGTTCAGCCCTTTGAGAAACAGCTCGCCGGGCTTGAGCAGCAGAATATCGTTCATAATTTCCTCCGGAGGTAGTCGATTTTAACATTATATCGGCTTTCACAGACTTTTTCAAGCCCGGAAAGTCAGGGCATCACGGGAGCTTGACATAGTACCAGACCTCTTTCGTCTCACCTAGGCCGTTTTCCTCCATGGCGCGGAAGCGGTAGGTGAAGCCCAGCTTTTTGATGACCCGGTGGGAGTTGTGGTTCTCCGCATAGTGGGCGCACCAGATCTCCCTGGCACCGAGATTGAAACCGGTCTCCAGCAGCGCGGCGGATGCCTCGGGGATATAGCCGTTGCCCCAGTGGGGAACGCCCAGCCAGTAGCCAAGCTCCATGTGCCCGATGCAGGCCGGATTTCTGGTGGGCTGGAGGCTGACGCTGCCGATGGCCTCGCCCTCCAGCGTGACGGCGTAGGTGTAGTCCGCTGTGAGGATGCTTCTGATCACCTGCAGACTCTCATCCTCCGATTCGTGGGGCTTCCAGCCGCACATGGTGCCGACCCGGGAGTCCCTGGCATATTGAAACAGCACCGCGGCGTCGGATTCCTCCCAGGGGCGGAGCAGCAGGCGCTCAGTCTGTATGGTTTCCGGGAATTTCATAGCGTTCCACCTTTCCCCAGTGCTCGGGGCGAATGACGGCCTCCACCTCCACGCCGGTCTCTCGATACTCGGTCCGCAGCACGCTGCACTCCCGGTGCAGCAGCTCCAGCAGACTGCCCTCGCTGTAGGGCAGCAGCAGGACGGTATGGCGGTTTTGTCTTGCGAGAATGCTCTGGATCGCCTCGGTCAGCTTGTCCGCCCCCTCGCCGGTCTTGGCGGAGATACAGACGATGTTCTCCCCGTGGGGGAGGATGCCGAGGTACTGGTCACATTTGTTGAATACCCGGATGCAGGGGGTCTGTGCAGCGCCGAGCTGGTCGATCAGCCGGTCGACCACCTCGGCCTGGGTCTCCCACTCCGGGTTGGAGAGATCGATCACGTGCAGCAGCACGTCCGCGTAGCTGAGCTCCTCCAGCGTGGCCTTGAAGGCCTCCACCAGATGGTGGGGCAGCTTCCGGATGAAGCCGACGGTGTCGGAGAGCAGCACCTCCTGGGTGTCGTCAAGCTTCATGCGTCTGGTGGTGGTGTCCAGGGTGTCGAAGAGCCGGTCGTTGGCGGGGATGTCGGAGCCGGTGAGGCGGTTTAAGAGCGTGGATTTTCCCGCGTTGGTGTAGCCCACCAGGGCCACCACGGGCATGGCGTTTTTCTCTCTTCTCCGTCTCTGGGTGGTGCGGACCTTGCGAACCGCGTCCAGCTCCTCCTCCAGCTTCTGGATCTTTCTGCGGATGTGGCGGCGGTCGGTCTCCAGCTGGGTCTCGCCGGGGCCTCTGGTGCCGATGGGGCTGGCGCCGCCGGAGGCGGTCTGCCGCACCAGATGGGTCCACATGCCGGTGAGCCGCGGCAGCAGATACTGATACTGCGCCAGCTCCACCTGCAGCTGACCTTCCCGGGTCTGGGCCCGCTGGGCGAAGATGTCCAGGATCAGGCCGGAGCGATCCAGCACCCGGACGCCCAGCTCTTCCGAGAGCACCCGCATCTGGGAAGGGGAGAGCTCGTTGTCGAACACGGCGAGATCGCATTCGTTGGCTTCGATGAAGCTCTTCAGCTCCGCCACCTTGCCCTCACCGAGGAAGGTGCGGGGGTCTGGGGTCTGCTTGTTTTGCAGCACGCTCACCACGGCCTCGCCGCCGGCGGTCTCCACCAGGGCGGCCAGCTCCTCCATGGAGATCTCCGTGGAGCGCTCCCTGGGGTCCATGTTCGCCGCCGCCAGTCCGGCCAGGGCGGCCCGTTCTTTCTTTTCAGTGGTATCTTGCATCGTTTAACTCCATTGTGTGTCGAGCCACGCGGCCCGCTGTAAAATCCATTCCAGATCCCCGAGACAGCCATCGGTGACCTCGGGGGTGTAGGCATTGATGTCGTCCTGATAGACCTTGATCAGCTGCTTTTCCTGATTCACCAGCTCGGTCACGAACTCCAGACCGCCCAACTCCTGCCAGCGCTCCTTGACCATCTCCCGGAACCACTTCTGCCGGTAGAGCAGGATGAACCAGGGATTGGAGCGATCCTCGGAATTTGCCACAAATTTCTCCGTCCGGAATGCCCCGGCAAAGACGCCCTTGGTGTTGCCGAGACAGGTCCAGTTGAAGTCCCAGGGGGCGGTAAAGGTGAACTTCGGGAACTTGCTGTCGGCGGAGAAATCCACGCACATGTAAAAGCTGCTCTGCCCCACGTCATAGTCGCACATCAGCTCGTAGAGGATATACATGTCCGCCTGGACTGCAGATCCGCCACGTTCTCGATGGCCTCTCTGGCGCTGCCCGCCTGCACTTCTCTTAAATTATGGTTCCGGTCAAAGCCAAAGTATTCATTCTTCACGCAGGCCCGGTAGAGGATCTCAAAGGCGTTCTGGAGATACTTCGAGATATACCGTTTCTGAGCCGCAGAATAAATGTCGGATTTGATGGTATAGAGGGCGGGACGCAGGGGCCGCTTCTCGCCGTTGGTGTCGGAGATGGGCGCCTCGTCGGCGTAGGCCACGGTGAAGCTGGGCTCGTCGCCGTACATATCCAGCTCCAGGAAGTAGCCGATGTCGGTTCGGGTGTATCCGGGCTCCGGCTCGCTGACGTCCACGCGGTTTTCGTCCACCTGATTCTGCTCGCAGAGGAGATAGGTGCCCCAGAACTTGTTGTTTAAGTACAGGTGCACCGGCGTGGCGTCGGAGCAGTAATAGCCGTCGGGCTCCAGGATCGCCCGGCCGAGGCGGAAGGCGAAGTCGTTTTTGAACACCGCCCGCTCGTTGTCCAGATTCGTCAGCAGCACCCAGCTTTTGGCCTCGATGCCGTCGTTTAAGCCCATCAGATTGATCTTCTCGTCGAACTTCAGCCGGTAGGGCACCGGGTTTGCCAGAATCTGATCCACATCACCGTAGTAGGACGAAGAGTTGCCCCGGAGCCGGATCTCGCACTTGGCTTTGCGCACGGCCATGGACTCCGGTACGTTGCTGAGGGTCACTTTGCAGTTTACATAATCTTCTTTGCTCAGCACTGGTTCCTGCTTTTTGGTCTCGATGCTGATCACCGGGATGCCGGCGGTGGTGTGTTCCTGCTCGGCGATGTCCTCGGGCATGGGCTCGAAGGGCTCCAGCGCCCAGTTGGGGCTGCCCTGGAGGAAACGCTCCAGCTTGCTGTTTTTTACAGCACTGGTGCTGCCGTCCCAGCAGTAGACTGTGGTCACGGGCTCCGTGGCCCAGCCCTTGGCCTGATAGCCGGGGTACTGGGTGGCCGGGATGGTCTTGGAATAGCCAGTGGGGGCGTAGATGGTCAGCTCGGGCTGCAGCGTCAGGCTCTGCCGCTGCTCCGGCACTGCCATGCGAAGGAGGATGGCAGCGGCCTCGCTGCGCTTGATGGTGCTGTCGGGCTTGGCGCTGCCCACGTCATCGCTGCCGGTGAGAACGCCGGCACGATAGAGCTGATAGAGGGCAGGCCAGGCGGCATTGCCGGGCTTCACGTCCGGGATGGAGCCGTCGGGAATGTCGTTGATTTCCTCCAGGGCCCCGGCGGGCATGGCGCGGGAGAGGATCCTCGCGAAGAGACCTCTTGTGATCTTCTCGGTGCAGTCGATCTCGCTGAGCATCTGCACGCTGAGGATGCGGTGTTCCACGGCGTAGCGGATATAAACGGTGTACCAGGGCTTCACCTTTTGTTCAAAGTCCGCCCCGTCTTTCTCATAGATGCTGTGGAGCCGGTCGGCCAGCGCCACGCACTCCGCCACGGTCAGGGTGCCGCCGGGGGAGAACTTGCTCTGGCTCCGGCCCTGCATGAGCCCGTAGGCGTAAGCCTGCTCCACGCTCTCGGCGTACCAGGCAGTCTCGCTCACGTCCTGAAACCGGTCGAAGTCCCGGTTCACGCTCCGGAAGTTCGAAAAGCTCCCCGCTGCCGCGGCGCTTGTCAGCATCGATACGAGATAGAATATCAATATCAGTTTGGTCCAGATATGACGTTTCATTCCGGCCTTCCTCTCGGTTGCAAAGAATGCACATAATTGTGACATAATATCACATCATACTAAATTTTCCTCCAATTGTAAAGCATGAAAAACACCGCGGAAGCAAGCGTTCCGCGGTGTGATTCTGTTTTGGATCAACTCCACCGGTTGTCGAGGTAGTTGGCTCTCTGCTGGATCCAGTTCAGGTCGGCATAGGCACTGGCCGACTTCCCGGAGACCCGGCGGTCGAAGTCGGGTTTGTAAAGCTCGATGACTGCCTTCTCCTGATTGATGCACTGTTTCACGCCATTGGAGCCGCCGATCTCCCACCAGCGGGTCCGGATCATGTCGCGGAACCAGCCCTGCTTATACAGCACGATGAACCAGGGGTTGGAGCGGTCGCCCATGGAGCTGACGAAGCTGCTGGAGCGGAAGGCCCCGGCGAAGACGCTGCCGTTGGCGCTGCCCTGACAGGTCCAGTTGAAGTCCCAGGGGGCGGTGAAGGTGAGCTTCGGGAACTTGCTGTCCTCGGAGAAGTCCACGCACATGTAGAAGCTGCTCTCACCCACGTCATAGTCGCACATCAGCTCGTAGAGGATGTACATGTCCGCCATGGACCGGAGATCCGCCACGGCGCCGATGGCCTGCTTGGCGCTGGTGTAGTCGGAATGCACCAGGTTGTAGTTCTTGTCGAAGGTGAGGTAGTTGCCCTTCTCGCAGGCCTGATAGACGATGGAGAACACGCCCCGGATGTACTTGGCGATGAAGTCCTCCTGGGCTTTGGAAAAGACGTCGTTTTTGATGCTGTATCCGTTGGGGCGGAATTTGCGGGTGACGCCGTTCACATCGGTGACCGTCGCGCCGTCGTAGTTCATGGTGAAGGTGGGAGGCTCGTAGTAGCCGTCCAGCTCCACGAAGTAGCCAACATCCGTGCCGGTGTAGCCGTCCTCGGGCTCGTTGACCTGCACGCGGCCCTTGTTTACCTGGTTCTGTTCGCAGAGCAGATAGGTGCCCTGGAATTTGCCGTTTAAGTAGAAGTGCACCATCTGGGCGTCGGAGCAGTAAGCCCCGTCGGGCTCCAGCAGCATCCGGCCCAGCCGGAAGGCGATGTCGTTTTTCACCACATCGGTCTCCGCATCCAGATTGGTCAGCAGCACCCAGCTCTTGGCCTCGAGCCCGTCGTTGAGCCCGCAGAAATTCACCTTGCTGTCCAGCTTCAGCCGGTAGGGCACCGGGTTTGCGCGGATCTGGCTCACATTTCCGTAGAAGGAGGAGGCGTTGCCGCGAAGTCGGATGCCGCCGGTGACGCCGGAGAGCGCCTCAGACTGGGGCACGTTGGAGACACTCACGGAGCAGTTTACATAATTTTCTTTGCTCAGCACCTCCACGCCGCCGGTGCTGACGCTGACCACCGGGATGGAGGTCTGGGTCTTATTCAGCTTCCGGATGCCGGAGGGGATGGGGGCGAAGGGCTCGGCGCCCCAGTCGGGGCTGCCCTTGAGGAAGCTCTCCACCTTGGAATTGGGGATCACCTTTGTTGCGCCGTTGAAACAGTAGACCGTGGTCACTGGCTCGGAGTACCAGCCCTCGGCCAGATACATGGGCAGCTGGGTGGCGGGGATGATGTCCGCAGCGCCGGTGGGGGAATAGACGGTGACCTCTGTGGAGAGAGTCAGCTCCTTCCGCTGCGCCGGCACGGCCATGCGGATCAGAATGGCAGCGGCCTCGCTGCGCATGATCTTGCTGGAGGGCTGGCAGGTGCCGAACTTGTCGCTGCCGGTGAGGATGCCGGCGCGATAGAGCTTGTAGATCGCGTCGTGCTGGGCAAGGTTGGTTTTCACATCGGGGATGGAGCCCTCAGGCACGTCGTTGATCTCCGGCAGCGCCTCGTCGGGCAGAGCCCGGGAGAGAATATCCGCAAAGGACGCCCGGGAGATCTTTTTGGTGTAGCTGCGCTGCTCCTTCTGGAGGATGCCGTTTTCCAGCGCGTAGTCCACATAGACCTGATACCAGGGATCCCCCTGCTTGAACACCATGCCGTCATCGGCGTAGGTGCTGTGGAGTCTGGCTGCCAGGGTGACGCACTCCGCTACGGTCAGATTGCCGCCGGGGGCGAAGGTGCCGGCGCTCCGACCCCGGAGCAGACCATAGGAATATGCCTGGGCCACGCTTTCGGCGTACCAGGCCTTGGGGGACACGTCCCGGAACTGGCCGCTGTAATCGTGGATCGCTCGGAAGTTCTGCAGTCCGCTCTCTGCCGAGACCGTACCCAGAAGCAGCACGGCAATCAGCAGGGTGAGGAGCGCAGTTTTCCAGAATTTTTGTCTTATATCCGGTCCCTCTCTCTATTTTCGGTTGATTCCAGAATACTCGGTTTTTCGGGAATTGTAAAGGAAAAAGAGATCGGAATCCATCTGCGCTGTCGAATGCTTCCGGCCGAACCTTTTTGCTTGCTTTTTTATCTCCGGTGGTATATGCTTTCAGGGAGCGGCCGGAGAGGCATCCGCCGCGAATCTGAAGCGGAAACTGGAGGCCACATGACCTATCTGATCACCTTTCTGGAGGGGATCTTCTCCTTCCTTTCGCCCTGCATGCTGCCGCTGCTTCCGGTGTATCTGACCTACTTCGCCGGGAACGCGGACAAGGAGCGGGGCTCCGGCCTGCCGCGGACCCTGGCCTTTGTGGCGGGCTTCACGCTGTCCTTTCTGATCCTGGGGCTGCTGTTCAGCGCCATCGGGAGCCTGCTCCGCGCTCACCAGACCGTGGTGAACATCCTCTGCGGCCTGGTGATGATCGGCTTCGGTCTCAGCTATCTTGGTGTCTTTCATCTGCCGCAGCTGAACCATGGGCAGAACCGGGTGCAGGTGGCGGGAGTGTTCTCGGCCTTCCTGTTCGGGCTTTTGTACCCGATCTATCTGACGCCCTGCATCGGCGCCTTTCTGGGCTCGGCCCTGGCCATGGCCACCGCCAGCGGCAGCATGGGGCAGGGGGCGATTTTGCTGCTGCTCTACGCTTTGGGCCTCGGCATTCCCTTCGTCTTGTCGGCACTGATCATGAGCCATCTGGACGTGCTGTTCCGGAAGGTGAAGGACCACTACGACCTGGTGAACCGGATCTGCGGCATCTTTCTGATCATCGTGGGTCTGCTGATGATGTTCGGTCTCTTCGACCGGCTGATGAATCTGCTTGCTTGAGGTGTCATTATGAAAAGTGAAAAAAGCATTGTGCGGCTGATCCTGATCCTTCTGGCGGTGCTGGTCGTGGCCGGCGTGCTCTATACGGTGCTGTCCGACCGGTTCGCGCCCACCTCCATTACCCCGGTCTCTGATGCCGCCGAGACCGTGAATCCCGAGGATCTCCCCGACGCCGTGGACTTCCAGATGGAGGACGCGGAGGGGAACGTCATCAAGCTCTCGGATTTCATCGGGGAAAAGCCCGTGATCGTGAACTTCTGGGCCAGCTGGTGCCCGCCCTGCAGAGCGGAGCTGCCGGATTTCGACAAGGCCTATCGGGAATATGGCGACCAGATTCATTTCCTCATGGTCAACCTGACCGATGGCGCCAAGGAGACCAAGGCCACCGCCCAGGCGCTGATCGACGCTGAGGGCTTTACATTTCCCGTTTATTTTGATACCATGGGGCAGGCGTCCGCCGGCTATTCGCTCTATTCCATCCCCGTGACCATCGCCATCTCCGCCGACGGCAAGCTGCTGTCTCATCAGGTCGGCGCCCTCAGCGAAGCAGCGGTGAATCAGCTGGTGGAACTGCTGCTAAATCCCTAAGGAAGTGTACGAATGAACAATAAAACAGAACTTCTCCGCAGTCTGAAATTCCTGCTGTTTTCCATCTCGGCGGGCCTGATCCAGATGGGCTCCTTCGCCCTGATGAACGAGCTGCTGCACCTGCCTTACTGGCTCAGCTATCTGGTGGCGCTGGTGCTGAGCGTCCTGTGGAACTTCACCCTGAACCGGCAGTATACTTTCAAATCCACCGCCAACATCGGCAGAGCCATGACGCTGGTGTTCTGCTACTATCTGGTCTTTACGCCGCTGAGCACCATGCTGGAGCACCAGCTGGCGGGGGTCCAGGGCTGGGACGAGTATCTGGTGACCTTCCTGAACATGGTCATCAACTTCGTTACCGAGTTCCTGTTCCAGCGCTTCGTGGTCTACGGCAAGAACGTGGACACCAACGCCAGAGCCCAAAAACAGGCATAAAAAACGCTGCTGCGGCCAGGAAACCGCAGCAGTTTTTCTATTCAATTCGTTCCACCTCCATGGCGCTGATCTCATAGGCGGTTTTCTGGATGCAGCTGCCGTCTGGGAGGAGCTTCCGGTAATCCCGGCTCTGGAATCTGCCGGAGAGGGCGATCACCGTCCCCACCGTCCAGTCGGCGGCCTCCTTTGCGCTGGAGCCCCAGCAGATGCAGGGGAGATAGTCGCTGCGGCCGTAGCTCCGGTTCACCGCCAGCATCAGGTCGCAGACAGAGCGGCCAAGCGGCGTCTCGCGGAGCATCGGCGGCTTGCAGAGGGTGCCGGTGAGATCCACCCGGTTTTCGTCCTCGGGATCCTCAGCAGGGGAGAGGCTCCGGGCGAAGAGACTCACCACCAGCTTCGGCCCCGCGCCGCTTTTGTTGTTGAAGGTTCGGATCTCCCCCTCCGCCTGGATCTGCGCGCCCGGCGTCAGATCCAGCTCTTGGAGCAGACGCTCTCTTGCCAGGATGTTCAAAACGTCCTCGGCCCCGGAGAGCCGCCGCACCCGCAGGGGAAACCGAAAAAACCGCTCCTGCCGGGTCTGGTGACTCAGCTCCGGCGGCGCTTCCACCCTGCCGCGGAGAAGGGCGTGATTGCTGTTTTCGCAGATGTACATATCGCTGCTCCTTTCCCTGTTTCCCTACAGCTTATTGGAGCCAGGGCGCAAATATACATCTTGCCAAGTGTGAAACAATCGGGTATAATAGACCCACAAATCTCAAAAAATGGAAGGAAAAGGAGAAGAAACATGGAACTGCAGGAAATTCTGTCCCGCTGCGATCACACCCTGCTGCGGGTGGACGCTACCGCCGCGGAGATCCGCGCTTTGTGCGATCAGGGGGTGCGCTACGGCTGCGCCAGCGTGTGCATCCCGCCCTGCCACGTGGCCGGGGCGAAGAAGTATGTGGGCGACCGGCTGAAGATCTGCACGGTCATCGGATTCCCCAACGGCTATAACAGCAGTGCCGTCAAGGCCTTCGAGGCTGCCGAGGCCATCCGCGCCGGCGCCGACGAGGTGGATATGGTCATCAACCTCGCCATGGTGAAGGACGGCTGCTGGGCCGACGTGGCCGAGGACATCCACGCCGTGCGGGAGGCCAGCCGCGGCAAGATCCTGAAGGTCATCATCGAGTGCTGCCTGCTCACCGAAGAGGAGAAGGTGAAGCTCTGCCGCATCGTGTCGGACTCCGGCGCGGACTACATCAAGACCTCCACCGGCTTTTCCACCGGCGGCGCCACCCGAGAGGATGTGGCTCTGCTGCGGGCCAACTGCGATGACCACGTACTGGTCAAGGCGGCCGGCGGCATCTCCAGCATCCAGGACGCGGAGGACTTCATCAACCTCGGCGCCGATCGTCTGGGCACCAGCCGGATCGTGAAGCTGGCCATGCAACTGGAAAACGAAGAGGCCTGAGGCTTTTTCAAATAGAAAAGGAGGACACTCCCATGGATCAGGCGATCATCAACCAGCACATGGACGAGCTGCTCTTCGCCCAGCAGGGCGAGCTGGACGCGGTGCTCATGTACAACAAACTGGCCGAGGTGGTCAAGGACGAGAACGACGCCAAGACCTTCCGCCAGCTGGCCAAGGAGGAGGGCGGCCACGCCCAGGTGTTCCACCAGTACACGAAAAAGGTTTTGAAGCCGAAAAAAACCAAGGCCATCGCCGTGCCGCTGCTGTACAAATGCGTCGGCAAAAAGGTACTCTATCCCGTCATCGCCAAGGCGGAATAAGACGCCGCGAAGAAGTACATCGCTCTGGTGAACATCTTCCCCGATGTGGAGAGCGTCATGCACGATGAGACCCGCCACGGCGACACCGTGAAAGCCCTTCTGAAATGAGAAAACCCGCGCTGCAGTTTTGATCCTGCGGCGCGGATTTTTTGTGCATTTCAAGAGAATCCGTAGGGGAGGGGCTTGCCCCTCCCGTTTTTACAATTGTGCTGAATCTGCGGGAGGGGCAAGCCCCTCCCCTACGGCCATAATGAAAATTGCATCGATAACCCGACTCCCCGCTAAACTCCCAATTTAGCATCCTCAATTCAACAAAAAATCGGAGCACCGGTTGGTGCTCCGATTCTATTTGGTTGGATTAGTCGATGGCAGCGGCGGCAGCGGCGTCGGCGGCGGCCTGAGCGGCAGCAGCCTCAGCGGCGGCGGCGTCGGCAGCAGCCTGGGCGGCAGCGGCCTTCGCAGCGGCTTCCGCGGCGATCTCGGCGGGAGTCTTCACAGCGACCTTCTCCACCACGGGCTCGGTCACGACGACCTTCTCGACCACGGGCTTCTCCACCACGGGAGCGGCGTAGACGGGCTGAGCAACGGGCTGTGCCACGGGAGCGGCAGCAGCAGCGGCGGGACGAGGCGTGTAGCTGTACTTCTTGGCCTTCTCAGCCTTGATGGCCTTGCGGGCGATCAGAGCGATCAGGGTGAACAGCAGAGCGACGATGGCGAAGATGACCATGGCCTTGAGCTGCTGCTCGCCGGTGATCAGCTGCTTGCCGCTGATGGCGTTGGCGCCGTCACGAATGTTGTGACCCCAGGGCCATGCCGTGGTGGCATAGCCGTCTGCGTCAATCTCGAAGGGCTTATTGGCAAGCGCGAAGGCATAGCCATTGAAGCCGCCCTTGATCCAGGTGAAGACCAGGGCCGCGATGGAAACCAGCAGGGAAACGATGCCGAAGCCGGCGAAAGCGCCCTTGCGGAAGAGACCCAGCAGACCGGCGATCAGGCCCAGCAGGCAGGCAACCATGAGGATGACGTAGCCGATGGCCTTGCCCATGGCCTCGTTGGTCAGGGAGTTGGTCTGCGCGATGTTGATGTAATCCTTGCCGGCTTCGGCGATGGTGCGGGCGACCTCGAGGTTCACCAGCGGGTAGCCGTTCTCCACGCGGATGGAGCCGTCATCATTCTTGGCAAAGAGATCGGTGGTGGGATTGAAGCCGGGGATCTTCTCGCGGACCAGATCCAGAACGCTGTCGCAGATCTTGGTGCCGTTACCCTCGCGGGCCGGGAAGCCCCACATGCCCTGATCGTCGGTGCCGTAGAAGCCGGGCCACATGGCAGCAGCGGCGACGTCGCGGGCAGCGGGATCCTGGATGTTGGCCAGGAGGTTGTTGAAGATCTGGTTGGCCATTTCGCCGAAGGACATATCGCCGTCGTAGAAGACCTGGCCAACGCCGTTGTCCTCATAAGAGGGCTGGGTGAGCAGACGGGTCAGACCGACCGCCAGGGTGATCTCGCCCTGCTCGAAGACGCTCAGCTGAGCAAGACCGTCGGCCAGCTGGGCCTCACCATCGGCAAGCTGCTTTGCGCCGTCGGCCAGCTGGGCCTCACCGGCTGCGTAGTCGGCGTAGCCCTGGGCCAGCTGCTGCTTGCCTTCCTCAAGGGCCACGAGGCCGTCCTCGTACTGCTTGAGCTGAGCCAGGCCGTCGTAGTACATGGCAACGACGTTGGCGCAGATGGAAGTGTCCTCAGGATTGGAAGCCAGCAGGGAACCGATGTCCATGCCGACCATGTTGCTGATAGCGGAGACAGCGCTGCTGTTCGCCAGCAGGTTCATGACGCTGGCGCGGAGCTGACCGCCGACGGAGTCGATGGTCTGACCAACGACCGGGAGACCGGCGTTGAAGTCACGGACAGCCTGCATGGAGCTGGCGATGCCCTCGATCAGGGGCATATAGCTCTCGAGCATGGCGATCTTCTGCTTGCCTTCGTTGTAGGCCTGGGTGTTGTCGTCGATCTGCTTCTGACCGGCGGCCAGAGCAGCCTCGCCTTCACGCAGCTGCTGTGCACCGGCAGCCAGAGCGGCCTGACCGGCAGCGTACTGCGCATAGCCGTCAGCCAGCTGGGCACGGCCGTCAGCGACCTGACCAACACCGTCCAGATAGACGGCCAGGTTCTCAGACAGCTGATCGATGCCGGGCAGCAGCTCTTCATCGATGGAGCGCAGACCGGAGTTTGCTTCAGCCTGCTTGTAGGTCTGCAGATTCTTCAGAATGTCCTTCGCGCCGATGACGCCGGAGTACAGACCGAAGATACTGGCGACGATCAGACAGAGGCTGATGATCGTAAGCAGTATTTTTTTCATTGTAATCCTCCACTCTTTACTGCTAAATTTCGGGATGTTCCCGAATCATACACATAAAATATAACTTAAATTTTTTGAATATGCAATACTCGATGAACAAAAAAAATCGATTTGTCGAAAAATTTATTTTTTAAACAAATTGGTTACAGGAAATTGTGCAGTTTTTCATTTTTTGTTGGCCGCTTAGTTTACAGAATCCCCAGATGCTCCAGCAGGATTTTGGTTCCCAACAGGATTAATATGACGCCGCCGGCGAACTCCGCGCGGCTGCCCCAGCGGGCGCCGAAGAGACTGCCCAGCTTCACGCCGATGGCGGAAAGAACGAAGGTGATGACGCCGATGGTGCAGACCGCCGGGATGATTCGGATGGTGAGCAGGGCGAAGGTGACGCCCACCGCCAGAGCGTCGATGCTGGTGGCGATGGCCAGCAGCAGCATGACCCGGAAAGACATGGAATCGCTCTGCTCCTCGCCGCCCAGAACGGCCTCGCGGATCATGTTGGCGCCGATGAGCCCCAGCAGCACGAAGGCGATCCAGTGGTCCACGGCGGTAATCTTGTCGGCGAACTGGGACCCCAGCAGGTAACCCAGCAGCGGCATCAGCGCCTGAAACGCGCCGAACCACGCGCCGGCGAGACAGCAGTGGCGAAACGTCACCTTTCGAAGGGCCAGACCCTTGCAGACCGACACCGCGAAGGCGTCCATGCTCAGCCCCACGGCCAGCACCAGCAGTTCCCAGATTTGCATTGGATGTACTCCTTTTAAATATATGGTAAATAACGGCAGAAATCCCTGCCCAAAACAAAAACCGGAACCTGCGCTCCGGTTTTGTATTTGGTTGTTGCTTTTCAGCAGGCCTCGATCAGGATGATGTTCTTCAGCAGATCCACGCTCTTGATCCGGCCGGGCACCTTGGTGCGGATGCCCATCAGGTTGGTCAGCAGAACGCTGTCGCCCTCAGTGGCGATGTCCTGCACTCTCGACAGGACGAGCTTCTGCTCGCCGTCGACGATTTCATAAGCGTCAGAAAGGCACATGGTTATTCTCCTTTCGCGATCTTCAGCGCGTCTTCCAGCGCGTCGTTGCAGTGGTCGAAATAGTGCAGCGCGGCGGACACGGCGTCGGCGGCCTCCTGCTTGCCGGCGTCCTCGAGGGCGTGGGCAATGTCGTGGAGCTCGTCGGCGTGGTGGCGGTTGTGATCCAGCATATACGCCAGCAGGGTGACGGTTTCTTCAAAGCTCATGGCCTGGGCTTCCCCGTGGGGATGGGCATGCTCGTGGGCGTGCTCATGGCTGTGGCCGTGCTCATGCTCGTGGGCGTGGGTATGCTCGTGCTCGTGACCGTGGCAGTGGTCTTCGGAAATGTGCATGGTAAGATCTCCTTTCGGATTATAGTTTGCCCATATTTTAACACCATTTACCTAAATTATCAACAATAAAATGGTTCACAAGGAGTAAAAAAACGTAAAAAACGTTCAGAAAACTCTTGTAAATTGTATTAAGATATGTTAATCTATTGTCGAGTTATAAGGCAGAGTGTTCATTTCACTCTGTCCAAACGACTCAGTACGTGTAAACCAGGGGTGAAGGATGTGCCCCACAAGAAATCTTTTATAAGGGAAGAAGAGGTGTAACACTTGAAAGATCTCAAGCATCTGATCTACTTTGAGAGCCTTCTGCAAGAGGCCAACAACGAACTGGTTCAGAAAGCGAAAGCGGACGGCCAGATCGCCGTGGGCTATACTTGCTTCCACATGCCCGAGGTGGTTCTCAACGTAGGAAACAGCTTCTCAGTTCGTCTGAGAGCTCCGAACACAGGTTCGTTTGACATCGCGTCCTACTACATGTCCAACTATACCTGCGAGTACTGCCGTGCGCTCGTGGAGCGCGCCATCGAGGGTGGCTACAACTTCCTCGACTGCATCGCCGGCGTGGACGCCTGCGCCGAGATGAACCGCTGCATGGAGAACATCGAGATTCTGCAGGGTCCCGATATGCCCGCCGAGAATTTCTTTGTGACCCATGCGGACATTCCGTACAAAGTCACCGACTATACCCTCAAGCACTATGTTACCCAGATCCGCAATCGTTACCTCAACGAGATCGCCGAGAAGTACGGCGTCGATACCTCTGATAAGGCTCTGCGTGCCGCTGTCAAGGAGCACAATGAGGTTGCCGAGATTATCACCGAGATCGGCGATATGCGCAAGCTGGAGAACCCCCCCATCACCGGCTATGAATTCCACGTACTGTGTCTTGTGACCTACTGCTGCCCGAAGGCCCTCATCCTGCCTTACCTGCGCGAGACTCTGAAGGAGATCAAGAAGCGCAAGGTCGATCCGCAGCCCTGGTATCGTGCCCGTGTCGCCGTCGTCGGCTCCGAGATCGACGATCTGGACATGACCCGCATGATCGAGAACGCCGGCGCGTTCGTCGTCTCCGACCGTTTCTGCTTCGGCTCCACCCCGGGCCGTGAGGTCATCGAGCTCAACGACGAGGACGACGTCCTCACCCAGATCTGCGCCCACTACCTCAAGGTCACCCAGTGCCCGCGCTACATGAGCCAGGAGAAGATCCAGGAGCGCCGCGACTTCTCCAACTACCTCGCCAAGGAGTACAAGGCCGAGGGTATCATTTACGAAGCGATGAAGTTCTGTGATTTCTGGGCATTCGAGCGTACGCTCGTCAGCCACATCATGAACGAGGAGTACAACTGGCCCGTGCTGTCCATCGACCGTCCTTACATGGCGAGAGGTTCCGGCCAGCTGCGCACCAGACTTCAGGCCTTCGTCGAGAGCCTTGAGATCAAGCAGATCCAGAATGGCTTAAGAAAAACATGGGTCCGGATCTCAAGATCTGGACGCAGATGATCAAGGAGATCGACTGGGGCGAGGTCAAGAGAAAGACCAAGCTCAGCCTGCAGCGCGACAAAGAGCGCATTGTCGGCGAGTACAAGAGCTTCATGGCCATGAGCACTGCCGACAAGATCGACATCATCATGAACGGTGATAAGCATCTGGGCTGGCTCTACAAGAAAGACGCCATCGCCTTCGCCCGCCGTGAGTGGAAGGGCCTGAAGAGCGTCGGCATCGACTTCACCGGCTGGATGAAGATCTGGGCCGGCATGATCAACATGGTCATGAAGGATCCCTTCTCCATCGCCCTGGCTCTGTTTGAGTATCACTGGTTCGCCTCTTATCTGGGCACCCCCGTGGCTGTCGACCGCTCCAACCTTGGTCGCCGCGGCGAGTTGCTGAAGGCCGATATCAACATGTGGCTTGCCATCACCCACTGGGCTGAGTGGCAGATCCAGACCCAGCTGCGCGCTGACGCCCGTCTGGGCGGCGACGAGAAGCTGTCCAAGCAGATCGTTCTGTTCGACGAGATGACCATGGCGCAGATGATGGCCGGCTTCCCGACCCTCATCAGCATGCCCTATCAGATGATCCCCGTGTTCATGTCCTCCGAGCTGGACCAGCTGGCTCTGATCCCGTTCATCGACGCGGTCGAGCAGTACGGCCTGCCCGGCGACGCCTGCCCGCTGCCTGTTGCAGAGTGCGGCTGCGCCATCATGGACGAGTACCCGATCCTGGGCATGGGCTTCATCGCCTCCACGATGCCCTGCGACGGCTCCACCATGGCTTCCTCCTTCCAGGATCGCCGCTTTGGCAAGTACCTGCCCTACTACCCGCTGAGCTTCCCCGTCCGTTACGACGACGAGGACACCATCGAGTGCGCTGCCGAGGATATGAAGGAGTGCATCAGATGGGTCGAGGGTCTGTCCGGCGCCAAGTGGGACTGGGACAACTACTTCAAGACCATGGAGCTCATGAACGAGTGCACTCGCATCGAGCTCGAGAAGTGGGAAATGAACTCCACTCCGTATCCGCAGCTGGTCGGCTCCT
Organism: uncultured Eubacteriales bacterium; assembly: GCA_900317905.1. GTDB lineage: Bacteria > Bacillota > Clostridia > Oscillospirales > Oscillospiraceae > CAG-103. Next base: position 886 of record ONIN01000004.1, on the reverse strand, counting down.
CCTATGAGCTGTTCCGTAAGTGGAACTACGAGATGGACGGCGGCCTGTTCCCCGATGGTATCAAGACTCAGCGCAAGCTGCGCGAGGTCATGTACAAGACCTATGAGCAGCGTCTGCCCGCTTACCGCGGCGGCTATGCCAAGCATCGCGCTCTGATCTGGGGCCAGCCGGCACACTTCTACGCCAACTTCTCCAACTGGCTTGCCAACTCCTGGGGTATCTACATCCTGGCCGAGATGGAAGCTCTGAACTACACCAAGATGCTGAACACCACCGACAAGGAAGAGGCCATCCGCGACCTCTGCCGTCTGTACGAGCGCATGGTTATGCGTCGCCATACCAACGGCGGTCACGACCACGTCCTTGGCGAGCTGTGGCGTCAGCTGAAGGCCTTCAACGCTGACATCGCGATCCTGTATCAGCACGTCAGCTGCAAGACCATGGCCGGCCTGATGGGTCTGTTCGATGACCAGGCGCGTGAGAACAACGTGCACCTGATCTGGGTTGAGCACGACCTGATGGATCCTCGTACCATCTCCCGTAAGGACATGCGTGCCCGTGTCAGCAACTACATGGTCAACGTTATGCATGCTGAGCCTGTCGACCCGTCCCTGATTGAGTTCGACGACGAGGCTTCCTGGTAAGCAACAGTTTCTGATTTAACAACAATCTTAGGAGGAAATACGATTATGAAATACTTTGGCGGCTGCGACGTGGGCTCCACCTACACCAAGGCAGTTATTCTCGATGAGGCCGGCAAGATGGTTGCCGACACCACCATTCGTTCCAAGATCAACGCTGAGCAGAGCGCTGTCGCAGCTATGGACGAGGTCTGCAAGGCCGCTGGCCTGAAGAGCTCCAAGGATCTGGAGTACCTCATTGGTAC
>ONIN01000029.1 GCA_900317905.1 uncultured Eubacteriales bacterium | reverse complement strand
TATTAACGCCAGGCCTCGTAAGGTTCTTAACTTTCGTTCTGCTCAGTTTTTATGGGATCTTGAGCTTGCTAACTGTTGCACTTAGTTTGACAATTCACTATTGTTCTTTGTATACAGCTACAACCGGTTTTCGGTCTGAACAGGAAAAGCGCCCGTCTCACAAGAGACAGGCGTTTTTTCACTTGCGGGCGGCGATCTCAAACATGGGTGTGGAGCCGTAGATCTGCTTTTCCTTGTCGTCCCAGAGATGCTCGATGATGTTGCACCGGGTCTGAATTTCCCGGAACCCTACGGCCTGCAGGACGCCGACGTCGCTTCCTATACGCTGCAATACAGTGTGAAGTGTAAGCAAAACCTGCTCCGCACAATCGAAGACTGACTTCCCACCAGCCCCTGAGACCATGGATCTCAGGGGCTGGTTTCTATTATCTGGATTCCGGTGCATTTTTCACATAGGAGAGTCAGCACGATTTGCGTAGTATTTGCATTAAATATGGCGTAAAATGATTTCATAACGAGAAAAAGAGGTGTACCCCATGGCACAAGTCAACCAAAAGGATTCCTTTCTGAAAAACTACGGTTTCCTGATCTGTATGGTCATCGGCATCGTGGCCGGATGCATCGTCGGCGCAAGCTGGCCCGGCGCCACGGCGCTGGAGCCCATCGGCACCATCTTCATCAACATGATGTTCTGCGTGGTGGTTCCGATGGTGTTCGTCTCCATCTCCTCTGCCATCGCAAATATGAAAAGCGCCCGCCGCGCCGGCAAGGTGATGGGCACCACCATCGCCACCTTCTGCGTCACGGCCGCCATCGCCGCGGTGATCATGTACATCATCGCCAGATGCATCCCGCTGGTGGTGGGCGACTATCCCACGGCAGAGGGCGAGGTCGGCGACACCCTCGGCGTCGCGGACATGATCATCAACTTCTTCACCAAGCCCGACTTCACCGAGCTCTTCAGCCGCCGGGCCATTCTGCCGCTGATCGTGGCGGCGGTGCTGTTCGGCTTCGGCATCCAGCTCAACGGCGGCCCCAAGACCAAGACCGCCCAGCTGCTGGAGGATCTCAACGGCTGCCTGATGAAGGTGGTCAAGATCATCACCTACTATGCCCCCATCGGCTTCTTCGGCTTCTTCGCCTATCTGGTGGCCAGCTACGGCCCGGAGCTCATCGGCGATTACGGCCGCACCCTCGTCATCTACTACGTCCTGTGCTTCGTCTATATGTTCGTCTTTTTCCCGATCTACGCCCGCTTCGGCGGCGGCAAGGGCGCGGCAAAGCTGATGTTCTCCAAGCTGTTCCGCCCGGCGGCGGTCTCCTTCGGCACCTGCTCCAGTGTGGCCACCATCCCCACCAACATGGAGGTGGCGGAGGAAACCGGCATCTCCAAGGACGTGTCCGACATCGTGCTGCCTTTGGGCGCCACGATGCACATGGACGGCTCCGCCATGAGCGCCATCATCAAGGTTGCCTTCCTCTTCGGCATGTTCGGCCAGGACTTCGGCACCGGCCGGGCGATCCTCGCCATCATCGTGGCGGTGTTCTCCTCGGTGGCCATGTCCGGCATCCCCGGCGGCGGCGGAACCGGCGAGCTGGTGCTCTGCACGATCTTCTTCCCGGATCAGCTGGCAGTCGCCTACCCCATTGCCCTGGCCCTGGGCAATCTGGTGGATCCCCCCGCAACCATGGTCAATGCCGCCGGCGACTATGTGGCCTGCTACATGGTCTCCCGCTTTGTGGACGGTAAGGACTGGCTCCAGAAGCGGCTGCACAGAACCGGAGCACGCTGAAATCATTTTCCAAAAGGGACTCTGACTGCCTTGCGGCCAAAGTCCCTTTTCTTCTTCCATTTTTCTGCCGAATCTGATAGAATCAAGGTAGAAATCAGGCTTGAGAAGGCCGCCGGCCTTCATCGTCTGATCGGAGGGAATCATGGAATCACCGAAATTTTCATTCAATGCTTTTTTGCTCGTCGTCATCATCTTTTCCGCGCTCCTGTTTTTCGTGACCGTCAAGGTCATGGACATCGCAGACCGCACGCCGGTGAACAGCTTCACCCCCATTGAGGGCACCGAGCTGGCAGTGCGGTATTCCTCGCTGGAACCTAACGGGATCTATACCGGCACGGAAAACGTGAACACCCTGCTGCTGGAGGGGAACTTCGGAACGGACTGGGGCGCAGCGGCCATCGGCAGCAAGCTGTATCTGAACCACTATCGCACGACGGATCTGGGCGTCCTGCTCAGCGATGTGGTGTGCGTAGACGCCGACACCCTGCAGGAGACCGTCCTGCTCCGGGACGCGGTTCTGCGGGGACGCTGCGCCTCTGGAGAACTGGTGTGTCTCAGCGGTGTGCTGCTGAGCGCCAATTACCCTGAGGAGAACGCGCTGTGCAGACTCTACAGTCTGACGGATACGGCGCTGACCCAGTCGGGAGCAAAGGTCTGCTATCTCGATCCGGACTCCGGACAGCTGCTGTTTGAATTGCAGGACGACACAGCGGGAGCGGACTTCGAAGCGCGCTTTCTGGAGCGCACGCTGGCGGAGGTGCGGGGATGAAATTCGGATTTGACAACCGCAGGCAGCTGACCGGCGCGGATCTCTACGTCCGCATTTTTCAAGTCGCGTCGCTCCTGCCGGCGCTCTACATTCTGATTCTTCCGGGCTACCCCGGCATCGTCACCCACCGCTCCGTGCTTTCAGCACTGTTCGGTCTGGGCTTCTCGGCGCTGCCGCGCACGGAGACGCTTTTGCTCTCTCTGCTGTATCGGAGAACGGGCAGCGAGATCCTGATGTTTTTTGCGCTGCTGCTGGCAGCGCTGATGTTCGGCATCCTGTCGAAACGGCTGCTGGCAAGAACACCGCGGGCAACGCGGCTGGTGTGTGCTCTGCTGATCTGTGCGGACTTCGCCCTGCGGCTGCTGCCGCTCAGAGTCAACACCGCCTTTGGTCAGCCATATTCCGCAATCGGCTTTGCCGTGCGGGTCCTGTGCCTGGCGCTGATTGCAATGGACTTAAACGCCGCAAAACAAAGCTCATAAAGCACAAAGACCACCCCGGACAGGGGTGGTCTTTATGATGTCAGCAGCGTTTGCGCCCAGGACAGGAGTACCAGCAGCGCCAGATTCACCCATGTGAATTCAGCAAGGTATTTTCCGCTGTGGGCGTGGTCGGAATGGGCGTAGAGCTTCATGCTGATGAGGCTCGCGAGACTGGCGATGGGCGTGCCGAGACCACCGATGTCCACACCCAGCAGGAGGCTGCGGGCGTCCTCGGTGAAGCCCGAGAGCAGCAGCGCCGCGGGGACGTTGCTGATGACCTGGCTCGTTAAGAGAGACGTGAGATAGACCCGCCCCTCCAGCAGCTTGCGGAGCAGGGCGTCCACCGCTTCGATCCGCGCCAGATTTCCGGAGAAAACGAAAAAGGCAACGAAGGTCAGAAGCAGCATAAAGTCCGCCTGCAGCAGGATCTTCCGGTCGAAGATCAGAAGCAGGAGCACCACAACGCCCAGCATGACCGGCCATGTCAGCACCCGCAGCACCACCAGCAGACACACCAGAAACAGCAGCAGATACAGCCGCAGCGACTTCCCGTCAAAACCCGGTTCCTCGCCCAGCTGCAGCGTCAGCGGCGCCGGCGAGAGGAGGAAGCAGGCCAGGGTGATCAGCGCCAGCGACAGCAGCCAGACCGGCAGCGTCCATTTCAGAAAGGCTCCGAAGCTGAGGTTGTAATACGAATAGAGATAGAGATTCTGGGGGTTCCCCACCGGGGTCAGCATGCTGCCCAGATTGGCCGCCACCGTCTGCAGGACCACGATGTGGATCAGCTCTTTTTTGTGGTCGGCGACGCCCAGCACCACCACGGCGAAGGGTACAAAGGTCAGAAGCGCCACGTCATTGGTGATCAGCATGGAACTGAAAAAGCACAGCAGCACCAGCACCAGCCCGATCATCCGGACGCTCTTCACCTTCTCGCACAGCCGGTGGGCCAGACGGGAAAACAGCCCCGCCTGCCGAAGCCCGGCCACCACGATCATCAGGCAGAACAGCAGCGCCAGGGTGCGCAGATCCAGATAGGCGATATAATCAGCATCCAGCGGAACGAAAAAGCAGCTGATCAGCGCAGCGACTGCGGCGATCAAAAGCACAGGCTCCCGCCGGACAAAGGAGCGGATCGCGGACATAACAGCCCTCCAAAGCAGAAGTACAGCGCACAGTATAACGCCATCCGGGGCCCTTGACAAGCCCAAAAAACCGAACTATTGGTTTTCGGAACCTGCAAGCTCCCCACGGATCAGCTCCAGAAACCGTTCCGCGATGGGGGTGAAGGTCTGGTAGCGGTTCCAGATCAGATAAAACCGCAGCGTCAGATCCGGCTCCAGCGGCCGGAACACCAGCCCGCTTTTTTTGGAAGTGTCCACCAGATGCTCCAGAGTGAGCAGGTAGCCAAGTCCCTCTCTGGCAAACAGGGAACCGTTGTAGGAAAGCCGGAAGGAGCCCTCCAGATGCATGGCGTCGAACTGCGCTCCGGCCCAGGGTTCGATGTCATTGACCCAGCTCTGCTCCGAGCAGAAGAGCGGCAGCCCGGCGAGATCCTCCGGGCGCACCGAGGATTTCTCCGCCAGAAAAGCGTCCGCCGGACCGACCAGACCGAAGCGGTCGCCCTCCGGAAACGGAATGGCCTCATACTTCCGGGCATCCGGAGTCTCGCAGATGACGGCGAAATCCAGCAGGCCCTTGTCCAGCTTTTCCGTCACCTGCTCGGTGTCGCCGCTGGTGATATGATAGCGGAGATCCGGACAGCGCTGCTTCATGGAGCGCAGGGCTCTGGCCAGCCAGCGGATCTGATAGGACTCCGCAAGGCCGAAATACAGCTCCCCGCCGGTGAGATCGTCCAGGGACAGAAACTCCCGCTCGATCTTGTCCGCCATCAGCAGCAGATCCTCCGCCCGATCCCGCAGCAGCATCCCCTCCGGCGTCAGCTCGATGCGGAAGCTGTGGCGCAGAAAGAGCTTTTTCCCCAGCTCGTCCTCCAGCGTCCGCAGCGCTCTGGAGAGGGTCGGCTGGGTCACGTGCAGCAGCTCCGCCGCCCGGGTCATGTTCTCCTCCCGCGCCACGGCGAGGAAGTAGCGCAGTGTCCGAATTTCCATGTGAATGCCTCCCGCTATGAAATGCATATAACGTATATCACGATATTCATTATAACTATTAGCGCATTTTCTTGCAAGGTGTTATCATGCAATCAGCAAGAAAAAACGGAGGCGGAACCATGGACGACTTCGACCGGCTGCAGATGCATCTGCAGGACGCCGGCTGCGATGCGCGCACCATCGATCAGGCGAAGCGGCTCTATGCGGCCGGCGCCTGGGCAGAGCTGAATCGCTGTCTGCGCCTGTGTCGCTCTGCGCAGCTGGACGCGCTGCATGTACAGCAGCGGCAGCTGGATCGTCTGGATCTGCTGATCCGGCAGACACAAAATCGAATGTAAAGGAGATTCTCAACATGCAGATGGAAGCATTGAAGCTGACCCAGGATTGGGACAAGACCTTCCCCAAAAGTGACAAGGTCGACCACAAAAAGGTGACCTTCCTCAACCGCTACGGCATCACCCTGGCGGCGGATCTCTACACCCCGAAGGCAGCCGACGGAAAGCTGCCCGCCATCGCGGTCTGCGGTCCATTCGGCGCGGTGAAGGAGCAGTGCTCCGGTCTCTACGCCCAGACCATGGCCGAGCGCGGCTTCCTGACCCTGGCCTTTGATCCCTCCTTCACCGGCGAGAGCGGCGGCAATGTGCGCTACATGGCCTCCCCGGACATCAACACCGAGGACTTCATGGCGGCGGTGGACTTCCTGTCTCTCCATGACCGGGTGGACCCCGACCGCATCGGCATCATCGGCATCTGCGGCTGGGGCGGCATGGCCATCAACACCGCCGCGCTGGACACCCGCGTCAAGGCCACCGTGGCCTCCACCATGTATGACATGACCCGGGTCAACGCCAAGGGCTATTTCGACTCCGAGGACAGCGAGGAGGCCCGCTACCAGAAACGCGCCGCCATGTGCGCCCAGCGTCTCGAAGATCTGAAAAACGGCGAATACCAGCTGGGCGGCGGCGTGGTCGATCCCCTGCCGGAGGACGCACCTTACTTTGTGAAGGATTATTATGATTATTATAAGACCGAGCGCGGCTACCACCCCAGATCCCTCAACTCCAACGGAGGCTGGAACGTGATCGGCTGCGAGAGCTTCCTCAACCAGCCCATTTTGCAGTACTCCAATGAGATCCGCAGCGCGGTGCTGGTGATGCACGGCGACGCCGCCCACTCCTGCTACTTCGGCAAGGACGCCTACGCCGACATGGTGAAGGACAGCAAGTACGCCGACAACAAGGAGCTGCTCCTCATCCCCGGTGCCAGCCACACCGACCTCTACGACGGCGGCAAGACCAACGCCATTCCCTTCGACAAGCTGGAGCAGTTCTTCGCGGAATTTCTGAAGTGACTCTATGAAAAGAATCCTTGCAGCGCTGACGGCTCTGCTGTGTTTGCTGATTGCAGGCTGCAGCAGGGCGGCAACGCCGGAGCCATCGGCGGCTCCCGTCAGCTATGAAGAAACCAACTCGGAGGAAATCGGCATGAAGCTATTCATCAATGATTCGGAAGTGCCTGTCACATGGGAGAAAAACGACTCCGTGAACGCGCTGCGCGCACTTGCGCACGGCGACGGGCTCACGGTCTCCATGTCCATGTACGGCGGATTTGAGCAGGTTGGTCCCATCGGGCAGCGTCTCCCTCGCAGCGACCGGCAGACAACCACCCAATCCGGAGATATCGTTCTCTACTCCGGGGATCAGATCGTGGTATTCTACGGCTCCAACACCTGGGCCTACACCCGGCTGGGCCATGCAGATCTGTCTCCGGAAGAGATGACAGATCTGCTGGCAAACGGAGACGTCACGCTGCGTATTCTGGAGGGTGAGAAATGAAAATTCTGATCCTGAACGGCAGCCCCCGCCCCATGGGGCACACGGCGCAGATGCTCTCGGCCTTTCGTGCGGGTGCGGAGCAGGCCGGACACGAGATCTGGCAGATCGACGTCTGCCGAAAGAACATCCGCGGCTGTCTCGGCTGCGAATACTGCCACACCAAGGGCGGCGGACAGTGTATCCAGAAGGATGATATGCAGGAGGTCTATCCCCTGCTGCACGAAGCGGACATGCTGGTGCTGGCGTCCCCGATCTATTACCACAATCTCTCCGGACAGCTCAAATGCACCATCGACCGATTCTACGCTTCCGGCTTCCCGGAGGATCTGACGAACTTGAAGAAGATCGCCATGTTCCTCTCCTCCGGCGACCCGGATATGTATGACGGCGCGCTGTTTTCCCTCCACGGGGACTTTGAGGAGTTCCTGGGTCTCGAGATCGCGGGCGTGTTCACCCACCACGGGGAAGCCCCGGTTTCGGACGCGCGTCTGCTGGAAATCCAATCATTCGCACAGTCTCTGCGCTGAGATTCTCTTCCAAATCGCAACAAACATCCCCGCTCAGTTCCAACCCTGAGCGGGGATGTTTTATTGTTTATGGTTCCAGCTCCAGCCGCATGAGCACGATCTCCTGCCAGCCGGTGAACCGGGAGCGGAAGCCCTTCGGGTTTCTGCCGTACTCCGTGAAGCCCACACTTTCATAGAGCTTCAGGGCATGTTGGTTTTCCGCCACAGCCTCCAGCTCCAGCTGCAGATACCCGGCGGCCTTGGCGCACTCGATGCAGGCCTCCGTCAGCGCTCTGCCGATGCCGAGGCCCCAGTACGCCTGATCCACGCTGATGCCGAAGGTGGCCCGGTGCTTCACCTTGTCCTTCGTGCCGATGCTGCCGATCCCAGCGGATCCGACCACAAGGCCGTCCACGACGGCCAGCAGCTCGATCTCGTTTTCAGAGGCGGTTTTCTCCTGCAAAAACTGCGCTTCCCCGGCTTCGGTCATGGTGCTTTCATCCGGGTAGGAGAGCAGATAGTCCGTCTGCGCGTGGGTCAGCAGGAAGATATCCAGCAGCGCCTTGCCGTCCTGCTCCGTGCCGTTTCGGATGGTGCAGGATCGGCCGTCCTTCAGCAAAACAGTTTTGCAGTATTGCATGGATCAATACAGCTCCGGCTGGCTGCGCTTCTCCTCCAGCGCCGTTCCGTATTTGCAGACCTGGGCCATGACGATCATCATGACGCCGATGGCCGCCGTGCCGGACATCTCCAGATCCATCGACAGGGAATCTGCCAGCTCCGGCGCCATTGCGGTGAAGAGGATCGACGAAAGGAGCCCCGCCACGATGGGGAGCACGACGGCCAGGATGCCGAGACGCTGGAGCTCACCCGCGCCGCCGCGGGTGAAGGGGGTGCCGTCCGCCAGCTCCCGCTTGAAGTAATGCACCGCGAATTCGGCCAGCACGGCCTCCGCGGCGCAGACGATGGCGCCGCCGATGGCGACCGCCATGAGCATTTCCTTGGTCATCTCGCCGTCCATCTCCACGATGCCCTCGATGGTGATGCCGCCCACTTCCACAGCGTCGAAGCCGAGGGCCACGCCGACAGCACCCACCACGCACAGGCAGAAAGCCACGATGCAGATGATCGCAACAATGTTGCTGAGAACCTTGCCGACTTTGCTTATGTGTGATAAAGAAGCAATAGAAGTGCAAAAAATTTTGCCGTTCCTATCCGACACTTGGCCATTGTGTCGGATAGGTCGGGCGGTTA
>ONIN01000005.1 GCA_900317905.1 uncultured Eubacteriales bacterium | reverse complement strand
AGCGGCATCACCGGCAGGGAAAGCGACCTGGCCGATCCGGAGAAGACGCAAGGCGAGAACGAATACGCACTGAGCTACCCATACGTGCAGGGCCCGGCCATCACGAACGGAATCGGTTACGTGCAATTCCGCGCGCGCTGCGATTCGTCGCAACAGTCCACGCCTTCGGTCGTAACGCTCTTTGGCCTGGAGAATCCTTCCGAGCCGGAAACCGCGGTAGAGCTCACCAACATCGTCATCACGTCCGACACCTATTCGCTCTACTCCTGGCGTTCGACGACGCCGACGAGCTACATGGCCATGCGGCTTGCGGTGAAGGGTGCCCAAGGTACGGGTGGCCGTCAGCATCCCGATCCTGGGTCTCGGCGGCGTGAGCTCCGCGGAGGACGTGATTGAAATGATGCTGGTCGGTGCGTCCGCCGTTGGCGTGGGCGCTGCCAATCTGCGGGATCCCTTCGCCTGCAAAACCATCATCGAACAGCTTCCCGCTGTCATGGAAAAGTACGGAATCACTGACTTGAAATCTGTTATAGGAGGCGCACATCATGGGTAAAGACGTCATCATCGCCTGCGATTTCCCCAGCGCAGCACACGCGCTCCGGTTTCTGGAGCAGTTCGGGGACGAGCGTCCCTTCGTGAAGATCGGCATGGAGCTGTTTTACTCCGCCGGGCCGAACATCGTCCGCTCCCTGAAGCAGCGGGGCCACAAGGTCTTTCTGGATTTGAAACTCTGTGACATTCCCAACACCGTCGGCCGCAGCATGCGCATCCTCAGAGAGCTGGGGGCCGACATGGTCAACGTCCACGCCTACGGCACCATCAAGATGATGGAGGCCGCCCTGGAGGGGCTCACCCGCCCCGACGGCAGCCACCCGCTGCTGATCGCCGTGACCCAGCTGACCAGCACCGACGAGCAGCGCATGAGAAACGAGCTGCTGATCGACCGGCCGCTGGAGGAAGTGGTGCTCCAGTACGCTGCCAACGCCAGAGCCGCCGGACTGGACGGCGTGGTCTGCTCCCCGCTGGAGTCCGTGGCCGTCCACGACCGCTGCGGCAGCGGTTTCCTCACCGTGACCCCCGGCGTCCGGTTCGCCGCCGCCCAGCCCACCGACGACCAGGTGCGCATCACCACCCCCGCCAACGCCAAGGCCCTCGGCAGCGACTACATCGTCGTCGGCCGCCCCATCACCAAGTCCGAGGATCCCGTGGCGGCCTACCACCGCTGTGTGGAGGAGTTTGTGGGCTGAACGGATAATAATTATGTAAACTAACTCTCAGGAGGTCATCCTATGAAGCAAACCATCGCCCGCCGTCTGCTGTCCATCGGGGCCGTGTTTCTCAGACCCGAGGATCCCTTCACCTGGGCCAGCGGCATCAAGAGCCCGGTCTACACCGACAACCGCCTGATTCTCACGGCGCCCACCGTCCGCAGCGAGGTGGAGTCCGCCATCGCCGACACCGTGCGCCGGGAGTTTCCCGACTGCGAGGTGCTCATGGGCACCGCCACCGCCGGCATCGCCCACGCCGCCATCGCCGCCCATCTGATGAACATCCCCATGGGCTACGTTCGCTCCAGCAGCAAGGATCACGGCCGCCAGAACCGCATCGAGGGCCATCTGGAGCCCGGCGACAAGGTGGTGGTCATCGAGGACCTGATCTCCACCGGCGGCAGCGTCATCCAGACCGTGGACGCCCTCCGGGAGTTCGGCGCCGAGGTGCTGGGCGTGGTGAGCATTTTCACCTACAACATGGCCCGCGGCAAGGAGGCGCTCAAAAACGCCAACATCAAGGCCGTCAGCATCACCGATCTGGACGCGCTGTGCGAGGCCGCCGCCGCCGAGGGCTACATCGCCGAGAGCGACATCGCAAGAGTTCTGAAATTCCGGGACGATCCGCTGGATGAGAGTTGGATGGAGGCCGGGGAATGAAGCACCTCATTGACATCCGCGATCTGAGTCAGGAGGAGATCGTCTCCCTGCTGGATCTGGCGGACGACATCGTGGCAAACCCCGACGCCTATCGGGAGAAGTGCCATTACAAAAAGCTGGCCACCCTGTTTTTCGAGCCCAGCACCCGCACGAGGCTGAGCTTCGAGGCCGCCATGTATGAGCTGGGCGGCCAGGTGCTGGGATTCTCCGAGGCTGCCAGTTCCTCCGCCAGCAAGGGCGAGAGCGTCAGCGACACCATCCGCGTGGTGGGCTGCTACGCCGACATCATCGCCATGCGGCACCCGAAAGAGGGCGCGCCCATGGTGGGCGCCATGCACTCCACCGTGCCCATCATCAACGCCGGCGACGGCGGCCACAACCACCCCACCCAGACTCTCACGGATCTTATGACCATCCGCAGAGAAAAGGGAAGGCTTGACAACTTCACCATCGGCTTTTGCGGCGATTTGAAATTCGGCCGCACGGTGCACTCGCTGATCGCCGCCCTCAGCCGCTGCGAGAACGTGAACTTCGTGCTCATCAGCCCGGACGAACTGAAGCTCCCCAGCTACATCAAAAAGGATGTGCTGCAGGAGCAGGGGCTCCCCTATGTGCAGACCACGGATCTCACCGCAGTGATGCCGGAACTGGACGTGCTCTACATGACCAGAGTCCAGAGAGAGCGCTTCTTCAACGAGGAGGACTATCTCCGTCTGAAGGACAGCTACATCCTCACCCCGGAGAAGCTGAAAAACGCCAAAGCCGATCTCTCCATCCTGCATCCCCTGCCCCGGGTCAACGAGATCGACACCGCCATCGACGCAGACCCCAGAGCCTGCTACTTCCGCCAGGCGCTCTGCGGCAAGTACGTCCGCATGGCATTGATCCTCAAGCTCTTGGAGGAGGCACAGCATGAACATTGATTCCATCCAGAACGGCATCGTCATCGACCACATCCGCGCCGGCGGGGCCATGGAGCTCTATCGGCTGCTGAAGCTGGGCAAGCTGGACTGCCCCGTGGCCATCATCAAAAACGCCCCCAGCGGGAAGATGGGCAAGAAGGACATCATCAAGATCGACTCCGTCTCCGCCATCGACATGAATCTGGACGTGCTGGGCTTCGTGGATCCCGACGCCACCATCAACGTGATCAAAGACGGCAAGCTGGTCGGAAAGAAGCACGCCGGGCTGCCGGAGCGCATCGAGAACGTGCTCAAATGCCGCAATCCCCGCTGCATCACCAGCGTGGAGCCGGATCTGCCCCAGGTTTTTCAGCTGGCCAACCGGGAAACGAAAACCTATCGCTGCATCTACTGCGAGGCAAAAGCGGAGCTGATCAGAGGATAATCACGGATTCTAAGGAGCTGCCATGGAACCTTATCGGATCCCCACCGGGGACGGCGAGGCGGAATTTACCGAGAAGCGCTCCTCCTTCCTGGGTCATGTGCGCATGGTCGAGACCGAGGAGGAAGCCCGGGACTTCATCGCCGCCATGAAAAAGCAATATCACGACGCCCGGCACAACTGCTGGTGCTACCGGATCCAGGAGGGGCCGGAGCGCTATTCCGACGACGGCGAGCCCCAGGGCAGCGCCGGCATCCCCATGCTGGAGGTCTTTAAGCGGGAGAACGTCACCAACGTGGTCTGCGTGGTGACCCGGTACTTCGGCGGCGTTCTGCTGGGTACCGGAGGGCTCCTGCGGGCCTACACCAAGAGCGCCAAGGACGCCCTCACCGCCGCGGGGATCAGCAGCGTGAGACGCTGGGTCTGTCTGGACGTGCCCTGCTCCTACGCCCTCTTCGAGCGGATGAAAAACACCGTGGCCGCCCTGAACGGCACCGTGGACGGCGTGGACTACGGCGCGGACATGAACCTGCACATCCTCCTGCCGGAGGAAAATGTGGAGGAGTTTCAAACCCAGCTGCGGGATCTCACCGCCGGAAGCGCCGAGGCAGTCGTCACCGGAGAGGCCATGAAAGCCGTGCCGATCGCCTCAAATGATTAACATAATATAATTATGTAAACTAACAGCACCGTAGAATATCCTGCGGTGCTGTTTTTTTGATTTAATATTTATGAAATATTTTCGTAAAGTATTTACAACATTTTTGGGATGTGGTACTCTGGAGAAAAAGATATGAGAAAGGAGGTGCGGCGATGGGCAGAGGATGCGCTGATTCCAAAAGACTGCTGGGGCTGAACGCGGTGTCCCATCTGCTGGTGGATGGGCTCTGCGCGGCGACGGTGTTTGGCTCCGCTGCGGCGGCGGACGTGAATATGATCGTGCTTTACAACACGTTGGCCTTCTCCACCCAGTGTCTGGCGGGGCTGGCGGCAGACCGGATCCGAAAGCACGGCCTCTCGGCGGCGATCTCCATGCTGCTGGTGGTACTGGGATTTGCCCTTCCCCTGCCGATCCTCGCGCGGATCTGCTGCATCGGGCTCGGCAACAGCGTGTTTCATGTGGCCGGCGGCTCCATGACATTGGAGCGGAGCCGCGGAAAGGCCGGAGCGCTGGGCGTCTTCGTGGCGCCGGGGGCCATCGGCGTGACCCTCGGCACGCTCTGGCCGCAGCTGGGAACCGTGTTCGCGATCCTGCTGACCCTCTGCGCTATTTTGGAGATTCCCCTGAGCCGCTCCGCGCCCGCTGAAAGGAACGAGCAGACCGCCGAGGTCTCCCTGCTGATTCCGGTTCTGCTGACCGCTGCAGTGGCGGTGCGGGCGGTGGGCGGCAGCGCGGTGCATTTCCCGTGGAAGGTCGGGATCCCGGCGGCGCTGGTGATGACCGGGTTCGTGTTCCTCGGCAAGACCTTGGGCGGCTTTGTCTGCGACCGGATCGGAGCCAGAAACAGCGCATGGCTCTCCGTCGTCCCCGCCGCCGTTCTGATCGCCTTCTGCTCCAACTGGATGGTGCCCGCATTGGCAGGGCAGTTCCTCATAAACCTCACCATGCCGGTGACCCTGTGGCTCCTGTACCGCGCCATGCCGGAGGCGCCAGGCTTCGCCTTTGGCCTCGCGGCATCCGCTCTTTGGCCAGGCACCGTTCTGGGCGGACTCATGACTTTGACCGGCCCGGCGCTGTGGGTCTGCGTAGTAGTAAGCTTCTGCTTCGGCCTCTGGGCAATTTTGTATTCGGAAAAGAAGATCTTCGAGAGAAAGGATGAACCACATGAAAAAGCTCGTTGACACCTTCGGCGCGGTTCTGACCGCCATTTGCCTGTGCATCTTCTCCGCCAGCGCGGACTCCCTCAGCGGCGGTGTGCTGGTTGTGGGATTGGGCGTCGTTGTGTTGATCGTGGCGGTGGTGGCCATCGCCTGCAGCCTGCTGATCCGCGCCATCCAGAAGCGCAGGAACAACAAAAAATGAGCCTCCTGCTCGCCTGCCTGCTGACCGTTGCCGTTGAGACGATCTTTCTGATACTGTTCGGCTATCGGGATCGGAACGCCGTTTCCATCATCGTTCTGGTGAACGTGGTCACGAATCTGCTGTTGAACCTCATCCTGGCGCTGATCGGGAAAACGTGGATCACCGCGCTGCTGCTGGAGTGTCTGGTTGTGGCGGCGGAGTATCTGGTCTACGCATTTGCCTTCGGACGGGGCCGGAAGCTGTTTTTCCTCACCCTCGGGGCCAACGTGCTCTCCTGTGGGATCGGGCTTTTGCTGTTTTCGCCTTTTTGTTGACACAGCAGCATTTTTTGGATATAATATCGGAGTTTGAAATCGAATGAAAAGGTGAAAGCACATGGATTATCGGCAGGAGATCGAGCGTCGCCGGACGTTCGCCATTATATCCCACCCCGACGCGGGCAAGACCACGCTGACGGAAAAGCTGCTGCTCTACGGCGGGGCCATCCAGCTGGCGGGCAGCGTCAAGGGCAAGGCCACCGCGCGGCACGCGGTTTCCGACTGGATGGAGCTGGAGAAGCAGCGCGGCATCTCCATCACCTCCTCGGTCATGCAGTTTGAGTACAACGGCTACTGCATCAACATCCTCGACACCCCGGGCCACCAGGACTTCTCCGAGGACACCTACCGCACCCTCATGGCCGCCGACAGCGCCGTCATGGTCATCGACGCCGCCAAGGGCATCGAGCCCCAGACCAGAAAGCTCTTCAAGATCTGCGCCATGCGGCACATCCCGATCTTCACCTTCATCAACAAGCTGGACCGCGAGGCCCGTGACCCCTTCGAGCTCATGGAGGAGCTGGAAAAGGAGTTCGGCATCGGCACCTATCCGGTGAACTGGCCCATCGGCTGCGGCCACGACTTCAAGGGCGTATTCGACCGGGATCGGAGAGAGATCCTGGCCTTCCAGGAGTTCCACCGGGGCCAGAACAAGATCTCTGCCATCGAGTGCGAGCTCACGGACACCGAGCGTCTGGACGAGCTGATCGGCCATCTGATGCGCGAAAAGCTGGTGGAGGACATCGAGCTGCTGGACGGCGCCAGCTATGAGTTTGATCTCGACGCCGTGCGCGCCGGTGAGCTGAGCCCCGTGTTCTTCGGCTCGGCGCTGACCAACTTCGGCGTGGAGCCCTTCCTGGAAAACTTCCTCAGCATGACCACCTCCCCCCTGCCCAGAGAGACCGCCGACGGCGAAGTCGACCCCATGGGTGAGGATTTCTCCGCCTTTGTTTTCAAGATCCAGGCCAACATGAACAAGGCCCACCGGGACCGCATCGCCTTCATGCGGATCTGCTCCGGCAGATTCGAGCGGGATAAAGAGTACCTCCATGTCCAGGGCGGCAAAGTCTTGAAGCTGGCCCAGCCCCAGCAGATGATGGCCCAGGAGCGCGCCATCATCAACGAGGCCTTCGCCGGGGACATCATCGGCGTGTTTGACCCCGGCATCTTCTCCATCGGCGACACCGTCTGCGCCGCAAAGCACAAGGTGCAGTTTGAGGGCATCCCCACCTTCGCACCGGAACACTTCAGCGTGATCTCTCAGGTGGACACCATGAAGCGCAAGCAGTTCACCAAGGGCGTCACCCAGATCGCCCAGGAGGGTGCCATCCAGATGTTCCACGCCCCCAACTCCGGCATGGAGGAGGTCATCGTGGGCGCCGTCGGCGTGCTGCAGTTTGAGGTGCTGGAGTACCGTTTGAAGAACGAATACAACGTGGATATCCGCAGAAGAGACCTCAGCTACGGCTATATCCGCTGGATCGAAAAGACCCCCAGGAAGCCCGACGAGCTGAATCTCGCCAGCGACACCCGCTGGGTGCAGGACTTCCACGGGAAGGATCTGCTGCTGTTCAACAACGAGTGGTCCATCCGCTGGGCGGAGCAGAAAAATGAGGGTCTGGAATTATCCGAATTCAGCCGAAACTGGTAAGAAAAAATTTTTTGTTTTTTTCAAAAAAATAAAAAGGATTTTCCGAAGAAATGTAGTATTAGGGTATTGCAAGGCTATTTTTGCAATACCCTGATACTTCTTTATTGGGAGGGATCTTCATGGCGGATGCGAGACTGGCGAGAGAGGCGGCGGAGAAGCTGCTGATCGGGCCTTACGGTGTGCTCTCCTCAAATTCCAGAGGCAGGCGGGAGCCGGAGGAGCCCTGCGCCATGCGGACCTGCTTTCAAAGGGACATCGACCGCATCACCCACTCGAAATCCTTCCGCAGACTCAAGCACAAAACCCAGGTCTTTCTCCAGCCGGAGGGGGACCACTACCGCACCCGCCTGACCCACACGCTGGAGGTCTCCAGACTGGCAAGAACCATCAGCCGGGCGCTTCGTTTAAATGAGGATCTCACCGAGGCCATCGCCCTGGGCCACGATCTGGGCCACACCCCCTTCGGTCACGCGGGAGAGCGGGCGCTGAACGCCATCTTCACCGGCGAGGGCTTTCGCCACTATGAGCAGAGTCTCAGAGTGGTGGATCGCCTGGAGCGGGAGGGCCGGGGATTGAATCTTTGTGACGAGACCCGCATCGGCATCCTGAACCACACCACCGGAGAGCCGAAGGACACCCTGGAGGCCGACGTGGTACGGCTCAGCGACCGGGTGGCCTACATCAATCACGATCTGGACGACGCCATCCGCGGCGGCATCGTGCGGCCCGAGGATGTGCCGCAGATCGTCCGGGAGCGGATCGGCAACCGGAACTCCGAGCGGATCAACTCCATCCTCACCGACATCATCGCAAACAGCCAGAACGGCGTTTTGCAGATGTCCCCCGACATGCAGGAGGCGGTGGACACCTTCCACAAATACATGTTCGAGGCGGTCTATCACAACCCCGTCGCCAAGGGCGAAGAGCGGAAGGTGGAGGACATCCTCGCCGCCATCTGGGAGTACTACGTCAGGCACATCGGCGAGCTGCCGGAGCTCTATCGAAAGGTCGCCATGGAGGAAGGTCCGGAGCGTGCAGTCTGCGACTACGTCTCCGGCATGACCGACAGCTACACCATGGAGGTCTACGGGAAGCTGTTCATCCCCGCCGCGTGGAGTATTAAATAAGCAACAGCATAAATAAGTGGAAAGGAGGTCAAACCCATGGCATTCTCCGAGCTCTTTTTGCAGGAGCTGGCGGAGCGCAACGACATCGTGGACGTGGTGGGCAGCTATGTCCAGCTCACCAAGCGCAGCGGTTCCAATCTGTTTGGCCTCTGCCCCTTCCACAGCGAAAAGACCCCGTCCTTTTCCGTGTCGCCGGACAAGCAGATCTATCACTGCTTCGGCTGCGGCAAGGGCGGCAGCGTCATCGGTTTCATCATGGAGATCGAGAACCTCTCCTTCCCCGACGCGGTGGCCTTTCTGGCGAGGCGCGCGGGCATGGCGATCCCGGAGCAGGAGGACGATCCCAACGCCAAGAAGCGGGAACGGATGCTGGCTTTGAACCGGGACGCGGCCAGGTTTTTCTATGAGCAGATGAAGGCCCCCTCCGGCGCACCGGCCAGAGAATACCTGCAGCGGCGGCAGCTCAGCGGCCGCACCGCCACGAACTTCGGTCTCGGCTTCGCGCCGGACACCTGGACTTCTCTCACCGACGCCATGAAGGCCAAGGGCTACTCCGAGCACGAGCTCTTCGACGCGGGTCTTGTCCGCCACGGGAAGAAAGGCGGCGTCTACGACACTTTCCGCAACCGGCTCATGTTCCCGGTGATCGACGTCCGCGGCAACGTGATCGGCTTCTCCGGCCGCATTCTCGGCGACGGGGAGCCGAAATATATGAACTCGCCGGAGACCGTGGTCTTCAGCAAGAGCCACAATCTCTTCGGTCTGAATCTGGCGAAGAAGTCCAAAATGGGCTTCATCATTCTGGTGGAGGGCAACGTGGACGTGGCCAGCCTCCACCAGGCGGGCTTCGACTGCGCGGTGGCCTCGCTGGGCACCTCCCTGACCCCGGAACAGGCGCGGCTTTTGAGCCGCTACACCAACGAGATCGTCATCGCCTACGACGCCGACGGCGCCGGGCAGAAGGCCGCGCAACGGGCCATCGGTTTGCTGGAAAAGCTGGACATGCGGGTGCGCGTGCTTCGGATGGAGGGCGCGAAGGATCCCGATGAGTACATCAAAGCCTACGGGGCCGACGCCTTCCGGAATCTTCTGGAGGGGTCGGAGAACCACATCGAATACCGGCTCCAGAGCGTCCGGCGGAAGTATGATCTTCAGGTGGACGAGCAGAAGGTGAGCTACGTCAAGGAGGCCGCCGGCGTCATCGCCCAGCTCCCCGGGAGCGTGGAGCGGGAGGTCTACGCCATGCGGGTGGCCGAGCAGGCGGGCATCCCCAACACCGCGGTTCTGGACGAGATCAAGCGGCAGCGAAAAAGCAAGCTTCGCACCGCCCAGAGGGAGCTGACGAGAGAGCAGCTTCGCCCCGTGCGGCAGCAGGAAAAGCGCAGCGGCGTCCGGTACGACAACCCCCATTCCGCCGCCGCCGAGGAAGGGATCATCCGGCTGCTGTATCTGGACAGTGCGCTGTTTCAATCGGTGCAGCCGCCGAAGCCGGAGCAGTTTTCCTCCCCGGAGCTGAAGCACATCTTCACGGTGCTGCTGGAGCACGCCGAGCAGAAACGCCCGGTCTCCCTGGCCGCCCTGGGCGAGACGCTGAGCAATCAGGAGCTGCAGATCCTCACCCGGATCATCCAGCACGACGACGCAAGCGACCGGCGCGAACAGGCGCTGGCTGACTATATCAACATTCTTAACACCGACAGTCTTGTGACCGGGGAAACCGATCTCAGGGCTTACGCAGAAAAACTCAAGGAACGAAAGGGATACGGAGGTACCAAATGAGCAAGAAAAAAGAAGCGACGCCCACGCCTGAGGAACTGGAGGCCATGGCCGACGCCATGCTGGCCGAAGACGGCGCGAAGAACGGCGATGCAGTCAAATCCAGAGAAGAGCAGATCGCTGAGCTGGTCGAGCGCAGCAAGAAGGATAAAAAGCTCTCCGATAAGGACAAGCAGATCCTGGAGGAGCTGAATCTCAGCTCTGACGAGGAGAAGGCCCTCTACGATCAGCTGGACGCCGCCGGTGTGGACTACGCCGGTGTGGACGACGTGCTGCCGCCGCTGGACGACGCCAACCCCGAGCTGGAGGAGATCCAGGAGATCGAGGAGATCACCGAAGAGGAGCTGGCCGACACCGACGCCATGGCCGACAGCTTTTCCACCGACGACCCGGTGCGCATGTACCTCAAGGAGATCGGCAAAGTCCCGCTGCTCACCCCCGACGAGGAGCGCGCCCTGGCCATGCGCATGGCGGAGGGTGACGAGGAGGCCAAGCGCCGCATGGCAGAGGCCAACCTCCGTCTGGTGGTCAGCATCGCCAAGCGCTATGTGGGCCGCGGCATGCTGTTCCTGGATCTGATCCAGGAGGGCAACCTGGGTCTGATCAAGGCCGTGGAGAAGTTCGACTACGAAAAGGGCTACAAGTTCTCCACCTACGCCACCTGGTGGATCCGGCAGGCTATCACCCGCGCCATCGCCGACCAGGCCCGCACCATCCGCATCCCCGTGCACATGGTGGAGACCATCAACAAGGTCATCCGCGTCAGCCGTCAGCTGCTGCAGGAGCTGGGCCACGATCCCTCCGCCGAGGAGATCGCCGCCGAGATGGGCATGAGCGTGGAGAAGGTCCGCGAGATCCTGAAGATCGCCCAGGAGCCTGTCAGCCTCGAGACCCCCATCGGTGAGGAGGAGGACTCCCACCTGGGCGACTTCATCCAGGACGAGGACGCCAGCGAGCCCAGCGAGGCCGCGAGCCTCACGCTGCTGAAGGAGCAGCTGGCCGAAGTGCTGGACACTCTGACCCCCAGAGAGAAGAAGGTGCTGGAGCTACGCTTCGGCATGGTGGACGGCCGCACCCGCACTCTGGAAGAGGTGGGCAAGGAGTTCAACGTCACCCGTGAGCGTATCCGTCAGATCGAGGCCAAGGCCCTCCGGAAGCTCCGCCACCCCAGCCGCAGCAAACGGCTGAGAGACTTTTTGAACTGATCCAGCAGCGCTTGCCCCACAGAGCAAACGCGTGCGATATCCGCAAAACAGAAAAGGGCAGGATTCTTCCTGCCCTTTTTTCCTATCTGCAATCCAATTGGATCGGCTTCGATTCCATTCGCAAACCAGTTGATTTACAATACCTTCACACTCTGGTGGTCTGCTTTCTCTGGAGGGTGAGGGCGTCCGCGATCATCGCAATGAATTCCGAATTCGTCGGCTTTCCCTTGGCGTTGGAGACCGTGTAGCCGAAGTACTTCTGCAAAACCTCGATGTCGCCTCGGTCCCAGGCGACCTCGATGGCATGGCGGATGGCCCGCTCCACCCGGCTGGGGGTGGTGTTGAACCGCTTCGCCACCGCGGGATAAAGCGCCTTGGTGACGGCGTTGATGATCTCCATATCGTTGATGGTGAGGATGATGGCCTCCCGCAGATACTGGTAGCCCTTGATGTGAGCCGGGACGCCGATCTCGTGGATGATCTCCGTGACCTGCGACTCCAGGCTGGGCTCCTGTGGCAGCTCCTGCACCGGGAACGTCGGGAATTGCGCGGGTCTGGACTGGGTGGCCTGGCGGATGCGATTCAGCAGCAGCTCCGGCGAACAGGGCTTCGGCAGGAAAAACGCCGCGCCCAGCTCCGAGGCCTCGGTGAGCACCTGCTGGGTATAGAACCCGGAGACCACCACCGTCCGCGTGCGGGCGCCGGCGCTCTGCAGCCGCTGCAGCACCGCGAGACCATCCATTTTCGGCAGGATCACGTCCGTCACCAGCACGTCGGGATCCAGCTCCCGCACCAGTTGGAGCGCCTGCTCACCGTTTTCGGCACTGCCCACGATTTCCAGATCCGGCTCCGCGTCGATCAGACTCCCCAGCAGAGTCCGAAATTCTTCATTGGTGTCCGCCAGGAGTACCTTGATTTTGGTTGTCATAATTAATTCCTCCGCAGAAAGTATCGTTCGCGGCGCCACTTGTGTCTATTTTCGCAGATTCACCGCTGTTCCATGGATAATTTAGCATACAGACCGTGGGAAATCAACGCGAATCAGCGCGAAACGGTCTCACTTTTTGTTTACATAATTCGACGTAAAACCAGAGCGTTCCAGCTTTTTCTGTCAGATTTGGCATAAAGCTGGCAGTTTAGACAAGATTCACCATAATTTTATGTAAACTTATTTTCGACAAAATTCGACAAACCAGTGTGAAAGAATCGCCGGAGGTGCTTTCCCTCCGGCGAAGGGTGTCGAAACTCAGCAGTAGACCTCTCCGGTGAGAAACTGCCTGCCCTTTCTCGACTGGCCGCCCAGCTCGGTGACCCGGGCCTTGCCGTAGCCGCGGAGGCTCAGCACGTCACCGGGCTCCACGGGGGCGTCGGGCCGCAGGCACTCGGAATAGTTCAGGCTGGCGTCCCCGGCTCGGATGTGGTCGGCGGCCGCCGTTCTGGAGAGGTGGAACAGCCCCGCCAGCACCGCGTCGAATCGCACCGACTGCACCGTGAAGCTCACCGGCCGCACCTTCCGCTCCGGTGCGGGGATCTCCGAGAGCGGCACCGAGGCGGTTTTCACGCCGCAGCGCCCCACCTTCTCCAGCGTCAGGATCTCCCGCTCCACGGTGTGCAGACAGAGGACATGGGCCACGCTGTCCCGGATCAAAATGTCGCCCAGCCACTCCCGCCGGACGCCCAGGCCCATCAGGGAGCCCAGATAGTCCCGGTGACCGGGGGTGCCAAAGTGGGCCGTCACCTTCACGCAGCGGATGGTCTCAGAAGGGTCGAAGTCCTCCGGATCCATCCAGTCCGGCAGGAAAAAGGCCGCCGCCCGCTCAGCGTTTTCCACACCGCCGTGGAACAATACCGTGCAGTCCGCGGCGGGCCGCCACTGGTTCAGGGCGTACTGCTCCGCCGGCGTGAGAAAGACACTGTGGGTCACGCTGCCGGATTTTTCGCACCGCCGCGCCAGATCCTCCGCCCGGCGGATGAGTTCTTCGTTCATAGGGTTCTCCAATCCTGATTATCCGTTCAGATCCCGGATCGCCTGTTCGATCCGCTCCTCGGTCTGGCGGACCTCGTTTCGAAATTCTCTGGCCGAGGTGCGCAGGACGCCGGAGCGCAGGGCGGAGAGCTGGATGAGGCTGTCGGAGGTGACCACCCGGACACGCTCATTTTTGCCGATGTCGTTGGCCAGCTTCTCGATGTAGGCGTCGGCGGTCTCGTGCTCTTTGGTATAGACCACGTGGATGTTGTGGTAGTCAGACTTCTCGCCACGGTTGTTGGCCACCCGGTAGCCGTCGAACACCAAGACCAGCTCGCACTGGACAAAGCCCGCGAAATTGCTGAGCACGTCCAGCAGCCGCTGCCGGGCCAGATCCAGATCGTCCCTTGCCAGAGTTTTCAGCTCGTCCCAGGCGAAGATCACATTGTAGCCATCCACGATGATCCGCTGCTTGCCCCGATGGAGCAGCTCCGCCGGATCCTCGGCGGCGTTCACCACCGGGGCGCGGTACTCCTTCCTGCGGATGGGGCCGAACTCCCGCTGCATGATCTCCTCCAGCACCCGGTCGTCCAGATCCAGATTCCGTCGGAACATCCTGGGCGCGGGCGGCGGCGGAGTTTTCTCCCTGCCGAAGCCGGTGTCGATGTGCATATAATCCCGCACCTGATCCCAGGGGATCACCGTGCCGGCCCCGTGGGCGCAGAAAACGGAATCCGCGGGGTTTTCCGTGTCCCGCTCGGGGTCGTAATCGGATGCGGCAAGCACCTGTTCCTGATTGTGGCAGAGATCATAGCCGCCGGGCAGCAGCGTCAATCTGCCGCGGCCTCTGGAATAGGCGGCCACCTCGGCGGTGTAGTCCCGCAATTGGGAAACCGGTGCCGTGCCGGAAATGACGCTCAAGTCCCCCTCCGGCTCCGGGCCGGTGAAGCGGCCGTTTTTGGCGCGAATGTCGCTGATGGCTCTGCCGATCTGCTCCGGTGGAACCGCCAGACGAAAGGCGTACTGCGGCTCCAAAAGCACGCTCTCCGCCTGCATGAGTCCGTGGCGCACGGCTCTGGAGGCAGCCTGGAGGAAGTCGCCGCCCTCGGTGTGCTTGGGGTGGGCCTTTCCGGCGATCAGGGTGATCTTCACATCCGTCAGCGGCGCGCCGGTGAGGACGCCCCGGTGCTGCTTGGCCGCCAGCATCCCGAGGATCAGCCGCTGCCAGTTGCGGTCCAATGCATCCTCGCTGCAGGTGGTGGCGAAGGTCAGACCGCTGCCCCGCTCGGCGGGCTCCAGCAGCACGTGCACCTCAGCGTAGTGGCGCAGGGGCTCGAAATGGCCCACGCCCTCCACGGTGTTCGTGATGGTCTCCTGATACAGAGTGCGGCCCGCGTCCACCCGCACGTCGGCGTCGAAGCGGTCACGGATCAGCGCCTGGAGCACCTCGATCTGCACCGCGCCCATGAGCTGCACCCGGATCTCTCTGAGATGCTCGTCCCAGCGAAGCCGCAGCTGGGGGTCTTCCTCCTCCAGCTCCCGGAGCTTCGGCAGCAGGGTGCGGGCGTCCATACCCTGGGGCGGCAGGATCCGGTAGTCCATGGTGGGCTCCAGCACCGGCGGGGCCGCGCTGCCCACCTGACCGATGGACTGGCCGGGCCAGGTTTTCGTGAGTCCCTGGACGGCGACGATACTGCCCGCCGGGGCTTCGGTGGCGGCTTCGAACTTCGCGCCGGAGTAGAGCCGGATAGCCGCCGCCTTCTCGGTGAGGGCCTCGCCGTCCGGCAGGGTGTAGGAAACGGCGCCGCGCACCTTCAGACTGCCGCCGGTGAGCTTCATGCAGGAGAGGCGCACGTTTTGCTCGTCGTGGATGATCTGGTAGACCTGGGCGGAAAACGCCTCCGGATATTCCGGCCGCGGCGCGAAGCGGTCGAGGCCTGTGAGAAACTCGTCCACGCCCTCCAGCTTCAAACCGGAGCCGAACCAGCAGGGGTAGACCCTGCGTCTATGGATCAAGTCCCGGATCGTCTCGTCCAAAAGGCTGCCGTCGGCGGCAAACTGCTCCAGGGCGGCCTCGTCGGTCATGGCGGCTGCCTCCCAGATCGCGTCCGGCCCACTGGTGAAGTCCGTGAGGCCGGGGTCCAGGGTCTGCAATTCGGAAAGGATCTCCTGCTTCCCTCTTTGGGAGAGGTCCATTTTGGTGACGAACACGAAGGTCGGCACCCGGTAGCGCTTCAGCAGCCGCCAGAGGGTCTCGGTGTGGGCCTGCACCCCGTCCGGGCCGCTGATGACCAGCACAGCTGCGTCCAGCACCTGCAAAGTGCGCTCCATGGCGGCGGAGAAATCCACGTGGCCCGGGGTGTCCAAAAGGGTCACGTCGCAGCCCGGCAGGCTGAGTCTCGCCATGTGGGAGAAGATCGTGATGCCCCGCTGCCGCTCCAGGGCATGGGGATCCAGATGGGCGTCGCCGTGATCCACTCTGCCCAGCTCCCGCACCGCCCCGGCGCGATAGAGCATGGCCTCGGAGAGCGTGGTTTTTCCCGCGTCCACGTGGGCAAGGACGCCCAGCACCAGCCTTCTTCTATTTTGATTGGTTGTTTCCATGAAACAGCCTCCTGATTTTGGTTGCAGAAGCAGTATAACACAGATCCGAAGCAATTTCCACAAGGCAAAGAAATCCCCTTATCCGGCGGATAAGGGGATGTGGAATTTAGATGCAATCGCTTCACACGATCTCGCGGAGCTTCAGATATTCCTTCACCAGCTGCACGGTACCGGGGATGCCCAGCTTGGAGGTGTCGACGCAGAGGTCGTAATCCTTGGCGTCGCCCCAGCGCTCACCGGTGAAGAAGTTATAATAGGCCTGGCGCTCCTTGTCCTTGAGCCGGATGGCCTTCTCTGCCGCAGCGGCATCCATGTTGTCCCGCTCGCTGACTCTGGCAACTCTGGCGAACATGGGCGCGTGGACGAAAATGTTCACCTTGACCACGTTCTCTTCTCTCAGAACGTAGTTGGCGCAGCGGCCGATGATGACGGCGCTCTCTCTGGCGGCGATGGCGCGGATGGCCTCCGACTGGACCTGGAAGATCTGCACGCTGACCGGCTGATCCCCCACGATGGCCGCTCCGCCGGTGACCAGCGAATACAGGAAGCTCTGGGGACGGTGCTCCTCATGGTTCTGGATGAAATTCTCCGCAAAGCCGCTGCGCTGCGCCACCTCGGAGATCAGCTCCGAATCATAGCACTTGATGCCCAGCTCCCGGCTCAGCTCCTCGCCCAGATAGCGTCCGCCGCTGCCGTGCTCGCGTCCGATGGTGATGATGTAATTGTTTGCCATTGGAATCCCTCCATTCACCCATTGATTCTAATTTTATTATAATCAACCGGCCCCGGCCTGTCAACGGAAGATTCGACAATCGAACAGAAAAATCCGCACCGGATTTTTTGGTGCGGATTCATTCGACGATCTCTTTGTACATGGCCGCGGCGGCGTCCTTTTTGACGTTGTCCTCCACGGCGACGACCTCCACCTTCAGGGTGCGCTGTCCCAATGTGATGGCGAGTACATCGCCCACCTTCACATCGTAAGAAGCCTTGGCTGGTCGGCCGTTGACGGTGACGTGGCCGCCGTCGCAGGCTTCGTTGGCCACGGTGCGCCGCTTGATCAGGCGGGAGACCTTCAGATATTTGTCCAAACGCATGGTGTTCCTCCGTGATTCGATGAAAAAACCGCCCCGGGCACACCCGAAGCGGTTATGAAAATCACTTACTTCGCGACAGTATCCTTCAGCGCCTTGCCGGCCTTGAACACGGGAACGCGGGAAGCGGGGATCTCGACCTCTTCCTTGGTGCGGGGATTGCGGCCCACGCGAGCGGGACGATCCTTCACATCAAAAGCGCCGAAGCCAACCAGGGAAACCTTCTCACCGGCCTCGAGAGCCTCGGTGATGGCGGTAAAGGTGGCGTTGACGGCCTTCTCGCTGTCCTTCTTGGAGAGACCAGCGCTCTCAGCAACGGCGGCGATGAGTTCTGCCTTATTCATTGTAATTTCCTCCTGTTTTCTTGTTTGTACGTAATTATTGAAATTTGCGCAATGCAAAAATCATACCACAAAAATCCAGCAGAATCAAGGCTTTTCTTGATTCTTTACATTCTGGTAACAATTCAGCATTTCCTCCAGAGAACAGTCCTCCAGATGCTTGCCGGCATCCAGAACCGCCTGCTCCACGCCTGCGAATCTCCGGATGAACTTCTCACAGCTTCTTCGGATCGCCTGCTCCGGATCGACGCCGCAGAAGCGTCCCACCTTCACCGCGGCGAAGAGCAGGTCGCCCAGCTCTTCCTCGATGGCGTCGGTGTCGCCGGATTCGATGGCCTCCCGGAGTTCTTCGGTCTCCTCCGGCAGCTTTCGGAACGCGGTCTCGGTGTCCGGCCAGTCATAGCCCGCCTTGGCGGCCTTGCTCTGGAGCTTCTCCGCCTGCCAGAGTCCCGGCAGCGCTTTGGAGACGCTCTCCATACTCTCGGCCACGGTGGTCTGGCCCCGCTCCCGGCGCTTTTCCGCCTCCCAGTCCTGGCCGGCGGCTCTCTGCTCCGGGGTGCCGAAGACGTGGGGGTGCCGATTGACCAGCTTCTTGCAGGCGGCGTCGGCCACATCATCGATGTCGAAGTGTCCGGCGGCGCGCTCGATGTCCGTGTGGAACAGCACCTGCATCAGAACGTCGCCCAGCTCCTCGCGCATGTGCGTCAGCTCTCCCTGATCCAGCGCCTCCACCGCCTCGTAGGCTTCTTCAATAAAGTTCCTGCGAATGCTCTCGTGGGTCTGCACCCGATCCCAGGGACAGCCCTCCTCCGATCGGAGGAAAGCGATCAAATGCACAAAGTCCGCCAGGGTATACCGTTCTTTGCAGACAAAACTTAACATATTTTCTTCACCCGTGCAAGCCTTTTTCAGAAATAAACCGTTGAAAATCAATCTTTTCGGCGTTTTGTCGGAGATTCATCACCGAATCTTCAGCCATTTGGCGATTTTCTCCCCATAGGGGGCCAGACGGAGATCCTCCGCCGTGACCGCGTGGGTGCGGACCGCCGCGATCAGGTAGACCAGAACCGCGATCACCACCGCAGCCAGCATGGAAACGGCAGTACCCTTCCAGCCGGATCCCAGCACCAGCATGAGGCCCCTGCAGACCGCGAAGGCCGCCACACCCATGATCAGCGCGCTCACCAGCGGACGAATCAGACACCGGAGCACCGGCAGCGGCTCGCGCAGCTTCTTTTTCAAAAACACCACGTTCATGGCGCACATGACGATGTAGCAGCAAAGAGTGCCCACCGGGGCGCCGTAGATGCCCACGTTGGGGTTGCCCACCAGGATCCAGTTCACCGCGATCTTCACCAGCCCCGCGGCGATCATGGACCACACCGGCCAGAGCTCGTTCCGGGTGGCCTGCAGCAGCGCGGTGGTCATCTGCGCCAGACACACGAAAATGGCGGCGACGCCGAGGATCAGCAGCAGTCCCGGCCCGGCTTCGTTGCCGGTGGGATAGAGGGTGTGCATGATGGGCCCCGACAGCACCGCAAGCCCGATGCCCATGGGGAAGAACAGCAGCGCCGCCACGCGGAGGCTGGAGGCCGCCACGGCGCTGGCCTCCTTGTGCTCCCGCTGCACCACCAAAGCGGTGATGGCGGGGATGATGCTGATGGTGAAGGGCACGATGAAGGCGGCAGGCAGATTATAAAGGGTCTGGGCCTTGCCGTAGATGCCGTAGAGGTTCTTCGCGTCCAGATAGCTGAAGCCCGCGGCAGTCTGCAGCCGGTTCAGAACCAGCTTCGCGTCGATGAGGTTGATCAGACTCAGGACGCAGCTCCCCAGGGTGATGGGGATGCCGATTTTTAATAGAGTCTTGACGATCTGACTAGGCTTCTCCGGCACGTCGGGATCCGCCACGACCTGATCCGGGTAGTGCCGCCGCTTGTAGAGGATCATGTAGATCAGCGCCACAAGACCGCCCGCCGTGACGCCGAAGATGGCGCCGCCGGAGGCCACCGGCAGGCTCTTGCCGATGTGGACAAAGTACCACGCCAGCACCAGACCCACAACGGTCTTCACCAGCACCTCCAGCACCTGAGAGACGGTGGTGGGGGTCATGTTGCTCTGGCCCTGGGCGAAACCCTTGTAGGCCGCCACGATGCAGACCATGAACATGGCCGGGCTGATGGCCAGAATGCTCTGAGCAGCCTCCACCTCGTCCATCATGGAAGCCAGCTCCGTGGGGAACAGATACATGATGAGGCTGGAGATCAGACCGATCACCGCGAAGACGCCCAGCGCCACATGGAAGGTGCGCTTGAGCTGCATGGGGCGGTTCAGGGTCTCCGCCTCGCTGATCATCCGCGACAGCGCCACCGGCAGACCGGCGGTGGAGAGGGTCAGGAATACATTATAGATATTATACGCCACCATGAAGTGGGCATACCCCTCGTCCCCGAGGATGTTCCCCAGGGGGATCTTATAGATCGCACCGAGGATCTTGGTGATGATGACGCCCAGCGTTAAGATCGCCGCGCCATGCAGATAGTTCTGCTTGCTCTGCTGCAAAGGGAGAGCCTCCTTTGAAATCTAATAATAATGCTTTACTTTACACCACAAATGTTAAAAAAGCAAGGAAAAGGCGAAAGTTGACACGATCTGCTCGGGCATTTATAATAATTGCATTCAAACGCAGAATCAAGGAGGGGATCAGAATGGCACAGGCGACTGCTCTGCCCGGCGCAGAGGCGCTGCGGGAAATGCTGGCTGAGGACGACGGCAGTCTGTTTCAGCCGGAGGAACTGAGCGCGGATCAGAAGCTGTTTTTGAACCGGGAGCTCAGCTGGCTGCAGTTCAACCGCCGGGTTCTGCTGGAGAGCGCCGATGAAACGCTGCCGCCCTTTGAACGGCTGAAGTTCCTCTCCATCTACGGGACGAATCTGGATGAGTTTTATATGGTGCGGGTGGGCGGACTCACCGACCGGAACGCCCTGCATCCATGGAAGGGCGACCGGCTCACGGGCATGACACCCTCGGAGCAGCTGGACGCCATCGCGGAAGAGACTGTAAACCAGCTGCCGCTGCTGGAGCAGCAGTATGAGACCGTCCGCCAGGCGCTTCAGAAGCAGCATGTGGAGCTGATGGACTGCGACCGGCTCAGCGACGTGGACAAGGCGCTGGTGAAGCAGAAGTTTAAGGAGCTCCTCCCCCTGCTGCAGCCACAGATCATCGAGCGGGGCCAGCCGCTGCCCTTCCTTCGGAACAAAGAGATCTACGCCCTGGTGCTGCTGGGTCACGGCAAGCGCCGGGCCGTCGGGCTGGTGCCGACCATGCATCTGCCGAAACACTTCGTCTTTCATCTGGACGAGACGACGAAGATCCTCCCCACGGCGGAGCTGGTGCGCCGCTATGCCCACACCCTGTTCTCCGACCGGAAGCCGGAGGAGACCGCCCTCGTTCGAGTCACCCGGAACGCCGAGATCGACGCCGGGGACGTGATGGACGACTGTGACGCCGACTTCCGCTCTGTGATGGAGCGTCTGCTGCGGCAGCGAAGACGCCTGGAGCCAGTGCGTGCGCAGCTTTCGAAAGATGCCTCGGAGCGGATGGTGGAGCTGGTGCGCGCAGAACTCAAGCTGCCGGAGGAGCGGATCTTCCGGATGGCGCTGCCGCTGGATCTCAGCTTTGTGCAGAAGCTGGGCACCGACGTGATCCCCCAGAGTCTTCGGATGCAGCTGCCGGAGCCTTCGAAGGTCTCAAAGCTGAAAAAAGGCGACTATTTTGAATATCTAAAAACCAACGACATCCTCATCGCCCTGCCCTACCAGCGAATCGACCCCTTCGTGGATCTGCTCTACGAGGCGGCAGATTCCGAGGACGTGGCCTCTATCTCCATCACCCTCTACCGGATGGCGGGCAGCAGCCGCATCGCCGCGGCGCTGGCCTATGCCGCCAGCCAGGGGAAGCGGGTGCGCTGCGTGCTGGAGCTGCGGGCCAGATTCGACGAGCAGAACAACATCGACTATTCCCGCATGCTGGAGTCCGCCGGCTGCGAGATCCGCTACGGGCTGCCGGACTACAAGGTCCACGCCAAGCTCTGCCTGATCGAGCGGCGGGTGCCCGGGGGGACAATCTATTATACGCAGGTGGGCACCGGAAATTACAACGAGTCCACCGCCGAGCAATACACGGATCTGATGCTGCTGACCGCCGACCCCCAGGTGGGGCTGGACGCAAAAGCCGTCTTTCAGGCGCTGGAAAAGGGCGAAGTGGTAAACGAGACCAAATCGCTGGTCACCTCCCCCAACGATTTCCGTCCCTGGCTGGTGCGGCAGATCGGCACCCAGGCGAAGCTGGGCAGCGCCGGCCGGATCATGCTGAAGGTCAACTCTATGAACGATCCGGTGGTGATGTCCGCGCTGATCGCCGCCTCCAAGGCTGGGACGGAGATCACCCTCTTCGTGCGCGGCATCTGCTGCTTGAAGCCCGGCGTGCCGGGTGAGACCGACCACATCCAGATCCGCAGTGTCATCGGAAGGTATCTGGAGCACGAGCGGATCCTGGTCTTCGGCCGCGGCGGCGCCACTCGCGTATTCTTCGGCTCCGGCGACCTGCTGGAGCGGAACACGGTCCGACGGGTGGAGGCCTTCGTGGAGGTACAGAGCCGCAGCATCCGGGAACAGCTGCTTGCCATTCTGGAATTCATGCGGCTGGACAACCGGAAGGCATGGATCCTCCAGCCCGACGGCAGTTATGTCCGTCCGGAGCCGGCAGGCAGCTTCATCAGTCAGGCGGCCCTGCAGGACTATTTCAAAAAGCGCGTCATCGAGCCGTCTCCTCAGCCGAAACCGGCACCCGAACCGGAGCCTGCGCCGGTGCGCGCGATCCCCCAGCCGGAGCCGGCAGAGATCGTCATGGAGGAAGTTCCTGTAGAGTTGACCCTGTGGCAGCGGTTCAAGCTGTGGCTGAAAAGCATTTTCTCATGATAAAACCATGCTGTAAAAGGACTGCGACCCAGCCCTTTTGCAGCATTTGATTTTGCCGAAGTTGATGCTTTACAAATGCATTTTCGGTTGGTATAATACCATCTGTAATCAAAGCATCAGAAGGAGACGGAACGATGGAACGCAAATTTTCCGACGTGCTGTCTGCGCTCCGCAGAAACAGCGGACGCAGCCAGCGCACCGTCGCGGCGGAGCTTGGCATCAGCCAGGCCCTTTTGAGCCACTATGAAAACGGCGCGCGGGAGCCGGGGCTGGCCTTCGTCTGCAAGGCCTGCGACTATTACGGCGTCAGCGCGGACTATATGCTGGGGCGCAGCTTAACGCCGTTGCCGCCCTCGGAGGAGCTGGAACGGCTGAAGCTTGCCATCCGCAGCATTTCCGATTCTGCGGCGCTTGCCCAGGACGCACTGGATACACTGACCGGGGAGGAGAACCCATGATCCCACAGGACCACATTCGTAATTTTTCCATCATCGCACACATCGACCACGGCAAGTCCACCCTGTCCGACCGGCTCATCGAGCTCTGCGGCGCGGTGGAGCAGCGGGACATGGCCGACCAGCTTCTGGACAACATGGATCTGGAGCGGGAGCGCGGCATCACCATCAAGGCCCGCGCCGTGGGTCTGAATTACAGCCGCAACGGCGAGAACTATACCCTGAACCTGATCGACACCCCGGGCCACGTGGACTTCAACTATGAGGTGAGCCGCTCTCTGGCCGCCTGCGAAGGCGCGGTGCTGATCGTGGACGCCTCCCAGGGTGTGGAGGCCCAGACCCTGGCCAACACCTATCTGGCGCTGGAGCATGATCTGGAGATCCTGCCGGTGATCAACAAAATTGACCTGCCCGCTGCCGACCCCCACCGCACCAAGACCGAGGTGGAGGACATCATCGGCATCCCCGCCATGGACGCGCCGGAGATCAGCGCCAAGCAGGGCATCAACATTCAGGCAGTGCTGGACAGCATCGTGGACAACATCCCCGCCCCCAAGGGCGATCCCGACGCGCCGCTGCAGGCGCTGGTGTTCGACAGCCAGTATGACGCCTATCGGGGCGTGATCGTGCTGGTGCACGTGATGCAGGGCGTCATCAAAAAGGACATGGAGATCCGCATGATGGCCACCGGCGCCAGCTACAAGATCGTGGAGGTGGGCCACCTGCGTCCCATCGGTCTGGATCCCTGCGACGAGCTGGGCTGCGGCGATGTGGGCTACTTCACCGCCAGCATCAAGAACGTGGACGACACCCGCGTCGGCGACACGGTCACGTCTGTCTCCAATCCCGCCGCCGAGCCGCTGCCGGGCTACCGCCCCGCCAGAAGCATGGTCTACTGCGGCATCTACACCGAGGACGGCTCCAAATACCCGGATCTGCGGGACGCGCTGGAAAAGCTCAAGCTCAACGACGCCTCCCTCTCCTTCGAGCCGGAGAGCTCCGCCGCCCTGGGCTTCGGCTTCCGCTGCGGCTTTTTGGGCATGCTCCACATGGAGATCATCCAGGAGCGTCTGGAGCGGGAGTTCGATCTCGACCTGATCACCACCCTCCCCAGCGTCATCTACCGGATCACCAAGACCGACGGAAGCGTGGTCATGGTGGACAACCCCCACAACTACCCCGATCCGGCCAGCATCGAACTGGCGGAGGAGCCTTTCGTCAGCGTGAGCATCATCACGCCCCAGGAGTTCGTGGGCAACATCATGCCGCTGTGCCAGGATCTGCGCGGTGAGTATCAGGATATGCAGTATCTGGACACCCGCCTGGTGGAGCTGAAGTACGAGATGCCCCTCAACGAGATCGTCTACAACTTCTTCGACACGCTGAAGGCCCGCACCAAAGGCTACGCCTCCCTGGACTACGAGTTCAGCTGCTACCACCCCAGCGAGCTGGTGAAGGTGGACATGCTCTTAAACGGCGACCCGGTGGACGCGCTGAGCTTCATCGCCCACAAGGACAAGGCCTACGGCAGAGCCAGAAGCCTCTGCGAAAAGCTGAAGGAGAACATCCCGCGCCAGCTCTTCGAGATCCCGGTGCAGGCTGCCATCGGCGGCAAGATCATCGCCAGAGAGACCGTCAAGGCCCTCCGCAAAGACGTGCTGGCCAAGTGCTACGGCGGCGACATCACCAGAAAGAAAAAGCTGCTGGAAAAGCAGAAGGAAGGCAAAAAGAAGATGCGCCAGCTGGGTACGGTGCAGATTCCCACCGAGGCCTTCCTCGCGGTCCTCAAGCTCGACAGCTGATCTTTAAAAACCAAAATCCCCGCCGGATGCATCCGGCGGGGATTTTGTGGGTTATCAGGCGTTGAAGGGATCGTCCAGCCATCTGGCGACGTCGGCTTCCTTCAAGTTCAGACCTCTGGAGATAAACGCAATGGCCTCCGTCATGGTGAGGTTCTTCAGATGATTGAAGTTGCTCTCAGCCTTGGTATCTGCCATCCGGCCCTCGATGTAACCGCACTCATAGCACATCTGCAGCGCATATCTGCGATGCTCATCCACGACCATCTCATGGCCGCACTTGGGACATTTCATAGTGGCTTCCTCCTTGTTTCGAATCACGGTAGAATCATTATATACCACATCCGAACATTCAGCAATCCCTTTTTTGTGTTTTGTTTTTCACGCTTTCTCAGCCGTGCTGTTCGGTGACGGCGGCGCAGGCGGTGCCGATCAGGGTGGCGTGCTCCACGCCCTTGCACATGCTGAAGATGTTCAGCTCCTGGATGGCGAACTCCTGCATGCCCTCGGTGACTTCCTCGTGGACGAAGAAGCTCTTGTTGTAGACCGAGCCGTCCACGCTGACGATTACCGGCTTATAGCGGTCGGTGAGCCCCTGGCCGGAGAGCTTCGCGATGGCGGAGGCCAGGCAGGTGCTTGCCGCGCCGGCGCGACGCAGCACACCGATGATGATATGCTGAGCGGTGGTCAGGTCCTTCTCGGTGGCGTCTTTCATGGCGGGAATGGCTCTCATCCAGGGATCGTCGGCAAACTTGTCGGCGGTGGCGATGCTGAGGGTGCGCATATTCTTCAGCCGCTTGGTGGTCTGCTCGTCCTCGAACATGTTCTCCTCGGCTGCTGCTTTCAGCGCAAAGCGGGCGATGTCGCCCAGATAGCGGCCGCCGATCATCTTCTCCAGACGGGAAACGCCGGGGGCCTCGCTCTTCTCGTCCACCAGCTTCTCAAAATCGCTCTGGGGCACGTCGGAGAAGAAGCCTGCCTCCATGTCCACGATCATGCGGGTGCCGTCGGCGGGCAGTCCCAGCTTTTCGATCCGCTCCACCGGCAGAGAGATGGCGGCGTTGACGCCGGTGCCCATGACCATGCCCGCGAAATCGGAGCCGTAGCGCGGCGGCACGCTGGTGCGTCCGCGGATCAGGGCGGCGGCGGTGTCGTTCAGAGCGGTGTAGCTGATGCCCTCGTGGCCCCGCTTTTCCAGTTCCTTGTTCAGAGAGGCGCAGACCAGCTTGCCCTTGCAGCCGGTGATGGTGACTTCCTTGGAGAGGGACAGAACCTTCAGGTCGCCCTCCGGTGTGGCCTCGGCGGGATAGCAGAAGCAGATGCCCACGCGCTTGACGCCATCCAGTCTGGGCTCCAGCAGATCAGCGCACTGTTTGATGAACTTGCTCCAGGTCACGGGCTCGGTGCTGCCGGGCAGCGGAATGGTCTCGGCCTCCTCCACCAGGGGGGTGGCGCCGTCCCAGATCACGCGGGCAACACGCAGATTCGAGCCGCCGGCGTCCAGAACCGCCACCGGCTCCTCGCTGACCACATGGGACTCCATGCTGGTGAGGTAGGTGGGGATCATGGCAAGACCGCCCTTCTCTCCCCGGAGGCCCGCCTCCATGGCGGCGTGGAGCTTCATGGTCAGATCCATGCGGTCGATCTGGTCGCTGCAGGCGTTGTGCCGCCGCAGGAACTCGGCCACGTCCTCCCGCAGCTCGATCTTGCTGTACTCCTCCGGCACGCGGGTGCGCATTCTGGCGGTCTTGTAGATCTCCTCCTTGGGACGCACCACGCTGGACACGCCCTTGGGGATGATTTGCTGTCTGGTGTAGCCCTCGGGCAGTTCTTTGGTCTTTTTCTTAAAAAAGGGTAATTTCATAGGTTAATCGACTCCTGAAAAAAGCGGGCCGGCTGACGCCAGCCCGCGAAAAAAGATATTACGAATTATTCGCCCTTGGGCTCCTTGAGGGTCTCCATGAGACCGGTGGCCACACCGGCGAGAGACTGGATCTCAGAGGGGATGATGATCTTGGTGGACTTGCCGTCGGCTGCGGCGGCGAAGGCCTCCAGACTGCGGAGCTTGATGACCGCGTCGGTGGGGCCGGCCTCGTTGAGCAGGCGGATGCCCTCGGCGGTGGCGCGCTGGACGGCCAGGATGGCCTCGGCCTCACCTTCGGCCTCCAGGATCTTCTGCTGCTTCTTGGCGTCGGCGCGGAGGATCGCGGACTCCTTCTCGCCCTCGGCCTCCAGAATGGCGGAGCGCTTTTCACCCTCGGCGCGGAGGATGGCTTCGCGGCGTTCACGCTCGGCCTTCATCTGCTTCTCCATGGCCTGCTGGATCTCCTTGGGCGGGAGGATGTTTTTCAGCTCCACGCGGTTGACCTTGATGCCCCAGGGGTCGGTGGCCTCGTCCAGGATCTGCCGCATCTTGGAGTTGATCAGGTCACGGCTGGTCAGGCACTGGTCCAGCTCCAGATCGCCGATCAGGTTACGCAGGGTGGTGGCGGAGAGATTCTCGATGGCGAGGATCGGCCGCTCGATGCCGTAGGTGTAGAGCTTCGGGTCGGTGATCTGATAGTAGACCACGGTGTCGATCTGCATGGTGACGTTATCCTTGGTGATAACCGGCTGGGGCGGGAAATCCGCAACCTGCTCTTTCAGGCTGACGCGCTTTTCGATCCGCTCCAGGAACGGCACCTTGAAGTGCAGGCCCACACCCCAGGTGGTCTTATAGGCGCCAAGCCAGGTGACCACGTAGGCCTTGGCCTGGGGCACGATGTTGATGCAGCGCACCAGGATGAACAGTACAATGACAATCAATACAATCGGTACATAGGGCATTTTCATATCCTCCTTCTAAAAAATAATTATAATACCGTTTATACTTCCCCGTTTTGAACTTCCGATACCGGCTTCACGATGAGCTTCACACCCTCGATGCGCAGGGCCTCGGCCTTGGTGCCCTCGGGGACGATGGTGTCCTCCTCGGTGCGGGCGGTCCAGACCTTCCCCGCCACCTTCACGGCGCCGGTGCCGCGGATGTTGTCGATGGTCTCGGTGACGACGCATTCCTTGCCCACGTACATATCCGCGTTGGT
The DNA here is from genome assembly GCA_900317905.1 of uncultured Eubacteriales bacterium. Taxonomy (GTDB): domain Bacteria; phylum Bacillota; class Clostridia; order Oscillospirales; family Oscillospiraceae; genus CAG-103. Next base: position 61,812 of record ONIN01000005.1, on the reverse strand, counting down.
GGCCTCGGTTTTGCCGCTCATGTACTTTCTCGCCAGGGGGCGGGTCGCGATCAGCGTGGCCACGGAGATCACAAAGAACCACACCAGCTGCAGCCACAGCGGAGCCCCGAACAGTGACGCCAGCAGCGCCGCCAGAGATCCCAGCGCGAACCAGATGGTCACAAGACCTGCGGTCATTCCCTCCACCACCGCGAACACGATGATGGCGATGATCCAGATCGTCGGCATGGACAGCACGAGGCTGCCGATCATAACTTTCACAAATCTCCCCTCCCAAACTTATAATCATCTTTGTGTCTATTTTAACGTATTCCTATGGGAAAAGCAAGCATATTTATTGTGACTTCAACACAAATCGAGCGGTTTTTCAAGGGCTGCACCGGATTCCCGCAGGTTTTTCAATTTTTCCATCTTCCGGGTTTGATTTTCGCGCAGTAATGTGCTATGATATACTGTGCGAAAGTAAAGCACGAAAAAGGAGAAAAAAGGAAAGCGAGGAAAACATATGTACAAACGCAACAAGGACAACCGCTGCGAGGAGCTGTATGAAGCCATCCTTACCTTAAAGACGCCGGAGGAGTGCCAAAAGTTTCTGGAAGATTTGTGCACCGTCAACGAGCTGCGTGCCATGGAGCAGCGCTATCAGGTGGCGGGCTTCCTCCACAGCGGCATGATCTACAGCGACATCCTGGAGCGCACCGGCGCCTCCAGCGCCACCATCAGCCGTGTCAACCGCTCTCTGCAGTACGGCACCGGCGCCTATGAGCTGGTGTTCGAGCGTCTGGGCAAGCACGCCCCCAAGGAAGACGAATGAGCGCCTACGGCCCTTTGGCCGCGTGGTACGACGTGCTCACCAGAGACGTGGACTACGCCGATTTCGCCGATTATTATGAGCTGCATTTTCGTGCCGCGGCAGGCCCGATCCACACCCTGCTGGATCTCTGCTGCGGCACCGGCACGCTCACCTGCCTGATGGCGGAGCGTGGCTATGAGATGATTGCCGCCGACGCCTCGCCCGACATGCTCATGCAGGCCCAGGAGAAGGCCTTCTCCCTGCCCGAGGGCTGCGTGCCGCCTCTGTTGTTATGTCAACCGGCAGAGGAACTGGATCTCTACGGCACGGTGGACGCGGCCTACTGCTCTCTGGACGGATTCGACTATCTGCCGCCGGAGCAGCTGCCGGAGGTGCTGCACCGGCTGCATCTGTTCATCCGGCCCGGCGGACTGCTGATCTTCGACATCCGCACCCCGGAGTCCTTTCAGTCGCTGGACGGAGAGACCTTTGTGGACGAGACGGAGGACGTGCTCTGTCTCTGGCGGGCGGAGCTGAGCGAGGGCGTCATGCGCTTCGGGATGGATCTGTTCGAGCGGGATGGAGAAATGTGGACCAGAGAGTCCGAGGAGCACATCGAATACGTCCACACCCCGGAGCAGCTGAAAGCGCTGCTCACGGCGGGCGGCTTTACCAACGTCCGGGCCCATCCGGACGGGCCCCAGGGCGACCGGGGCAGACTATTTTTCACAGCCATTCGGGAGGAATGAATCATGGATCAGATGTTACGCGCCGTCTCCAAGGACGGTTTTATCAAGATGCAGGTGGTCACTGCCAGAGATACCGTGCAGCGGGCCAATGAGATTCACCACTGCACCCCCACCACCATCGCGGCACTGGGCAGGACCCTCTGTGCGGCCTCCATGCTGGGCGAGCAGCTGAAGGAGGATCACGCCACCCTCACCATCCGCGTCCAGGGCGGCGGCCCCATCGGCAGCGTGGTGGCGGTGTCGGATTCTCAGGGCAACGTCCGCGGTCTGGTGGGCGATCCCGGTGTGGATCTGCCCCTGCGGCAGAACGGCAAGCTGGACGTGGGCGGCGCCGTGGGCAAGGACGGCATGTTCACCGTCAGCAGGGATCTCGGCATGCGGGAGCCCTACATCGGCAGCACTGAGCTGGTCAGCGGCGAGATCGCCGAGGATCTGGCGGCCTATCTGGTGGAGAGCGAGCAGATCGCCGCCGCCAGCGGTCTGGGCGTGCTGGTGGACACCGACCGCAGCGTGAAGGCGGCCGGCGGCTTCATCGTGCAGCTGATGCCCGGCGCTCCGGAGGAGCTGATCGAAAAGCTGGAGGACAACATCTTCCTCATGGATCAGCTGACCACCATTCTGGACGAGGACGGCCCCGAGACCGTAATCGATCAGGTCATGAAGGGCTTTGAGCCGGAGATCGTCAGCCGCACCCCGGTGGAATACCGCTGCTACTGCAGCCACGAGCGCGTTCGCGGCGCCATCGTCACCGTGGGCACCGACGCATTGAAGGATATGATCGCAGCCGGTCAGGCCATCGAGGTCTCCTGCCAGTTCTGCGACGCCACTTACACCTTCCAGACGGCCGAGCTGGAGTCCATCCTCGGCGAGCTGGAGCCCTGAGTTTTCATCGGAGAGATTCAATCGGAATGCAGAACAAGAAGCTGCTGGGAAACCTGCTTTTGACTCTGACCGCCCTGATCTGGGGCACGGCCTTCGTCTTTCAGAGAGTGGGCATGGACAGCATTGAACCCATCACCTTCACCGCCGCGCGCTTTTGGCTGGCTGCCGCGGCGGTGGGGGCCGTTGCGCTGGTGAACGCAAAAAGAGAGCGGCATAATCGCACTGCGGAGGAAACTGTCAGGCGGAAGCATGAAACCTTGATCGGCGGCCTTTGCTGCGGCGTCTTCCTCGGCACCGCCAGCGTGTTTCAGCAGATGGGACTGGTCTACACCACGGCGGGCAAGGCGGGCTTCATCACCGCCATGTATATTCTGATCGTTCCGATTGTAAACTTCGTACTGTTCCGCCGGCGCAACAGCTGGCTGGTGTGGCTGGCGGTGGCCATCGGCGTGGTGGGCATGTATCTGCTGTGCGTCACCGAGGGATTGTCTCTCACCCACGGAGACACCCTGGTGGTGGTCTGCGCGGTGCTCTTCAGCGGCCACATCCTCTGCTGCGACCACTTCGTCCGGCACGGGAATCCCATCGGCATTTCCGCCATCCAGTTTCTGACCACGGCGGCGCTCACCACGGTGGTGTCGTTTCTCGCGGAGCAGCCCACCTGGGAGAAGGTCATCTCCGCCGCTCCGCCCATCCTCTACTGCGGTCTGATCTCCGGCGGCGTGGGCTACACGCTGCAGATCGTGGCCCAGAAATTCACCGATCCCACCATCGCTTCCCTGCTGATGAGCCTGGAATCGGTCTTCGCCGTCATCGCCGGGGCCCTGCTGCTCCACGAGACCATGAGCACCAGAGAACTGATTGGCTGCATCGTCATGTTTGCGGCCATTATCCTGGTGCAAATTCCGACTCCGAAAAAAAGCAAAAAAGAGGCTTGACAATTCACCCCATGTTTAGTATAATACAAAAGCTTTGAAACGGGAGCATAGCTCAGCTGGTTAGAGCACCTGCCTTACAAGCAGGGGGTCACTGGTTCGAGTCCAGTTGTTCCCACCATACATATGCCTCTGTAGCTCAGATGGTAGAGCAGCGGACTGAAAATCCGCGTGTCGTTGGTTCGATTCCGACCGGAGGCACCATCTGCGGGCGTAGCTCATCCGGTAGAGCGCCACCTTGCCAAGGTGGAGGTAGCGAGTTCGAGCCTCGTCGCCCGCTCCAATTTTTCTGTTCTCGGAACAGAAATTTATATACGAATGGGCACCCCACCCCAAACAAATTCAAAACGTGTTTTGAATTTGTGAGGAGGAACGGGGGCGCGGATACGGAGCTTTCACCAGAGGGCGCAGCCCGGCGGTGGAAGCGCAGTGAAGCAAGCCCGTTCCGACGTGTGGCGCCATAGCCAAGTGGTAAGGCATGGGACTGCAAATCCTTGACCCCCGGTTCAAATCCGGGTGGCGCCTCCAAAACAAACTCCGATGTGTTTCGACACACCGGAGTTTTTGTTTTTCTTTTTTTACCGTGTCAGAATCGATCCTTCTCCGCCCCCGCGCACCGGGTACTCGTCCAAATGTCCGGAGAGCTTTTCTCGCATATCCTGCACAGCAGCGATCATGTCCGTTTTGTGCATCGGCAGTCTCCCCTGCATGGGGACGATGTTGGAGGGGTGGGAGCCGAAATAGTAGGTGTCCTTCAGCTCCAGCAGGCTGATCAGGTGTTCCTGCTCGTCCAGAAGCTGACCGCAGGTGCACTCCTTAAATATCCCGTCCTTCATATCCTGATACAGTTTGCAGCCGGGCTGGGCATGGAGCGAGCCGATGAACAGCAGGTGCGGCTGCACGGCGTTGATGAGCTCCGCCGTCGCCTCGGCGTTTTCCTTCCACAGCTCCGCGCCGCCGCAGCCGAGAATGGTGTTGAAGCTGTAATCCATGCCCGCGTCCGTGAGCCGCAGCAGCTGGACTCTGGCTTCCTCGGCGGTGTGGCCCTTGTTCATATATTGGAGTGCCGCGTCCAGTCCGCTCTCCACGCCGATGTCCAGCCCGTGAATGCCGCAGGTGCGGAGCCTTCGAAGCTCGTCGTCAGTCTTGTGTTTGATGTTCTGGATGGAGGCGTACATGGCGATGGTCTCCACCTTCGGAAGCTTCCGGTGGATGGCCTCGGCGATCTGCTCCAGCCGATCCGCCGAGAGCACAAAGGCGTCGCCGTGCTCCAGAAAGACCCGCCGGACGTTCGGATACTGCTGGGCCGCTTCCTCGATATCCGCCTCGATCTGCTCCATGGGGCAGACCGCGAACTGCACGTCCGGGTACATATAACAGAACGTGCACTTGTTGTGGCTGCAGCCAAGGGTCACCTGCAAAAGAAGTGAATTGGCTTCGTAGGGCGGTCGGTAGACGGTTCCGGTCAGATTCATAGGTTGTCACTGCCTTTCATTTGCGCGATGTATTCGTTGCCCCAGGTCTCCATGGCAGCGATGACGGGGTGAAACTTTTCTCCGATCTCGGTGAGGGAGTATTCAACCTTCGGCGGGATGGATTCGTACTGCACCCGCTTCACAAGGCCGTGCTCCTCCAGCGTTTTCAGCTGTACCGACAAGGTGGCGTGGGTCATCCTCGGCATCTTTCTTAACAGCTCGTTGAACCGCGTGGGGCCGTCTTCCAGATAGAGCAGGATCAGCACCGCCCATTTGCCGGAGATCAGGCTCTGGGCCGTGGCATAGGGGCAAAGGCCAAATCGCTCATCGAGTGTGGATTGCTGCTCCATCAGACGTCGAACTCCTCTTTCAGATCCATCATGCCGCGGATCTCGGCGTGTCCGTTTTTCAGATAAAACAGACCCATTTCCCATCCGTTTTTGTCATACAGATCCATGATCTGCGGAATGGCTTCACGTACCTTGGCGAGCAGCGCGTCGTCCTTGACCACAGTCGCTTCGCCATCGTAGCGCAGGAACTCCCCGCCGTTCACGGCCAGAACCTCCACCTTGGGATTGGCGGTCAGCTGCTGGAAGACGTTCTTGAACGTGCCGCATCCGAAATAGAGCACGTCATCCACCAGCATCTGGAACCCAAAAGGACGCCCCTTGGGCTGCGCTCCGTCCGTGGTGAGGAAGTAGAAGAGCTTGGCGTTGTTCAGAAATTCGTGTACCTTTGCAGCGTTTGACATGTTATGATCCTCCTTGGTCATATTTTTGAACTGGTTTGATTATATGACCCTTTTTCGAAGCGGTCAAGTACGATTTTTCAAGATACTCGGTATCCAAAAAGATACCGGAAACAGCAGTAAAAACGCGCACCCCGAGAGGTGCGCGTGTGGAAATGAAAGCATTATTCGGCAGTCACTTTCTTTCGATCCGAAAGGGCAAAGAAGGCGGTGATGATCGCCATATAGGCCAGCAGGATCACGATGCTGGGCAGCAGATACAAAAACGGGTACGGGATCCAGCTGTGGAAGATCTCCAGGAGGGGATTGCCCTCGGTCTCCACGGAGAAGAAGTAGTTTGCATGGGGGTGCAGCCCGGCAGAGCGCAGCAGCACATTCACCCCGAAGATCACCGCCGCCACTAAGAGCACCGTCAGTGCCGTCCCGGGCAAGTCCCGGAACCGCGGTCGGAAGAGCCCGAAGGTCACCAGCGACAGCGCCTCAATGATGATCATAAAGTGGGTGCCGTAATAGCCCAGCATTCTGGGCAGCAGGATGGAATACCCGTCGAAGCCCGTCCCCGGCATGCAGATGGCCATGGCCGCTCCCAGGGACCCGATGAAGAAACAGAAGCTCAGAAGCGGGCGCTTCCCGGTCAGCACGGCAATGGGGATCAGCAGCATATTGATGTTGCACAGCTGCAGCGGCAGCTCGCCCCACCAGTTGAAGCCCCCGGTGGCGGCAGTGACGGCGTCGAACTCCGCGTCGATGGACAGGAAGTATTTATACACGAAAAAGCCGATAGTGGTCAGCACACAGGCGGTGACGATCACGATGCGCTTGACTTTCTCGCTTTTTCCCCGCAGCATCAGACTTGCAAGGATCAGCACCAGCGCAAACCCGGCGACCAGCGCCCAGAACACACCGTTGAACGGATGGTAGACAGCGGTCATTGTAGTCTCCTCTTTTTTCTATTCTTCTGATTTTTCCGGCAGCAGTTTGGCCAGCTGCAGAGACAGCTCCCCCACCACGATGGCCGCCGGGATGTCCACGAACACGTGCTGCTTGACAAACAGGATGCTCAGGCACACACAGATCAGGATCCCGAACTGCAGCGTCGGAAACCACTTCGGCAGCTTTTCACAGCCCATGGAGCCCCGCCAGCAGAAATAGGTGATCATCACGTGGAGAGACGGGAACAGATTCGTGGGGGTGTCGATCCGGTAGAGCAGCCGCATCATCAGGGAGAAGGGGTCGCTGCCCGCGATCTCCGGCCGTTCCATCGTGCAGGGATAGACCACGAAGATCACCCCTGAGATCAGCATGCCGATCACATAGGCGCAGGTGAACCAGCGGGCATGGCTTCGTCTTTCAAAGAGAATGGCGATGGCGCAGGCCAGCCAGTCTATAAACACCAGGAAGTAGACCGTGACCCACACCGGTGCCACACCGATGGCGTCATCCAATCGAGTGGTGAGGATATGTGCAGGCGGCGTGGGGATCAGCCTTGTGGCATAATACACCAGCAGCTGCGTGCCCAGAGCCAGCAGGACGCAGCGCAGGACAAAGCGAATTTGATCCCGATGCTCGATACGATCACCTCCCAAGCGGATTCGCCCTATTATATCAAATTCTGCGCCTATGTGAATAGTGGATTGCGGAATATAATATGAAGATTTGCTTAAAAAAACGAATTTTGTTCCAATGTCCGGGATTGATTTCAAATAAATGGTTTTTGTTGACAGAAACCTTCGGCAGAGATACAATATTTCTATAATGTTACAAATCACCCGCGAGGAGGCAAAACGCATGCCAAAAGAATCCATGTGGATGCTGCGCAAGCACGGCTGCACCCTGCTGCGGCACAGCGCAGACCGCCCCTTCGCCGTGGCCGTGCGGCAGGAGAAAACCTACACCGCCAACCGCGGCACCGTGAAAACCGAAGTCCGGGAGGCCGAGCGCGTCCCGCTGACGGACTTTCAGCAGATCGGCAGCAACGTGACCCTCTCAAATGGCGCCCACCAGCTGAAAATCTCTGTTGAGGAAGGGCCAATGGGCTACACTTTTCAGTTTGAGGGCGAGCCCGGCTGGGGCTACATCTTCTCCCTGCCCGCCAAAAAGCACGAGGCCGTCTTCGGCGGCGGCGAGCAGTACCGGCAGGTGAACCTCCGGGGCGAGACCGTGGTGAACTTCGTCTCGGAGCACATCAAAGCCTCCACCATCATCGAAAAGGCCCTGCTGCCGCGGTTCCTCTACAGAGAGATGCCCCACGGCAGCATCGGCAGCTACGCCCCCATGCCGGTGTTCGTGACGGATCGGAACCGGCTGATCCTCTTCGACACCCCCTCCGACGGCAAGGCCGACTTCACGAAGCCGGATGCGCTGACCTTCGAATTCGACCGCTGCCCCAAGAGCCTCACGGTTTTGAAGGGCGACAGCTTCGCGGATCTCACCAAGGCGCTGGCGGAGCGGATCCCCAACCGGCAGTATCTTCCCGATTGGTGCTACGACGGCATGATCCTCGGCGTCCAGGGCGGCACGAAAACCGTGGTAGACAAGGCCTTTCAGATGCTGGACGCGGGGGCGAAGATCTCCGCCGTCTGGTGCCAGGACTGGTCCGGTGAGATCCGCACCGTCATGGGCAAGCAGGTCTGGTGGAACTGGGAGGCGGACGAGAAGCTCTACCCCGATCTCAAGGCCGCCATCCAGAAACTCAACGCCAGAGGGGTGAAGTTTCTCGGCTACATCAACCCCTATCTGGTGAAGGACGGCAAATTATACAATGAATGCAAGGAGCGCGGCTGGCTCATCACCAAACAGGACGGCTCCGTGTACCACATCAAATCCACCACCTTCGACGCCGGCATGCTGGATCTCACCAATCCGGAGACCGTGCGGTATATCAAAGAGACCCTCATCGGCAAGAACATGCTGGATCTGGGCATCTCCGGCTGGATGGCGGACTTCGGGGAATATCTGCCGGTGGACTGCGTGCTCCACGAGGGCGATCCCGCCATGCTCCACAACGTCTGGCCAGTGCTCTGGGCCAAGGTCAACCGGGAGGCCATCGAGGAATACGGCGCCAAAGACGCCATGTTCTTCACCCGCTCCGGCTACCTCGGAATCCAGACCTACGCGCCGATCCTCTGGAACGGCGACCAGCACACGGACACCACCAAGGATTACGGCATGCCCTGCGTGATGCCCGCCAGCTTCTCCCTGGGCTTTTCCGGTGTGCCGCTGGTGCACTGCGACATCGGCGGATTCTTCTCCTTCATGAAAATGAAGCGCTCCGAGGAGCTCTTCACCCGCTGGATGGAGATGGGCGCCTTCTCCCTGCTGATGCGGAGCCACGAGTCCATCCGCCCCTGGGCCAACGCCCAGTTCGACGCGCCGAAGGTGAAAGCGCACACCGTGCGGCTCACCAACGTGCACACCGCCCTCGCCCCCTACCGGAAGCACTGCGTGCAGGAAGCCCAAAAGGGCATCCCCGCCATCCGCCCGGATTTCTGGTTTGAGGGACAGGCGAAGAAGGGCAAAGACCCCTACGCCTACTTCCTCGGTGACGATCTCTTCGTCTGCCCGGTGATCAAAGAGAATGCCGGAAAGCGCACCGTGCACCTCCCGAAGGGAGAATGGGTGCATTTCTGGACCGGCGAAGCCTATGAGGGCGGAAAGAAATACCGGGTGGATGCGCCCCTGGGGCAGATCCCGGTGTTCTATCGCAAAAACAGTCCGTTCGCGCCGGTCTTTCAAAATGCGGCGCTTAGATAACAAGGAGAGGTGAAGAAAATGGATCAGTCTTACATTTCCCGCACCAGCGGCATCGGCACCAAAGATAAGATCGGCTACATGATGGGCGACCTGGGTTCCCTTCTGGTGTTCGGTCTGGTACAGAGCGTGCTGCAGAAGTACTACACCGATGTTCTGGGCATTACCCCCTGGGCGATCATGATCATGTTCGTCGTCGCCCGCGTCTGGGACGCCATCAACGACCCCATCTGGGGCCGCATCGTGGACGGCATGCCCGCAAAAGCCGACGGCCGCTATCGCCACTGGCTGAAGGTGCTGGCCATCCCCACAGCCGTATGCGCCATCCTCATGTTCGTGAAGATACCGGGTCTCAGCTCCGGCGGCTATCTGGTCTACGCCTATGTGACCTATATCCTCTTCGGCATGCTGTACACCGGCATCAACATCCCCTACGGCTCTCTGGCACAGGTCATCACCTCCGATGAGCGCGAGCGCTCCAGCCTGTCCGTGTTCCGCTCTGTGGGCTCGGTCATCGGCGCCCTGCCCGCCATGGTGCTGATCTCCATGTGCTACGTGAAGCTCGCTGACGGCACCCGCGTCATGAGCTACAACAAGATCATCACCGGCGTCATCGTCATCGCGGTGCTCTGCGTGCTGGCCTTCCTGCTGGCATACAAGTGGACCACCGAGCGCGTCAAGACCAAGCCCGCTCCCAAGCAGAAGGGCCAGACCTGGAAGGTCTTCAAGGTGCTGGTGAAGAGCCGTCCCTTCGTGGCGGTCTGCATCGTCGGCATGCTGTATCTGGCGGCCCAGATGTTCAGCCAGAGCTACTACAACTACCTGTTCCACTACTACTTCAACGCCCCCGGTCTGAGCCTGCTGCCCCAGGTGTGCATCTATCTGCCGGTGGCCGTGGTGATGTTCTTCGCCGGCAAGCTGGGCGCGAAGGTGGGCAGACGCGAGCTCTGCGCCTACGGTGTGCTGTTCTCCGCAGTCTGCAACTTCGCCCTCTACTTCCTCGGCACCAAGAGCGTCTGGATCTTCCTCGGCGCATTGTTCCTCTCCGGCATCGGCGGAGCCTTCATCTTCCTGCTGCTGTGGGCCATCGCCACCGACGCCATCGACTACAACGCCGTGAAGTTCGGCCTCCACGACGAGGCCACCAGCTACGCCATCTTTACCTTCATGCGGAAGCTGGGCCAGACCGTGGCCGCCATCCTCACCAACGCCGCCCTGATCCGCATCGGCTACGACGGCGCCACTGTGGCGGCCGAGAATCTCACGGACAGCGTGCTCAAGAGCATGTACAACGATTCCGTGCTGATCCCTGCGGTGCTGTATCTGCTGATGTTCATCGTGCTGCTGTTCGTCTATCCCCTCGGAAAGCAGAAGATCGCGGAGCTCCAGGCTCAGAAGGAGAAGGTCCTCGGCCAGCTCCATCAGGGATAACTCCAACCCAACCACATAGAAACAACCTCCGACCGAAATCGGAGGTTGTTTTTTTATTGGGATGGCATCAGCCTTGACTGGTGGTTTCGGTCGTCGGTGCAGCCGCAGGAACCGGCATTTCTCCCTTTTCGTTGGGGGTATAATTGGGATCGAAACGGTCGAACTGGATGCCGAAGATGCTGTGAAGGTCGTCCAGCGCCACCAGCATGTCGTTGTAGAGCTGCTCGTTGATGTAGCCCAGGCTGTCGCCGCTCCAGTAGCTGTCGATGGCCTTGTGAAGATCCACCAGCTTGTAGCGCCAGCCGTTGTAGATGCCGTGGTCGGCGGTGTCCACCATGATCAGCGGCGCGTAGCTGACGTTCTTCAGATAGGTCTTGCCGTTGGCCACGTCCTTCTCCAGCTGGATGGTGGTGACGCCGGTGAGATTGGTGTAGCGGTCGTTCATGCAGGACAGGAAGTTGCCCATGCAGTAGCAGAGGTAACCGGTCTTTTCGTTGCCGTCCTTGTCGGTGACGGTGCGGATCTCCATGGGCTCCGGCACATGGGGGTGGCCGCCGAGGATCAGATCCACGCCCTGCTGGAACAGGTGATCCGCTACGGTGTACTGGTAGTCCACCGCCTCGGTGTGATACTCCAGACCCCAGTGCATGCACACCGCGATGACATCCGGGTTCAGCGCCTTGGCCGCCTCGATGTCCGCATCGATCTTCGTGAGATTCAGCTCGTCGATGTCAGCGCAGTCGATCTCCATATAATCATCGAAGAAGATGTTGGTGGCGTAGGGATAGTCCGACACCGGGAAGCCGTTGGTGCCGTAGGTGTAGTCGATGAAGGCCACGGAGATGCCGTTCACATCCTCCACCACGATGCCGCTGTTCTGGTCCCGCTCCTCCTGGCTCCGGTAGGTGCCCACATGGTGGAGCCCCACGGCGTCCAGCACGTCCAGCGTGGAGTCCAGACCCTCCTTGTGGGCGTCCAGGCAGTGGTTGCTGGCCATCTCGATCAGGTCAAAGCCCACGTCCTTCAAGCTCTGTGCCAAAGCTCTGGGGGAATGGAAACAGGGATAGCCCGAGATGTCCCCGTCGTCGGGGAAGGTGGTCTCCAGGGTGCAGAAGGCCAGATCCGCCTCCTGAATGTAGGGCGCGGCGCCCTCCATGATGGGGACGTAGTCATAGTCCGTGCCGTTCCAGGCCTGCTCGTTGATGCCCATGTGGCATACCAGATCCCCGGCGTAAGCCAGGGTGCCGGTGATGAGCTCCGGCTCCTTCGGCTTCGGGGTGGCGGTGGGCTTCGGCGTGGGCGTGGTTTTCAGCTCCGCGGTTGCCTGCACCGGTGCCTCCCTGGCCGCTGCCTCCAGCGCGTTCAGCTTGGTGCAGCGCGGCATGCAGAATACCGCCACCAGCGCATAGGCGGCCAGGATCGCAACGACCCCGTAGTGCTTCCATAACTCTCTAAAATTCAATGTCCTCTCCCCTGTCTGTCTCTTTGGGATTGTTTGATTTGCTTACTTCGCAAACTCCTCCACGATGGCGAGGCACCAGTCCACCATGCGCTCCATGTCCTCGGCCACGGCGTGCTCATAGGGACCGTGGTGGCCGTAGCTGGCGGTGGGCAGATTCGGGCAGGGCAAGCCTCGGAAGGACAGCGCAGCCCCGTCGGTACCGCCGCGGATGGGTACAGGCTTCGCCTCGAGACCACAGCGCTCAGCAGCCTTTGTGGCCTTCTCCACCACTTCGAACCGCTCACGGATCTGCTCGATCATGTTGCGGTACTGCTCCTTGATGGTGAGCTCCACGGTGCCCTCGCCGTACTTGGCGTTCAGGAGCTTTGCGATGTGCTCCATGGTGCTGCAGCGGGCGGCATACTTCCCGGCGTCGTGGTCGCGGATGATGTAGCGGGTCTTGGCGGTCTCCACGTCGCCCTCCATATCCGTCAGATGGAAGAAGCCCTCATAGCCTTCCGTATCTCTGGGAGTGTCGCCGTTCGGCAGCATGGAATTGAACTCCATGGCCACCAGAGAGGCGTTGATCATGGTATCTTTCGAAGAGCCGGGGTGCACGTTGAAGCCGTGGAACACGAGCTCCGCCCCGGCGGCGTTGAAGTTCTCATATTCGATCTCGCCCAGGCCGCCGCCGTCCAGGGTGTAGGCCAGCTCCGCGCCGAGGCGGTCCAGATCCATCAGCTCCGCGCCGTGGCCGATCTCCTCGTCGGGGCAGAAGCCGATGCACACCGTGCCGTGGGGCACGTCGGAAGCGAGCAGCCGCTCGGCCATGGTCATAATCTCCGCCACGCCGGCCTTATCGTCGGCGCCGAGGACGGTGGTGCCGTCGGTGACCACCAAAGTCTTGCCCACCATCTGATGCAGATGCGGAAAAACCGCCGGGCGCAGGACGCGGCCGCTGTCGCCCAGGACGATGTCGCCGCCGTCGTAGTTCTCGATCACACGGGGCTGCACGTTCTCACCGCTGAAATCCGGGATGGTGTCCACATGGGCCAGAAAGCCCACAGGGGTCTTGTCCTCCAGCCCTTTGGTGGCTGGGATCTTCGCGTAGACGTAGCAGTGCTCGTCCACGAACACGTCCTGTGCGCCCAGCTGCTTCAGCTCGTCGGAAAGCAGATTCGCCAGATCGAACTGCCGCTGGGTACTGGGGGTGGTGGAAGCGTCCTCCGCGCTGCCGGTGGAGACCTTCGCGTAGGTGATGAGTCGTTCATATGCTTGCATAGGTATACCTCCGTATCTTTTTCTCTGCTGTCATTATAGTCTTTGGGCCATGCTTTTGCAAGCTGTTACAGACGAGGGATTTTGGTGCCAAAAGTTTTCTCACAGTTCATAGTCTTTTAAACATTCTATGGTAGTATCTGTTAAAAAAGCAAGGAGGCACACGATGGAACGAAAAGAAGAACGATCCCTGCTCAGAGATCGCCTCAAGGAGCGCCGCAGGAAGATCCAGGAGACCCACGAGGCTGCGCTCAACATTCTCGAAGCCGAGGAACGGGAGGTACAGCCGCCGCAGATCAACGGCAAGCTCCGCAGCTTCGCTCTGCGCGTGCCGACCCAGATCCAAAAATGCAGCGGCATCGTGATCTTCGGAAGAAGGATCCGCTCTCTGGTTTTCACCACCGATATCGCCACCATCCGCAACGTGGACGCCGACGCGGTGCTGGCGGTCTATCCCTATACGCCCCAGCAGATCATCACCGAGGCGCTGGTCCACTCGGCGGATATCCCCATCTTCGCCGGGGTCGGCGGCGGTCTGACCCAGGGCAAGCGGGTGGTGAATCTCGCCACCTTTGCGGAGATGCAGGGCGCCAGCGGCGTGGTGGTGAACTCCCCCACGAAGAATGAGGTGATCCACGAGCTGGCGGACACCATCGACATCCCGATCATCGTCACCGCAGTCTCCGCCGAGGGGATCGACGAGCGCGTGAAGAGCGGCGCCGCCATCATCAACGTGGCTGCAGGCTCCCAGACGCCGGAGGTGGTGGCCGCGATCCGGAAGCAATTTCCGGAGCTGCCCATCATCGCCACCGGCGGCCCCACGGACGAGAGCCTGGAGCAGACCATCGCTGCCGGCGCCAACGCCATCGTTTGGACGCCGCCCTCCCCCGGCGAGGTCTTTAAGGAGATCATGGCCGCCTACCGAAAGGGCGAAGCGCACCCGTAAAACAAAAACTCACCCGGACTGCTTTGGCGGCAGCCCGGGTACTTTTATGGATTCTCTTACTTGGCAATGGCCTTGTGGAAGACTTTCTTGCCCTTGCGGATCTTGACGCCGTTCACCAGAGCGTCCCTGGAGACGCGGAAGTCGATGTCGGCGACCTTCTCGCCGTCCACCTGCACGCCGCCCTGCTGGATCAGGCGGCGGGCCTCGCCGCGGCTGGCGGCCAGACCGCAGGCGATCATCAGGTCGATGATGCCCATGCCGTCGTCGGCCACATCGGCCAGCTCCGTGGTGGGCATGGTGCTGTCATCACCGGCACCGGAGAACAGCGCGTGGCTGGCGTCCTTGGCCTTGTCGGCCTCTTCGGCGCCGTGCACCAGTTTGGTCAGCTCGTAGGCCAGGATCTCTTTCTTCTCGTTGATGCGGCTGTCGTCCCACTGTTCCATCTCTGCGATCTCGTCGAGGGAGAGGAAGGTGAGCATCTTGATGCACTTCATCACGTCGGCGTCGTCCACGTTGCGCCAGTACTGGAAGAACTCGAAGGGGCTGGTCTTGTTGGGATCCAGCCACACGGCGTTGCCGGCGGTCTTGCCCATCTTCTTGCCCTGGGAGTCGGTCAGCAGGGTGATGGTCATGGCGTGGGCGTCCTTGCCCAGCTTCTTGCGGATCAGCTCGGTGCCGCCCAGCATGTTGGACCACTGGTCATCGCCGCCGAACTGCATGTTGCAGTCGTAGTGCTGGAACAGGTAGTAGAAATCGTAGCTCTGCATGATCATGTAGTTGAACTCAAAGAAGCTCAGGCCCTTCTCCATGCGCTGCTTGTAGCACTCGGCGCGGAGCATGTTGTTCACGCTGAAGCAGGCGCCCACTTCCCGCAGAAGGTTTACATAATTCAGATCCAGCAGCCAGTCGGCGTTGTTGACCATGATGGCCTTGCCCTCGCCGAACTCGATGAACCGCTCCATCTGCTTGCGGAAGCACTCGGCGTTGTGGTCGATGTCTTCACGGGTGAGCATCTTGCGCATGTCGGTGCGGCCAGAGGGGTCACCGATCATGGTGGTGCCGCCGCCGATCAGGGCGATGGGCTGGTTGCCCGCCTGCTGAAGACGCTTCATCAGCGTCAAAGCCATGAAGTGGCCGGCGGTGAGACTGTCCGCCGTGCAGTCGAAGCCGATATAGAACCGGGCCTTGCCGGTGTTGACCATCTCGCGGATCTCTTCCTCATTGGTCACCTGGGCGATCAGACCTCTGGCCTGCAGTTCCTCATAAATTCCCATAGTAAATCATCCTCCATTACAGGTTTGATTAGTATATCATTCTCCATAAAAAAATGCAAGAAAAAACCACAAATTCCGGGCTTTTGCCATTGACTTTAGCGCGCTATCGTGTTAATATTAGAAAGTGCTTTAGTTATATAAGGAGGTATAGCCATGGCTTTACCGCAGAACGCGCAGATGGATGCGCTGTTTGAATCGATTTTGAAACTGGAAAACGTCGCTGAGTGCCGGAAGTATCTGGAGGATCTGTGCACGGTCAAGGAGCTGTGCGCCATGGCCCAGCGGCTGGAGATTGCAAGACGGCTGGAGCAGGGCGAGAGCTATCTCTCCACCGTGGACCACACCGGCGCCAGCAGCGCCACCGTGAGCAGAGTGAACCGGTGTCTGGAATACGGCGCTGGCGGCTACCAGATGATGCTGCAGCGGCTGCCGAAGCTGGAGGACGGACAATGAGCGAGCGCATGCGTACCCCTGAACGGACTGCGGCGCAGCTCCGGCAGCTCTACGGCGGCTACGGCTATGCCCCCTTCAAGGTGCAGAAGTTCGAGCGCTACGACCTCTACGCCGAGTATAAGCGCTTTCTGGAGAGTGAACAGATCCTGACCTTTACCGACACCGATGGCAGGCTCATGGCCATGAAGCCGGACGTGACCCTCTCCATCGTGAAGGACACCCTCGGTGACGAGATGCGGAAGGTTTTTTATCATGAGAACGTCTACCGCGAGCAGCGCCGGGGCGAGGGTTTTAAAGAAATCCCGCAGATGGGCCTGGAGTGCATCGGCGAGCTGGACGCCTATTCCGTGGGAGAGGTGGTCATGCTGGCCGCCCGGAGCCTGGAGGCCATCAGCAGCCAATGCATCCTGGATGTGTCCCATCTGGGCGTGGTCTCCGGAGTGCTGGAGGGCCGCGTGATGACCGATGAGCAGCGCGCCGCCATCTTCGCCGCCGTGGCCGCAAAGAACACCCCGGCCTTGAAGCAGCTCTGCCCCGATGAAAGTCTGGCGGAGGTTTTGACCGCCTTGGTGTCCCTCTACGGTCCCCTGGGCGATACGCTGGAAAAAGCACGGATCATCCCCCTGCCCCAAAAGAGTCGGAACGCCCTGGCGCAGCTGGAAATGCTGAACCGGCAACTGGAGATCTACGGTCTCGACTTCGTGAATCTGGACTTCTCGGTCGTGAACGACGTGGACTATTACGACGACGTGGTGTTCCGCGGCTTTGTGGAGGGTGCCGCCCAGGGCGTGCTCTCCGGCGGGCGGTACGACCGCCTGCTGCAGCGGATGGGCAAGTCCGGCGGCGCCATCGGCTTCGCGGTGTATCTGGATCGTCTGGAGCGGGTGGAGCAGGCGGGTGCCGAATTTGACGCCGATGTGCTGATTCTCTGCCCATCCGACGCAGACGCAGCCCTGGCCGCCAAAACCGCCGAAGCTTACAGACAGGACAGCAAGACCGTCCGGGTGCAGAGAGAACAGCCGGAGCAGCTGCGCTTCCGGCAGATCCTGAAAGCGGAAAACGGGGAGGTGAAGGTATGCTGAACGTCGCCCTTCCCAAAGGCAGGCTCGGCGAGAAGGCCTACAGCATCATGGCCGAGGCCGGATACGAGTGCCCCTCCCTGCTGGAGCCCAACCGGAAGCTCACCTTCGAAAATCCCGAGACCGGCGTCCGCTACTTCTGGGCCAAGCCCTCGGACGTGCCGATCTACGTGGAGCGCGGCGTGGCCGACGTGGGCATCGCCGGAAAGGATATTTTGCTGGAGTATGAGCCCGAGGTCTACGAGCTGCTGGATCTGAACATCGGCAAGTGCCGGATGTGCGTGGCGGGCCCGGCGGATTTCCGGGACGACCAGAGCCGCACCCTCAGAGTGGCCACCAAATTCCCCCACATCGCCAAGACCTATTACAGCGCCCGGGGCCGGGACATCAGCATCATCAAGCTCAACGGCTCCATCGAGATCGCCCCGATTCTTGGCCTGTCCGACGTGATCGTGGACATCGTGGAAACCGGCGCGACCCTTCTGGAAAACAACCTTGCGCCGCTGCAGGAGATCTTCCCCATCAGCGCGCGCTTCATCGCCAACACGGCCAGCTACAAATTTCAGTATCAGGAGATCCGCACCATGGCGGAGAAGCTGGTGGCGCTAGTGTAAACTGAGTTAAGGAGCATCCTTATGATTCGCATTTTCAACTACGGCGAGGTGCCGAACGAGACGCTGTTCATCCGCAGCCCGCTGATCCAGGACGTGGCTTCGGTAGTCACGGAGATCATCGACGACGTGAAGCAGAACGGCGACGAGGCCCTCTATCGTCTCACGGAGAAATTCGACGGCGCGAAGCTCCGGAGCCTGTTGGTCTCGGAAGAAGAGATCGACGAGGCCGTACAGAGCGTGAGCAAAGAATATCTGGACGTGCTGCAGCTGGCCCACGACAACATCGCGGAGTATCACCGCAACCAGATCCGCCCCGGCTTCGTCATGACCAGACCCGACGGCGTAGTGCTGGGGCAGAAGGTGACGCCCATCGCCCGGGTGGGACTCTACGTCCCCAACGGTACGGCGGCCTATCCCTCCTCCCTTTTGATGAACTGCGTCCCCGCGAAGCTGGCGGGCTGCGGTCTGCTGGTGATCGTGACGCCGCCGGGGAAGGACGGGAAAGTGGACCCCGCCATCCTCGCCGCGGCGAAGATCGCGGGTGTGGATCGGATCTATAAGATCGGCGGCGCCCAGGCCGTGGCGGCACTGGCCTACGGAACCGAGAGCGTCCCCGCCGTGGACAAGATCGTCGGCCCCGGCAACGCCTATGTGGCGGAGGCGAAAAAGCAGTGCTTCGGCAAGGTGGCCATCGACACCATCGCCGGCCCCAGCGAGGTGCTGATCGTGGCGGATGACACCAACGACCCCGCCGTCCTTGCCGCCGACATGCTGGCCCAGGCGGAGCACGACGTGATGGCCACCAGCGTGCTGGTGACGGATTCCCGCGCGCTTGCCGAACAGGTGCAGCAGGAGCTGGAGCGCCAGCTGCCGCTGCTGCCCAGATACGACATTGCCAGAGCCAGCATCGACAACAACGGCAAGATCGTGGTGGCAAAAAATCTGGAGGACGCCATGGCCTGCGCCAACGAGATCGCCCCCGAGCATCTGGAGATCGCGGTGGACGACCCCTTCGCCTGGCTGGGCAAGGTGCAGAACGCCGGCAGCATCTTCCTCGGCAAAAACGCCCCGGAGGCGCTGGGCGACTATCTCGCCGGGCCGAACCACACCCTCCCCACCACCGGCACCGCCAAGTTCGGCAGCCCCCTGAGTGTGGACGACTTCGTGAAGAAGAGCCAGTACACCTACTACTCCGCCGAGGCGCTGGAGAACGTCAAGGACGCCATCATGCTCTTCGCCGAGGAGGAGGGCCTCCACGGCCACGCCAGAAGCGTGAACATTCGATTCCACCCCGACGAAACCTGAGACAAGGTACTGCATATGAGCAAATTCTTCAGTAAAAAATACGCCTCCCTGGAGGCATATACACCGGGAGAGCAGCCGAGAGATCAGCAGTATGTGAAGCTGAACACCAACGAAAGCCCCTTCCCGCCCGCACCGGAAGTGGTCAAGGCGGCAACCGAAGAAGCGGGCAGACTCCAGCTCTACTCCGACCCCGAGAGCACCAACGTCACCCGGGCGGTGGCGGAGCGCTATGGCGTGGGGCCCGAAAACGTCCTGATGGTGAACGGCTCCGACGAGATTTTGAACTTCGCCTTCATGGCCTTTGGAGATGAAGAACACCCCTTCGTGTTCCCGGACATCAGCTACGGCTTCTACCCGGTGTTCGCGGAGGTGAACCACGTCCCCTACCGGGAGATCCCCTTAAAAGAGGACTTCACCATCGGCGTGGAGGACTACTGCCATGTGGACGCCAACGTGGTGATTGCCAATCCCAACGCCCCCACCGGACTGCTGCTCAGCGTCGATCAGATCGAACAGATCGTCAAATCCAATCCAGACCACGTGGTGATCATCGACGAGGCCTACATCGACTTCGGCGGCGTTAGCTGCATCCCGCTGATTCAAAAATACGACAACCTTCTGGTGACCCAGACTTTTTCCAAATCCCGGTCCCTTGCAGGCGGCCGGCTGGGCTACGGCATCGGCGCTGCGGATCTGATCCGGGATCTGAACACCATCAAATATTCCACCAACCCCTACAACGTCAACCGCATGACCGCCGCCTGCGGCAAGGCTGCCATTGAGGCGGATAACTACTATCAGAAAAACGCCAAGACCATCGCGGCCAACCGGGCCTTCACCATGAGCGCTCTGCGGGCCAGAGATTTTGAGATTTTGCCCTCGGCGGCGAATTTCATCTTCGTGAAGCCGCCCTTCTGCTCCGGGGAGGAACTCTACCTGGGGCTCAAGCAGCGCGGCGTTCTGATCCGTCATTGGAATAAACCGCGGATCTCCCCCTGGTGCCGGATCACCATCGGCACCCTGGAGCAGATGCAGGCGCTGCTGCACGCAATCGACAAGATGATGGAGGAATCAAAATGAGAACTGCCAACATTGGCCGCCGCACGGCGGAGACGAAGATCGCCCTGATGCTGAATCTGGACGGCACCGGCAGCGCCGACATCCACACCGGCGTGGGCTTTCTCGACCACATGCTGAATCTCTTCGCCAGCCACGGCAGATTCGATCTCACCGTAGCCTGCGCCGGCGACACCTTTGTGGACGACCACCACAGCGTGGAGGACATCGGAATCGCCCTGGGTCAGGCCTTCAAGCAGGCGCTGGGCGACAAAAAGGGCATCCGCCGCTACGGCCACATCATCCTCCCCATGGACGAGGCGCTGATCCTCTGCGCCGTGGATTTGTCGGGCCGCAGCTGCCTTCGGTACGGTCTGCAGGTCCCCACAGAGAAAGTCGGCACCTTCGACACCGAGCTGGTGGAAGAGTTCATGCAGGGCTTCACCCGGGAGGCCGGGTTGAATCTGCACCTGAAGCAGCTGGACGGCACCAATTCCCACCACATCATCGAGGGCGCATTTAAGGCATTGGCAAGAGCATTGCGCGCCGCCGTCAGCATCGACCCCGACTGCGCCGACGCGGTGCCCTCCACGAAGGGAGTATTGGAATGATCGCCATTGTGGACTACGGCGTGGGCAATCTGTTCAGCCTGAAAAGCTCCTTAAACCGCATCGGCGCCGAGGCGGTGGTCTCCGGCGACGCGGCGGTGCTGCGCACGGCAGACAAGATCCTCCTTCCCGGCGTGGGCGCCTTTGAGGACGCCACCAAAAAGCTGCGGGACTCCGGTCTGGCGGAGGTGGTGATTGCCGAAGCCAAGGCAGGCAAGCCTCTTTTAGGCATCTGCCTCGGCATGCAGCTTTTGTTTGAAAAAAGCATGGAATACGGCGAGCACGCGGGTCTCGGCCTTTTGAAAGGCAGCATCGAGGATCTGACCCCGGACATTCCTTCGGATCTCAAGGTGCCGCACATCGGATGGAACGCGCTGAACATCACGCGGCCCCACCCGCTGCTGAAATATGTGAAAGAAGGCGACTGCGTCTACTTCGTCCACAGCTTTTACGCCAAGCCCGGCGCGAACACCATCGCCACCGCGGAGTACGGCACCGACGTCACCGCCGCCGTGGCCGACGGGAACGTCATGGGCTGCCAGTTTCACCCGGAAAAGAGCGGCGAAGTGGGTCTGAACATCCTGCGGGCCTTCTGCGAAATGGAGGCGGCACAATGATCCTGCTTCCTGCCATTGATATCTACGAGGGCAAGGCCGTCCGTCTGTATCAGGGCGACTATGCAAAGATGACGGTCTACGCCGATCACGCGGCGGACATCGCCTCCCAATTCGCCGATGCCGGGGCATCCTGGGTCCACATGGTGGATCTGGAGGGGGCGAAAACCGGTGACACGCCGAATTTCCCCAGCGTCGCTGCCGTTGCGAAGCGCGGGGATCTGAAGGTGGAGATCGGCGGCGGCATCCGCAGCGACGACACCGTGGCAAAGTATCTGGACGCAGGCGTGGAGCGGGTGATCTTCGGCACCGCGGCATTGAAAGACCGCCCCTTTCTGGAGCGGATGGTGCTGCAATACGCCTCCCACATCGCCGTGGGCGTGGACTGCCGGAACGGTCTGGTGGCCACCCACGGTTGGACGGAGACCAGCGAGACCACCTGCGAGGAATTTTGCGCCGTGCTCCAGAGCCTCGGCGTGCAGACCGTCATCGTCACCGACATCTCCAGAGACGGCGCCATGCGCGGCACCAACCGCCAGCTTTACGAGACCCTGAACGCCAGTTTCGATCTGGACATCGTGGCCTCCGGCGGCGTGTCTGATCTGGAGGACATTCGAGCCCTGCGGGACGCCGGGCTCTACGGCGCCATTCTGGGCAAGGCTTATTACACCGGCGCGGTGGATCTCCGCGAGGCGCTGGAAGCAGCAAGATAAAGGAGCGATCCCATGATTACCAAACGGATCATCCCCTGTCTGGACGTGAAGGACGGCAGGGTCGTCAAGGGCGTGAACTTCCTGGGTCTGAACGACGTGTCCGACCCAGTGGCGCTGGCCCAGTATTACTCTGACCACGGGGCCGACGAGCTGGTGTTTTACGACATCACCGCCTCCCACGAGGGGCGAAAGCTCTTCACCGACATCCTCACCCGGGTGGCGGAGCAGATCTTCATCCCGCTGACCGTGGGCGGCGGCATCAACACCGTGGAGGATTTTGACCGGGTGCTGAAATGCGGTGCCGACAAGGTCAGCGTGAACTCCGGCGCCATCCGGAACCCCAAACTGATCTCCGAGGCGGCAAGGCTCTACGGCGACCAGTGCGTGGTGCTCTCCGTGGACGCCAAGCGGGTGGACGGACAGTTCCGCGTCTTTGCCAAGGGCGGCCGGGAGGACACCGGCATGGACGCTATCCAGTGGATCAAACAGGGCGTCGCGGACGGCGCCGGTGAGATCGTCCTCAACTCCATCGACACCGACGGCGTGAAGCAGGGCTTCGATCTGGAGATGCTGGACGCGGTGTGTAAGGCCGTGAACGTCCCGGTGATCGCCTCCGGCGGCGCCGGCGGGATCCAGGACTTCGTGACGTTGTTCCAGCAGCTTCCGAAGGTGGACGCGGGCCTCGCGGCCTCGATCTTCCACTTCGGCGAGGTGGAGATTCCGACGCTGAAACAGACGCTTGCGGAAAACGGAATACTGGTAAGGAGATAACGCGAAATGCTGAACATAGAGGAACTGAAATTCGACGAAAAAGGTCTCATCCCCGCCATCGTGGTGGACACCGAGACCAAACAGGTATTGACCCTGGCTTACATGAACGCCGAGAGTCTCAAGATCTCCATGGAGGAGGGGCGCACCTGCTTTTTCAGCCGCTCCAGACAGGCGCTCTGGCGCAAGGGCGAGACCAGCGGCAACGTACAGCACATCGTCTCCATCACCGCCGACTGCGATGCCGACGCCCTGGTGGTGGAGGTGCGGAAGGACGGCCCTGCCTGCCACACCGGATCGGAGAGCTGCTTCTTCCAGCCGGTCTATGAAGGCGAGGCGAAGCCCGGGTTCCAATACCAGGATCTGATGGACATGCTCCAGGGCCGCAGGGACGCGCCGAAAGAGGGCTCCTACACCTCCTACCTCTTCGAAAAGGGCCGGGACAAGATCCTGAAAAAGGTGGGCGAGGAGAGCACCGAGGTCATCATCGCCGCCAAGGACGACGACCGGGCCAACACGATCTACGAGCTGGGCGATCTGATGTATCACGCCATGGTGCTGATGCTGGACATGGGCATCACCCTCGACGACATCCGGGCCGAAATGGCCTCCCGGCACGTCATCGACCACAAGGTGAAGCAGGAGAAGATGAAGTAAGGGTATGAAGTCCTACAAAACCATGACCCAATCCCTCCACACCCACTCCCTTTTTGACGATGGGAAGGCCACGCCGGAGGAGATGGTGCGTGCCGCCGCTGCCGCCGGGCTGAAGATCTTCGGCAGCAGCCTCCACAGCCCCATCCCCGACGAGGTCTGGACCTGCAGACCGGAGATGGTGGAGGCGTTCAAACAAGAAATGCAGCGGCTGAAAAAGGCTTACGCGGAACAGCTGGACGTGTACTGCGGCGTGGAATATGATCTTTTGTCAGACAAGTCCTATCTGCAGGGCTTCGACTATGTGATCGCCTCCGTCCACGGCATTGTGGTGAGCGGCGCAACCTGGTCCATGGACGACACCCGTGAGCGGTCCCGGCGGATGATCGTTCTGGCCTTTGACGGGGACGCCGACGCCTGCGCCGAAACGTATTTCCAAAGGGTGCAGACCATCGCGGGGATCCCGGAGGCGGACATCGTGGGCCACTTCGATCTGCTGACCAAGTTCGACGAGCCGGAGCCGCTATTTGACGCAGACAGCCCCCGCTATCGGAACGCTGCTCTCACCGCCATGGAAAAGCTGGTGCGTGCCGGCAAGATCTTCGAGCTGAACACCGGGGCCGTCAGCCGGGGTTACCGGACGGAGTTTTACCCCTCCAACGCCCTGCTGCGGGCGCTGAACGACATGGGCGGCAGACTCACCATCACCTCCGACAGCCACGCGGCGAACACCGTGGATTTCGGCTACGCAGAAGCGGAACAGGCCGCGCGGGACGCGGGATTTCGGGAAATCTGGCAGTTCGACGGGAACGCATTCGTCCCGACGGAGCTGTAATTCATAACAAGGAAGGCATTGCCATGCGAATCGTCATCAAGGTCGGCACCTCCACGCTGACCCACGCCACCGGGCGGCTGAACATCCGGCATGTGGAGGCTCTGTGCAAGGTGCTCAGCGACGTGAAAAACGCCGGGCACGAGCTGCTTTTGGTGTCATCCGGCGCCATCGGCATGGGCGTGGGGAAGCTGAATCTTCCCGAGCGGCCCACCGACATGCCCACCAAGCAGGCGGCCGCCGCCGTGGGCCAATGCGAGCTGATGTACGTCTACGACGAGCTGTTCCAGGCCTACAACCACACCGTGGCCCAGATCCTGCTGACCGGCGAGGATCTGAGAGACGAGGGGCGGCACCGGAACTTCATCAACGCGGCCCAGAGGCTGCTGGAGCTGGGCGCCCTGCCGGTCATCAACGAAAACGACATCGTCGCCACCGACGAGATCGCCGTGGGCGACAACGACACCCTCAGCGCTTTGGTGGCCGTGAGCGTGAAGGCGGATCTGCTGATCATCCTGTCCGACATCGACGGGCTTTTCACAGAAGACCCCAGGAAGAACCCCGACGCAAAGCTCATCGACACCGTCACCGAGATCACCCCGGAAATGCTGGCGGGTGCCTCCGGCGGCGGGACGAAGCTCTCCACCGGCGGCATGGTGACGAAGCTGGCCGCCGCCCAGCTCTGCATGGAGGCCGGCGCGGACATGATCATCTGCAACAGTGCCGACCCCGCCGTGCTCTATGACATTCTCGACGGGAAAGCCGTCGGTACCAGATTTATCGGGAGGAAACAGGCATGAAGCTGACACAGGACATTCTGCGGGAGGCCAAGGCCGCGCTGCCCACCCTCGCCGCATCCAGAGAACGCAAGAACGCCGCTTTGGAGCGCATCGCCGAACGGCTCCTCAGCGAACAGGAGAACATCCTCGCCGCCAACCGGGAGGATGTGGAGGCCGCGAAGGACCGCTACGGCAGCGTGATGATCGACCGTCTGACCCTGACGCCGGAGCGCATTGCCGGCATGGCCCAGGGCGTGCGGGAGGTAGTGGAGCTGCCGGACCCGGAGGGCAAGGTGATCCGCCGGATCGAGCGTCCCAACGGCATCGTGATCGAGAAGACCTCCGTGCCCCTGGGCGTGGTGGCCATCATCTTTGAAAGCCGCCCCAACGTCACCTCCGACGCGGCGGTGCTGGCATTGAAGAGCGGCAACGCGGTGATCCTCCGCGGCGGTCGGGAGGCATTCCGCTCCAACGCCGCCATTGTGAACGCCATCCATCTGGGGCTGCAGGACGCGGGTCTCCCGGCGGAGCTGGTGGGCTTCGTGGAGGACACCAGCCACGACAGCGCCAACGAACTGATGGAGGCGGTGGGTCTGGTGGACCTTCTGATCCCCAGAGGCGGCGCGGGGCTGATCCGCCGCTGCATGGAGCACGCCAAGGTGCCCTGCATCCAGACCGGCACCGGCATCTGCCACATCTTCGTGGATGAGAGCGCCGACCAGGACAAGGCCCTGAACGTCATCGAAAACGCCAAGACCAGCCGCCCCTCCGTCTGCAACGCGGAAGAGGTGCTGCTGGTGCACGAGGCTGTGGCAGCCGAGTTCCTGCCGAAGCTGAGAAAGCGTCTGGTGGATGACCGGGCAGCAAAGGGCCTCGTCCCGGTGGAGCTGCGGCTGGACGAAAAGGCCGCTGCCATCATCGAGGGCGTGCCCGCTGGTGCGGATGATTTCGACCGGGAATTTCTCGACTACACCCTCGCCGTGGCGGTGGTTCCGAACGTGGATGCCGCCATTCAGCACATCGCAAAGCACTCCACCGGCCACAGCGACGGCATTCTGACCCGGAACGAGGAAAATGCCGCGAAGTTCACTTCTCTGGTGGACTCGGCGGCGGTGTATGTGAACGTCTCCACCCGGTTCACCGACGGCGGTGAGTTCGGCCTCGGCTGCGAGATGGGCATCTCCACCCAGAAGCTCCACGCCCGCGGCCCCATGGGGCTCGAGGAGCTGAACACCTACAAATACATCATCCGCGGCGACGGACAAATTCGATAACAATAAGATCCCGGCCTTTTGAGAAGGCCGGGATTGATTTTTTTCGGTTGGTTTTTATTCGGTTTGGTTTTCTTCAGTGGGTTTCTCTTCCGGTTCCTCGGAGGCAGCTTCCGCAGGCTCCTGAGGAGGCTCCTGTGTGGCCTCTGCGGCCCTCTGGGCGTTCACCCGATCCACATAGAGCTCCGGCTGGGGATTGCGTCTCAGAAGCAGCAGGAGCGTCACGAGAGCGGCGACGCAGCTGACCGCCGCCAGCAACTGGCTCACCCGGATACCGGTAGAACCGATGTAGAGACTGTCGGTGCGCAGACCCTCGATCAAGGCGCGGCCCAGACCGTACCAGGCGAGGTACAGCAGCGTGATCTGACCGTCGAACTTCCGCTTGTGCTTCTTGAAATAGAAATGCAGCACCAGGAATCCGGTGAGGTTCCAGAGGCTCTCATAGAGGAACGTGGGGTGCACGTAGACGGGATTCTTCCCCGGCATGGCAAGGCCCATCCGGCAGAAGATATCCGTCTCTCTTCCGAAGGCCTCCCGGTTCAGGAAGTTGCCCCAGCGGCCGATGGTCTGGCCAATCAGAAGTCCGTAGACGCTCAGGTCGCCCAGGGCGCCGAAGGGGATCTTCCGCTTTTTGCACCAGAGATACACCAGAAGCGCGCCGGCGATGACGCCGCCGTAGATGGCGAGGCCGCCCTCCCAGACCTTGAAGATGTCCCAGAAGCTCTGGTACTCGTTGAGTCGGAACAGCACGTAATACAGTCTTGCGCCGATGATGGCCGTGGGGATCAGCCAGAGGACAAAGTCGTACATGTCGTCCTTGGTGATGCCCACCAGCTTTTCCGTCCGGCTGGCGCAGTAGAGGATGCCCAGCAGGAAGCCCAGGGCCACCACCGCGCCGTAGAGATAAAAGACGCGGCCGAACAGCGTAAAGGATGAGGGCGGGTTCATGGTGAGCCCGAACATGGGGAAGCTGATGACCGCCTCCCGCAGTACTGTTTGCATAATGGTTCTCCTTCCGAGAAATCAGTTGTACAGGACGGCGTCCAGCTCCAGTCCCGCAGCGGCCTTCACCACTTCGGCGGGGGACACCTCCTCCAGAAAGGCGGCGTATTCGTCCGGGGCCCAGTCCAGCCCCAGAAGCGTCTCGCTGAGCCAGAAATCCTCCAGCAAAGCGTCGTCCGCTTCGATCTCCAGCAGCGCCGCGATCCGGGCTTTCTTGCCCATATCCAGCGCCGCCGCCGAGAAGCCGCCGGTCTTCACGATGTCCACGATGTTTTTCATCAGATCCAGCTTCAGTTCGGCTTCCTCCGGCTCGGTCTCGCAGCGGAGCATCAAAAGCCCCTTGTGCAGATCCAGCCGCACCTCCGGCTCCACCAGTCTCGCCAGATAGCCGACGACGCAGGCCACCCCCTCCGCGACGGCGGGGTCGGGGTCCTCCATCATGTCCCCCAGTCGCCAGCCTGCGGAGAACCAGTGTGCCCCTTCCTCGGAGGCGTCCAGGATCCTGGGCTCCGCTTCGATGGCGTTCAGGCGCACGTCGGTGCCCAACTCCAGCTCCTCGTCCTCCGGCTCCTCTCTGGGAAGGGTCACGAAGGCATCAGTCAGCACTCGCACCACCTCTTTCGCCGAGGCGGCGCCGCAGTAATAGAGCTCCACCGGAGAGGTGGCGAGCCACGAACGATAGTGCTTGGTGAGCTTCTGATAGAAGTTCGGCCCGGCCTCCGGCAGATCTCCGAAGGCGGGGATGGCGAAGTCCTCAAAGGCGCAGAGGTGGCCGATCAGCGGCGCGAAGGGATCGACATCCTCCCGCTCCTCTGCTTTTTGAAGGGCCAGCTCCACAGATTCCTTCTTCAGCTGGCCGAAGCGGGTGTCCGGCGCCAGCAGCAGATTGGCGAAGTTCTGGGCAAAGGTCTCCAGCTTTGCGGGGTCGTTGGCCGCCGTGGCGGCGATGCCCACGGTCTGGATCTCGCCGTATTTCCGCACCAGGGGCTTCACTTCCCCGCCGAGGGCCTTGAACGCCGCCTGCACCTGCTCAGTGCCTGGATGCTGGGCGCTGCCGCAGAGCAGCACGTCCGGCAGCAGTGCGTTCATGCCGGCGTTCTCCCGATCCAGCTGGCTCACCAGTGCCGCCCGGAGGCAGCTGTGGGGCCGCTCCCGGTCCCGCACCGCCGTGAGCCACACATTTGGCAGCAGCTCCACTCTCGTCCGTTCCATGGCCACCGCTCCTTTTCATTGATAATAAAACAGTATAGCACGATTTCCCGGATTTGAAAATAGGATTCTTGTTTTTCCCACGATGATGTGATATGCTGGGTGCATACATTCCCCAGGAGGTGACCACCATGCTGATCTGCCCGGTCTGCGGCGAAACACTCACGCTGCAGGAGCGCGTCTATGTCTGCGAAAACGGGCACAGCTTTGATCGGGCGAAGGAGGGTTATGTAAACCTTCTGCGCACCTCCAAGCCGGGCGACTCCATGGGGGACGACAAGTTCTCCGCCCGATCCCGGCGGGATTTTCTGAATCGCGGCTACTTCGCGCCGCTGAAGGACGCGCTGGTGGAGCGGTTCTCCGACGCCGAGGGCAGCCTGCTGGACATCTGCTGCGGCGAGGGGTATTACACCGCTGCCCTGGCGGAGAACCCGAAGCTCACGGTCTACGGCTTCGACCTCTCCAGAGAGATGGTACGGCTGGCGGCCAAGCGGGGCGGCGGCACGTACTTCGTGGCGAACATGGCGGCGATCCCGATTGAAAGCAACTCCATGGACTATGCCACGCACCTGTTCGCGCCCTTCCACGAGCCGGAGTTTGCGCGGGTGCTGAAGCCCGGCGGACGGCTGATCACCGTGGTGCCGGGGGCGCGGCATCTGTTCGGGTTGAAGGCGCTTTTATACGACACCCCCTACGAAAACGACGAGCAGCTGCCCCCGACCACTTCCCTGCGGCTGATGCAAAAAGACAAGGTCAGCGCGCGGATCACTCTCCAGACCCCGGCGGACATCGAGGCGGTGTTCCGCATGACGCCCTATTACTTCCACACCTCCGAACGGGATCGCGCGAAGCTGCAGGGCGTGGAGCAGCTGGAGACGGAGATCGAATTTATTCTCGGAACCTACGAAAAGGGAGATTGACATGGCTAGATTTTTCATGGCAGGCACCAACCTCACCGGCGCCAGAGCCGTCATTCAGGGCAAGGACGCCGAGCACATTAAAGTGCTGCGGCTGCGGCCCGGCGAGGAAGTCACCCTCTGCGACGGCGACGGCACCGACTACATCGGAAACATCCTCCACGTGGGCGAGGGTTCCGCCGAGGTGGAGATCCTCCGCTCCGAGCCCTCGGCGGCGGAGCCCAGCGTCCGCACCACGGTTCTGGCAGGGCTGCCCAAGGGCGAGCGCGGGGACTATCTGGTGCAGAAGTGCACCGAGGCCGGCGCGGCGGACATTTTTTTCTTCCAATGCACCCGCTGCATCGCCAAGCCCAACAACATCGAAAAGAAGCTGGAGCGCTGGCGCCGCATCGCCGAGGAGGCCGCCAAGCAGTCCGGCCGCGGCGTGATCCCCCATGTCTCCTATCTGGAGGATTTCGGCGAGGTGCTGAACAAGGCCGTCCACTGCGATCTGGGGCTGTTCCTCTATGAGACCGGCGACCGGATCTCCATCCGTGAAGCCGTGGAGGCAAAGCCCGACGCCGAGACCGCCGCCATCATCACCGGGCCCGAGGGCGGATTTGAGCCCTTCGAGGCGGAGCTGGCGCGACAGGTTGGCCTCAGCATCTGCGCCATGGGCCCCCGGATCCTCAGATGCGAGACCGCCCCGGTGGTGGCATTAACCGCTCTTATGTACGGCACCGGAAATCTTTGAGAAATTTCTCAAAAACCCTTGACAGCCCAGCGTTTTTCTGCTATATTGTTCTAGCGCTCCAAAGACAGCAGGTCGCGAAAGCGGTAAATCCTGCCGAGGATGCATCAGTAATTGATGATTCTTTGCCCTCGGAGCATTCTGCTTCGAGGGTTTTTTCGAGCGTGTGATCCTATTTTTCCGGAGGTGAAACACCACAATGCCGAACGCAAAAGTCCTGAGCGAGAAACAGGCCATCGTCGCAGCTCTGGTTGAGCGTCTGAATGGCGCCACCGGCGGCGTTTTCGTCGATTACAAGGGCATCAGCGTTGCCGAGGATACGGCTCTGCGCAGAGATCTGCGCCAGAACGAGGTCGAGTACACTGTCGTTAAGAACACACTCGTCCGTCGTGCTCTGGATGAGACCGGTCTGGGCGCCCTCGATGACATCCTGAACGGCACCACGTCTCTCGCCACCAGCAGCAGCGATCCCATCATCCCGATCCGCCTGATCAGCGAGGCCGCCAAGAAGATGAACGACAAGTTCGAAATCAAGGGCGCTTTCCTGGAGGGTAAGGTTCTCACCGAGGCTGAGATCGCACAGGTCGCCGCGATTCCCAACAAGAACGCGCTGTACTCCCAGGTGCTGGGCACCATGCTCGCTCCCATCACCAGCCTCGCCGTCGTGCTTGGCCAGGTTCTGGAGCAGAAGGGCGGCTCCATCGAGACCGCCGCTGAAGAGGCTCCCGCTGAGGAGGCCGCTCCCGCAGCTGAGTAAGAAGCTGCACACTTACAAAAATATTATTTAGGAGGATTCCCAACATGGCTAGCGAAAAAGTCACTGCTATGATCGAGGAGATCAAAGCGCTTACTGTTATGGAGCTCGCAGAGCTCGTTCACGAGATCGAGGACGTCTTCGGCGTTTCCGCCGCTGCCGCTGTCGCCGCTGCTCCCGCAGCTGGTGGCGAGGCTGCTGCCGCCGAGGAGAAGACCGAGTTTGACGTTGTCATGACCAGCTTCGGCGACAAGAAGATCAACGTCATCAAGGAAGTCCGCGGCATCACCGGTCTGGGCCTGGCTGAGGCCAAGGCGAAGGTCGAGGGTCTGCCCGCCGTCATCAAGGAGCAGGCTTCCAAGGACGAGGCCGAGGAGATCAAGGCCAAGCTCGAAGCTGCCGGCGCTACCGTCGAGCTCAAGTAATTTTTGCTCAACAAAAATCCGCTGTCTTATAGAGACAGCGGATTTTTCGTTGGTACAGCACTTCGAAATGATTTTTTGGCGCAAGTGCAACTTGCGAAAAGAAAAATTCATTTCTTCGTGTAAAGTATTTTGCTCCCCGAAACAAGTTCCGGGGGCAAAATAGATATAATAACAGGTTGTCTCGTTGTGAGGCAACCTGTTATTTCAATTGATTTATTTCTGTGCGGCGCGGAGGATCTTGGCGATCTCTCCGACGTCCTGGAGGACGTAATCGGGCTTGACGTCGCTGGCCTCGATGTCGGCCTCGCTGCTCTCACCGCTGAGGACGCAGATGGAGACGCTGCCGGCGTTCTTCGCCACGGCGATGTCGGTGTAGAGCCGGTCGCCCACGGCGCAGATGTTCTCGTTGGGGATACCGGTCATCTTGGAGACCACGTCGATCATGTTGCGGTTGGGCTTGCCGATATACTCCGGCTCCACGCCGGTGGAGGCGGTCAGCAGCGCGCAGATGCTGCCGCAGTCGGGGAGCACCTCTCCTGCTGCCATGGGGCAGACCCAGTCGGGGTTGGCGGCGATGAACTTGGCGCCTCTTCTGAGGAAGTGGACGGCCTTGTCCAGCTTTTCATAGACCAGCTCAGTATCGAAGCCCTGCACCACCACGTCCACGTCGAAGGCGTCGGTGTGGCCGTTCTCGTCGTTGACCAGGTCGATGCCGTAGCTCTTCAGCTCGCGGTAGAAGGCCTTGGTGCCGGCCAGATAGACCTTGGCACCGGGGTACTGCTGGTTCAGGAACTCACCGGTGGCCATGCCGGAGGTGAAGACGTTCTCCGCCTCGCAGGGGAAGCCCAGCTTCCGCAGACGGGTGATGTAGTCCACGCCGGCGCGGGAGGAGTTGTTGGTGAGGTAGATATACTTGCGGCCGGTCTCAGCGATGGAGTGGATGAAGTCCACCGCGCAGGGGAACACGTCGTCGCCCAGATAGAGGGTTCCGTCCATATCCAGCAAAAACAGCTGCGTGTCAATGATTTTCTGATAGTCCGTCATGTGGTTCCTCCCTGTATTCTCCAGTATTTAGGATATTTTCTCTATTCTATACGATCCGCCAAAGAAATGCAATCGTCTTTTCGACTTACGCCTTGGCGTAGCCCAGCGGGTTCTTACTCTGCCAGTTCCAAGTGTCGCGGCACATGTCCTCTATGTTGTAGAGGGCCTTCCAGTGGAGCAGCTCAGCGCTCTTGTCCGGGCAGGCGTAGCACACCGGCAGGTCGCCGGGACGCCGATCCACAAAGGCGAAGGGCACCACCAGATGGTTGGCGGTCTCGAAGGCGCGCACCATCTCCAGAACGCTGCTGCCCTTGCCGGTGCCCAGGTTAAAGACGCTCTCACCGGTGTGGGCGTCCATATAGGCGATGGCTGCCACGTGGCCCTTGGCCAGATCCACAACGTGGATGTAGTCGCGGATGCAGGTGCCGTCGGGGGTGTCGTAGTCGTTGCCGAAGATGTTCAGCCGCTCTCTTCTGCCGATGGCAGTCTGGGAGATGAAAGGCATCAGATTATTGGGGATGCCTCTGGGATCCTCACCGATGAGGCCGCTGGCGTGGGCGCCCACGGGATTAAAGTAACGCAGCAGCACCACCGACCAGCTGGGATCCGCCACCACGCAGTCGCGGAGCACCTGCTCACAGACGTACTTCGTCCAGCCGTAGGGGCTGGTGCAGGCGCCGGTGCGGCTGGTCTCATACAGGGGCATCGGGTTGTCGCCGGAGTAGACCGTGGCGGAGGAGGAGAAGATGATCTTCTTCACGTTGTGCTTCCGCATGGTCTGCACCAGAACGATGGTGGAATTCAGATTGTTGTCATAGTATTCAAGGGGCATGCGCACACTCTCGCCCACGGCTTTGAGGCCGGCGAAGTGGATGACGCAGTCGATCTCGTGACGGCGGAACACCTCGTCCAGACGCGTCCGATCGCGAACGTCGATCTCATAAAACGTGACGCCCTTGCCGGTGATCTGCTCCACGCGGCGTCCGGCCTCGGCGCTGGAGTTGACCAGATTGTCGACGATGACCACGTCCATGCCCTGATTCAGCAGCTCCACACAGGTGTGGCTGCCGATGTAGCCCATGCCGCCGGTTACCAGAACTGTCATAATAAAACCTCCCAAGGTTTGTTTTCTCGTTTCCCATTGTAGCGAAAAACCGGCGATTGTGCAACCGGAATTTAACGGATTTCCGATGAATCTGCCGTTTTTTTCGCCATTTTTAATTGATTGGAAAACGATTTCCCTTTAAATGGCTGAATTTTGTGAAATCTGCCGATTGACGAATGGTCGAAATCGCCGTAAACTAAACTCAACCTTTCGCAGCGGCGACGGGCCGGTACAATTTGCTTTCTCCTTTGTTATCACCTACCTACCTCTATCTCCTCCCGTACCGGAAAAACGGACGATTCCCAACGTCGCTGCGGAATATTTTTATGCACGTGCCGAAAGGCGCGTTTTTTGTTTTAAACGCTATTTTCATCATGCGTTTCATTTTGCCCCCCGGAACTTGTTTCGGGAGGCAAAATACCGCTCATGGAGAAAGGGATTTTTCTTTCGCAAGTCGCACTTGCGCCAAAAATCCCTTTCAAAATGCTTCACTCGGAAAACTGCGTTTTCCGAGTGAGAAAATGCCCCCACAGCGAAAGCTGTGGGGGCATGCGGTTTTATACGGTGTTCAGGTTTCTGAAATCTGGATTAGAACCAGCCCAGATCGAAGAAGCCGCTGATCTGCACCAGCAGAACGAAGACCATGACGATGGGAACAACGATCTTCATGCAGAAGCCCCAGAAGCCCATCAGACCAGCACCGGCGTTGGAACCGGTCTTGATCTCGTCTTCGAAGAACTTCGGCTTCAGCTCGTAGCCGATCATCAGCGCCATGAACAGAGCGCCGAGCGGCATTGCGATACCCTCAGACCACACATCCATGAAGTCGAGCCAGCAGTCGTTCCAGGTACCGACCTTCCAGCCGAACATATCGGCGGGAGTGAAGGGACGCTCAGCCAGACCGTCGACGCAGACGAAGATCGCGAAGATCATGATGACAACGCAGACGATACCGACGGTACGGGGACGGCTGACCTCGTGGCCCTTGGCAGAGGCGCGGTCGATGAAGGTGACGCTGACAGCCTCGACCAGAGAGATGGCGGAGGAGACAGCAGCAATCAGAACCAGGACGAAGAACAGCAGGCCGA
The DNA here is from genome assembly GCA_900317905.1 of uncultured Eubacteriales bacterium. GTDB lineage: Bacteria > Bacillota > Clostridia > Oscillospirales > Oscillospiraceae > CAG-103. The sequence continues at coordinate 27,090 of ONIN01000005.1, read as the reverse complement.
TGACAGCGCCCAGAACGCCCATGTCGTGGAACACGTTCTGCAGGGTGCTGAACAGCAGGCCGGGGCCGTTGAGCTTGATCTCAGCCACGGAGGTGAGCTCACCAGCGTCGATCTGCGCCATGCCGTGGGCAACAGCCGCGGGGATGACAGCGATACCGGCCATGATGGCGACCAGGGTATCGGCGCAGACGATGAGGACGGAGTTCTTCGGCAGGCTCTCATTCTTGCTCAGGTAGGAGCCATAGGTGATCATGGCGCCCATTGCCAGAGACAGGGAGAAGAACATCTGACCGGCAGCGGTAGCCAGGACGCTCAGCCAGCTGGGGCTGGCCTCAGCGAAGGAGCCGTAGCTCACGCCGTCAATGACGATCTCCTTGGTGGAGAAGCCGGGGACGAACATGAACTTCAGACCGACGGAAGCATACTTCATGGTCAGAGAGCGGATGATGACGATGACGAGCAGGACGAACAGAGCGGGCATGCCGATCTCGTTGAACTTCTCGATGCCGCCGCCAACGCCGTTGCGGTTGATGAAGTAGCAGATGAGCATGAACAGCAGGGTGCAGCCGATGCCGAAGCCCGGAGTCGTCAGCAGAGCGCCGAAGACCTCGTTGCCGGGAGCACCGCCCGAGAACAGGCCGATCACGTTCACGATGATGTAGTAGATGCAGTAGCCGCCGAGGACGGAGTAGAACGTCATGACCAGGAACGGAACGATGACGCCCAGCCAGCCGGCCCACTTGAACTTCTTGGACACAGCAGCGTATGCATTCACGGGGCCGAAGCCCGTCTTGCGGCCGAGTGAAAGCTCGCCCAGCATGATAACGAAGCCGACAAAGACAGCCAGCAGCAGGTAGATCAGCAGGAACGTAAAGCCGCCGCTCTTGCCCATCTTGTACGGGAAGCCCCAGATGTTGCCGAGGCCGACCGCAGAGCCGATGGCAGAGAGCAGGAAGCCGAGGTTCGAGCCGAATGAGCCGCGATCATTGCCATGATCCGGCACCGGCACGGATTGTTTCGCCATAGAAAATTCCTCCATTTCCATTTTTCCCAATGCAAACTGCGTCCCGTTGCCCGGGGCCGTCGGAAACCGCAACCGGCGTCCCACTATAAGATCGCAACAGGAACTATAAGGACAGTGTTAATTTTACACCTAAATCATGAATTTCGCAAGGAATTGTTCATATTTTATTCATTTTTGACGTTCTCAAAAAAAACACCCTCCCAAAAGGAGGGTATTTTATACAACTTGACGGCGTTATGAATTTAACACAAAGAAGTCGGTTTGTGTCTTTTTTTGTTTATGCAACATGCATGAAAAATTGTGAGAATATCCACATTAGCACGTTAAATGAATGATTTTCCGACAGGCAGTTCTAAATTGGAATCATTGTTGGTTGTACCGGGAAAGGAACTCCTCGCGGGTCATCAGAAGGTTCATCGCCGTCAGCAGCGCGTTGGCGCTCAGGTGCTCCGGCAGCTCCATCTCCCGGATCAATTCTGCCCGCTTTTCAGCGCTGCCGGCTCCGCCGGAGAGGCCGCAGCGATAGAAGTCCTGCTTGGTGATCCCGGCGGGTTCGGGGTGATCGCTCTCCCCTTCTATGGTAGCACCCGCCCGGCGCAGGGCTTCGAGGATCACCTCCGGGCCCATGCCCTCGACCCCCAGCTTCCCCTCCTTCGAGGGGGCGGATTTGCGTTTCTCTTTCCCGAGAACGTCCGGGATGTAGGCGTGCTTCACCAGTTTCGGGTCAATGGCGCCGGAGAGGTAACGGCGGATCACAAAGCCCGCGCCGTCGCTGTCCGTGAGAATGATGAGTCCCCGGGTCTCGGCCGCCCTGCGAAGGAGGTTCAGCCGTTCCTTGTCGTTGAAGATGCCGAAGCCCGAGGTCTCCAGCACCGGGGCGTCCACGATCTGCCGCAGGGTATTGGCGTCGTAGCGGCCCTCCACCACGATGGCCTCTTTGATCCGGATCATCTGGCAGCACCTACCATGACGCCCAGCAGGATCTCCTGCAGCAGGCCCAGATCGTCCACGGCCGCGTCGTGCTTCATGGCATAGTCCGCCTCGGCGCAGCGCACCACGGCCTGCTCCAGGACCTCCAGCGGGAATCTGCGGGCCTGCTGCAGCAGTTTCTGGGCGATGAAATCGAACCGCAGACCGCAGAGATCCATGACATCATTGACGCCAAGGTGCTCGGCCGCAGCCACCTTCGCGGCGTAGAGCCGCCGCAGCTGCTGCCCCACCACCGCCAAAAGCATGATGGGCACATTGTTTTTATCCGTCAGCAGCTCCGCCAGCTTCCCCATGGCGCCGTCGGCGTCACCGGCGGCCAGCAGGTCCGTCATCTCAAACACCACTGCGTCCGGCACCTTCTCGGTGACCGCGTCGATGTCGGCTCTCGTGACCACGCTGTCCTTCGCGTAGGCGGAGATCTTGTCGATCTCCGGGATCATCCGGTTCATGAGACCGCCGGTGATGGTGATGAGATATTCCGCGTCGGAGCGGGAGATGCGCTTCTCCCAGGCGTCGAACCTGCGGGCGATCCACTTGATCAGGCTGTCGCCGTCCTGGGCAGAAAACTCCAGCAGCTCGCCGCTTTTCTTCAATGCCTTAGTCACCTTCAGCCTGCCGTCCGGGGAGAACTCCGTCCCCATGACCAGGGCCAGGGTGCAGTAATCCGGGATGTCGGAGATCAGCTCCACGAACCGCGCCGCCTCCGCCTCCGGCAGCTTGTTGGTGTCCAGTTCGCGGACTTCGATGAAGGAGCGCTCCGTCAGGAAGGGCATGGCGTCGATGGCATCGGCCAGAGTGTGCAGCTCCAGTGTGGCACCGTCGAACCGGTGGAAGCTGAACTCGCTCTCCCCCTCCGGCAGGCAGACTGCCTTCAGCTGGGTCAAAAACTGCTCCCGGAGGTAGTCCTCCACGCCGTAGAGCACGTAAAGCCGCTGGGGGCCGTTCTGCTTCAGGGCCAGCACCGCGTCCTTGTAGCGGACGCCGGTCTCCTTCTGTTTTCCTTTTTTCTGATATGCCATATCGTCACTCCATTCGGATCGTCACGCTGCCCAGCGTATCCGTCCGATAGATTTTGATTCCATGTTCACTCAACCTTGCCATGGTCTCCGGGGTCGGATGGCCGTAGCTGTTATAGCCGCAGGAGATGATGACTCCGGTGGCCCCCAGCTCATCCAGCAGCGCATCGCCGGAGGCGTGCTTGGAGCCGTGGTGCCCCGCAATGAAAAGCTCCGTGCCGGTAAGATCGTAGGAAGCCGCCAGCATCTGCTCCACCTCGATGGTGACGTCACCGGTGACGAGGGTGTCAAAATCTCCGTCCGAAAGGCGCAGCATCAGGCAGCCATCCTCATAGCCTGCACCGAGACCCACGAACAGAGAGATCCGCAGCGGGTCAAGGGTCAGATCCGTGTCGGTTTGCAGCCGGACAACTTCCGTTCCGCGAGATTCCGCAGTCTCTATGATGCTTCGGATCGGATCGCTCTCCGCGTCAGCCGCCGCCGGAAGGATCAGCGTTCCCACGCGGATCTGCAGCAGCAGTCGTTCCGCGCCGTTGACATGATCCTGATGGGGATGAGTCAGGATCAGCGCGTCCAGAGCGTTTCTGCCTTCCGCCAGCAGGGTCTGGGCCGCAAGATCTCCCGCGTTGGTGACCGTATGGTTCCCGCCGCAGTCCACCATTACCGAAGCGTCACGATCACGGAACAGCAGACACTGGCCCTGCCCCACGTCGATGGCAGTAGCGCAGGCAAATTCATCCGCGCGGAACCGGGTCATCCCGGTCACGAGACACAGTGTCGCCACACAGCAGCAGATCGGAAGTACCGGACGGTAGCCGCCCCGCGGAGAAACCACCCAAGTGGAAAAGAGAATCACATATAGGAAAATCAGCCAAGCCACCACCAACGGGTTCTGCGTGGAATACAGCAATCCGGGAATTCCCGCCATGGTTTTGGCGCAGAGCAGCACAAACCGGATCGGCCACGCCGTGATCGCCGCAAGTATGGTTCCCATTGGAAGCCAGATGAAGCCGAGGAGCACCGACGCGAAGCAAGCAAGAAACACAAAGGGCAGCAGCCACATCACCAGCAGATTGGTGATCGGCGCGGCCAGCTGGAGGGTGCCAAAGTGGATCGCGCTCAGCGGCAACGTAAAGACCATGGAGCTGAGGGTGGCGGAGAGGGTTGTTACAAAATAGGAAAGCACGTTGCCTATCGGGTGCGGCAGGGATTTTCGCTCCGGCAATCGAGCCCAAATCCAATCGCTGATCCTCGGCATCAGCAGACACAGACCAGCCATGGAAGCAAAGGACAGCTGAAGACTGACGCTTCCTGCGGAAAAAGGATTGATCAGCAGCAAAACGCCCAGCGCAGTCAAAAGTGTAGTCGGCATGTCATTCTCCCGACCCAACACCGGCGCCAGCAGAAGCAGTGAAAACATGAATGCCGAGCGAAGAACAGAGGGGGTGCAGCCAGCCATCAGAGCGAAAACCCATATCATCGGCAAAGCCAACAGCGACCAGCCTCTGCGGCGACCAAACTGCAAACGAAAGATCGTAAGCAGGAAACCGACATGAAGTCCAGAGACCGCAGCCACGTGCATGATGCCGGAGTTCTTCAGTGGAATGTCAAGATTCTCCGCATAAAGCGCCTGCTTATCCCCCAGCATCAAAGCCCGGGCAAAGGCGGAGCCATCAGACGGAAACAAATCTGCAGCCAGCTGCTGAATTTGATGGGCGATAAACTTCGGAAAATAAAGCCAGCTTCCATTCCAATGACCGATCAATTCCGGTTCATGCAAAACAGTGCCGAGAACGCCGATTCCACGTGAAAGGTAGGAATCCGTCTCTTCCCCATACCGCGCAGTTGCAGGTCTCAGCTTCAAAGAAACACGGATCTCGTCACCGGGAAGCAGGTGATCGCAGCCATTATCGTACGCATAGACCTTCGCCTGAAAGCGAGAGATTTTTGGATCCATGATACGAAGAGTAAGGCCAGTAGAATAATCATATCGAACAGGATAGTCTGTTACGCGGGCAGTAACAAAAACTTCATCATCAGGAATTGCCTGCAGCGGGGTTACGATAACGTTCACCGCAAAGGAATAAATCAAAAATCCGAGCACAGCACCGCCAATCAGTATTCGTGCACGGTACCTGGGCTCTGATGGCAAGAGGCGACAGAGAGGAAACAGTATCAGCAGCCCAAGGATGATCCACCTGAGAAAAGAAACGGGAAACAAATAATGCGCGAGGAAAACTGCGGCAGACAGGCCGGCCATCATCCACGCCAGTCTCCGCAAGCTCCTCACGCCCTTTCACAATATGTTATTGTCATTATAAATGAAAATCCTCCCCGGCACAAGACCGGGGAGGATAAATGCTTGGAATATTACGCGAAGTCGCGGCAGAGGAAGGTCACGATCTCGGCACGAGAGCAATCATCATTCGGAGCGAAGGTGGTAGCAGTCTTGCCAGTGGTGATCTCATTCTCAACAGCCCACAGGACAGCGTCGTAGTACCAGGTGCCCTCAGCAACATCGCTGAAGGGGTTGGCCACGGTAGCAGCAGCGCCGTTCTCATAGCGGAACAGGAAGGTAACGACCTGAGCGCGGGTCACGGTGGCGTTGGGGCTGAACTTGTCAGCGCTGGTGCCGGTGGTGATGCCCTCAGAGACGGCCCACATAACGGCATCGTAGTAGTAGTAGCCAGCCTTGACGTCGGTGAAGGGGTTCTCCACGTCAGAAACGACGGGGGAGCCAGCGGCACGCCACAGGAAGGTAACCATCTGAGCGCGGTCGCAAACCAGAGCGGGAGCGAAGTGATCCTTGTCAACGCCGGTGGTCACGCCGTTCTCGACAGCCCACTGAACAGCGGGAGCGTAGTAAGCGCCATCAGCAACATCAACGAAGGGGTTCACGTAGGGCTCAACGGAGGGCTCCACAGAGGGCTCAACGCTGGGCTCGACAGAGGGCTCAACACTGGGCTCAGTGGTGGGCTCGGTGGTGGGCTGCACGGGATACTCGCCATCGACAGCGCCGCAACGAGTGCAGATGCCGTACTTGTAGTCGTGGCCCAGAGGCGGCAGCAGCACGCCTTCAACAATGACTTCGCCGCAGACGGAGCAGACGCCGCGCTGACGATAGCCAGGCTCAGTGCAGGTGGGCTGAATGTCCTTCAGCTCGACCTTGTGGCCAACAGGCTTGACATCGGTGCCCTGCTCGATCATGGTGCCGCACCACTTGCAGACCTTGTCGCCAGTGTAACCAACGGTGTTGCAGCCAGGCTCAACAGCGCCGACGACCTCGGGCTGGTGAGCAACGGGCTTCAGATAGTAAGCGCCATCAACAGTCTTCTCACCGCAGACAACGCACTGACGCACGCAGATGCCGCGCTGAGCGCAGGTGGGATCAACCAGGACGGTCCAGTCCCAATTGTGGCCGGTGGGGGCAACATAGGCGCGGGCCTTGTAAGTGTCAAAGTCGTAGAGGTTGCCGAAATCAACCTCGCCGCAGTTGAGGCACATCTTGGCGCCCTGGCTCTTGAAGCCGGGCTCGGTGCAGGTAGGAGCAACATCCGGGATCGGGGCCCAGTTGTGGCCCAGAGCGGGGATCTCCTTACCAGTGGAGACCTTGTACCAACCCTCAACATTCGCACCATCGTCAGAGGGCTTGTCGTTGACAGTGCCCTTCTTCCAGGTGTCGCCGGTGTAACCAGCGGTCTCGCAGGTCGCATCAAAAGCGCCAACGACCATGGTGTCGGGAGTCAGATAATCAACAGCGAAGTACTCGTCATAGGGGATGACTTCGCTCTCGAAGGTGGTGTTGTACTTCTGGCAGTGCATCTTGTCGGTCATACCGTCGACCTTCACGCCGTCCTCATCAATGTAAGGCAGGAAGCCAACGACCTCGGGGGTCCAGACTTCGGTCTTCTTGTGAGCGTCGTTCCAGTTCTCGATGGTCTCGCCGAACTTGACAGCGCCGCAGTTGGCGCAGACCTTATCGCCGGTGTAGCCCATGCCGAAGTTGTCAATGCCAACAGCAAAACGCTCCAGAGCGTGGCCGCCAGCGCCGATGATCTTCTCGCCGTTCACAGTGCGATAGTGAGAAGCAGCGATCTTCGGGAACAGGTCACGGACGCCATAGACGTCGGGAGTGAAGTTGATGGCGCCATCCTCGTTGTAGTCAACAGCGGCGGTGACAGCCTTGTAGTTGTGGCCGGTAGCCTTGAAGAGCTTGGTGATCTCAGCCTTCTGGCTGGGCAGGCCGAGCTCCAGAGCCTTGGCCAGATTCTCCACGATGAAGGGCTTGCCGCAGTCAGCGCAGATCGCGTAGCCCCAGCCCTCGGTCTCGCAGCCGGGAGCGCCAACGACGGTGAAGTCAGCAGCGCCGATGTTGTGAGCCTTACCCTCGAAGGTGGTGGCCTTGTAGCCGGTGGGAGTGATCTTGCTGATGATGGAGCCGCAGTCAGCGCAGTAGGTGACTCTCAGGCCAGCCTGCTCGCAAGCGGGCTCCTGAACGGTCACGCTGACAGGATGCTCATGCACCTTGCAGATGTCTCTGGACTTGCCGACAAAGGGAGTGATTTCACACTTCAGAACCTTGCCGCACTGCCAGCAAACCTCAGCGTTGATGCCAGGGGTCTTGGCAGCAGCATCCTTGGTGATGGTGATAACGGAGACGGTTTTAACGGTCTCTCCGGTATCAACGTCCGTGGCAGTGTGGCTGCAAGCCTTCGCTGCAAAAGCGGCAGAAGGAAGCAATGCAACAACCATGAGGACGACCATCAGCATGCTCAACAGTCTTTTTTTCATGCTTTTGATACCTCCATTTTTTTCGTTTGGCATTGGATTTTTTTTGCCTTCCACAGAGCGAAGACATGTACCAAACAATTTCAGAAAGGATTATAACATATAATTTTCGCGGTTTCAAGCGTTTTGGCATAATTTTTTTGACTAAATTTCTCCCGGCGCGCCCGTCATTTTTGTTATTTTTATGTTAATCATTTGAAATCCCTTGGACATATTCTCCTGTGGAATTCGACCATAACCACAATGAATTGTTGCTTTTTCCACCTCTCTCCAGGTTTCGGCACAGGATGTAGTAGCGCGTTTATCCGAATCCGGGAGGCTCCGGGGCTATTTCCGCCCGCCGCGGGTTACATAACAAAAATTTCAACATTTTTTAATTCAGATCGGAAATTGCCGAAAAACGGCTCTTTTTCGCGCAGGATCTTCCAATTTTGGCCGAATCAGGCAATTATTTTGGTCATTTTGTACAAAACGCCCCCGTGGCGGCTTCCTGACCCGCAAGCGCCGCCGCTGCGCTCCCCTTTTTCCGCAGAAAAACCCGGGCGCATTGCTGCGTCCGGGTTTGTATTATAGGTTTCTCAGCCCTTGGAGCGCTCCAGGTACTCGCCCACGCGGGTATCCACGCGGATCTTGTCGCCGGGGTTGATGAACAGCGGGACTTTGATCTCGGCGCCGGTCTCCAGAGTGGCGGGCTTGGTGGCGTTGGTGGCGGTGTTGCCGGCGAAGCCGGGATCGGTCTCGGTGACCTCCAGATCCACGAACGTGGGAGGCTCGACATTGAAGACCTTCTCCTTGAAGGAGTAGACCGTGCAGGACATATTTTCCTTGACAAACTTGAAGTTGTCGTTCAGCACGCTCTCGTCGATCGGGATGAGATCATAGGTCTCGGGGTCCATGAAGTAATAGAGGTTGCCGTCGTTGTAGCTGTACTCCATGGTCTTGCGCTCGATGGTGGCTTCCTCAAACTTGGCGGTGGGGTTGAAGGAAGTCTCGGTCACGGCGCCGGTGATGACGTTCTTCATCTTGGTGCGCACGAAGGCCGCGCCCTTGCCGGGCTTGACGTGCTGGAACTCCACAACCTGCATAACCTGGCCGTCCTCCGTCTCGAAGGTCACGCCGTTTCTGAAATCGCCTGCAGTGATCATATTCTAAATCCTCCTAAGTGGTTTTTTCATTTTGCCTGTATCATTCTACACGATAAAACCCGGTTTGGCAAGCCATAATTACCAAAAAGCCGGGATTTTGCAGTTTTTTACAGGATCATGAGCTCCTTGGGAGAGTGGGTCAGCACCTCGGCGCCGGTCTCGGTCAGATGCATGACGTCCTCGATTCGGACGCCGAACTTTCCGGGCAGGTAGATGCCGGGCTCCGCGGAGCAGACCGCGTCCACCGGCATGGGCTGGTCGTTGTTGGGGGCGCAGTTGGGGCTCTCGTGGATGTAGAGACCCAGGCTGTGGCCGAAGCTGTGGCCGAAATACTCGCCGTAGCCGGCTTTGGTGATCACGTCTCTGGCGGCGCCGTCGATGTCCCTGCCGGTGACGCCTGCCTTTGCGATGGCGATGCCGGCCAGCTGGGCCTCCAGAACCGTGTTGTAGACCTTCTTCATCTCGTCAGTTGCATAGCCAACCGCCACGGTGCGGGTCATGTCGGAGCAGTAGCCGCCCTTGAGGCAGCCGAAGTCCATAGTAACGAAGTCGCCTTCCTTGACCTTGGTGTCGCCGGGGACGCCGTGGGGCATGCTGGAGTGGGCGCCGGTGACCACGATGGGATCAAAGCTGTTGCCCTCAGCCCCCAGCCGCAGCTGGCGGTAGGTGATCTCGGCGGCGATCTCCCGCTCGGTGACGCCGGGCTTGATGATGGGCAGGACTTCCTTCAGGGCCTGGTCGGTGATGTCCTGGGCGGCCTGGAGGAACTTCAGCTCCTCGGGCTGCTTCTGCTGTCTCAGCTTCAGGATCAGATCCGAGGAGGGGATCAGCTTTTTCTGCAGAGTGCGGGCGTAGTTCAGATACTCCTGATAGGTGAGGCTCTGATCCTCGGCGCCCAGCTTCTCCACCTTGTGATCATCCAGGATCGCCTGGAGCCAGAGGCGCATGGGCTTCTCCCGGTCGGTGAGCAGCACCTCCACCGTGTCACCGAGGGCGTTGCGGGCAGCCTCGATGTAGCGGGAGTCGGTGATGTAGTAGCTCTTGTCCATGGTCACCACCACGGCGCCGTCGGAGGACGGGAAGCCCGCGGCGTAGTAGCGGTTCAGAGGATCGACCAGAAGCAGCGCTTCCAGCTCGGCTTCGCGCATGGCGTCCTGAATGCGTTTGAGATTGTTCATGGGGTGTTTCTCTCTCCTTTGTGTTCTTGCTTTTTAAATGGTGTCATCGCCGCTCTGGCCTCCTCGGCCTCCCGGAGCAGGATCTCTGCATGTTTCAGCAGTTCCTCCCCCGCCGGGTTGGGGCGGACGACTCTCCCCTGCCGGTCCAGCAGCTCCACACCCAGCTCCCGCTCCAGAGCAGAGACGGCCCGGCTGGTGGTGGAGTGGCTGACGAACAGGGCGCGCGCCGCGGCGGAAAAGCTCTTAGCCTCGGCCACGGCGGCGAAGATGCGAAGCTGTTCCAGCTCCATCAGAAGTTAAATGTGTGGGGCAGCAGCTCGCTGAGCCGGTTGGAAACGTACCGGTCACCCTTGGCGCTGAGCACCTCCAGGTCCGGGGCGAACTCCGCCAAAAACTGCCGGCAGGCGCCGCAGGGGTAGCAGAAGCCGTCGCCGTCGGCGTAGACCGCGATGCGGATGAAGTCCCGGTGGCCCTCGCTGATGGCCTTGCAGGCGGCGGTGCGCTCGGCGCAGATGGTGCTGCCCAGCGCGGCATTTTCAATGTTGCAGCCGGTGAAGACCACGCCGCCCCGGCACTCCAGCGCCGCGCCGACGGGGAACTTGGAATAGGGTACATGGGCGAATTTGGATGCCTCTTTCGCCAGATTGATGAGCTCTCGATCGGTCATGATAATACTCCCCTCTATTTAAAATGTATTCTCACTCGGTTCAGCTCAGGTCGATGGTCCAGTTGGCAAAATCGTGGAAGATGTTGTACTGGGTGGGCGAGAAGCCGCCGACCACGCCCCGGTGGGCGCAGACCTCGTGCTTTTCGAAGCAGACGGGGACGATGGGGGCGTTTTCCGCGATCAGCGTGAGCAGGGTGCGGCATGCCTCCGGGCGGTTTTCCTCATCGGCGGCCAGATAGGCGTTGATGGCAGAGCCGATCTCCTCGTTGGAGGCGCCGCCGAAGTTCACGCTGCCTCCAGCCACCAGCAGCGGCGTCAGGTCGAAGTCCGCCGTGAGCCGCAGCTCGCCGTAATAGAGATCGAAGTTCCCGATGTTCAGCGCCTCGCAGTATTCCTCCCAGGGGAGGGCGTTGACCTCGATGTTGATGCCGATCTGCCGCAGGTCGGCAGCCAGCTTGTTGGCCACGGCGGTCTTCTGGGTGGAGTCGCTGCAGACCAGCAGGCTGAGATTCAGATCCGTGGCCTCGGTGGAGGTCTCGGAGTAGAGATACTCCCGCTCGCCGTCACCGTCGTAGTCCACGACGCCGGCATTGGTCAAAGCAGTGGAGGTGACGCCCATGTCGTAGGCCAGAGCCGCCACCATCTGCTCATCGAACAGATCGCTCATCGGATGCACCGGCAGCGCCGATGCCACCCCCGCGTCACCCAGAAGGGAGACGGCGTAGGCCCGGTCCACCGCAGTGCTGAGGGCCTTGCGGTACTCCGGATGGGAGAAAAAGCTGCTGTTGGTGTTGAAGCCCACATACTGCAGGTTCGTGGTGTTGTACTGTCTCGACTCGCTGACGCTGGAGAAGCTGAGATCCGTCTCGCTGGTGGGGTCGTTGCAGACCAGATCCAGGGCGCTGCTGTCGAAGGCGTTGATGACCTCCTCCATACTGTCATACTCCCGGAGATAGACGGTGTCGATGGGCATGGCCGCCGCGTCCGGGTGATCGGTATAGAGGGTCAGATAGGTGTAGTCATCGCCATAGCGGAAGGGGCCGGTGCCCGAGGGGTAGGTGTAGCTCATGGCGTTGTTCTCGATGGCGGGAACCGTCAGAAGCAGCGGGAACTGGGTGTTGGCTCTGTTCAGAACCACCGTGACGGTGACGCCGTCCTCCTCGGCGGTGACGGATTCGATGTTCCGCAGCCGCGCCTGATAGAGTCCGGAGGTGCGGGCGCAGTCGAGGGTGTAGGCCACGTCCGCGGCGGTGAGGTTGTGCCCGTCGTGGAAGGTGCGGGTGGTGTCCACGGTGAAGGTCCAGTTCACGCCGTCGTCGGAGGACCAGGCGGTAATCAGCTTCGGCTGGGCGTGGAAGGTATCGTCCAGCTCGATCAGCTGCTCATAGATCAGCTCCCCCGCCACCTGGTTGAGCACGTTGTCGGTGGCATAGGGGTTCATGCCAGCGGTGCTGCTGTAATTGATGGCGAAGAGGTTGTCCGACGAGTCCACCTTGGGGCGGTCGTCGATGACCTCGCTGGTCTCCGGGGCTTTTTCATTCGTCCCGCAGGCCGCCAGAGCGAACACCAGCAGCACGGCGAGCACCAGCGCTGTAAATCGGTTGTATTTCATAAAATCACCTTGTCAGAAAGGGTGGATGAAAGTTCAATGATCGCCGCCTGGACGCCGCGTTTTCCGTTGGTCTTTCGGTGAGACCAGAACACGTCCGGGTGGCACATGGTGCAGAGGCCGGAGATCTCGATGCGCATCGGATCCAGGCCCAGCTGCTCCAGTCTTCTGGCGTTGACGGCTTTGAGATCCAGGAAAGCCCGATCCCCCTCGCCTTCTCGGACGAGATCGGAGACGTCCGCTTTCAGCAGGTCTTCGGCGGCCGTGACCACCTCGGGGCCCACCTCGAAGCAGCACTTCCCGATGCCGGGGCCGATGGCGGCGGAGATGGATTCCGGTTTCGCGCCCAGGGAGATCATCTTCCCCACCGCGTTTCCGAGAATATCGGATACGCTGCTGCGCCAGCCGCAGTGCACCGCTGCCACCACACCGTTCTGTCTGTCGCAGAGCAGCACCGGCAGGCAGTCGGCCATGAAGATGATCACCGGGAGCCCCGGCTCATTGGTGACGAAGCCGTCACACTCAAACCTCGGCTCCAGCCACGGGGCCTGCGCGTCGGCAGAAGTGGCCACATGCACCTGATTGGAGTGGATCTGCCGTGCATAAACAGCCCGCTCCAAATGGAGCCCGGTTGCATTTTGCAGACGGTTCCAGTTCTCCCGGACGTTTTCCTCGGTGTCCCCTCTTCGGACGCTGAGATTCAAGCTTTCCAGATGCCCGGTGCTCACACCGCCCAGGCGGGTGGTGAAGGCGTGGGGCGTCTCGATCACGGGGGCGGTGTAATATTCCAGCGCCCCCGCGGTATGGCGTTCAAAAGGCATTACTTTCTCCCGCAGCACTCTTTGTACTTCCAGGGTCTGCCGTCGGGCCGCTTGGCGCCGCAGGGGCAGGGATCGTTGGGCTTGACCTTCTTGACGCGGACGGGCTTTTTCTTCTCGCTGTCATCGCCGCCCACGTTGGCCACGGCCTTCTTCACCACGCTCTTGCGCTCCAGAGCCGCTCTTCTCCGCTGCAGCGGCGCCAGATAGACCCGGCGCACGGTCTCCTCGCGGATGCCCTGGGTCATGGCCTCGAACATCTCGAAGCCCTCCTGCTTGTAGGCGTCCACGGGCTTGATGTTGCTATAGCCTCGCAGGCCGATGCCCTGCCGCAGCTCGTGCATGGCGTCGATGTGATCCATCCAGTATTCGTCCACCACGCGCAGCAGGAGCACACGCTCCAGCTCACGCATGACGACGGTGCCGTCCTCCATGGTGCCGAGGGCCTCCTCGTTCATGGCGTAAACGGCTTTGGCCCGCTCCATGGTGTCGGAAATCAGCTTCTCCTGGGTCAGAGACTTCAGCTCTGCCTCGGAGTATTTCAGATCGTCGCTGCGGAGGAACAGCTGGCGGAAGGGCTTCACGATGCTGTCCACTGCCGCCTGAGAGTGCAGGTCGTGGACCAGCTCGGAGCTGCTGATCTCGCTGGAGACCACCTCCCGGATCATGTCCTGGATCTGGTCCTGAATGTCCTCGCCGTCCAGCACCTTCCGGCGCTCGCCGTAGATCACGTTACGCTGGACGTTCATGACGTCGTCAAATTCCAGGGTGTTTTTACGGGCCTGGAAGTTGCGGCCCTCGACGGTGCGCTGGGCCTGCTCGATGGCGTTGGAGAGCATCTTGGCGTCCAGCGGCGTATCCTCGTCCACGCCCAGAGTGTCCATCATGCCCTGCATCCGGTCGGAGCCAAACAGACGCATAACGTCGTCGGTCATGGCGATGAAGAAGCGGCTCTCGCCGGGGTCGCCCTGACGGCCGCTGCGGCCGCGGAGCTGGTTGTCGATACGGCGGGATTCGTGCCGCTCGGTGCCGATGATGAACAGACCGCCGGCGGCGCGGACCTTCTCGGCCTCAATGTCCACGTCCTTCTGATGCTCGGCCTTCTTCTCGGCGTAGAGCGCGCGGGCGGCGAGGATCTCCTCGTCGTCGGTCTCGCCGTAGCCGGTGGCCTGAGAGATCACCTCATCGTCATAGCCCGCCTTGCGCAGATCGGCGCGGGCCAGGAAATCGGCGTTGCCGCCGAGGACGATATCGGTACCACGGCCGGCCATGTTGGTGGCGATGGTCACCGCGCCGAGCTTGCCCGCCTGGGCAACGATCTCTGCCTCTTTCTCGTGGTGCTTGGCGTTCAGCACCTGACGCTCGATGCCCTCTCGTTTCAGGAGCTTTGCCAGATACTCGCTCTTTTCGATGCTGACGGTACCCACCAGCACGGGCTGCCCTTTCGCGTGGCAGGCCTTGATCTGCTCGATGATGGCGCGGTTCTTGCCGGCGTCGGTCTTGTAGACCACGTCCGGGTGGTCGATGCGCTGCACCGGCTTGTTGGTGGGGATCTCGATGATGTCGAGATTATAGATGGCGGCAAACTCGTCCTCCTCGGTGAGGGCGGTGCCGGTCATGCCGGAGAGCTTTCCATAGAGACGGAAGAAATTCTGGAAGGTGATGGTGGCGAGGGTCTTGTTCTCCTTCTGGACGATGACCCGCTCCTTGGCCTCGATGGCCTGGTGGAGGCCTTCGCTGTAACGGCGGCCGATCATCAGGCGGCCGGTGAACTCGTCGACGATGATGATCTCGCCGTCCTTGACGACGTAGTCCACCTCGTTTTTCATGACGCCGTGGGCCTTCAAAGCCTGGTTGATGTGATGGTAGATCTCGGCGTTCTCCACGTCCGCCAGATTCTCCAGATTGAACCACTTCTCCGCGGCGGCGATGCCGGTGGCGGTGAGGGTGGCGCTACGGGCCTTCTCGTCCACCACGTAGCCGATGTCCGGGGCCTCGTCCTCCTCCAGCTTCTCGTCGATGGAGGCGTAGACCTTCTTTTTCAGGGTGCAGACGAAGTCGTCCGCCTGCCGATAGAGGTCGGTGCTCTCGTCCCCCTCGCCGGAGATGATCAGCGGGGTTCTGGCCTCGTCGATGAGGATGGAGTCCACCTCGTCCACGATGGCGAAGGCGTGACCGCGCTGGACCATCTGCTCTTTGTAGATGGCCATGTTGTCACGCAAATAGTCGAAGCCCATCTCGTTGTTGGTGCCGTAGGTGATGTCGGCGGCGTAGGCGGCCTTGCGCTCCTCGTTGGACATATCGTGGACGATGAGGCCCACGGTCATGCCCAGGGCCTGATAGACCTTGCCCATCCACTCGGAGTCACGGCGTGCCAGATAGTCGTTGACGGTGACGATGTGCACACCCTCGCCGGTGATGGCGTTCAGATACGCCGGCAGGACAGCCACGAGGGTCTTGCCCTCGCCGGTCTTCATCTCCGCGATGCGGCCCTGGTGGAGGACGATGCCGCCGATCAGCTGCACCTTGAACGGGCGCATGCCGAGGATGCGGTCGCACATTTCTCTCGCCACTGCGAAGGCCTCGGGCAGCATGTCGTCCAGGGACTCGCCCTGGTCGTATCTTGCGCGGAACTCGTCGGTCTTGGCGCGCAGCTCCTCGGTGGAGAGATCCTTGATCTTCTCTCCCCACTTGTCGATTTTATCCACAATGGGATAGATCCGCTTCAGCTCATGATCGGAATGGGAGCCGAAGATTTTTTGTAGAAGTCCCATGTTTATGCTCCTTTTGGTGGTTGTAAGATAATATCATAGTATTATAGCATAGAATTGTGAACAAAAAAAGAGGAAAATCGTATTTTCACATTCGCGCTTTGCTCTTGCAAAAATCGGAAAAACCCTGTAAACTGAGAGCAGTATCGAATTATGGAACATACAGAAAGGAATCACGCTATGAATATTGTTTGTCTCGATATGGAAGGCGTTCTGGTGCCGGAAATCTGGGTCGCCTTTGCGAAGACCTCGGGCATCCCGGAGCTGAAGCGCACCACCCGCGACGAGCCGGATTATGACAAGCTCATGCGCTGGCGGATGCAGATTCTCAGAGAGCACGGTCTCGGTCTGAAAGAGATCCAGGACGTCATCTCCAAAATCGACCCGCTGCCCGGCGCCAAGGAGTTTGTGGATCGGCTCCGCGCCGAAACCCAGGTCATCGTCCTCAGCGACACCTTCTCCCAGTTCGCCCAGCCGCTGATGAAAAAGCTGGGCTGGCCGACCATCTTCTGCAACGAGCTGGTGGTGGGCGCCGACGGCATGCTTGAGGGCGTCAAAATGCGCTGCGAGCACTCCAAGCTCACCACGGTGAAGGGGCTGCAGGCCATCGGCTTTGACACCATCGCCGCCGGCGACAGCTTCAACGATCTGGAGATGCTCCAGGCCAGCAAGGCGGGTTTCCTCTTCCGCAGCACCGAGCAGATCAAAAAGGACTACCCCCAGTTCCCCACCTACGAGGAATACGACGACCTCTTCGACGCCATCATGGCGGTGCTGAACTGACCATTGCAAAATAACCGACACTGTGTTATAGTTGTAACAACATGAATTCACAGGAGGAATGCACCATGGATAAATATCGCGTTCTGGAAATCAAAGAGAGTGTTTTCGAGTCCAACGACCGCGAGGCTGACAAGCTGCGCCAGGAGCTGAAGAAGGACAAGACCTTCCTGCTGAACCTGATGAGCTCCCCCGGCTCCGGCAAGACCACCACGCTGATGGCCACCATCGAGGCGCTGAAGGACGATCTGCGCATCGGCATCATGGAGGCCGACATCGACTCCGACGTGGACGCCGCCACCATCTCCACCAGCGGCGTGAAGGTCATCCAGCTCCACACCGGCGGCATGTGCCATCTGGACGCCGGCATGACCAGGCAGGGTCTTGAAGGTCTCGGCACCGACGACGTGGATCTCGCGATTCTGGAGAACATCGGCAACCTGGTCTGCCCCGCCGAGTTCGACACCGGCGCCGTGAAGAACGCCATGATCCTCTCCGTCCCCGAGGGCGACGACAAGCCCCTGAAGTACCCGCTGATGTTCAGCATCTGCGACGTGCTGCTGGTGAACAAGATCGACGTGGCTCCCTACTTCAACTTCGATCTCGACAAGTGCATCGAGCGGGTCCACAAGCTGAACCCCAACATGAAGGTCTTCCCCATCTCCGCTCTGAAAAAAGAGGGCATCGAGCCCTGGACCAACTGGCTCAAAGAGCAGGTCAAAGAGTGGCAGGAAGCGTAATAATCGCATAGAGACAATGATCGCGCTGCAGAGAACAACTGCAGCGCGGTTTTTTATTCGGTTTCGGGTGGTTCTGTGTCCCCAAAGCAGGCGTCCATGGCTTCCGAGAGATCCTCCCGGTTTTCACTGTTGCTCGTCAAAAGCAGCACACCCGGGACGATTGACAAGACGACCAGCGCTGGGAAAAACTCCGGGTGGATCATCAAAATCGCCGCAATCACCAGATAGAAGATCCCCAGCTGCAGCGGATAGGTAAAATTCGCGGTCACCGTGGTCTTTCCGTCGGATTCCGTCATCTGTCCCTTCAGAAACACCTTCGGCCATCTTGTGGTAAAAAAGCTCTCGTCCCGAACCTCCAGCTTGAAGCTCTGCACGCCGTTGTCCAGTCCTCTGCGTTTTCCCACCAGCCGCTGGGTGCTGCTCAGTCTTGCGGCGTCACTTGAGAGGAACACATCCAGCCGCGCCGCCGCTTCATACAGGGAGCAATTGAGTTGATAGCGCATGGGTCGAGCCTCCGTTCGTCATCGTTCCTCCGTAGGGCGGGTCGCTTGCGCCCGCCGTTTTCAGAGACGCAAATTAAGTGCGAAGATCCTTTTCTCCGCCGCAATAGGTGAGGAACGGATCATAAACACTGTCAAAAGCATTCTTGATCTGGAACGTATCCTCTTTTGGCCACTGAAAACGCGCCAGCGCATCGTCGGTCATCCCCACGGGCGGGGCGGTACGTGAGCAAATGATAACCTGCATGATCGCCGAGCCTGATGTATAGCCTCGAAGGCGGATACGTTTGATAAACCGACACTCCTGCCATAAAAGTGTGCGCTGCCGCCCGAAGCTGTGTTCTGTGATCCCATTTTCATCCAGTGTGTAGGTTTTGAAATAATCTCTGGCAAAAGCCACCGCAGAAATCGCCCAAATTCCGAGCAGACCTACAATCTCCGGCCAATATTTCTGTAATCCGTCCGGGTTGAATAATAGGACAGCACCCGCAAGCCCGAAATCAATCACCGTTAAGATTGCGATTCCGATTAAGAACGCCGGATTACCTCGGATTTTCATTACCTCACTCGCTTTCAATCATTTGTGATCAAGACGAAACAGCGGCAGAGATGGTTCCTTGCCGCTGTGATGAAATACCGTTTACCCCAAATGCTTCGGTCCTTCGCTCAGGTTCCCGGTGACGGCCTCGCGCTCCTCTTTTCGGATGCGGTCGGCGATCTCCCGGATCTTGTTCTCGATCCACATTCTGGCGGTGGAGTCCTCACTGTAATCCGCCTCGGCAAACATATCCACTCTGCCGTCGGCGCGCATCCGCTCCACCTGCCGCAGGGCTTCCATGTCCCCTCTCGGATAGATGGCGAAGGTGGCGCCACCCCCCTGCCGCACCACGGAAAAGGCCGGGATGTCGCTGGGGCCGTCAGCGATGTAGATCATGTTTTTCAGCTGCACCCGGCGGTTTTTCTCCTCGATCCGGGTGTTCACGTCGATGTCCTGCAGCTTCGGGATGCCCTTGTTGATCTCGAAGATGGCGCGGGTCTTGGT
Source organism: uncultured Eubacteriales bacterium (assembly GCA_900317905.1). GTDB lineage: Bacteria > Bacillota > Clostridia > Oscillospirales > Oscillospiraceae > CAG-103. Next base: position 8,022 of record ONIN01000005.1, on the reverse strand, counting down.
GGTATTGTCGATGGTGTAGGCCACCTCGCTGATGACCGTGCCGCCGGCGCCGTCCGGGCCCTCGATCAGCTCGCAGCCCCAGACCTCTTCCACATAGTCCATCAGCGCGCTGCCCCGGATCACCTCCGCGAAGCCGGTGCTGACGATGTAGTGCTCCACCTGGATACCGTACTCGGTATAGGCCGGGTCGTCCAGCAGCTTTTTCGTGGCTCTGAGGATCTCCGGGATGCCGCGATAGAACTTCTGCTTCCCACCGAAGGCCCGGAGTTTGGCGTTGTTCAGTCCGGCGAACTTCCCTTCCTTCGCGTAGCGGATGAAGTGGTTTAAGTAGATCGTATCCCGGTTCACCTTGACGCCCTGGGTCTCCTTGTAAAACTTCGGCAGGGCGTTGACTTCGCTCCAGAACTGCTTCGGATCCACGCCGTATTCCGCGAAGATCGGGTCCTGCATGTAGCCGTCGATCAGCGTCTTGTCGCAGTCCCAGATCACGGCGATGATGTTGGCCATGGTCTCAGCCCGCCTGCTCGGCCAGCGCCTGTTCGATGGCCTTGGTGAGCTGGTCAGCGCAGGAGGTGCCGCGTCCGCCGCAGTCGTTGCCCTTCAGCTTCTCGATGGCAAAGCTGGCGTCGGCTCCCTCCAGCAGCTTGCCGATGGCCTTCAGATTGCCGTCGCAGCCGCCGCGGAAGCGGATGTTGTGGAGCTTGCCCTCCTCCAGATCAAATTCGATGCGCGAGGAACAGACGCCCCTCGGACGATAGGTATAGTTCATGATGGTTCTCCTTCCATTGTGATGGGCACAGTGACAGCGCGAAAACGCCGCCGTCAAAATTTTCCTCATTATACCCCGCAGATCCGCGCAGCGTCAAGTTTGATGAAGAAAACGAAAAAAATTCAAAAAAGGTGTTGACATTTTCCATCGGATTTGCTATTCTATCTTAGCTGGGTTGCGCTGGTATAGCTCAGTTGGTAGAGCAGCTGATTTGTAATCAGCAGGTCGGGGGTTCGAGTCCGTCTACCAGCTCCAGTTTTACTGGCAGCCCAAAGTGAATATGGGGGATTTCCCGAGTGGCCAAAGGGGACAGACTGTAAATCTGCTGGCGATGCCTTCGGTGGTTCGAATCCACCATCCCCCACCAAAGCAACGAAATCCGAACCTAGTGCCGATTGGCGACGGGTTCGGGTTTCTTGTTTTTATTGACTACTTCAAATAACCGTTTTCGCACATTCGACAGTACCGCCCTCCTTCGTTATGATGAAACCATCAAACGAAGGAGGGCTTTTTCATGCGATACAGAATCAAAATCAACGATGATGAGCGGCAGTTGATCGTCAAGGCACTGTATGACTGGCGCAATGAGCTTTCCAGAGACAGTCTGCTTCGCCCTGATCTGGAGCAATTGATCCTGAAGATCATCGACACACCAGACGCCAGCTTTTGGAGGAGGGTTCTGGAATGAGTGAAAAACTGACATATCATTTGGAAGGTGATTATCTGATCCCCGATCTGATCCCGCCGGAATCACCGCACATTGGAATCTGGGGTGAGCGGAGACGGCGGTTTCTCCGCACACATCAAAAGCCAGTCTACGACGCCATGCTGATGAACGGCACATTGACTGCTCATTTGGAAGAGGTTGATCAATCTGCAGAAGAAATGATGGATCGGCTCACTACGCAGCTTGCAGCGCATGAGGGCATCACGGAATCGCTAAAAGCCGCAGATCAAATGGCATGGGTGCAGAAAATGAATTCCGCCCGAAAGCGCTCAGAAGAAATGGTGATTCATGAGCTGATTGCTGTATAAATACTACACCAACCACACACAAAGGGGCGCTTTCAATTTTCAAAGCGCCCCTTTTCGTATCATTCGACAATTACTACTAGGATTAATCTCTGTTTCACCCGTGATTTCTTCCTGTGTTTACAGTTTTGGAAGAAAGTCGCGGCGCTTTTGGAGTACTGCCTGCTTCTCTTCTATTTCTTGCTTAAGAGTCCTGATTTCATCGCTTGCACTGTCCTCCTGATACAGCAGATCAATCAGTGCGTCCTGCTTTTCAATGATCGCGTTCTTAACCTTGACGGTTGGTTCAAGATTCACTTCAGCCTCGCGCTTTACCTCTGCTAAATGCTGTTCGGCCTCCAGACGAAGCCGCTCAGTCTCGGCTTTGACTGCTTCAACTCTGGCGGCAATACGTTCCGTCCGGTAAATGACTTCAGGATAAGCCTCCGCAAAGCGGTGGTGGAAGAAGGAGCGGTCACGCAGCAGCAGATGGACCTCTTTGTTAATCGCCTCTGTATCGTCAGCAGCGCTGTTCTCGACACCGGTTTTTACCAGTTTCAGCACGAAGTGGGACATTACATAGTCCGCTACAAAGACACATGACAGAACAATTGCCAGGATCTCCCGCAGGCTAAAGCTCATGTGCTCGGAAAGATGAAAGAGCAGCGGATTGAACAGGTCCACAATCAGAACGCCGCCCAAGCCGAAGAGAACCAGATTCCCGATCCATACACGGCCATGAAGGTTCATTGGCTTTTGGCTGTAATCCCACCAGCGAGCATGGAAGCGTTTCTCAAGAAAAAAGCTCGTCATATATTCGACGATGCCGCAAAGGATAAAAGAAATAACGAATGTTGTTCCGACTGAGGATTCCAATGGAGCCAGTCCCTTGACTACAACGGTGATCAATACCGCACCAGAGCCATAAATCGGTAGCCAAGGCCCGGTCAGAAAACCACGGTTAATGAACCGATGGAACTGGAAATACTTCAGAGTGACTTCAATACACCAACCGAGAAAAGCGTATGCGAAAAACAGCAATATGAGATTGATAAGACTTTCTGCCGTCATTATCTGATCACCTCAGCCGTCGAGTTCTCTTTTTTTGTAGACTTTTTCAGCAATTGCTTTTGCACCAGAGGCGTTCGGGTAAAGCCCATCCAGTTCGAAAAGCTCCCCGTTTCCCCGCGTCCAGGGGTCCAGATCATTTCTTTATTAGCCATCATTGTTTTCAAATGCTTTATAGCCGGCCTTTTACAAGCATAAGCGTACCGCGTTTTTGATCCTTAAAAAGCAAAGAATTCTTCACCATTTTCAGTATACTCAAGATGCTTCCGATCCGTGACGTCCGCTTGATTGCATACGTTGCGAAAATCGCAATACAACCCATGGACCCATTTGTAGTAGCGCTCAAATGATTGAACGACCGAATTTGACGCATATAGTTTTATCTCACATTTGATTGCTCTCAGATCTTCCATGAATTGTTTTTTGAATACACACTTGCTATCAGCAATATTGCGCTCAAGAATTCTCGAACGGGAAAATGCCGCCGTTTCAAGCAACGCGCAGTTGCGTTTACCGCCTGCTTTTTGTGTTGACGCGGATGATGAAATACAGCACACAGGGCACCATCAGGATGAACCCGAGATTCACGAGCCAGGGCTGCTTGATGATCGACCCGATCAGGCCGACGCCCGTGCACGCCGCACAGGAAAACATCATCAGGCTCATGTTTTTCATCAGCTTTTTTTCGTCGTACTTGGCTCTTTCTTCCGCCGACATGGTGTTGTAGCCCGCGATCAGAAACGCGCCCTTTCCGAGCGCAAACAGAATGCCGAACCCGATCAGCATCAGCGTGATGATTGCTCGCGTGACCATTTCGATCCCTCCCGGTGACGACCGATTGTCCTGCTGCCTTTCCTGCATCCGCCGCACGCTTCGGCTCCCTCCGTGAGGGAGCTGGCCGCGAAGCGGGCTGAGGGAGCTTGAAATTCAGGGGACGAGATGTTTGGGCAGCGTGTCAGCCCAGCATGGGAAGCAGCTCTACGGTGTAGGTGTCCTTCCCCTCGCCGGGAGCCTTCTTCACCGACCACAGCAGCGCGTTCACTTCAAAGGAACCGTCTTCGTCTTTCCGGAAGCGGTAGGGGATCAGACTCACCGCCAGGCAGTACCCGCCGATGACAAAGAGTGTTTTCATTGCTTTTTTCATGTGAATCCCTCATTTCTGTTTTGAATATGATGTGTCTTTCATTATATCGCGTTGAGACGGTTTCTACAAGGCGTGTTTCAAAGATTTCCCGTCCGTGAGAGCGATCTGTCCCGGATGGAAAGAACAGGAAGTTTACATAACAACAGACAGCGGCTGCTTTACGCCTTCCCCTTGAGGGGAAGGTGCCCGAAGGGCGGATGAGGTGTTGGATCGGTCGGAAGCATGCAGGACGGACACCGCATCAGTCTCGCGTTGTTTGACAAGGGGAAGTTTTTTTACAAAAAAGAGAAGCACGGCAATTGTATCAAAATTACCGTGCTAATATGGGAAAGGACACCCCTTTTGATAGAATTTCATGAGGGGTGTTCAAACATTGCCGCAGGGGTGTTCACTCTTGGTAAGGGGTGTTCAAATTATGCAAACCATCATGCCGTATGACGATGGAGCGGGTTTTGCAGCTTGAAAAACAGCTTCATGATGTATGGCCCGCTCTCACCTTTGCATCGTTGACGTTCGCATCATCCTGTGATACAGTAGAAATAGAAGCATCACGAAGGAATTCAGACATCGGGTTCTCCCCGTAGATTCTGATTTCATCCTTCGTGATGTTTTAATTTGCGTACCGCAAAAAAAAGGGATCGCATTTGACCCCGTATCACAAAATTCCTCCTATAATTATCTTGAAAGCCAACGGTTTCAGCGCAAAAAGAAAAGGACAGCCGTTTCTATCAAAACAGTTGTCCTTATTTGCGTCAGGACACCGGTATTCATACAATTCGGCGTTTCTTACATCCAAAAGGGGGGTGGGTGCAAGGTGGGTGCAAATTAAGTTATGTAAACCACATGCCCCCATCTTTTTTGTCGAATACATCCAATTGGACGTTGTGCGCTGGCTCCGGTATTGCTACACTATAGTTGCCCCTTTACTTGGTTTGTTGTATGCACCAAGTATCTATTCGCGCATTACGCGCCTTGTTTCGTTCCACATCGATCATTTTTCGGACCACGTTGTGCTCGTTGATGAAGACGATCCTCCGCTCGTCCATGGCAAAAGCGAACTTGTGTTCCCTGCCCAGGAGGCTGTCCCGGTTAAGGATCTTGAAGGTCCCCGTCAGAGAGCCGAAATTGGTCTCCACCTTGGTGCTGTGGATATCCCGGGTCGTAGGATCGAACTCGATCCGCATGCCCAGGCGTTCCCGCTCGCTCTTCCATTCCTCCGAGTTCATCACGGCGATGATCATCCCGCCGTCCGTCCCGGAACAGTCCTCCGGCGCGCAGGGGATGATCGTATCCTGGATGAGATAGTACTGCATACTCTTTCTCCTTTGTCGATGATAAAAGGATTTGCCCGGTTTTCCGCGTCTTCCGTCAAACACGCAGTTTATCAGATCCCGGGGTTTTTTTCAACGGGAAACAGCCCCTCCGGCCTCCAGCACCGCAAAGGACTGGGGCCCCATGGTCAGTGCCCCGTCTATATACGAACGGAGGGTCCGCCTCCGCCCGGATGACGGCAAATTCCGCGTCCGCCTGGAGATCCTCATACCTACGGCGCAGGGCCGTGAGACTTTTTGTCACGGAAAGGAGCGAAGACGGATCCGCCTCCTGCTCCGCCACGCACGGGGCGTCCGGGCTGTGATCGTACGGCAGATAGAGCTGCTCTTCGGCGGCCTCTGAAAAACCCATGTTCTTCCCGGCGTCCCACTGCATCGGCGTCCGGCTTCCGGTCCGCTGGTAACCGCCTTCCTTTGTCGGGACGTCGAGATAGCGCATGCCGATCTCATCGCCGTAATAGAGGAACGGGACACCCGGCATCGTCAGGAGAAAGGCGTACGCCAGCTTCAGCTCGTCCGGCGACAAGGTCCTTGCCGGACGGGGCGTATCGTGATTGCAGGTGATCATCGAGATATACCCGCGGTCTCTCGTTTCGAGATACTTCGGCAGATAATCCCGCAGGAAACGCCGGATATCGCCGCCGCCGTCTTTCCGGAAATAGCTGTGGTCTCCGCCCTCGGTCTCATAGTCCCGCAGCAGCGTGTTGTAGCCGTTGTGCCAGTGATCCAGATAAAAGTCCATGTGAAAGCCCGCACGGTTGATCGCAAGGCGCGGAGCGGACCACTCGCTGACGAGGGCCGCCTCCGGATACTCCCGGTCCAGCATTTCACGGACGTCTCTCCAGACGGCGGAGGTGGCGCTCCTGCTCTCGTCGTCGTTCTTGACCAGATAGTCCGCCATATCCACGCGGAAGCCGTCGCAGCCGAGATCGAGCCAGAAGCGCATGACGTCCTTCATGCCCTCCCTCGTGGCCAGCGCTTCCGGGGAATCCGGTGCGGACATCCAGGGCTTGTCCCGGCGGAGCCACCCGTAGTTGAGCGAGGGCTGGGAGGCGAAGAAATTCAGCATATAGGCCCCGTCCCTGTCGGTCATGCCGGAGATATACGGTTTCCCCTCGATGCTCTCGAACGCGCTCCCGGTCCAGATATACCTGCCGGAATATTCGTTTTCCTCCGCCCGGGCGGATGCTTTGAACCACGGATGCTGGTCGGACGTGTGCCCGGGCACCAGGTCGAGCAGTACGCGGACGCCGCGCCTGTGCGCCTCCGCGAAGAGCCGGCAAAGGTCCTCGTTCGTCCCGTACCGCGGCGCGACCTTTTTGTAATCCCGCACGTCGTATCCCGCGTCTTTGAACGGCGAATCGAAGCACGGGTTGATCCAGAGGGCATTGCACCCGAGGCCGCAGATGTAATCGAGGCGCCGGATGATGCCCGGCAGGTCGCCGACGCCGTCGCCGTTGGAGTCCTGAAAGGACTGCGGGTAGATCTCATAGAAAACGGTGTCTTTCAGCCATTCCGGGGACATGCGGGACCCTCCTTTTTCCGTTACGGTACCGTGAATACGGCGATGCTGTAGGCAGGCAGCGTCACCGTGCCGTCCTGATAAGTGATCTCCTCTTCATTTGTGTTCAGCACGGCCGCCAGCGCAAAGCTGCCGCCCGCCTGCCCGAGGTCCTTTTCCGCGGTCTCCCCGCGCAGGTTCATGACGATCAGCAGATCGCCGTCCGTGCTGCTCCGCCGGAAGAACGCCGCCACATTCTCGTCGCTGACGGACGGCACGTCCTCCGTCACGCCCCTTGCGATCTGCGGAAACGCGTTCCGCACGCGGATGACCTCTTTGAACCATCTCCAGAGCGAAAGGTCGTCCTGCATCTGGTCTTCCAGCGACGGGAATTTCATCGCCACATCGTCCATGTCGGGCGGTCCGGCGCACAGGTCCGGGTCGTCGGCGTTATCGCTCCAGTACATGGGGGCGCGCTTGTTCTCGTCCTTGCCGGCTCCCTTCATGCCGATCTCCTCGCCGTAATAGACGAAGGAATTGCCGGTCATAAAGAGACTCATGGCATACGCCATCTTCGTGATCGGGCCGTCGTCCGCGGCATAGTAGCCGGCGCTCCTGCCCATATCGTGGTTCGTATAGAACGGAGCGTCGACATAGTCCGGATTGGCCTTTCCGTACGCCTCTTCGGCCAGCAGCATGCCTTTGACGTAGTCGGAGGCCTTGTAGCTGCCTTTGATGATGTTTGCGATGAAGCCCTCGTTGTTGGCGAACGGGAAATCGAAGAGGGAATCGATCCCGCCGGCATAGAGCTCCGCGATCGAGGCGCGGTCGGTCCAGGCCTCGCCGACAAAATAGCAGTCCGGGTCGATGCTGCGCCCGGCTTCCGTCACGAACCGGAGGAACGCGGCGTTTGCCGCCGGATCGCCGGTATAATACGACGTGACCGCATCCAGCCGGAAGCCGTCGACGCCCTTGCCGAGCCAGAAAGCCATGATATCACGGATCTCGCCTCTCACGGCCTCGCTGTCAAGGTTCAGATCCGGCATTTCCGACCAGAATCTCGCCTCGTAGTACCACTCGGTCCCATCGAGGGGGGCATAGCCGTCCGCCGGTCCCCGCTGAAAATGATAATAGTCGAGATATTTGCAGGCGGAAGCGTCCGGCTCCCCGCCGGAGGGAAGCGAACGCAGGTAATCCG
>ONIN01000006.1 GCA_900317905.1 uncultured Eubacteriales bacterium | reverse complement strand
CCGGAGCGGCGAACGGGCCTTTTTTGACACTTCTGCTCATTGTTTAACTCCTCCTTACTTCGCGTTGCGGCGCTTGACAATATACTTGTCGCTGGCGTTTTTCTTCTTGCGGGTCTTGTAACCCATGGCCGGCTTACCCCAGGGGGTAACAGGGCCGGGACGACCGACAGGGCTCTTGCCCTCGCCGCCGCCGTGGGGGTGGTCGTTCGGGTTCATGACGGAGCCGCGGACGGTGGGACGGATGCCCATGTGACGTTTGCGGCCGGCCTTACCGATGGAGATGTTGGCGTGGTCGACGTTGCCGACCTGGCCGATGGTGGCAAAGCAGTTGATGCGAACCTTGCGGAACTCACCGCTGGGCAGACGCACGGTCGCCATGCCGTTCTCCTTGGCCATCAGCTGCGCAGCGACGCCGGCGGAGCGGACGAGCTGAGCGCCCTTGCCGGGGTACATCTCGATGTTGTGGATGACAGTACCCACGGGGATGTTGGCCAGAGGCAGCGCGTTGCCGGGCTTGATGTCGGCAGCAGCGGAGGAGACGATGGTGTCGCCAACCTTCAGGCCCACAGGAGCCAGAATGTAGCGGCGCTCGCCGTCTTCATACTCCACCAGCGCGATGAAAGCGCTGCGGTTGGGGTCATACTCCAGACGCAGGACGCTGGCGCTCATGTCCAGCTTGTTGCGCTTGAAGTCGATGACGCGGTACTTTCTGCGGTTGCCGCCGCCCTGGTGGCGAACGGTGATGCGGCCGTAGCTGTTGCGGCCGGAGTGCTTCTTGAGAACCTCTACGAGCTCCTTCTGCGGCTTGGCGTGCTTGTCGACACCGTCGAAGCCGGAAACCGTCATGTTGCGGCGGGCGGGTGTAGTAGGCTTATAAGTTTTAATAGACATTCCTCTTTACCTCCTTACACCATGCCCTCGAAGAGCTCGATGTTCTTCGAATCGGCGCTGAGCTTGACAACCGCCTTCTTGCGCTTGGCGGTGTAGCCGGCAGGCTGCGCACCCTGGCGCTTCTCTTTCGGGTGAATATAAGTGGTGGTCACCTTGATGACCTTCACGTCGAAGATCTCTTCGATGGCCTTCTTGATCTCGATCTTGCCGGCGGTGGGGGCGACCTCAAAAACGTACTTCTTGATGTCGATGTCCTCCATGGACTGCTCGGTGATGATCGGGCGGAGGATCACGTCGTAAGCGGTTTTCATGCGAACACCTCCTCGATTTTCTTCAGCGCGGCCTGATCGACGATCAGAGCGCGGTTGTTCAGCACCGTGTAGGGGCTGATGATGGTGGCCGTGGTGCTGGTCACGCCGGGGATGTTGCGGGAGCTCTTGACGATGACTTCGTCCACGTTCTCGGTGATGACAAGCGCCTTGCCCTCGACGCCGAGCTTGGAAAGGAAGCTCTGGAAGGCCTTGGTCTTGATCTCGTCCATGTGGAGGTTGTCGATCACGTAGATGGCACCCTCGGCGGCCTTGGCGCTCAGAGCGCTCTTCAGAGCCAGGCGGCGAACCTTCTTGTTGAGGGTGTAGCTGTAATCACGGGGCTTCGGAGCAAAGGCGATACCACCGTGGGTCCACACGGGAGAGCCCTTGTAACCGGCGCGGGCGCGGCCGGTGCCCTTCTGGCGCCAGGGCTTGGCGGTGGTGTAGCTCACTTCGCCCTTGGTCAGCGCACTCTGGGTGCCCTGACGGCAGTTGGCCAGGTGATTCTTCACTGCGTCATGCAGCACGGACTTGTTCGGTTCCACCCCGAAAACAGCATCGGAGAGCGTAACCTCGCCGATATTCTCGGCGGCCATGTTGAAAAGCTTTGCGTTCGGCATGTTCTATCTCTCCTTTCCTTACTTTCTGGCGGAAGCCTTCTGCGGGTTGCGGCCGGAAGCCTTCTGCGGGTTGGAGGAGACACCAGCGTCGCCCTTCTTGACGATGAGCTTCTTGACGGTGCTCTTCACGTACACGATGCCGCCCTTGGGGCCGGGGATGGCGCCGCGGATGACGATCATATTGAGCTCGGGGTCGACCTTAACGATGTCAAGGTTCTGCACGGTGACCTGCTCCACGCCCATGTGGCCGGCCTGCTTTTTGCCGGGGAAGATGCGGGAGGGATCGGTGCTGGAGCCCATGGAGCCAGCGTGACGGTGGACAGGGCCGCCGCCGTGGGTGGTGGGGGTACGGCCCTGGCCGAAGCGCTTGACGACGCCGGCGTAGCCCTTGCCCTTGCTGATGCCGGTCACGTCGACCTTGTCGCCCTCGGCGAACACGTCGGCCTTCACAACATCGCCCACATTCAGAGCGGCGCAATCCTCGAGACGGAACTCCTTGAGGTGCTTCTTGTAACCAACGCCGGCCTTGTCCAGGTGGCCCTTCTCCGGCTTGGTCAGCTTCTTCTCGGCAACGTCCTCGTAGCCGAGCTGGACGGCGTCATAGCCTTCCTTTTCTGCGGTCGCCTTCGCGGTGACCGTGCAGGGGCCGGCCTCGATCACAGTGACGGGAACGACCTTGCCTGCTTCATCGAAGATCTGCGTCATGCCGACCTTCTTGCCAATGATGGCATGTTTCATAGGTATCCTCCTTCAGGTTATTGGTCAGACCGCTTAACGGCTTTGCCGACAGAGGCTTCTGACTTGACCCGCCCGCATTCGCAAGCTGCGGGATGGGTAGTGAGTGGGTTAATGGTTTAGAGTTTGATGTCGATCTCGACGCCCGCAGGCAGCTCCAGAGTGGTCAGAGCCTCGACCGTCTTCTGGGTCGGGTTCATGATGTCGATCAGGCGCTTGTGGGTGCGGCGCTCAAACTGCTCGCGGCTGTCTTTATATTTGTGGACAGCGCGCAGGATCGTGACGATCTCAGTCTTGGTGGGCAGCGGAATGGGGCCGGAGACCCGGGCTTCCGTGCGCTTTGCGGTTTCGACGATCTTCTCGGCGGCCTTGTCGATCAGCTGATGGTCATAGGCCTTGAGACGAATGCGGATCATCTTTTTGTTGGTTGCCATTTGTGTGTTCCTCCGATACGAATGTTGTTTGGCAGCATTGGGTTCTGCCAGATTTGGTTCGCACGGGTGAAAGAGCTGTACACTCAACCGTGCGTATCAAACCCCGCCCGAAATATTTACCGGCCTTTCAGCCGGCATCGTTCGGGTGATATACGCAGTGTACGCGCTTTCAGCCGCCCGATTGCCTGCGGATCGCTCCGCAGCGGACATACTCCACGGAAGTTACCAGCGTTCGCTGCAATCTCCCGCTTCATCGCATAATACGCCCATATCTTCGCACAGGCGCTTTCATAGAATATCAGACCGTCTAACAAATGTCAAGAAAATTTTTCTACTTTTTTGCAGAAATTTTCTCTCCATTTTTGTGGAAAATGGAGAGAATCGAAGATGTAGATCTTTTTTCAAAATCGGCACGATATGTTGTGGTTTCGTGTCTCAGATCGCTTTCATGATCTTCTCGATCAGGGGCACCCGTTTGAAGGGGGTCATGAGATAGAGCCCGTCGGTGTAGGGCTTGATCTTCTCTGCGATCTCGGCGGAGATCTCCACGGCCAGGGCCTCGGCCTCGTCCCGGTCTTTTCCGGCGTAGCGGTCGATGATCTCCTGGCTGACGCGCATGCCGGCGATCTCATTATTTAAAAAGAGCGCGTTGCGGTGGCTCACCACCGGGAAAATGCCGCCCAGCAGCTTGCCGCTGAGGGTCTCTCTGGCGCGCTGGAGGTTTTCCAGTCCCTCGGGAGACAGCACCGGCTGGGTCAGGAAGCCGGAAACCCCCGCCTCCTCCTTCTCCTGGGCCATGCGCAGCTGAATGTCAAAATTCCTGGCATTCACGTTCAGCGCCGCGAAGACCCGGAAGGGCGTGCGGAAGGTGGTCTCGTTCAGGCCGGTGACGAAGCGTGCCAGCTTGCGGGAGTTGAAGTTGAAAACGCTCTTGACCTCATCGCGGTTTTCAGAGGGGATCGGGTCGCCGGTGACCAGCAGGACGTTGTGGACGCCTTCGATGGTGAGACCCAGCAGCAGCGCCTTGGTGGCATTGAGGTTTCGGTCGCGGCAAGTCATGTGGGGCAGCGGCTCCATGTCCAGCTCCCGGCGCACCTTGGAGGCCAGGATGCTGCTGTCGGCCCGGGGTCTGCCGATGGGGCAGTCGGCGATGGTCACGATGTCTGCCCCGGCGTTTTTCAGGGTGCGGACGCCGTCGAGGAAGAAGCCCACCTCGTCGTCTACCGGCGGATCCAGCTCCACAGCCACCACCCGCTCGCCACGCTCCAGCTTCTCCCAGAAGGGGTTGGGGTCGGCCTTGCGCTGGCTTTCGGTCTCGCTCCTCGGCGTGACCTGAACGGACACCGGCGGATTGCGTTTCAGCTCCGCGATCATTTCCTCGATGTGCTCCGGGGTGGTGCCGCAGCAGCCGCCCACGATCTGCACACCGGGCAGGGCCGCGATCTGCTGCATCTTTCCGGCGAAGTACTCCGGCGTGCCGTGGTAGACCGCCTGATGGCCGATGATGGTGGGGTTGCCGGCGTTGGGCATGACGGACATGGGACGGCTGCCGTCCAGATCCAGCGTTCTCAGGAACTCCAGCAGATGATGAGGGCCGGAGCCGCAGTTGAAGCCCACCACGTCGATCTCAGGAACGGCGCAGCCGCGCTGGTAGAGATCCTTGCCCAGAATACCGTCGCGGCTGACGCCGTCGTAGCCCACGGTGAAGGAGGTGATCAAAAACGCCTCCGGGCACTTCTCTTTCAGATGCCGGGCCGCCTCGGGGATGCCGTCATCGGAGCCCAGGGTCTCCAAAAGGAAGCAGCGGAGCCCTTCCTCCAGCATGATGTCGATGGCGCGGCAGTAGCTCTCCGCCGGGGTGAGAAATCCGCCCTGGGGCGCCGGGCCCAGATCGCCGAAAGCCAGCGCGTCAAAGGGCGCGGCGGCCTCCAGTGCCAGTCTGCAGCCGACGCGGAGGAAGGCCTCGCCATCCTCCATGCGGCCGGAGGCGAAGTCCTCGCTGGCGCCGTAGGTGTTTGTTTTGAGGGCCTGGGCCCCGGCCTCCAGATAGCCGCGGTGGATGCCCAGGATTTCCTCCGGATGCGCCACGTTGGCAGTGTCGCTGCGGATCTGCTCTCTCCCGGGGATACTATTAAAAAACGTAGCCATGGCGCCGTCGAAGATCAGCCGGCTGCCGCTTTTCAGATATTCAAGAATGTCCATGTCGGTTTGCCTCGTTTTTCAATTTATCCCAAGACCTTTTTCACGATCTCGGCGGACTCCTTGGCGTCCTTGGCGTAAAAATCCGCCTGCATGTGTTCGGCGTACTCCGGTGTGACTACCGCGCCGCCCACCATGACCATCGGCGGGTTCGGTAGCTTTTTCAAAAGCCGGATGGTTTCTTCCATGGCCGGGAGGGTCGTGGTCATCAGCGCCGAAAGGCCCACGAGCTTCAGCTCCTCTTCCTCCACGGTCTGCACCACTACCTCCGGCGGCACGTCCCGACCCAGGTCGATGACCTCATAGCCGTAGTTTTCCAAAACCGTGCGGACGATGTTCTTGCCGATGTCGTGGATGTCGCCCTGGACGGTGGCGATGGCCAGTTTCCCCCGCTTCACGGGCTCGGCTCCACTCTCAGCCAGGGCCGTGCGGATGACCTCGAACACGCTCTGGGCCGCCTGGGCCGCGCTCAAAAGCTGCGGGAGGAACAGGACGCCCTTTTCGTAGTCGTCCCCCACCTTGTTCAGCGCCGGGATCAGGTAGTTCTCCACCAGCGCCAGAGGCTCTTCGGTTTGGATCAGCTCCTTCGCGATCCGCCCGGCGTCTCCCTGGAGGCCGCGCATGACCGCCAGCTCCAGGGTCAGTTCCTCTTTCCCGTTCGGAACCGGCGCCGCCTTCTGCTGCGGCACGTCGGCAAAGCGCCGGATGAAGGCGTTGGAACCCACATCCTCTCCCGACAGCACCCGGAAGGCCGCCACCGCATCCATCATCTCGGTCTGGTTGGGGTTGATGATGGGCAGGGTCAGGCCGCAGTGCATGGCCTGAATCAGGAAATTCTGCGTGATCAGCCCGCGGTTCGGCAGGCCGAAGGAAATGTTCGAAACGCCCAGCACGATCTGCAGACCCAGCGCCTCGTGGACAGTGCGGACGGCTTTCAGGGTCTCGGCCGCCTGCTCCTGCTGGGCGGAGACCGTCAGCGTCAGGCAGTCGATCCAAAGATCCTCATCCGCCACACCATAGCTGCGGGCGGTGTCCAGGATCCGCTTTGCGATCTCCACCCGGCCCTCGGCGGTCTGGGGGATGCCGTCGCTGTCCAGGGTGAGGCCCACCACCGCCGCGCCGTATTTTTTGATCAGCGGCAGGATCCGCGCCATGACCTCGGCGTTGCCGTTGACGCTGTTCACGGCGGGCTTGCCGTTGTAGACCCGGAGCCCCGCCTCCAGCGCCGCAGGGTTGGAAGAGTCCAGCTGCAGCGGGATGCTCAGGGCGCTCTGGAGCTTTTTCACCACTTTGGGAAGCATCTCCACTTCGTCCACGCCGGGATAGCCCACGTTCACGTCCAGAATCGACGCGCCGGCATCCTCCTGCTGAACGCCCAGCTCCAGAATATAATCCAGATCGTTCTCCAGCAGTGCCTGCTGGAAGCGTTTTTTACCGGTGGGATTGATCCGCTCGCCGATGACCCGGACGCCCTCGATCCGGAGCGGCGTCACCGGGGTGCAGACGAAGCTGACCTGATCGTATTCCCGCGATACGGGTTTTTTGTTTTTCAGAGACGCAACGATTTCTCTGACAAACTCCGGCGTGGTGCCGCAGCAGCCGCCGAAGATCGTGACGCCCAGATCCGCGAATTCCGCCGTCAGTTTTCCGAATTCCTCCGGCCCCATGGAATAGCTGCCGTCCAACGGATCCGGCATGCCCGCGTTGGGCTTTGCGATCACGGGAAGTCGGGTGCAGCGGCAAATGGTTTTCAAAATGTCACCCATCTGATCCGGCCCCACGGAGCAGTTGACGCCGATGGCGTCGGCGCCCAGGCCCTCCAGGGTGCGGGCCATGCTCTCGGCAGTGCAGCCGGTGAAGGTGCGGCCCGAGGCCTCGAAGGACATGGTGACCAGCACCGGCAGATTGGTTTTCTCCTTTACCGCCAGCAGGGCAGCCTTGGTCTCGTAGAGATCCGTCATGGTCTCAATCACCGCCAGATCCGCCCCGGCGGCGGCCCCCGCCTCGGCGATCTCGGCAAACAGCTCATAGGCTCTTTCAAAGGTGAGCTGGCCCATGGGCTCCAGAAGCTCACCCAGCGGCCCGATGTCCAGCGCCGCCAGCGCCCGGCCGCCCACGGCCTCTTTTGCCAGCTTCACGGCAGCGGTGATGATCTCCGCGGTGGTTTTTCCGGTGCGCTTTAATTTTAATGTATTGGCACCGAAGGTGTTGGTGTAGACCACCTGCGCCCCGGCCTCCACATAGGCCTGATGGATGGAGGCGATCAGCTCCGGCCGCTCCAGATTCAGCAGCTCCGGCACATCGCCGGGTTTTAATCCGTTTTTCTGCAGGGTCGTGCCCATGCCGCCGTCCAGGATCAGAAACGGGTTTTGTCTGAGCAGTTCACGAAGCTCCACAGGTACGACCTCCTTTTCGAAATGTGCAGTTCTCCCGCCTCTGGCAGAAATCACATCCACGGATGCGGGCGATCTGGGGGTTGTCGGATATGCCGATCACCGCGGTGACGGTTTTGGTGGGCACCATGAGGAGGCTCTCCGTCACGGTGATCCCCAGCTGCCGCTGGGCGTCCAGCGCGGCGCAAAACTCCGGCTGGATGGAAAGCGGCAAATCCCCATAACCGGGGCTGAACCGGTCGGTGAGATACCTCCCCGGAAATCGGGCCGCCAGCTCTTTTTCCGCCGCGTCGCAGCCAACCTCCACGAAGGCGCTGCCGCAGGCGTCCAGAATGGCAGCCTCTGCCATGCTCCTGGCCTGTTTTCGTCGAAGCAAATTTTCAAAAGGTGCGCCCAGGGTGCAGATCAGCAGCGCCGCCTGATTGCACTCCGCGAGCATGGTTTTCGCCATCTCACCGGTGAGGCACAGGCCCGCCACCCGCTCACCGTCGGAAGTGTGCTCCAGCTCCGCGACCCGATATCGCCATTTCGGCTGGGCAGTCTGCTCCAGTTCCGAGGCCACCCGCCGCACGGACTTTAAGAGTTCCTCGTCCGCCTGCCCCGCGCCCAGATAGCGCAGCGCCTCAGTCAGATCCACCTGCATCGGATGACCCCCTTTCTTTTCCAGTACGTTTCTTTAATATAGCATTTTGGTGGGAAAATGTACAGAGAAATATTTTTGTAATTAGAGAACGGATTGCCACACCAGTGACGTCGGTCACTGGTTCGCAATGACAAGTTATGTTTGCGTCAAAAGCGACAGCAAACCCTCTCAGTCGCTCGAAAGCTCGCGCCAGCTCCCCCAAAGGGGGAGCCAAGTGGGTCTGGCAATAAAAAACCACCCCAAAGCAAATGCTTCGGGGTGGAAAGGCGTGACTCGCTTTCGTTTCACCAAATCAAGGCTCCCGCCTTGATTTGGAAAGGAGTGACTGCGGAATGAGCGAGACGGCGAGCCTGCGAGGCGGCACCGTTCACAAACCGATTCAAAGCTGGAGGCTTTGAATCGGAAAGGAGTAATGGGGAAACGGATACGGAGCCGGTGCGGCACAGGCGAAGCCTATGCCGCAGTTGCGTAGTGGAGTGCGCCCATTACGACGTGGGCCAGGTGTTCCCCAAATCCGGTCGGATGGGGTCAAAGACCTCGTAGGTGTCATAGAACTTGCTGTACTCTGGGATGCAGGCGCCGGAGCGGAGGGTGGTGCCGTCGGGGTGGAGTCGGTCGCAGATGACGGCGGAGATGTCCTCTTTAATATAGGAGAAAGAATTCACGCCCACGCTGGCGAAGATGCGGAAGCCCTGATCGTGGAGATACTGGAACTTCGGGCCGGTGGTGTGCCAGTCGTCACCGTCGGGTCTGGCGCCGTGGGGATAGAACAGGATGTTCGTCGGGCCCACCAGGGAGCCCACCTCATCCAGCCACTTTTGGGTATCCTTTTGCACCCAGCCGAGGTCGGTGCTGGACTGGGCCAGGTTGATGTGGCCCCAGGTATGGCTGCCGAAGGTCCAGCCGGTCTCCTTGAGGCGTGCGATGACGGGCTTGACCGCCTCGATCTCCTTCTGGCGGTTGGCCTCATACTCCGCTTCCGTCCCGGCAGGGATCTGGGAGTCGATCTGGGTCCGGTAGCCGAGGACGCCCTCATAGCCGGTGAGGGAGAAGATGGCCTTGGCGCCGTTCAGGGAGAAGTCCGGGTGCTCATAGACGAACTGGTCCAGAATGGGTGTAGCGTCCAGATCCTGGGTCAGGAAGGTCTCCCCGGAGTAGGGATCCACGCACTCTGCCCAGATCTCACCGTCGTCCCCCACCACCAGCTTGGAGGTGAAGCCCTCCTCCAGCATATAGGGGTAGTAGTTCACGTCGTCGAAGGAGATGACCAGCGGCTTCTTCCCTTCCGGGAGCATCAGGGTGTTGCGCACCATATGGGTGCCGCTGTCGTCGGTGACTTCGCTCCAGACGTCCTCCATGGCCACCAGAATGTAGCCCCTGTCATAGACGCTCTGGATGATCTTTTTATACTCGTCCACGGTGACCATCCAGTCATCCAGACCGTAGCGCTGGGCCTGGGAGGCGCCGGACTCATAGAAGGCGTACTTCGGATAGGCGATGATCGGGTGGAAGAACAGGTGCTCCACCACCTGATCCGGGCCCCAGGCCTGGGTGAGCTGATCCTCCGACCAGTAGTTCTTCACGGCGTCGTAAGGGTCTTCGGACTTCGGTTCCGGGGTTGCTGTGGGCTGGGTCGTCTCCGGCACATTGGTTTCTGCGGCGGAGGCGGCATCGGCATCGGTGCCGGTGCTGTCGGTCTTGCCGCACTGCACCAGGAAAACCACCAGCGACGCCAGCAGTGCCAGGATCAGAAGTACGGACAAAAATCTACGGGATACATATTGCTGCATGGGGTTCCTCCATCTTTTTCTCAAACATTCAAACGGTCGATGGTCTGGGTCAAAAAGGTCTCACGATACTGGGCTTTCAGGGCCTTGGCGGCACTCTCTGCCATTTTCCGGTCGAGAAACAGGCCGAACACCGCCGAGCCGGTTCCGCTCATGACGCTGCCGGCGGCTCCGGCGCCCAGAAGGGTGCTCTTAATGGCGTTGATGTCACCGGAGCGGTGCTCCAGCACATCCTCAAACACGTTGTACATCCGCTGGCTGACGCCGAGGACGTCGCCCTGCTCCAGCGCTTTGCAGATGCCGTCGGTGTCCGGGCGGCAGCGGGAGTTTCTGGCGTCGATCCGGCGGAACAGATCCGGGGTGGAGATCGGGAAATCCGGCTTGCAGATGACCACGCAGGTCTCCGGCATGGGCGTCAGGGCGGTGAGCTCCTCGCCTCTCCCCTTTGCCAGCATGGTGCCGCCGGCGATGCAGTAGGGCACGTCGCTGCCCAGCTCCAGTCCCAGAAGCTCCAGCTCCGAAAGGCTCAGCGGATTTCCAAAATGCCGGTTCAATGCCCGCAGCACCGCGGCCGCGTCCGAGGAGCCGCCGCCCAGACCGGCACAGACCGGAACGCGCTTTTTCAGCCGGACGCTGGCGCCCAGATCCCCATGACCGGTGCGCTCCAGATAGAGCTTCGCCGCTCTGAGAGCGATATTCCGCTCGTCACAGGGCAGGTATCTTCGGTCGCTCTGGGCCCGGAAGCGCCCCTCCCGGTTCAGGAGAATGCTCACATCGTCGTGGAGGCTGACGCTCTGCATCACCATGCACAGATCGTGGTACCCGTCCTCGCGCTTGCCCAGCACGTCCAGAGAGAGATTCAGCTTGGCGTATGCACTTTCACACAGCAGATCGGGGTGCTCCCCGCCTGTCATGCGGCAATTCAGATTCATCATGCTTACTCGCTTTCATCATTCCCGTTCCGACCTTTTTTCAGCAGGGAAAAAGGTCGAAATCCGCCGGATTTGGACATAAAAACCCAGTTTGTTTTATTATATACCAATTTCTCAATTCTGCAAAGTGCTTTCCCGACTTTTTTCCGGAATCGGAAGCCTTGCGTAAATTGTTATCTATTTAACGCTGTTTTTTTGTGCAGGATGCTTTGACATCCAGAATAAGACATGATAGAATATTGATTAAGTATACAATAGCGTGCTAAGAATGCGCTAAGAAGGGAGGCTGCCGGACATGAACTACGGCGAGATCGCGCTGGGCATTGCAGTCGGCGCGGTGTTGGGTATCCTTGCGGGATATTTGAATATGTGCATTACCCGTGCGGCGGTGAAGCGCAACGGCGGCGACGGTCTGGCCGCAGTGACCGCCACGAATTTCGCCCGCATGGTGGTAAACTTTGCGGTGCTGGCGCTGATCTTCTTTACCAGAAACATGGTTCCCATGAACTTCTACGCAACGCTCTTAAGCTGCGCGCTGGTGCTCTCGGCGGCGAATCCGCTGTTTGTGCTGCGGCTGACGAGACAGATGAAAAAGGAAATGGACAGCGCTCCGAAACCGGAGGCTGCGGACGAGGGAGGTGAATGACCTTGCATGAAGCAAACGTATTGTTTTCCATCGGCCCGCTGGAGGTGACGAAAACCGTCGTATCCATGTGGGTGCTGGTGGCCGTGCTGGCGATTTTCAGTTTTCTCGCGACCCGGAATCTGAAGGCCGTTCCCGGAAAGCTGCAGAACGCGGCAGAGATGGCCATTGAGGCGCTGCAGGGCTTCTTCGGCGGCATTCTCGGAAAAGAAAACATGCGGCGGTACTTCCCGCTGATGGCGACATTCTTCATTTTCATCGTCGTCTCCAACTACTCCAGCCTGCTGCCCGGCGCCGGAAGCGTCTTCGCGGTGCCTACCACCAGCCTGTCGGTGACGGCGGCGCTGGCTGCCATCAGCTTCGTGGTAGTGCAGGAAGAGGGCATCCGCCATCAGGGCGTGGGCGGCTACTTCAAAAGCCTGATGCAGCCCATGTTCCTGTGCATCCTGATGCTGCCGCTGAACCTGATCGAGCAGGTGGTCCACCCGGTCTCCCTGTCGCTGCGACTCTACGGCAACCTCTACGGCGAGGAGCTGGCAGCGGAGCAGCTGGGCGGTCTGGCCGCCATCGGTCTGCCCATCGTGATGCATGTGCTGAGTCTGCTGTTCTGTCTGATTCAGGCCATGGTGTTCACCATGCTGGTGTCCATCTATCTCACCGAGGCCCTCGGCGAGGAAGAATAATTCGTAAGCAAATAAATTTAAGACATAAAACTTAGGAGGAAACAAATCATGACCGCATCCGCTATCATTGCGCTGGCCGCAGCCATCGCCATCGCATTCAGCACGCTGGGCCCCGCCATCGGCCAGGGTCTCACCGCCGCCAAGGCCATGGAGGCCATCGCCCGTCAGCCGGAAGCCGCCGGCACCATCCGTACCAACATGATCGTGGCTCTGGCCATGATGGAGGCGCTGACCATCTACGGCCTCGTCATTGCCTTCATGCTGGTCGGCAAGATCTGATCAGCCCATCCATCATTACAATAGGAGGCACACGTTTTGAGCATCAACGTTTCAGAACTGATCTGGACGATCCTTTGCTTTCTCGTGCTGCTGTTTGTGCTGAAAAAACTGCTTTTTGATCCGCTGATCCGTTTCATGGACGAGCGCAAGGCGAAGGTGGACGCGGGCATCGCCGCCGGCAAAGAGGCCGAGGCCGCCCGAGAGGCCAACGACCGGGCGCTGCAGGAAAAGTGCAAGGCCAAGGCCGCCGAGGCTGCCCAGCTTCTGGCTGA
This sequence comes from uncultured Eubacteriales bacterium, assembly GCA_900317905.1. Taxonomy (GTDB): domain Bacteria; phylum Bacillota; class Clostridia; order Oscillospirales; family Oscillospiraceae; genus CAG-103. The sequence continues at coordinate 72,752 of ONIN01000006.1, read as the reverse complement.
GGCCCGCGCCAGGGATGAGAAGGCCCGGGCCGACGCCCTGGCCGAGGCTCACAAGCAGAACGCCGACGCCATGAAGGACGCCAAGGCCCAGCTCCAGAAGGAGGAGGCCGCGGCGGAGGAAACCCTCGAGGCGCAGATGCCGGAGCTGGTGGAAACCCTGACGGCCGCGCTGCTGGCGGGAAAGAGGTGATCGGGACATGTGGAAAGAATTTCTGTACAGCCTGATCAACTTCCTGATTCTCTTCGGCGCCCTGTTCTTCCTGACACGGAAGCTGATTGCCAAGACCTTCAAGGGCCGTCAGGATCGGATCGCAAAGGATCTGGAGGACGCTGAGACCGCCCGCGCCGACGCTGAGCGTGTCCAGGCAGACATCAGCGCCGCCAACGCCGAAGCGGCAACCGCCCACGCGGCCATGCTGCAGGAGGCAGCCGACCGCGCCGAGGAGAACAGCCGCGCCGCTGCCGCCGAACGTGCCGAAGAGGTGGAGGCGCTCAGTCTCAGCGCCGAGCAGTCGGAAGCGCAGCTCCGGGACGACATGGAGCGCCGGGTTCAGCAAAAGGCACTCAAGCGGGTAGCGGAGCTCACCGGCGAGGCGCTGAAGCAGGATCGCTATGCCGAGGCACGGCAGGGACTCACAGACAGCTTTATCGAGCAGATCAGGAATTTGGTGGCAGCAATGCCGAGTGACATTTTGACTATGAATGAATTAAAGAAACTGGATATTTCCATCTCCAGCGCCGAGCCCCTTACCGAGGAGGAAATGAAGAAGCTGACGCAGATCATCTGCGAGACCTTCATCTCCTGCCACAACGAGGTGGACAAGGATCTGATCGGCGGCGTGAAGATGCGCGTGGGCGACACCGTCTATGACGGCACTCTGGCCCACTCCCTCGACCGCCTGACCCAGGACGTGGAGAACGCCACGATGCGCAGCGACAAGGAGACCCAGTCCATCGCCGAGGGCATCCGCAAAAAGCTGGAGGCCCCGGACACGGACATCGACGTGTTCCAGACCGGCGAGGTCATCAGCGTCTCCGACGGTATCTGCCGCGTCTCCGGCCTGGCCGACGTCATGGCCGGCGAGATGCTGGAGTTCCCCGGCGATCTGAGAGGCATGGTCATGGACCTGGAGCAGGAGGACGTGGGCGTCGTTCTGCTGGGCAACTTCGAGCACGTGCAGGAGGGCATGAGCGTCCGCCGCACTGGCCGCATCATCGAGGTTCCCGTGGGCGACGGCATGATTGGCCGCGTGGTGGACGCCCTTGGCCGCCCGGTGGACGGCAGAGGCCCCATCGAGGCCACTGAGCACCGCGCCATCGAGAGTCCCGCCCCCAGCGTGCTGAACCGTCAGCCCGTCAGCGTCCCGCTGCAGACCGGCATCAAGGCCATCGACGCTCTGATCCCCATCGGCCGCGGCCAGCGTGAGCTGATCATCGGCGACCGCCAGACCGGCAAGACCGCCATTGCCATCGACACGATCCTGAACCAGAAGGGCAAGGACGTGCTGTGCATCTATGTGGCCATCGGTCAGAAGGAATCCACTGTGGCAAGCGTGGTGGAGACGCTGCGCTCCAACGGCGCCATGGACTACACCACCGTGGTCTGCGCCCATGCGTCGGAGCCCGCGCCCATGCTCTACATCGCGCCCTACGCCGGTGCCGCCATCGGTGAGGCTTTCATGTACAGAGGCAAGGACGTTCTCATCATCTACGATGATCTCTCCAAGCAGGCTGTGGCCTACCGCGAGATCTCTCTGCTGCTGCAGCGTCCGCCCGGACGCGAGGCCTACCCCGGCGACGTGTTCTATCTGCACTCCAGATTGCTGGAGCGCGCCGCCCGACTCTCCGAGGAGCTGGGCGGCGGCAGCATGACCGCCCTGCCCATCATCGAGACCCAGGCCGGCGACATCTCCGCCTATATCCCCACCAACGTGATCTCCATCACCGATGGTCAGATCTTCCTGGAGACCGACCTGTTCCACTCCGGCATCCGTCCGGCGGTGAACGTGGGTCTGAGCGTCTCCCGTGTGGGCGGCGCGGCCCAGCTGGGCGCCATGAAGCAGGTGGCAGGCCGTCTGAGAATGGATCTGGCCCAGTACCGCGAGCTGGCGAGCTTCGCCCAGTTCGGCTCCGATCTGGACAAGGCCACGAGACAGACCCTGGATCGCGGCGCGCACATGACCGAGCTTCTGAAGCAGCCCCAGTATCAGCCCATGGACGCGGCCGACCAGGTGGTCTCCATCTTCGCCGCCGCCGAGGGCTACACCGACGAATACCCGCTGGACAAGGTGGCCGCCTTTGAGGAAGGGCTGCTGAATGAAGTCCATCGGAAGCTGCCCGGTCTCAGAGACGAGATCCTCACCGGCAAGAAGCTCCCCGCCGAGCGCCTCACCGAGCTCCGCGGCGTGATCGAAGCATTCAAAGAGACATTCTGATGAACCAACAGCAGGGCGGGGAACCGTTCCTCGCCAACTGCGGAAAATCATCCATTGAAAGGAGGTGCGGCTATGGCAAACATGCGCGCGATCCGCTCGCGCATCAAAAGTGTGCAGAACACGCAGCAGATCACCAAAACCATGAAAATGGTGGCGGCGGCCAATCTGCGGCGTACCCAGACCGGCATGTCCGCCATGCGCACCTTTGCCGAGCAGACCCAGGAGCTCATGGACGCGCTGCTGGCCGGCGGAAAGCAGTATGACCATCCGCTGCTGGAGGCCAGAGAAAAGCCGGAAAAGGTCTGCTATGTGCTGTTCGTGGGCAACCGCGGACTGTGCGGCATGTACAACCACGCGGCCCTGCGGTTTCTGCAGCAGCAGGTCAAGGAGGACGGACGCGAAACCCGCGTCATCGTCTGCGGCCGCTGGGGGCGTGACGTGATCGCCCAGAGCGGGCTGAACGTCATCGACACCCTGACGGAGATGCCCGACACCCCCAACATGGACGACGCGCTCCAGCTGGCGGATCGGCTCCAGAGAATGTACTTGAGCGGCGAGGCGGACGAGATCCATCTGGTCTACCAGCACTTCAAGAGTATCCTGGCCCAGAACCCCACGGATCTCCAGCTGCTCCCCGCGGCGCCGGAGGCAAAGGGCGAGAGTCCTCACGACTATATCTTCGAGCCGGATCAGGCCGCCATCCTCGCAAACGTGCTGCAGCTGTACCTGAGCAACACGGTCTTCTCCGTGATGCTGGAGGCGAAAACCGGCGAGCACGCGGCCCGCATGACCGCCATGAGCACCGCCACCGACTCCACCAAGGAGCTGATCGCGGCGCTGCAGCTGCATCTGAACCGCGCCCGCCAGGCCGCCATCACCACCGAGATCAGCGAGATCGTCGGCGGCGCAAACGCACTGAAGAAAAAGAAATCCTAAATTCCCATCAACCTCTTCCAAGGAGGAATGTTACATGGAAACCGGTATCATCCGCAGGGTCATCGGCCCCGTGGTGGACGTGCAGTTCCCCGTCGGCCACCTGCCGGATATCTATAACGCCATCGAGACCGAGGTCGAGGGGCGGAAAATCGTCATGGAATGCATGCAGCAGCTGGGCGACAGTCTCGTCCGCTGCGTGAGCCTGTTCTCCACCGACGGTCTTTCCCGCGGCCAGTGCGCCATCGACACCGGCGCTCCCGTCTCCGTTCCCGTGGGCGAAGCCACCCTGGGCCGCATGTTCAACGTCATCGGCGAGCCCATCGACGGCGGCCCCGCCGTCCAGGCCGCAGAGCGCATGCCCATCCACCGGGACGCCCCCAGCTTCACGGATGTTGCCCCCGCAACAGAGATCCTCGAAACCGGCATCAAAGTCGTCGATCTGCTGGCGCCCTACGCCAAGGGCGGCAAGATCGGCCTCTTCGGCGGCGCCGGCGTGGGCAAGACCGTTCTGATCATGGAGCTGATCCGAAACATCGCTTACGAGCACGGCGGCTATTCCGTGTTCGCCGGCGTGGGCGAGCGCTCCCGCGAGGGCAACGACCTCTGGAACGAGATGAACGAGTCCGGCGTCATCAGCAAGACTGCGCTGGTCTTCGGCCAGATGAACGAGCCCCCCGGAGCCCGTCTGCGGGTGCCGCTGTCGGGTCTGACCATCGCGGAAAACTTCCGTGACGAGTCCGGTCTGGACGTGCTGCTGTTCATCGACAACATCTTCCGTTTCACCCAGGCGGGCTCCGAGGTGTCCGCGCTGCTGGGCCGCATGCCCTCCGCCGTCGGTTACCAGCCCACTCTGGCCACCGAAATGGGCACCCTGCAGGAGCGCATCACCTCCACGAGAAACGGCTCTGTCACCTCCGTGCAGGCGATCTACGTCCCCGCGGACGACCTGACCGACCCGGCCCCGGCCACCGCCTTCGCCCATCTGGACGCGACGACGGTACTGGACCGCTCCATCTCCGAGCTGGGCATCTACCCCGCCGTGGATCCGCTGGCCTCCACCAGCCGCATCCTGGAGCCCCACATCCTGGGCAAGGAGCACTATGAGACCGCCCGCGCCGTGCAGCGGGTGCTGCAGAAGTATAAAGACCTGCAGGACATCATCGCCGTGCTGGGCATCGATGAGCTGGGCGTGGAGGACAAGGCCACCGTCAACCGGGCCAGACGCATCCAGCGTTTCCTGTCCCAGCCCTTCCACGTGGCGGAAAACTTCACCGGCATGCAGGGCAAGTACGTCCCGCTGTCGGAGACGATCAAGGGCTTCCAGGCGATCCTCGCCGGCGACTGCGACGATCTGCCGGAGCAGGCCTTCATGATGGCCGGCACCATCGACGAGGTTCTGGCCAAGCGCGAGGTGTAAGCCATGGACGACCGCATCCATCTGCAGATCGTCACCGCCAAAGGCGTGGTCTATGACGGGCAGGCCTCTGCCGTCAACATCCCGCTGGACGGCGGCAGCATCGGCGTGCTGGCCGACCACGCGCCTCTGATGGGGGCCGTGTCCACCGGCGTGGTGGAGATCACCCATTCCGACGGCTCCAAGGACTATACCGCTGTGGGCATCGGCGTGGTCAACGTGGTGCAAAACGAGGTGAAGATCCTGGTGCGGGCAGCGGAAAACGCCGAGGACATCGATCTCGACCGTGCCGTCGCCGCCGAAAAGCGCGCCAGAGAGCGTCTTGAAAACCGCACCCCGGATCTGGACATCGTCCGCGCCGAGGCCGCGCTCCTTCGAGCCATCTCCAGACAGAACGCCGCGCACATGGCAAAGAAACGCCACATCTGAAAAGACAGAAAAACACCGGCTCTCTGAGCCGGTGTTTTTTGATTTAGTAGATGGTATGACTGGTGATCAGCTCCGCCGCTTCCTCCCATTGTTCCTCAGCGGGGATAGAGGCGATGCCGTCGCCCTTCTGGAAGCCGTAGCTGCCGAACTGGGCGTGGTTGCCGCCGGCGATGACGGTCTCGGTGTAATCCGAAGGTGCGTACTGCTCCCCGGCTTCGATCTTCTCCAGATTCACCACCTGATCCTCGGAGCCGTAGAGCAGGATCTCCGTGAGGTCTTCGTCCAGTTCCGAAGTGGGGTAGGCGGCGCAGAGGATCACGCCCTTCAGCGCATCCCCGTGCTTGGAAGCGTAGGAGGCCGCCATGGCACCGCCGAGAGAGTGGCCGCCGATGTACCAGTTTTCATAGTCGGCTTCCTGCATCACGTCATCCGCGGCGTTGATGCCGAAAAAGGCGAACCGCAGCGGCATTTCCACCAGACAGACGTCCATCCCCTGCGCCGAGAGCCGGTGCAGGAAGGGCGCGTAGGCCGTGGCCTCCACCTTGGCGCCGGGGTAGAAGATCAGCGCGTCCGCCTCCCCCGGGCCGTCGAACAGCCAGCCGTAGTCCGTCTGGGACACGGCGACCTGATCATCCGATTCCAATGCCGCCAGCGCGGTCTCGTCGGCGCGGTAATAGATCGAGGCGTAAATCCCAAAGGCGATCACCAACGCCAGCAGAAGCAGCACCGGGATCAGCCACCATTTTTTCTTCTTCAAATCCTTCATCCTTCCGCGCCGCTCAGCGATCAAAGACCTTTGCGCAGTCCTTCAGTCTGGTGATCACCTCAATGTGCTGGGGACAGACGCCCTCGCACTGTCCGCAGCCGATGCAGTCAGAAGCCCGGCCGTGGTCTTTGGTCACGCGGGCGTAATCCTTCTCACCCTGCTCGGACTGGCTCCAGAGCAGCTGCCTGTTTCTGGCGGAGAAGATCTGCGGGATTGGGATCTGCATGGGGCAGCCCTTGGTGCAGTAGCGGCAGCCGGTGCAGGGGATGGTGTCGACCGCACTGAGCAGCCGCTGCGCCTCGCGGATGACGGCGTTTTCTTCCTCGGTCATGGGCTTAAAATCCCGCATATAGGAGAGGTTATCCTCCATCTGCGCCACGTTGGACATGCCGGAGAGCACCGTGAGGATGCCGGGCATGGAGGCGATGTAGCGGATGGCCCAGGAGGCGAAGGACGCCTCGGGATTGGCCGCTTTGAACAGCTTCTGCAGAGACTCCGGCGGGTTTGCCAGGGTGCCGCCCTTCACCGGCTCCATGACTGTGACGGACTTGCCGTGGCGTCTCGCCACCTCGTAGCAGGCTCTGGACTGGACAGCGGGGTTCTCCCAGTCGGCATAGTTCAGCTGCAGCTGGATGAAGTCCACATCCGGGTGCTGTGTCAACAGCTGATCCAAAAGCTCCGGGGTAGCATGGAAGGAAAAGCCGTAGTGCTTGATGAGGCCCTTTTCCTTCTGCTCCTTCACAAAGTCCCAGAGACCGTATTCCTCGTACTTTTCATAGTTGCTCTGCATGACCGCGTGGAGCAGGTAATAGTCGAAGTACCCCGCGCCGGTGCGCTCCAGGCTGGTGAAAAGCTGCTGCTTTGCGCTCTCGGCATCCGTCGCGCCCATCACCGCGTTGAGCTTGGTACATAGGGTGAAGCTGTCTCTGGGGTGCCGATCCACCAGCGCCGCCTTGGCCGCCCGCTCGGAGTCGCCGTTGTCATAGACGTAGGCGGTGTCGAAATAGGTCATGCCCGCTTCCAGGAACAGATCCACCATCTTCGAGGTCTGCTCGATGTCGATGCTGCCGTCAGCCAGCTTCGGCAGACGCATGAGGCCGAACCCCAGCTTCGGGGTCTCCTTTCCAAACCAGGTTTCCATATACGTTCCTCCTGTCATTTGATGGGAATATTATATCGGTTTTTCCTTTTGGAATCAATCTGTTTTTTGGACAGAAAACTCCCCACCGGAAAAACCGATGGGGAGTTGCCTGAGGTGTGAGGTATCAAAAAAGCTTATGCTTCTTTTTCCGGTTCGGCTTTTCCGTCGCGCCACTCCACGAAGGCTTTCAGCTCCGGCTCGCAGAGCATGAAGGCGGCAGCGAGGATGGCGATGTCGTCCAGATAACCCACCACGGCCACGTCGTCGTTGATCAGATCCTGCTTCTTCACCACATAGATGAAGGCGGCGACCATGGTGGCGATCACTTTGATGGAGACTTCGGTATAGGATTTGGTGATGTAGCCCTTCACCATGGCGATCATAGTGGGAACGTCTGCCAGAACGGATCCGGCCACGGGGACGTCCTTGAGCTTCAGCTCCGCCTTTTTCAGCAGCTCGTCCACCTTGCCGGTGTCCTTCAAAAGCTCCTTGGCTTCATTCAAACCGCTCTCCAGTACGCCCTTGGCTTTTTCAATGCTGATGTCCATGTATGACCCTCCTTGTATGCAATTCAAACAGTTTCGTGTATTTTTGTACGCTATTATGCATTATACCACAGTTCCGTCGCAGATGGAAGAAAAATATGAAATTTTTCCCGATTTTTTCGGACAAATCAACGAAAATTGTGGCGTAAATTTTACTTAAAAAATCTTAAAGAATCTTTACCTGCCCATGGTTTTTATGTTAATATAAAGTGTATTTCTTTATTTGGATGGTTCAAGAGTCCCATCAGATCCTGAATGAGAAAGGTGGAACAACATGAAAAAAAGACTGATCTCTGTTTTGCTGCTGGTCTGCATGCTCGCTGCGCTGTTCCCCGGCATGGCGCTGAGTGCCGCAGCCGTGGACGCAGAGGCGGAGGCGGAAGTCGTCGAGGCGACGGAAGCTGCTGCCGTCGAGACCGTTGAGGCTGCAGAACCTGAGGCACCAGAAATCGAAGCCGACGCCGTTGACGCCGCCCAGCCCGAGGCTGAGGCCGAGGAAGCGGTGGAACAGACCGCCGAGGCCGCCGGCAGCACCTCCAACGTCAAGAGCGTGCTCTATGCCGCCCTGTACGTCCCGGCCAACGAGGCCGCCGGTCTGGAAGGCAGAGTCAACGTGAAGTATGACGCTCTGGGCAGCGTTGCGAAGGTCTACCTGCCGGGCAAGACGGACGTTTCTCAGCTGTACTTCTGCTGGGATGACCCCGATATCACCGTCACCAAAAACGGCGAGACCTACGAGAGCGGCACCGCCCCCCTGGCCGCCCCCGGCAAGAGCATCACCTACAAGATCACCAAGGGCGCCGCGCTGGCGCTTGTGACGGTCAAGACCGTCCAGGGTTCTGCGGACGTTGAGCCCATGTTCCTCGAGCTCGACGAGTCTCAGGGCACAATCGAGGCCATGAACGCCGATGAGACCCACGAGACCAAGTGCGTCGGCAACGTGATTTTCGACGGCCAGACCAGAGCCATGTCCATGAAGGGCCGCGGCAACTCCACCTGGGGTCTGCCCAAGAAGCCCTATAACATCACGCTTAAGAATGACGACGCGATGATCCCCGGCGTCGTTGCGGAGAAGTGGTCTCTGCTGGCCAACTACTTTGACAATTCTCTCATCCGCAACAAGGTCGCCATGGATCTGGCCGACGGTCTCGGCATCGGTCTTCCCAGCCGCTATGTCGATATCTGGATGAACGGCGAGTATCTCGGCAACTATCTCATGACGCCGAAGAGCGACTACAAAGCGCCGAAGGGCGGCTTCCACCTCGAGAACGACAACTATGTTGATTCCGAGGACCCGCAGTTCAAGATCCCCGGCATGTATGCCATCGGCGACACGCTCAATGACGACGGCTACTTTAACCTCATGACCATCAAGAAGATCGGCAAGGACGCGAAGAAGGCCGGTTGGGACGCCGCGAAGGTCGAGGAGTATTTCACCGAGGCGTGGAACGCCCTCGAGGACTTTGACAGCGAGAACTATCAGAACTACTTCGACCTCGATTCCTGGGCGAAGATGTTCCTCATGTATGAGGTCTCCAAGACCTATGACTGCTTCGCGGGCAGCCTTCTGATGCACCGCGACAATGTGAAGGACCCGAACTCCAAGCTCGTTGCCGGCCCCGCCTGGGACTATGACGTGGCCTTCGGCCGCACGCTCCATAAGTTCCTCGTCGGCATCGCAGAGCCCGTGCAGCTCAACGCCGAGGGCTGGTATAACGACAGCATCGGCCTCATCTCCGTCGACAAGCCTGTGAGCCTGCTGCAGGAGCTCGGCAAGCACGCCAGCTTCATGCAGGCGGTCGCGAAGGTCTACAACGCCAACAAGGCTGTGTTTGAGGACATTCCGGCGAACGTTGACCGCCAGCGGGAGATCCTGCGCTCCTCCGCCCTGATGAACAACGAGCTCTGGGGCACCCAATCGCTGTGCGCAGACTACCTGGTCGCCCCCAACACCATGCGCGCCCTGGGCACCGGTCAGTACGCGCTCAATTACGAGGTCACCCTGACCTGGGAAAACTACGTCAACAACCTCAAGGAGTTTGCCACCAAACGTGTGCTGTGGCTGTCTGATCATCTCTACGCCCGCGCGCCTCTGGGCTCCATCGTCATGGATAAGCAGGGCGACGATGTGGTGCTCAGCACCGTGTTCTCCGCCGGTAACGACGTCAATACCTTCCAGTGGCAGGTTTCTTCCGACGGCGTGGTCTGGACGGATGTTGAAGGCGCCAACGAGGCGACTCTCACCCTGACCGACGCCGCCGCTTACAACGGCAACCGGTATCGCTGCTACGTGACCAACGAGGGTGTGGACATCTACACCACCCACGGCGGCTGGACCAAGGCCATGGCCGCCTCCACCCTGGAGCCTGTGACCATCGACGTGGAGACCACCCAGACCCTCACCGTGAAGCCGGAGTACGCCAAGCTCCCCTACCAGTGCTACACCTACATCGGCGACAGCATCTCCTGGGGCTACGGCCTGGATCCCGCGGACGGTCACGCGGATCCGAATCTGGTCTGCGCCCGCATCGATGGCTCCTTCACCGATCTGGTGGGCAAGGTGCTGGAAGCTGTGAACCCCGACGCTGAGGTCTATTCTGCCGCCAGCTCCGGCGGCCGCATGAGCGACTTCCGCATGATCCTGGAGCGGGGTCTCGGCGTGGAGGATCCCTACACCTATCCCGACGACTGGTTCGGCAACCGGAACGCTGTCCGCACCAACGCTCTGCGGGAGCAGTGGCCCAGCATATGCGAGCAGATCCGCAAGTCTGATCTCGTCACCGTGCAGGCCGGCATCAACGATCTGAGCTCCCTGCTGGTCAACGCGCTGGAGGCCGGCGGTCTGGTGGATGTTGAGAAGCTCACCTCCATCTCTGACGCCAAGGACGTGGCCGATTATCTCGCCACCGCCATGAAGAACGTGGCCAAGAGCCCCACGGTCCTCACCAACGTGACCCGCGCCTTCAATCAGGGTGTGCTGGAGCTGCGGAAGAATTCCGATGAGGTCATCAAGGACGTCATCGCCCTCTCCCCCGACGCTGATGTGCTGGTGGTCGGCATGTACAACGCCACCAAAGCCCTGCGGGTGCTGCCCGGCAGCGGCTTCTCCCCGATCCTCGACCTGATCGGCGCCGCGCTGGTCAGCCTGAATGACTACTACGCCGAGCTGGCTGCCAAGTATGACAACGTCTACTATGTGGACGTGCCGGACGCCACCACCATCTATACCGAGGGCACCACGGTGCTCCAGGCCCTGCAGAACAAGGAAATGAGCGTCCTGAAGGGTCTGCACCCCGATGCCGCCGGCCACCGCTACATGGCTGACCGCGTGCTGGCCAAGATGGTGGAGATCAACCACTGCCGCCACACCAACACCAAGGTGGTCTATGAGAGCAAGAAGCTGATCATCGGCTTCCAGTACATCGGCAAGACCGTCTGCGCCGACTGCGGTGAGGTGCTGGATTCCGGCAAGTTCGTGACCCCCACCGGCACCGTCAACGTGCCCACCTACACCGTCGGTTACGGCAAGACTTCCGTGAACCAGGCGATCAGCAACACCAATGCCAAGATCGTCAGCGGCTTTACTTCCCTCTTCGGAAAGAAGTAAGCAAGAAACAAACATCCCCCGAAATCCGAGGATTTCGGGGGATGTTTTATTGTGTTCATTCAGCGGACGCGAATTCCGCTGTAAAGGAGATAGCTCTCCAGCTCCGGCATGTCGTCGGCCTGGATCACGATGATGGGGGCCGCGCCGTCCCGGTCGAAGGTGGCATACATATAATTGATGCTGATGTTGGCCCGGCTGACTGCAGAGAGCAGCTGGTTCAGGCTGCCCACCTCGTCGGAGACCTCCACCGCCACCACCGGGGCCAGCTTGGTCAGATAGCCCGCTTCCCGCAGCAGCCGCTGGGCTTCCTGGGCGTCGGAGACGATCATCCGCACGGTGCCGAACTCGGCGCTGTCGTTGGTGATGAAGCCGTTGATGTTGATGCCGCCCTTCGCCAGGGTGTCCGTGATCCGGTTCATGGCGCCGCGCTTGTTTTCTGTATAAATCGAAAGCTGTTGAATCATGTCGATCCCTCCATCGGTTTCAATTGCCAATGGTTGGAATTATAGCAGATTCTTTGAGATTGTCAACCCGATCTCGCTTCTCGAAACGGAAAAACCCACCGCCGAAGCGATGGGTCTTTTCGATCATTCAAGCCGTCATGGCCTTGGGCGCGTTCACCTTGGTGACGGTCGTGCCCAGGGTCTCCTGGATCTCCGCCTTCTGGGCGGTGACGGTCACGGGGGCGTCCTCGGTAGTCTGGGACAGGGCCTCCAGATTGCTGTCCGTGATGGACCAGTAGGCCGTGGCGCAGCGAAGGATGTTCTCCTGACTGCCGAGACGATAGCCCAGCCAGGAATCGGCCAGGGCCACCCGGCTGCCGCTGCAGTAGGGCGCGGGATCGGCGCAGTAGAAGGTGTCGTCCTCATAGTCCGTCAGCAGCACCGCATGGGGCACGCCGCCGCAGTAGAACACGATGCCTTCGGGATGCGCGTCCAGCAGGGCCTTCAGCTCCTCCACGGAGACGCCGTAGAGATCCGTGTGGCCCACGGTGATGGAGATGTCGTCCGCCTCATAGCTCCAGTCATAGGCAAGGCCGATGCCCCAGATCCAGCAGGCGGAGGCGGCCACGCTCTCGGAGATGTCCTCCCAGCGGCTGTCCCCGTTCAGGTACAGAGCGGAGCGCAGCAACATGGCCGAGGAGACCATGGTGCAGATCCCGCCCCGGGACTGCTCCATGTAGAAGGTCTCCGGCAGATCCTGCACCGCCTGTGCCGGAGCGGCAACCGCCGCCAGCAGGCCAAAACATAAAATTGCAATGAGCAAAATGCTTAAAACTCGTTTCGATTTTTGTACTATTTGCATAGATACTCCTTTCTGAAAACGCTGTCTATTATACCAGACCCGCCCACCCGGCTCAATGTGCACATTTCACGAATCGGCCGACGCGGCTCGTCCGATTCCGGGCCGCTTTGCCGTTTTTGTGTAAACTTTCTGTGAATGATTGACACATCAATTCAAAAGTGTTGAGCAGAGGCGCCGTTCTCAATTCGAAGATACCCCAGCTGGCTGAGATCAGCTTAAAAATCGCCCCATTTGGACAGAAAAACGCACCGCCAACGGCGGTGCGCAACTTGCGGGAGGCGGAAATATCTGTTATTCTATGGGCAGAGCATTCCTTATTTTCAGCAGGGAGGCGTCACCCATGTATGAACTGATCCAACTCACCGAGCGGTGCTATTACATTCAGAGCCCGGCCAAGATCGGGCTGGTGAAGCTCAGCGATACCGAAGTCTGTCTCATCGACAGCGGCAACGACAAGGAGGCGGGGCGCAAGGTGCGGCAGCATCTGGACAAAAACGGCTGGACGCTGCGGTCCATTTACAATACCCACTCCAACGCCGACCACATCGGCGGCAACGCCTATCTGCAAAAGCAGACCGGGTGCAGGATCTTCGCGCCGGGGATCGAGCAGGACTTCACCCGCCACCCGCTGCTGGAGCCCTCCTTCCTCTATGGCGGCTTCCCGCCGAAGGAGCTTCGGCACAAGTTCCTCATGGCGCAGCCCAGCCCGGCCGAGGAATTGACGCCGGAGACGCTGCCGGAGGGGTTCAAGCTGCTCCCGCTGCCCGGCCACTTCTTCGACATGGTGGGCTTCCGCGCGCCGGAGGACGTGGTCTATCTGGCGGACTGCCTCTCCAGCCGGGAAACCCTGGAGAAGTACCGCATCGGCTTCATCTACGACGTGGGTGCCTATCTCAATACGCTGGAGCGAGTGAAGACCATGGCGGCGAAGATCTTCGTCCCGGCCCACGCCGAGGCCACCGAGGACATCGCGCCCCTGGCCCAGTACAACATCGACGTGGTGCTGGAGATCGCGGAGCGGATCTGCAACCTCTGTAAGGAGCCGATGATGTTCGAAGCCCTGCTGCAAAAGCTGTTCACGGAGTACCAGCTCACCATGAATTTCGAGCAGTACGTCCTGGTGGGCAGCACGGTGCGGTCGTATCTCACCTGGCTGAAGGAGTCCGGCCGTCTCGAAGCGGTGTTTGACAACAGCCAGCTTTTATGGAAAGCCATTTAAAATAGAACGCCGACGGGAAACCGTCGGCGTTTTTCAGATTTTCAATTCGATGGGCACCGTGTAGCCGGTCTTGGTCTGCTCTGCGGTGTAGACCGCGCAGTTTTTGATGTGCTTCGACCAGTAGGCGCCATTGGCATCGGGGGTCAGATATTCCAGGGCACCCTTCATGGCGATGGCGTGGGTGGAGATCAGGATGTTGCCTGTCTCGTGGATCTCCTCCAGAAAGGCCCCCAGCCGCCGGACCACGGAATCCAGAGACTCCATCCCCTTCGGCGCCGGGTTGTGCACGAAATCCATGAAAAAGTGCAGCAGCTCCGGGGCGGGATCCTCCAGACTGGCACCCTCGTAGGGGCCGTAGTCCATCTCCAGCAGCCGCTCGTCGGTCAGCACCTCCGCCTCCGGGGCCACGAGCTTCGCCGTCTGCACCGCCCGGATCAAGGGGCTGGACCAGACCCGGTCGAAGCGAATGCCCTTTTCTCGGAAGTACGCCCCCGCCTGCTCCGCCTGCCGGATGCCCGCCTCGTTCAGCGGCTGGTCGCTGCGGCCCTGGAGCACCATGGCCATATTCTTTTCGGTCTGGCCGTGCCGGATGATATAGATCATGTCCATCCCCCGCTTCCCGCGTTTTTCTAAATTCTACCCGATGGGGCGGCCCGCTGTCAATCCGGGCAGAAAACATCTTTTCATCGGGAAAAAAGTGTGCTATAATACTTCTGCAAACAAAAACTGCGAGAAAGGAGGCCACTTTCCATGAAAAAGACCGTTGAGGAAATCCGTGCGCTGGGTCTCAGCGAGGAAGCCATCCAGGAGCTCACCGGCGGTGCCGACTCCATCGAGCTGGTGCGTGACGGTATGCCATGTCCTCTCTGCGCGCTGACCGAGACTATCTGGTTCTGCCCCGCCACTGGCAAGCACGTCTGCATGGACTGCCACTACGTTTTCTAATTGATTTGATTTCAAAAACCCTTCTGCCGTGAGACAGAAGGGTTTTACCATTTTAAATTCCGCCTTTTGCAAAGGAGTCCCAGCTTCGGTGCATATAGGTCTCCAGAGGCAGCGGGGTTCCGATGAATTTGGGATCGAGTCCGTCGTCCTTCAGGAATTCCTCCAGAAACTCCTGTCGGCCGGTGGTGTAAATCACCGGGATGCCGCTCAATTCGCTGGCCTCCTTCACCACCGGATAACCGGCTCTCAGATCCTCGGCGCTGGCCCAGGCCTGCAGATTGGAGTTGTGGACAAAGCCGGTGACAGTCTGTCTGGCGAATCCCTCCATGTCCTCCTTGAGCTGGAGGATCTTCTCCGCCGTCTCGGACATGGGTCTGCGGGTGTTGATGATGTCCCAGACCTCCAGCTGCTCCGGCTGGAGCTGCGCGAAATCCATGTGGTACCTTGCCAGAGACAGCGCTCCCGCGGGATCGCCGCCCACATCGAAGATCACCAGATCCCAGTCCTTCGCAAAGGCAGACCCCACGGCAGCGGGCATGTTCGTCTGGGTCACGCCGGCTCCCACGAAGGTGGGCGACACCAGATCGATCATTTTCGCGTCCAGCAGCTTCACATGGTCGGACATGCGGAAATAGTCGTTGATGCGGTCCAGATCGATCACCTGGGTGCGCTTTCCCTCGGCGGCGGATCTCACCGCGATGTTCAACGCGATCTCCGTTTTTCCCGAGCCGTAATTCCCAATTAAAATCACTACTTTTTTCATGCAGGCGCCTCCTCTGACTGGTTGCGTTTTTTGGGACACTTCCCTCCTATTCATAACCCAAGTGTATCGAAAATGCAAGATTTTTGCCCCAAAATGTAAAAAAATCTAACAAAAATTATGTTAACACTTGATTTTATGCGTAGTTGATGGTAAAATCATTATGTCAACAGCCGGAAGGGATTTCCTTTCGGCAAATATGTACTTTAGGAGGCAACAAGATGAAGAAAAGATTGTGGAGCATCCTGCTGGTTGCATGCATGATGCTCACGCTGCTGCCTTTCGGCGCGCTTGCCGCAGACGAGGTCATCTACTCGACCCGCGACAACGACACTGTGCTGATGGTCAGCTGCAACGGCGCTATGCCGAACTACACCGCCACCAAACCGGCTGATTGGAGCAGCCTCAAGACCACGGTCAAGACTGTGATCGTGGAAGAGGGCGTGACTTCCATCGGCAACTTCGCTTTCAACGGCTTCACCGCCCTGGAGAGCGTCTCCATCCCGAAGTCTGCCACGAAGATCGGCAGCTCTGCTTTCGCCGGCTGCACCGCTCTGGAGAGCGTCACCATTCCGGCGGATGTTGCCAGCATTGACGAGAACGCCTTCTCCGGCTGCTCCAAGCTGGCCAAGCTGACCCTGGCTCCCACCGTCAAGAGCATTGCCCAGAATGCATTCAAGGGCACCGCTCTGGAGAAGGTCTATTTCGGCGGCACCAAGCAGGCCGAGAACCTCACCAGAAACGGCATCGCGAAGACTGGCAACGACAAGCTACTGGACCTCAAGTGGGACGTCATCTGCGATTCTGACAAGCACGAGTTCGAGACCCTGAACGCCCGCGCCGCCACCTGCACTGAAGACGGCTACACCGGCGACAGCATCTGCAAGGTCTGCGGCACCAAGAACAGCGATCCCAAGTACGGCCAGAAGGTTCCCGCTCTGAGCCATGACTGGGGTTACTGGAGACTGGCCACCAAGGTCACCGATTCTCAGGACGGCGTGGAGCAGCGCACCTGCACCAGAGACAAGAGCCATGTTGAGAAGGTCACCATCCCTGCCGGCACCAAGCTTGCGCCCGCCAAGGCTGAGCTGCTGAACGAGGCCACCGAGTCCATCACCGTTCCCAACAAGCGCGTGAACATCGTCTGGCTGAAGTGGTACGCTGACGGCATGAAGACTGCCAACGCCGAGACCACCAAGAATCCCTTTACTGACATCACCGAGAATTCCCCCTACTACGATGCCATCCTGTGGGCCGTGGAGAAGGAGTACGTCTCCGTCCCCGCTGACAAGAAGTTCGCTCCCGACACCGTGGTGACCCGCGAGGAGGCTGCCTCCATCGTTGGCGCCACCGTCTATGATTACCAGAGCGATCTGCCCACCGAGGTCACCTACAACGTCAAGGACGGCACCTGGAAGATCCCCTCTCCCACCGAAGTCAAGGACGCCAACTTCATCTATGTGATCAGCGTCGATAAGAAGACCGCCAGCATCAAGGAGTACCTTGGCTCTGCTGAGAAGGTCGTCATCCCCGACAAGGTCGGCACCGCTTTGGTCAACGCCATCCGCGAGGAGGCTTTCGCGAAGAACGCCAACAAGGCCAAGATCACCGACGTCACCATCCCCTCCACTGTCACCGCCATCGGTGCTGACGCCTTTAACGGCTGCAGCAAGCTGGTCAACGTCAACATCCCCGAGGCTGTCACCGTCATTGGCGCCCGCGCCTTCAAGGGCTGCGTGTCCCTGACCAGCGTGGTCGTGCCCGAGGGTGTCACCACCATCGATAAAGAGGCCTTTGCCAACTGCGCCAAGCTGGCCAGCGCCACCCTGCCCAAGAGCCTGAAGAGCCTGGCCGCCGACACCTTCGCCAGCGATCCCGCCCTGAAGGACATCTACTTCCAGAGCGGCGAGCAGGATTGGATCAAGCTCGGCGATCTGTATCGCAACAACGACAAGGTCACCGTGCACTATGCCGAGGATGCCAGCCCCCTGACCTGGGCGCCCGCTGCTGACGGCAAGTCCGTGGTCATCACCGGCTGCCAGAAGACCGCTTCCGGCGATCTGGTGATCCCCGAGACTCTGGACGGTCTGCCGGTCAGCGCCATTGCTGACGGCGCTTTCAGAGGCTGCGACAAGCTCACCAGCGTCAAGGTTCCCGAGGGTGTCACCACCATCGGCTTCAACGCTTTCTATGATTGCCTCGGCCTCAAGTCCGTGACGCTCCCGAAGAGCCTGGTCAAGGTTGAGAACAACGCTTTTGACGGCACCAACGTGAAGGACGTCTACTACGGCAGCACCAGCCAGGATTGGACCAACGTGGTTGTCAAGGCCGGGAACGACGTTCTGAAGAGCGCCACCATCCACTACGCTGACTGCGTCACCCACGACACCGAGCTGAAGAACGTCAAGCCCGCCACCTGCGAAGAGAAGGGCTACAGCGGCGACGAGATCTGCAAGGTTTGCGGCAAGACCATCAAGAAGGGCGAGGAAGTCGCCGCTCTGGGTCATGACTGGGGCGAGTGTACCGTGACCAAGGCCGCCACCGCCACCGAGAAGGGCGAGGAGACCCGCGTCTGCAAGCGTGACGCCGCTCACACCGAGAAGCGCGATGTGGATCCCGTCAAGCCTGAGGAGCCCACCGAGAACTTCACCGATGTCAACACCGGCGACTGGTTCTATAAGGCGGTTGTCTGGGCCGTGAACGCCAAGCCCGCGGTCACCACCGGCACCACTCCCACCACCTTCGAGCCCTATAACAACTGCACCCGTGCCGAGATGGTCACCTTCCTGTATCGTGCCGCCGGTCAGCCCGTTGTCACCAACACCGTGAACCCCTTCACCGACGTGACCGCCGCCGACTGGTTCTACAATGCAGTCCTGTGGGCTGTCCAGGAGAAGATCACCACCGGTACCACTCCCACCACCTTCAGCCCCAACGTTCAGGTTTCCCGTGCTGAGAGCGTTACCTTCCTGTGGCGCTTTGCCAAGTCTCCTGTCGTTGTGACTGCCAACCCCTTCACCGATGTGGCCACCGCTGACTGGTACTACAATGCTGTCCTGTGGGCTGTTCAGGCCGACATCACCACCGGCACCACTCCCACCACCTTCGAGCCTACCAAAGTCTGCACCCGCAGCGAGATCGTGACCTTCCTGTATCGCGATTTCAATCCTGCCAAGTAAGCAGCGATCCCTTTTGCCCACCCGGAAAACCGGGTGGGCATTTTTTGTTGGATGGGATTGCAATTCTGATTGGAATCGGATAAAATTTACAGAGAAAAACCGTTCATAATGGAGGTTTCGCCATGCGCGTCCTGTTCGTCGGCAACAGCCACACCTATTTCAACGATATGCCCCACACCTTTGCAAACATGGTGCAAAGTCTCACCGGTGAAAAGCCGGAGGTCACCATGCTGGCCTATTCCAACAAGGATCTGGCCTGGCACCGGGAGGAATACTTCGCGGTGCGGTTCGCGATCCTCTACGGCAACTACGATTTCTGCGTCCTGCAGCAGCAGGCACACCCCTTCCCCGACGAGCAGACAACCTTCGAAAACGCGAAGCGGATCTTCCGGCTCTGCGAAGCCGCGGGAACGAGGCCGGTGGTCTACATGACCTGGGCCATGCGGGGCGAGTCCGAGGTCACGAAGCAGATGTCGGACTGCTATCGCCGTCTGGCGGCGGAGTGCGGCGCACTGCTGGCCCCGGTGGGCGAGCGGTTCGAGCAGGTGCAGCAGGCGCACCCGGAGATCGACCTCTTCTGGACGGACGGTGCCCACGCCTCCGCCTACGGGGATTATCTGATCGCCGCCATATTCGCCGCGCTGCTGACCGGAGAGCAGGATCTCTCCGCCCTCCCCGATGATGGTGTGGATTTCAGGGCAGATTTCGAAGGGGAAAACGGTCTTCCCCTGGCCATTGAGTCGGCGGAGGCCGCCCGCATCCGGCTGGATCCGGACAAAACCGCAATTCTCCGCGATTACGCGGTCTGATTCCGAAAAGGAGAAAAAGATGGAAGCCAATCGTTACGAAACCATTCTCAAACACATCGAAGCTGCCCAGCGGGAGGCGGCAGAGCTGATGCTCCAGGCCCGGGGCATTCTGGCGGAGACCAAAACCGGACGCCGGGACGTGGTCACCGAATATGACCGCCGGGTGCAGGAACTGCTGATGGAGCGACTGCGCACGGCGTTTCCGGATGCCCACTTCTTCTGCGAGGAGATGCAGGATCGGGATCGGCTGGACTCGGAGCAGCTGTTCATCATCGACCCCATCGACGGCACCATGAACTTCGTCCACGGGTTCCACCACAGCTGCATTTCCGTGGCCTATGCCGAGAAGGGCACGGTGGCGGCGGGCGCGGTGTACAATCCCTATGTAGATGAAATGTTCACTGCCATCAAAGGGCGGGGCGCCTTCCTCAATGGCAGCCCGATCCACGTTGCCGACGGCGATCTGAAGGAAAACGTCGCAGTCTTCGGCACGGCCCCTTACGACGCCGCCCTTGCCGAACAGACCTTCGATATCGCCAAGAAGGTCTTTGCCGCCAGTCTCGATCTGCGCAGAGAGGGCTCCGCCGCCCTGGATCTCTGCACCGTGGCGGCCGGACGCGCCGGGCTGTACTTCGAGCTGCAGGTGAGTCTCTGGGACTACGCCGCCGGCGCGCTGATCGTAGAGGAAGCCGGTGGGCAGTGCTTGAAGCCCGACGGCACGCCGCTCCCCAGAGACGGCAGCAAGCCCGGCATCCTCGCCGGAGCGCCAAAAGCCATTCAGGACTATCTGAAGCTGTAATACAAAAAGAACAACCCCCGTACCACGGTACGGGGGTTGTTCTTGCTTGGATTCAATCGGTTTTCAGACCGTTGTTTGGGGACTTATTTGAAGAGTCTGGACAGAAGTCCCTTCACGGCAGAAGTAGTATTCTCGATCGCCTTGGTCACCATGCTGGTGGTGGTCTCCTGAATCTTGGCCTGGATCTTATTCAGGATCGGCTGGACATGGTTGCTGGTGTCGATCTTGTCCACGATGCTGTTCAGGGCATCCTTGGTGCCGCTCAGCAGCTTGCTGTCGCCGGCGTAGATGCCGTCAGCGATCTTCTGGCCGATGGCCTTGGCCTTCAGCGCGATGTTGGTGCGGATGCTGGTGGAGGGGGTGTAGAACATCCAGTCGGGGGTAATCTCGCTGGTGATGACCGCCTTGGACTTTACAGCGACCTCATAGCTGAACATCAGCATATTCTGGTAGGTACGGCCGTGGGCATAGAGGTACTTGGCCAGAGCATCGGCGCAGGCCTGCTCGGACTCGTAGATGTTCTTGCCGCCCAGGCTGTTGTAGATCAGGTTCGCCTGATAGGCGATGGCCAGAGCGCTCATGTCGAAGGTTTCGCCGGTGCCTGCGACCTTGCCGGTGAAGATGTTCTGCAGCAGGGTACCGCTCTTGCCGCCGGTGAACTGGTTGAGCAGCTCATCCGCCTTGGCAACGTAACTGGTGTTGCGGACGGTGGTGTAGAGATCCTCGGCAATGTAGGGGCCGATGACACCCAGGTTGGCAACGTTCACATAGCACCAGTCACGGACGTCCTCAGACTCGGTGTTCCAGGTGACCACGACGGTGTAGAACAGCGGGCTGCGGGTGAAGCCCTCGGGGGTCTTGGTCTCGAAGAGGATGTAATGACCGGTGGGCATCTTGGCAGTCAGCAGCGCGTGGGTGGGCAGCAGATCCAGCAGAGACAGGGTATCCTCGTCCATCATGCCGAAGCGCTCCAGAATGTCACGACCGGCGGAAGCCAGATCGTCGTTCATCAGCAGGTAATAGACCCAGTCGTTGAGCAGGTTGGTGACCACTTCGCCGGACTCGTCAATGAACTTCTCACCGTACTTGGCGGCGACCTTGGAGACCTTGAGGATCAGCTCCACCACAGACTGGAGACTCTCGTTTTCAAACGCGTTCTCGGGGATCTCGGCGTCCTCGATCATCTGGGCGGTGAGGTGGCCCATCTTGATGAGGATCTGGACAGACCAGGTGAGGGTGATGTTGCTGTCCTCATTGAAGGTGACGAGGCCGTTCTCGTCCGCAACAGCCTTGAGGATGGCGGGCAGGCGGAGGTCGGTCTCCGCGCTCATGAACTTGTTGAAGGGCTCGTTGGCAGAGGCCTCAAACAGAGCCCAGTAGGTGCCGAGGAGCTTGATGATCTGATCGGGGTTGAAGGACAGCTGCTGGGTCTCCTCGTCCATGGCGACGATGTCCGCCTTGAGGAAGTTCAGCTCGTCCCAGGTGAAGCCTTCGGAGCCCACCAGAGACATGGCGTTCTGGAAGGTCTCCTGACCCATAGCGACCGCGGCCTTGACGATCTTCTCGGTCTCCTCGCGGTTGACCATCAGGAACTCGCAGCCGGGCAGCGGGTTGCCGCCGAAGTCAGCAGAGGTGAAGCTGAAGCCGGGATCCCTGGTGGTGAGGAACACGCCGGGCAGGCTCACGGTGACGACCGGGAGCTTCAGCAGATCCGACCAGCCGGGCATCATTCTATTCAGCAGGTCCCCGAATCCGGGTACGCTGTTGACAAGCTCGACCGCCTTGTCGGGAGCGGCCATCATCTTGTCTACGACGGCCTTGGCGCCATCGGCTAAAACTCCCAGCTTGTCCGCCACAGCATAGAGGCTTTCCTTCAGCTTGGCGGCAGTGTCGAACTCAGCCAGAACCTTCTTATAGCCGACGTAATTCACGCGGCCGTCCACCACATTGACGCGGACGCTGCCGCTCTCGGGCTGGATGAGGACATAGCCGTCGGTGCGGATGGCCTTTACCTTGAGGGTGTACTCACCAGCGGGCACGTTCTCAGCGCCGTAGAGCTTGTAGAACTGGTTCAGGCTGTCCAGGGTGTCCATGCCGGGCATGGCAGAAATCATCTTGCCGATGAAGTCCTGGATCGTCTTGACCGCGTCGGCTCCCATGCTCATCATGCCGTCGGCCTCCAGGCAGACGGATGTCAGGAAGTTGGCGTCGGAAGCACCGTTGTTGACCAGCGGATACTCATAGCCGTCGTCACTGACGAGCACCATGTCCACATCCGGGATCTTGGCGCCGGCAATGACATCCTGGGCGGCGGTCTTCAGCTTCTGAGACAGCTTCTGAAGATCCAAAGTGGGATCGTTGATGATGTCGGCAATAAACTTTCCGTAGACCGGGACTGCGACGGTCGCACTGCCGGCGGGTGCGCCGTCATTGTCTGCCGCGAAAACAGCCATGGGCATCAGCGTGAGAACCATGGCAATAACCAGCAGAACGCTCAGTAATCTTTTGCGCATTGGAAGACTCCTTTCTTATTGTTAACACTTACACAATATACGGTAACAAAATGTTACCATAGAAAGAAATCACTGTCAATTTCCATGTCCACATATTAAGATATTAAGAATTAATTTTGTTAATAACAGCCAAAACAAGGCGCTGTTTTTTTTGGATTCCGACTGCGATAAAAATGAAAAAACGCTGCCTCCAACCGGCGGAAAACCGGTGGAGGCAGCGCCTCGTAGATTACCTAAAAACCGTTGATTCTAAAGCGGATTTTAGCCCACGGTGCAGTACATGAAGTACTTGTAGCCGAGGGGGTTGGAGAAGAAGCCCTGAACGCTGTCGTCGATCATGTACAGATCGGTGTAGAAGTACAGCGGGCAGATGCAGCCGGTGGCCATGAGCATATCCTCAGCGATGTGCATCATAGCGTAGCGGGCCTCGTTGTCGGTGCAGCTCTTGATGGTGGAGATCAGCACGTCGTAGGTCTCAGCCCAGGTGCCGTTCTCGACCTTGACGTCATAGCCGTACTCGGTCAGATCCAGGTTGTAGCAAGCGACATCAGCGTGGTCGCCCTTGCCGAACTGGACGTCGTTGTTGCCGGAGGCGGTGGTCCACATATCCAGGAAGCAGATGGGATCGTTGTAGTCGGCCAGCCAGCCGTTGCGAGCGATGGAGTAATCGCCCTGCTTACGGGTGTTCAGGAAGGTGTTCCACTCCTGGTTCTCCAGGTTCATGGTGATGCCCACAGCGTCCAGAGCGCTCTGCAGATACTCGCCGATGGCCTTGTGGCCCTCAGAGGTGTTGTAGAGGTAGGTCAGGCTCGGGAAGTCGGTGAACTTGCCGGTGGACTCGTCGAAGGTGTAGTACTTCTTCAGGACCTCGACAGCCTTGTCGAAGTTGTCCTGCACGGCGTCGGCGGAGGCGTCGTAGTAGCCGCCGGTGCCGTTGGCGTTCTTGTAGAACTCGGAGCCGTCAGCGTCGGTCATGCCCATGGCCACGAAGGAGGCAGCGGGGACCTGGCCGCCCTGAGCGATCTCGTCAACGATGTACTCACGGTCGAACAGCAGGCTGATGGCGTTGCGGATCTCAGCCTTGGCAGCCTCAGCCTCAACACCGGTCAGGGTGGAGGAAGCGGGCAGGATGTTCTCATTGACGTTCCAGCAGACATAGTAGGTGCCAATCTGGCCAGCAACGACGAACTCGTCGGGATACTCAGCCTTCAGGTTGGCGATCTCGTTGGTGGGCACGTCGTCGATCAGCTGCCAGGTGCCGTTCTTGAAGTTGGACAGCTGGTTGTTGGCGTCGTCGGAGAGGTAGAACTCGATGGTGTCCATGGTGACCTCATCGGCGTCGGGGTGGTTGGGGTTCTTGGTCAGGGTGATCAGGCTGTTGTGGTCCCAGCCGGTCATGGTGTACATGCCGTTGCAGACATAGGTGCTGGGATCGGTTGCCCAGGCTTCGTCAGCGACGACGTCCTCACGGACGGGGAAGTAGGTCGGGAAGGCCAGCAGCTCGTTCCAGTAGGAGATCGCGTTGGCGAGGGTGACCACGATGGTCTTGTCGTCGGGAGCCTCGACATTCAGCTTCGCGTCGGGGTTGACGAAGTTGCCGTCATCATCGGTCTCCCAGATGTCGGCGTAGCCGTCAACGACCTCGAACATGTAGCCGTAGTCAGCAGCCAGATCGGTGGAAGCGGCACGCTGCCATGCGAACACAAAGTCGTTGGCGGTGACAGGCTGACCGTCAGACCAGACCAGGCCGTCGCGCAGAGTGTAGGTGTAGGTGACAGTGCCGTCGTCGTTCACAACGCCCTCGGTCAGCTCTTCAGCAGCATCGGGGACGATGGTGAGGTTGCCGTCAGCGTCCTGAGCCCACTTGGCCAGGCCGGAGAACAGGTGGGCCAGCATGGTGGCGCCATCCACGGCGGAGTTCAGCGCGGGGTCGATGGTGTCGGGCTCGGAAGCCAGGCACACGGCGATGCTGGAGCCACCGGCGGGCGCAGCGGCCTCGTCAGCGGAACCGGCGGGGGTACTGGCTTCCTTGCTTCCGCAGGCAACCAGTGCAAAGACCATGGCCAGAACCAGGATCATTGCGGCGATTCTCTTCTTCATTTTGAGTTTCGTCCTTTCTGAAATTTTTAATTAACTGCTCTTTCGAACAGGTAATTACGTCAGTTGATTTCCTTCACGCGATGACACGCGACGAAGTGGCCCTTTTCCACTTCTTTGAAATCGGGCATCTTCTCGGCGCAGGCCTCGGTGGCGTAGCGGCAGCGGGTGCGGAAGGGGCAGCCGCTGGGGGCGTTCAGGGGGCTGGGGATGTCGCCGGTGAGCACGATGCGCTTGTTGGCTCTGGCCACCTTGGGATCCGGCACCGGAACCGCAGACAGCAACGACTGGGAGTAGGGGTGCAGCGGGTGGCTGTAGATCTCCCCCGCGTCCGCCATCTCCACCATGTGGCCCAGATACATGACCGCGATCCGGTCGGAGATGTGGCGCACTACCAGGAGGTCGTGGGCGATGAACAGATAGGTCAGGCCCAGCTTTTCCTGCAGCTCGTCGAACATGTTGATGACCTGCGCCTGGATGGACACGTCCAGAGCGGAAACCGGCTCGTCGCAGACGATGAAGTCCGGATCCACCGCCAGAGCTCTCGCGATGCCGATGCGCTGCCGCTGGCCGCCGGAGAACTCATGGGCGTAGCGGGCGGCGTGCTCGCTGTTCAGACCCACGTAATCCATCAGCTGGAGGATGCGCTCCTCGCGCTCCTTTTTATTGGAACAAAGCTTGTGCACATCCAGCGGCTCGCCGATGATGTCGGAGACGGTCATACGGGGATTCAGAGAGGAATAGGGATCCTGGAAGACCATGGTGGCCTTTTTGCGGAAATTCCGGATGTCCTCCTTGGTCTTGATGGGCTTGCCGTCGTAGATGACTTCGCCGCCGGTGGGCTTATACAGATGCAGGATCGTGCGGCCCACGGTGGTCTTGCCGCAGCCGCTCTCACCCACGAGACCCAGGGTCTCGCCCTTGTTGATGGAGAAGCTGACGCCGTCCACAGCCTTCAGCGGCTTGGTACGGAACAGGCCCGTGCTGATGGGGAAATACTGCTTCAGATCTTTGACCTGGATCAAAGTTTCAGCCATTTTCCTCACCGCCTTCCTGCTTCTTTTCCGGGACGATGCTTCCGTCCTCGATGCCCTTCTTGACGTTCATCCAGCAGGCTGCCGCATGCTCGTCGTTGATCTCCATGCGCTCGCAGCGCTGCTCGATGCAGATCTTCATGGCGTTGTCGCATCTGGGGGCGAAGGGGCAGCCCTTGGGCATGTTCAGCAGGTCGATGGGCGTGCCCGTGATGGGATGCAGCCGGGTGCCCGCCGTGTCCGCCGTGGGGATGGACCGCATGAGGCCCTTGGTGTATTCGTGGCAGGGATTGTAGAAGATCTCGTCCGCCGTGCCCTGCTCGCAGATGGAGCCGGCGTACATGACGATGACCTCGTCGCACATCTGGGCCACGACGCCCAGGTCATGGGTGATCATGATGATGGCCATGCCCAGCTCTTCCTGCAGGGAAGCCATGAGCTCCAGGATCTGCGCCTGGATGGTCACATCCAGCGCCGTGGTGGGCTCGTCCGCGATGAGGATGTCCGGCTCGCAGGCCAAGGCCATGGCGATCATGACGCGCTGCCGCATACCGCCGGAGAACTCATAGGGGTACTGCTTCATGCGCTTTTCCGGCTCGTTCATGTTCACCAGCCGGAGCATTTCCACCGCACGGTCCCAGGCTTCCTTCCGGTTGCGCCCGGTGTGGAGGGTGATGGCCTCCACCAGCTGGTGGCCGATGGTGTAGGTGGGATTCAGGGAGGTCATGGGGTCCTGGAAGATGATGGAGATCTTGTTGCCGCGGACGGTTTTCATGACCTTTTCGCCGGCGCCGACCAGCTCCTGGCCGTCCAGCTTCACGCTGCCGCCGACGATCTTGCCGGTGCCAGCGAGGATCTGCATGATGGAGTAGGCGGTGACGCTCTTGCCGGAGCCGCTCTCGCCCACGATGCCCAGCACCTTGCCGCGCTCGAGGTTGAAGGAGATACCGTTGACGGCCTTCACCTCGCCGGCGTCGGTAAAGAAGGAGGTGCGCAGGTCTTTGACTTCAAGCAATGCCATATTCCTGCACCCCCTTAACCGTTCAGCTTCGGGTCAAAGGCGTCGCGCAGGCCGTCACCGAAGAGGTTCAGGCTCAGCACGATCAGCGAAATGACCACAGCCGGGATGACGAGACGATAGGGATAGCTGGTCAGACCGTTGAGGGCGTCCGAAGCCAGCGAGCCCAGAGAGGGCATCGGCGCGTTGACGCCCAGGCCCAGGAAGGAGAGGTAGCTCTCCGTGAAGATGGCAGAGGGGATCTGCAGCGCGGCGGAGATGATCACGACGCTGATGCAGTTCGGGATCAGATGCTTGCGGATGATCCAGCTGCCCTTGGCGCCGGTGGCCTGGGCGGAGAGGACATACTCCTGCTCGCGGAGGGAGAGGATCTGGCCGCGGATCAGGCGGGACATGCTCACCCAGTAGAGCAGCGCAAACACGATGAACAGGCTGATGATGTTGGAACCGATGGACTCCAGGGCGGTGCCCTCGATCTTCGGCGCCAGCGTCAGGCGCAGCACCGAGGCCAGCAGAATGACCATCAGCATATCCGGCAGAGAATAGATAATATCCACAATGCGCATGATGATCAGATCCACCTTGCCGCCGCAGTAGCCGGAGATGGAGCCCACCAGCATGCCGATGACCAGCACGATGATGCTGGCGAAGAAGCCCACCGCCAGGGACACACGGGTGCCGTAGACCACGCGGATGAAATAGTCACGTCCGGCGGCGTCGGTGCCGAAGACGTGGGGGAAGAGCTTTTCGCCGTCCTCCATCTGCTTGAGCTCCGTGCGGCCGTATTCAAAGGGCTTCAGGTTGTTATAGGAAGCATCCACAGGCCGGCCCGGGGTGACGCCCAGCTGGTTGTCGTAGGAATAGGGCCAGAACATGGGGATGAAAATGCTCGAAAGGGTGATGACCACGATGAGGATGAAGCTCACGAAGGCCACCTTGTTCTTCACCAGACGCTTGACGCCGTCCTTGAAGAAGGTGGAGCTGGGGCGCATCTGCACCATGTAGGCCTTGTCTTCCTCGGTGGCGGGGATGAACTGCTCCAGATCCACCTGGAGACTCAGAGGGTTCTTTTTCATATTGTGTTCCCTCCTCATTCCAGGGTGATCCGGGGATCGACGACCTTATACAGGATGTCGGTCACCAGGTTCATGATCACGATCAGGGCAGCCAGCACGATGGTGGTGCCCATGACCATGGGATAGTCACGGTTGGTGATGCTGCTGACAAAGGCGCGGCCGATGCCCGGCACGGCGAAGATCTGCTCCACCACCAGAGAGCCGGTGACGATGTAGGCCAGCATGGGGCCGAAGTAGGTCAGCACCGGGATCAGCGAGTTTTTCAACGCGTGGCCGAAGATGATCCGCCCGCCGGAGACGCCCTTGGCCTTGGCCGTGCGGATGTAGTCCTGACCCAGAACGTCCAGCATGCTGGAGCGGGTCAGGCGGGTGATGTAGGCCATGGGATACAGCGCCAGGGTGATGATGGGCAGCACCAGACCGGCCGCCGTGGTGCCGTTGGCAGGCAGAACCCCAAGTTTGACCGCGAACAGCGCCAACAGCAGCGAGCCCATGATGAAGCTCGGCATGGAGACGAAGGCCGTGGTGATGACCATGATGACACGGTCAATGAACTTGTTCCTTCTAAGGGCTGCGATGGCGCCCAGGACGATGCCCACAATGGCGGAGCCCACCGCGGCGATGACGCCCAGCTTGGCAGAGGTCTTCATGCCGTCGGAGATGATGTCCACCACCATGCGGCCGCGCTGCTTCAGGCTGGGGCCGAAGTCGAACTTTGTCACAACATCCTTCAAATACGTCCAGTATTGCTGGCTCAGCGGCTTGTCCAGGCCGTACTTCGCCTCCAGCGCAGCTTTCACCGCCGGGGTCGTCGCCTTTTCACTGGCGAAGGGGCCGCCGGGCACCGCGTGCATGACGAAGAAGGTGATCGTGATGACCACCCAGATCGTGAAGATCGCCAGCGCAAGCCGTTTGAGGATATACAGTAATGTTTTGGTATTCATGCTTCACCTGTTCCTCGGATCAGAAGGAAAAGACGGCAGACCGCCCTGCTCTGACCCGTACTTGCTGATTTGAATATTTTATCATTGAATGCATCAAAATGCAAGGTACATTTAACAGAATGTGGACTGCCCGATCCATGGGTTTTCCAGCACTTTATCCATGCACCAGGAAAAAGCCGCGGCGGTGCGCTTTTCCGGGTCTTGGAAGTGATTGCCTTGATTCCATTCGAGAATACAATCAATTCCGCTCTCCCGGAGGATTTCCAGCTGGGTCTGGATGCAGCTTCCCACCGTCGCCATGACGGGGTTTTTCGTCCGCGCCTCCCGGTCACCCAGACTGAGATAGACATGCTCTGCATGGTTCCGGTTGGTTTTTGCATATGCAATCCAATCCGGGAACCACACCGAAGGGGACGCCGCCGCGATGGCGGAGAACCGGTCGCTTTGGCAGCCGCTCCAGAGGGCGAAGAGCCCCGCCAGTGAGTAGCCGCCGAGGATCACCGGGAGCGTCTCCGAAAGTGAAAACTCCCGCAGCAGTTCCGGCAGCAGCCTATGCAGAATAAAGTTGAGGGTCTCCCCTGCTCCGCTGCCGAAGTCCGCTTTTCCAAAGACGGCGGGAGCCTCCCAGGGGGAGAGCTCCCGGTTCCAGTCCTGAATCGGAATCGCCGCGAAGAGGAAGTCCCCTCCGCAGCGCTGTTCCATCCGGGCGATCTGGTTTTCCAGCCCCCGCAGGTCATTTTCGTCGACAGGCTGGAGCAGGATCATGTTCGGGCGCTTGCCACAGAAAACGGGGCATGCCCGCCCGCCGATGGTCATCGTAATCAGCATAGTATCTCTCCCCCACATTCTCAGACCCAAAGGCAGCCGCGCCAGCCTCGGACAGAATAGTAAGAATCCGCCCCGTTGTGGAAGGTAAATACTGCACCGTAGCGCCGCTCACAAAACAGCGCTCCGCCCAGCTGCCGGATCTCAGGCGGCGTCAGGATCCAGGAGGAGGTTTTGAGATCATATGCACCCCGCGCCTGCAGCGCCCGATAGATGGCCTCTGTCATCAGCGAAACGCCCATCTCCGCCGCCTGCGCTTCCGCGCTGCCCGCTGGCGGATTCTTCTTTCTCTTCAGGCGGGCCGCCTCATCGTAGCACAGGCTCCGTCTGCCTGCGGGCGTCTCCTTCGAGCAGTCGCAGAAGAGGAGCTTTCCGCCCTCCCCGGAGACGCCGAGCACATCCGGTTCTCCCCCGGTCTCCTCCATCCGCTCCAGCACCGCAAGGGCCTCGGGATGCGCCAGCAGCCGCTGCTCCACCTCTGCCCACGTCAAATCCGGATGGAGCGCGGGGTTCTGCTCAAATCGGGTTTTCAGAATGCTTAGCATGTTCCCACCTCCGGTGTGTTCAATAGATGGTCCGGATGCCGCTCAGATCCGCGCCGTACTGCTTTGCAAATTCGGTAAGATCCCGCTCGGTGCGCAGCACCATGATCTCGTGGATCTTCCCGGTCTCCCGGTTCCGCATGCATGCGGTGCGTTCCCCGGTGCAGATGCTGCTGCGGATCACCGGCTCATACCGCTCCGGAGGAAACAGCGCGGCAGGATTCGATTTTTGTCCAAATCGCATGGGAGATCCCTCCTTTTTGCTCACAGTTTACCAGAGATCTGCCCCGACTGCAACCGCCCTTTGGTGGTTGCGCAACCGCAGGAGGATTTGCTATAATAAGAGCAGCATCGAAGAAAGCAGAGATCTCATGAAAAAGAGGAATCGAACCATGACCGTATTACTGATCGTTTTCTGTCTTCTGCTCATCGCCTTTGCCGCATTCGCTTTCTGGCTGCCATCTTACGTGATGACGGGCCAGCGGCAGACACTGGAGCAGGCCTTTCAGTGGCAGAGCGAGCGCTATGACACCGGCTTCTATCCGGCGTCGAAGAAAAGCGACTATCTGGTAACCGGCTTTGAGGGCTACCAGCTGCACGCGGAGCTGCTGGCGCCGGAGAACCCCACCGGGAAGTACATCATCCTCTCCCACGGCTACACCGACAACCGCATGGGCTCGCTGAAATACGCGAAAATGTATCTGGCGCTGGGCTACAGCTGCGTGATCTACGATCTCCGTGGCCACGGGGAAAATGCATCGGACTTCACCACCTACGGTATCCGGGAGGCGAAGGATCTGAAATGCCTGATCGATGACACCCGCGCCCGATATCCGGATCTCACGGAGCTGGGGCTCCACGGGGAATCCCTCGGCGCCGCTACCACCCTCACCTGCCTGCAATACCGGCCGGAGGTGGATTTCGCCGTGGCGGACTGCGGCTTCTCCGACATTGAAAACGTCCTGCGGGGCGGATACCAGAACGCCCACGTGCCGGTGTTTCTGGTGGATGTTACGGACTTCACCGGAAGGATCCGGTATCACTATTCGCTGAAGCAGATGCGGCCCATCGACGCTCTGGACGCAAACACGATCCCGATCCTGTTCCTTCACGGTGCGGAGGACACCTTCATCCTCCCGAAAAACTCCGAGGACATGGCAGCGCGCACGAAGGGCTATCAGGAATTCCACCTGATCCCCGGCGCCGGTCACGCGGAGTCGATCCTCACCGCGCCGGAATTGTATCAGGAATATGTGACCGCATTTCTCAATCGGATTTCTCAATAAAACACCTTCCCGGGATCCGCGGATCCCGGGAAGGCTTTTCTTTTTAGAGAATCGGAATTTTGATCTTGAGATCGGTGAGGGGCCAGCTGGAGCAGGCATGGAACCAGCCCATCTGCTTGTCCATCTCTCTTCTGCCGTCGCCGATGGGCGAGACGAAGATCTCACCGCTCAGAAGCTGGCTGCGGCAGAAGCCGCACTCGCCGTTGCGGCAGTGGGTGTCCACCGGGATGGCAGCGCGCTCCAGGGCCACCGCCACCGGCTCGGAGCCTTTGGCCTCGATCACGTCCTCGTGGATGCCGCGCACCACGGTGATCTTGAAGGTCTTCTGCTCCGTCCCCTTGGGATAGCCGGGGAGGCTGGAGACGTCGGCGGGATTGTTCACCACATCGTGGCGGAAGCGGTACTTCGGCACCCCCAGCTCCTCCAGCGCCTTGGAGACAAACTGGTACATGGCCAGCGGGCCGCAGAAGAGGTAGGTGCTGTCGGTCTCGGAATACTTCTGGATGATCTCTTTGGTGATGAAGCCCTTCTCCCCCGTCCAATCCTGATCGTCGGAGAGGACGTGGACGATCTTCACATCGGGGCACTGGGCGGCGATGGCATCCAGCTCGTCCTTCAGAATGATATCGCTGCTGTGGACGGAGCCGTAGAGGATCGTGAGCTTCACGCCTTTCAGCTTGCCGAAGGCGATCTCCTTGGCCATGGAGTAGAAGGGCGTGATGCCGCTGCCGCCGGCCAGGGCCACCAGATTCTTCGTGTCTCTGAGGGGCTCGTAGTAGAAGAAGCCGAAGGGCATGGCGCCGTCCAGCACATCGCCCACCTTCACGTTCTCAAACAGATAATCCGGCACCAGATAGGGTGCGTTCTTGCGGACGGTGATCTCGAAAAACGGGCGGCTGCCTCTGGCTTCGTAGGGGGCGGAGGAGATCGTATAGGGGCGGGTCAGGAGGCTGTCGCCGATCTTCAGCCGGAAGTTGGCGTACTGGCCGGACTGGAACACCGGGATGTGGCCGTCCAGCGACTCCAGACGGAAGGTCTTGCTGGTGGGAGAGGCGTCCCGGATCTCGGTGACCTTGAACTGCATCTCCAGCGGGTGGAGCTTGTCGGTGAGCTCCCGGATGGCGTCCTTGGGCTGAGGCACCGGAGAGGCGTTTTTGAGCGCTTCCTGACGGGCCTTGGTCACACGGCTGGCGCCGCCCACGTCCTTCAGAAATCCTTTGACTTTGATGCTCATCACTTGCCCTCCTTCTTCTCTGCCATGGCGGTCAGCACCGCCTTTGCGGCCAGTCGGCCGTTCTTGATCTGCGGCGCCTGCCCGTCGCCGACCACGGCGTGGGCGCCGGCGAACTCCAGGCCCTTGATGTAGTGCTCGTTCACATCCATCGTGCGGCGGCCGATGAGGTGGTTTTTCATGGAGTGGCGGTAGCCGTAGATGGCGCCCTTCCACGCGCCGACATAGTGGTTGATCGTCATGGGGGTGGAGACCTCCACCTCGGCGATGCGGTCGCGGAAGTCGACGCCGTTGTGCTCGATGAACTTGTCGATCATCTCAGAGGCCAGGCGGCGCTTGAGATCGTAGTAGTCCTCCTCCTTCACATTGAGGAAGGGATCCGTGGGCACCAGGTTCGTGATGGAGACGTGGGTGTAGCCCTCGGGCACGCAGTCGGGAACCGCGTAGTTGAGGCACACCGTGGTGAGGAAGGGATAGGGCTCCGTGAGGTTCTTGCCGTTTTCCCAGATCTCGTTGGTGTCCATGGTGTCGCCGGAGAAGGTGTTGTAGTTCACAAAGCCGTTCTCCTCCGGGGTGCCGGCGAGGATCAGCATGACGCTCACCGGGCAGACGCCCAGCTCCATGCCGTTGACGAACTTGATGGCCTGGGGCGGCACCTCGCTCAGGGGCTCGATCATGGAGGTGTAGACCCGGTTGGGGTACGCGCCGGAGATAACATAATCGCAGTGGATCTCGTCGCCTCTGGCGGTGCGGACGCCGTAGACCTGGCCGTCCTTCACCAGGATCTTTTCCACCTCCTGGCGGAACTCGATCTGGGCACCGTTCTCCTCCACCTTCTGCTGCATCTTCATGCTCATCTCGTGGGAGCGGTGACGGGGAATGAAGCTGCCGCGGAAGTAATCCGCCATGCAGTAGGCGTAGATGGTGAAGGGCAGATCGTCCATGGGCGCGCCCACATAGATCCAGTAGGGCACCAGCATATCGATGGCCTTCTGGGGCAGATCGAAGGTCTTGATCACTTCGCTGGCGCTGTATCCCGCCACCTTCACGAAGTCTGGATGATCCTTGAGCATCTTGACCTTGCTCATGGGGGTGACAGAGATCACGTCCATGCTGCGGGTCACGCGGTCACAGAGCATGATCAGGTCATAGACCTTCTGGTAGGTGCCGGGGCAGACGGCGTCCACGTCCCGGGCCATCTGCTCAAAGCCGTCGTGGAGGATGGCGTTGATGCCCTCCTTCGGCAACAGCACGCGGTAGCACTCAGGAACCGGCAGCCAGTCCACGTCCACGCCCACCTCGTCGAACCAGGCGCCCACCACCATGCGGTTGTCCTTGGGGCCGATGGACATCATCTCGTGGAGAGAAGCCTCGATCTCGAAGCCGTTGCGCACAAAGTCCGTGGCCACGCCGCCGGGCATGTTGTTCTTCTCCAGGATCAGGATGTCCTTGACACCCTTCTGCTGGAGCTGCAGCGCCGCGGACATGCCCGCCAGCGCGCTGCCGATGATGATCACATCATAGTGATCCTTGTAAAACTGCAAATCAATTCCTCCTTCTCATTTTCAAGTTTTCGTCCCGATTGTTACAAGTATAGCATTCTCCATTCAGATTGTCCATAGAGGGAAGCAGAAACTTGCGCTGTCCGGCATGCTTCCGCCTCCAGGCAAAAAACCTGAAGTCCGTGAGACTTCAGGTTTTTTGTTATTTCAGGAGCCATTGGAGGCCCTTGGGCAGGTATTCGTTCCAGAAGAACCAGTCGTGCTTCCCGGGGCCGTCCTCGTATTGGAAGTCGGCGCTCTGCTCCGTCAGAAACTTGCGGAACCGCTGGTTGGAGCGGTAGAGGGCGTCCTCGGTGCCGATGGCCATATAGACCTTCGGGATCTTCACAGCGGCCTTTTTCAGCTGCAGATACTGATACTCCGGGTTCCGGTCGGTGTTTTCGATGCCCTCCAGGTTCCCGAACACATCCCGCACCATAGCCTCCGGCATGACACCGTCAAATTCTCCCTCCGCCATCGCGTGAATCCGAAGGGCAGAAGACAGCGCCACGCAGCCGGAATAGGTCTCCGGGAAGGCAAAGGCCGTGTGGATCGCGCCGTAACCGCCCATGGAGAGGCCGCCGATGAGGGTATCCTCCCGGCTCTGGGCAAATCCGAAGACGCTGCGGATGTAATAGGGAAGCTCCTTCCCCACAAAGGTAGCGTAGTTGCCGCCCTCATAGCCCCGATCCAGATAGAAATTGTTGCCGCAGGTGGGCATGAACACCGCCAGATTATACTGGATGGCCACCTGCTGCGCAACGCCGCCGAAGAGCCAGTCCGTATCCGTGCCGGTGAGACCGTGGAGCAGGATCAGGGTTTTCGTCGGGCGCTCATAGTGCCGCTTGTCTCTGACCTCCTCCATCTCCACATCGTTGGGCAGCACGAAGGAAAAATTCGCGTGCTGCATGATGGATCGTGCGTGAAATTCCATTCTGCCGCTTGCCATAATTGCCTCCTTATCAAATGGAAAATGCGTAATGTCCGCAGGCGTTGATGACTTTTGTATTGCCGAAGTCCGTCACCCTTGGGATGTGGGTGCCGTAGCTCTGGTGGATGTGGCCGTGGACGAAATACCCAGGCTCATGCCGTTCCAGCAGATCCCGGAAGCATTGAAAGCCCCGGTGGGCCATGGTGTCCATGTCGTTCAGGTGCAGCGCCGGCGCATGGGTCAGAAGCAGGTCGACGCCGCCGGCCCTGCGGATCTGCGGGGCCGCTCTCCGCACCCGCCATGCCATCTGCCGCTCGGAGTAGAGATAGGGCCCCTCCCGGTAGCGGTGGGCGCCGCCCAGACCCAGGATCCTGAGACCGTCGTGGACGTAGAGCTTTCCGTCCACATTCACGCATCCCTCCGGCGGCGCGGTCCGATAGGATTCGTCATGGTTCCCCGGGACATACAGCAGCGGGCAGCGTGCCATGGTCACCAGAAATTCCAGATAGTTCTTCGGCAGATCCCCGCAGGACAGGATCAGGTCAAATTCCTTCAGCCTGCCGGGGGTGTAGTAATCGTAATAATAGGGCGAGACCTGATCGGAGACCGCAAGGATCCGCATGTCCTCACCCCCGCGCCTTGTCGACACCCACCATGTCCACCGTGGCCTTGGCGAGGTCGGTCAGTTCGTTGTACTGCGGGATAGAGCCGTCGATGTTCTCCATCAGTTCCTCCATGCGGATGATTTGCTCCGGGGTCAGGTCGCCGTCCATTTCGATGGCCTTGCCGTTCTGATCGTAGAGCGGCCCGGTGAAGGGACGGCAGATGCCGCTGCGCACCGCGTTTTTCAGGGTCTCGGCCAGCCGGATCACCGGCGGGGGCAGGGTCTCGGCATATCGGAGATCCACCACCCCGGCGGAGAGGCCCCAGTAGTAGTTCAGGGCTCTGCTGGTGCCGGTATACTCCTGCTTGGCGGAGTTGGAGCGCACCAGCCGCAGCAGACGTTCGTAGTAGGTGCCCCACTGCCACAGGGGCTGGGCCAGGATCACGTTGCCGCTCTCGGTGATCAGAGAAAGCCCCAGGCTCTCCCGATCGTCCTGTCCCCAGCGGGTCAGATCCTGGGAGGAAATGAGCCGCACGCCGCGATCCAGCAGCCGCTTTTCCGCAGCCTCGTGGCCGCCGACACTGGACCACTCCAGGAGGACACGGGCTCTCGGATTCACCATCTGCATACCCAGGGCGAAGGCGTTGACCCCCGCCACCTGGCCGTAGATCGGGTAGTCCGCCAGATAGCCCACCGGCTCGCCTCCGGCCATGGCCCCGGCGATGGCGCCGATGATGAATTTGATCTCATACATTCTGGCGTAGTAGGTGCGGATGTAGCGGTGGTTGGTGTTCAAAGCGCAGTTGAAGAAGGTGACCTCCGGGTGCTCCACCGCGGCACGGAGGCTGGCGGGCAGCAGACGCGGGGAGGTGGCGAAAATCACCGTGTTCCCCTCCTTCACCGCCTGCTCGATGGCGGCATCCGGGCTTTCGGAAAACACGTCAAAATAGGCCGTGGTCTCCACCTGACCCTCCAGAGCCTTCTGGGCATCCAGTCTGCCCTGCTCGTGGCCGCGGGTCCAGGCAGCGCTGTCCGGGTTGCCGTCATAAAGGAAGGCCGCCCGGGTCGGCTTCGACGTGCCGGCGGGAAAGACCTTCTGGATCAGACCGGTCTTCTCCTCCGGCGGGGTCAGGTGCACCTCCACCGGCTCCGGCTCCTGCTTGAGAACCAGCTCCTCCCAGACTTTTTTCAGCATCTGCTGTAAAGCCTCGACGCCTTGATGCTGCAGGGCCTCGTAGCCATAAACCTCCAGCGAGACCAGCAGCGCGTCCCCCGGCAGCAGCGAGAGCTTTTCGCCGCCGCAGCGGTCGAAGGCCGTGCGGAAATAGTACCACACCGTGCGAAGCCGTTTCCGCTCGTCTTCCGTCCAGACTGCGTCCGGCGCCTTTCCCAGCAGGGACAGCAGCTCGGCATAGCCGCCGGGGCGGGAGAACTCGATCTCGTTGATCCGGCTCTGGGCATAGAAATCCACGAACTCGAAATACCCGGCGTTCTCCGGCGTGCGTTCCGGCAGGATCCGGATCACGTGGGCGGTGATTTGGGGGGCGTCGAAGAATTTCAGCACGCTGACGCGCTTGTTGCCCTCTTCCACATAGAAGCGGTTGAAGTATTCGTAGACCTTGACGGGTTCTCGGATGCCCTCGGAGAGATGGGCCTGGCACAGCCGCTGCCACTTGACGGCAAACTCGCTTTTCACATCCATCACCGGCATGAAGTTGGCAGCAAAGGCGTTTTCTCTGGCGCGGCTTTTCGTGCCCACCACGAAGGCGGCAGGCACCTGCACCACGCCCAGGTCGATCCCCTTGAGGGACTGGGTAGCGGGGACGAAATCATCCAGCACCGGCAGACAGGGCGATTGGCCCTTGGAGGCTCTGGCGCGGGCGTCCTTCTGTCCCCGTTTGAGGGCTTCCCGATAATAGGCTTCGGACATAAGGGTTCCTTTCTGTGAAGAAAAAGGCTCCGGCCGTTTGGATGGGGCCGGAGCCTTTCTGGGGTTTCAAAAACGAAATTAGAACTCGTAGTTCTTGCAGACAGGAGAGTTGTCCTCGAAGGACTTCTGGTCGAACCAGATCAGGTTCCGGCTGGTCTCCTTGTCGAAGAGCTGGATCAGCTCAGGCTCGGTGGTGAACTTCACGGTCTTGCCCATGGAGACGTCCTCCTCCAGGCCGACGGTGGGGATGACCATGACGACCTCGTCGTCACCGCTGCGGGCGTGGAGGTTGAACTCGCTGCCCAGCATCTCGGAAACTTCGATGGTGGCGGACAGGTTGCCCTCGCCCACGGTGATGTGCTGCGGGCGGATGCCGGCGATGATGTCGCAGGGCTTCTGGCCGTTCTGGGTCAGGGCCTTCTGCTGGAAATCGGAGAGTTTGAACTTCTCGCCGCGGATCTCGGCATAGTAGACGCCGTCCTCCAGCAGCAGCTTGCAGCCGTCGAAGAAGTTCATAACGGGCATGCCGATGAAGCCGGCGACAAACAGGTTCACGGGCTTGCCGAAGACTTCCTGAGGCGTGCCGATCTGGTTGACAACGCCGTCCTTCATGATGACAATGCGGTCGCCCAGGGTCATGGCCTCGGTCTGGTCATGGGTGACGTACATGAAGGTGGTGTCGATGCGCTGGCGGAGCTTGATGATCTCAGCACGCATCTGGTTACGGAGCTTGGCGTCCAGGTTGGACAGCGGCTCGTCCATCAGGAACACTTTGGGGTTACGAACCATGGCGCGGCCGATGGCGACACGCTGACGCTGACCACCGGACAGCGCCTTGGGCTTACGCTCCAGGTACTGGGTGATGTCCAGGATCTCAGCGACCTCAGCGACCTTCTTGTCGATCTCCTCCTTGGGCGTGTTCTTCAGCTTCAGAGCGAAGGCCAGGTTGTCACGCACGGTCATGTGGGGGTACAGCGCGTAGGACTGGAAGACCATGGCGATGTCGCGGTCTTTCGGCGCCACGTCGTTGACCAGCTTGCCGTCGATCCACAGCTCGCCGCCGGAGATATCCTCCAGACCCGCGACCATGCGCAGGGTGGTGGACTTGCCGCAGCCGGAGGGGCCGACCAGGACAATGAATTCCTTGTCCTTGATGTGCAGGTTCACGTCGTGAACAGCGATGACGCCCTCGTCCGTGACCTCCAGATTCGTCACGCCGGCGGACTCTTTCTTGCCGTTCATGTGGGGGTAGATCTTCTTCAGGCTTTTCATAATGACTTCAGCCATACTGCATTGCTCTAACGGTCAGGACTCCTCCAAAACCGCCTCGCGACCGCCCGCGAAGGGGCGCGCCGCATTACGACAGGTCTCCACACTGCCGCACCGCGAGCTCACGGAATTTCCTCCTTTTTTGTATGTACGAACAGCCAAGGAGTGGAGTGGCTGCCCGCCATGGTTTAGTATGCCGCTTTGTATGGCGCAGCGGCGGCGCCTGTTGCACCGGAAATCCGGTTTGGCACGTTTTTCAGCCGAGGATCTTTTCCACCTCGGCGCGCTCCGGCATGGAGCGGATGGCGCCCTTTCTGGTGGTGACCAGATAGGCGGCGGCGTTGGCGAAGCGCAGCATCTCGGTGAGGGAGGCCTCGTCCAGTCCCTCCACACCGTGCTCCAGCACATGGTGGAGCATGCAGGCGCAGAAGGTGTCCCCCGCGCCGGTGGTCTCGATGGTACCGCCCAGCAGGAACGCCGGGACGAAGGCTCTGGCGTCGCCCGACCAGCAGTAGCTGCCGTCCGGCCCGGCGGTGGCGCAGAGCACCTTGATGTTGGGATATTTCGCTCTCAGGATCGCGGCGCCCCGGTCAAAGTCCGTCTCGCCGGTCATGAATTCCAACTCATTGTCCGCGATTTTCAAAATGTCGCATTGGCTGAGACCCCACTCGATCTGGCCTCTTGCCTCCTCCAGATCCCTCCAGAGCGGCGGCCGCAGGTTGGGGTCAAAAGAGATCCAGGCGCCGGCGTCCTTTGCCAGCTTTACCGCCTTTTTCGTGGCGGCCCGGACGCCCTCGTGGGTCAGGGACAGGGTGCCGAAGTGGAAGATCTTCGCCCCGGTGATCAAATCCTCGGGAAGCTCTTCCTCCGTCAGCAGCATATCGGCTCCGGGATCCCGGTAGAAGGAGAAGTCCCGGTCGCCGTTTTCGAAGGTTTTCACAAAGGCCAGAGTGGTGTGGGCCTCGGGATCCAGGATCAGCCCGTCGACGCAGATGTCTGCGTCCATGACGGTCTGCTTCAAATCTCTGCCGAAGAGATCGTCCCCCACCTTGCCGACGAAGGCGCAGCTGCGGCCCAGCTTCCGCAGCATGGCCAGCACGTTGCAGGGGGCGCCGCCGGGGTTGGCCTCGAAGATCGGATTGCCCTGCTGGCTCATGCCGTTCATGGTGAAGTCCACCAACAGCTCGCCCAGGGCAGTCACATCAAAGCGCTTCTCCATCTTCTGAAACCTCCAGCTCGTAAAAATCCGCATCCAGAACCGCCGTGCCCTCCGCCGCGAAGGTGATGTCCCTGGCGGACTGAGGGGTGTACACCGTGAAGGACGCTGCCTGCTCCCCGTCGTTCACGAAAAGCTCCAGACTGTAGCGATCCAGCAGCAGTCTGAACTTCAGGAGGCCATTGCGCTCCTGCACCCGGAAGCTCCGGACATTCCGGATCTCCGGCGCGAAGCCGCTTTTCGAGCGATCCACGGTGACGGTGCTCTGTTTCCGGTCATAGCGGATGACCGTCTCATGTTCCGAATCCTTCGCGGCGCAGAGCCGGAAGTATCGGTAGTCCCCTCTGAGGGTGAGGGTCAGATCCAGACACCGGCCGGAAATCTCAGGCAGTGCGGTCTCTTCTGTAATCAGCACGCATTCCAGGCGTTTCGGGTTCCGGCGATACCGCTCCAGCTCCCGGACGGGATTCTGGATCAGCTTGTCGCCTTTCACCCGAAGCTCTCTCGGCACAGTCATCTGGCCGAAGAAGGGCAGCTCCTCCGGGGCCGCGTCCACGCTGCCCCAATACTGCATCCAGCCGATCATGACTCTTCTGCCGTCCTCGGTCAGGAGGGTCTGGGGTGCGTAGAAATCCAGGCCGTAGTCGATGGTCTGGGGCCGCTCCTCGCTGAGGGTCAGCGTATACGGGTTCAGGGTGCCGATGAGGCAGAGGGTGCAGTTGCCCTCGATGAAGTCCAGACCAGACTCCGTCATCTCCTGGGGGCTGGTGATCAGCACATGCTTGCCGTCCAACTGAAACAGATCCGGGCACTCCCACATCCGGCCGTAGCGCCCCTTGGAGGCGGCGACCACGCTGCGGAATTCCCAGTGAAGCAGGTCTTTGCTCTCAAACAGCAGGATGGTGCCGGTGCCGTCGGCGGCCCGGTCGCCTGCCACGGCGAAGAAGGAATCTCCCTCCCGCCAGATCTTCGGATCCCGGAAATCTCTCCGGCTGCCGCCCTCGGGGAGCAGGCTGCCGTCGATGACCGGGTTGCCCTCGTATTTCTCGTAGTTCACACCGTCTCCGAAGGCGAGGCACTGGGTCTGCACCTCGTCGCCGTCGGAAAATTTCCGCACGCCGGTATAGATCAGCACGTGGCGGCCGTCAGCGAACTCGATGGCGCTGCCGGAAAAGCAGCCGTCCCGATCCGCATCTGTATCCGGAGCCATGGCGGCAGGCAGCCGCTCCCAACGGATCAGATCCTTGGACTTCACATGTCCCCAGTGCATGGGGCCCCACTGCTTGCTGTAAGGGTGATACTGATAGAACAGATGGTATTCTCCCTGGTAGCGGGAGAACCCGTTGGGGTCGTTGATCCAGCCCACGCCTCCGGTCACGTGATACACCGGCAGCGCCTCCGCCGGGACTTCCGGCAGGTGGGCAGCTTCATATTCTCTGGCTTTCCGCAGGGCTTCAGACATTTTCATCCTCCTGCAGCAGCCAGCGGAAGCTGTAGCGCGGCATCTCCAGGGTGCGGTCGGAGATGGTCTCCCCCGTCAGCAAATCCACGCCGCCCGGGGCGGGATTCGTCAGCAGCTTCGGGTACTCGGAGAAGTTGAACAGCGCCGTCAGGGTCTCGCTGCCGTACTGCCGTCTGATGGCCAGCACCGTGTTGTCCCCCGCGTCCAGCGGCCAGACGTTGGCGTCGGCGTGGAACACCGGGTGGGCGGCGCGGAGCTCCTCCATCTGCCGCAGACTCTGGAACAGCTGTCCCTGGATGGTCTCCGGGTCAGAACGCAGCTCCGCCAGATCCCAGCGGAATGCGCCCCGGTGGAGGTAGCGGCTGTCGTCCCATTTATCGGGGTTTTCGTGGTAGCTGTAATCGTTCAGCTGGCCGATCTCGTCGCCGCTGTAGAGCACCGGGATGCCGCTTTGGGTCAGCATCCAGGCGTGGAGCATGAGATCGCAGCTCAATGCCTGCAGCTGATCCCAGTCCTCCAGTCCGCATAGGGAGGCGGTGGTGCCGCAGAGTCTGGCGTCCCCGAGACGGGGATCGTCGTTATAGAGCTCACCTCTGGACCAGCTGCCCGGCCATCTGCCGGTGAACCAGTCGTTGAGGTATTTTTTGTGGGGCGTCTCTCCGATGCCGAACTGGCTGAGCCAGCCGTAATCCAGGCCCCAGCCGATGTCGTCGTGGCATCTGAGATAATTCTGGAACAGGCACCCCTTCGGCAGGCCGCAGACCTGCTCCATCTGCCGCCGCAGCAGCCGCGTGTCGCGGGTGGCGACGGTGTGCCAGGTGGTGCACATGGTGGTGACGTTGTAGAGGATATCACACTCGGGCTTCTCCGGCGTGCCGAAGTAGGGCGCCACCTTCTCCGGCTCCATGACCACCTCGCCCAGCAGCGCAACGCCGGGGCAGACGATGTAGCAGGCCAGCTTCAGCATTCTCGACAGGGTGTGCACCTGGGGCAGGTTGCGGCAGTCGGTGCCCAGCTGCTTCCAGATATACGGAATGGCGTCCAGGCGGAGCACATCCATGCCCCGGTTGGCAAGGAACAGCAGGTTCTCGGTCATGTCATTGAACACCATGGGGTTTGCGTAGTTCAAGTCCCACTGATAGGGATAGAAGAAGGTCATGACCACCTGCTGGCAGTCGTCCAGCCAGGTGAAGTTCCCCGGCGCGGTGGTGGGGAACACCTGGGGCACGGTCTGCTCATACAGGTTGGGGATGTCCCAGTTGTCATAGAAGAAGTACCGGCTGCGGGCGATGGGATCGCCGGCTCTGGCGGCCTTTGCCCATTCGTGCTCGTCGCTGGTGTGGTTCATGACGAAATCCAGGCACAGGCTGATCCCCGCCTTCCGGCAGGCGTCCGCCAGATGCTCCAGATCCGCCATAGTGCCCAGCTCCGGCTGGACGCTGCGAAAATCCGCCACCGCGTAACCGCCGTCGCTTTTGCCCTTCACGGTCTTCAAAAGCGGCATCAGGTGCAGATAGTTCACGCCGCACTCCTGCAGGTAGGGGAGCTTCGCCTCCACGCCCTTCAGGTTCCCGGCGAAGGCGTCCACATAGAGCATCATGCCCAGCATCTTGTTGGAGCGCAGCCAGCCCGGAGTCTCCAGACGGGCCTCGTCCTGCTTTCTCAGCGCAGGCTTCCGCTCCTCGTAGCTGCGGCGCAGCATCTCCACGAAATATTCAAATGCGTTCTGATCGTTCTGATACAGCTCGCAGTAGAGCCATTTCAGCTCGTCATAGCACTCCTGGAGCCTTGCTTCCATCTGTTTTTTCATAAGGCCTCCGTTTGTTCCAGCAGCAGCTGCGCACCGGGCAGATTCCCGAACAGCTGCGGCAGTGTCAGTCCCGCGTACAGCAGAGCAGCGCCGGAATAAGTTCCTTGCAGCGGCTCCGGCTGCAGCTCACAGCCGAAGTACGTCATGCGCTTGATTTGATACCGACCGTCGGGATCCAGTCCCTTGAGCCGAAGGTGCAGCGGTCGGGGGTTCCCCTCCGGGGCCGGCACCGTGACGGTGACCAGCGCCCGATCCCGCTTCTCCGAGACGAACATCCAGGCATTCTCTCCCAGCCGGTAATGATCGCCCAGCCGGATCAGCGGCTCCAGCTCCCGGTAATCCCGGATCTGCTGCCGGATCTCCTCGCGTTCTTCCTCGCTGAGCTTTCCCGGATCCAGTTCGTAGCCCAGCATTCCTGCCATGGCGACCGCCCCCCGGCTGCCCAGCGGTGTGCGTCTGCCGGTCTGATGGTTGGGCGAGGCGGAAACGTGGGCCCCCACCGAGGAGGCGGGATAGCCATAAGAGGTGCCGTGCTGGATGGCCAGTCGGCTGTAAGCGTCGGTGTTGTCGCTGCACCAGATCTGCGGGCAGTAGGCCAGCATGCCGGCATCAAAGCGTCCCCCGCCGCCGGCGCAGCCCTCCAGAAGCAAATCGGGAAATTCCGAAGTCAGCCGCGCCAGGATGCTGTACAATCCCAGCACCCAGCGGTGGGCGGTCTCCCCCTGCCGATCGGCGGGGAGGGCCCGGCTGAACACGTCCGACAGGTGCCGGTTCATGTCCCATTTGATGTATTGAATGTGGTGATCTCTCAGCAATGCGGCGATGGTCTCATAGATCCAGTCCGTGACCTCCGGTCTGGACAGATCCAGCACCAGCTGATCCCGGCTCACGGCGGGCTTGCGGCCCGGCACCCGCAGCGCCCAGTCCGGGTGCGCGCGGTAGAGGTTGGAATCCTCGTTCACCATCTCCGGCTCCACCCAGAGGCCGAACTGCAAGCCCAGGTCGTTGACCTTTCGGATCAGCGGCTTAAGCCCGCCGGGGAGCTTTTCCTCATTCACATACCAGTCGCCGAGACCGGCTTTATCGTGGTTCCGGCGGCCGAACCAGCCGTCGTCCAGCACCAGCAGATCCGCTCCCAGATCCTTTGCTCCTTCGGCGATGGTGAGGATCAGATCCGCGTCAAAATCGAAATAGGCAGCCTCCC
The DNA here is from genome assembly GCA_900317905.1 of uncultured Eubacteriales bacterium. Taxonomy (GTDB): domain Bacteria; phylum Bacillota; class Clostridia; order Oscillospirales; family Oscillospiraceae; genus CAG-103. Next base: position 27,930 of record ONIN01000006.1, on the reverse strand, counting down.
AGCTGTTGATCAGTACCGGCCTTGGGGCGGAGGCAAACTTGCTCCGGCAGAGGTTTTGGCGAAGAAACCGGTGGAAGGTGTGGCTCAGATGGGTGAGACCCTGGTGGGTGTAGGTAAACAGCACCTCCGGGGTGGTGAAGGTCTCCCCCGGCAGAAGCCGCCAGGAAAAGCCCGCGTCAGAAATGCCCGTCACCAGCCGCACCGAGCCGGATTGATCCAGCTCCACGTCGGTGAAGTGACCGCCGGAATAGACCGGCATGACGCCGAAGCAGCTTCCGGTATCCTCAGTCGTCTCAGGCGCGCAGAGGATCACGAAGGGATTGTGCTGATGGCTGGAGGCGCCGCGATTGGAAGCGATTGTCTGCACCCCGTGGATCAGGGGCGTGCGCTCCGGCTGCCGCTCCATGCAGTGGCGGCCGTGGAAGTGCATCAGCTCCCAGCTGCCGAAGGGCAGATCCAGGCATGCACTGGCAGCCCGGGTCAGCCGGAGGGATTCGCTCCCGCCGTTGGTGATGCGCGCCGCGCGGGTGATCACATCCTGCTTCGGGAACACGCCGTAGAGCAGCTCCACGGCAACCCCGGCAGCCTCGTCTTTGAGGGTGACAGAAAGGGTCTCGCAGTCGCCCTCCCGGTCAAAAGCGGCGGGCAGGCCTTCCAGGGTGTACTTCCCTTTCTGAATCTCATGCTCCGCGTAGCGCAGATCCGTTCCCCGGTAGCCGGAGGCGGTGCGCAGATCGATGGAAGGACAGCGGAAATCGCCGTTGTCGGCGCTGCTGTACTCCTGAGGCAGGGTGTCCAGAGACCAGCCCCGGTGCTCCCGGAGATCGTAGGGATTCGGGGAAAAGCCGCAGTCCCGCGGCAGCAGCCGGTAGTCCAATGCGTCCGGCACCGGGCGGCCATAGTAGAGATGCAGCAGGTGCCCCACGGGGCCGATCTGCATCTGATACGTCGTATTTTGGGTTTCCAGCCGGAAGACACGGCTTTCAGCATCGTAGGATATGCTCATAAAACGGAAATCTCCTCCGGCAGAACTATGATCAAGATTCCTGTTTGGAATCGTCAGCTTCGAGTTTTTTGAACACGCCGTTCAGCAGCAGAGCGTTCACAAACGCCGGCAGCGAAACGCCGCAGATCAGCAGCACCAGCGAGCCCCAGCTCAGATACTGCCAGCAGAGCAGCCACAGCGCCAGGGAAAAGACCACCATGGCGAGGGTTCTCGGGAAATAGGCAATTGCCAGGGCCACCGCGTTTTTCAGCGTGCCCCAGATGGTGTTTTCATACCTCGCCAGAAGGGCGAAGGCATATTCCAAAACCGCCAGGACCAGCACGCCGATGCCGGCGATCACTGGGCTTAAGGCCGGCACAAAGGTCTTGGCCGCGTAATAGTCAAAATACAGCAGCGCCGCCAGAACCAGAAACAGCAGTCCCAGCAGCAGGCCCTTTTTCAGGTTCAGCTTGAACGCCCGGAAAAAGGGTTTGATGATGTAGGCGTCCTCCATCCTGGCCATGCTGAGGGTACGGTCATACAGCGCCGTCAGCGCCGGGCCAGCAGTCACCACCAGAAGAGAACAGACCATCGTGAGAACATTCAAAATCAGGAGGTCGGCAACCATCGACAGCGTCCGCATGAACGGATTGTCCATATCAAAGATCTGCCGCATGCCGGGTCTCCTTTCGGGTTTATTTGGGGGAATCCTCTCCCCGCCCAAAAGAGCGGAGAGAGGAAACGGTCAAAAAGCTTAGCCCTTGACAGCGCCGGAGGTAACGCCTTCGACGATATAGCGCTGCAGGAACACATACAGGATCAGGATCGGCAGCATGGCCAGCAGCAGAGCCGCCATGACGAGACCGATGTCCGTCGAGTAAGTGCCGTAGAACGCCTGGGTCGCAATGGGAATCGTGTAGAGTTCCTTCTTGGTCAGCACCAGGCTGGGCAGCAGGTAGTCGTTCCAGTAGGCCATGGCGTTGATGATGGCCACGGTGGCGACGGTGGGCTTCAAGAGCGGGAAGACGATCTTCCAGTAGGTCTGCCAGCGGCTGCAGCCGTCAATGGTGGCAGCCTCTTCCAGCTCCAGCGGGATATTCGTCTTGATCGCACCATGGAACATGAACACCGCCATGGATACCGAGAAGCCTACGTGCAGCAGGATCAGGGTAATGCGGTGGTTCAGAACGCCCAGCAGGCCGCCGTAAACGGAGACCAGCGGAACCATGAGCACCTGGAAGGGGATGACCATGGAGGCCACCATCAGGGAGAACATCAGGGTGCAGAGCTTCCACTTGCCGTTGCGGACGATGACGAAGGCCATCATGGAAGAGAAGACGATCGTCAGGATCGTGGCGCTGAGGGTGATGATGAAGGAATTTCCGAACACCGTCAGGAAGTTCATCTTCTTCATGGCCTCGGGGAAGTTCTTGAACGTGAACCCGTGGGCGCCGATGAGGGCCAGGGGGTTCATCGTGATATCCGCCTTGGTCTTGAAGACGTTGATGACGACCAGAATGAACGGGAGGATAAAGCAGATAAACAGGATCAGAAGCACGATCCACATGATCGCATGAGAGATCTTTTTCTGCCGCGCGGCTTTTTCGTTCTCGGTCATTATGCTTCCACCTCCCCTTTCTTACCGACCATGACCTGGGTGACGCCGACAATGGCGCAGACGATGAAGAGGATCAGCGCCTCGGCCTGGCCCAGACCGTAATTCTTATACGTAAATGCCTGGTTGTACACGTGCATGGCCGCCATGACCGAGGAGCCGAAGGGCTCGCCGTTGGTCAGGGACAGGTTCACGTCGTAAACCACGAAGCAGCGGGTGATGCTCAGGAAGATGCACTGCACGAAGCTGGAGCGCATCAGCGGGATGGTGACGTTGCGCATGGCCTGGCTGGGGGTGCAGCCGTCGATCATGGCGGCTTCCTTCACGTCCTTGGAGACGCTCATGAAGCCCGCAACGTAAATCAGCATCATATAGCCCGCGTACTGCCAGACGGACACCAGGATCAAGCAGAACATGGCGCCGTTGGGCGTACTCAAAAGGGATGGCGCGGTGCCGCCGGAGATGGCGCCGGCGATGGCGACGAAGGCACGGTTGAACACGAACTTCCACACATAGCCCAGAACGATGCCGCCGATCAGGTTCGGCACGAAGAAGCCGGCGCGGAAGAAGTTCTGACCCTTGACGCCGCTGGTGACCAGATAGGCCAGCGCGAAGGCCACGATGTTGATGAGCACCACGGCAAATACGGAGTAAATCACCGTGCGGCCCATGGCCTGCCAGTAGGCAGTATCCTTGAATGCGGCGCCGAAGTTCTGGAAGGCCACGAACTCCTTGGTGGCGCTGATACCGTCCCAGCTGGTGAGGGTCAGGTAAAGACCGTAAATAAACGGCACACCCACCGCAGCCAGAAACAGGATCGTGCCGGGGCCGGCAAACATCAGATACTGTTTGACTTTATACGAAAAGGTATTTTGCTTCATTTAGAAACATCCATTCTGCCGCTTTGCTGCGCAGGGGGGGATGATCGGGAGGCTCCAAGCGGCCTGTTTCTCTCCCGATATTCTCCAATCTCTTAAACCCGGAAGAAACCCGGATGCTCGCGTCCGAAGACGCGAGCGTTCCATAGTGAATCAAGGAGTCAAAATTCAATTTTGACTCCTTGAAAAAAGGTTACTTAGTGAGCACCAACCTCAGCGGTGGCCCAGTAAGCGGTGATCTCATCGGCGAAGCCGGCGCGGTCAATCTGACCGGCCAGATACTTCTGGAAGGAAGCGCCGACCTTGGCGTAGTGATCGTCGGGCAGGTAGTTGTAGTTGCCAACCAGCTTGCCGGCATCGGCGAAGGCCTTGACGGAAGCGCCCAGAGGATCGCTGACAGGCAGAGTGATGTTGCTGAACGCGGGAACCAGAGCGCACTTGTTGACCAGGAAGTCCTGACCGTCGGCGTCATAGACCAGCCAGTTCAGGAAGTCCTTGGCAGCCTGCTGCTGCTCGGCGGAGACGCTGTTGTCGATGTAGAAGTACTTGGAGCCGCCGCCAACGAGCATCTCGTTGTAGTCGCCCAGATCAGAGGGAACAGGCATCATGCCCAGGTTCTCGGTGTAGTTGGTCTCGACCATGTTGGACCAGTCCCAGTTGCCGCCGAACTTGAAGCACAGGTCGCCCTCGGCGAGCTTCATCTCGGTGACCTCACGCTCCGCGGAGATGGGAGCGTCCTTGGCGTAGTTGTACTCCTTCAGGACATCAAAGGTGTCCATCAGAGCGTTGAACACGGGATCGTCAGCCAGCTTGATGGAGCCGTCCTTGATGCCGGCGATGAAGGCATCGGGATCCTGCTGCAGCTCATAGACCTCAGCCAGGTAGTGTGCGCCCAGAGACCAGTCTTCCTTCTGCAGGCCAACAGGCAGCTCATTGCCGCCGGCGACGATTTCTTCGATCAGGGCCTTCAGATCAGCGGTGGTCTTGATGGTGGCAGGATCAAAGTCCTTGCCGGTGGCAGCCTTGATGGCATCGCCGTTGTACAGCAGGCCGCGGGCCTCAACGCAGACGGGGAAGCCAAGCACCTTGCCGTCGATGGAGATGGCCTGGGTGGTGTCGTTGACCCAGTCCTGATCGCTCAGATCGATGGCGTGATCGGGGCCGAGGGAGTAGATGTCCTTGGCGTCGACCATGGCGATGGTGTAGGGCTCGTTGGAGGCGTAACGGGTGGACATGTGGGCCGCGACGGTGTCGTTGGAGTAATAAACCTCAACGTCAACGCCCTTAGCCGCGGAATACTCCTCAGCCATTTCTTCCATCTGGCTCTGGATTTCCATCTTGGAGTTGAAGATGGTGATGGCGGTGCCGTCACCGCTGCTGCTCGCGCTGGAACCGCTGCTGGAGGAGCCGCTGCTGCCGCAGGCTGCCAGAGCGAAAACCATGACGAGCGCCAGAACAATTGCGAGAGTTCTCTTCATTTTTTTCGTCCTTTCTAATCCGAAAATTTTCTATAACGCCCCTTTTATGTTCAAATCAGAATGGACCGGCTTCCCTCCCCGATTTTCCTGATAATGGACACATGAAACGTTATATGGCTACGATGTTAAAACTAACACACTTCCCTTTCCGTGTCAACAGATTGCGCAACAAATTGCCCGGGCAAAGAATAATTTTGTACGTTTTTCACATTTTATGCTTTGAAAATTTGTATGAAATAAAGCGGCGTAAAAATAACGTTTCACGGAAAAGCCCTTTTCTTTTCCGAATGGTTATGATAATATTTATTTATTATCTACGGATCCCTTATATTTCAAGAGGATGTGAAACACCATGAGTTCCACAGGAGCTCCCACCATCAAAGATGTTGCCCGGGAGGCAGGGGTCTCCCTCGGCACGGTCTCCAAGGTCATCAACGGAAAGCCCGTGGGTGAGGACTATCGCCGGCGGGTGGAGGAGGCCATTGAAAGGCTGGGCTATCAGGTGAACACCTATGCCCGGAGTCTCAAAACGAACAAGACCAACTGCGTCGCCCTGCTGATGCCGTCTCTGCAGCACCCATTCTATGCGATCCTGACGGACGAGATCACCGCCTGTCTCATGCGGCGGGGCTACCGCAGTCTGCTGATGATCACGAACTTCGACCCCAAGGCGGAGCAGAAATGCTTCGATCTGGTGCAGCAGAACAAGGCTGACGGCGTCATCGCCCTGACCTATGCTGCGGATCTGGAGGTGGACGCCTCCATCCCCATCGTGACCATCGACCGGCATCTGGGTCCCAGCGTGCCCTGCGTCTCCTCCGACAACTATGCCGGCGGCCAGCTGGCGGCGGAGAAGCTGCTGTCTCTGGGCTGCAGGAAGCTGCTGTTTGTGCGGGTCGGGCCGGACGTACACGGTGAGCCGGACAAGCGCGGCGCCGGGTTTGAGAGCTTCTGCCGGGACTGCGGCGCGGAGTATGCGATGCTGTCCCTGCGGGACGAGGAAGCGCCGGAGGCTTTTTACCGCTATCTGGATGCACACACGGAAAACGGCAAATTACAATTCGACGGGATCTTCTGCAATACCGACGGTCTGGCGGTGCAGGTACTCGACCATCTGCGTTCCCGCGGCATTCAAGCCCCGGAGGATGTACAGGTGATCGGCTACGACGGCATGGTACACTACGCCAGCCGCCGCCCCTTCTGCTCCACCATCGTCCAGCCCATTGCGGACATGGCCGAAAGCGCCGTGGAAATTCTCTTAAACCCGCCGGAGGACGCGCCAAGACCCACCAACGTCTGTCTCCCCATAAGCTACCTCCCCGGAGGAACCACAAAAGAATAAAAAGATCGGATCTCATCAGAGATCCGATCTTTTTATAAATAGTACATCATGGCCTCATAGGGTCTGAGGGGGTCAGCGGGCTCGTCGTAGTTGGAAATCAGGCAGGTCATATTCCGCAGCTGCTCCTTCAGCGGGTTTTCGATCTCCCGATCCCGGAAATTGCAGACGACCAGAAGCTTGTGGTCTCCGTCGCTTCGGCTGTAGGCGAAAATGTCCTCGTCCTCCTCCAGAAGCAAGTCGAAGACGCCGTCGGTGATGACAGGGATCTCCCGGCGAAGCCGGATCAGCCCCCGGTAGCACTCGAACACAGAGCCCGGCTGATCCACCTGGTTTTCCGCGTTGATCTCGGGATAATTCCCGTTCACCTTCAGCCAGGGGGTGCCGGTGGTGAAGCCGGCGTTTTCCTCGGCGCTCCACTGCATGGGGGTGCGGGCGTTGTCCCGGCTTCTGCCGTAGGCGGAGCGGAGAATGGATTCGTCGGAATACCCGGCGGCGCGGCGGGCGTCGATCATGTTCCGGGTCTCGATGTCGTTGTATTCCTCCAGCCCCAGATGGATGTTGGTCATGCCCAGCTCCTGGCCCTGATAGATGTAGGGGGTTCCCTCCATGCCGAAGAGCAGGATCGCCAGCATTTTCGCCGACTCCACCCGGTATTTCCCCTCGTCACCCCAGCGGGAGACGATTCTCGGCAGGTCGTGATTTTCATAGAACAGGCTGTTCCAGCCGCAGCCGTGGAGACTCTGCTGCCAGCGCAGCATCACCTGCTTGAACGCTTTCAGCGGCAGCGGGGCCAGATCCCACTTGTCGCCGCCCACCTGTTTGTCCAAAAGAATGTGCTCAAACTGGAACACCATGCTCAGCTCGCTGCCGTCGGGGTTGCTGTAGAGCTTCGCGCTCTCCGGGTTGGAGCTCCAGGCCTCCCCCACCGTCACCAGGCCGGGGCGCTGGAAGGCTGCGGTGCTCATTTCCTTAATGTAATCATGGAGCTTGGGGCCGTCCACCTTGATGTGCTGGAAGGGCTCCTTGCCCAGATGATCCACCACGTCCAGCCGGAAGCCGCCCACGCCCCGATCGGACCACCAGTTGATCATGTCATAGAGCGCCTGGCGCACCTTGGGGTTGCTCCAGTTCAGATCCGGCTGCCAGACGGAGAACTGATAATAGTAAAACTGCTCCACCTCAGGCACCCACTGCCAGGAGCCGTCACCGAAGTCCGCGATCTGTCCGTCCGTGCGCTCGCCGGGCTCCGCGTCCCGCCAGATATAATAGTCATGATACGGGTTGTCACGGCTCTTTTTCGCCTCAAGGAACCAGGGGTGCTGGTGGGAGGTGTGGTTCAAAACCAGATCCAGAATGATCCGGATGCCCCGCTGTTTCGCCTCTGAAATGAGCCGGTCCATGTCCTCCAGCGTGCCGAACATGGGGTCGATGTCCTGATAGTCCGACACGTCGTAGCCGTTGTCATACTGGGGCGAGCGGCAGACCGGCGAGAGCCAGATGGCGTCGATGCCCAGCTTCTGCAAATAGTCCAGTCTGGAAATGATACCGGGGATGTCGCCGTATCCGTCGGCGTTGGAATCCTGGAAGCTGCGGGGGTAGATCTGATAGATCGCCGCCTGCTTCCACCAGTTGGGGTTTTGTTCCATGGTTATGCTCCTTCCGTCAGATGCTTCGCCATCCGGTAAACTCTGGTGGCGTTGATCTCCAGTTGTTTTCGTGTCAGCGTTCCGGTTTTCAGACCCCGCAGCATGGCTTTCAAATCTTTGGGGCTGCCGGGCATGGTGAGGTCGTTGCCGGCAGCGGCAATTTTATCCGCCGTGGGAGAGGCGTACTTGCAGCCCTTGCCGGGCGTTGCGGCGCTGAGCCAGTCCGTCATGACGATGCCGCGGTAACCGTATTCCGCCCGGAGCACCTGCTCCAGCAGATCCCGGCGTTCCGAGGTATGGACGCCGTTCAGGAGATTATAGGAGGTCATAAGGGCGCAGGGATCCGACTCCTTCACCGTGATCTCGAAGCCCTTCAAGTACAGCTCCCGGAGGGCCCGCTCACTGACCTGGCTGTTGGAATAGTAGCGGTTGGTCTCCTGATTGTTGGCGCAGAAGTGCTTGACCGTGGCGCCGCAGCCTCTGTGCCGCTGGACGCCCCGCACCACGGCGGCGGCGATCTTCCCGGTGATCAGCGGATCCTCGGAGTAATACTCGAAGTTTCGGCCGCAGCGGATGTCCCGGTGGAGGTTCAGCGCCGGCGCCAGCCAGAGGTGCACGCCGAAGCGCTCCATCTCATCTCCCACCAGATCGCCGCAGGCCTCCGCCAGGGCCGGATTCCAGCTCTGGGCCAGGGCGGTGCCGATGGGGATGGCGGTGCAGTTCTGCTCCAGAATCTCACCCCTGGGCTTCCCTTTTCCGGTGAGCTGGTTCAGCAGCCATTTCGCCGCGCCTGGCAGCAGCTCCATCATACTCTCCGGCAGCGCCTGACCGAGGCCGTGGGCGCCGGATTCGTCTCTGGTAAACTGGCGGCTCAGACGCAGCCCCGCAGGGCCGTCCGCCATGACCAGCGCGGGAACACCCTTCTCCCGCAGGCAGTTGACGGTCTCCCCCGCCGCCCCGGCCACGTTTTTGGAGGCGTCGCCGATGACGCTCAGGGCGCCGAGACCGGGGTTGAAGGCGCCGATGTTCATGAGACAGAGCTCCTCATCGGAGAGCCTTTGCACCGTGGGGTCGATTTCCTCCGGCAGGTCATAGTTGACGATCTCGGTTTCGATCTGTTCCGCGGAAACGGAGAGGATTTTTACTCCCTCCGGAACGGCCGCCGGTGCTGTCTCCGGTTTCCGGTCTTGGAAGTCCGGTTTTCCCAAAGCCGTTTTGCACCGTCTCGTGACGACCTCCCGATCCAGCCGCAGGACGGCGACGGGCTCGGTGCCCCGGCTGTGCTTTCCCAGCCGCAGCACATAGTCGCCGGGCTCTAGCACCCACGCGGCACGGTTCTCATCATAGGATGCCAGCTCCCGCATTTGGAAGGAGAGCGTCAGGGGCTCCGTCTCCCCCGGATGCAGCGTGCGAGTCTTTGCAAAAGCCGCCAGAGTCTGGGGCGGCTTGTCAATCGCGCCATTTGGCGGAGACACATAGAGCTGAGCCACCTCTTTGCCGGGGAAATTGCCGGTATTTTTTACCTTCACGGTGACGGTGATCTGCTCGTTCTCCACCGCCGTGCCGCAGGATACGAAATCGAAGGTGGTGTAGCCGAGGCCGAAGCCAAAGGGGAACAGCGCCCGCTTGCCGACAGCGTCGAAATAGCGGTAGCCCACGTAGACGCCCTCGCGGTATCGGGTCTCATCCCTTCCGCCGAAGTCTCCAAGGCTGGCATAGTCCTCCCAGCCGCTCCAGGTGGTGGCCAGTCTGCCGGATGGGAAGTTTTTGCCCAGGATCAGATCCGCCAGAATGCTGCCGGTCTCCGCTCCCAGCTGGCTCAAAAGCAGGATGTTACCCACATCCTTCACCGGGGTGAGATCCACCACACCGCCCACGTTCAGAACCAGCAGGAAATTTTCATATTGTTCGTTCAGCCGGAGAATGTCGCGGATCTCCGTCCGGGTCAGCAGCACGTCCCCGGGTTCGGCTTTGCGGTCAGAGCCCTCGCCGGAGATGCGGGAGAGGACATACACCGCCGTGTCGCCCTTGCCGTTCAGCGGGATTTGATACTCCGGCTCCGGCATGGCGGCCCCCATGCTCTCCAGAACGGCAAGGGTGTGGTGGGCTCTCGCCTGCTGCTTCAGGCCGCGGATGAAGTCCCTCCGCGCGGCGTCGTACAAACTGTCATAGGCGTCCAGCCAGGCCTTGCTGGTGACGGTGAAGCCCGCGGTCTCCAGTCCCGCCTCAATGGTGACGAAATACCTGGAATTCACCTCGCCGGAGCCGGTGCCGCCCTTGACGGTCTTCCGCGCGCCGCTGCCGAAGAGGACGATCTCGCCGGGTGCCTTCAGCGGAAAGGCGCCGTCGGATTTCAGCAGCACCGCGCACTCGGCTCCGAACTGCCGCACTGCGGCGGCATGGGCCTGTTCATAGTCCTGCATGGGTAAGCCTCCTTTTCAAAATCCTTTGGGCCCATCTTAACATAAGGTTTTCCCCGCGGCAAGCGGGGAATCTTCTGCAATTGATTCATTTTTGATGCAGCGAGGATGAAAAAACGCGTCCTTTTCGGTCTATGCTTCGCTCCGAGGTGAGAACATTGATCGAACTACTGACCGAAACCACGCCGGAATACGAGGCGTTTTTGGCGTCCAGCCCCCGAGGGACGCTGTTCCAATCCGGGTTCTGGCACGGGGTGAAGAAGAACTGGCGCTGGCGGGCCGTTGTCTTTCGCAGAGACGGGAAGATCGCAGCCGGTATGTCCATCTTATTGCGGCAGGTGCCCTGCACTCCCTGGAAGCTGGCCTACGCCCCCAGAGGGCCGGCCTGCGATCCGCAGGATATGGAGGCCCTCGTCGCTCTGATCGAGGGAGCGAAACAACTGGGCAGGCAGGAGAACGTCTGTCTTCTGAAGCTGGACCCCGACGCGCCGCTGGAGGATGCGGGATTTCAAAAATCCATGGCCGCGCTGGGCTGGCAGCTGCTGCCGGAGAGCTGGGATTTCGACCGGATCCAGCCCCAGCATCTGGCGCGGATCGACCTGCGCGGAAAGGATGCCGAAACGGTGCTGGCCGGGATGAAGCAGAAGACCCGCTACAACATCCGTCTCGCCGAGCGCAAAGGTGTGGAGGTGCGGGTCTGCGGCCCGGAGGCGCTGCCGGAATTCTATGATCTGATGAAAACCACCGGGATCCGGGACGGCTTCGCGGTACGGCCCTGCAGCTATTTTGAGGGGATGCTTCGATCCCTAGGAGCAAACGCGAGACTCTACATGGCCTGTTACGACGGGATCTCCCTGGCCGGGGCCATTACCGCCCAGTTCGGGAACAAAACCTGGTATCTCTATGGCGCCTCCGCCGACGAGGGCCGGGACAAAATGGCAAACTATCTGCTGCAATGGAACATGATCCAATGGGCCATCGAGTCCGGCTGCGACTGGTACGACTTTCGCGGCGTCTCCGGCGGCCAGGGAGAGAACAAAACCATGGGCCTCTGGCGGTTCAAGGGCGGCTTCGGCGCGGAGCTTCAGACGCTGGTGGGAGAATATGAGCTTCCATTAAAACCCGCCGCATGCGTGATCGTGAAAAAGCTGATCCCGGTCTTTCAGAAATGCGCGCTGTTTTTTGCATCGCTGCGGACCAGAAGCGAACCTCGGCGTTGTCGACGCTCTCTGCCCGGCTTTTCTTTCGGATGCAATTATGATACAATCCGGATGTAGTTTTGTATCCGAAAGGAGGGGTGCGCGTGATCCGCATTCTCATCGTGGAGGACGAGCGTCCCATCGCCGATCTGATCCAGCTGAGTCTGGAGGGTGCCGGCTACCACTGCGACTGCGTCTATGACGGCATCGCCGCGGCGGATTTGATCACCAACCAGCAGTTCGACCTGATCCTGCTGGACGTGATGCTGCCCGGGGCCAGCGGCTTCGAGCTGATGGACTACATCCACCCCACGGGTATGCCGGTGATTTTTCTCACGGCCAAAGCCGACGTGAACGACAGAGTTCGCGGTCTGCACCTTGGCGCGGATGACTATCTGGTAAAACCCTTTGAGATCATCGAACTCCAGGCCAGAGTGGAAGCCGTGCTCCGAAGATACAAAAAGCTGGACCGAATCATCGAGATCGGCGATCTGGAGATCGACACCTATTCCAGAACCGTGAAGCGGGAGGGCACGGAGATCGCCCTCACCAAAAAGGAATTTGACCTCCTGCTGCTCTTCGCCCGGAACCCCAACATCGCCCTCTACCGGGAGACCATCTATGAACGGGTCTGGGAGAGCGATTACATGGGCGACAGCCGCACCGTGGATCTGCACATCCAGCGGCTCCGGAAAAAGGTAGGCTGGGAGCACCGACTCAAGGCGGTCTACAAGATCGGCTATCGGCTGGAAGTATGAGAAAGCATCTGAAATTCAGCACCCGGCTGTTTCTGAGCGTGCTGCTGCTGGTGACGGTGACGTTCTCGCTGGGCGGCAATCTGCTGCTGTACGCCTCCTTCCGCTCGGCCCGGGATCGGGAGACGGAAAACGCCCTGGCCAGCTACCGTTTGATGCAGTTCACGGCGGCGGCGGTGGGCATGAACCAGAGCGATGTGCAGCTGAACAAGGTGGTCAACGCCCTTCGGCAGATGCGTCTGGATCCCGGGGCGGCCCTGCGGCTTCGGCTGGATGATGACGTTGCCTATTCCAGTTCCCCCACTGAGGACGTGTTCCAAAACATGGGGCGGGAGGTCGGAGAAACGGAGCTGGTGGAGCAGGTGTTCGTTGGTGAGGACGGCGCCCACTATCTGCAGATCACCGGGGCGCTGCCTTTGGGCAATCTCTCGGCCCAGCTGGACGGGGTCTTCCCCATCGAGAGCGCCTACCAGGCCCTGCACACCCAGCAGCGGCTGTATCGGGAGGTTTTCTGCGTGGTGCTGGTGCTGGGCGCCCTGATGGCGCTGGCGCTGATGCGGCTGTTGACGAAACCCTTGAACGCCCTTTCCGCCACCAGCCGGAAGATCGCCGACGGGGATCTCAGCTGCCGGGCGGAGGTCAGCGGCAATGACGAATTTGCCATGCTGGCCGCCGACGTGAACCACATGGCCGATGAGCTGAACGCCCGGATTGACGATCTCACCGACGCCATGCGAAGGCAGGAGGAGTTCACCGGGGCCTTCGCCCACGAGATGAAGACCCCTATGACATCCCTGATCGGGTACGCCGATCTGCTGCGATCCCGCACCTTATCGGAAACCCAGCAGCAGAAGGCGGCAAATTATATTTTCTCGGAGAGCAGACGGTTGGAGCAGCTCTCCGTAAAGTTGTTGGATCTATTGGTCTTAAAGCGGCGGGACTTCCCCATGCACCTCTGCGACATCTCGAAGCTCACCGAAGAGGTGGTGCGAGGCATGGCGCCCATGCTGGCAGAGAAGAAGATCGTCATCAAGGGCACCGCCGAGCAGGGAGAGCGCACCTGCGAGCCGGATCTCTTAAAAACTCTCATCATGAATCTCATCGACAACGCCAGAAAGGCCATGCCCGACGGCGGCGAGATCCGGGTGCGGCAGCAGCTGACGGAAGCCGGCTTCACCCTCACCGTCACGGACACCGGCTGCGGCATGGAACCGGAGGAGCTGGAGAAGATCACCGAGGCCTTTTACCGGGTGGACAAGTCCCGCTCCAGAGCCCAGGGCGGCGTGGGGCTGGGTCTCGCCATCTGCGCGGAGATCGCGGCGCTGCACAATGGGAATCTGCAGTTTGAAAGCACCCCCGGCGTCGGCACAAAAGTCACTTTGACCACCGGAGGTAAAGAAACATGAGCCGAAGCATGAAAACTCTGATCGTCGTGCTACTGGTGATCGCCATGCTGCTCTCCGGTCTGTTCCTCCCCAATCTGGTGGAACGCCTCACCGCCGGCAGCAGCGGAAATATGGAGACCGTTGAGGTGGAGCCCCTCAAATTCGAGAGCGGCAGCAGCTCCGCCATCGAGATTCTCAGGCGGATGAACAACTATGAGGATCCCACCAGCATCCTCAGCACCCAGGAGCTGGCCGAGGGCTACCGCTACACCATGGACACCGCCCGAGCGCACGTGAAGGAGCTGCTGGTGGAGTTTCTCAGCAGCTGCGGGCTCACGGGCACGGCAAACTTCTATGAGGAACAATTTGAAGAGTTTGGTCTCAATCAGGAGGCCATGATGGTGGCGACGGCGGAGTATCCGGTGCCCTGGAGCGCCGTCGTCTGGGGCGTGGACAGCTATCAGGGGCCGGACTTCTATCTGTTCTTTGATGACGCCTCCGGGGCGCTGCTGGGCTGCTCGATCCCCCTCTACGGCGACGCGGAGCTCTACGCCAAACAAGGGCTGGAGACGGAACGGGACGCCGCCGAGACCTGCATCAGCCAGTTTGCCGAGCAGATGAACGCGGCGGTGAGCTATGAAACGGAGATCAGCAACGGCGAATTTTACTATCACCTCACCGACAAGGACGGCGAGACCGCCTATGTGCGGCTGTACTGGGATCTGGACGCGGACAAGCTGCCCGTTCTGGTCATCTCCGGCGAGGTAGCGGATTATGAGCGCTTCAATACGATGGTCGATCAATGGAAACCATAATTTCCCTTGACAACAATGGGTGAATGTGTTAATTATGAATCAGCGTGACAACCCATTCGGAAAGGAGAAAGACCATGGATTTCAGAAGCATGAACATTCGGGAATTCATCGAGGATCACGACGGCATGGCGCTGCTGAAGGAGCATATCCCCCAGCTGGCGAAGCCGCTGCTGATCCGCCCCATGTACAAGAAAACCCTGGGCGAGGCCTTTGACATCTGCATGAAGGCCAAATTCGTGGATCCCGAGGCCGCCCAGAAGGTCATCGACGCCGTCGAGGCCATGTAAAGCCGCCAGATGAAAACACACGGAAGCCAAGCCGGTTTCCGTGTGTTTTGCTTTTGTGGGATTATTCTTTCTGCTTCGCCTTTCTCTGGAACAGCAGACCGTAGTTGCCGCCGCTGGCGTCGTTGGCCTCGGTTCTGGCGAAGGCCAGGAGCGTGACGAAAAGCAGATCGAGATTCTGCTCCGTGGTGGTGATCCGGAAGTAGCCCCGGGCGGGAACCAGCTTCGAAAGCGTGCCGCCCTCGTCCTCCTCGTGAACCCGGGCGCTGCTGCTGTAAGCCATGGCGATCTCCCGGCCGTCCCGGAGGATCCGGTACTGGGGCCAGAGGACCTTCCCCTCCTGGAAGCTGGACTCCACCTGAATGCCGTTGCGCTTCAGATGCTTCCAGATGTCCTCCCCGTCGAAGGTGAAGGTGCTGTTGTTGTCGATCAGCAGGGAGTTCCACTCGGTGCTCTCCTCATGGCCTACCAGATGGGGCGTCACTCTGCCGCCGTGCTCGTGGTCGATGAAGTCCATGCCCGTGGGGGCGGAGAGGGTGAATTTCGTCACCTTCGCCTCATAGAGCACATGCTTTTGGGCGTCCTCGATCCGGTGGCCGTATTTGGCGGTCATGGTGTCGGTGAGGAAGTAGAGCTGCCGCGGCTCGCCCTCCGCCGAGGGGGCATAGGTGAAGCTGTCCGGGTGCTCCTCCTTCAAAGAAGCCACGCCGCGCTTCTCCTTCACGATGTCCGAAATCCCCCAGGCCGTCAGCAGGGCGCCCAGCACCAGAAGATAGATGCCGACCCCGACGGCGGGGGTCTTCACTTTCGCGGGGTTCGCGGGATCGTAGAGCACGTCGATGACGTCGCCGGGCTGCACCTTGCTGCCGTCGGCATCCACCAGCTCGGTG
Source organism: uncultured Eubacteriales bacterium (assembly GCA_900317905.1). Taxonomy (GTDB): domain Bacteria; phylum Bacillota; class Clostridia; order Oscillospirales; family Oscillospiraceae; genus CAG-103. The sequence continues at coordinate 12,238 of ONIN01000006.1, read as the reverse complement.
TATTCTTTGCCGTTCACAGTGTACTTCACGGTGACGTCGTAAGCCGTTTCGTCCTCGTCGGCGGTCTCGATCTCCTGGACGGAGACCACCGTGGCGGTGGCCTTTTCATAACCTCTGGTGCGGAAAGCCATCATATAGATGCCGACAGCCAGCGCCAGCAGGCCGAAAACAATAAGAACATAGCGGAATCTCGGGCCTCTGATGGACATGGACGTATCCCTCCGTTTCGTTTTGTAGTTATTGATTATTATAATCGATCAGAACGAAAAAGGCAACTGCGCCATACAGTATTGGAAGCGCATTCATGAAATGTTATTTTTATTTAAAATGTAATTGGAAACGCTTGCATCCGATCCTCGAATGTGCTATACTCCCGGCTGCAGTGCGCAGGTGTTTTGGGGAACGATCCCGGAAACCCTGCGTCAAGCTTTGCAGCTATTTAAGATGCAGAATTGAGGCATAACCATGATAGATTCAAAAGCGGAGCAGAGTGATCTGCTGGACTGCCTGCTCCGAATGGGCGATCTGATGCTGGACGCCGGGGCGGAGATCAGCCGGGTGGAGGACACCCTGTCACGCCTGGGCACTGCCTACGGCGCCATGCGGACAGACGTTTTCGTGATCACCTCCATGATCAGCATGACCATGGAGTTTCCGGGCTTTGAGGCCGTCACCGAGACCCGGCGCATCCGCTCCGACGGGCAGCCGGATTTTTACCGGCTGGAGAAGCTCAACAATCTCAGCCGCAGCTGCTGCGCCGAACCGCTCCCCCTTGAGGAGCTGCACCAGAACCTGGAGCACGTGGCCTCTGGCCGGAAGCCCCTCTATGCCAAACTCATCGGCAGCGTTCTAGCGGCAGGGGCCTTCGCGGTGTTTTTCGGCGGCACGATCCTCGACGGGCTGGTTTCGGCGGTGTTCGCCGTGGCGATCTGCTTTCTGCAGGAGCGCCTCAGCCACACGGACGTGAAGCCTGTGGGCGAGAATCTGATCATCTCTCTGCTGATCGGTCTCGGTGTCGGCATTGCAGCAGCACTCCTGAAGCCGCTGCACATGGACATGATCCTGATCGGCGACATTATGCTGCTGATCCCGGGGCTGGCCATGACCAACGCCATCCGCAACATGCTGGTGGGCAACACCATCTCCGGCGTGGTCCGGCTGGCCGAGAGTCTGATGTGGGCGGCCGCCCTGGCCGGCGGCATCATGGTGGCGCTGACCATCGTGAACTATCTGCACTGAAAGGAGCGAAACCATGTCGATCCTGATTCAACTTCTCACCGCATTTCTGGGCTCTCTGGGCTTCGCCCTTTTGTTCGGCGTCCGGCCGAAGCATCTGTTTTTGGCGGCCCTGGGCGGGATGCTGGCCTGGGGCGTCTATCTGGCCATGGAGCAGTGGCTGGGGATGCCGTTTCTCTCCTGCCTGGCAGCCTCGGTGTTCGCGGTGGTCTACGCGGAGCTCATGGCGAGAGTCCGGAAGATCCCGGCGCTGCTGCTCACCGTTCCCGCCATCATCCCGCTGGTGCCCGGCAGAACCCTGTATTACGCCATGAGCGAGGTGGTTCACGGGGATCTGACCCAGGCGAGATCCTACGGCTCCGAGACCCTGCTGGCTGCCCTGGCCATCGCCGGCGGCATCAGCTTCGTGATCGCCTTCCGGGAGCTGCGCACCACGCGATAATCGATACACTTCATCAAATCTTAAGCATTTCCCAAATTGTTTCTTAATGCCTCTTTCTGCTACAATGCAGGCAGAAGGAGGAAGGAGGTCAATCCCATGCACTTTCTGCAGATCCTTTCCATTCTCATCGCAGGGCTGTTCTTTGTCTGCTACAGCTATCAGTTCCTGTACATCCCCGTCGCCTTCCGCCGGCGGAAAACCGAGGCCGCTGCCACGCGGTTGCATCGATTTGCGGTGCTGATCTGTGCCAGAAACGAATCCACCGTCATCGCAGATCTGATCGACAGTTTGAAAAACCAGACCTATCCCGCTTCCCTGACGGAAGTTTTCGTGCTGGCGGACAACTGCACCGACCAAACCGCCGAGATCGCCCGTACCCACGGCGCCACGGTCTATGAGCGGTTCAATCAGGCTCAGGTGGGAAAGGGCTATGCCCTGCAGGAGCTTCTGGAGCACATCCGGCAGGATCGCCCCATGGGATTTGACGGCTACTTCGTCTTTGACGCGGACAACGTGCTTGCCCCCGACTACATCGAGCGGATGAATGAGACCTTCTCCGAGGGGTATCAGGTGGTGACCAGCTACCGGAACTCCAAAAACTACGGCGACAACTGGATCAGCGCAGGCTACGCCCTGTGGTTCCTGCGGGAGTCCCAGTACTTAAACCGCGCAAGAATGCATCTCTCCACCAGCTGCGCCGTGGGCGGCACTGGCTTCCTGTTCAGCCGGGAGACGCTGGAGAAGCAGGGCGGCTGGCCCTTCTTCCTGCTGACGGAGGACATTGAATTCACCGTCTATCAGGTGCTGCAGGGCGTGACCATCGGCTACTGTGAAAAGGCGGAGCTCTTCGACGAGCAGCCCACGGATTTCCGCCAGTCCTGGAGACAGCGCACCCGCTGGACCAAGGGCTATCTGCAGGTTTTCTCCCGCTATGGCAAGGATCTGCTGCGGCAGATGTTCCGGGGGAACTTCGCTGCCTTCGACATGGCTATGAACATTATGCCCGCCTTCTTCCTCAGCGCGGCGGGGCTCTTCGTGGAGCTGACGGTCCTGGTGCTGTCTATCATGAACGGCGGCGGTCTGACCGAAGTCGCCGTGAGTATTCTGGAGATCTTCGGCAGCATGTGCTCGCTGCTGTTCATCCTCGGCGGGATCACCACCATCACCGAGTGGAAGCGCATCCGCGCCACCACCTGGGAAAAGCTTTGGGCGGTGTTCACCTTCCCGCTGTTTATGGCCACCTATCTGCCCATCTCCCTCTGCGCCGTCTTTGCCAAGGCGGAATGGAAGCCCATCGAGCACAAGGTTTCCGCCAAGCGGCTCACCCGCCCCGCGGCGTAACACAATCGTAATTTGAAGGCTAGCATCCGAAAAGGAGAATTGCCATGTACAACATCCTGGTCTGCGACGACGAGAAGGACATCGTCTCGGCACTGAAAATCTATCTCAGCAGCGGCGACTATCAGGTGTATGAGGCCTTCAACGGCCGCGAGGCCCTGCAGGTACTCTCGAAAGAGGACATCCATCTGGTGCTGCTGGATATCATGATGCCCGGCATGGATGGCATCGAGACCCTCACCAGGCTGCGGGAGACCTCCAACGTGCCGGTGATCCTGCTGACCGCCAAGAGCGAGGACACCGACAAGGTTCTGGGCCTCGACGTGGGGGCGGATGACTACATCACCAAGCCCTTCAACCCGGTGGAGGTGCTGGCCAGGGTGAAATCCCAGCTTCGCAGGTATCTGCAGCTGGGCGGCGGCACCGTGCAGCCGAAGGTGCTGCGCATCGGCGGCGTGGAGCTGGACGACGGCGCCAAGACCGTCACCGTGGACGGGGAAGCGGTGGGTCTCACCCCGAAGGAATATGACATTCTCCGACTCCTGATGCAGCACCCGGGGCAGGTGTTCTCCCCGAACGAGATCTACCGCGCCGTCTGGGACGAGCTGCCCCTGAATGCCGACAACGCCATCGCCGTACACATCCGTCACATCCGTGAGAAGATCGAGATCAACCCCGCCGACCCCCGCTATCTGCAGGTGGTCTGGGGCAAAGGCTACAAGATGGTTCCGCAGAAAGGAGACCGATGATGGACTGGAAACACAAACTCTGGGTGCGCATCCTGGCAGTGATCGTGTTCCTGCTGATGCTCATCGGCGCAGCCCTCAGCGCGGCCGGCATCTGGATCTGTCTGGAAACCAAGGTCTATGCCGACGGCGGCACCTACCTCCGCCACGCGGCGCTGGACTATCTCGCGCCGATGATGGACAGCGACGTGTCCATGTACTACTACGACAGCCAGAACAACTACGCCCATTACGGCAAAGACCACTGGGAGAGCGTCTTCTCCGCTGAAAACACCAACTACTTCTTTCAGTTAAAGGACGCAAACGGCAAGGTGGTGCTTTCCAGCCCCACCAGAGCCAGCCAGTATCACTCCAGCGACATCCTCTACATGGAGCCGGAAGAGACCTCCATCCTCGAAGAGGACTTCACCTCTGCCGCCAAGAGACAGGTGCGGATGGAAGAAATCTACAACAGCGAGTTCCAGATCTTCAACGTCAATGAGTGGGAGGAGCCCGGCCCCAACAACACCACGGTCTACAAGCTCCAGGTGGAATACAGCGACGAGGCGCCCATGACCATCGAGCGCTACATCGCCAAGGACCTCACCGCCAAGGATTTCACTGCCTTCGCGCTGCGCTGGGTGGATCGGCTGGTCCATATGCGAAACGCCCTGCCCTGGCTGCTGGGGATCTGTTCCGTCCTCGCGCTGGCAGCGCTGGTGTTCCTGCTGATCATCTCCGCGAAACAGAAAGCCGGCTGGTTCGACCGGATCCCGCTGGATCTGCTGGCGGTGATCTATGTGGGTCTCGTGGGCGTCACCTTCGCGTTTTTCGAGGAGCTCTACTTTGAGGACTGGGTCATGGCCGTATGCCTCCTGCTGGCGGCAGTGGTGTGGGTCTACCTGATTCTCCGGTTCTTCATCAGCGTCGCCATCCGGGACAGAGAGGGCACCCTCTGGAAGAACACCCTCACCTACCACATTTTGAAGCTGCTGGGCCGGTTCTGCAAGTGGTTCTGGGGCATTCTCAAGGATCTTGCCCGCTCGATCCCGCTGTTCTGGCGGACGGCGCTGATCTGGATCGCACTCTCCTTCTGTGAGTTCATCGGTCTCGCCATGTGGGGCCACAACGGCTCGCTGTTTTTCTGCTGGTTCCTGGAAAAGCTGATCCTGACGCCGCTGCTGTTCTTCGCGGTGATCAGCATGCAGCGGCTGCAGAAGGGTGCCAAGCGCATCGCGGAGCAGGGTCCCGGGGAGCCGGTGGAGCTGACCCACATGTACGGCCCCTTCCAGGAGCACGGCGAGTACCTGAACCACATCTCCGACGGGCTCCAGAACGCGGTGCAGGAGCAGGTGAAGTCCGAGCGGATGAAGGCGGAACTGATCACCAACGTCTCCCACGACATCAAGACCCCCCTGACCAGCATCGTGAACTATGTGGATCTGCTGCAGAAGGAAGAACTGAACAACGAGCGCGCGGCGGAATATGTGGACGTCCTCTCCCGCCAGTCTGCAAGGCTCAAGAAGCTGACGGAGGATCTGGTGGAGGCCTCCAAGGCCAGCACCGGAAACATGGCCGTGAATCTGGCCCCCACGGATTTGAATGTATTGCTGGGCCAGGCGGCAGGCGAGTTTGCCGACCGGTTCCGGCAGAAGGAGCTGGAGCTGGTGCTCTCCACCGCGGCGGAACAGCCGGTGATCCGGGCCGACGGGCAGCTGCTGTGGCGGGTGTTCTCCAATCTGATGACGAATATATGCAAATACGCCATGCCGGGAACAAGAGTTTACCTCTCCACCAATGTGAAAAGCGGCGTTGCTTCGGTCACCTTCCGAAACATTTCCGCCGAGCCGCTTGAAAAGTCCGGTTCGGAGCTCAGCGAGCGGTTCGTCCGCGGAGACGCCTCCCGCACCGGCGGCGAGGGCAGCGGTCTGGGCCTCAGCATCGCGAAGAGTCTCACAGAGCTCCAGGGCGGCGAGTTCCAGATCACCGTGGACGGTGATCTCTTCAAAGCGGAACTCCGCTTCCCGGTTGAATAAAAAGAATCCTGAGATCGAATCGGTCTCAGGATTCTTGATTTATGCGTCGCAGTTTGGACAACGCTCATTTTGTTTGCTGAAGCACCAGATCTCGAAGAACATCGTGAAGGCATACACGGCGGAGAGGAAGATGTTGAGCCGCATATTCTCTCGGAAAAGGATCATCAGGATCACAAAGATCCCCGTGGTCACCGCCACCGGGGTCAGGAACCGGCGGCAGAGCTTCAGCTCCGGCTTGGCAAACCGCTGCAGCGTGAACAGGCAGATGAAATACAGCAGAAACGCCCCCAGCAGGAACAGGGTCTTCGGCCAGAGTGCGACCTCCTCGTTGCGCATGAATTCCAGCGAATTGGTGATATTGTTCATGCCGAAGATCAGAAACACATGGATGATCATGTAGTTGATGCCGGTGGTGCAAAGCTCCCGGTCGATGATGTGGTCATAAAGCACCTCATAGCACAGGAACAGCCCCACCACGATCAAAAAGCACATGGCAGAGAAATACACGGAGTTCCACGAAAAATCCCCGTCGAAATAGGAGGCGATGGTAATGGTCATCTCGCCGAAGGTGAAGACCACATAGAGCATGGCCCGCTCCGTCAGATGGGTGAAGTCCACCAGCTCCGCCTTGCTCTCATCGGACAGCACGCGGGTCATCACCATGCCGAAGAGGATCGGGACCGCCGCCAGGGCCGCCCCGGTTTTGTTGTAGATTGGAATGCAGAGCAGCACCAGCGCCGCCTCTCCGTAGAGGACGAACATCATCCGCTTGATGGAGCGCTCCGCCACCGGGTTCCCTCTGTTGTTTCGAAGCTCGATGGTGTACTGCACCGCCAGGTTCAGCAAAATCAGCGCCCAGGCGATGTGATACTGGTTCTGGAAGCTCTCCCACTGCAGGCGGGTGCCCTCCCCGATGTAGTAGAGCAGATACATATTCAAAAATAGGGCGATGTGCTCCCGGAGACTGTTGCGCCCGTGCATGTTGATGTAGTAGGTGGAGAAGTTCCAGATCTGGATGATGGCCAGCGTACACAGCACATAGGCCAGGAAGGTGGTGCCCGCCACGAAACCGCCGTCGATGTGGTGCAGCAGCGAGTTGTTGCGGCCGATGATGTAGACGAAGATCAGGTCATAGATCAGCTCCATGTACTCGACCTTTTTCTCTTCCTTCAGCACGGTGCTCCCTCCCTTTTTCAGTCCTGTCATGCAGCTTTGGAATCTCTTGAAGTGTATCATGACTTTTTGGTTCCGTCAACCGGAGGGACGCCGCTCCTTTGGTATTGACAGCCGCCGGCGGGTTTTCTATAATCCAGTTAAAACCATGCACAAGGAGGCCATCCCATGAACGACATTTTCACCAGAGTGAGCATCCGGAAATACCAGGACCGGCCGGTGGAGCCCGAAAAGATCCTGGCCATCCTCAGAGCCGCCATGCAGGCGCCCTCTGCCAAGAATCAGCAGCCCTGGGAGTTTTATGTGGTCACCAACCGGGAGAAGCTGGCGGCGCTCTCCACCGTCAGCCCCTATTCCGGCATGACGAAAAACGCCCCCGCGGCCATCGTCTCCGTCTATCGGAGAGACTGTCAGCTTCCCGACTACGCCCATGTGGACATGTCCATCGCCATGGAAAATCTCTGGCTGGAGACCGTGAATCAGGGGCTGGGCGGCGTATGGCTGGGCATCGCTCCTCAGGAGGAACGTATGCAGGCGGTGGAGGAGATCCTCGAACTGCCGGAGCAGCTGCGGGCCTTCGCCATCTTCCCCTTCGGCTATCCGGCGGAGGAACGACAGCAGCAGGACCGCTTCGACGAAAGCCGCATCCACTACGTGAAGTGAGGAGGGAGCAACATGATGACGGACTATCCCCTTCTTGTGCGGCAGGCGGAGGCGCTCATCCGGGACGTGCCCCACAACATCGCGAATCTGGCGAACCTCTCGGCACTGCTCTATGACGCGCTGGAGGATCTCAACTGGGTGGGATTCTATCTGCTGGAGGGCGATACGCTGATCCTCGGCCCCTTCCAGGGAAAGGTGGCCTGCACGACGATCCCCGTCGGCAAGGGCGTCTGCGGCACGGCGGTGCAGGAGGACCGCACCCAGCTGGTGTTCGACGTGCACCGGTTCCCCGGCCACATCGCCTGCGACAGCGCCTCCAATTCTGAGATCGTGGTCCCGATCCATCTTCACGGCGGCATCTACGGCGTGCTGGACATCGACAGTCCCACCGTCGGCCGGTTTACGGAGGCGGATCAGGCGGGGCTGGAGCAGCTCGTGAGGGTGCTGGAGCAGCATCTCATCTGAACCCCATCATATCAAAAAACGTGCCAATCGGTCTCGCGGATCGGTTGGCACGTTTTGATTCTTTTTATTCCATTTCTACCGCAAAGAGGCCGCCGGCGCCGCCGGAGTGCAGAAACAGCACCCGGTCGTCCTCCCGGAAGGCGCCCTCCTCCGCCAGCGCCAGCAGACCGCCGAAGGCCTTGCCGGTGTAGACCGGATCCAGGAACAGGCCCTCCTGTTCGGCCATCAGCGCGACCGCCGCGTTGCCTGCCTCAGAGGGGATGGCGTAGCCCGGACCGCAGACGTCCCGCAGAAGGTAGTCCTCCGGGGTGATCTCCACCTCCGCCCCCAGCAGGGCTGCCGCCTCACGCATCAGCGCGGGGGTGATTCGGTCGAAGGGGTCCCGGTCCACCATCATGCCGTGGACCTTCGTTCCGGGGAGAAACAGCTTGGCACCCAGCGCCATGCCGGCCATGGTGCCGCCGCTGCCCTCGGCGCAGACGATGTGATCGAAGCCGCCGCCCTGCTCTGCGATCTCCCGAGCGCAGGCCACATAGCCCAGGGTGCCGAGGGCGTTGGAGCCGCCGCACGGAATCTTGTAATAGGGTTTCCCCATAGCTTCTCCAATGCGGTCCATCTCTGCGTAGATATCGGCGTAATCGTCGGTGTCCACGAACCGCACATCCGTTCCCAGGATCCGCTCCAGCAGCAGGTTTCCGGCACATCTGGTCACGCCCCGCTGCTTCAGCAGCAGGATCACCTCCATGCCGACCTTCCCCGCCGCAGCCGCGGTGAGCATGGCATGGTTGGACTGGGCGCCGCCGGTGGTAAATACGACCTCTGCGCCCTTGGCCTTGGCGTCCGCCAGAAGGAATTCCAGCTTTCGCACCTTGTTGCCGCCCAGACCCAGGCCGGTCAGATCGTCCCGCTTCACATAGACATTCGTATGCAGCAGCCGGCTGATGTTCTCCAGCTTCTGGATTGGTGTGGGAAAGATCCCCAGCGGCAGCTTCGGAAATTGGTCCAGGGATTTCATGGGATCCGCCTCCTGACGACTCTGAATTGCTTTCATCATAACACAGAGAACGGCGCTCCCGCAAGGAAAATCGCCCAGGCGCCCCCGGGGGCAGAAATTATAACGCTTATTCGCATTTCCCACAGATTTCCGGTCTTATTTAGAAGAGCTATACATCATATTGTATAAATTCAATTGACTGTTTGGCCATTGTTTGTTATATTATTATCAGTATGTGGCGCACTGCGCCAGGGTGATAACCCAGAAAGGAAGGATTACTATGGATCGCAAAGTCACTTTGGAAATGATCCAGGAGGCGCGTGAAGCCCTTCAGGGTGTTACGGAGCTGACGCCGATCGTTTCCTCTACCCGTCTCGGAAAGAATCTTTACATCAAATCCGAAAACCTGCAGAAGACCGGTTCGTTCAAGATCCGCGGCGCTTTCAACAAGATCCGCAAGCTCTCCCCCGAGGAGGCCGCCAAGGGCGTGATCGCCTGCTCCGCCGGCAACCATGCCCAGGGCGTGGCGCTGTCCGCCACCCGGCTGGGCATCAAGTCCGTGATCTGCATGCCCGAGGGCGCTCCCCTGCTGAAGGTGGAGGCCACCCGCGGCTACGGCGCCGAAGTGGTGCTGGTGCCCGGCGTGTATGACGACGCCGCCGCCGAGGCTGCCCGTCTGTCTAAGGAGAAGGGCTACACCTTCGCCCATCCCTTCAACGATCCCTACGTCATCGCCGGCCAGGGCACCATCGGTCTGGAGATCCTGGATCAGGTTCCCGACGTGGAACAGGTCGTCGTCCCCATCGGCGGCGGCGGACTGATCAGCGGCGTGGCCGTGGCCATCAAGTCCATGCGCCCCAACGTGAAGGTCATCGGCGTGCAGTCCTCTGCCGTGCCCTCCATGTTCATCTCCCACCGCACCGGCGCAGTGACCACCGTGAAGGACGCGCCCACCATCGCCGACGGCATCCATGTGCTGACCCCCGGCGACCTGACCTTCTCCCTGGTGGAGCAGTTCGTCGACGAGATCGTCACCGTCTCCGAGGACGAGATCGCAGCCGCCATCGTCGGCCTGATGGAAGGCCCCAAGACCGTGGCCGAGGGCGCCGGCGCCACCAGCGTCGCTGCCTATCTCTTCGACAAGATCGACACCAACCTCAAGACCGTCGCCATCGTCTCCGGCGGCAACGTGGACATCACCACCCTCTCCCGCATCATCACCAAGGGCATGCAGAAGACCGGCCGCATCGTGCAGATCACCACCAAGCTGCAGGATCGCGCGGGCAATCTGGCCCAGCTGCTGGCCTGCGTCAGCGAAACCGGCGCCAACGTGCTGGACATTGACCACAAGCGCGAGGACGCAAAGACCGAGGTCAGCTCCTGCGTCGTCACCATGACCCTGGAGACCATCGGTCAGGAACACGTTCAGAAGATCAAGGCCGCTCTGCAGGACAAGGGCTATCAGCTCCTGTTCTGAGAGGACGCCTTCTAACCCTTCAAGTATCATAGAAAGGAGAATGCATTTCATGAAAATCATCTCGACAGACAAGGCTCCCGCCGCCATCGGCCCCTATTCTCAGGGTTACGTTGTAAACGGTTTCCTGTATGCCTCCGGCCAGGTGCCGCTGGATCCCGCCACCGGCGCGGTGGTCGGCACCACCATCGAGGAGCAGGCTGAGCAGGCCTGCAAGAACGTCGGCGGTATCCTTGAGGCTGCAGGCATCGATTACTCCAAGGTCGTCAAGACCACCTGCTTCCTGGCGGACATGAAGGACTTCGGCGCCTTCAACGCCGTGTACGAGAAGTACTTCGTCTCCAAGCCCGCCCGCTCCTGCGTGGCTGTCCGCGAGCTTCCGAAGCAGCTTTTGTGCGAAATCGAAGTCATCGCCGTCGTGGAGTAAATAAGCTCCCAAACCCGGAAAAAGAATAAAGAATAACAGAAAAGGAGGTACCTTCCGCAAGGGCGGAAGGCACTGGAAAAATGGCTGACACCAAGAAAAAAGTGAATCTCGGCCTGCTGCCGAAGCTGATCGTCGCGATCGCCCTCGGTATCATCGTCGGCATCATCGCCAAAAAGGCGGATCTCCCGATCATCATCCAGATCGGCGCCACCTTCAACAGCATCTTCGGCAACTTCCTGGGATTCTGCATCCCGCTGATCATCATCGGCTTCGTGGCCCCCGGCATCGCCGACCTGGGCCAGGGCGCCGGCAAGACCCTCGCCATCACCGCCGGCATCGCCTATCTCTCCACCATCATCGCCGGCAGCTTCGCCTACGTTGTTGACAGCGCCGTGTTCCCCAGCTTCCTGAAGGTGGGCTCCATCGTGATGGACAACGCCCAGAACGCCGAGGACACCATGCTCTCCGGCCTCTTCACCGTGGAGATGCCCCCGCTGATGGGCGTCATGACCGCGCTGATCATCTCCTTCATCATGGGCATCGGCATCGCCGCCACCAATGCTGAGGGTCTTCGCAAGATCTTCCACGAGTTCCAGAGGATCGTCGAGGGCGTCGTGGCCAAGGTTCTGATCCCCCTGCTGCCCTTCCACATCTACGGCATCTTCGCCAACATGACCTACGCCGGCACCGTCGCCGAGATCATGAGCGTGTTCGCCAAGGTCTTCGTGCTGATCATCATCATGCACCTGTGCATCATCGTGTTCCAGTACGTCGTGGCCGGCGCCGCCTCCAAGCGTAACCCCTTCGGCCTGATTAAGAACATGGTTCCTGCCTACATGACCGCCATCGGCACCCAGTCCTCCGCCGCCACGATCCCCGTGACCCTGGAGTGCACCAAGAAGAACGGCTGCATGGCCAAGATCGCCGACTTCGTCATCCCGCTGTGCGCCACCATCCACCTGTCCGGCTCCACCATCACCCTGACCAGCTGCTCCATCGCTGTCATGATGCTCAACGGCTGGGACGTCACCTTCGGTCAGATGCTGCCCTTCATCCTGATGCTGGGCATCACCATGGTCGCTGCCCCCGGCGTGCCCGGCGGCGCTGTCATGGCTGCTCTGGGTATCCTGGAGAGCATGCTGGGCTTCAACCAGAACATGCTGACCCTGATGATCGCCCTGTACATCGCGCAGGACTCCTTCGGCACCGCCTGCAACGTCACCGGCGACGGCGCCATCGCCATGCTGATGAACGCCATCACCGGC
>ONIN01000015.1 GCA_900317905.1 uncultured Eubacteriales bacterium | reverse complement strand
GGCTTGCCGTGTCCGGGTCTGGCGGTGGTGGGTCGCTCAATGTTGCGCGTCCTCGCCCGCGTCGACGCGGGACTGTGGCGCGCTCTCGTCGGCCCCGGCATGGTTTGAATGGGGGGCGTGGTGCCGGGGCCTCCTCGCCGTGGTTCTGCTCCTGGTGTCCTGGGGGGGTGCCCAGGTGCCAACCACAAGATACAGTAGAGCGGCTACGGCAGACCACAATATCATGGTGGAAAAACCGGTGGAAAACGCAGGGAAACAGGACAGCCGCCACAGTCCCCCTGCTTTGCAGGGGGACGTGGCGGCGTCCTGATACCCTTAAAATAATCTGATGGGTTTATCGCTCTGTTAAAGAGAATCCGTAGGGGAGGGGCTTGCCCCTCCCGCAGATTCAGCGTATTTGTAAAAACGGGAGGGGCAAGCCTCTCCCCTACGGCCATTATTTGGATTTCGCCAGAAATCCAACGCCCCGTTAAACTCCAATATGTCCGCAAAGGAGATTACATAAAATATATTATGTAAATAAATTTCTGCAAGCATTCACCGCCCGGAACGATCCTCCGGGCGGTGAATGCTTATTCTGCGTCGTCAAACAGAGCCTTGTAGGCGCCGTAGCCCGCATCCTCCAGCTTTTCATAGGGGATGAACTTCAGCGCCGCGGAGTTGATGCAGTAGCGCAGGCCGCCGGTCTCTCTGGGGCCGTCGGGGAAGACGTGGCCCAGGTGGGAGTCGGCCTCCCGGCTGCGCACCTCGGTGCGGAGCATGCCGTAGGAGCGGTCCAGCTTCTCGGTCATGGCGCCCTTCTCGATGGGTTTGGTGAAGGCGGGCCAGCCGCAGCCGGAGTTGTATTTATCCAGCGACGAAAACAGCGGCTCCCCGCTGACCACGTCCACATAGATGCCCTTTTCGAAGTGACGGTCATAGTCGCCGGAAAAGGGCGGCTCTGTGGCGGCGTTCTGAGTCACGGCGTAGGCGAAGTCCCCGATCCGCTTCCGGAGCTCCTCCGGGGTCTCGGATTTGAAATCATGTTTCATGTGGATCCCTCCAAGGACAGTTTACACGGTTTTCTTTCTCAGCGCAAGGCGTAGCCAGTGGATCAGCGGCACCAGGTAGAGGAAGGAGGCATAGGCCATGCTGCGGTAGTCGGTGCCCAGAAGCGACAGCGGCACACTGCAGATGATGCTCCAGGGGACGAAGGCCGGCACGGTGATGCAGCAGTTTTCCATGTCCAGGGCCTGGTTCTCACGGCTGAGTCCATGCTTTTCATACATGGGCCTGAAAAACGTGTGGCTCAGCACGATGGCGATGACCTGGTTGCAGAACACCGCCGAGGCACAGAGACTGGTGAGGATCATGGCGGGGAAGTACCCGATCTTCTCCGAGACGCTGCCCGCCAGCTTCTCCACCCGGTCCAGCATCCCACTGCCCTCCGCCACCTCGGCAGAGGCGCAGGCGAGAAGGATGATGGCGCAGCTGCTGATCATGGAGGCGATGCCGCCGCCGTCCAGGATCGCCGCCACCTGGGGCGCGTCGCTGTGATAGCCCAGGACGCAGCACTTTAAGAGCGACAGCAGATCCATCCCCTGGGCGGTCAGCGCCACCGCGGCCCCCGCCAGGATGCTGAGTCCCATGGAGATCAGCACCGGCACCCGCAGCAGCGGCAAAATCAGCAGCAGCGCCGCCGGGAGAAAGGCCCAGGGCGTCAGAGAAAACACGCTTTCGAGAGATTCCGTCACCGAGGCGTCCACCGCCTGCAGCGGATTTCGAAGGGAGAGGAATGTATAGAAAAGCAGACACAGCAGAAAGGGGATCAGCCCGGTCTTTGCCATCCGCTTCACGTTGCCGATCAGGTCGGTTTTGGTCAATGCCGAGACCAGAATGGCGGTGGAGGATACCGGCGAGCCCCGATCCCCGAAAAACACTCCCGACAGCAGCACGCCGCCGGTGATGATGGGATTCACGCCGCCGCTCCGCGCCAGGGTCATGAAGATCACGCCCACGGTGCCCGCCACGCCGAAGCTGGTGCCCAGAGCGAAGCTCAGAAGCGCCGCCAGACCGAAGGCCACCAGAAGAAACAGCTCCGGCCGGATCAGCTGCACCCCGTAGCAGACGAAGACCACGATGGTGCCCGCAGCCCGCCAGACGCCGGTGACCACGCCGATGACGATCAGCACCTTCGCCACGCTGAGGGCCTTGCCGCCGCCGGTTTTCACCAGCGCCAGGATCTCAGCGGGGGAGCGGCCCATCCGCCGCGCCAGCAGGCAAAAGAAAACAAGCGCCGCGGCCAGGGCGGCGATGATATACCACATGGGTGTCCCTCCCAATTGTTTCCATGCGGAGAGTGTAACACAGCTTCCCCGTGGTTTCAAGAGATTTTTAAAATCCTATTGACATGATAGGAAATAAAATGTAAAATACAGAAAAACCAAATTCAGGAGGCGGTATCATGGCAAAGAAGGAAAACCCGTTTCAGGGTTACGACATCACCACCCAGGCGGTGCACACCGGCACCGACTACGACGAGGGCACCGGAGCGGTGCGGCGGCCGCTGCACATGGCCAACAGCTACAAGCTGCCGGACGATCTGAGCCAGGTGAACTATTCCTCCACGGATCTGCTGATGTACGCCCGCAACGGCAACCCCAACCAGCACTGGCTGGAGGAGAAGGTGGCGGCCCTCCACGGGGCCGACGACGCCATCGTGCTGGGCAGCGGCGTAGCGGCGCTCCACGCGCTGTTCTGGACGCTGCTGGAGTCCGGCGACCGGGTGGTGTATCCGAATGTGAGCTACATGGCGGTCTACCGGATGTTCCACGAGCTGTTCAACCGGAAGTTCGGGGTGGAGACCGTCATGGTGGACATGACGGATCTGGAGGCGGTGAAAAAGGCCATCACCCCCGGTACGAAGCTGGTGCACATCGAGACCCCGGACAACCCCACCGTGGGCGTCACGGACATCGCCGCCATCGCGGAGATCGCCCATCAAAACGGCGCCATCCTCAGTGTGGACAACACCTTCGCCTCGCCCCTGAACCAGCGGCCTTTGGATCTCGGTGCGGACTTCGTGGTGGAGGCGCTGACCAAGTTCATCAACGGCCACGGCGACGCCCAGGGAGGCGCGATCATTTCCAACGATCTCGAGACCATGGACCGGATCCGCTACGAGGCCCAGGTGAACGTGGGGAGCGTCATCAGCCCCTTCAACGCCTGGCAGATTTTCAGAGGCAGCGTCACCTTCCCGCTGCGGATGCAGCGGATCAACGAGACGTCGCTGATCGTGGCGAAATGGCTGGAGCAGCGGGAGAACGTGACCTTCGTGGCCTATCCCGGATTGGAGAGCAACCCCGGTTACGCGGTGGCGAAAAAGCAGATGCAAAATGGCTTCGGCGGGGTGATCTCCTTCGGCCTCGCCACCGACGACAAGACCGTGGAGCGGTTCTGCGCCCAGCTGAAGGTCATCACCTTCGCGGTGTCCCTGGGCCACGACGAGAGCCTCATTTTCCCTCAGCCCAGCTACGATGAGCGGATCCATCTCTATCCCGAAAAGTTCCGCAAGGGCTTCCTCCGTTTCAGCCTCGGTCTGGAGGATCCGAAGGACATCATCAAAGATCTGGATCAGGCCTTGAAAGCGGTAGGACTGTAAGGGAATTGGAGTTTAGCGGGGAGTTGGATTTTACACGACAACCAAATGGTGGCCGTAGGGGAGGGGCTTGCCCCTCCCCTACGGATTCTCTTTAACATCCCGATAAACTATTATTTGAATCAAAAAACCGGAGCAGGTCATCCCTGTTCCGGTTTGGTTTTTAAATGTCGATGGTTTTGGTTTCCAGCTGGCGGACAGCGCCGGTGAGCATCAGATTGCCGTCGGGATCAGCCGCGATCTTGAGGACGCCGCCGGGCTGCCGGAGGGTGGCGGTCACGGGCTCGCCCTGCTGCTTCGCCAGATAATACCCCACGGCGGTGGTGCCGCTGGCGCAGGATTTCTCCCAGCAGAGGGTCCCCGCCGCCGGCACATAGACCAGCGGGGTCAGCCCGCCGCTTCGCATGTCCAGAAACAGGAGCCCCAACGCGTCGGCAGAGAGCTTTTCGCACCATTCCGGCGCGGAGCGCTCCGCCAGCGGTCGGGGGAGCGGCTGCTCCAAAATCACGTGGGCGATGCCGTCGAACTCCACCACCGGGACCGTACCGACGCCGGGGAGCAGCACTTCGGTGAGCGCCTTCGGCTTCGGCATCTCCACGGTGCCGATCCACCAGCCCTCGGGCTGCAGCTTCACCGATGCGCGCACGGGCTCTTTGGCGCCGGAGACGGTGACCGCCGCTTCCAGCTGCTCGGTTTCGCTGTGAGTCGCGCGGAGCACCGCGGCGCTCATGGCTGCGTTGCCGCAAAACTCGCCGCCTGCCATCCGCAGCCGGATGCCGCCTTCTTCCTGATAAAATCCCACCTGCTCGGTCTCCGGCTCCAGTTCCATGAGTTTCGCCGCAATCCGGGGCTGCTCTGCCTCCGGAACCGGAGTCTGAACCAAAATCGTCCGGTTCCCGGTGGGATCGAATAGACTGTAAGTAAGCTTCATTTCTGATAGTTCCGCAAAAACTGCTTCGTGCGCTCCTGCTGCGGATCACCGAACACGTCCTCCGGATGTCCCTCCTCCACGATCACGCCGCCGTCCATGAAGATGACGTGGTTGCTGACGGCCCTGGCGAAGGGCATCTCGTGGGTGACCACCACCATGGTCATTTTTTCTTCCGCCAGCTGGCGGATGACCTTCAGAACCTCACCGGTGAGCTCCGGATCCAGGGCGCTGGTGGGCTCGTCGAAGAAGAGGATCTCCGGCTTCAATGCCAATGCTCTCGCGATGGCGACACGCTGCTGCTGGCCGCCGGAGAGCTGGCAGGGATAGGAATTCTCCTTGCCCTCCAGACCCATCTTTTTCAGCAGGGACATGGCGTATTCCTGGGTCTCCTCCTTGCTCTGCCCGTGGAGCAGCGGCGCTTCGGAGATGTTCTTCATCACGGAGTAGTGGGGGAAGAGGTTGAAGTTCTGAAACACCAGTCCGAACCGGGTGCGGAACTTCGCGAGCTCCGTTTTGTTCGCATAGACGCCGGCTTTCACCGCGTGCTGGCCGTCGTAGAGAATGTCGCCGCCGTCGGCGGTCTCCAGAAAGGTGGCGCAGCGGAGCAGGGTGGACTTGCCGGAGCCGGAGGGCCCGATGATGGAGACCACGTTGCCGGGCTCCACGTCCAGGGAGATGTCCCGGAGCACCTTCAGCACCCCGAAGGACTTCTGCAGACCGCGGATCTCCAGGATCGCCTGGGAGGCGGATTCGTTTTTCTTGGTATCTGTCATCATCGTATCCTCATTTATAATAATCAAGCCGCTTTTCGATCCGGCCCATGACCCGGTCTACGATCAGGTTGAAGATGTAGTAGAACACGCCGGCCACCAGGAAGGGCATGAAGCTGGTCTGAGAGTTCGCGATCTGTTTGCCGATGGTGAACATCTCCTGATAGGAGACGGTGAAGGCCATCGAGGTGTCCTTGACCAGCGTCACGATCTCGTTGGTCACGCTGGGCATGATGCGCTTGACCACCTGAGGCAGGATGATGCGCATGAAGGTCTGGAATTTCGTGTAGCCGAGGACGGTGGCGGCCTCATACTGGCCCACGGGGATGGACTCGATGCCGCCGCGGTAGATCTCGGCGAAATAGGCAGCGTAGTTGATGGAAAAGGCGATGACCACGGGGATCAGCTTGTTTCTCGCAACGCCCGCGCCGAAGAGGTAGTAGGGGCCGTAGGTGACCGCCAGCAGCTGCAGCATCAGAGGCGTACCGCGCAGCACCGTGATGAAAAACCGGGTGATGGCGGAGACGATCTTGTTCTTGCTCATCCGCAGCAGCGCCACGATCATGCCCAGCGGCAGCGAGAACAGCAACGTCAGGAAGAAAATGGCGCAAGTCTTTCCCAGACCCTCGCTCATCTTCACGATCATTGTCATTAAGGACATAAGTTACACCATACTTTTAAACAGAATTCCCCCGAAAGCGCTGTTTCGGCGCTTTCGGGGATCGGTTGTTGTTTCAGGGTTCCGGGTAAAGCTTACTCGGAGAGGAACAGCAGGTTGTTGACGATGTCGGGATACTTGGAGGCGATCTCCGCGTAGGTGCCGTTGGCCACCAGAGCGGCCACGGCTTCCTCGACCTGAGCGCAGAGCTCGGTGTCGTCGGCGCGGAAGGCGATTCCGTACTGCTCAGCACCGAGATCCTCATCGATGATGTTCAGACCCTGGTGGGAGGCCACATAGCTGGCCGCCACGGGCATGTCGACGAACACGGCGTCCACGCTGCCGCCTTCCAGCTCGGTGAAGCACTTCAGGAAGCTGTCGCAGGTGACCACGTTGCCGAAGGTCTCAGCCAGATCGGCCAGATCGCCGTTCAGCAGCGCCTCGCCGGAGGTGCCCAGCTGCACGGCCACGTCCTTGCCCGCCAGATCCGCGGAGGAGGCGAAGCCGCTGTCGCCCTTGACCACCAGCACCTGGGTGTTGTCATAGTAAGGCGCGGAGAGGGTGTAGCCCGCTTCCTTCATGCTGTCGAGGATGGTCATGCCGGACCAGACGCAGTCACACTCGAAGGAGTCCAGCTGCACCAGCTTCTCGTCCCAGTTGACGCCGAAGATTTCCAGATCCCAGCCCAGATAATCGCAGACGGCCTGGCAGATCTCCACGTCGAAGCCGGTGTAGTTGCCGTCGTCGCCCAGATAGCTGAAGGGGGGATATTCCGGGTCGATGCCCATGATGAAGGTGGTTCTCTCGGCGGCAGACTCGGCGGCCTCGGAGCCGGCGGTCTGCTGATTGCTGCTGGAATTGCCGCAGCCCACCAGAACGGTGGCCAGCATCATCACTGCCAGCAGAAGTGCTAAAGTTCTTTTCATTTTGTAAATCCTCCATAGATTTTTGGTTTGCTTCATTAGCCGTGCACCATATTACCACATTAGCACGCTAAAATCCAGCATTTTTTTACCGAAACCGATTGTTTACAAAATATTCACAATTTTCAGCGATAAATTTTGTGCAGCAAATCAACAAAAACGCAAAAAATGTTGAAAGCTGTGACAAAACCAACAGCGTGTTAACTTTACGATGGCGGGGAAACTATGATATAATTATCCTATCTTTCCTGATCCATCAGGAATAGGAAAAGGGGGATATTATGAACAAACGAGGCATTTCCTTGCTGCTGACCCTGTGCATGATCGTCACGCTGTTTTCCGGCATGACCCTCTCCGCCGGGGCCGTGGAGGCAGAGACCGAGGAAACGACCGCCGTTGAGACCGTTCTGCCCGAGGGGGATAATCAGGCAGCGGAGGAGACGGAAGCCGCGCCCGACGCGGAGCCGACAGAAGAAGTGGCACCCGTTGAGGAAGCGGCAGCAGAAGCGGCTGCGCCTGCGGAGGATGCGGAAGCTTCCGAAGATGCGCAGAGCGCAGAAGAGACCGAGCCTGCTGAGGAGACCCCGGAGATCCCGGAAGGGGACGACTGGGACTTCAAGGCGGTTTTCAAAGTGGATCTGCTGGTGGCTGCCGATCCCGAGCTGGGTCTGGACGGCGACGTGCTGGTGGACTTCGTCCTGGGCGGCATCGGCAAGATTTATCTGCCCGGAAAGGCCGCGGCGGAGGCGCTCACCCTCAGCTGGGACGATCCGAGCCTGACCCTCACGAAGGATGATGTGACCTACCAGAGCGGCGAAGCTCCGCTGGCCCCGGTGGGGGAGAGCGTCACCTATAAGGTGCAGAAGGGGAACGTCATCCGCCTGATTAATCTCAAGACCGTTCAGGGCGCCAGAAGCGTCAACGCCATGTTCCTGAACATCGACGAGAGCCTCGGCACCATCCAGGCCATGAACAAGGACGACGACCACGAGACCAGCTGCTACGGCGGCGTCAACTACGCCGGTGTGGACTACCCCTACTTCAGCATGAAGGGCCGCGGCAACTCCACCTGGGTCTTTGACAAGAAGCCCTACAACCTCACCTTCTATAAGAAAGACGACTACGACAAGAAGCAGAAGGTGGAGCTGATCAAAGGCGTCAAGGCCAAGAAGTGGTCTCTGCTGGCCAACTATCTGGACAACTCCCTGCTTCGAAACAAGGTGGCGCTGGATCTGGCCGACACCCTGGGCATCGGTCTGCAGAGCGAGTTTGTGGACGTCTGGATGAACGGCGAGTTCCTGGGCAATTACCTGCTCACGCCGAAGAAGGATTACAACGCCCCCGACGAGGGCTACGTTCTGGAAAACGACCACATCCCCGAGGACATCCCGGAGCAGTTCGAGTTCCCGAACATCAAGGAGATGCCCTTCAAGCACAATGTGGTGAACGTGGAGGATATCGGTGACGACGCCGCGGACGCCGGCGAGACCGTGGAGACCATCCAGGCCTGGTTCACCGAAGCCTGGAATTCTGTCCTCGACTGGGATTCCGAGGAATACCAGAACTACTTCGATCTGGACTCCTGGGCCAAGATGTACCTGATGTTCGAGGTCTCCAAGACCTACGACTGCTACTCCGGCAACATCATCATGCACCGGGACGGTCTGACGGAAAATGACAAGCTCATCGCCGGACCCGCCTGGGACTACGACATCGCCTTCGGCCGCACCCTGCACAAGTTCTTCGTCGGCGTCACCGAGCACAAGCAGCTCAACGCCGAGGGCTGGTACAACGACAGCGTGGGCCTGGTGGCCTCCAAGGAGCCCTACAGCATCCTCCAGGGTCTCGGCATGCATGAGAGCTTTATGAAGCGGGTGGCCGAGGTCTACAACGACTACAAGTGGGCCTTCGAGGATCTGGCCGCCAACACTGACCGGCAGGCCGAAGTGCTGGGCGCCTCCGCCGACATGAACAACGAGCTCTGGGGCACCCACAGTCTCAGCGCCGACTACCTGGTCGCCCCCAACACCATGAGCTTCCTGGGCACCGGTTCCTATCGGCTCCGCTATGAGCCCACCCTCACGTGGCAGAATTATGTAAACAACCTCAAGGAGTTCTGCGCCAAGCGCGTGCTGTGGCTCTCTGACCACCTCTACGCCGAATATCCGGAGGGCAGCATCGCCCAGGCCCAGAGCGGCGAGGAGATCGTGCTCCGCGCGGCCCTGACCGCGGGCAACACCGAAAACAGCTACCAGTGGCAGATTTCCTCCAACGGCAAGACCTGGACGGATCTCGACGGTGAGACCAACCAGAGCCTGCGGCTGCCCATGGACGCCGACTACGAGGGCGTCACTTACCGCTGCGTGGTGAAGAACGCAGGCGTGGACATCTACACCACCCACGGCGGCTGGACCAAGGCCTCCGCCCAGTCCATTCTGGAGCCGGTGGCGGTGGATGTGGAGGTTCAGGAAGTGGAAGAGGCTGCCGAGCTTCAGGACGGCGATCTGATCGTTCTGCTGGGCGGCAGAGAGCTGGGTTCCTACACCTTCACCAAACAGGATGACGGCTGGACCATCCAGAACGCCGACGGCAAGTACGCCAAGGCCGACGGACGGAGCTTGGTCTATACCGACACGCCCTTCGTCTGGAGCTATGACGACGGGGTGTTCTCCGCCGACACCAAGGTGACCTACACGCTCTTGGGCAAAAAGCTGGGTCTCGGCTTCATCCAGACTGCCTACCTCACCAGCACCGGCGGCAGACTGGGCGTCTCCTTGGACGGCGGCGACCCCGCAAGCTTCCTGACCCGAGGCTTCCTTCAGTAATTCTGTAATTCTGATCCAAACAGCGCGATGCAGATTTCGCATCGCGCTGTTTTTTTGATTTCAAATTGGAGTTTAACGAGCTGTTGGATTTTGCAGCAGACTGAAATAGAATGGGCTCCCTTTACGCAAGGGAGCCAAGTTCTATCCGGCATTCTGCAAAATCTTACGCCCCGATAAACTGGAATTTGAAGTCTCATTCCATAAAAAATCTCCCCCGGTCTGCACCGGGGGAGTTGCTGTTTTATTCGTATCGCAGCGCGTCGATGGGGTTCAGCTTCGAGGCCCGGACACTGGGGAGCAGGCCGAAGATCACACCCACCAGGGTGGAGAACACGATGGCGATGACGATGGCCGGGACGCTGATGGCCACGGGGATTTGCATGACGTAGGAGATCACTCTCGCCAGGATGATGCCCACGATGATGCCCAGCAGTCCGCCCAGGAGCGACAGCACCGCCGCCTCGGTGAGGAACTGGCCCAGGATCTGCTTGCGTCTCGCGCCCAGTGCCTTCTTGAGGCCGATCTCTCTGGTTCTCTCGGTGACCGACACCAGCATGATGTTCATGACGCCGATGCCGCCCACCAGCAGGGAGATGGAGGCGATGGCGATGAGCATGATGTTAGTGGAGTTCGAAAGCTGCTGCAGGTCGGCGGCCTGATCCAGCAGGTCGGCGCTCTTGTACTGCAGCGCGGCGGAGTCGGTGGTGTCCAGATTCAATGTGTTATTGATCAGCTTCGCCGCCTCTCTGCCAACGGAGGTCATGGCGTCGGTGCTGGACGCTCTGAGCACCACGGTCTCCGGCTCGTCAAAGCCGAAGAGCAGCGGCCATGCGGAGTCGGGCACGAACACCTTGCCGGTGTTGTCGCCGGAGTACATGTACCAGTCCTCCAGGGAGTTGATGGTGGGCTCGAAGGTCTGTCTGGACTGGGCCACGCCCACCACGGTGAAGGGCACGCCCTTGATCTCGATGGCCTTGCCCACCGGCTCCTCGCCGCCGAAGGCCGTGGCGCGGACGGTCTTGTCGATGACGCAGACTCTGGCGCCGGGCTCCGTGAGCTCCCGCTCAGAGAAGCCTCTGCCGCGGATGATCTGGTAGCCGGCTACGCTGAAATAGTCCGCGCTGACGCCGTAGAGGGAGTTGCTGCTGAGATCGGTCTTCAGATAGAACATCTGATCCGTGTAGTCCCGCTTGTGGATGTAGGCGATGCCCTCCACGTCGTCGATCTCGGCCAGCTCCTCTCTCAGGCTGTCATTGAAGGGCTGGATGTCCGGCACGGGGTTATAGTCGAACTCGTAGTTCCAGCCGTCCTGATAGAGGGTCACGTTCACGGTGTTGGTGCCGGAGCCCACCAGATTCTGCTTGATCTGCTCGTTGGTGCCCTGGATGGTGGACACGATGACGATGATGGCGGCGATGCCGATGATGATGCCCAGCATGGTCAAAAACGAGCGCATCTTGTGGCTCCAGATGCCGCGGAAGGACAGGCGTATATTCTCTAACATCGTTGTCCCTCCTTAATAGTAATTGTAGAGCTCATCCAGCTCGGCCACCTTGGTGGGGTTGCCGGCCTGGACGCCGCGGCCGTAGGGGAAGGCCACGAAATCCTCATAGTCGAGGCCGCCGCGGACCTCCACCATGCTGCCCCAGAGGATGGCGCCGGTGGAGATGTAGCGCTGCTCCAGTTTGCCGTTTTCTCCCTGGCAGAGCACGTAGCTGCCGCCGCTGTCCTCACGGACGAAATACATGGGGAGATAAAGGCCGCTGCCGCTCTCGCCGGCGCTGTCCAGGGTGACGGAGCAGCCCTCCCAGGCTCTGACCTCCACATCCGGGTCGTCGGCGATGCAGGTGACGGCGTAATAGGAGCTGTTGGAGCCCCAGGAGGAATACTCGTCGGTGGGCTTGTCACCGATGGAATCCACCGTGGCGGTAAAGTTGCTGCCGCTCTCGTAGGCGTAGACGTTCACCACGTCGCCGGGCTTCAAAACGTCTCTGGAAAGCTCATCCACATAGACGCTGACGGTGGCCCGGGCGCTGCCCTGGATCTTCACCAGCGGCTCGCCCACCGAGATATTGTGGGGATCGGCCACATAGGTGACCACGCCGTCAGACTTGGCGCGGACCTCGCCGCTCTGGCCGGTGAGCTGGTCCCGCTGATACTTCAGCTGGGCCTGCTTCAGCTGCCGCTGATAGTCGGAGATGTCCTGATTCTTGTCCCGGATCATCTCGGCGATCTCGGCGGCGGTGTAGTACTCGCCGGGGTCGGGATCGAACCATTCTTCCTCGTCCTCGGTGGGCACCAGGCTCTCGAAGCTGCCGTAGTGGGTCTGGGTAAAGTCCACGGTAACGGTGCCGTCGCCGGAGAGCTCCACGCCGTCGCTGAGGGTCCAGTCGGTGGGCGTCCACTCGTTCCGGTAGGCGGTCTGCAGATACTTGCCGCTGACCGTCCAGACGCCCATCAGCGCCTTCCCGTCAAAGACCCGGAAGCGGACGGTCTCGCCGCTGTCCCGCAGGGTGAGGATGTACTCGTGGCGCACCACGGTGCTTTCGGTGCAGTTATAATAATTCACGCCGCCCTCGGTTCCGCTGGGCTTGGTGTCGGTCTTGATCATCGCGTAAACCTGCGGCGCGGCTTTCGGCGTGGGCGTCGCGGGCTGGGGCGCCTGCTCCGCCGGGGTCATGTTCCGATAGGTGTTGATGTCCTGCTGCGCCTGCTGGATCTGGCTTTGCAGCATGGCGATGCTGGCCTGATCGCTGCTGAGGGTCAGCTGGTAGCTGGAGGTGTCGTATTTTAAGAGCAGGTCGCCCTTCTTCACGGTGTCGCCCTTCTTCACAGAGAAGGACTCCACCATGCCCTCGTCCAGAGGGATGGTCTCGGCGCTGCCCTCGGTGATGGTGGCGTAGAGCTCGTCGTTGTTGCCCATCCAGCCCTCGGCCACGTCGGAGACGGCGTAGACGTTGACGGTCTGGCTGCGGACGTGCCGCGCGATCAGCACGATGCCGGCGATCAGGGCCGCCAGGATGACTGCCGCGATGAGGATGACGCGGATGCGTTTCTTGTTCATGCTTCAGCGCCTCCTTCCGCGATGCGGCCGTCCAGGATCCGGATGGTGCGGTCGGCGTTTTCCGCGATCTCCGGGGCGTGGGTGATCATCACCACGGTGACCCCCTGGTTGTTCAGCTCCCGGAAGAGCTCCATCACCTGCCGTCCGCTGGCGGAGTCCAGAGCGCCGGTGGGCTCGTCGGCCAGGAGAATGCTGGGGTGGTTGATCATGGCTCTCGCGATGGCGACGCGCTGCTTCTGGCCGCCGGAGAGCTGGGTGGGGAGAAACTCCGCCCGGTCGCTGAGTCCCACGGCGTCCAGAGCGGTTCTGGCCTTTTCCAGACGCTCTTTTCTGCCCATGCCGGCGTAGAGCAGCGGCAGGGCCACGTTCTCCAGTGCCGTCTCTCTGGGCAGCAGGTTGAAGTTCTGGAACACGAAGCCGATCATCCGGTTTCTGAGATCGCTGAGATCGTTCTCATTCTTCTCCAGAACGTTTTCGTTTCCCATGTAAAACTCGCCCGCGGTGGGCAGATCCAGACAGCCGATGATGTTCATCAGCGTGGACTTTCCCGAACCGGAGGGGCCCATGATGGCCACATACTCGCCCGTCTCCACCTGGAGACTGACGTCGTTCAAAACCGGCACGGGCGCCTTGCCGTCGGGATCGTACGTCTTATAGATGTGACGCAGATCAATCAGCACTTCCGCCATGCTCAGCCCTCCGCGTCCATGGAGCCCATCGGCTCCTCCATGGGCTCGCCTTCAAACTCGCCCTCGAACTCGCCCTCGAAGTCCTCTTCATAGAACTCCTCGTCAAAGGAACCGAAGTCCTCCTTGAACTCCTCGTCGTCAAAGACCAGCTCCGTGGTGGTGGGCAGTCCGGCGGCGCAGGTCTCGTCGGGCCAGGCAATCAGATCGTCCTGAGTGAGGCCGT
Source organism: uncultured Eubacteriales bacterium (assembly GCA_900317905.1). GTDB lineage: Bacteria > Bacillota > Clostridia > Oscillospirales > Oscillospiraceae > CAG-103. Next base: position 43,558 of record ONIN01000015.1, on the reverse strand, counting down.
CCAGGATCTCATACTCGTCGAAGTCCTCGTCATAGTCGCCCAGGGTCACGCTGCGCTTTTCCAGCTTGCCGCGGCCGTTGTCCGCCCAGACGAAGGCGCTGCCGTCCTCGTTGATGGTCAGATACCCGGCGTTGAGCCAGAGGCCGTCGCGGACCTCGGTCTGGCCGTAGTCCGGCTCGATGGTCACGTGCTGGCCCATGATGACGCCGTCGGTGCCGCCGTCGAGGTTTACATAAAACGAGTAGTAGGTGGCGCGGCTGCCGCCGCCCTCACCGCCGTAGTAGTCCTCGTTCTCGCTCTTCTGGGCGGAACCGGTGTCGATGCTGTCGATGGTGCCGGGCCAGCTGATGGTGGGATCCACGCGGGAGCGGACGATGACCAGCTGCCCCTGGCTGAGCAGGGCTACGTTCTGCTCGCTGACGCTGCCCTTGATGCGCAGCTCGCCGCCGTTGCGGAGGGTGACCATGGTGTTCTCACCGTCGATGGGCGCCTCCACGGTGCCCACCTGGTCCACCACCCCGTCGAAGGGAGCGAGGACGTCTGCGTTGGTGAGACTGTTTTTCAGGCGCTCCAGGGCCGCCTGCTTGGTCTTGATTTCGTAGTTGTTGGAGTTGATCTCCGCCTGGAGCTGCTGGATCTGGGCGTCATAGGCCAGACGCTCGGAGCCGGAGACGTTCTGCCGCTCCCGCTGATACTGGCTGATCTGGTTGTTTGCGGTGGCGACGCTGCTCTGGAGGGATTCAATCTCCAGCTGCGCCTGCTGCACGTCCAGACTGATGAGCTCGGTGTCGTAGCTGAAGAGCTTGTCGCCCTTCTTCACGGTGTCGCCGGACTGCACGTGGATCTCCTTGACGGTTTTGGTGCTGTCGGCGGCGATCTTCTCGGTCTTCTGCGACTCCGCCACACCGCTGAACCGCTCCACCAGGGTCAGTCCGCCGCCGGTGATCTCTCTGACCGACTGGACGTAGACCGCGTTGGCGCTGCTGCCGCCGCTGCGGAGCAGAAAAAACAGCGCCACAGCGATCAGGGCCACCGCGACGGCGGCGATGATGACCGGGCGTTTGTGCGTTTTCAGAAATTCCATTTTCTTCCCATCCTTTGCGCTTAGTGAATCCATTATACCACGTTTTGCATCAAAACGCCATAGAAAAAGCCATGAAGTTTTTATGAAGTTTTTCCGATTGACAGGCCGTCATTTTTCGTGCTAAAATACCCCCACAATGTGCTGCGAATGCGTAAGTCCGGTTGTTTTTGAACGATCGGATTTATGCATTTTTTGCGTTTTTGGAGGTCATTATGGAGAAAACAAAGCTTTGGAGCAAGGATCTGGTGCTGATCATCGTGATCAACTTTCTGGTGTTTCTAAACCACCTGATGGTGCTGTCCACGTTCCCGTTCTATGTGGAGCATCTCGGCGGCAGCGAGGCCCAGGCGGGTCTGGCGGCGGCGCTGTTTTCCATCGTGGCGGTGGTGTTCCGTCCGGTGATCGGCTGGATGCTGGACAGCGGCAAACGCAAGGGCATCCTGATCCTGGGACTCATCGGCATGGGGCTCATGCCGATCGGCTATCTGCTGGTGGGGGTCTTGTATCTGTCCTTTTTGTTCAGAATGGTGCACGGTGCGTCCCTGGCCTTTTCCAACACCAGCACCGCCACCATCGCTTCCGACCTGATCCCGAAGCCCCGGTTCGCCGAGGGCATGGGCATGTTCGGTCTCGCCACCGCGCTGGCCACCGCCTGTGCGCCGGCGCTGGGTCTGAGTTTGATGGAGCGGTACGGCTTTTCCACGCTGTTTCTCGTGGCGGCGGGGGTGATCGTGCTGTCGCTGATCCTGTTATGCTTCCTGAAAACCGCCCCGGTTCCGCAGCAGAAGAAACCCATTTCCTTCAAGGGCCTCTTAGATAAAGACGCAATTCCGGCCTCGGTGGTCGCACTGGTGTTCATGTTCACCTACGGCGCGCTGGAAAACTTCACTGCCAAGTTTGCCGCCGAGCAGGGGCTTCCAAGCGGCGGCGTGTTCTTCACCATCATGGCGGCGGTGCTGCTCCTGACCCGACTGACGGCAGGGAAGGTCACGGATCGGTACGGGGAGAAGATCTTCGCATACACCTGCAATCTCGCCATCCTGCTCTACGCCTTCTGGGCAGGGAAGCACCCCTCGTCCTTCAGCTATCGGATGAGCCATGGAAGCATGTAACAAAGCAAAAAAATCGGGCTGCCTCGAATGAGGCAGCCCTTTCGGCTGTTTGACCGATATTACTTGAGGATGCGCTTGGCGCCGACGTAGTGCTGGAGATAGTAGGTCGAGCTCAGATCGCTGATGATGACGCCGACGGTGCTGGAGGAGGCGTGGATAAACTGGTTGTTGCCGATGTAGATGCCCACATGGCCCACGCTCTCGCTGGAGTTGGAGAAGAACACCAGATCCGCAGGCTGCAGATTGCCCTTTTCCACGTAGGTGCCGTTGTTGTAGTAGATGGCGCTGGCCACGCGGTTCATGGAGTAGCCGCACTGCTTGAACACGTAGTTCACGAAGCCGGAGCAGTCGAAGCCGGAGGGGCTTGCGCCGCCGTAGACGTAGGGATAACCCAGATACTGCTTGGCGGTGGCCACGATGAGCTGGGCGGTGTTGCTTGCGGTGCTGGAGGTGCTGTTGGAGCCGGTGGTGACAGCCTCGGCGCTGGGCTTGGTGGTGGTCACATAAGCGCTGTTCACAAAGCCCTTGATGCCGTTGATGGTCACACTGGTCCAGCCGCTGCTCTCTCCGGTGATGGTCAGGGGCGTGCCGTTGTTGTAGGTGCCGAGGATGGAATACCCGGTGCCCGCGCCGGAGCGCATACGCACGGAGCTGCCCTTGATGTAACCGTCGGTGCCGCTGGCGGAACTGGCGGAACTGGAGCTGGGCTTGGTGGTGGTCATGTAGTCCTTGCACACATAGCCGTTGGTGCCGTTGTAGCTGACGGCGTACCAGTTGCCGTTCTCGCCGGTGATGGTCATTTCGGTGCCGGTGTTATAGACGCCGAGAATGGAGCTCGACGTGCCTGCGCCGGAGCGCATACGCACGGAGGTGCCGTTGATGTAGCCGGTCTTGGAGCCGGTCGAGCCACCGCTGCTCTGAGAACTGCTGCCGGTGGTGACGAAGTCCGAACGGATGTAGCCGTTGACGCCGCCGATGGTGACCTTGGTCCAGCCGTTTTCCGTGCCCGTAATCGTGAGCGCGGTGCCGTTGTCATAGGTGCCCAGGATGGAGTAACCCGTGCCGGCGCCGGAGCGCATGCGCACGTAGTTGCCCTTCACCGAGCCGGATGTGCTGCTGCCGGTATTGGAGCTGCTGCTGGAACCGGAGGAGCCGGAGGAAGCGCCGGAGAGCTTCAGATAATCTGCGCTCACATAGCCGGTGGTTCCGTTATACTCCACCTGATACCAGTTGCCGCTGACCCCAACGACCTTCACCGTGGCGCCGGAGGCAAAGGAACCGATGATCCCGGAATCCGTGCCTGCGCCGCTGCGGAAGTTGACACTGGTTGCGGTGATCGTGCCGGTGCCGAAGCTGCCGGAGGCGTTGGAGCTGACGGTCAGGTAATCGCCGGAGATGTAGCCCTCGGTGCCGTTATAGACCACCTTGTACCAGCCATTGCCCGCCTGTTCCTCCACCACGACCTTTGCGCCTGCGGGGAGGGTGGCGATGATGCTGCTGGAGGTGCCTGCTCCGCTGCGGAAGTTCACATCCGTCGTCGTCGTTCCGCCGCCGATGCTGACCGCGCCCACACTGGTCGCCAGCATGACGGCACAGAGAACTGCTGTGAGTCCCGATTTGAACCAATTTTTCTTCATGTACATTTCCTTCCTTTCGCCGCTTCGCTCCCCATTGGAAAAGCGGAATGACCTCCGCAGCGGCGTCGGAGGCTGATGGGCAGTGCGCGCCTTTCCGTGGGGCGACCCTGCGAAGGATCACAGGGTCATGGTTGTTATGTGGGAATCGCTTCCCGCTTACTTTTGACTCAGTGCGCGGTCCAGCCACGCCACCGCCACGTCCATGGCGGGGTAGAGGCCGTCCTTCTCGGTCTTCTTCACCACGCGGTCCCGGCTCTTGAGATCGGGGTCCGTCAGCTGAAGCTGCACCGCAACGCGGTCGGCCACCTCCAGATCCTTCACCTTTTTGGTGCTGAGGATCTGCAGCATGACGATGTACTTGTCGGCCATGCTGCCGAAATAAATCAGGTTATCCATCCGCCGCAGCGGGTGACCTTTATAAATGAGCTCTTTCGATTTTGCCAAATTTAAACACCTCTGGTTTCCAACTGTTATCAAATTGTAACATATTAAGAATATTCTGTCAACCTTTCGGGCGGGATTCCCGTAGGGCAACATCCACAAAAATTTTAAATTTTCTGCAAACAGGAAGGCAAAACCGGCAGAAGAAGCGATTGCTTCCTCTGCCGGTATGCAGTTTTTACCAAACCGCCGCAAGGAAAGCCGCCTCGACATCGGGTTCGTCGATGGGCTCATCCACCGGTTCATCCTCCGGCGGCGGGGGCGGCGTCGGGGCCGGCGTCGGCGTCGCCTTGGGCGTGGCGGTGGGCTTGGGCGTCTTCTTGGGTTTGTCGGTTCCCTTCGGCGAGGCACTGGGATCCACCGTCGGGGTCGGGGTGGAGATGTTCAGGTTGCCGAAGATGCCGGTGGGCTTGCCGATCTCGGGGGTCGGGAAGGACTTGTAGGCCAGATCGGAGTGAATATCGCCCATGACCAGCCGGAAGATCTGAGAGGCGGGGTTGCCGCTGTAGCTCATCTTCTCCGGGGTGTCATAGCCGGTCCAGACGGCTGCCACGTAGTAGGGGGTAAAGCCTACGAACCAGCGGTCGCAGTCGTTGGTGGTGGTACCGGTCTTGCCGCCCACGGGCATGTTGCTCAGCCGCGCCTCGGTGCCGGTACCGGCGTTGACGGCGTTGAAGAGCATATCCTCCATGTTCCAGGCCACGTTCTGCTTGAAGGCCTGGATGGTGCGGGCGGGATTCTCCAGCACCACGTTGCCGGCGGAGTCGGTGACGTAGTTAAAGGTGCGGGAGTAGGTGAACACGCCGTCGTTGACGAAGGCACAGTACGCCTGAGCCATCTCGCGGACGGTGATGCCGTTGGTCAGCTGACCCAGCGCCAGCGGGGCGTAGTCCTGGTCAAAGTCGTCCAGGCTGACGACGCCCAGCTTCTCCTTCAGGAACTGATAGGAGACGGCGGGGGTGAGCTTGTCCAGGATCTGGGCAGAGACGGTGTTCAGCGAGCGCTGCAGGGCGGTGCGGATGGTGATGACGCCATAGTTTCCGCCGCCGGAGTTCTTCGGATACCAGCTGGTGCCGGAGAGCTTGATGCTGGCAGAGTCATTGACGCGGGTGTTCTGGGTGATGAGACCCAGCTCCATGGCGGGACCGTAGACCGCGATGGGCTTGATGCTGGATCCGGGCGGACGCTGGGACTGGGTGGCCCGGTTGGTGCCGAAGTTGATCTGCTTGACACCGTAGCCGCCGGCCATAGCCTGCACCTCACCGGTGTAGGGATCGATGATCACAATGGCGGACTGGCAGGGCTGGCCGGAGGCGGAATTGTGCAGCGGCAGCTTGCCCTGGGTGTAGTAGGAATCCACGATATTCTGGATCTTCGGGTTGAAGCAGGAATAGACCTGATAGCCGCCGGAATAGAGCAGAGTCTTGGCGGTGTCGCGGCTGATGCTGCGATCCTCCATCAGACGCTGGATCACGTCCTCGATGACGGCCTCGGCATAGTAGCTGTAGATGGTCTGGCCCACTTCCTCGGTCTCGCTGCGAACAAAGACGGGCTCATCGGCCACGGCCTGGTCGTGCTCTTCCTTGGTGATGAAGTCCAGCTCATACATCTTGTCCAGAATGGTGATGCGCCGGTTGTTGTTGTTCTCCGAGCTGATGAAGGGGTCGTACTTGGAGGGGTTGTTGGTGATGCCCACGATGCTGGCGCATTCCGACAGACTCAGCTGGCTGGGCGCCTTGCCGAAGTAGGTCTCAGCCGCGGTGTAGACACCGTAGCTGCCCTCACCGAAGTAGACGATGTTCAGATACCACTCCATGATCTCCTGCTTGGAGTAGTTTTTCTCAAACTCCAGTGCCTGGAAGATCTCCAAAAGCTTTCTCTGAACGGTGATGTCGTCCTGGTGGGTCAGGTTCTTGATCAGCTGCTGGGTGATGGTGGAGCCGCCGAAATCGTTGCGCATGCCGAGGAACATGTTCACGAATGCGCCGGTGGTGCGGTACCAGTCCACGCCCTTGTGCTGATAGAAGCGCTGGTCCTCGATGGCGACGGCCGCCTTCTCCATGTACTGGGGGATGTCCTGATAATCCACCCAGACGCGCTTCTCCAGAGAGGACAGGCCTACCAGCTTCTGCCAGTTGCCGTTGTCGTCCTCATAGAGAATCGAGCTGGACAGGGAGACGGTAAAGTCCTCCAGCTCCACGTCCAGTTCCGTGGAGAGACAGGTTTTCACATAGTATGCGAAGATGCACAAAAACAGCAGCGCCGTCACGATCAGGATCAGGAAGATCGTGCCGATCACGCGAAAGACCGAACCGGTCACGCCGACTGCGGCGTTGGCCGTGCCGTCTGCCACCGCGCGGGACACGCTTTTCTTTTTCCGAGCAGATGCCATGTGCGTCGATTCACCTCCAAATCAGGGGTAGTCATAGTATTATATCACACTCTGTCAACGATGAACAGAGATTTTTCCATTTGTGGATAAAAATTTAAGAAATGCGGAAAAATCATTAAAAACGCGGAGAGGGGGAATTTGCATGAAACGGTTCGCCGTCAAGGCCGCGGGGACGGCGCTGCTGTCGGTGCTTGCGGTGATCTGCGCCCAGCAGGCGGCGCACACCTTCCCGGCGGCGGTGAAAACGGAACTCCAGAGTTATGACGGTGCGAAGGCCGAATTTGTTCTCAGAGATTATGACGGTTATGTGAGTGTTTTTGCCGCCGGCTCGGACCCGGAGCCGCTGCAGATCACCGCCATCCAGACCGAGAGCCTCCGCCAGCGTGACCGGGAGCTGCTGCAGGGCGGTCTCACCGTGGGCAGCCGGGAGCAGCTTTTGATGCTGCTGGAGGATCTGAGTGAGTAGTTTGTGTGCGTGTGGAGTGTGGAGTTTAAACAGTTTTCAAATTCTAGTTTATCGGGGAGCTACAATGATCCACCGTAGGGCGGAGGGCGGGGACCTGTGCCCCGCCGTTACATGGGCAGCACATTCAACGCGGCGGGGCACAGGTCCCCGCCCTACAAGGAGCGAGCGATAAACTCCAATTTACCGCTGAATGCGAACCTCTATTAAACTCCACACTCCACACTCCTGACTCCACACTTATTATATTTTCCTCCGAAACCTGACCCCATGCTGAAAACTCCCCACCCTGTCCCACTTCACATTTCTACTTGATTTCTGCTTCGGAATAGGCTACAATAGAGGCAGACCGAAAGAAACGGAGGACATGGCCATGAGCGACGAATTCGGCTCTGATTATCTGACCATCGAGGACGAAAACGGCGATACCTTTGATCTGGAGGTGCTGGACACCTTCGAGCTGGAGGGTCAGGAGTACCTGGCGGCCCTGCCGGCGGATATGGAGGAGGACGACCCGGACTACGGCATCATCCTGCTGAAGATTCTGGAGGAGGACGGCATGGAGGTCTATGCCTCCATCGACGATGATGACGAGCTGGACACTGTCTACGAGGCATTCATGCGGATGCTGGAGGAAGACGAGGGCACGGAGGATTAACCTCCCTGAACGCGCAATCAAGTCCTGCGTTGTGCGTGGAGCAGATTTTCTGCTCGGAGCTCATTTAGACCCACATCTTTAATAAGGGACGCCGGAACAACTTCTGCTGCGGATCGCAGGCCTCCCGGAGCGGCTTGTACCGTCTTTGGACGTTGGAAGCGGAGATTCAGCAGAGAGGCGACCCACCTGCTTTTTGTGCAGGTTATTATTTGAGCTCACACGGCAATTGCGGGTTCCCCCGACGGCTTCGGCCGCCGGGGGATTTTACTATCCATACCATAATAATGATCCTCCCGATGTGCTCGGGAGGATCGTGTTTTGGATTGGTGTTGAGGGTTTTATCACGCGGGATCGTAGGGGATCCAGGTGATGGTACCGCCATAGGAACTTGTCGGCGCTTCGCCCCAACTGGATGGATAGTATGCCGTGGCTGTAACGCCTTGGAAAGAATAGTAACTAGCAGAAGGAAGACTTGCACTGCGGAACCAGATGGTTTTTAGATTTATGCAGGCATCGAATGCACAGGATCCAATACTCGTAAGACTCTTTGGCAGTGTGATGCTGGTCAGACTTTTGCATTTCTGGAATGCATTGGTTCCAAAACTTGTAACACTGTCTGGAATTGTGATACTGGTCAGACTGCTGCACTCGATAAATACACCGTACTCGATACTGGTCACACTTTCCGGAATTGTGATATTTGTCAGACTGCTGCAATAAGAGAATGCATATTCTCCGATGCTCGTCACACCTTCTGGAATTGTGATGCTGGTCAAACTGGTGCATTGATCGAATGCAGATTTTCCGATACTCGTTACGTCTTCCGGTACATTGATGCTGATAAGTCCGCTGCATTTGTAGAATGTATATGCACCAATACTCGTCACACCTTTCGGAATCTTGATGCTTGTCAGACTGCTGCAATCGCGGAATGCAGAGTCTCCAATACTCGTCACTCCGTCCGGGATTGTGATACTGATCAGGCTGCTGCAGCCATAGAATGCAGAGACTCCAATACTCGTCACTCCGTCCGGGATAATCACGCTGGTAAGGCTGCTGCAATAATTGAATGTATATTCGTCAATACTCGTCACACCGTCCGGAATTTCGATGTTTGTCAGACTTTTGCATCCAGAAAATGCAGCTTCTCCGATACTTGTCACGCTCGCAGGGATTATGATGCTTGTCAAACTTTCGCAATAAAAGAATGCAGATCTTTCGATACTCGTCACACCGTCCGGAATCTTGATGCTTGTCAGACTGGCGCAATGACCGAACGCGAATTTTCCGATACTTGTCACGCTGTCCGGGACTGTAATGCTTGTTAGACTGGTGCAGACACCGAATGCGTAGTTTCCAATAGTCGTCAGGCCATCCGGGATTGTGATGCTGGTCATACTGCTGCATTTGTAAAATGCATAATCTCCGATATGCATCATGCTGCCGGAAATCGTGGTTTTCGTTAGTTTGTTGTAATCGTAAAATGCGTGGAGTCCGATTGAGCTTAGACCATAAATCTCTACCGCTTTGATGGATGATTTGTAATTGCGCCAGGGTGGATCAGAATAATAATGATCATAAAGTGTATAATCCGGCATCGGGCCCCAGCCCCAAATGCGGAGGGTGCCGTCCTCGTCCATCTCCCAATTCATGCATCTGTCCTTCAGCTTGGCTGTATAACCCTGCCATTTGCTGTTTGTGATCTGCGTGGGCCAGACGCTGTTATCAGGAGAATAATAGAGCGTAACATATCGCGGGAAGGAGGCGGCCTCCCCCTGATCCGCAGCCGTTACCGTGAAGGGATCGCCGGAGAAGTAGATCTCGTTCAGGGCGGTTCCGTGGAAGGCACCCCTGCCGATCTCCGTGAGCGTCTCCGGGAGGATGGATACGGTCTCCAGCTTTTTGCAGCCGATAAAGGCCTCATCACCGATGCGCCGTACCGAGCTGCCGAGCTCCGCTCTTTTCAGATTCGGGCAATTCACGAAGGCGTAATCGCCGACGACGTCCACACCGCTCTCCACCTTCACAGTGGTGATCTGCTGCCGGTAGCGGTACCAGGGCACATCGCACAGGGTATCATCGAAGTTCTTCATGGCCCCGGCGGAAGCGGTGGGCGCTTTGTAAACTGTGAGGGTGCCGGTTTCTGTGTCCAGCTTCCAGCAGGCATTGACGCCGCAGACGCCCTCCAGCGAATTTTCGACCTTCAGCGTATCCGCCACGGCCTTTGCTGCGTCGAGCATCTTGTGGGAATTGCCCGTCGCGTCGGTGTTGGACAGAGAAATGGTGGCTGCTTTTGTCAGCGCGGTCTTGACCTCGGCGCCCGTCAGCGTCGGATCTGCCGCCCAAACCAGCGCTGCTACGCCCGTCACATGGGGCGCCGCCTGGGAGGTGCCGGTCTTTTTCTGGCATTCGTACCCTTCCGCAGAATCTGCCAGCCCCTTTACGTTTTTCGGGACCGTGCTGTAGATATTCTCACCCGGCGCGGCGAGGTCGATGCGGGTACCCCAGTTCATGTTGACCGTGGAGCCGTCATCTTTTGTTTCCTTGTCCACAAAGCTGAATTGGACATTTCCGTCTGCTCCTGTCCCCAGCTTCGCAGCGCCGACCACGAGGATGCGAGCCTTCAGATCCGGGTCTGTGATCTTATTGAAGCCACTGTTTTTTGCGGCGTCCTTGTCTGCATCATTTCCGGCAGCCGTGACGATCAGAAAATCCTTACCATCGTCGAGGAACTTTTTCAGCATGTCGGTCGCAGATGTTTTCCAGATGCCATCCTCCATACTGTAATTGATGATCAACTTGTTTTTGCCGGTTTGAGAAAACAGCTTGGTCATCAAGGAATCGACTGCACTTTTTTGTTTTGGGACGTATTTCGCATCTTTCCCGATCAGAGAAAGACCGTACAGATCCACACCATAAGCAATGCCGGAGATGCCACTGCTGTTTCCGGTCTTTGCAGCGATGATGCCAGCCACATGGGTGCCGTGGGAGTAGATGCTGTTGTACAGCTCCTTGTCTGTCTCATTCCGCGCGAAGGCAGCTGTGTGCTCTGTGTACACATAATCAGATTTGGAAAATCCCCAGGCATCCTTAAAACGGACGTCGCTGTGGTTCAGGTCGAACATGCTGTCGAGCACACCGACGGAGATTTTGGAGAGATTCCCGCTCTTCCCATTTTCCTGCAGCATCCTCCAGGCGCTGGGGACATTGATCGCCTCCAGTCCCCAGTTGTTCCCGGCGGGATAGCCCTCGTTGAAGATGTTTTCGGTGGGATGCCCGTCGGCGAAGGCCTGCCCGCCCCAGGTGTCATTGGGGTAATAGGGCATGCTGTCCGGCCTGAATTCAAAGACGTAGTTCGGCTCAGCGGAAGCCACCAGATCGCGCTGGCTCATAGCGGCGGCAAGGCTCTTCAGCGCGTCCGCGGGCATGGCCTCCGGGAACTCCACCACCAGCTCGTCCAGCATATCGATCTCGCCCACGACAGTGCCGCCGAATTCCGCGACCAGCGCCAGCAGCTGCGCCTTGTCCGCGCCAGGCTCCGTGGTCAGGATGAGCTGGTTGTCCACGAACATCTGCTCCGCCGTCTCGTCTCCCACGTTGAACACCGCGGAGTCGATGTGCGCCTCGTCCAGCTCGGGGCTGTAGTTCTTCGCAGAGGCAGCCCAGGTCTGCTCCGCAGCGGGGCACATGGGGCGGCTCGCCTCGTCCAGCCAGAAGACCTTCACCGAATCGCCGACCGCAGCGCCCGAAAAGCTGGCGGTCACGTTCTCGTCGGCGGCAAAACGCCGCACCTGCTTCTGCCTGCCGGTGCTGTCATAGTGGCCAAACACCACTGTGCCGCCGCGCTCGCTGCCGGTGAGCGCCGCGGTGACGATGATATCCGAGCCGGCCACACTGTCGGTGATGGAGATCCGCGCCGCCTCCGGCTCAGTCGTCTCGACGGGCTCCGGGGAAGCGGTGGCCTCCGGCTCAGTCGTCTCGACGGGCTCCGGGGAAGCGGTGGCCTCCGGCTCGTTGGTCTCAGTGGATGTCTCTGTCTCCGCCGCAAACGCCCCGAAGGGGAGCATCGTGCACACCATGCAGAGCACGAGAACCCAGATGAACAGTCGTTTTTTCATGGCTGCCTCCGAATGTAATAAAAAATGGAAATTCTATTATCAACAGTTTACCATCCCCCTTGCTGAATTACAATGATAAATTAGAAATTCTTGTGCCGCTGCCGACGGGGATTTTCGCTTTTTCTGCAACATTTCCTGTCCGTGATTCGTTTAAAAAAGGAGAGACCTCCGGGGCTTGACCATACAGGAAAGCAAAACTATAATAAATAATAAAAAGGAAAGGATGGATCCAACATGAAAAAGAGACTGCTGTCGCTGCTGCTTGCGGCGGTGCTGCTGCTGAGCGTCTCGCCGGTGCTGGCGGCGGGGGCTTTCGCAGACGTGCCGCAGGGCAGCTGGTACGCTGACGCGGTGGAGCGCTTCACCGGGGAAGGCTATGTGAAGGGCGTCAGCGATACGGCCTTCGACCCCAACGGCACCATGACCCGCGCCATGGTGGTCACGATCCTCTCCAGAATGGGCGGCGGCCAGATCCCGACGGGGCTGACGGCGGAATTCAACGATGTGGCGCCGGGCGCCTGGTACGCCATGCCGGTCTCCTGGGCGGCGGAAAACGCCATCGCCAACGGCATGGGCGAGGGGATATTTGCCCCCGATGCGCCCATCACCCGTGAGCAGCTGGCGGCCTTCCTCTGGCGGTACATGGACATGCGCTATGGTTTCGACCATGATCGGTTCTTCGCCGAGCAGGCCTTCGCCCCCGAAGATCCGGTGAGCAGCTGGGCGGAGGATGCCATGCGGATGATGATCGGCGCCGGTATCCTGAAGGGAAAAGCACAGACTGACGGTACAGTGCGCTTTGACGCGAAGGCCACCTGCACCAGAGCCGAGGCCGTCACCATGCTGGATCGGATGCTCCGACTGGAGTTGCCGGACAAGGAGCCGGAGACTGCGCCCGATGCCATGGACGCCATCGCGGACGCCTCGCTGAAGCTCCTGCGGGCCTCCCACGAGCAGGGGAAAAACACCGTGGTCTCGCCGCTGTCCATGCTCTTCGCGCTGGACCTGCTGGCCGAAGGATCCAAGGCCGCCACGCTGCAGGATCTGGAGCGGCTCTTCGGCATTTCTGCGGAAGAGATGACCGCCGCCCTCGGCGACATCCTGAAAAACATGCAGGACGGTCATACGAAGCTCAACTGCGCCAACTCCGTCTGGGTCAATGAGACCTGCCCGCTGCTGCCGGACTACGCCGCAAGGGTGCAGGAGAAGCTGCAGGCCGAGGTGCGCAGCCGCGTCTTCAACGATGCGACCGTCAGAGAGATGAACGGCTGGGTCAACGACCAGACCGACGGCATGATCCCCAGCGTTCTCGACCAGCTGCATCCCGATGACCTGCTGGTACTGATCAACGCGATCCTCTTCAAGGCGGACTGGGGCGAGGGCTATTTCGACGCCAGAGACAAGGCCTTTCACAATGCCGACGGCACGGAGCGGGCGACGCCCATGCTTGCGGGGGAGGAGCACACCTATCTCTCCGGCCGGGACGTGATCGGCTTCCGAAAGCCCTTCGCCGGCGGGCGCTATTCCTTCGCGGTGCTGGTGCCGCAGAATGAAAACACCCCGGAGCGGCTGCTGCAGTCTCTGGACGGCGCGGCCCTGCGCAGGCTGCTGAGGGGAGAAGCCTATGACGAGGTACACACCTGGATGCCGAAGTTCAAGGCGGAGACCCAGCTGGATCTGCTGGAGGTGCTCTCCGATGTGGGAGTGACACATCTGTCTGACCTCGGCGGGATCTCCGAAATGCCGATGTTCGTCTCCAGAGGCGTCCACAAGGCGGTCATCGATGTGAACGAGAGCGGCGTCAGCGCCGCGGCGGTGACGGCGATCGTCGCGTCCAAGGGCGCCATGCCGGACCCGAACCGGAAGATCGCCACCGTGGTGGCAGACCGCCCCTATGTCTACATGATCGTGGACAACGAGACCCTGCTTCCGATCTTCACCGGAATCTACAGCCAGGTGGAGGGATGAACCGAAAACAGTTACCATAAAAATATTATGTTAACTATCATAACACAGAAAACCCGCTGCATGCAATGTGCAGCGGGTTTTCAAATTCCAGTTTATCGGGGAGTTGGATTTTTAAATCGTTGGATAGAACTTGGCTCCCTTTACACAAGGGAGCCGATTCTATTTCAGTCCGTTGCAAAATCCAACATCCCGCTAAACTCCCAATTTACCAACCATCCATGCTTCAATTCCAGCCAAGGAAGCACTTCTGGCTCTCGACCTCGGCGTAGAGCATGGCGCCTTTTCCCTCGGATTTATAGACGTGGATCACGTCCTCGATGGGTGTGCCCTTGGCCTCCGGCACCAGGTCGGTGAAGCACTCCGGCAGCTCCTGGAGGGCTTCGACGTGGTACTCGCAGTCGTCCTCGTCCTGATGGATGGCGGTGTAGAAGGTGCCGGCCTCCACAAGATCCTGGAAGAAGTGGCTGCCGTAGCTCAGTTCCGGCACCAGGCCTCTTTCGTTGTAGCTGACCTCCGCCACGGAGAGGAAGTGGCAGATTTCCATGAAGTTCACCGGCACGCCGAGGCTGATGGTGCTGGTGCCCCAGCGGCCGGGGCCCAGGAGCACGGCGTTTTTGCCCTTCAGGAGGGCGTTCAGAGTGCCCACGGTGCGGGCGGTCTGATACTTCTGCTGGGGAGTCAGATCCAGATAGGGTCTCGCGTCCACATGGACGATGTAATCCACGGTCTGGCACATGTTGCCGCCCATGAAGTTGCCGTTTAACTGATACAGCAGGCGGCTGACCTCCGGTGCGGACATGCTGCTGCCCACGCCCTTGGTCTGCAGCGGCCGGCACTGGAGCAGGTTGATCCGGTAGTCGGCGCCGGGGCCCTCACGGAAGTTGCAGGCGTACTCGATGTCCACGGGGTAGTCGTATTTCTCCGCCAGCAGGCTGAGGATGTGGGTCATGTCCTTGGTGAACTCCGTCTGCCACAGCAGCTTCTTGAAGCTGAAGATCTCCGGCGGCGTGTCCCGGATGCCCAGCTCCCGGAACCGGTTGATGGTGGCCATGTCCACCTCGGTGAAGAGGGACATATCCGCCTTCAGCTCATTTCTCTGGATGGTGGTGCAGGGGATGGTGGTGAACTCGTTGTTCTCCAGATCGATGACGTCGGCGTTGTGCTGGGAATAGCGATATTCGTCCCCGTAGGCGCAGGTGAGGGGGGCTCTGGGATTGTCGAGACTGATGAGTCTGGCGTAGTCGTCGGCCTCGCGGTCCACGGCCCGGGTGCCCATGCCGAACACCAGCCGCAGCATGCCCTTGTTTTCTTTTCCCACGTTGGCGCGGTTGATGTAGAGATTCTTGGAGTGGCCCACGCCGCCCATGTGGGGGTAGTAGTATTTCCCGTGGCAGTCGCCGCTGACGCGCATGACCAGCAGGGCCATCTGTTCGTCCCGATCCAGCAGGTTCCGGTCGGCGCGGTAGCGGATGGCGTCCTCGTTCACGGTGCTGCAGTAGACGGTTCTCACCGCCTGCTCAAAGACCTCATAGCGCTCCTCCAGGGAGCCCTGGTTGGCGCAGAAGACGCTCTCGTACTTGCCCGCGAAGGCGTTGCCGAAGCCGTCCTCCAGCAGGGAGCTGGAGCGGACGATGATGGGGCTCTGGCCGAAATACTCCAGCATGGAGAGAAACTGCTCTCTGGTGCGGCGGTCGAACTTGCCGTGCTGCAGACGCTCCCTGATCTGGGGAGCCACCTTCAGATAGTCCTCCGGGTCGTTCATCTGCTTTCTCAGATGCCAGCAGTCGTTGTCCACGAAGTAGGTGTAGAACACGTCGGCGCCGATGTAGTAGGAGTCGTGGGGCTCCAGCCGCTTTTGGAAGAATTCCGGGTCGTTGTCCCGGATGACGTTTCTGGCCAGCAGCATGCCCGCGGCCTTGCCGCCGATGCAGCCGGTGCCGATCTCACGATGCATGATGTCCACCAGATCCGCCGCGCTGAAATACTGGCGGCAGAGCTCCAGTCGCTGGGGCTCGATGCCCAGCAGGCACTGGCGGATGTTGTCGATCTCCTCCTCGGAGCAGTCTCCGGCGCGGATCCGGTCCAGCATCCGATCCCAGCTGTCCCGCTGCTCGCCCACCTGGACGAAGTTCTGGAACACGTTCAGACTGTCCACGCTGGAGGTCAGGGTGCTCCACTCGCCGTTCTGGAAGCGGATGGGGAAGTACATATTGGGCGTCCGGCGGTTGGAGACGTTCACCGCGTGGATGTAGAGGGCGGTGTCCACGGTGCGCATGTTCAGCAGCACCGGGGCCGCGTGGCGGATGCGGGAGATGGTCTCATAGGTGTGGTTGGCGTACATGATGGGGAAGTAGCCCGTGCAGCCCAGCTCGATCATGTAGGGGTTGGTAAGCAGGAAGAAGTTCGACACCATCAGATCGCTGAACCAGAACTTCTGCAGCTCTGTGAGGCAGTCGAAGATGTAGAACACATCCCGGCCCTCCCGCTGCATGATCCGGTGCACCAGAACGGTGAAGCTCTCAAAGCCGATGTGGGGGTCGAGCTGGTACATCTTCGCGTTGGCGCCGCCGCGGGCCATGGCCTCGGCGTCCATCACCAGCTCATGCTCCGCGAAACGGAAATAGACGATCCGCTGCCCCGAGCGGGCCACGCTCATGACAAACTGGGTGGCGGCGTACATATAGTCCGCCAGATTGTCGATCTGCCAGACCACGTTTTCACCGGGACGCAGATAGTCGATGGCGCTGTCCAGACCCGGCAGGCCGGTGCTGATCCGTGTTTGTTCCATAGTTACCTTCCTCCCATGTATCCGTTTTTTTACAGTTTACAATGAAATGCATTTGCAGGCAAGACAAAAATAGGAAAAACACGGCCTTTCACCGTGCTTTTCCCTTCTTTTTTTATTCCCAAAAGAGCTCGTCCAGAGTCTTGTCCAGCGCCTTGCAGATGGCGACACACAGCCGGATAGTGGGGTTGTAGTCCCCCTTTTCAATGGCGCTGATGGTCTGGCGGGAGACGCCCACCAGATCCGCCAGATCCTGCTGGGACAGATCCTTGGCCGCTCTTGCGGATTTCAGCATCAGATTTTTCATGACTCACTCCTCATCGGGCTCTTTCCGGGTCAGCTTCAGAATCAGCGTCAGGAAGATGACCAGGAAGGTCACCACGCACACCAGCGGCATCACCTTGTAGGTCAGTACGCCGCCCTGGAGCATTTCCTTCCAGTTGAGGATCGCGCTGGGCACCTGGCAGAGCAGAACCACCGCGTAGAGGATCACATAGCTCTTGGGCCGGCTGCTGGCGGAGAAGAAGGCGTCCTTCCAGATGGATTCCGCGCCCAGCACCAGAACGCCGATGAAGAGGCCCACCAGACCGCTGAGACCGTCCACCATCAGCGGGTGATCCACCGCCAGCGTCAGCGCCCAGTAGAGCAGGTTCCAGGCCATCACGGCGAAGAACGCGTGCTGGAAGACCTCGCCCCGCACCAGCTTCTGCCGCTCGTCAAACTCCGCCGCGCTGCCGTTCTTCTTTTTGTTGTACCACAGCGCCAACGCCACGATCACAACACCGACGATGATGCCCGCCAGGATTCCGAGATTGTATTCCATATTGTTCATAGGTAAAGCCTCCTTTTGCTTTCTGAGCAAAATATATCATATCTCATTCTTTTTGTCAAGTATATTTTACAAAAATCTTTTAATAAATGATTTTTGCTATTTGGAGGAGGGAGGCAAGTGATAGTTTGTAGGGGACGGCGTCCTCGACGTCCCGGCGGTATCGGCGGGATTTTGCAGAGGGTTGAGCGAATTGGGAACGGGTACGGATTCGCCTGAAATCAACACGTTTGTCCGCTGCGTCCTGCGCGGGCTGTCGAGGACGCCAGCCCCTACGGTTTCTATTTCCCCCCTTCCTCTGTCCAAATGGATTCACATTCCGCCGAAACGGAGCGGATTCTCCTACCAAACTGGGGTAGAATGCAGGTAGTTAGCAAAGACTAACAAAAACGTTTTCCAAAGCACCTGAGAAAGGAGCCAATCCATGAGCGTCGTGATTTTAGGCGGCAACGAATGTATGGTCCGCGAATATAAAGATCTCTGCAGGGAATACCAGTGTAAGGCGAAGGTCTATCCGAAGATGTCCGGCGCCATGAAAAATCTGGGCCGGCCGGATCTGCTGGTGATGTTCACCGGCACCATGTCCCACAAGATGCTGCGCTTCGCCATGAACGAGACCAAGGGCACCAATGTGCGCATCGTCCGCTCCCAGAGCGGCTCCATGGCGGCCCTGCGGAATATCCTCGAGCAGCACGCCTCGTGAGCAGGAAACGCTGAACGAATCGCCGCCCCCATCTTGCCGGCATCTTTTCCGTCTGACTGCCTTTCAAAACCTCGATATACACAAAGTATGCCTTCGATTTTTCAAGTTTGTCAGACGAAAAATCTGCTCGGCAATCTGTGCACTTCGATTCGTCCATCGCTTCCTGAATCATCTACTACTTTCACTTTAAGCAAGGAGACACTTCATGCCGGAAGAACTCATCATTCAGCAGGCTTCGCCCACCCTGGCGGGACTCAAGACCGGGAGCCTCTTCACCTGTCCCTTCCAGTCGGAGCAGCAGCTGCGAAAAGAGATCGAGCAGCTGAATCTGCGGCTGGCGCCCAAGGGGGTGCAGGTGCGGATCTTGCGGCTCAGGCGCCGGGCGCTGCTGTATCTCTACCGCCCGGAGCACCTGAAAAAGGACTTTCAGGAGCAGGCGGTGGCGGAGATCCTCCAGTCCTACGGCTACCGCACCGGGGACGCCGAGGGCTGCGTGGCGAAGCTGGGGGAGAAGATCCGGAACAGTGAGGAGTTCCCCCACGAGATCGGCCTCTTTCTGGGCTACCCGGCGGAGGACGTCCGGGGGTTCATCGAGGGCAGCGAGTGCAAGTGCGTGGGCTGCTGGAAGGTCTACGGCGACGAGGCCAGCGCCCAGAGAAGGTTTGCCCAGTTTCAGAAGTGCACCCGAGTTTACAGCTCCCTCTACCAGCGGGGCAGAAGCATCGAACGCCTGACGGTCAAAAGCTGAGGGGCGTCATCATAAACGTGTAAGAAAGGTTGGAAATTGAAAATGAGCAAAGTAGCAGTGATTTACTGGAGCGGCACCGGCAACACCGAGACCATGGCGAACGCCGTCCTGAAGGGCGCCCGCAGCGCCGGCGCAGGGGCGGATCTGCTGACCCCCGCGGAGGTCAATGCCGCCGCCATGAGCGCCTATACCGGCGTGGCCCTGGGCTGCCCGGCCATGGGCTCCGAGACCCTGGAGGAGGACGAGTTCGAGCCCATGTTCCAGGACATCAAATCCGCCCTGAAGGGCAAGAAGGTCGCCCTCTTCGGCTCCTACGGCTGGGGCGGCGGCGAGTGGATGGAGTCCTGGGAGCGGGACTGCCGCGGCGCCGGGATCACCCTCGCCTGTGACAGCGTGATCGCCAACGAGGCCCCCGATGACGACGCTATCAACGCCTGCATCGCCCTGGGCAAAGCCGTAAGCTGAATCCAAATACACAATATAATAATTACCGGCCTGCAGCTCGCAGGTCGGGTTCAGTATGTTTTTGTTTTTCGCAGCGCGAGTCGCTTGCGCCCGCCGCGGTATGTTCAAATTCCAGTTTATCGGGGAGTTGGATTTTGTAAAACGTTGGATAGAACGTGGCTCCCTTTACACAAGGGAGCCAATTCTATTTCAGTCTTTTGCAAAATCTAACTGCCCGATAAACTCCAATCTCTCTGCCTTAAACAAATGGCGCGCTGCATCCGCAGCGCGCCACTGTTATGTTCTGGGTTTCCTGAGATCAGGCAGCGTTGTCGAGGGCGACCGTATTGGCGAAGTCGGAAGCGCTCTTGCCGGCGATCCGCCCGAAGACGATGAAGTCGCAGACAGCGTTGCCGCCCACGCGGTTGCCGCCGTGGATGCCGCCTGTGGTCTCGCCGGCCGCGAAGAGACCGGGGATCACATTGCCATTGGTGTCAATGACCTCGGCGTTGGTGTTGATTTTGATGCCGCCCATGGTGTGGTGGATGCCCGGAGCGATCTTGATGGCGTAGTAGGGCGCGGTGGACAGATCCGCGTCCATGCCGTTGTCGCGGCCGAACTCGGCGTCCTCACCCTTGGCCACGGACGCGTTCCAGGTGTTCATGGTGTTCACGAAGTTCTGCACGGCCTCGCCGGTGAGACCCATGTTCTCCGCCAGCTCCTCGTAGGTATTGCCGGTGATGGTAAAGCCGCGGTCGATGAACTTCTGGGTCAGGGCCACCTCGTCCTGCAGATGCTGGTCGAAGATGATGAAGCAGTAGCCGTCGGGCTGCTTCAGCTCCGCCTGAGAGACCACGTCGCGGCCGGCCAGATCGTTGACGAAGCGCTTGCCCTCGGTGTTCACGATGATGGCGCCGTGGCTGCGGACAGACTCGGAGACCAGGGTGCCGTCGGACTGGATGACGGTGGGATGCAGCTGGATCTGCTCCATATCCACGGTGTCGGCGCCCACGGCCTGGGCCATGGCGATGCCGTCGCCGGTGGCACCGGAGTGGTTGGTGGTGACGGCGTTGCGCAGACTCTCGTCATAGCTTGCCATCAGATCGAAGTTGGCGCCGAAGCCGCCGGTGGTCAGCACCACGGACTTGGCGTGGATGGTGTAGTTGTGCTCGGCGTCCTCCGCCTTGACGCCCACGGCCTGACCGTCCTCCATGAGGATCTCGGTGGCCTTGGTGTTCACGCGCACGTCGACGCCCAGCTTTTCGGTCTGCACCTTCAGCTTCTCCACCAGATACTCGCCCACAGGCAGACCGCCCTCGGGCTTGTGGAGATACTTGTGGGAGGTGCCGCCGGTGGCGACGACCTCGGGCAGGGGCGCATCGATGGAGTAGAGCCAGTCAACGGCCTCGGCGCTGTTCTCCGCCAGGGTGCGCACCAGCTCCGGATCCGCCAGATCATGGCCCAGGCGGAGGGTATCCTCCACGAAGTTGTCCACGGTGCTGTCGGTGATGCCCAGCTCGGCCTCCACCTTGGTGTCAGCCGCGTTCATGCCGCCCTCGGCGCGGAGGCTGTTGCCGCCGACGAAGGGCATCTTCTCCAGCAGGATCACGCTCTGACCCTCCTGGGTGGCCAGGACAGAGGCAGTCAGGCCCGCGCCGCCGGCGCCGACCACGACCACGTCGCACTCCAGCTCCACGTCGGTCTTTTCCACCGGAGCAGCGGCCTCGACCTCACGCATGAAGTGGTTGGGATCGAATCCGGCGTTCTCCAGGGCGTTGACCACGGCGGCCTTCACGGCATCCGAGGTGACGGTGGCGCCGGCGATGGAGTCCACCTGCAGGCTCTGAGCCTCGTAGATCATGCCGGGCAGCTCGTCAACGGCGACAGAGCCGATGCCCTCGGTTTCCTCTTCCTCCAGGACCTTGATCTGATAGATCGTGTCCTCGGTGGCGGTGACCTCCACCACGATGGGGCCGTTGCGGCCGGGTGCGGTGCCCTGCATGGTGACGGCGTCGTCCGGAATGTCCGCGGCGCCGGCGGTGGTGGTCCGGTTGCCTGCGATGATGCTCCAGATCAGCACAGCAACCAGAAACACGCCGCACAGGATGCCGATGACATCATGCAGTTTGGTATTTGGTTTTTTCATGCATTCCTCTCCTTTTTTGAGAAAATATCGGACGTGTCCATTATAGTACAAAACTGTATAATCTGACAAGGATTTTTCATTCATATTTTTTGGCAGTCATTCCACGCGTGAAACCATGGGAAAATGGTTGCAATCCATGGGATTTTGCGCTATAATGCATTTTGTATTGCTATGCGAAAAAATGACATTTGAGGGATCATTTTGTACTTAAAAGCACTGGAAATTCAAGGATTTAAAAGCTTCCCGGAGAAGACCCGCCTGACCTTCGAACAGGACATCACCGCCATCGTGGGCCCCAACGGCTCCGGCAAGTCCAACCTGTCCGATGCCATTTTGTGGGTCATGGGCGAGCAGCGCACCCGCACCCTCCGCGGCGGCAAGATGGAAGACGTCATCTTCGGCGGCACGGAAAAGCGCGGCAAGCTGGGCTTTGCCCAGGTGTCGCTGGTGCTGGACAACAGCGCCAACCTCTTCCCGCTGGAGCAGGACGAGGTCACCATCACCCGGCGCTACTACCGCAGCGGGGAAAGTGAATACTACATCAACCGCGAGGCCTGCCGTCTCAAAGACATCAACGAGCTTTTGATGGACACCGGTCTCGGTCGCGACGGCTACTCCATCATCGGCCAGGGCCGCATCGCTGAGATTGTCTCCGGCAAGTCCGGCGAGCGGCGCGAGATCTTCGAGGAGGCCGCAGGTATCTCCCGCTTCCGCTACCGGAAGGAGGAGAGCGAGCGCAAGCTGGCCCGCACCGAGGAAAACCTCCTGCGCATCAACGATAAAGTCGATGAGCTGGAGCTGCAGATCGAGCCTCTTAGAAATCAGGCCGCCGCGGCCAGAAAGTATCTGGAGCTGCGCAGCGAACTGAAGGAGCTGGAGGTCTCCACCTGGATGGAGACCCTGGATCGCCTGAAAGAGCAGAGCGAGACCGTCCACCGGGACTATGAGGCCGCCGCCGAGAATCTGGCGGGCGCCCAGAAGGAGCTGGAGCGGCTTTACTCCAGCGCCGAGCACTACGCCGAGGCCATCCGGGATCAGGACCTGGAGGCGGAGCGGCTCAGAGAGCAGATCTCCGACGCGGAGCGGGAGAGCGCCAGTGCGGAATCCGACCTGGCCGTCCTGCGGACGAACCTGCAGACCAACGCCGAGAGCATCGCCAGAATGCAGCTGGAGGCCTCCGAGCAGGCCGACCGGGTCAAGGCCCTGGACGCCCAGATCGCCGAGAGCAAGGCGCGTCTGGAGCAGATCGGCCGGGAGCAGGCGACCGTCGCTGCGGAAATTGAAAATATTGAGAACCACCTCGCCGCCAACGCGGCCGACGCGGGCGCGGCGGAGAAGGAATTTGCCCTTCTGCTGCAGCGGGAGGGGGAGACCAGTTCTGCGCTGGCCGAGTGCCGCACGGAAATCACCATGCTGGCGGACATGAGCCAGACCCTGCTGGATCGGGAGAACAACCTCCAGACCGCCGGGGCCGAGGCTTCGGAGCAGCTGCTTTCTCTGGAAGAAGAGAAGAAAGAGAAGGACGCCGCCGCCGATAAGGCCCGGGAGCGGCTGCAGCAGCGGAGAGACGACCAGAAAAGCCGGGCCGATCAGGCCGCCGAAGCCGACAACGTCCTGCGCTACATGCAGCAGAAGGTCGCTCAGCTCTCCGCCGATCTCAGAGCCGCGGAGTCGAGATTCGCGCTGCTGCAGGATCTGGAGCGGGGCTATGAGGGCTATTCCAAAGCCGTCAAGACCGTCATGCGGGAGCGGGAGCGCGGCGCCCTCCGGGGCATCCACGGGCCGGTTGCGAATCTGCTGAAGGCGGAGGACCGCTACGCCCTCGCCATCGAGACCGCCCTCGGCGCCTCCGCCCAGCACATCGTGGTGGACACCCAGAAGAGCGGCGCCGAGGCCATTGAACTCCTAAAGCGCAAGGACGGCGGCCGCGCCACCTTCCTGCCGCTGGACACCATCAAGCCCTATGATCTGAAGGAGATCCCCGCCGGGGAGCCGGGCTACATCGGCGTGGCCAGCGACCTCGCCAAATGCGAAAAGCAGTACGAGAGCATTTTGAAAAACCTGCTGGGCCGCACGCTGGTGGCGGAGAATCTCCAGCGGGCCATCGCCATCGCGCGCAAGACCGGCAACCGCGTCCGGGTGGTCACCCTGGACGGTCAGGTGGTCAACGCCGGCGGCTCCCTCACCGGCGGCAGCGCCGCCAGAGGCAGCGGCATTCTGTCCAGAGCCAATGAGCTGGAACGCTTGAAGGAGACCCGCGCCAAGCTCTATGAAGAGCTCAAGCAGCGGGAGATCGAGACCTCCGAGGCGGAGACCGCCCTGGAGACCGCCCAGACCCTTCTGGAGACCGCCCGCCACCAGACGGAGCAGGCCCAGGAGGCCGTGCACCTGACGGAGCGGGAGCAGGCGCAGATCACGTTGATGATCGACGCCGCCAAAGCCGCCATGGCCGACCGGAACCGGTCGCTGGACGCTGTTCGCGCAGAGCAGAAGGAAAACCAGAACCGCATCGACGCCGTCAGGGCGAAGGTGAAGGAGCTGGAGCAGGCTTTGGAAGCCGTCCGCGCCGAGAAGCAGCGGCAGACCGAGGGCAGAGAGCAGTTTGACGCCGATCGGCAGCAGCTGGCCTCCGACCTTGCCCAGAAGCGGGCGGACGCCGCCTCTCTGGATGCGGAAGCCGAGACCATACGAAAAACCATGGAGCAGATCCGGGATCTGTTCCAGGAGCTCAGCGAGGATCGCCAGTCCCGTCTGCGCCAGATCACCGAGGCGGAGACCGGCGGCGACGCCCTGAGAGAGCAGCATAAATGGAAGGAAGCGGAGCTGGCCGCCGCCCAGACGAAGGTCAGAGAGCGGAAGGAGCGGCTGGCCGCGGCCACCTCCAAGCGTCTGGAGCTGGAAGGGGAGCGCACCCGGGCCGACAAGCAGGCCCAGGAGCAGAACCGCGCCCTGCTGGATATGCAGGGTCTGGTGGCCAAGTTCGAGCAGAAGAAGCTGACCGCCGATCTGGAGGAAAAGCAGATCCTGGACAAGCTCTGGGACAACTACGAGCTCAGCTATTCCGCCGCCCAGAAGCAGCGCAAGCCCGTCGAGAGCATGCACAAGGCCAACCGCCGCATGGCGGAGCTGCGCCGGGGCATCGGGGCTCTGGGCACGCCGAACCTGGGCGCCATCGAGGAGTTCGACCGGGTGAACACCCGCTACACCTTCCTCACCGACCAGAGAGACGACATTCTGAAAGCCAAGCGGGAGCTCACCGGCATCATCGCGGACATCACCGGGGAGATGGAGACCATCTTCCGCAGAGAGTTCGCCGCCATCGACCAGGCGTTCCGCAAGACCTTCCTGGAGCTCTTCGGCGGCGGCAAGGCGGCGCTGGTGCTGGAGGACGAGGAAAACGTGCTGGACTGCGGCATCGAGATCCGGGTGCAGCCGCCGGGGAAGGCGGTCAGCACCATCAGCCTGCTGTCCGGCGGCGAGAAGGCCTTCGTGGCCATCGCGCTGTATTTCGCCATTTTGAAGGTGCGGCCCACGCCCTTCTGCGTCATGGACGAGATCGAGGCCGCCCTGGACGAGGCCAACGTCAACCGCTTCGCCGGCTACATGCGAAACCTCTCCAAGTCTACGCAGTTTCTGGTCATCACCCACCGCCGCGGCACCATGGAGGAGGCGGACCACCTCTTCGGCGTCACCATGCAGGAGAAGGGCGTGTCCAAGATCATCAGCCTGAGTTTGGATGAAGCCGCTAAAACACTCAAGTAACGGTTATACTTTCTACGGAAGGAATTTGATTCTATGGGTCTTTTTGATAAACTGAAACAGGGTCTGAGCAAGACCAAGGGGAAGATGGACGTGCAGCTCACGGGCATCTTCGCCAGCTATGAGCCGGGGGACGAGGACTTCTTCGAAGAGCTGGAGGAGTGCCTGATCCTGGCGGACACCGGCATCGAGACCACCGAGCAGGCGATCAGCGACCTGCGCAAGGCCATCGAGACCAAGAAGCTCCGCAGCGGGGCAGAGGTGAAAGCCGAGTTCGTGCAGATCCTCTCGAAGATCATCAAGGTGCAGGACACCGCCCTGCTTCTGACCACCCAGCCCAGCGTGATCCTCATGGTGGGCGTCAACGGTGTGGGCAAGACCACCACCATCGGCAAGCTTGCCTGCCAGCTGGACGGCGAGGGCTACAACGTCCTTCTGGCTGCCGCCGACACCTTCCGCGCCGCCGCCTCCGAGCAACTCACCGTCTGGGCCAAGCGCGCCGGCGTGGACATCATCAAGCACGGGGAGGGCTCCGACCCCGCCGCCGTGGTCTTTGACTCCATCCAGGCCGCCAAGGCCCGCGGCACCGACGTCATCATCATCGACACTGCCGGACGCCTGCACAACAAAGCCAACCTCATGAACGAGCTCAACAAGATCACCCGCGTGGTGCGCCGGGAGCTGCCCGAGGCGGACATCGAGACCCTCATGGTCCTGGACGCCACCACCGGCCAGAACGGCCTGATTCAGGCCAAGCAGTTTCTGGACACCGCCGATCTCACCGGCATCGTCCTCACCAAGCTGGACGGCACTGCCAAGGGCGGCATCGTCTTCGCCATCGCCCAGGAGCTGCAGCTCCCGGTGAAATACGTGGGCGTCGGCGAGCAGATCGACGACCTGATCGAATTCAAACCCAAAGACTTCGTCGAAGCTTTGCTGTCCTGAGAGGGGATACCATATGAAAATGATCCTTGCCAGCAACAACGCGCACAAGATGTCTGAAATGCGCGCCATTCTCGCGGATCTGGGCGTGGAGCTCATGAGCCAGCGGGAGGCGGGCTGTGATTTCGAGGTGGAGGAGACCGGCACCACCTTCGAGGAAAACGCCTATCTGAAGGCCATCGCCGTCACCAAGGCCACCGGCATGCCCGCCATCGCGGACGACTCCGGCCTTGAGGTGGATTACCTCAACGGGGAGCCGGGGGTCTATTCCGCCCGCTACTCCGGCAGCCACGAGCACACCGACCAGCAGCGGAATGAATACCTGCTGAAGAAGCTGGAGGGCGTGCCGCTGGAACAAAGAACCGCCAGATTCGTCAGCAGTATCTGCTGCACGTTCCCCAACGGCGACGTGCTCAGAGCCCGGGGCACCATGGAGGGAAAGATCCTCTTTGCACCCGAGGGAAAAAACGGCTTCGGCTACGATCCGCTCTTTCTCGCCGACGGCCAGACCGTCACCAACGGCCTGCTGACCCCGGAACAGAAAAACGCCATCTCCCACAGAGGAAAAGCCCTGCGCATCCTGCAGGAGGAATTGAGGAATTATTATGTTAACCAGTAAACAGCGCGCCCAGCTGCGCGCCATGGCCGCCCACGAGGACACCATCGTCCACATCGGCAAGGGCGGCATCAATCAGAATATCATCATCCAGATGAACGACGCCCTGAAGGCCAGAGAGCTGGTGAAGGGCCGGGTGCTGGAGGCGTCTCTGCTGACCGCCCGGGAGGCCTGCGACGAGCTGGCGGAAGCCTGCAAGGCGGAACCCGTGCAGGTCATCGGCTCCAAGTTCGTGCTGTATAAGCGCAACGAGCAGAAGCCGAAGATCGAGCTGGTCAAGTCGAAGAAATGAAGCTTTTGGTCTATGGCGGGAGCTTCAACCCGCCCCATCTGGGCCATGTGACCGCCGTGAAATCGGCGCAGCAGGCGGTGCAGCCGGATCGGACCCTGGTGATCCCGGCGGCCATCCCGCCCCACAAGGCCTTGGAGGCCGGGAGCCCCGACGCCGCCGCCCGGTTAAAGCTCACGGAGCTGGCCTTCGGGAAGCTGCCGGGGGTGCAGGTCTCGGATCTGGAGCTCCACCGGGAGGGGAAGAGCTATACCTCCGACACGGTGAAGGCGCTGAGAGCCCAGTACCCGGATGCGGAGATCTTCTTTCTGGTGGGCACCGACATGCTGGAGACCTTCCACCAGTGGCACGAGTTTCGGTTCATTCTGAGCGAAGTGACGTTGGTGGCCACCGCCAGAGAGGAAGCGGAGCTGGAGAAGGTGCGGACTGCGGCAGAGCGGCTGAAGGCCGACTTCGGCGCGAAGATCCTGGTGCTCACCGCCGAGCCGCTGCCCCTGGCCTCCACCCAGTTGAGACGGCTCTTAAAGCGCCGCTGCGGGGCGGAATATCTGCCGGAAGCGGTCTATGCGCACATCATCAAGGAGCGGCTCTACGACGCTCAGCCCAGCTTTGACTATCTCAGAGAGCAGAGCTATGTATTTCTGAAACCGAAGCGTGTGGCCCATGTCTGGGGCTGCGAGCATGAGGCCAGAAAGCTCGCGGAACGCTGGGGCGCCGACGCGGAATTTGCCGCGGAAGCCGGAATCCTGCACGATATCACCAAAAAATTCGAGCTATCTGACCAATTGCTATTAAGTGAAAAATATGGTATTATAAACGATAACGTTGAATTGCAGAACGAGAAGCTTCTGCACGCCAAGACCGGCGCTGCCATGGCGAAGGATCTGTTCGGCGTCCCGGAGGAAGTGGAAAACGCCATCCGCTGGCACACCACGGGCCACGAGAATATGACCCTGCTGGAACAGATCATCTACCTGGCAGACTATATCGAACCCACCAGAGAGTTTCCGGGTGTGGAGAAGCTCCGCGCCCTTGCATATGAAGATCTGCGTTCGGCCATGATCCTGGGGCTGCAGATGAGTCTCGAGGAGGTGCGCTCCTGGGGAAGTGAGCCCCATCCGAACACAGTTCGCGCCCTCGCATGGTTTCAAGCACATCAGGGGGAAAAAGAATGAAATACAGACGCATCGACGGCGACGTCGGCGGCTTCGTGGATGACGAGGACTGGGACACCGGCGGCTTCGTTTCCGACGAGCCGGAGGAGCCGGACGAGGAGGATCTCTTCTCTGAGGAGGCTGCTGCGGCAAGACATGAGGAAGTCCTGGAAAACCGCAAGGTCAATCGCGGAAAACAGCAGAAACGCAGACTGCGGCTCATCATCGTGATGGCGCTGTTCGCGATCCTCTGTGAGGGACTGTTCCTCTATCACCGCTGGGCCAGACCGCCCCAGGTGAACACCTATATCACCGACACCGCCACCGTGACGGTCGACACCGACGCGCCCACCATCCCGGCGGGACGCAAGGACGGGTGCTACACCTTCCTCATCGCCGGCAAGGACAAGGCCGCAGGCCTCACCGATACCGTGCTGGTGGGCATGATGGATACCAAGGCCCACACCTTGAAGTTTTACAGCATTCCCAGAGACACCGCGGTGAACATCTCCTGGTCGCCGAAGAAGATCAACCAGTATTATCCCGCCGCCGTGAACAACGGCAGAGACGGGGTGGAGGCCCTGATCGGCGGCGTCCAGAGCCTGCTGGGCTACCGGGTGGACAGCTACGCCATCTTCGACGTGGACGTGTTCGTGGAGCTGGTGGACATCATGGGCGGCGTCTACTTCGACGTGCCCATCGACATGGACTACGACGATCCGGGCCAGGATCTCTATATCCACGTCAAGCAGGGCTACCAGAAGCTCAACGGTTACGACACCATGTGCGTCTTCCGCTTCCGCAGCGCCTATCCCGACGGCGACATCGGCCGCGTGAACGTGCAGCATGATCTGTTAAAGAGCATCGCTGCCCAGTGCCTGAGCCTCGGAAACATCCCCAACATCGGCAAGCTGGTGGATCTGTTCGAGCGGGACGTCATCACGAACCTCACCACCGGCAACGTCATGTTCTACGTCCAGGAATTTTTGAAAATGCAGGACGAGGACATTGTCTTCGACACCATCCCCGCCGACTACGGCGGCGAGGTTGACGGCATGAGCTACGTCATCGTCTATCTGGACGCGTGGCTGACCGCCATCAACGACAATCTCAATCCTTACACCACCGATATCACGGCGGAGAACGTAGACGTGATCTACCGCAACTCCTCCGGAAACCTGACTTCCACCACCGGGGTCATTCGCGGCAATGACCGGTGGTAATATGAAAGGGGCAATAGCTATGATGCCTGCAAAGGAAATGGCGGCTGCGGTCGTCAAGGCAATGGACAGCAAAAAAGGTCTCGACATCCGACTATTGCACACTGCGGATATCACGGTGCTGGCGGAGTATTTCGTCATCTGCACCGCCAGCTCTCCCACCCACGTGAAGACCCTCACCGATGAGATCGACCGGGTGATGTCTGAGCTGGGTGAGCCGCCTCTCAGAAGAGAGGGGTACCGCAGCGGCAGCTGGGTGCTGCTGGACTTCGGCTGCGTGATCGTCCACGTGTTCATGGACGAGGCGCGCAAGTTCTACGATCTGGAGCGACTATGGTCGGACGCTGAGAACGTGGATATCCAGCCGCTGCTGGAGAGCGAAGCCTGACCCATTGCGCGGTTACAGACCGCATCCTTGATTGAATTGAGTGTGAACGTTAAATGAAATACGATTTTACCCGAATTGAAAAAAAGTGGCAGGATAACTGGGAAGTCACCAAGCCCTATGCCGCCATCACCGGCGATCCGAGACCGAAGTTCTACGGTCTGATCGAGTTCCCCTATCCCTCCGGACAGGGCCTGCACGTGGGTCATCCGCGGCCTTTCACCGCCATGGACATCGTCTGCCGCAAGCGCAGAATGCAGGGCTTCAACGTCCTGTTCCCCATCGGCTTTGACGCCTTCGGCCTGCCCACCGAAAACTACGCCATCAAGAACCACATCCACCCCTCCGTGGTCACCAAGCAGAACATCAAAACCTTCACCTCCCAGCTGAAAATGCTGGGCTACGGCTTTGACTGGGACCGCTGCGTGGATACCACCGACCCGAAGTACTACAAGTGGACCCAGTGGATCTTCCTGAAGTTCTTCGAGAACGACATGGCCTATAAGACCACCATGCCCGTCAACTGGTGCACCGGCTGCAAGTGCGTCCTGGCCAACGAGGAGGTCGTGGACGGCGTCTGCGAGCGCTGCGGCAGCCCCGTGGTGCAGAAGGAAAAGAGCCAGTGGATGCTGCGCATCACCAAGTACGCCCAGCGCCTGATCGACGATCTGGACGATCTGGACTACATCAACCGCGTCAAGATCCAGCAGCGCAACTGGATCGGCAGATCCGAAGGCGTCGAGGTGGACTTCAAGGTCAACAACGGCGACACCATGACCGTCTTCACCACCCGTGCCGATACGCTGTTCGGCGTCAGCTATATGGTCCTCAGCCCGGAGCAGCCCTTCCTGGACAAGTGGAAGGATCAGATCCAAAACTGGGACGAGGTGGACGCCTACCGCAAGGAGGCCGCCCGCAAGAGCGACTTCGAGCGCGGCGAGCTGAATAAGGAAAAGACCGGCGTCCGGCTGGAGGGCATCACCGTCACCAACCCCGCCAATGGCGAGACCATCCCCGTCTTCGTCTCTGACTACGTCCTCATGGGCTACGGCACCGGCTGCGTCATGGGCGTGCCCGGCCACGACCAGCGTGACTGGGACTTCGCCACGAAGTTCGGTCTGCCCATCATCGAGGTGGTCGAGGGCGGCGACGTCACCAAGGAGGCCTATGTCGCCAAGGAAGACGGCATCATGGTCAACTCCGGCTTCATGAACGGCATGACCGTCAAGGAAGCCATCCCCGCCATGAAGGATTACGCCGAGGAGCACGGCTTCGGCAAGCGGAAGGTCAACTACAAGCTCCGCGACTGGGTCTTCACCCGTCAGCGTTACTGGGGCGAGCCCATCCCGCTGGTGAACTGCGAGAAATGCGGCTGGGTGCCGATCCCCGAGAGCGAGCTGCCGCTGGAGCTCCCCATGGTGGAGAGCTATGAGCTCACTGACGACGGCGAGAGCCCGCTGTCGAAGATGACCGACTGGGTCAACACCACCTGCCCCAAGTGCGGCGGCCCCGCCAAGCGCGAGACCGACACCATGCCCAACTGGGCCGGCTCCTGCGTCTACTACGTCCGCTATCTGGATCCCCACAACGACAAGGAATTCGCCAGCAAAGAGGCCATGGAGTACTGGATGCCCGTCGACTGGTACAACGGCGGCATGGAGCACACCACGCTCCACCTGCTCTACAGCCGGTTCTGGTATAAGTTCCTCTATGACATCGGTGTGGTTCCCACCAAGGAGCCCTATCAGAAGCGCACCAGCCACGGCATGATCCTGGGCGAGGGCGGCGAGAAGATGTCCAAGTCCCGCGGCAACGTGGTCAACCCCAACGACATCGTCGCCCAGTACGGCGCGGACACCCTGCGTCTGCACATCATGTTCATCGGCGACTTCGAGAAGGCCGTCTCCTGGTCCAACGAGGCCGTCAAGGGCTCCAAGCGCTTCCTGGATCGTGTATGGAACCTGGGTGAGCGCTGCACCGACGACGAGAACATCTCCCCGGAGCATGAGGCCCTGATCCACAAGACCATCAAGAAGGTCTCCGAGGACATCGACGAGCTGAAGATGAACACCGCCATCGCCGCCATGATGACCCTGGTGAACGACTTCACCTCCAAGGGCTGCACCAAGGGCGATCTGGAAGTGCTGCTGAAGCTGCTGAGCCCCTTCGTGCCTCACATCGTTGAGGAGCTCTGGGAGATGAAGGGCTTCGCCGCCAAGTACGGCAAGATGTGCATGCAGATGGATTGGCCCAGCTATGACGAGAGCAAGCTGGTGGAAGATTCCGTCGAGATGGCCGTCCAGGTGGCCGGCAAGCTGAAGGGCACCGTGGTGGTTCCCGTGGACAGCGACCAGGACACCGTCATGGCCGAGGCCCAGAAGCTGGAGAAGGTTCAGCGCTCCATGGAGGGCATGGAGGTCGTCAAGGTGATCTTCAAGCAGAACAAGATTCTGAACCTGATCCTCAAGCCGAAAAAGTAAACAATCAAACCAATCTCCCGCCGGGCTTCCGGCGGGAGATTTTTTGTATCCATTAATCGTTTCTCGCAGACGAAAACAGAATCTGTAGGGCGGGTCGCTTGCGCCCGTAGCAAGACAACTACAATTTACGTAATATATATTATGTTAATGAATATTTGTAGGGGACGGCGTACTCGACGTCCTGGCGGCGGGCATTTTCTATATTGCAATTCAATTATGAAAATGATAAACTGATTATATCGTTCATTTAAAATGAATTAGGAAGGAGAATAAACATGAGGAAAAGACTGTGGAGCATCCTGCTAGCGCTGTGCATGATGCTGTCGCTGCTGCCGGTTGGGGCAATGGCGGCGAAAGTCGTGGACAGCGGCAAATGCGGTGATAACCTCACATGGACACTAACGGAAGATGGCGTTCTTACCATTAGAGGAACGGGCGCTATGACGGATTTTGATGAAATCGGACCATGGTATGATAATAGTGACATAATTGAGAAGGTCATTATTGAATCCGGGGTCACAACGATCGGGAGCTTTGCCTTTGATGGATGTACCAATATCAAAAGCATTACCATTCCGAAAACGATTGTCAGCATTGGTGAGCTTGCCTTTTTGGCTTGTTTCAGTTTAAAGAGCATTGAGATTCCGAACAGCGTTACCAAGATTGGAGACAATGCCTTTCTTAGCTGCGACAGTTTGACGTCGATCAATGTTGACACCAATAACAAAAGCTATAAGTCAATAGATGGCGTTCTTTTTAGTAAGGATGGCAAAAAGCTGACCCGCTATCCCGGAGCAAAAGCTGGACAGTATCAGATTCCGGATGGGGTTACAAGCGTCGGAACTGAAGCCTTCCAGCATTGTATGAATCTTACGGAGTTGGGAATTCCGGGGAGCGTAACCGAGATCGGAGATGATGCGTTCTCCAGTTGCGAACATCTGTCGCATGTAACAATTCTAAACGGGCTCAGTGTGATCCCTTACGGTGCATTTGAATATTGTGATGAATTGACAACGATTACGATTCCCAGCTCTGTACAAAAGATCGGAGCATTTGCATTTTACGGCAGTGACGCACTGGTCGACGTCTATTATGACAGCAGTAAGAGACAATGGGAAAAAATAGAAATCGGTTCGTATAACGAGCCGCTGGTGGAGCAGGCCGTGATCCATTGCAGTGGCCTTGAGTTATATTTCACAGATGAGCCAAGTCATCTCCAGGGCGTCAGCGAGTTCAAAACCACAGGCGGTATTGGCAATAACAACGCACTTGTCGGCGGTTATCTCAGGTTTGATGAAGTCGTTTCCAAGAAGGATGTCCCATCCAAAATCACCTGGAACGTCAGTGATCCAACGGTTGCAAAAATCGAATCGGTAGACTATGTGGACGGCGTCCTGTCCGGCACCAGTGACTTCTATTTCAATATCTCTGTCACAGGCCTGAAAGCGGGAACGGTGACGATCACTGGCAAGCTGCAAGATAAGCTTACAGCCACGAGCGGTGAGATCAAGTTTTCTGAGAGTGGAAAACCTAAAAGACCATGGAACGAGAAGAGTGACCCATGGAGTATCGTCAATCATGCCGGAAAAGATAAAACGGATTTCAGATCTCCAAACGATGTGGGGTTTTATATTACCGGAAAAGATTATGATCGTTTGGTGAGTCAGCTGCATCCTGTTGATTATTATTCAGTTGCCAGCAATAAAAAGCCAAAGGATGAGAATCATGTGGAAGATTATTACATTCCTCGGTTTAATGTTGAAGGCACACTGAAGAATGAAGATGACTGTGAAAAATGGCATGGCTCTTGCCACGGACTTTCAGTGACAAGTCTGCTGGTTTTTTACGATGCTTTGCCTCTAAGTGTTTTTGATACAAAGGCTTCAACTTTGCATGGTGTAAAAAACAATGCACATATTCGATCTGCTGTTAACTTTTATCATCAACAGCAGCATATGCTTGTATGGCAGAACTTAAAGGAAGCGTTTTTAAGTACGCCGCAGACAAAGCAATTGCAGGCAATTGAAAAGCTTTTAAGCGAAAACAGTGCAATTGTGATTGGATATGGTGGCGTATCTTTGACAGGGCCAGATGAGTACGATGGGTGGGGCCATTGTGTAGTTGCGTATGGAATTGAGTCACAGCCTGGTGGTTATCAAATTGAATTTGATAACCAGATTGACAACAGTATTCATTACAAAGAAACCTTTGACAAACGAATTGTTATTTACGATTGCTCCTCTCCCGACAACCATGATGGCGATATCTACTACAGAATAAAAAGCGACGGAAGCAGCGTGTGGTGTACGAAAGGCGGCTTGCGCAGCGAGACCAACAGAATCTCGGTAAACGAAGAAAATGGCTCTATTGGAGACTATGGAAAGCTCCAGTATGTGACTGCGGATTTGGGGATTCTGAATGCTGTCGATTATGAAAATGGTCAATTAAGTGCGAAAGCGCGTGAAGCCAAATTAGGATCTGCCAGAATTTACGCGTTGTCAGATGATACGTATTCTATCACTGCGAACGGAAAAACCGCCACAGTTAAAGGCGTTACATACTCCCAGGATATTCAAGGTATGACGATGGCATTTGACGACACTGCACCCGGAAGTGAATCTTCAGTGATTGGTGTAACCGTTTTTCTGCCTGACAGCAGTTCCTACAAGATTGCTAGCGAAAAAGCTTTGAATTATTCTTTCGGAGATTATGATAAAGTTGTCCGAGCTTCTGCAGCATCTTCCGGAGATATCGTATTCAAGCCGACCTGTGAAACCAGCGTATCCACGGATAAGAAAACGGAGATCGTGCTTACAGCGTACAACAATGTTTCAACGGGAGCCTGGGACAGTTTTACCGTCACAGCGGACAATGCAGATGATCTCACGATTGTTCCCAATGACATTGTTGTAACCGTCAGCGGCGATCTGGAGAATGCGCAGATCGAGATTGAAAAAGACGGGAAAACAGCCACCAGAAGGATTAACAGCAAAGAAGACACGGTCGATTTTACGCTCCTAGAAGGGGTCGTGATTCCTATCGATCCGAATCCAACGAATTCGCCTGCACCCTCCGCACAGCCTTCTGCCCAGCCGACGACTGCGCCCAGCGTGCAGCCCACCGTTCAGCCTTCCGCAAAGCCCAGCCCGGAGCCTTCTGCCAAGCCGGTGAGCACCAAATTCGTTGACGTTGCCGATGATGTCTACTATGCCGACGCGGTGCGTTGGGCCGTCGAGCATAATCCGCAGATCACCAACGGCGTGGACAGCACCCATTTTGCGCCCAACCGGGACTGCACCCGTGCGCAGATGGTGACCTTCCTCTGGCGGGCCGCCGGGGAGCCGAAGCCGGAGAGCACCAGGAACCCCTTCACCGACGTGAAGAAGGGCGCCTACTACTACGACGCCGTCCTCTGGGCGGTAGAGCAGGGGATCACCACCGGCACCGGCAAGACCACCTTCAGTCCTGACGCCGTCGTCACCCGGGCCCAGACCGTCACCTTCCTCTGGCGCATGGAAGGTGAACCCGCGGTGAAGACCAAGAATCCCTTCACGGATGTGAAGTCTGGCCAGTATTACACCGACGCCATTCTCTGGGCGGCGAAGAATCACATCACCACGGGAATCACCGCGACCACCTTCGGCCCCGGCAATCCCTGCACCCGCGCACAGATCGTCACCTTCCTCTGGCGAGCCATGGCATGAGACGAGGGTTTTCCTCCTGCGGAGAAAATCAGTTCTTGACATTATGGGGAAAAGCCTGTATAATATCTCTGCTAAGCCACGTGTATGGCCCTGAAAGCACCGCAAGGTGTATTTGGAGGGAGGGAAAATAGATGTCTGAAGTCCATGTCAAGGAAAACGAGTCTCTGGACAACGCTCTTAAGAGATTCAAGCGCAGCTGCGCCAAGGCCGGTGTTATGTCCGATCTTCGCAAGAAGGAGTATTACCAGAGCCCCAGCGTGAAGCGCCGCAAGAAATCCGAGGCTGCTCGCAAGAACAAGAACAAGCGCTACTACTAAGATATCTAAAGAATCCGGACTCTGCGGGGTCCGGATTTTTTATCGGTTTTACCAGTCGAAACGGTTGACATAAAATTCAAATTGTGCTACATTGTCTGCGGACAAAGTCTGTTTTTATGCGATTATTTGAAAAGGAGACAAACTATGAAAAGAACAATTGCATGGCTGCTTTGCGCGGTTCTGGTTCTGGGACTGTGCGCCTGCGGCAGCACCGTTAAGGTCACCGGCTCCGGCGAGGCGGAGGAAGCCCAGGAAGTGGTCATCACCGAGCTGAAGACCATGGGCGATGCGCTGACCGCCGGTAAGGACAGCCAGACCGTCGCCACCTGGAACGAGGAGCATTACATCTACTGCCTCATGTTCAACGGCGTGCCCACCCGCGTCATGGCGGATCTGGATGCGGAGATGTATCAGAAGGTGGACGAGGTGATCTTCTCCGGCGCGGAGGACGCGGAGGATCAGCTCGCTGCGCTCCTGAGCCCCCTGCCGCTGAGCAGCGTGGAGGATCTCTCCGACGGCATGCTGTCAGACGGCGAGCTGTCGAAGCTCGCCGGCAAGAGCGGCGCGGATCTGCTCGCCGACGGCTGGATCATCAACGGCTCCTACTGGTCCGACGGTGAGCAGTTTGCGGTGCTGATGGATCAGGGCAACTTCTGCTATCAGATCAACTTTGACCAGGACGTGGAGCGCGGCGACGACTTCGACGTGGAGACCGCCATCCAGGATCTGACGGTGGCTTCCGCTGCGTTCTACGGTCTCGGCGACGCCTGCACGGAGCTCGAAGACATTCCGTAATTTGAAAAAACCACGCCCGACTGTACTGCAGTCGGGCGTTTCTGTATGATGGAATTGAGAAGCGGGTGTTCATTCGGCCTTTTCACATTGGAACACGAAATAGTCATCGCCGGCGGAATAGTCCACCATGATGCCATCATCCAGGATGTCCCAGCTGAGGGACAGATCGTCCGCGTCGTCCAGGCATCCCCAGTCACCCAGCAGCGACCATTTGTAGACGCCGAGATCCTCGCCGCCCAAGGTGACCTGTACCTGGTGATCGTCGGTAAACTCCAGCTGGAGCGCGTCGGCGGCGATCGTGTCGACGGGCTCCTCAAGGACGTCCGTCACCGCAGTTGACTTCCATGCGCCGAGCATAAACCGATCTGCCTCCGGAAGATACTGCTCCGGGGAGGCGGCGTCGGTGCCTTCTTTGGCAAAGGTGATGTCCATGCCCATGCCCAGCATGTCCTCCATGACGAAGCTGTCCACACCGCGCTGCGCGACCAACTCTTCCCCTTCCACCATGAGGGTAATGGTCTCGTCGTCGCATTTCCATTTCACGTTGCTGCTGTCGCCGTCAATTTCCAGCACGGCCTTACCGCCGCTTTGCAGCTCGACGGAAAAGCCCTCCATGTCCTCACCGCTCATAGTGACGCCCAGCATCTCACCTGTGACGGCGATATACCTGCCCTCCAGCTTGGCGTCCGTGCGGCCTCCGCTGCCGCCTCCTCCGCATGCGCAGAGGCATACGATCATTAGAAGTGCCATCAAACCGCAAAGGATCCTTTTCATTGGTATATGCTCCTTCCTGATTCTGTTCGTTTGGCTGTTTCATGATGTCCGTATCCAGATGGGGAGGTTCCTATACCAAATAATATAAAATAGTTGATTAAAATGCAACAAAAATAATTATTGTTCAATAACAGAATGACCATTCCTGCCACAAATCTCACCCCTTTCCAAACGCTGAAAAAGGTTGAAATCAAAAACCAGAAAAAAAGCGAGCATTATTTTACCTCTGTTTTGCGCCGGATAATAAGAGGAAACATGAACAAGTATTTCACAATACTAAAACCGCCGTTGATGGAGGTTTTATGCGTGTGCTATAATCGTATCAACAAATCGGGAATTGCAGGAGGCAAAAGATGAGGAAGATCAAGAAGTATTTACACCCGCTTATTATACTGCTTGTCTTTGAAGCTGTCGCTGTGACCCTGTGGATGACAAAAGACAATCTGTTTTACCTTTTCAACTTTAGTTACATAGGCTTGTCTATCGCATTTGGAATCTTCCTGTTTATAAAGAAATACAAATATGCAAGACGAATCGTTCAGTTGCTTGTTGGCTTGTATATGCTCGTTTTTCTTGGGTTGATCAGTAATGAGAATATGCAGATCGAGGGATTTTGGTATTACCTTTTCACGGGTGTATTTGAGGCGGCAACGATTCATTATGCTGTTGCAAAAATATTCGGGCCATTGCTCTTCGGTCGTGGTTGGTGCGGTTATGCCTGCTGGACGGCAATGGTGCTTGATTTCCTCCCGTACAAAGTTCCGGCAGCACCGAGAAAGAATCTCGGTTGGATCAGATATATCACATTTGCTGCGTCCTTAGTATTTGTATCAGCACTATTCCTTGCGCAAGTTGGGCAGATCGAGAGGATCATGTTCTGGGCATTCGTCGCAGGAAACATTGCTTATTACGCAGTCGGCATCATGCTCGCTTTCATGTTGAAAGACAACCGAGCTTTTTGCAAGTATATTTGCCCAATAACGGTATTCCTGAAGCCTATGAGTTATTATTCGCTGCTCCGCGTCAAATGCAAGAAAGACAAATGCGTCAATTGCGGAAAATGCAAACGTGTATGCCCTATGGATGTTGACGTGACAGATAATTCAAGAAAAAGAAAGAATGGTACTGAATGCATTCTTTGTATGGAGTGCG
Organism: uncultured Eubacteriales bacterium; assembly: GCA_900317905.1. Taxonomy (GTDB): domain Bacteria; phylum Bacillota; class Clostridia; order Oscillospirales; family Oscillospiraceae; genus CAG-103. The sequence goes on along the minus strand of ONIN01000015.1, from coordinate 4,443 downwards.
TTAAGAGTTGTCCGAATGGAGCACTTTGATAAATTCCGGTTTATCGAGATTGCGGGATGCAAAAAGGCAGGAGAGACCCTGCCTTTTATTCATGCCCAAAAAACGAACGATCCAAGCGGGAAAATACGCACTCTTTCTCTAAATCCATTCCAGCCACAAACAATCAACCCTTTCGACAATGCTTCAAGGGTTGAAATACAACGAAAAATGAGAAAAATTTGCGCCGAAATTTGCGCCCAAAGCCAGACATCACGAATTTTACAGCACCCATAAAAAACCAAAAAGCCTTGAACCAATTGAGATTCAAGGCTTTTCTTTTGGCACGCCGTAAGGGATTCGAACCCCTGCGAGCCTGCCGCTGGCGCGACCTGCCTCGCAGCTCTTTCCGCTTCGCTCAAAAAATGCTTCGCATTTTGCGGTCAGTGGGTTCGAATCTTTGCAGCACAATAGAAAAGAGGTTACCCCAATGGGATAACCTCTTTCCTGGCACGCCGTAAGGGATTCGAACCCCTGACCTTCTGGTCCGTAGCCATTGAAATTGGGGTTTTTATCTGTTCGTGAAATGCTGGAAAGTGTTGACATATCAACGCTTTCTTGATATTATCTTTTTGGAACTTTTCAAAAGTGTCAACAACTTTGTTGACACTTTTGTTGACACTTTTCAGTCTGAGGGCAGCTTAGGGAGGATTTTCTATGGCAGCAATCAAGGAAAACGTCAGCAAGGACGGCAAGATCATATCCTATCGTGTCCGCGCATGTGTCGGTCGCGACGGAGCAGGCAAGCAGGTGTGGCGGTCTGTCACCATTTCGATCGAGCAGGTGGAGGACGAGGCACTGAAGCAGGGCTTTGAGCGATTGACGCCCGCCCGGCAGAAAAAGATCATCAATCGGCTTGCGGACGCCTGGGAGACTTCCGAAAAGGAGCAGTTCCTGAGGACGCCATCTGCGCGGGACAAGAGCCGCGTTACGGTGAAGGACTTTATCGAGAAGACGTGGATTCCGATTTACGTAGAGGACGGCAAGAAGAGTCCGAACAGCGTCAAGTTCTTCAAGAACACGTCAAAGCCGATCATCGACTTCATGGGCGGCAAGCGCATGAATCAGGTGGACGCCGAGCTGTGCTCACGGTTCGTCACTTACCTCAACACCGTGGAGCGGGAGCGCGGCGGCGGTCCGCTGTCCCAGACCAGCAGGATGCACATTTTCGGAACGCTGCGCAACATTCTCCGGACGGCACGGCGCTGGAAGTACATCCAGACCGATCCGACCGAGGACATGACGAGGGGTGAGCGCCCGAGCAGAGAGAAAAGACCGGTCGCGTTTCTCACCGAGAGCGAGGCGCAGCAATTTCTCGATGCGCTGCAGGAGGAACCGCTCAAGTGGCGGGCTTACTTCACGCTTCTGCTGATGACCGGCATGCGCCGTGGGGAGGCGGTTGCCCTGCAATGGAGCGACATCGACGACGGGAAGGACACCGGAGCGCCGACCATTACGATCAGCAAGAATGCGGTCATGGACAAGAGTCAGCCGACCGGGCGGCTGATCAAACAGACCAAAACCGGGGAGATTCGTACAGTTCCGATCTCGGAGGCAACACTGCAGATGCTGCGGGAGCTGAAGCAGGAAACGGAGTGCAATATGGAAATCACGCTGAAGCCGTCGGCGTTCGTTTTTTGCGACGAAGCCAACCCATACCTCTGCATGTATCCGACGTCGCCCACGCGCCGGATGGAAGTGATCGTGAAGCGGCACGGGCTGAAGAAGTGCAGCGTGCACGAGCTGCGGCGCACATTTGCAACGCTTGCGCTGCAGGCGAAGGTAGATCCCAAAACCGTGGCAGCAATCACGGGCCACGCGGACACCGCGACACTCTTTAAGTACTACACCGGCACAGACGCCGAGCAGAAACGAAAAGCGGTCGCCGGGCTGGAGGCCGCATTGAAAAACGAAAAGAACGAGTGACGATTTGGAGGGACAGAATGGATCCATATGTTTTTGAGCAGAGCAACGGCCTGTGGTACGAGCGCAGGGGCGACTATTACTTCCCGTGTCTGACCGTGGAGGAAGTGACGCCCATCGACGTCTGGGGACAGCGCCACCTGCGATTTCTCAAGCAGAACCGGCGCGCACTGTATCTGGAGCTGAAAACAAGCGGCAGGCTGAATGCCCATCTCGCTGACATTGATCGGCAGGCGGAAACCATGCTTGACCGTCTCGTGACCCAAATGGCCGAGTGCGAGGGTGTTACCGAAGCACTCAAGGCGCAGGATCAGATGGCTTGGGTGCAGCGGATGAACAGCATTCACCATCGAGCATCGGAAATTGTTCTTCAGGAACTGATCTATACGTAAAGCAGTTGGAGGTGCAGAACAATCCGCACCTCCAATGCATAAAAAACAAGGTTGACAACAGGAGAGACAGTTTATATAATTAAACTAAACATCGGCAAAAATCAAATTTTAGCCGATAATTGGTTTAACGGTGGTGATAACGATGATTCTGACCCATTCGGAATGTCTGGAACGGTGGCAGTCTGACTATCAGATCAAAAAACGCGTTCAGGACGGAACGCTGTTCCGGATTGAAAAAGGCATCTATTCGGATACGCCGGAGGTCTCAACGCTTGCGGTCATCACAAAAAAATATCCGGATTCGATTTTCACGCTTGACTCGGCGTTTTATTATCACGGCCTGACAGATGTGATCCCGGATGCGTACTGCATTGCGACCGACAAACATTCGATTGCGTTACGGGATCATCGCGTGAAGCAAATCTATGTCCCGTCTGAATGCCTGGAGCTCGGCGTGATGCAGATGCAGCGGCGGGACGCGGCGTTTCGAATCTACGACCGGGAGCGCCTGCTGATTGAACTGCTGCGCTACAAAAACAAGCTGCCGTTTGACTATTACAAAGAAATACTGGGGAACTACCGCGGGCTGCTGTATGAGCTGGACATTGAGCGGATTCAGGACTATGCAGAGCGGTTTCCCAAATCAAAAATGATTTCCGAAGCGCTGGAACGGGAGGTGTTCTGATGGCGACAATCAGAGAAATGCTGCGGCAGGCCAATGCAGACGGATATCTGGACGATAACGCAGAGGCGAAGGTCTGTCAGGATATCGTGCTCAAAGCGCTTGCGGAGAGCTCGCTTTGCCGCAACGCGACCATCAAGGGCGGCGTTGTCATGCGCAGCATCTCCGGCAGTGCGCGCAGAGCGACACAGGACATCGACATTGATTTTATTCGGTATTCTCTGAGTGACGATTCGATTCGCAGATTTGTTGAAAAACTGAACTGCCTTCCGGATTTTCAGATTACGCAGACCGGCAGAATCACGGAACTGAAGCAGCAGGACTATCACGGGAAGCGAGTTTTTGTTGTAATTACAGACGGAACCGGGGATTCCATCGAGAGCAAAATCGACCTCGGCGTTCATAAGAACCTCTCTGTGGAGCAGGAGGAGTACTGCTTCGACATTGCCTGCTTTGAAGAAGGGGCGAATCTGCTCATCAATTCACCGGAGCAGATGTTCACGGAAAAGCTGCGTTCCCTGCTGAAATTCGGAACGTTCTCCACGAGATATAAGGACATTTTCGATATGTGTTATCTTTCGGAGCGGGTTGATCCGGCAAAGCTCCGGGCTTATATGGATACATACATTTTTACCGACCCCGGCATGCGGGAGAACACGTTGGAGGATGTTGTCAGAAGGGTCAACAGCGTGTTTGCATCGCAGCGGTATATTAGTCGTCTGTCGACCTCCAGAAAAAACTGGCTGGAGATTGATATCTCGGACGTGCTGCAGAGTATTCTGGAGTTCCTGCGGTCGTTGGATAGAATTCCTGCGACGGTATAAGAATTAAAAACATTGCTAATGATGCTCAATGTTAGTAGTGGTCAGACAAGGGTTAAGAAGCTAATACGCTGACTACCGGCAAGCGAAGGAGATGATGTGACATGGTCTGGAATCTGAACACAGTGGCGCTGCTGGTCCCGCTGCTGTTTCTGCTGGTCGGGCTGACGATCACCGTGGTCACCGACCCCTATATCAGCCGGAAGCACCGCCGGGTTATGGGAGTCATCATCATCCTCAGCTTCATCCTGATTGCCCAGAACATTTGGGAGGACTACATTGCCGCAGGCGAGCCTCAGTGGTTCTTGCGAACGACCCTGGCCATCTGCGGCTATACCCTCCGCCCGTTGTTTTTGATCCTGTTTCTCTATATCGTCCAACCGGGAAAAAAGTATCTGGGCTGCTGGGCGCTGGCGATTTTGAACTGGGGCATTTACATGACGGCCTACTTTTCTCACCTGTGCTTCTGGATTGGCTCAGGCAACAGGTTCTTCAGAGGCCCGTTGGCCTTCACCTGTCTTTATGTCAGCGTTATTCTGCTCGGGGATTTGCTGGTCCAATCCATTCGTAATAACCAGACCGGAGGAAA
>ONIN01000007.1 GCA_900317905.1 uncultured Eubacteriales bacterium | reverse complement strand
GCAGGTGAAGGGCGTCAAGAACGTCCTCTTCGGCGGCGAGGGCCTGTTCAATACGGTCATCACCGGCCCCGGCCATGTGGTGCTCCAGACCATGCCGCTGAGCGGTTTTGTCAGCACCATCGCCGGCATGCTGCCCAGCAGCAGCAACTGAGCCTCAACGGATCCAAAACGCAAAAAACCGGTACACACGTGTACCGGTTTTTTGCTTGTTAGTTGTTGTGGCTTAGTACATGCCGCCCATATCCGGGGAGGGCTGCATCGGAGGATTCTTCTCGGGGATGTCGACCACGAGGGACTCGGTGGTGAGCACCATGGAGGACACGGAGGCTGCGTTCTCCAGCGCGCTGCGGCACACCTTGGTGGGATCGACGATGCCGTTCTGGATCATGTCGCCGAAGCTGTCATTGGCGGCGTCGTAGCCGTAGTTGGGATCCTCGCTGCCCAGAACCTCGTTCAGGACAACGGCGCCCTCGACACCGGCGTTGGCAGCGATCTGGCAGATCGGAGCCTTCAGCGCGGCAGCGATGATGGCAGCGCCGGTCTTCTCGTCGCCGCTGAGCTCGTCAGCGACCTTCTGAGCGGCCTTGGAGGCCATGACGTAAGCGGTGCCGCCGCCGGCAACGATGCCTTCCTCGACAGCAGCGCGGGTGGCGTTCAGAGCGTCCTCGATGCGGAGCTTCTTCTCCTTCATCTCGGTCTCGGTGGCAGCGCCGACCTTGATGACGGCCACGCCGCCGGCCAGCTTTGCCAGACGCTCGGTGAGCTTGTCGTGGTCATAATCGGAGGTGCAGACCTGCAGCTGCGCCTTGATCTGGTTCAGACGATCCATGACCATGCCCTTGTCGCCGTGGCCGCCGACGATGGTGGTGGTTTCCTTGGTGACCTTGACCTGGTTGGCCTGGCCCAGCTGGTTCATCTGGGTCTCCTTCAGCTCGAAGCCCAGATCGGAGCTGATGACCTGACCGCCGGTGAGGATGGCGATATCCTGCAGCATTTCCTTTCTGCGGTCGCCGAAGCCGGGGGCCTTGACGCACACGCAGGTGAAGGTGCCGCGCAGACGGTTCAGAATGATGGTGGCCAGCGCCTCGCCCTCGATGTCCTCAGCGATGATCAGCAGCTGACGGCCGGCGTTGAGCACCTGCTCCAGAATGGGCAGGATCTCCTGGATGTTGGAGATCTTCTTGTCGGTGATGAGGATCAGCGGATCCTTGATGACGGCTTCCATCTTCTCATTGTCGGTGACCATGTAGGGGGTGATGTAGCCGCGATCGAACTGCATGCCCTCGACGACCTCGGAATAGGTCTCGGCGGTGTTGGACTCCTCGACGGTGATGACGCCGTTCTGGCCGACCTTCTCCATGGCGTCCGCGATCAGCTGACCGACGAACTCGTCACCGGAGGAGATGGTGCCGACGCGGGCGATGTCCTTGGTGCCGTCGACAGGCTGGCTGTTCTGGTGAATGGCCTCCACGGCGGCGTCGGCAGCCTTCTGGATGCCGCGGCGCATGACCATGGGGTTGGCACCGGCGGCCAGATTCTTCAGACCCTCGCGGATCATGCTCTGAGCCAGAACGGTGGCGGAGGTGGTGCCGTCGCCGGCGATGTCGTTGGTCTTGGTGCTGACCTCGCGGATCAGCTGGGCGCCCATGTTCTCAAAGGGATCCTCCAGCTCGATCTCCTTGGCGATGGTCACGCCGTCGTTGGTGATCAGGGGAGAGCCGTACTTCTTGCCCAGCACGACGTTGCGGCCCTTGGGGCCCAGGGTGATTTTAACGGTATCGGCGAGCTGGTTGACGCCGCGCTCCAGCGCCTTGCGTGCCTCTTCGCCGTAAATGATCTGTTTTGCTGCCATGATATTTAGCCTCCTAACTTAGTCTTCCACAATGGCGAGGATATCGCCCTGGCGGACGATGGAATACTCCTGCTCCTCGACCTTGACGTTGGTGCCGGTGTACTTGCCCACGAGGACCTTGTCGCCCTTCTTGACGCACATGGCGACTTCCTTGCCGTCCACCATGCCGCCGGGGCCGACTTCGATGACCTCGTACATCTCGGGCTTCTCCTGGGCGCTGGTGGCGATGAACAGACCGCTCTTGGTCTTTTCCTCGGCCTGCAGCTGCTTGAGCACCACACGGTCTGCCAATGGTTTGAGTTTCATGATGTATTGCCTCCTTAATTATATTAACAAATTCAGGGCGTTAGCACTCAAACAACCTGAGTGCTAACATTGCATACTATACCACAAATTCCGAAATTTACAACCCCCCAGCGCAAATTTTTTTGTAAAGGTTTTATGAATGGTAGGGAAGGGACGATCAGGCTGTTGGAAAGGATTGGTGCAGTTCGCGAGTTGCCCGCGGTGCCGTTTCGTGGTAAAATTATAAAACATTGCGTTATGGGAGTTGAAGAATCGTGGATTTTCTGGAATTGTCGCATAGGAGATACTCTGTGCTGGAATATGAGCATTGTCCTGTCGAGCAGGATAAGATCTATAGAATTCTGGACGCGGGGATGAGCGCTCCCACAGCCTGCAATAATCAACCTCAGAGGATTCTGATGATAGATGACGATGCGGGCAGGGAGAAGTTAAACCGTGTCGTGCCGAGTAAGTATTTTGTCCCTGCGGCCTTTTTGATTTGCTACAACAAACAGGAATGTTGGGTACGACCCATGGACGGCAAGTCCAGCGGAGAGATCGACGCAAGTATCGTAACGACACATATGATGCTGGAAGCCACGGCATTGGGGCTTGGTTCCATCTGGGTCATGTATTGGGATCCGGAGAAAATGAAAACCGAATTTGAATTGGGCGATGAAATCGAGCCAACCGCTTTGCTGATCGTGGGATACAAATCTGAGAAGGCAACCCCGAGACAGGGGCATCTGGTAAGAAAAAGAAAAGAAGACATTTTGCTCTAAACAAATCCGACGAGGTGGGAATGATGGATTATCCAAACCGAAAACCGATTCGATTGCCGGAGTTTGATTACCACGCAGGTGCGTATTTTGTCACCATCTGCACGCAGGATCGGCGCTGCATTCTGTCCGATATTCTCGTAGGGGACGGCGTCCTCGACGTTCCGCGGGTACAACTGTCAAAATACGGGGAAATCGTGGAGCAAACGCTGGAAGAAATCAACGATACATATCAACATATCTCCATTCAGAAATACGTCCTCATGCCGAATCATATTCATCTGCTGGTGCAGATCGAGGACAACGGGACGTCGAGGACGCCGTCCCCTACAAACAAGACGCTGCCCATGCTCGTTTCAACTTTCAAACGGTTCACAAATAAGAAATGCGGTGTAAAACTCTGGCAGCGCTCCTACCACGAGCATGTGATCCGCAACGAACAGGACTATCTGGAGATCTGGAATTACATCGACACCAATCCTCAAAAATGGGCAGAGGATCGGTATTTTCCACCCGCTGCGCAATAGGGAAAAATCCTGAAATAAATTTACATAAAATATTATTATGTTAATAATCAGGATCGTTAAATTTATAATGGTTGCCGCAGGCGGGGGAATGTGCTATAGTAGCTCTATCCACTGTATTGACAGGAGGCTTGACAACAATGGATCTGAAATCTCCCCTGAACATGACCATGCTGTGTGACTTTTATGAGCTGACCATGGGCAACGGCTACTTCCAGCATGGCCTGAAGGATCGCATCACCTATTTTGATATGTTTTTCCGCAACGTGCCGGACGGCGGCGGCGTTGCCATCGCGGCGGGTCTGGAGCAGGTCATCGACTACATCCAGAACCTGCACTTCTCCGAGGAGGACATCGAATACCTCCGGGGCCGGAAGCTCTTCAGCGAGGAGTTTCTGGAGTATCTGAAAAACTTCCGCTTCACCGGAGACATCTGGGCCGTTCCCGAGGGCACCCCCGTGTTCCCGCGTGAGCCTTTGATCACCGTCCGCGCCCCCGCCATCGAGGCCCAGCTGATCGAGACCTATGTGCTGCTGCAGATCAACCACCAGAGTCTGATCGCCACCAAGGCCAACCGGATCTGCCGGGCTGCCGACGGCCGCGTGGTTCTGGAGTTTGGCTCCAGAAGAGCCCAGGGTGCCGACGGCGCCATCATCGGCGCCAGAGCTGCCTACATCGGCGGCTGCGCCGGCACGGCCTGCACCATCTCCGACGAGATCTACGGCGTCCCCGCCGGCGGCACCATGGCTCACTCCTGGGTGCAGATGTTCGACTCGGAGTATGAGGCCTTCAAGGCCTACTGCGAGACCTATCCCACCAACGCCACCCTGCTGGTGGACACCTACAACAGCCTGAAGTCCGGCGTGCCCAACGCCATCCGCGCCTTCAACGAGGTTTTAAAACCCCTGGGCATCACCAAGTGCGGCATCCGCTTCGACTCCGGCGACATCGCCTATCTCACCAAGAAGGCCAGAAAGATGCTGGACGAGGCCGGCTGGCCGGAGTGCAAGATCACGGTCTCCAACTCTCTGGACGAGCAGTTGATCCTGGGCATGCTGCGCCAGGGCGCCCAGATCGACTCCTTTGGCGTGGGCGAGCGTCTGATCACCGCCAAGAGCGAGCCGGTGTTCGGCGGCGTGTACAAGCTCTGCGCCATCGAGAAAGAGGACGGCAGCATCGTCCCGAAGATCAAGATCAGCGAGAACGTGGGCAAGATCACGAACCCGCATTATAAGCGCCTCTATCGCTTCTTCACCCGCGACGGCGGCATGGCCGAGGCGGACTATATCACCGTCTATGACGAGGTGGTGGACGACACCCAGCCCCTGGAGATCTGCGACCCCGACGCCACCTGGAAGAAGAAGGTCATGACCGACTTCGTGGCCAAGGAACTGCAGGTGCCGATCTTCCTGAATGGTGAGCTGGTCTACGAGAAGCCCACCCTGGACGAGATCAAGGCCTACTGCGCCGAGCAGATCAAGACCCTCTGGCCCGAGGTGCTGCGCTTCGACAATCCCCACAACTACTATGTGGACCTCTCCGACAGGCTCCTGAAGATCAAAATGGAGCTGCTGAACGCCGGTGGTAAATCGTGAATGCTGCCCAGCGGCGTGACGCCATCCTCAGCATCCTCTCCGAAGCGGAGGGCTCTGTCAGCGCCTCCCATCTGGCGGCCAAATTCAATGTGAGCCGGCAGATCATCGTGGGGGACGTGGCCCTGCTCAGAGCCGGCGGCGCGAACATTTCCGCCACCCCCAGAGGCTACGTGCTGGAGGGGCAGGAGGCGGGCCTGCTGCGCACCGTCGCCTGCCGCCACGATCGACAGGGCACCGAGGAAGAGCTGAACATCATGGTGGACAACGGCTGCACGGTGCTGGACGTGGTGGTAGAGCACCCGGTCTACGGCCAGCTCACCGGCCAGCTGCAGATCGCCAGCCGCTACGACGTGCGGCAGTTCATCGAGCGGCTGGACGCGGAGGACACCAAGCCCCTCAGCACCCTCACTGACGGGATCCACCTGCACAATCTCCGCTGCCCCGACGAAGCGGCTTTCGAGCGGACCTGCGCGGCTTTAAGAGCGGCGGGCTTCCTCCTTGAAGCTGAGAAATAAAATCACTCCCTGCCAACATCGGCAGGGAGTTTTCATGCGGAGGGGAGTCTTCAAATTATAGTTTATCGAGTTGCAATGATCCACCGTAGGGCGGGGACCTGTGCCCCGCCGTTACATGGGCAGCACATTCAACGCGGCGGGGCACAGGTCCCCGCCCTACAAACTCCCAATTTATCATATCAAATACTTCAAAAGCAGCAGCAGCACCAGTCCGGGAAAGCCGAAGACACCCACGGTGAGGGCGTTGACCCAGTTCATGCCGAGGGAGATGCCCAGCCCGCCGCCGAAGAAGTTCACCAGCCACAGGGCCAGAAAGCCGATGCCGGTGTTCAGGATCAATTTGAAGATCAGCTTCATGGGCTTGGTGAAGATCTTGATCACCAGCCACAGCAGAAAGATCCCGCCGGCGATGGCGAGGGTTTGACCGTAAATGAAATTCATGTAAATCCTCTCTTCCTCACGGCGGCGGAAGCTGCTTGAGCTCCTTCACCGCGCAGTTATACCGTGCCCTGAGGGCGTTGATCTCATAGATGCAGGCGTCCATACGGTTGGGGTCTGTCATGTGGTCGAAGCTGTTCATGGCCTGGCTGAGCTCCAGACGGATGCTGCCCATCTCGTCATAGGCTTTTTTGATCTCGGCCATACGGCGCCTGCGCTGCTTTTTCTCCCTGCTCATGGTCAATCTCCTTCGTGTTTTCTCTATTGTATGCGAAGGAGCCGGGATTTAATCGGAAGCTGGGAAGTTTTTCTTGGTATTTCAGACGCAGAAGCGCATAAGATAGTTCCCGGAAGCCATTCGGCGCGGGAGAGCTGCGTTTGACGACGAAAGCGCCTTCACGGTGCACCTTTTGCCGGCACAGGAACCTGCGCTCTCACGCGAAAACGCCTTGCTCCGCTCCAATGAGCCGGGAGCCCGTTTCCAGCGAATGCGTTTCAAGTGCCGGGGCGGAGCGCGGGGCGATTCCTCCACGGGGCGGCGGAGACGGTGCTTGATGCCATCTCCGCTTCTTTTTTCTTTCGGGAAACAAGTTTCCCGAAAGAATCGCACTGCGAAAGGAATTTTTGGCGCAAGTGGCGACTTGCGAAAGAAAAATCCCTTTCTCCGTGAGCGGTTTTTTGCGCCCCGAAACAAGTTCCGGGGGCAAAATGATCCGATCCTCTTTCGCGGCGTCCGAGCCGCGAAACTCTGCGAGGCTTTCTTTGCTTTCACTCACTCTACCAAATTCGATTTATTATGTCAACCCCGGCGACCATCCGGGGTTGCTTTTTTTCGTGTCTTGGGGTATAATATTCCAGTTAAACACAACATCTTGTGATATGAGGTTCTATTTTATGGCGAAAAAGCAAGACTACGGCAACGACAGCATCTCCATGCTCAAGGGCGCGGACCGGGTGCGGAAACGTCCCCAGGTCATCTTCGGCTCCGACGGGCTGGAGGGCTGCGAGCACGCGGTATTCGAGATCCTCTCCAACGCCATCGACGAGGCGCGGGAGGGCTACGGCGACCAGATCATCGTCACCCGGTACAACGACCAGACCATTGAGGTGGAGGACTTCGGCCGCGGCTGCCCGGTGGACTGGAACGAGAAGGAGCAGCGCTATAACTGGGAGCTGGTCTTCTGCGAGCTCTACGCCGGCGGCAAGTATAAAAACGACGCGGGCGGCGACTATGAATACTCCCTGGGTCTCAACGGTCTGGGCAGCTGCGCCACCCAGTACGCCTCGGAATTCATGGACGTGACCATCCGCCGCGACGGCCACAAGTATTCGCTGCACTTTGAAAAGGGCGAGATCGTGGGCGATCTGGTGACCGAGCCCGCCGACCGGAAAAAGACCGGCACCACCATCCGCTGGAAGCCGGATCGGGAGGTCTTCACCGAGATCGACGTGCCCAGTGAATACTTCGAGGACGTCCTCCACCGGCAGGCGGTGGTGAACCAGGGCGTCACCTTCAAGCTCCGGACCCAGAAGCCCACGGGCGGCTTCGACGAGCAGGAGTTTTTCTACGAGCACGGCATCATGGACTATGTCACCGAACTGGCAGGGGAGAACCCGCTGACCATGCCGCTCTTCATCGAGACCGAGCGCAAGGGCCGCGACCGTGCGGACAAGCCGGAGTATAAGGTGAAGATCTCCGCCGCCTTCTGTTTTTCCAACAAAGTGAACGTACTGGAGTACTACCACAACTCCTCCTGGCTGGAGCACGGCGGCGCCCCGGAAAAGGCCACCCGCAGTGCCTTCACCGGCGCCATCGACAGCTACATCAAGCAGCAGAACAAATACCAGAAAAACGAGAGTAAGATCAGCTTCCAGGACGTGCAGGACTGTCTGGTGCTGGTGACCAACTGCTTTTCCACCATCACCAGCTACGAAAACCAGACCAAGAAGGCCGTCACGAATAAATTCGTCCAGGAGGCCATGACTGCCTTCTTCCGGGAGCAGCTGGAGATCTACTTCATCGAGCACAAGCAGGAGGCCGACCGCATCCTGGAGCAGGTGCTCATCAACAAACGCAGCCGCGAGCAGGCCGAGCGGGCCCGCCAGAACATGAAAAAGAAGCTCACCGGCAATCTGGATCTCTCCAACCGGGTGCAGAAGTTCGTGGACTGCCGCTCCAAGGACGTGACCAGACGCGAGATCTACATCGTGGAGGGCGACTCCGCACTGGGCGCCTGCAAGCAGTCCAGAGACGCGGAGTTCCAGGGCATCATGCCGGTGAGAGGCAAGATCCTCAACTGCCTGAAAGCGGACTATACGAGAATTTTCAAAAGCGATATCATCACCGACCTCATGCGGGTGCTGGGCTGCGGCGTGGAGGTGCAGCACAAGAACGCGAAAGACCTCAGCGCCTTCAGTCTCGACAGCCTCCGCTGGAACAAGGTCATCATCTGCACCGACGCCGACGTGGACGGCTTCCAGATCCGGACGCTGATCCTCACCATGCTGTACCGATTGGCACCCACCCTGATCCGGGAGGGCTACGTCTACATTGCGGAGTCACCGCTGTATGAGATCGAGAGCAAGGGCAAGACCTACTTTGCTTACTCGGATCGAGAGAAGGCCGAGATCGTGGAGAGCCTGAACGGCGCCAAGGCCACCATCAACCGCTCCAAGGGTCTCGGCGAGAACGACCCGGAGATGATGTGGCTCACCACCATGAACCCGGAGACCAGAAAGCTCATCCGGGTCATGCCCGAGGACGTGGAGCGCACGGCGGAGATGTTCGATCTGCTGCTGGGTGACAACCTCAACGGCCGCAAAAACCACATCGCCATGTACGGCAGCCAGTTCCTGGATCTGGCCGATATTTCCTGAAAAGGGGAGAGCAACATGCAAATCAAAACCGCCAGAAGACTTCTGATGTTTTTTATGATCGTCGCCGTGGCGCTGGCGCTGATCGGCCTGATCTTTTTGGAGCCGGGCACGGTCATCAGCGTCTATGTCACTCTGATCTCCTTCGGCTGCATGGTGGCCGCCATCATCATCCTGCTGGGCTATTGCAAGTGCCCCTGGTGCGGCAAGCGCATCACCGCGAACCTCATGAAAGCCGAATACTGCCCCCACTGCAAAAAGGACTTCGAAACCGGTCTCAAGCACAAGGGAAGGAGATAACCATGTTTCGCGAGGTAGCCAGGAAAAAGCAGGTGATCCCGTATGACGAATGCATCGGGATCCTGAAAACTGCCCCCAGAGGCGTGCTGTCGGTTTTGACCGAGGAGGGGTATCCCTACGGCGCGCCCATCAACCACTGGTACAACGAGGAAGACGGGAAGCTCTACTTCCACGGCGGCAAGAAGGGCCACAAGATCGACGCCCTGCACCACTGCAATAAGGTCAGCTTCGTCTGTACCGACGGCGGCCGGCAGTCCGAGGAGGGCTGGTGGCTGCAGTTTCGCAGTGTGGTGGTCTTCGGAACCGTGGAGTTTGTGGAAGATCCCGTGTTCGCCGAAGAGATCGTAAGAAAGCTCACGAAGAAATTCATCGGCGACGACGATTATTTCGAGCAGGAGCTGCAGGAGGCGGGAAACCGCACTCTGGTCTTTTGCCTCACGCCGGAGCACATCACCGGCAAAACCGTAAACGAACGATAAAGGAAGCTTTTTATGCCCAGAAAGAAGAAAACCGACGTACAGCCGAAGCGGGTAGAAGATCCCAATGTGATCGGCCTCAAGGCGGAGGTGCGGCCCCAGCCCATCACCGAGACCCTGGAGCAGAACTACATGCCCTACGCCATGAGCGTCATCGTCTCCCGCGCCATCCCGGAGATCGACGGCTTCAAGCCCAGCCACCGGAAGCTGCTGTACACCATGTATAAAATGAATCTGCTCAGTGGCTCCCGCACCAAGAGCGCCAACATCGTGGGCCAGACCATGCGCCTGAATCCCCACGGCGACGCCGCGATCTATGAGACCATGGTGCGTCTCTCGAAGGGCTACGGCGCCCTGCTGACCCCCTTCGTGGACTCCAAGGGCAACTTCGGCAAGGTGTTCTCCAGAGACATGAGCTACGCAGCCTCGCGATACACCGAGGCGAAGCTCGCGCCCATCTGCCACGAGCTCTTCGACGAGATCGACAGCGACACCGTGGATTTTGTGGACAACTACGACGGCACCATGAAGGAGCCGAGCCTCCTGCCCACCACCTTCCCGAACGTGCTGGTGAGCGCCAACATGGGCATCGCCGTGGGCATGGCCAGCCAGATCTGCGGCTTCAACCTGACAGAAGTATGCGAGACCACCATCGCCCTGCTGCAGGACGAGAACCACGACATCCTCTCCACCATGCCGGCGCCGGACTTTCCCACCGGCGGCGAAATCCTCTACGACAAAGCCGAGATGGCGGAGATCTACCGTACCGGCCGCGGCGGCGTGAAGGTGCGGGCAAGATGGCGCTATTTGCCGAAAGAGAACATCATCGAGGTCTATGAGATCCCGTACTCCACCACCTCCGAGGTCATCATCGACAAAGTGGCGGAGCTGGTGAAGACCGGCAAGCTCAGAGAGATCTCCGACATGCGCGACGAGACCGACCTCAGCGGCCTGAAGCTGGCCATCGACTTAAAGCGCGGCACCGATCCGGAGAAGCTCATGGCGAAGCTCTTCAAGCTCACACCACTGCTGGACACCTTCTCCTGCAACTTCAACATCCTCATCGCCGGCAACCCCAAGGTCATGGGCGTGGGGGAGATCCTGGACGAGTGGATCGGCTGGCGGCAGGAGTGCATCCGGAGAAGAGTCTTCCACGAGCTGCAGAAAAAGCGCGACAAGCTGCACCTTTTGGAAGGCCTCGGCAAGATCCTGCTGGACATCGACAAGGCCATCGCCATCATCCGCAACACCGAGAAGGAAGCGGACGTCATCCCGAATTTGATGGCTGGCTTCGGCATCGACGAGATCCAGGCCAACTACGTTGCGGAGATCCGTCTGCGCAACATCAACCGCGAATACATCCTCAAGCGGCTGGAGGAGACCGACCAGCTCCGCAAGGACATCGAGGATCTGGAGGCCACGCTGAAAAGCCGCGCCCGGATCCGGAACATCATCATCAAGGAGCTGAAAAACGTCATCAAGAAGTACCCTGCCGAGCGGAAGACCGGCATCGTGGACGCGGCCGAGGCCGTAGCTGCCGAGCCGGAAGTGGAGCTGGTGCCGGACTACCCGGTGCACCTGTTCCTCAGCAAGGAGGGCTACTTCAAGAAGATCACGCCCCAGTCTCTGCGCATGAGCAGTGAGCAGAAATATAAAGAGAACGACAGCCTGAGCCAGAGCTTCGACGCCACCAACCGCGGGGAACTTCTGATCTTCACGGATCGTCAGCAGGTGTACAAGGTGAAGCTCTCCGACATGCAGGAGACGAAAGCTTCGGCCCTGGGCACCTATTTGCCCACCGCATTGGAGATGGACGAGGGCGAAAACGTTCTCGCCATGATCGATCCCGGCCAGTACAAGGACGAGCTGCTGCTGGTGTTCCGCAACGGCAAGGTGGCGCGGATCCCGCTCTCTGCCTACGAGACCAAGACCAACCGCCGCCGTCTCACCGGCGCCTATTCTGACAAGAGCCCGCTGGTGGCGGTGCTGCCGCTGCAGGGAGAGCGGGAATTCGTCCTCATCACCAACGAGGGCCGGGCACTGATCACGAAGTCCAGTCTGCTGACGCCGAAGGTCTCCCGCGTGACCCAGGGCGTGGCGGTGATGACCCTGAAAAAGAAATACGAGGTGGAGCGCGCCTGCTTCCCTGAGGATACCCACATCCAGAACCACTCCCGCTACCGCACCAGGACCATCCCCGCCGCCGGCGCCCTTTTGAAGGAAGAAGACCGCGGCGAGGAACAGATGAGTTTGATTTAATTTCCCATCCTGCGACTTGAGGTCTGTATCATGCAGAAATTCAAATCCTATTCCGTTTTGGACATTCTGAAGCTGATCCTGGGGTCGGCGTTGGTGGCCGTTGCGTTCCGGTTTTTCACCTACCCGAACAGCATTGTCTCCGGCGGCATCACCGGCGTGTCCCAGATCACGAACCTGCTGACCGGCCTGCCGGTGGGCGTGGTGAACATCTGCCTGAACATCCCGCTGTTCGCCATTTGCTGGAAAAAGCTCGGCCTGCGGGATCTGGTGGGGGCTCTGGCGGTGATGCTCATGATGTCTGTGTTCATCGACCTGCTGGCCTACGCGAAATTCGTCGCCACCGACGATCCGCTGCTGGCGGCGGTCTACGGCGGCGTTTTGAACGGCGCCGGCAACGGCATCATCTACACCACCGGCTCCACCGGCGGCGGCATCGACATCGTGGCAAAGCTGCTGAGACGAAAGTACGCCCACATCAACTTCGGCAACTTCATTCTCGGCATGAACGTCATCGTGGTGCTGACCTTCGCGGTGCTGTTCCACCGGTTCGAAAGCTGCATGTACACCATGATCATGATGTTCATCAGCTCCAAGGTCATGAACCTGCTGCTCTACGGCGCCAATGTCTCCACGGTGTGCTATATCATCAGCACCTGCCCGGCGGAGGTGTCGGACGCCATCAACCGGGAGATGCACCGGGGCGTCACCTTCCTGAAAGGCCAGGGCGGCTGGAGCGGCCGCGACCAGCCGGTGATCCTCACCGTCATCAAGCGGCCGGAGATCGCCCAGCTGCGGACACTGGTGCGCACCGTGGACGACCACGCCTTTTTCATCGTCACCGAAGCCAAGGACGTCTTCGGCAAGAACTTCGAGAACATTCAGAGTGTGGACTAAGGAGCTTCCCATGCGCAAATGGATCGCCCTGCTGCTGATGGTTGTCATGCTTCTCACAGCCGGCTGCAGCAGCCTCTTCAAAAAGGAATACACCTCCGTCAGAAACTACGAGGATCCGGAGACCACCGCCGACGCCGCCACCACCGAGATCCACAACTACGCCATGCTGCTCAGAGCCCTGAACGCCATGGTGGCCAGCTACCGGACGGATCAGGTGCTGATCTTCGCCGACTACGACGGTATCATCGCCGACGATCTGTCCAAGGCCTGCTGGGAGCTGCGCAGCGACACCGCCCTGGGCGCCTGGTGCGTTCGGGACATCGAATATACCACCGAGCAGGTGGTGGCCTACGTGGAGGCAGACATCAGCGTCTCCTACAAGCGCACCGAGCAGGAGGTGGAGAGCCTCAAAACTGCCCAGACCCGCAGCGCGCTCTCGGATTGCGTGGCCGAGGCGCTGGAAAACCAGACCCGCACCGTGGCGGTGCAGATGAACACCGCGGCCCTCTCGGAAAGCGACGTGGCGGAGCTGGCGACACAGACCATCCTGGACCACCCGCTTCTGTGCGTGGAGGTGCCGGAGGTGAACGTGACCCTCTATTCCGGCGCCACCAACCAGAAGATCTTCGAGATCACCATGCACACCAGACTCTCTGAGGCGGAGACCCTCTCCAGGCGAGAGAAGCTGGCCAAGGCGGTGCAGGATCTGCTCTCTAAGGTAGATTCCGAGGATCCCAACGCAGCCCTCCAGGCTGCCGTGAAGGTGGCCGAGCGGGTGAAGATCACCGGGGAAGGGAACACCGCCTATGACGCGCTGGTGAACGGTACCGCCGACAGTCAGGGCCTCGCCATGGCGGCCAAGGCGGTCTGGATGACCATGGACGCGGAGGGCGCCGTGGTCAGCGGCCAGCTGGACAGCGCCGCCCACAGCTGGAACCTGCTGAAGCTGGGGGACCACTACTACCACCTGGATCTGGTGGGTTACAGCGGCACCCTCTGGCTCCAGCCCGACCGGGACATCTGGGGCCGCTACTGGTGGAGCACCGACAATTACCCCGCCTGCACCGAGCAGGGCTTCTCCTGGCAGCCGAACCAGACGCTGGAGTAAAAAATCATGTAAAAAATGAAAATTAGGCCTTGACAAGTTCGCTTTTTGTGGTAAAATAGCGCTTGCGTTCAAACGAATGCGGGCGTAGCTCATCCGGTAGAGCGCCACCTTGCCAAGGTGGAGGTAGCGAGTTCGAGCCTCGTCGCCCGCTCCAAACAAAAAGCCATGTCGTAAGACATGGCTTTTTGTTTGGAGCTTCGCACCGTCGCTTCCGCGACGATGTTCCGCTTCGCTCAATGATTCTGGGAGGGGATACCAATCCCCTCCCAGACCCGCCCCATGGGAGAATGATACGAAACCCGCCCCATGGGGAAATGATAATGGATTGTATTCTATGAGAAACTATGCTATAATAAACTGTTTGAAATTCCTTGAAATAACTGGATTCTACATTTGATTTTTAACGCTTTTTGGAGGAAGATACCATGCGTACAGATGTTGTCATCATCGGTGCAGGCCCTGCGGGCATTTTTACCGCTCTGGAGATGCTCCGCCGCGGCAGCACGAAAAAGATCATTATGGTGGAAAAGGGCCAGGCCATCGAAAACCGCCGCTGCCCCAAGCAGAAGACCGGCAAGTGCATGAACTGCAAGCCCTATTGCCACATCACCACCGGCTTTTCCGGCGCCGGCGCCTTCTCCGACGGCAAGCTGAGCCTGTCCTACGAGGTGGGCGGCGACCTGCCCACGCTGATCGGGGAGCAGAAGGCCCAGGAGACCATCAATTACGCCGATAAGATCTATCTGGAGTTCGGCGCCGACGAGCATGTGGAGGGCATCGGCAACACCGAGGAGGTCAAGCAGATCCGCATGCGGGCCATCAAGGCCGGCCTGAAGCTGGTAGACTGCCCCATCCGCCACCTGGGCACCGACAAGGCCCACGACGTGTATCAGGCCATCGAGGACTATCTCATGGCCAACGGTGTGGAGATCATGTTCGGCTGCCAGTGCAACGACATCATCCTGGATGACGGCCGCTGCCTGGGCGTGGTGGTGGAGGATTCCAACCAGAGCTACGAGATCTACGCCGACCACACCGTCATCGCCACCGGCAGAAGAGGCGCCGACTGGCTGGAGAAGGTTTGCGCCGAGTACGGCGTTGCCCACCAGCCCGGCACCGTGGACATCGGCGTCCGCGTCGAGGTGCGAAACGAGATCATGGAGAGCGTCAACCGGGTGCTCTATGAATCCAAGCTCATCGGCTACCCGAAGCCCTTCAAAAACAAGGTCCGCACCTTCTGCCAGAACCCCGGCGGCTTTGTGTCCCAGGAGAACTACGACAACGACCTCGCCGTGGTCAACGGCCACGCCTACAAGGAGCGCAAGAGCGAGAACACCAACCTGGCCATCCTCTGCTCCCACAACTTCTCCGTGCCCTTCAACCAGCCCATCGAGTACGCCCAGAAGGTGGGCGAGCTGACCAACATGCTGGGTGCCGGCCACATCCTGGTCCAGCGCTTCGGCGACATCCTCGACGGCAAGCGCACCTGGGAAAAGGAACTGGCCCAGTCCAACGTCAAGCCCACACTGCCCGACGCCGTGGCGGGCGACATCACCTCCGCCATGCCTTACAGAGCCATGATCAACATCATCAACTTCATCAAGTCTCTGGACGAGGTGGTGCCGGGCTTCGCGGCTTACGAGACCCTGCTCTATTCTCCGGAGCTGAAGTTCTACTCCAACCGGATCAAGATGACCCCGGATCTGGAGACCAACGTCAAAGGCCTCCACTGCCTGGGCGACTCCTCCGGCTGGACCAGAGGTCTGATGATGTCCTCCGCCATGGGCGTGCTCATGGGCCGCCGTCTGGCAGAGGAGGCTTGACAACCTTCGCCGACTTTCGCCGGAAAATTACAAAATCCAATTACATCTTGCAGAGCGCATGAAACTGTGGTATAATACTTTAGATACTCTGTGAGAAAATAATAACAGTGACGCGGCTGGAACGGTGGCTTATGGAATTACGCAGCAAACAGAATCAGACCTTCCTTCCCACGGCGGATCTGCACATTCACCTGCTCTGCGGTGTGGATGACGGTGCCCGGGATGAGGAGACCATGCGCGCCATGGTGGACGCCGCCTATGCAGACGGCACCCGTGTGATCTGTGCCACACCGCACTACCATCCCGGCTTCTTTGGGGAGAACCACGACAAGATCCGCGAGAGCTTTCAGCTGCTCAGGAGCTATGTGAAAGGGCAATATCCGGATCTGCACCTCTATCTGGGCAACGAGCTCCGCTACGGGCCCAGCGCACTGGACTGGCTCACGGCCAAGCGCTGCAACACCATGAACCGCACCCGCTATGTACTGGTGGACTTCACCGAGCACGAGTCTGCGGACACCATCGTCCAGGCGAACCTGCAGCTTTTGAACACCGGCTACTTGCCGATCCTTGCCCATGCCGAGCGGTATGAGAATCTCCACCGGGACTTTCGGGAGATCCTCAGACTGCAGGATCTGGGCGTCACGATCCAGATCGACGCCGATTCCCTCTTCGGTGCCTGGAGTCGGAACGCCAAAAAGCGCAGCCGTGCGCTGCTGGAGCAGGGGATCGCCCAGCTGGCGGCCTCAGACGCCCACAATCTCACCAGCCGCCCGCCGCAGCTGGCAAAGTACCGGGCCTTCGTGGCCAAGGAATATGGAGAATCCTACGCCAAGCGGCTGTTTTGGGACACGCCGCTGGCCATTCTGCGGGATCAGGACATGGACTTCTGATCCGGATAATAAGAAAAACGATAGGGGTTGAATGTATGGACAATCGGGATAGTACCGTAACGATCTATCTCTCGGATCTGTGGGATGTGTTCGTACGGCGCATCGTGTTGATTATCCTTGCGGCACTGGTTTGTGTTGCGGGAGAGTATATCTACGCAACAAAGATCGTCAAGCCGCTGTATAATTCCACATCGACGCTGTACGTCCTGCGTCAGGACGATGCGGGGGACTATTCTTCCTCCGACTTCTCTCTGGCTCTGAATCTGGTCAACGACTGCACCTACATGCTCAAGAGCCATGCGGTGCTGGACAAGGTCGTTGAGGAGCTGGATCTGGACATGAGCTACGACGACCTCTCCGACAGCATTTCCACCAGGAATCCGGACAGCTCCCGTATTCTGGAGGTCAGCGTGAAGACCGGCGACCCGGAGCTCTCCAAGAAGATCGTGGACAAGCTGTGCACCATCGGCGCGGAGCAGATCTCCGACGTTATGCGCATGGATCAGGTCACGGTTCTGGAGCGCGGCACCCTGGCGACCAGTCCCAGCAACCGCGTGGGCGTGATGCGCTATGTCATGTTCGGCGTGCTGGGCGCGGTGCTGTGCTACCTGGCCTTTGTGGTGGCCTTCGTTCTGGATGACAAGATCAAGACCGAGGAGGACGTCAAGCGCTACCTCCAGGTCAGCGTTCTGGGCGAGATCCCCTACACCTCCACCAGCGGACGGCGGGAGCATAACCGCCGCATCAAAGCCATTGAAAAGGCGAACAAAACCGGGAAGGGAGGGAAACGCAGATGAATACCACAAAGCTCAAGCTGGACGGCCTGGACGATTACTTCACCCAGGAAGCCTTTAACGTTCTGCGTACCAACATTCAGTTCTGCGGCCCCACGGTGAAGCTGATCACCGTTACCAGCTGCGGCATGAACGAGGGCAAGACCACCGTCTCCCTGAACCTGGGCCGCTCTCTGGCGGAGCTGGGCAAGCGGGTCCTGGTCATGGACTCCGATATGCGCAAGTCTGTCATGGCCGGCCGCAACTCCACCACCCGGGATGCCAGAGGTCTCAGCGAGGTGCTCAACGGCATCGCCAAGCTCATGGACTGCATCTACGCTACCCAGTTTGAAAATCTCCATGTGCTGTTCGCGGGCAAGTATCCCCCGAACCCCGTGGAGCTGCTCAACGGTGAGTATTTCGACAAGGTGCTGGAATTCGTCAGCGAGGCCTATGACTACGTCATCATCGACACCGCCCCTCTGGGCATGGTCATCGACGCCGCTGTCATTGCCGCCAAGTGCGACAGCTCCATCGTCGTCATCCGCAACAACTCCGTCAAGTACAGCCAGGCGCAGGATGTGGTGGATCAGCTGCATAAGAGCGGCTGCAACGTCCTCGGCGTGGTGCTCAACGACACCGAGCGCAAGTCCGGCTCCTACTACCGCAGAAAGAAAAACTACGGCTACGGCGCCTACTACGCCAGCGGAAAATAAACCTAAAAAACGCAAAAGAGCATTCCGCTTGGGATGCTCTTTTTTTCGTATGCAGAGATGAAAATTCCAGTTTATCGAACTGAGTAAAAACTTGTCATTGCGAACCAGTGACCGACGTCACTGGTTCGCAATGACACGCTTTGGGTCTGGCAGACAAACTCTCAATTTACCGCTGAAAGGCTTCCTTCAAAACTTCCGCTCTGTGGCGGACGGTGGCTTTTGTCAGCGGCGCGTTGGAGAGAAACTCAAACCCGTGGGGCGTGCCGTGGGTCTCATGACGGGTGACCTTCACGCCGGCAGCCTCCAGTGCGTCGGCGTAGGCCTTGCCCTCGTCTCGCAGGGAGTCGAACTCCGCCACCTCCACGTAGGCCTCCGGCAGCCCCTCGAAGCTCTCGGCCTCCATGGGGGAGGCGTACTCAATGTGCTCCGTCGGCACTTTGGGGAGGTAGTAGGCCCACATCTTCTCGGACAGGGCCGCGTTCCACACCGGCACGTCCCGGTAGGCTTTCGCGGACGGGGTGCCCATTCTGCGGTCGGTGACGGGGTAGATCAGAAGCTGGAACATGGGTTTTGCCGGGGCCTTCCGGTCTCTGGCCATCAGCGTCATCACCGCCGCCAGATCGCCGCCGGCACTGTCGCCGCCCACCGCGATGCGGGTGGTATCGATTCCCAGCTTCGAGGCGTTTTCTGTCATCCAGCAGTAGGCCGCCCAGCAGTCCTCCGCCGCGGCGGGGTAAGGGTACTTGGGTGCCAGCCGGTAGTCCGGGTAGACCACCACGCAGCCGGCCCGCCAGGCGTACTCCTTGGCAAAGCTGTAGTGATAGGGCGCCGAGGGGAAGTAGAACCCGCCGCCGTGGATGTAGAAAAAGCAGGGGGCATTGCCGTTTAAGCCTTTGGGCCGCATGATGTGCACCGGGATCCTGTTCCCGTCGGGGCCGGGGATCTTCTCGGTGATCACCTGCACCTTGTCGTCCGACTTCACCGGCCAGGTGCGCATGGCAGCCTGCAGCGGCACCGCCGGCCATTTCCAGAGGGGCAATTTAAAGTGGGTGAGGATCTTATACTGGGGATTCAGGTTGTATTTTGCCATGTTCGTCACTCCTTTTAAGAAAGGGACGCCAGCCCCTTGTCGATGAGCTTCTGGAGACTCAGAAGAATGCCCAGCTTGGCGTGATACCAGGTGAGACCCCCCTGGAAGTAGACCGCGTAAGGCTCCCGGATGGGGCCGTCGGCGCTGAGCTCGATGCTGCTGCCCTGAACAAAGGCGCCCGCCGCCATGATGACCTCACTGTCGTAGCCCGGCATGGCCCAGGGCACCGGATCCACGTAGCTGTCCACCGGTGCGGCGGCCTGGATGCCCTTGCAGAAGGCCACCATCCGCTCGGCGGAGCCCAGCTCCACCGCCTGGATGATGTCGTGCCGGGGCTCGGAGGCGTTGGGCACGCAGCGAAAGCCCAGTTTTTCATAGATGTTCGCGGCGAACACCGCGCCCTTCAGTGCGCCGGCGGTCACCGTGGGGGCCAGGAAGAAGCCCTGATAGAAGGCGGGCATCAGGCCCAGGTTCGCGCCCACCTCCTGGCCGAGGCCCGGGGCGCTGAGACGATAGGCGCAGCGCTCTACCAGATCGGCGCGGCCGCAGATGTAGCCGCCGATGGGGGCGAGACCGCCGCCGGGGTTCTTGATCAGGGAGCCCACGATCAGATCCGCCCCCACGTCCGAGGGCTCGATGGGCTCCACGAACTCGCCATAGCAGTTGTCCACCATGCAGATCACATCGGGCTTGATCGTTTTGCAGAAGCGGATCAGCTTCCCGATCTGCTCCACGGAGAAGGTGGGTCTCGTGGCGTAGCCCTTGGAGCGCTGGATGGTGATGAGCTTGGTGCGCCCGTTGATCTTCGATTCGATGGCGGGATAGTCGAAGCTGCCGTCGGGAAGCAGATCCGCCTGGGCGTAGGTGACGCCGTATTCTTTCAGAGAGCCCACGCTCTCCCGGATGCCGATGACCTCCTCCAAAGTGTCATAGGGCGCGCCGACGGGGGAGAGGAGCTCGTCCCCCGGCAGGAGGTTGGCGCTCAGCGCCACGGTCAGCGCGTGGGTGCCGCAGGTGATCTGGGGTCTGACCAGGGCTGCCTCGGTGTGGAAGGCGTCGGCGTAGACCCGCTCCAGGTTGTCGCGGCCCTCGTCGTTGTAGCCGTAACCGGTGGTGGCGGCGAAGTGGGTGGCGTTCACCCGGTTCTTCTGCATGGCCAGCAGCACCTTGTTCTGGTTGTATTCCGCGATCCGGTCGATCTCCCGGAATCGGGGCTCCAGGGCCTTGAGCACGTCCTCACCGAAGCGGTACACTTCCTCCGACACGCCGAGGCTCTGATAAATCTGTTCCATTTCCATTGAAATAATGTCTCCTTTGCAAACTGGAAAAAGCATAGCGCAATCCGAAACAAAAGTCAACGAAGAAAACGGTTGCACAACGGGAATTTTGATGATAGGATAGGAACCATCAAAAAAAAGAGGGGGATGCTGTATGAAGCTTCTGGAGGATCGGATCCGTGCCGAGGGCGAGGTTCTGCCCGGCGGCGTTCTGAAGGTTGGAAAATTCTTGAACCAGCAGATGGATCCCAAGCTGTTTTACGCCATGGCGGAGGAGTGGAAGCGCCTGTATGAGGGCGTCGAGGTGAACAAGATCCTCACCATCGAGGCCAGCGGCATCGGCATCGCTGCCATTGTGGGTCTGGTGTTCGGCTGCCCGGTGGTCTTTGCCAAGAAGAGCAAGACCAGCAACGTCACCGGCGGCGTGTGGCAGACCATTGTGGAGAGCTTCACCCACGGCGTCACCAACACCGTCATCGTGGGCAGAGAGTTCCTGCAGCCCGGGGACAAGGTGCTGATCGTGGACGACTTTCTCGCCAACGGCGCAGCCCTGGAGGGCATGATCGACCTGGTGCGGCAGGCGGGGGCCGAGGTGGCCGGAGCCGCCATCGCCATTGAAAAAGCCTTCCAGCCGGGGGGCGAGCAGATCCGCAAAACCGGCGTCCGGGTGGAATCTCTGGCCCGGGTGGCGGCCATGGATCCGGAAACCGGCGTGGAATTTGTAAAATAATGCTATTTTTGACTTTTCCCTTGTGAAACAAGACGGTCTGAGCGGCGAAAAACGTCGAGATTTCGGGCTTTTCGCCGCTTGACAGATTTGTTTCCACATGATAGTTTATTACAGTATTCTCAAGGTGTCCCAATCGCCGGGCGCCGGGAATGGCAGACAATCCAACACCTTTCAGCGGATCTACGTTTGATACATCGCAAAAAATATGGTTTTGCAGTCTCTGGCCGGTCGCCGTAAATGACCGGGCTATCAATCCGCCCTCTGAGGAGAAGATTGGTACCGAGACGCAATTGCCATGTTGCGTCTTTTTTCTTTTTGTATCCGACCACATCAGTGGTTACGATAAATTTTTGTAATGAGGAGACACACAAAATGAAGAAACTCACCGCCCTGCTTCTGGCGCTCGTGATGGTCTTTGCTCTGGCCGCCTGCGGCTCCAGCAATTCCGCCCCCGCCGCCGAAGGCTCCGCTGCTGAAGAGGCAGCTGCCCCCGCCGATATGAAAGTCGGCTTCATCTTCCTGCACGACGAAAACTCCACCTACGACCTCAACTTCATGAACGCTGCCAAGGACGCCTGCGAGGCTGAGGGCGTCGAAGCCATCATCAAGACCAACGTTCCCGAGGGCCAGGAGTGCTACGAGACCGCCGCTGAGCTGGTCGACGCCGGCTGCTCCATCGTCTTCGCCGACAGCTTTGGCCACGAGGACTACATGATCCAGGCTGCCAAGGAGTTCCCCGAGGTCCAGTTCTGCCACGCCACCGGCACCAAGGCCCACACTGAGGGTCTGGACAACTACCACAACGCTTTCGCCTCCATCTATGAGGGCCGCTTCCTGGCTGGCGTCGCTGCCGGCATGAAGCTCAACGAGATGATCGAAGCCGGTGAGTTCACCGCGGACGAGGCCAAGATCGGCTATGTCGGCGCTTTCACCTATGCTGAGGTTATTTCCGGCTACACCTCCTTCTTCCTCGGCGCCCGCAGCGTCTGCCCCACTGCCACCATGGACGTGACCTTCACCGGCAGCTGGTACGACGAGGCCGCTGAGAAGGAAGCTGCCACCAAGCTCATCGAGGGCGGCTGCAAGCTCATCAGCCAGCACGCTGACTCCATGGGCGCTCCCACTGCCTGCGAGACCGCCGGCGTGCCCGACGTGAGCTACAACGGCTCCACCGTCGACGCCTGCCCCAACACCTTCATCGTGTCTTCCCGCATCGACTGGACTCCCTACATGGTCTACATGATCGAGTGCGTTAAGAACGGCATCGCCATCGACGCTGACTGGACCGGCACTCTGGAGACCGGCTCCGTTGTCCTCACCGAGGTCAATGAGGGCGCTGCCGCTGCCGGCACTGCCGGTGCCATAGCGGACGTCGGTGCCAAGCTCGAGAACGGCGAGCTGCACGTCTTCGATGTGAGCACCTTCACCGTGGACGGCAAGACTCTGGATTCCTACATGGCTGACGTCGACACCGACGAGGCTTTTGAGGGCGACACCGAGGTCGTGGCCGACGGCTACTTCCACGAGTCCGAGTTCCGCTCCGCTCCTTACTTCGACGTTCAGATCGACGGTATCACCCTGCTGGATACCTCCTTCTAATGCTTCGAAGGAAACCATTTTAAGCAAAAAACTGGGAAGTCCCACCATACATGGGACTTCCCAATTTCCACTTCAAAGGAGAATGTGCTCATATCGAGCCCAGTGTCCCTTGCAGTGAAAGAGACCTAAAGGAGGAGAGACGCTTGAAGGAAAAGCAAGCCGCCGTCCAGATGCGCAACATCACGAAGCGATTCGGCTCCGTGGTGGCCAACGACAAGTGCTGGCTGGACATTTACCACGGCGAGATCCTTGCCCTGCTGGGGGAAAACGGCAGCGGCAAGACCACCATGATGAACATGCTCTCGGGCATCTACTACCCGGATGAGGGACAGATCTCCATCAACGGGAAGCCCGTCTCCATCCGCAGCCCCAAGGACGCCTTCGGCTACGGCATCGGCATGATCCACCAGCACTTCAAGCTGGTCGACGTGCTCACCGCCGCGGAAAACATCACCCTGGGTCTGGAGGAGAAGCTGGATCTGAGATCCGTGTCCAAAAAGGTGCGGGAGATCTGTGACAAGTACGGCTTCGAGGTGGATCCCGAGCAGAAGATCTACGATATGTCGGTCTCCCAGAAGCAGACCGTGGAGATCGTCAAGGTACTCTATCGCGGCGCCGACATCCTGATCCTGGACGAGCCCACTGCGGTCCTGACCCCCCAGGAGACGGACAAGCTCTTTGCTGTTTTGCGGAACATGCGGGACGACGGCAAGGCCATCGTCATCATCACCCACAAGATGCACGAGGTGGAGGATCTGTCTGACCGCGTGGCCATCCTGCGCCACGGCCAGTTCGTAGGCGACATGCTCACCAAGGACACCAACGCCCAGGAAATGACCAACATGATGGTGGGCCACCCGGTGACCCTGAACATCGACCGTCCCGATCCTGTGAATCCCAAGCCCCGCATCGAGGTGAAGAACCTCACCGTGCGCAGCATGGACGGCATCGTGAAGCTGGACGACGTGAGCTTTACCGCCAACTCCGGTGAGATCCTCGGCATCGCCGGCATCTCCGGCTGCGGCCAGAAGGAGCTGCTGGAGGCCATCGCCGGTCTGCAGCCCACGGAGAAGGGCAGCATCTGCTACATCACCGACGAGGGCAAGAAGGAAGAGCTCCTCGGCAAGGATCCTCTCGAGATCGCGGAGATGGGCGTGGCGCTGAGCTTCGTGCCCGAAGACCGTCTCGGCATGGGCCTTGTGGGCAACATGGATCTGTCCGACAACATGATGCTCCGCTCCTTTAGAAGAGGGAAGGGCGTCTTTACCGACCGCCGCACCCCGAAGAAGCTGGCGGAGACCGTGGTCCAGGAGCTGGAGGTCAACACCCCCGGCGTCAGCACCCCGGTGCGCCGTCTCTCCGGCGGCAACGTCCAGAAGGTGCTGGTGGGCCGTGAGATCTCCTCCGCCCCCACCGTGCTGCTGACGGCCTACGCCGTCCGCGGCCTGGACATCAACTCCTCTTATACCATCTACGACCTCATCAACCGGCAGAAGGCCCAGGGCGTCGCCGTCATCTACGTGGGCGAGGATCTGGACGTGCTGCTGGAGCTGTCCGACCGGATCCTGGTCCTCTGTGGCGGCAAGGTCAGCGGCATCGTGCCCGGCCGCGGCGCCACCAAGCGGGACGTGGGCATGATGATGACCCGACTGGGAGGGAACAAAGCCGATGAATAACAAAACAAAAGAGCCTCTGTTCCATATCGTCAAGCGGGATAACCTGCCCTGGTACCACGCCTGGGGCATCCGTTTTCTCGCCATCGTCCTGTCGCTGGTGCTCTGTGCTCTGGTGACCACTCTGACCACCGGCGAAAACCCCATCAGCGTCTTCGGCACCATCATCTCCGGCGCCGTGGGCACCAAGCGGAGAGTCTGGATCCTGCTGCAGAATCTGGCCATCCTGCTGGGCATCTCCCTGGCGGTGACCCCCGCGTTCAAGATGCGCTTCTGGAACATCGGCGCCGAGGGTCAGGTGCTGGCGGGCTCCCTGGCCAGCGCGGCCTGCATGATCCTGCTGGGAAACAAGCTGCCCAACGGCGCGCTGATCGCCGTGATCGTTCTCTGCGGCGTTCTGGCCGGCGCTGTCTGGGCCGTGATCCCCGCCATCTTCAAGGCCAAGTGGAACACCAACGAGACCCTCTTCACCCTGATGATGAACTACGTGGCGACCCAGCTGGTGGCCTACTACATCATCATCTGGGAGGTTCCCAAGGGCTCCGGCACCGTGGGCATCATCAACGCCTCTACCGAGGCGGGCTGGTTCCCCATGCTGGGCGGCAACCGGTATCTGCTGAACGTGCTGATCATCGCCGCCATGACCATCTTCGTCTATTTCTACCTGAACTACTCCAAGCACGGCTACGAGATCGCCGTGGTGGGCGAGAGCGAGCGCACCGCCCGCTACGTGGGCATCAAGGTGGAGCGGGTCATCATCCGCACCCTGCTGCTCTCCGGCGCCCTGTGCGGTCTGGTGGGCATCCTGCTGGTGGCGGGCACCAGCCACACCATCACCACCACGCTGGCCGGCGGCCAGGGCTTCACGGCGGTCATGGTCTCCTGGCTTGCCAAGTTCAACCCCATCGCCATGATCTTCACCAGCCTGCTGCTGGTGTTCATGGGCCGCGGCGCCAGCGAGGTCTCCACGGTCTTCGGTCTGAACCAGGCCTTCAGCGACATCCTCACCGGCATCATCATTTTCTTCATCATCGGCTGCGAGTTCTTCCTGCGCTATCGGGTGAGCTTCCGCAAGCGTGAGAAGTCTGAAATTGCAGAGAAGGGAGGCGAGCAGCATGTTTGATTTCACCGCATTCATCCCCAGAGCCATCATGCAGGGCATCCCGCTGCTGTACGGCAGCACCGGCGAGACCCTCACCGAGAAGTCCGGCAACCTGAACCTGGGCATCGCGGGCATCATGTACGTGGGCGCCATCAGCGGCGTCATCGGCTCCTTCCTCTATGAGCAGTCCACCACGGCGGCGGAGATGAACGCCTTCCTCGCCATCGGCATCCCGGTGCTGAGCTGCCTTGTGGGCTCCCTTTTGATGGGCCTGATCTACTGCTTCCTCACCGTTACCCTGAGAGCCAACCAGAACGTCACCGGCCTTGCTCTGACCACCTTCGGCGTGGGCTTCGGCAACTTCTTCGGCGGCTCGCTCATTAAGCTCTCCGGCTCTGACGTGCCCAGCATCGCCCTGAGCGCCACGCACAAGTATTTTGCGGCCAAGCTGCCCTTTGCCGCCAAGCTCGGCTGGTTCGGAAAAATCTTCCTCAACTACGGTTTCCTGGCATATCTGGCGGTGATCGTCGCCTTCATCGCGGCCCATGTGCTCAACAAGACCCGCACGGGCCTGCACCTCAGAGCCGTGGGCGAGAATCCCCAGACCGCCGACGCCGCCGGCATCAACGTGCAGAAGTACAAATACCTCGCCACCTGCATCGGCAGCATGATCGCAGGTCTCGGCGGCCTCTACTACGTCATGGACTACGCCGCCGGCGTCTGGTCCAACGACGCCTTCGGTGACCGCGGCTGGCTTGCCATCGCGCTGGTCATCTTCACGCTGTGGAAGCCCAATTGGGGCATCCTGTCCTCCTTCCTCTTCGGCGGACTGTATATTCTCTACATCTTCATCCCCACCGGCACCAACCTTGCCACCAAGGAGCTTTACAAAATGCTGCCCTATGTGGTCACGATCATCGTTCTGGTGATCACCAGCATGCGCAACAAGCGAGAGAATCAGCCCCCCGCAAGCCTGGGCCTTGCCTACTTCCGAGAAGAACGATAGAACGCCAACAGAAGATTTCCTACCGCACAGGTTTCAGACAGCCTGTGCGGTTTCTCCATCTTCGTGAAAGTTTTTGCAAATTCCGACTTATAAAAATGCATTTTGACGCTTGAAATGCCGTCTCAAATGGGGTATAATACGGCATGGATGCAATTTTGGATTTTGCGAACTTCAAAAACCGCGTCTGAATCTGTTAAAGGAGAGAACCAAACATGAAAAAGTATGTAGCCCTGCTTCTGGCGCTGGTCATGGTCTTCGCCCTGGCCGCCTGCGGCAGCAGCAACAATGCCCCCGCTGCGGAAGGCTCCGCAGCCGAAGAAGCCGCGGCGCCTGCCGGCGGCAGCCTGACCTTCGCCACCGGCGGCGAGAGCGGCACCTATTACGCTTTCGGCACCGTCCTGGCCCAGCACGTCTCTGACAAGACCGACACCGACGTGACCGCCATCGTGGGCAACGGCTCCCAGGCCAACATCGAGGATCTGTCCGACGGCGCTGTGCAGCTGTGCTTCAGCCAGTCCGACGTGGCCTCCTATGCCTACACCGGAACCAACCTGTTCGAAGAGACCGGCGCTGTGGAGGATTTCTCCGTCGTCGCCGCCCTGTACATGGAGCAGGTGCAGATCGTCACCCTGAACCCCGACATCAAGACCGTCGCTGATCTGGCCGGCAAGACCGTCTCCATCGGCGCTGCCGGTTCCGGCGTGTACTTCAACGCCATCGACATCCTGGGCGCCTATGGTCTGACCGAGGCTGACATCAACCCCGTGTACCAGAGCTTCGCGGATTCCGCCGACAGCCTGAAGGACGGCAAGATCGACGCTGCCTTCATCGTGGCCGGCGCTCCCACCACCGCCATCACCGACCTCGCCACCGGCAGCCAGGTCTATCTGGTCAGCCTGGATGACGAGCACATCGATGCGCTCATGGAGTCCAGCCCCTACTACGCCAAGAACACCATCGCTGCCGACGTCTACGGCACCCCTGAGGACGTGAGCACCGTCGCCATCGCCGCTCTGGTTCTGGCCCGCGACGACGTGGCCGACGCCGACGTCTACAACTTCCTGTCCAGCATCTTCGACAATCTGGACGAGGTCACCGCCGCCCACGCCAAGGGCGCCGAGTGCAGTGTCGAGTTTGCCTCCAGCGTCACCGATATTCCGTATCATCCCGGCGCTGCCCAGTACTTCGCAGAGCAGGGCATCACTGTCCCCACCAAGTAAGCTCCGCGAATAACTGAACCTTTCTCCAAGCTGCGGCTTTGGCCGCAGCTTGGTTTTAGAATTTTATTGGTGTTTACCAAAGCCTTTCAAATCCGGAAAGTTTTGGTAAAAATCAACGAAAGGATGTTCGCCCCATGGCAAAGAAAAACAAGAAAACCGCGCCGGAGGCCGAGCTGAAGCTGGCTGCGGAGCAGGTTTCCGACAGCGTGGCC
The DNA here is from genome assembly GCA_900317905.1 of uncultured Eubacteriales bacterium. Lineage (GTDB taxonomy): Bacteria > Bacillota > Clostridia > Oscillospirales > Oscillospiraceae > CAG-103. The sequence goes on along the minus strand of ONIN01000007.1, from coordinate 55,657 downwards.
GTCACCGAGGAAGAGCTCGAGGACGTGATGAAAAAGTACGATAAAGAGTCCAACACCCGCATCTGGCAGGGGATGCCCCACACCATCGTCACCGCCGTCATGGTGCTGTTCTCTTTGTACTGCATCTATTCCACGCTGTTCGTGAAGTCCGCGCTGGAGATCCGCCTCACCGCCTTCCTGGGCGGCATCGTGATCATGGGATTTTTGTATTATCCCGCCAGCAAGCATCACGTCAAGCCCAACTACATGCCCTGGTATGACTGGATCATCATGATCGTGGGCGCGGCCTGCTTCTTCTACTGGTGCTTCAGCTACGGCTCTCTTGCGAGAGTGCTCACCAGCGCCACCAAGCTGAACAACATGCAGATCGCCATCGGCGTGATCGGTCTTCTGGTCATGTTCGAGCTCTGCCGCCGCTGCGTGGGCGTGCCGATCCTGTGCGTCCTGGGCGCGCTGCTGATCTATACCTTTGCCACGGGCCTGCCGCTGAGAAGACTGATCTACACCCTGTTCTATTCCACCGGCGGCGTCATCGGCACCCCGGCTCAGGTCTGCGCCAAGTTCATCGTGGTGTTCATCGTCTTCGGCGCCTTCCTGGAGCGCACCGGCATTTCCAAGTTCTTCATCGACATGGCCAACAAGATCGCGGGCTCCTCTTCCGGCGGCCCGGCGAAGGTGGCCGTCATCTCCTCGGCGCTGTGCGGCATGGTGTCCGGCTCCTCCGTGGGCAACACCGTCACCACCGGCTCCGTCACCATCCCCATGATGAAAAAGACCGGCTACAAGCCGGAGTTCGCCGGCGCCGTCGAGGCTGCGGCCTCCACCGGCGGTCAGATCATGCCGCCCATCATGGGCGCCGCCGCCTTCCTCATGGCGGAATACATGGGCATCCCTTACGGCCAGGTGGCGCTGAAGGCCATTCTGCCGGCGGTGCTGTACTTCGCGGGCATCTTCATCTCCGTCCATCTGGAAGCCAAAAAGCTGGGCCTCAAGGGCCTCGACCGCTCTGAGCTGGAGCCCTGGAAGGCCCTGCTGATCAAGGTCTATCTGCTGGCGCCGCTGGTGGTGCTGGTCTGGCTGGTCAGCTCCAATACCCGCACCATGGCCTACTCCGCCGCGGTCAGCATCGTCATCGCCATTCTGGTGGGCCTGCCCCAGACCATCGTGGACGCCGGCCATGCCCACCGCTCCGAAGGGATCGGGAAGGTCATCGGCAATGCCTGCGGCCAGACGGTCAAGACCATCATCGCCTCTCTGGAGGCCGGCGGCAAGGGCACCATCACCGTGGCCGTCGCCTGCGCCGTGGCCGGCTGCATCGCGGGCTGCATCACCGCCACGGGTCTTGCCTCCAAGCTGATCTCCGGCATCGTGGCAATCAGCCAGAACAGCGTGTTCCTGGCGCTGTTCCTCACCATGCTCTGCTGCATCGTTCTGGGCATGGGCGTGCCCACCACGGCCAACTACTGCATCATGGCCGCCACCACCGCGCCGATCCTGATTAAGATGGGTCTGCCGGCGGTCAGCGCCCACTTCTTCGTGTTCTACTTCGGCATCGTGGCCGACATCACTCCGCCGGTGGCATTGGCCGCCTACGCCGGCTCCGCCATCGCAAAGTCGAACCCCATGAAAACAGGCGTCAACGCCACGAAGCTGGCCATCGCGGCCTTCATCGTGCCCTACGTCTTTGCCTTCAGCCCGTCGCTGCTGTTTGAGAACATCGCCGGCTGGTGGGAGGTGGCGCAGATCGCCCTCACCGCCATCATCGGCATCTTCGGCGTCAGCGCCGCCCTGGAGGGTCACATCTTCACCCGCGTGCCCCTCTGGCAGCGGATCCTGCTGGCGGGCGGCGGTCTCAGCCTGATTTATCCGGGCCTGCTGACCGACGTGATCGGCCTCGGCGTCATCGCCGTTGTGGTGGTCATCCAGATCCTCATGCGCAACCACGAGCGCCACGCCGTGGCATAAACTTAACAGCCTGTTGCCGTTCCGGTTTTTCCGGAACGGCATTTTTTGTGCAGATAAGCCAACATTCAACTGGGTAAAACACGAAAAAATAGGCATAGCGCTTTTTTTGCATAAACCGCTTGTTTTGCGGGGGTGAAATCTGTTAAAATAACGTTAAATCCAAGTTAATAATAGGCAAAATTTGTGATTTTGCCGTTTTTATGGAAGGAAGTTCCTGTATGTCCATTACCAACATCCTGGCACTCCTGAGCGGCCTTGCGCTGTTCCTCTATGGCGTCACCCTCATGGGCGACAGTTTGAACCGCGTCGCCGGCGGCAAGCTGGAGGCCGTCCTCTATCGCTTGACCAACCGGCCCATCAAGGGCATCCTTTTGGGCACCGCGGTCACCGCCGTGGTCCAGTCTTCCACCGCCACCAGCATCATCGCCATCGGCTTCATCTCCTCGGGCATGATGCAGCTGTCCCAGGCGGCCAGCATCATCCTCGGCTCCATCCTGGGCACCAGCATCACCGGCTGGATCGTCAGCCTTTCCTTCGTGGGCAACGGCGGCAGCGGCATCGCCAGCGTTCTGAGCGTTGCGAACATCACTGCCATCCTCGCCATCATCGGCATTTACCTCCGCAAATTCTCCAAGAAGGCCAACAGCAACTCCGTCGGCACCATCCTGCTGGGCTTCACCATCCTGATGACCGGCATGAGCGCCATGAGCGCCGCCGTCTCTCCGCTGCAGGAGAGCGAGGCCTTCATCTCGCTGCTGACGAAGTTCTCCAACCCGCTGCTGGGCTTCCTGGTGGGCATGGTTTTCACCGCCATCATCCAGTCCTCGGCGGCCGCCATCGGTATTTTGCAGGCATTGAGCGTCACCGGCGCCATCACCTTCGGAACCGCGTACCCCATCGTCCTGGGCGTGGCCGTGGGCGGCGCGCTGCCGGTGCTTTTGAGCGCGCTGGGTGCGGACATCAACGCCCGCCGCACCGCCGTCATGCACCTGACCATCGACATCCTTGGCGCGGTGCTCTGCGGCATCCTCTTCTACGCGGTCAACGCCGTGGTCCACTTCGGCTTCGTGGAGCACACCCTGAACGCCGTGGACATCGCTCTGGTCAACACCCTCTTCCGTCTCGCCACCGTCATCATGATGACCCCCTGCATCAAGCTGCTGGAACGGATCGCCATGAAGCTGGTGCCGGAGAAGGAGACCGTCTCCGACGAGCCCAAGGCCGTGGAGCTCTTGTTGGAGGAGCGCTTCCTCCAGTATCCCGCCCTGGCCCTGGCCCAGTGCCACACTGCCATCCAGGACATGGCCAACTGCGCCGCCGACAGCCTTTCCCGCTGTACTGCCTTGCTGAAGGAATACACCGACCACGGCTTCGGTGAGATCGAGTGGCTGGAGAAGCAGTGCGACACCTACGAGGACGGCGTCAGCACGTATCTGATGAAGGCCTCCAGAGGCGAGCTCACCGAGACCGAGAACCAGGACGTGACCCTGTGCCTCCACGCCCTGTCGGACTTCGAGCGAATTTCCGACCACACCATGAACATCGCCCACGTGGCCAAGGACGTCAACGCCAAGAGCATTACGTATTCCGAGACGGCCCAGGAGGAGCTGAAGGTGCTCCAGGCCGCCACCGCCGAAAACCTCAGCTGCGCCATCCGGGCCTTCGAGGGCCGGAACCAGGGCAGCGCCAAGCAGACCGCCGCCATTTCCGCGGTCATCGAGAACATCTGCGAGGCCATGCGCGACCACCACGTGGATCGTCTCCGCGCCGGCACCTGCACCATCGAGCAGGGCATGAGCTTCAACGACATCGTCTCAAATTATGAGGAGATCTCGGTCCGCTGCAACAAGCTGGCCTTCATGATCATGGAGACCGCCCAGAACAGCGCCGACACCCACGCCTACCACCAGATGCTCAGCGCCTCCCAGCAGGAGGACTTCAACCAGGCTTACGAGGCCTATTCCGAGAAATACGCCGTATAATTGCAAACCACGCTGCGGAGCTTGTCTCTGCAGCGTGGTTTTTTTCTTTGCTCAAATTATAGTTTATCGAGCAGAGTAAAAAGCTTGTCATTGCGAACCAGTGACCGACGTCACTGGTGTGGCAATCCGTTCTCTTGCGGTACAGACTGATTTCTTGCAGGCGTTAGGCGAATCCGCTTTGCCTCAACGTTTTGCTGGATATTTCTCCGCCGCCGGGGGATGCGGATTGCCACACCAGTCTGCGGACTGGTTCGCAATGACACAATCTGGGACTGGTGAGAGAATCAACACTCCGTCAACCTTCCGTTTGCATCTCCGCAAATGTCCGCCAATGCGCAAAATGTGTCTTTTTCAACGAACTGTTCAAGGCCATGCGGTCAATTTACACAGATTTCTTGAAAAAAAACGTTCAGAATCGGGAAGCCGCCTCTTTCCAAGCGTGGAATTTGCTGTTATAATAGATTTGAAAAATCAGAGGCCTGTCCGACCTCTGCAGAAGAATGAAAAATTGGGTTAAGAGAGGTAGAGAAGCATATGATTGCACACGGAAAAGGTATCAAGGTATTCACCGGCAACTCCAACCCCGCCCTGGCAGATCTGATCTGCAAGCATCTGGGCGTCAATATCGGCAGCTGCACCGCCACCAACTTTGCGGACGGTGAGTGCTCCATCAGCATCAATGAACCGGTGCGCGGTCTGGACGTGTTCGTGGTTCAGTCCACCTGCAAGCCCGTGAATGACAGTCTCATGGAGCTGCTGGTCATAATCGATGCGCTGAAGCGTGCCTCCGCCGGCCGCGTCACCGCCGTCATTCCGTACTTCGGCTATGCCCGCCAGGACCGTAAGGCCAAGGCCCGCGATCCGATCTCCGCGAAGCTGGTCGCCAACCTCATCACCAAGGCCGGCGCCGACCGCGTGCTCACCATGGACCTGCATGCGCTGCAGATCCAGGGCTTCTTCGATATCCCCGTGGATAACCTCTTCGGCGCACCGCTGTTCGCCTCTCACTACCTGCGCCGCTTCGGCTATGGCAGAGAGGACATGGTGGTCGTCTCTCCCGACGTGGGCAGCGTGGCCCGCGCCCGTACCTTCGCCATGAAGATGGGTCTGGGTCTGGCCATCGTGGATAAGCGCCGCGAGAAGGCCAACCAGTCCGAGGTCATGAACCTGATCGGCGACGTGAAGGGCAAGAAGTGCATCCTGCTGGACGACCTGGTGGACACCGCCGGCAGCCTCTGCGGCGCGGCCAAAGCGGTCATCGAGGTGGGCGGCGGCGAGAGCGTCATCGCCTGCGCCACCCACGGCGTCCTCTCCAAGCCCGCCATCGAGCGTCTGGAGCAGAGCCACATCGAGGAGCTGCTGCTTCTGGACACCATCCCGTATCCCACCGACCAGCCCGCCTGCGAGAAGGTGAAGTACCTCTCCGTGGCGCCGGTCTTTGCCGAGGCCATCACCCGCATCTACGAGGAGGTCAGCATCTCCTCTCTGTTTGAGTAAGATGTTCTTTTCCAATCCCGGCGGCGTACAGTGGCTGCTGGTGTTTCTGGGAAACCCCGGGCCCCGGTACGCTTTCACGAGGCACAACGCCGGCTTCCTCACCTGTGACGCCCTCTGCGATCAGCTGGGTGTGAAGGTGGAGCGGCTGCGGTTCCACGCCCTGACCGGTCAGGCCGAGATCGGGGGAGAGAAGGTCCTCCTGATGAAGCCCCAGACCATGATGAATCTCTCCGGTGACGCGGTGGCGCCGGCGGCGAAGTTCTACAAGGTCCCGCCGGAACGGGTGATCGTGGTCTCCGACGAGGTGAGCCTCCCGGTGGGGCAGCTGCGGATCCGGAAGAAGGGCTCCGCCGGCGGTCATAACGGGCTCAAGAGCATCATTTCGAGACTGGGCTCCGACCAGTTTCCCAGAATCCGCGTTGGGGTGGGGTCCCCGCCGCACCCGGACTACGACATGGCCGACTGGGTTTTGGGCACCTTCCAGAACGAGGACGCCGAGACCATCAAGGACGCTGTGAAAGCCGCGGCCGAGGCCTGCGTCAGCTACATTCAGGACGGCCCCGACAAGGCCATGAGCAGGTTCAACCAAAAGAAATAAGAGGGACGGTCCCTCAGAAAAAAGAGAATATAAATGAACGGTCATGCATCCGCATGGCCGGGAAGGAGTGGTTATTCTGAAAAAGAAATGCATTGCCATGCTGCTGGCCGGCGGGCAGGGCTCGCGTCTGTACGCGCTGACGGCGAAGGTCGCCAAGCCCGGCATGCCCTTCGGCGGCAAGTATCGCATCATCGACTTCCCGCTGTCCAACTGCGCCAACTCCGGCATCGACACCGTCGGCGTCCTGACGCAGTATCAGCCCCTGCAGCTCAACCGCTACGTCGGCAGCGGCCAGCCCTGGGATCTGGACACCGAGGACGGCGGCGTCTACATTCTCCCGCCCTACCAGAGCGCCGGTGAGCGCGGCTCCTGGTTCAGCGGCACCGCCAACGCCATCTACCAGAACATCGACTTTATCGAGATGTACGACCCGGACAACGTGCTGATCCTCTCCGGCGACCATGTCTACAAGATGGACTACGCCAAGATGCTCCGCGCCCATGAGGAGGCGGAGGCCGCCTGCACCATCGCGGTCATCCAGGTCTCCATGGAGGAAGCCACCCGCTTCGGCATCATGAACGTGGGCGCCGACGGCTTCATCGAGGAGTTTGAGGAGAAGCCCGCCCACCCGAAGAGCGATCTGGCCTCCATGGGCATTTACATCTTCAACTGGAAGAAGCTCCGCCAGGCCCTGATCGACGACGAGAACGACCCGAACTCCGACAAGGACTTCGGCAAGAACATCATCCCCAAGATGCTGGCCGCCGGCGAAAAGCTGCTGCCTTACCAGTTCGAAGGCTACTGGCGTGACGTGGGCACCATCACCAGCCTGTGGGACGCCAACATGGACATGCTGGGCAACACCAGCCTGAACCTCTTCGACCCCCTGTGGCCCATCCGTGCCAGAAGCCCGATCCGGCCGCCGCACTACGCCGGCGACAACGCCCACATCGAGCACTCCATCGTCACCGAGGGCTGCGTCATCGACGGCAGAGTCGACAACTCCGTCCTCTCCGCCAACGTCACCGTTGGCGCTGGCGCCCAGATCAGCTACAGCGTGCTCATGCCCGGCGCCGTGGTGGAGCCCGGCGCAGTGGTGGAATACGCCATCCTCGGCGAGCGCGCCGTGGTTGCCGCCGGGGCCCATGTGGGCCAGCAGCCGGACGGCAGCGAGGGCTGGGGCGTCGCCACCATCGGCCCGGATGTCCGGGTCGCCTGCGGCGCCAAGGTTCCCGCCGGCGCCATGATCTACGACAGTGAGGAGGTGCAGTCATGAAGAACGTCCATGGTATCGTCTATGCCTACCACAGCTCTCCCGCCCTGGGGGATCTGACCCGCAACCGCACCAACGCTTCGCTGCCCTTCGCAGGCCGCTACCGTCTCATCGACTTCGCCCTGTCCGCCCTCTCCAACGCGGGCGTCCGGGACGTGGGCGTCATCATGCAGCGGGATTACCAGTCTCTGCTGGACCATGTGGCCGGCGGCAAGGCCTGGGACATCTCCCGCCGCCGCGGCGGTTTGAAGCTGCTGCCGCCCTTCGGCACCCATCATGAGGGCGACTACGTCGGCACCGCCGAGGCGCTGAACGCCGTCATCCGCTACGTCCGTGACATTCCCCAGGAGCACATCATCCTCTACCCGGCGGACGTGGTCTGCAACGTGGATCTTACCGACGTCATCCAGCAGCACATCCGCTCCGGCTGCGGCATCACCGCTATCTGCTCGGACTACGTGCCGAAGGACGTCCACTACCGTCTGACCCAAAAGGCCGACGGCAAGGCTGAGAAGGTGCTCTTCCGCCAGACCGACGGCAGCCAGGGCGTCCTGGCCACCGAGCTCTACGTGGTTCGCAAGGACACGCTGCTGGCGCTGCTGGACCGCTGCGAGGCGGAGAACCGCTTCCACTTCCATCGTGACTGCCTGGCTGCCTATCTGGAGCAGGGCGGCGACATGGATATCTACATGTACAATGGCTACATCCGCCGCATCGACTCCGTGGCCGACTATTTCGAGTCCAGCATGGATATGCTGAAACCGGGCCCCAGAGCCGATCTCTTCCCGGAGGATCGCCCGGTGCGCACCAAGGAGCGCTCCGACGTCAGCACCTATTACAGCGAGCAGGCCGAGGTGCACAACAGCCTCATCGCTGACGGCTGCTACATCGAGGGCACTGTGAGAAACTGCATCATCTTCCGCGGCGTCCGCGTGGCCCCCGGCGCGGTGCTGGAAAACTGCATCCTCATGCAGGACACCGTGGTGGGCGCCGGCGCTTCGCTGAAGTACATCATCTCCGACAAGGACGTTACGGTCTCCGACTACGTGACCCTGGCCGGCGGTGAGAAGCTGCCGCTGGTGATTCCGAAAGGCAGCAAGGTGTAAGCAAAAAATAACCTTTTTCTCAGGTTCATCCCGCACCTGTTTCGGCAGGTGCGGGATGTCCGAGTTTTGTGAGCGTGTTTTTCGGTGACGGATATGTGTTTCCGACAGACGGAAACAGATCCCCGTTCCTGAACGGACGGTTGGGAAAGCAGATACCGGTGAGGGGCCCATTTGTCCTGAGCCGTGTCATAGATTCCAATACAGGAAAGGATTTTTAAAACATGAGTAGTATGACCAATCAGATTTCCCGCGACGAGCTGCGCAGCGCCATCGAAGATAAGCTCTGCGCCCACTTCGGCGTCACCGCGGTGGAGGCCACGGACGTCCAGGTGTTCCAGGCCACCGCCATCGTGATCCGCGAGATCATGAGCCGGGTGCTGGCCTTTGAGGATCGCAAGAATCCGGAGCGCCAGGTGCACTACCTGTCCATGGAGTTTTTGATGGGCCGTTCTCTGATGAAGAACGCCTTCAACCTGGGCGTCTCCAATGCTTTGACCGGCGCGCTGGAGGACATGGGCCGCAGCGCCGCGGATATTTTCGAGACCGAGCCGGACGCAGGCCTCGGCAACGGCGGTCTGGGTCGTCTGGCTGCCTGCTACATGGACAGCATGGCCACCCAGGACATCCCCGCCACGGGTTACAGCCTCTGCTACGAGCTGGGCATGTTCCGCCAGAAGATCGAAAACGGCAAGCAGACCGAGGTGGCCGACAACTGGCGCACCGCGGCTGAGAGCTGGCTGGTGCCGAGATATGAGGACATGGTGGAGGTGCGCTTCGGCGGCCGCGTGGAGGCCCAGTGGGATCAGTTCGGCCATTTCCACGGCGAGCTCCAGGGCTATGAGAGCGTCCTGGCGGTGCCGCGGGATATGCTGATTGCGGGCTATAACAACACCCGCGTGAACACCCTCCGTCTCTGGGAGGCCCACAGCACCACCGATCTGGATATGTACTCCTTTGCCACCGGCAACTATATGAAGTCGCTGGAGAGCCGCACCATGGCCGAGGTCATCACCAAGGTGCTCTATCCCGCCGACGACCACATGCAGGGCAAGACCCTCCGTCTCCGCCAGCAGTATTTCTTCGTCTCCGCCACGGCCCAGACCATCGTGCGCGAGCACGTCAAGCGCTACGGCACCGTGAAGAATTTCGCCGAGCACCATGTCATCCAGATCAACGACACCCACCCGACTCTCATGATCCCCGAGCTCATGCGTATCTTCATGGACGAGTATGAGATGGGCTGGGACGAGAGCTGGGCCATCGTGACCGAGTGCTTCGACTACACCAACCACACCGTCATGTCCGAGGCTTTGGAGACCTGGCCCCAGGGCCTGATCCAGAGCCAGATGCCCAGAATCTGGGAGATCATCTGCGAGATCAACCGCCGCTGGTGCGACTATCTCCGTGAGCAGTTCGGCAATGACTCCAGAGTCGGCAAGAATCTGATCATCGCCGAGGGCAAGGTCCACATGGCGAACATGTGCCTCGCCACCTGCAAGACCGTCAACGGCGTCTCCGGCCTCCACGGCGAGATTCTGAAAAACGACCTGTTCAAAGATGTCTGCAGCCTGAATCCCAGCCGCTTCACCTATGTCACCAACGGCATCGACCACCGCCGGTGGCTGGCCCAGATCAACCCCGGCCTCCACAGCCTGGTCTGCGATCTGCTGGGCAGCGACGACTACCTGCTCCATCCGGAGAAGATGGCGCGTCTCGCGGAATTTGCCGAGGACGGCACCGTCCAGCAGCGGGTGGAGGAGATCAAGAAGGAGAACAAGCTCCGTCTTTCCAAGTTTGTCAACCAGGGCGACTTCGTTCTGAACACCGACGCCATCCTGGACACCCAGGTCAAGCGTCTGCACGAGTATAAGCGCCAGCTGCTGTGCGCCATGCTCATCACCCATCTGCAGCAGCGGCTCCACGACGATCCCAACCAGAACTTCGTGCCCCGCACCTTCATGTTCGGCGCCAAGGCCGCGGCGGGCTACGCCACTGCCAAGCGCATCATCCAGCTGCTGTGCTCTCTGGCCAACGACGTGAACCACGACCCGGTCTGCAAGGATCGGCTGCAGGTGCACTTCATCGAGAACTACCGCGTCTCTGCGGCTGAGATCCTCATGCCCGCCGTGCAGGTCTCCGAGCAGATCTCCACCGCCGGCAAGGAGGCCTCCGGCACCGGCAACATGAAGATGATGATGAACGGCGCCGTGACCATCGGCACCCTGGACGGCGCGAATGTGGAGATGTTCGAGCGTCTGGGCGACAAGAACATGTTCCTCTTCGGTCTCCACGCCGACGAGGTGGAGAACGTCAAACGCAATGGCTACTATCCGCCCAACTACGTCAACAACAGCTGGCGGCTGCAGCGGGTGCTGGAGCGCATGAACCAGGGCTACTCCGACGGCGAGAGCTATTCCGACCTGGCGGGCGGCCTGCTGTACGGCGGCGACCCCTACATGCTCATTGCCGACTTCGACAGCTACGTGGACTGCCACGACCGGATGTACTCCGTCATCTCCGATCCCAACGAGCGCGCCCGCATGTCTCTGGTGAACACGGCCCAGAGCGGCTTCTTCGCCGCCGACCGCGCCATCCTCGAGTATGCCAAGCGCATCTGGGACGTCAAGTAAGAAACCCATAAGAAACGAGCGCAGTACTGTCACGGTACTGCGCTCTTTAGAGGAATGCATATGCGAAAAACACCTTATGTCGCCGTCGTCGGCGCGGTGAATCTGGACATCTGCGGCAGGCCTGGACAGAAGCTGATCCTCCAGGACTCCAACCCCGGCACCGTTCGCAGCACCCAGGGCGGCGTGGGCCGGAACATCGCCCACGATCTGCGGCTTTTGGGGGAGGAGGTGTCCTTTCTCACGGTCTTCGGGGACGATCCCAACGGTGCCTTCCTGCGAAAAGGCTGCGCGGATCTGGGCATGGATCTCTCCGGCTCCGAGACCATCCCCGGCGGCCACACCTCCACCTATCTCTACATCACCGACGACCGGGGAGAGATGCGCCTCGCCGTCAGCGACATGGAGCTGATCCGAAACATCACACCCCAGTGGCTGGAGGCGCGGCGGGAGCTGCTTGCAGGCGCCGCGGCCATTGCCGTGGACGGGAATTTGATGCCGGAGGCGCTGCAATGGATCGCGGAAAACTGTTCTGCACCGATCTTTGCCGACCCGGTGTCGGTGGCCAAGGCGGAGCGACTGCGGTCGATCTTATCGAGGCTCCACACCTTCAAGCCGAATCTCACCGAGGGCCAGCATCTCACCGGCGAGACGGAGCCGGAGGCGGTACTCCAAAAGCTGCTGGAGCTGGGCGTTCAAAGAGTCTATCTCAGCCTCGGTCCCCAGGGGATCCTGGCGGGGGAGGGGGACAGACGCGCTCTGCTGCCCTGCTATCCCACCAATCTGGTGAACACCACCGGCGGCGGCGACGCGGTCATGGCGGCGCTGATCTGGGCCCATCTTCGCGGTCTCAGTCTGGAACAGAGCACCCGAGCCGCGTTGAAGGCCGGACAGATCACCGTGGAATACGCGGGCACCAACAGCCCGGAACTGACTGCGGAAAAGATCATGGAAATTCTATAAAAAAGGACGCACCCCATTGGATGCGTCCTGATTCTATGCGGTTGGCTGGGTTTTCAGATTCTTTCTGCGATTGCCGCCGCGGCGGTGCTTGCGGTTGTGGGCGGCCTTGGCTTTGTAATAGGTCTGCATGCTCTCGGTGGCCTGATAGGTCATCCGGGTGATGGTCCAGAACCCGGTGTCGGACTTGTGGAACTTCAGTCTCACCAGCAGCTTGTCGTGCTCCGGGCAGGTGCCCATGGTCATGTAGCGCTGGTCGCCCTGGTTGACCCACTTGGAGTAGTTGAGCTTCTCGCCGCAGAGAGGGCAGCAGGGTCTGGTGAAGCTTTCGTCCGCGAAGGCCTCGGCCTTGGTGGGATAGCTCTCGGAGGCCACATGCTCGATGGGCACGGGGCCGTCGGCGTTGTAGGTGGCCTTCGGCGCCTTGGCGGTCTTGCCGGCCTCATAGTCCCGGATGCCCTGCTCCAGATCCAGATGGGTGCAGACGAGGGCGGTGTTGTAGGCGTCGCCCAGAGCGTCGTGGGCCACTCTGGTCTGCTCGATGCCGAAGTGCTCCATGGCGGTGGCGAGAGATTTCTGGCTCCGGTCGCTCTCGGTCTGGAGATTGTAGATCCCCTGGAGATTCACCCAACTGTCGATCCAGTCCCAGTCCAGATCGTGGATGATGATGTTCTGCTCCAGGATGCCCTGGTCGTCGCTGCCCCAGGTGAGGAAGGTGACGCCGTCGCCGCACCACTCCCGGAACTGCTGCAGCGCCTCGGGGAACAGCACCCCGTGGCTGAGCCGCTCTTTGTCGAAGCCGGTGAGCTTCTTCACCTTGAAGTGCATGCGCTTAAAATAGACGGGCTTCACGTCGATCTGAAATTCCTCGGCGGGGCGGAGATTCTCGTCCAGCTTCACCGCGCCGATCTCGATGATCTCACCCCGGAGCCGGATGGGCAGATGGTTGAACACCGAGGAGTTGGAGCTCATGGCCTGGTTCCATTCCAGATCCATAACCACATAGTGCATAGAAAAAACATTCCCTTCAGAATGGCAATATCAAGAAAACTACAACATTATATCGGAGAAAAGGCAGAATGTCAACTTGCCGAACGCATATTGATATGGTATAATACCTTGTTTGATTGCGAATTGCAGGAAGGAGAACCTGAGAATGAAGATTGTAGTACTGTGCGGCGGCCTGAGCCCGGAGCGGAACGTGTCCATTTCCAGCGGCACCAAAATCGCCGCCGCCCTCACCGAACGCGGCCATCAGGCAGTGCTGGTGGATATGTTCCTGGGTCTGGAGGATTACGAAGGAGATCTGGAGCAGATCTTCGACAAGCCGCCGGCCCTCGGCAGCGATAAGATCAGCGAGGTCGCGCCGGATCTGAAGGCCGTGAAAGCCTCGAGAAAGTGGCAGTCCAAGAGCCAGTTCGGCAAGGGCGTGCTGGAGGTCTGCTCCATGGCAGACGTGGTGTTCCTGGCCCTCCATGGCCGCACCGGCGAGGACGGCCGCGTCCAGGCCACTTTTGATCTTTTGGGCATCCCCTACACCGGCAGCGGCTATCTGGGCAGCGCAGTTGCCATGGATAAGGACATGACCAAGCGTCTGGTGGCACCCCTGGGGGTCAAGACCCCGGCCTGGGAGATCATCGACAGCAAGTGCATGGATCTGGACGCCATTTGCAATAGAGTCCAGCTGCCCTGCGTGGTGAAGCCCGTGGACTCCGGCAGCAGCATCGGCGTCGCCATCGCGAGCACCGAGCAGGAGCTGAGAGACGCCCTGCTGGACGCCGCCAAGGAGGGCGACCGCGTGGTGGCGGAGCAGTACATCCGGGGCCGCGAGATCCAGATTGCCATCCTGAATGGCAAGCCCCTGCCCAGCATCGAGATCATTCCCCTGCAGGGCTTCTATGATTACGAGAACAAGTACCAGCCCGGCGCGGCGAAGGAGATCACCCCGGCGCCCATCCCGGCGGAGACGGAAAAGCTGCTGGGCGAGCGGGCCGTCACGGTGTTCAACGCCCTGGGCCTGAAGGCCTACTCCAGAGCCGACTTCATTCTGGATGAGGCGGGCGAGCTCTGGTTCCTGGAGATCAACACCCTTCCCGGCATGACTCCCACCAGTCTGGTGCCTCAGGAGGCCGCCGCGGTGGGTATCAGCTACGGCGAGCTGTGCGAGCACATCATCGCGCTGTCTATGGTTGACGAGGTTTGAGTATGAGAGGATATACAGTGCAAGAGGCTGCCGAGCTGCTGGGCGGAACGCTCCACGGCGACGGCAGCAGAGAGATCACCGGCATCGTCCGGGACAACCGGGAGGTGACCCCCGGCGCCCTCTTCGCGGCGCTGCCGGGAGAGAATTCCGACGGGCACCGGTACATCCACGCCGCCCTGGAGGCAGGGGCCAGCTGTGCGCTTGCGCGATTCGTCCCGGAAGGGGAGACCGGCCCCGTCATCGTGGTGCCGAATGTGCAGCAGGCGCTGGAGAAGCTGGCCGCGGACTACCGCAGCAAGCTGAAGATCCCGGTCCTGGGCGTCACCGGCAGCGTGGGCAAGACCACCGCCAAGGAGATGGTTGCTTCGGTTCTGGGCAGGCGGTTTTCGGTTTTGAAAACCCCGGGGAATTTCAACAACCAGCTGGGCGTCCCCATGACGCTTTCCAGGATCGATCCCGAGCACGACTTCGCGGTGATCGAGCTGGGCGTCAGCCACTTCGGCGACATGGCGCCCCTGGCGGAGATGGCAAAGCCCGACGCCATGCTCATCACCATCATCGGAAGGGCCCATCTGGAGTTCTTCGGTGACCGCAAGGGCGTGTTCCAGGAGAAAACCTCGGTTCTGAACGTGATGGCTGACGGCGCTCCGGTGTTCGTCAACGGCGACGACGATCTGCTCAGAGCCATGACCTGCAGACAGAGAAAGATCACCTTCGGTCTTTCCGAGGGCTGCGACGTCCGGGCCGAGGACGTGGAGCATCTGCCCGACGGCACCACCAAGTGCACCGTGGTCTCCGGCGACAGACGCATCCCCATCCACATCACCGCTTATGGAGAGCCCATGATCTACGCCGCCCTGGAGGGCGCCGCCGTGGGCATGGAGTACGGTCTCACCGATGAAGAGATCCAAACCGGCATCGCGGCCTACGCCCCGGCGGGGGAGCGGGCCAGAGTGATCGAGGCCAACGGCTTCACCATCGTCAGCGACTGCTACAACGCAAACCCCGACTCCACCGCCGCGGGACTCCGCAGCATGCGCCACGCCGAGGCCAGGCGCCGGGTGGCCATCCTGGGCGACATGGGCGAGCTGGGGGAGGACGAGGCGAAGCTCCATTTCGAGACAGGCAGGACCGCCGCGGAAAACGACGTGGAGCTGCTGATCACCTGCGGCAGCCTCTCGAAGCACACCGCCGCCGGCGCCAGAGAGGCGGGATTGCAGAATGTCCGCAGCTTCGATACGCTCCCGGAGGTTCTGGAAGCGCTGCCTTCTCTGATCGAAAAAGGCGACCGGGTGCTGGTGAAGGCCAGCCACTCCATGCAGTTTGAAAAGATCACCGCCGCTCTGGAACAGCTTGCAATCTGAAAATAGGAGTGACCCACATGAAAAAACGGATCCTGACGTTGGTTCTGGCGCTGCTGCTGGCGCTGTCCCTGCTTCCGGCGGGGGCGATGGCCGTGGAGGAAGAGGAAGTGGAATACACCTGGGACGGCTTCGTCTGCGGCACCTGGGAAGTTGACCTGCAGTACCAGCGGGAACTGCAGGTCGATAAAGCCAAGGAGCTGCTGGGCGTGACTGCATTTGTCGATCAGGTGGAGCACTATGTGAATGAACAGCTGACCGGCATTATCAGTTACAGCTATGATGAAAACGATCGAATCGCCTATCGGTGGACGAATGTCCGGGTGGATGATGACCTCTTTGCCGAAGCCAATTCTATGGCTTTCTACTACGACGAGGACGGGAATCTGATCGACCCCTACACCAAAGAAGTGATCGGCACCTACCGGGAATTCCTTGATCGGGAATTTGACTTCCCTTACGGCGAAAATGTGGAAAACATCTCTGACGAGGACGGCAAGCTGCTGGAAAGCCGGTACACGGATTCGGAGGGCAACGCCATCCGGGACGTTTACATTTATCGGGAGCCCATCACAGAAGATGAGCAGATCCCCGAGCCTCCGGGGCCGGTTGTGTTTCCGGATGTGGGAAATCCCGATCTGTACTACTATGAAGCGGTCAAATGGGCTCTGATGAACGAAGTTACCACCGGTATCGACGGCGATCATTTCGGCCCCAATCTCGACTGCACCCGGGCCCAGATGGTGACCTTCCTCTGGCGGGCAGTCGGTTCCCCGGCGCCGAAGAAAGCGGCCAATCCCTTCTCCGATGTGAAAGAGGGTGCCTATTTCTATGACGCCGTCCTCTGGGCGGTGGAAGAGGGCGTCACCCAGGGCACCGGAGCGGGCAAATTCTCTCCCAACGCCACCGTGACCCGGGGCCAGACCGTCACCTTCCTCTATCGGTTCTGTGAGGAGCCGGAGGTTTCGGAACGCGGTTCCGGCTTCGATGACGTGAGCGCCAAGGCCTACTACGCCATCCCCGTGGCCTGGGCTCTGGAGAATGAGATCACCAACGGCGTGGGCCATAACCGCTTCCAGCCCAACGACCCCTGCACCCGCGCCCAGATCGTTACCTTCCTCTATCGCGCCATGGCGTGACTTGACAACCGGGAAATCTGCACGATTGCTCTGGAGTAACTTGTGTTGCGGTAAGTGTATTTGGTTCGATTTTACAATTGCAAATCGGAATGGTACGGTGTATACTGAATATACCGCACCATTTTTAAGAATTAGAAAAAGGAGTGAAGAAGATGAAAAAGAGAATCTTCAGTCTGGTGCTGGCACTGCTGCTGGCGTTGTCTCTGCTTCCGCTGGGCGCTTTGGCCTATCGGGAGACCGGATACCGGACGACGCAGATCTTTCAGTATGAGGACGGGGAACTGATCCGGCAGATCCGCATCCGCTACAACGATGTTCACAACCAGATCACGGAGGATACCTTTGAGCCGGACGAGATCCCCGGCAGCTTCAGCATCGTCTCCAGCATCACCAGCGTCTATGACGAATCCGGCAGATGCATCCGGGAGGTGGAGAACCACGGCGAGGGGTACGTCATCGAGTACACCTATGAAGCGATGGACAACGGCGGACGCCAGACCCAGAAAAACACCGCCACTGGTGACGTCACCGTGCAGGAATACAAATGGGACGCATACGGCTACCTGTCCTATACACGGACGCTGGAAAACGGCGTGGTGCAGCAGGAGCGATTTCTCACCTGTGACGAGGATGGCAATGTGGTGCGTCAGGAGCAGCGCTTCTATGAAGACGGACAGCTTTCCGAGACGGAGTATTCCCGCATGGAGTACGACGCCTCCGGACGAAACACCGCTGTAATCTACACCGATGCCAACGGCACCGACCTTCCCGGCGAATGGGTGCGCATGACCTATGACGCCGCCGGAAATCTGGTGAAGGTGCAGATGCAGAGCGGCGGGGCGGATGTGTACGTCTCGGAATTTACCTATGACGCAAACGGCAACCAGAGCACGGAGACCACCACCTATGCCGACGGCAGCACGGAGAAATATGAATATCAGTATGAGCAGTATTCCGTGGACGTGGGCCCCGCTTTTGTGGATGTGCAGGACGAGGACGCCTACTACTATGCGCCCGTGGACTGGGCCGTGGAGCAGGGCATCACCAACGGCACGGATGAGAGCCACTTTTCCCCGGAGCGCATCTGCAGCCGGGCCCAGATGGTGACCTTCCTCTGGCGGGCAGCCGGTTCCCCGGCGCCGAAGAAAGCGGACAATCCCTTCACCGACGTGAAGAAGGGGACCTATTACTACGACGCCGTCCTCTGGGCGGTGGAAGAGGGCATTACCCAGGGCACCGGAGAAGGCAAATTCAGCCCGGAGGACACCGTCAGCCGGGGCCAGACTGTCACCTTCCTTTACCGGTTCTTTGACGAGCCTCCTGTGCAGGCCGACGGCGCAGGCTTCCCCGATGTACACCAGGGAGACTATTTTGCAAATGCCGTCATTTGGGCATTGGACAATGAGATCACCAACGGCACAGGCGACAACCGCTTCCAGCCCAACACACCCTGCACCCGGGCCCAGATCGTCACCTTCCTCTATCGTGCCATGGCGTGACTTGACAACCGGGAAATCTGTGGTAAAATAGCACCTGTATTTGGCTTTGAGAAGAGAAGAACCGGTTCCTGCTGCCCGCAGCGAGAGGGGGAGGGTGCAAGCCCCTCGGTGATGCAGATCCGGCGGCCGCTCTTTGAGCCATCCGGGAGGACCGGACGCCCCATCCCCGTTATCGGATGACACGAGATGTCCGAAAGGATAATCAGGGTGGTACCGCGAGTAATTTATGCCTCGCCCCTGTACATGGGGCGGGGTTTCTTTATTTTAGGAGGATAGATTATGAAACCTTATGGCCTGAACGAGCTGCGCGAGAAGTTTCTCAGCTTCTTCGAGACGAAGGATCACCTGCGTCTGCCCAGCTTTTCCCTGATCCCCCAGCACGATGCGTCCCTGCTGCTGATCAACTCCGGCATGGCGCCCATGAAGCCCTATTTCAAGGGCGAGCAGACCCCGCCGAGAAAGCGCGTCTGCACCTGCCAGAAGTGCATCCGCACCGGCGACATCGAGAACATCGGCAAGACCTCCCGCCACGGCACCTACTTTGAGATGCTGGGCAACTTCTCCTTCGGCGACTACTTCAAGCACGAAGCCATCGCCTGGTGCTGGGAGTTCCTCACCAGCCCGGAGTGGCTGGAGATCGACCCCGACCGGCTGTACCCGTCTGTCTATGTGGACGACGATGAGGCCTTCAACATCTGGCGTGACGAGATCGGCATCGCCCCCGAGCGGATCACCCGCCTCGGCAAGGAGGACAACTTCTGGGAGCACGGCGCCGGCCCCTGCGGTCCCTGCTCCGAGGTCTATTATGACCGGGGCGAGAAGTACGGCTGCGGCAAGCCCGACTGCGCCCCCGGCTGCGAGTGCGACCGCTACATGGAGGTCTGGAACAACGTCTTCAGCCAGTTCGACAACGACGGCAACGGCAACTACACCGAGCTTAAGCAGAAGAACATCGACACCGGCCTGGGTCTGGAGCGTCTGGCCGTGGTGTGCCAGGGTGTGGACAACCTCTTCGAAGTCGACACCGTCATGAACATCACCAAAAAGGTCAGCGAGCTCACCGGCGCCCACTACGGCGACAGCGCCAAGACTGACGTGAGCCTGCGCGTCATCACCGACCACATCCGCTCCGGCGTCATGATGATCTGCGACGGCGTCCTGCCCTCCAACGAGGGCAGAGGCTACGTCCTCCGCCGTCTGCTTCGGAGAGCGGCCCGCCACGGCAAGCTGCTGGGCGTCAACGGCCCCTTCCTCCACGAGGTGGTGGATACCGTCATCCACGAAAACGAGTGCCAGTATCCGGAGCTCCGAGAGAAGCAGGACTACATCACCCGCGTGATTTTGAATGAGGAGCAGAACTTCGGCAAGACCATCGACGCCGGCATGGCGATCTTCACCGAACTGCTGAACGAGCACAAAGAAAAGGGCGAGACCGTCTTTTCCGGCGCCGACGCCTTCAAGCTTTACGATACCTACGGCTTCCCGCTGGACCTCACCATCGAAATGGTGGAGGAGCAGGGCATGACCGTGGACCAGGACGGCTTCCATCAGTTGATGGAGGAGCAGCGCGTCCGCGCCAGAAAGGCCAGAGAGGCTCTTGGCGATCTGGCCTGGGCCGGCATCGACCTGGGTCTGGACGCCACCCCCACGGAATTCACCGGCTATGACCACAGCAAGGACGAGGGCAAGATCCTCGCTCTGGTAGAGGGCGAAGAGGTCTGCTCGGAGCTCAGAGAAGGGAACACCGGCGTCGTGGTGCTGGACAAGACCCCCTTCTACGCCGAGATGGGCGGTCAGGTTGCCGACCAGGGCACCATCCGCACCGAGACCGGCCTGTTCCGTGTCAAGGACGTGCAGAAGGACAAATCCGGCAAGTTCCTCCACTCCGGCGTGCTGGAGGAAGGCACCCTCACCGTGGAACAGACCGCCGAGGCTGAGATCGACGTGGAGCGCCGGAAAGCCATCCTCCGCGCCCACTCCGCCACCCATCTGCTCCACGCGGCCCTGCGTCAGGTGCTGGGCGATCACGTCCATCAGGCGGGCTCTCTGGTGGAGCCGGATCACCTGCGTTTCGACTTCACCCACTTCTCCGCCGTCAGCCCCGAGGAGCTGGAGCAGGTCTGGGAGCTCTGCTGCAACGAGATCCTGGACGGCATCGATGTGAATGTGGCCGAGATGTCCCAGGAGGAGGCCAAGGCCACCGGCGCCCAGGCGCTGTTCGGTGAGAAATACGGCGACGTGGTGCGCGTGGTCTCCATGGGCGACGCCAGCGTGGAGCTCTGCGGCGGCACCCACGTGGACAACACCGCCAAGATCGGCAGCTTCCGCATCCTCAGCGAGTCCAGCGTGGCCTCCGGAGTCCGCCGCATCGAGGCCATCACCGGCAAGGCGTTTTTGAACTATGCAAAGAACCTCAACGAGCGGCTCATGCGGGTCTCCGAGATCCTGAAGGTCAAGCCCGACACCCTGCTGGAGAAGGCCGAGAGCCAGATGGCCGAGATGAAGGCCATGCGCCAGAACATGGAGGCCATGCAGGACAAGCTGCTCACCGGCGACGTGGAGCGCTTCCTGTTCTCCGCCAAGAACATCGG
The DNA here is from genome assembly GCA_900317905.1 of uncultured Eubacteriales bacterium. GTDB lineage: Bacteria > Bacillota > Clostridia > Oscillospirales > Oscillospiraceae > CAG-103. The sequence goes on along the minus strand of ONIN01000007.1, from coordinate 34,856 downwards.
CGGCTACCATGTCATCACCGCCACCCGCCCGGATCTGGACGCAAACCAGCTCCGGAAGATGGGCGACTTCCTCAGAGACAAGGATCCCAAGAGCGTCTCTGTTCTCGCCACCATCGCCGGGGAGAAGGTCACCTTCGTGGCCAGCGTGGGCAAGGAGGCCGTGGCCGCCGGCATCAAGGCGGGCGACCTGGTGCGCTCTGTCTCCGCCGTTGCAGGCGGCAAGGGCGGCGGCAAGCCCGACAGCGCCATGGGCGGCGGCACCCAGGTTATGAAGACCGACGACGCCCTCGCCATCGTGGACGACTTCGTGGCGGAAAAAATCGGAACCAACTAATTTTGAAATAGGAGGAATACCAAATGTCTGACTGCCTGTTTTGCAAGATCGCGGCAGGGGAGATCCCCTCCACCTGCGTCTATGAGGACGAGGACGTCTTCGCTTTCCGGGACATCAATCCCCAGGCGCCGGTCCATGTGCTGGTGGTGCCGAAGATCCACATCGGCTCCGTGAGCGAGATCAATGCGGAGAACGCTGCCGCCGCCTCCCGCTGCCTGGAGGTCATCGGCGACATCGCCAAGAAGGAAGGCCTGGAAAACGGCTACCGCGTCATCTCCAACTGCGGCCCCGACGCCGGCCAGACCGTTCCCCACCTCCACTTCCACATCCTCGGCGGCGTGAAGATGGGTGAAAAGATCGTCTGATCCCAATTCAAAAACGCGCTGCGGAAACCGGTCCGCAGCGCGTTTTTTGCCTTTTCTCATTTTTTCAACATTTTTTTCATTTTTTTCGTGCAATATGGGATCGGGTGTGTTATAATGCTTTTAGATTTACATAACACCATATTCCACCTAAGAAAAGATGGAGGTTCATCCTATGAAATGCCCGTATTGCGCTTTTCGTGAGAGCAAGGTCATCGACTCCCGCCCCGCAGACGAGGGCACCAGCATCCGGCGCCGCCGCGAGTGCCTGGCCTGCCGCAAGCGGTTCACCACCTATGAGACCATCGAGACCCTGCCGCTGGTGGTCATCAAGCGGGACGGCAGCCGCCAGACCTTCGACAAGGCGAAACTGATCAACGGCATGGTCCGTGCCTGCGACAAGCGGAAGGTGCCGCTGCCCGTGATCGAGCAGATCGCCGACGAGATCGAGCAGGAGCTCCAGGGCGCCCTGGACCGCGAGGTCACCACCGAGGAAGTGGGCGAGATGGTCATGCGCCGGCTCCAGGACGTGGACGAGGTCGCCTACGTGCGCTTCGCCTCGGTCTACCGGCAGTTTAAGGACATCAACACCTTCATGCAGGAGCTGACCAAGCTGCTGGGCGAGCGGGGAGAGGTCTAAGCCTCCTTCGGGGAGAAGTAGGTCTCGCCGGCGTCGTTCATCAAAAGCAGGAAGCAGTCCTTCGCATCGCTGCAGCCATAGGTTTGGAGCGTCTTTTTGAGCCACTGGTCGTTGCGGCCGCGGGCGGTGAGCTGCGTTTCCAGCACCCGGCCGTCGCTGACGAGGACCGTGTACCAGCCGCCCTCCGGCACCTGGATCCCCAGCTGGGAGGGCGTCACCGGCTGCTCTTCGGCTTTCAGGATCACGTTCAGCTCGCCGCTGGTCTCCAGGATCGCGTAATCCACGGTCTTGAGATCCAGCACCCCCTGGAGCCGCAGCTCCTGTAACAGCTCATCCACGGTGAAGCGGTTTTTCCGCATCTCCTGTTGGCAGATCCGGCCGTGCTCCATCAGCACGCTGGGCCTGCCGAAGAGCAGCGTCCGGAGCCTGAGACTTTTCATGGAGAGGTACGACAGCAGCCATTCGCAGCCGAAGAGCACCGCCAGCTGGGACAATGCGTGGTGAACCGGCACGTCGTTGTTCACGATGGGGGAGACCGCGATGTCCGCGATCAGAACCGTCACCACCAGCTCCGACAGCTCCAGATCCCCCAGCTGCCGCTTGCCCAGCAGACGCATGGCGGCCAGCAGCAGCGCATAAAACAATAACGTGCGCCCCATGAGTATCAGCAAACGATCCCCGCCTTTCTTCCGGATAGCGTTCCCGGGAATGGCGGGGCCCATGCGCCCATAAGGAGAAATCATGAAATTTACCAAAATGCAGGGCTGCGGCAACGATTATATCTATGTCAACGCCTTCGAGGAGCATATCGACAATCCCGGCGCGGTCTCCATCCGGCTGTCCGACCGGCACTTCGGCATCGGCGGCGACGGCCTGGTGCTCATCGGCCCCTCTGAGACCGGCGACTTCGACATGGACATGTACAACGCCGACGGCTCCCGCTCCGGCATGTGCGGCAACGCCATTCGCTGCGTGGGGAAGTACCTCTACGAGCGGGGCCTCACCGACAAAACCGAATTGAAGATCTCCACCCAGTCCGGCGTCCGCACCCTGAAGCTGAACGTGGCGGACGGCGTGGTGGAGACCGTGAGGGTCGAAATGGGCGCACCTGACTTTCGCTGCAGCGCCATCCCGGTGGCGGCGGAAGGGGAGAGCTTTCTCAATCAGACCATCGAGGTGCTGGGCCAGCCCTGGCAGGTCTCCGGCGTCAGCGTGGGCAACCCCCACTGCGTCACCTTTGTGGACGTTGACCCCATGGAGCTGGACTTCCCCCGGATCGGCCCGGCCTTTGAAAATCACCCCATGTTCCCCGCACGGGTGAACACGGAGTTTGTCAGGGTCATCGACCGCCATACCCTCCAGATGCGGGTCTGGGAGCGGGGCAGCGGCGAGACCTGGGCCTGCGGCACCGGCGCCACGGCGACCCTGGCGGTGGCGGCGAAGCTGGGTCTCAGCGATCCCTCTGCCGACATCCTCCTCCGCGGCGGCACCCTGCACATCGACTGGGATCAGGAATCAAACCTGCTCTACATGACCGGCCCGGCCACCTTCGTATTTGACGGAGAAGTATCCCTCTAAAAAGGAGTTTTGATTATGAGACAGATCATCGGCAGCCCCGCGGAATTGGGGCGTGAAATTTCTGAGCAGCTGCGAAAAGCGGTGGATAAGAACCCCAACGCGGCCTTTGGCTTTGCGGCGGTGGACGTCCCCAGGGAGGTCTATGCCGCCATCGCCGAGAGCGGTGTGGATTTCTCCGGCTGCGCGGCCTTCAATGCCTGCGACTATGTGGGCGAGCCCAGGCAGCTGAACGTATTGAAAGAAGAACTCTTCGACAAGACCCCCTTCGCCTCCGTCCACACCCCCGTGGAAGGGGAGGACTACGACGCCGAGATCCGCGCCGCAGGCGGTCTGGAGATCGTGGTGCTGGGCGTCGGGGAGCGGGGCCATGTGGCCTTCTGCGAGCCCGGCGTGGACTTCGGCTCCAGCACCTATGTCTCCAAGCTGGCGGAGGTGACCAGAAAGAACGCGGCCGAGGATTTCGGCGGTCTCGAAAACGTCCCCACCCACGGCCTCACCATGGGCATGGGCACCATCCTGAACGCAAAGCACGTCTTTCTGGTGGCCTGCGGCGAGGACAAGGCCAACGCGGTTCTGAAAACCCTCACCGGCAGACCGGAGACATTCATCCCCGCCTCCTTCCTCCAGCTCCACATGGACGTGGAGGTCTACCTCGACGAGGCGGCTGCATCGAAGCTCTGAAACCCTCATCATAAATCCCCTTATAAAAGCCGAAAACCTGCCCATCAGGGCAGGTTTTTGCATACAGATTCAGTATTTGCAGCAGCCACTTTGTCATTGCGAACCAGCGCGCACGCCTGTGGCAATCCGCATCCCCCGGCGGCGGACTTAAAGATTCGTCTATGCGAAGGAGAACGGATTGCCACGTCGCTTCGCTCCTCGCAATGACGAAGAGGGGAGTGCAGCGCACATGACCGTCCATTCCTTTCTGCGGAAATCAGATAACAAAAAAGCCAGCTCACCTCGGTGAGCTGGCTTTGGCAGCGGAAGAAGGATTCGAACCCTCGAATCGCTCCGCGATTCGGCACGCTTTGCGTGCGATGGATCCAAAAATGTGAGGGTTCGAATCACGAACCTTTGTAAAGAAAAAAGCTCCCACCCAAAGGTGAGAGCTTTTCTTGGCAGCGGAAGAAGGATTCGAACCCTCACAAACGGAGTCAGAGTCCGGTGTGCTACCATTACACAATTCCGCTACGCGCATATGCTATTATAACCGAGATTTCGAATTTGTCAAGAGAAATTTTTTATTTTTTATTCGGAATTCAGAAAAACTCCCCGACTCATTGAGCCGGGGAGTTCGGTTTACTTTCCGAGATAGCTTTTCAGCAGCTCCTGCAGGAGCTCATCTCGATCGAGACGGCAGATCATGCTTCTGGCGCCGTTGTAGTTCGTGATATAGGTCGGATCCTCGGAGAGGATATACCCCACGAGCTGATTGATGGGATTGTAACCCTTGACGACCAGGGCGTTATACACGGAAGAGAGGGTCTCTTTCATTTCCGTTCGACTGTCAATGGCCGTAAATTTCTTGGTCTGATTGATCTCGATGGTCGGGCTTTTCTGCGTTTTCTGGTCTCCCATGTAAATCCACCTCCCGGAGACAATTTCTATTTGTCTATTATACCAGAAAATTTGAATCTGTAAAGAGGAAATTTTGCGAAAAATGAAGAAAAGTTACGAAAATTTGTGAATTTTTATTAATTTTCTTCAAATTTTATCGGATCAGCGCCTGATATTCCTCTTTCAGTGCCGCCAGAACGCTGGAGACGATGCTCTCGGCGTGGTCATCGGTGAGGGTCTGATCGTCGCTGCGCATGGCCAGAGAGAAGCTGACGCTCTTCATGCCGGCAGGGATCGGGGCGCCGGTGTAGACGTCGAACAGCTCGCAGCTGCGGAGCATCTCGCCGCCGGCCTTTTTGATGCACTCCTGGAGCTTCGCCACGGGGATCGCAGCGCCGCAGGTGACGGAAATATCTCTGGTGACCGCCGGGAACTTCGGCAGCGGCTGATAGATCGGAGTGGCGCCGCGCTGGGCCAGCATGTCGTCCAGCATCAGCTCCGCGGTGTAGAGCTCCGCGTCCACGCCGTAGTTCTTGGCCACCAGCGGGTGCAGCTGACCCACCACGCCCAGCTTCACGCCGTTTGCGTAGACCGCGGCGCAGCGTCCGGGGTGGTAGGAGGGGTTGGTCTTTTCCGCCTCGAAGGTGACGTTCTCGATGCGCAGGCCCTTGAGGATCTGCTCCACGGCGCCCTTGATGGCGAAGAAGTCCATGTCTTCCCCGTAAGCGCCCAGGCAGAGCACCTTGGGCTCGTCGGCCATGCCGTCGGCGCGCTTGAAGTAGATGCGGCCCAGCTCATAGAGCTTCACGGAGGCGTTGCGGTAGTTGAAGTTGCGGGTCAGGATCTCCAGCATGCTGGGGAGCACCGTGGTGCGCATGATGGAGGTGTCTTCGCCCAGGGGGTTCAGGATCTTGATGCTGTCCCGCAGCGGGCTCGCCTCCGGCAGACGGATCTTGTCATAGCAGGAGGGGCTGATGAAGGAGTAGGTGATGATCTCGTCAAAGCCCAGGGTGCGGGCCAGGGAGCCGATGGTGCGCTCGGCCTTCTGCCGGTCGGAGTAGCCGCCGGTGGTGGTCTCGCCGCGCATCAGGGTGTTGGGGATGGCGTTGTAGCCGAAGAACCGGGCCACCTCTTCCGCGATGTCAGAGTAGTGCTCCACGTCGCCGCGCCAGGAGGGGACCAGGATGGTGTCGCCGTCCAGCTTAAAGCCCAGGCTCAGCAGGATGCGGCGCATCTCTTCGACGTCGATGTCGGTGCCGAGCAGAGCATTGATCTTTTCCGGCTCCAGCTTGACGGTCTTCTGCTGGATCTCATTGGGCACAACGTCGATGGTGCCCTGGAGTACCTCGCCGCAGCCCAGCAGCTCCACCAGCTCGCAGGCGCGGTCCACGGCCTCCACGGTGCCCATGGGGTCCAGACCCTTTTCGAAGCGGCCGCTGGCCTCGGTGCGCATGCCCAGGGCGGCGGCGGTGCGGCGGACGGAGGGGCCGTTGAAGTTGGCGCTCTCGAAGACCACCATGGCGGTGTCACCCTCGATCTCGGAGTTGGCGCCGCCCATGACGCCGGCCAGAGCCACGGGCTTGGTCTCGTCACAGATGGCCAGCATGTTGGGGTTCAGGGGGCGCTCGTTGCCGTCCAGGGTCTGGATGGTCTCGCCCTCGGCGGCCCGGCGGACGATGATCTGCTTGCCGCCGATGCACTTGAAGTCGAAGGCGTGCATGGGCTGGCCGTACTCCAGCATGACGTAGTTGGTGATGTCGACGATGTTGTTGATGGGGCGCACGCCGCTGTTGCGCAGACGCTCCCGCATCCAGTTGGGGCTGGGGGCAATCTTTACATTCCGCACCATGCGGGCGGTGTAGCGGGGGCAGAGCTCAGGATCGTCGATGCGGACGCTGACGTGGTTGCGGATGTCGTCCTCGCAGCCCTTGACCTCCGGCTTGTGGAGCTTCAGCTCCTTGCCGAAAGTGGCGCTGGCCTCGCGGGCCAGACCGATGACGCTCAGGCAGTCGGGGCGGTTGGGAGTGATCTCAAACTCCACCACGTGGTCGTCGCGGCCGATGATCTTCGCGATGTCATCGCCGGGCTTCGCGCCCTCCTCCTGCATGATCCAGAGGCCGTCCTCGATGGCGTAGGGGTAGTCGTGGAGGGTGAGGCCCAGCTCGCCGAGGGAGCAGAACATACCCTCGGAGACGACGCCGCGGAGCTCGCCGGTGTGGATCTCGGTGCCGTTGGGGAGCAGGGAGCCGTCCAGCGCGGTGGGGATCAGGTCGCCCTCCTTCTGGTTCTGGGCGCCGGTGACGATCTGGATGGGCTTTTCCTTGCCCACATCCACCTGGCAGACCCACATGTGGTCAGAGTCGGGGTGGCGCTCCATTTTCAGGATCTTGCCAACCACCATGTTTTTGATATTCGCGTGGAGATCCTCCACCACCTCCACCTTGGAGCCGGAGAGGGTCATGGCTTCCGCGAAGTCGCGGTCGCTGATGGAAGAGCAGTCCACGAAGGTGTCCAGCCATTTTCTGCTTAAATTCATGGTTTTGTCTCCTTTCTCAGAACTGCTCGAGGAATCGAACGTCGTTTTCGAAGATCAGACGCAGGTCGCTGATCTTGAATCTGCGCATGGCGAGGCGCTCCAGACCCATGCCGAAGGCCCAGCCGGAATAGACGCTGGTGTCGATGCCGCAGCCCTCCAGCACCTTGGGGTGCACCATGCCGGCGCCCAGGATCTCGATCCAGCCCTCGCCCTTGCAGGTGGGGCAGCCCTTGCCGCCGCACTTGTGGCACTGGACGTCCATCTCGCAGCTGGGCTCGGTGAAGGGGAAGTGGTGCGGACGGAAGCGGGTGACGGTGTCCTCACCGTAGAGCTTCTTCATCACGGCGTCCAGGGTGCCCTTCAGGTCTGCCATGGTGACGCCCTTGTCGATGACCATGCCCTCGATCTGGTGGAACATGGGGGAGTGGGTGGCGTCCACCTCGTCCTTCCGGTAGACGCGGCCGGGAGCCAGCATGCGGATGGGCAGGGGCTTGGTCTCCATGGCGCGGATCTGCATGGGGCTGGTCTGGGTGCGCAGCAGGATGCTGCTGTCCTCGGTGAGATAGAAGGTGTCGGACCACTCTCTGGCGGGGTGGCCCTCGTCGGTGTTCAGCTTGGTGAAGTTATAGTCGCTCTGCTCGATCTCCGGGCCGTCGAGGATCTCGAAGCCCATGCCGATGAAGATGTCCTTGATCTCGTCCAGAACGATGTACATGGGGTGCTCGTGGCCCACGGCGGCGGTCTTGCCGGGCATGGTCACGTCCAGGGTCTCGGCCTCCAGACGCATCTTGAGCATCATCTCATTCAGCTCGCTGCGGCGCTTGTCGATGGCGTTCTCCACCTCGGCGCGCACCTGATTGGCCAGCTGACCCATGGCGGGACGCTCCTCGGGGTCCAGCTTGCCCATCATCTTCAACAGCTTGGTCAGCGCGCCCTTTTTGCCGAGATACTGGATGCGCAGTGCCTCCAGCTCCTCGGCGCCCGGCGCACTGAGGATCGCATTGACCGCGACCTCGCGCAGGTCCTGCAGACTCTTTTTCATGCGGTTCTACACTCCTTAATAAAATAAAAAATAAACTATCCTATTCGAACAGACTGAAAAAGGAAGGACAGTCTGAACTTACTATGGGGAGGGTATGGGAGGGGATGGGATTCCCCTCCCATGAATTTTAATTTACTTATTTTTGATCTTGATCAAAAATAAAAAACCCTCCGCCCCAACACTGGGACGAAAGGATCTCAAACACTTCCGCGGTACCACCCGACTTCGACGCAGACGCATCGCACTCAACTGCTGTAACGGGCAGACCCGCCGGGGATTGACCGGGGCTCCCGGGCGAACCAGACACGCCTTGCGCGAGACGCTTTCAGCCGCTGACGTCTCTCTCTGAAGCGAAGGGGATGTGCCATTTTCCCGTTCATAGCCGATTTCCATTTGTAACAGTCTATTTATAGCACAGCCGCGCTGAAATTGCAAGAGGGAAAAACCGTGCAACACCGCACTTTTTGCATGGTTTTCGGCAAGTTTTGCGTTTCTAATGCAGTGACCGGGCGCATAGAATAGAGCTGTACGATTTGACGCAGGGGCCCGATTGCGGTATAATAACACATTATTAGATTGCGGGAGGTGCGTCATGGAGTCCTATACCCTGCCGAGGCGGGCGCGGAACACCCACAAGGGCGACTACGGCAGACTCCTGATTCTCGGCGGCTGCGTGGGCTATACCGGCGCGCCGAATCTCTGCGCACAGGCTGCAGTCAGAGCCGGCGCCGGCCTGGTGAGTCTCGGGGTGCCGAAGGCGATCTACGAGATCTGTGCCGTGAAGCAGGAAGCCGCCATGCCGTTCCCGCTGCCGGATCAGGATGGAAAGCTCTCTCTGGAAGCGCTCGATCCGATTCTGGAGCGGCTGGAGCGAAGCGACGTCTGCGTCCTGGGGCCGGGCCTCGGAAGAAGCGACGATCTGACCAGGCTGGTGCAGACCCTGATCCGGGAGACCCCGATCCCCATGGTGCTGGACGCCGACGGCCTCTACGCCGCGGCCAAGCAGCCGGAAGTCCTTTTGGAAGCCGGAGCCCCGCTGATCCTGACGCCCCACGAGGGGGAGTTTGCGAGATTCCAGCCGGAGCGGCTTTCCGACCGTGTGGAAGAGACCGCAGCTTTCTCTGAAAAATACCGCTGCACCGTGGTGCGCAAAGGCCCCGAGACGGTCATCGCCTTTCCCGACGGCAGTTCCAAGCTGCTGCGAGTCGGCAACCCCGGCATGGCCAAGGGCGGCAGCGGCGACGTGCTGGCGGGAATCCTGGGCGGCTTCCTCTGTCAGAAGCAAATACAGCGCCCGGTGGAGACGGCGGTCTGGGTTCACGGGAAGGCCGGAGACCTCTGCGCCGAACGATTCGGAGAGTATTCCATGACCCCCGGCGACCTGATCGACCTGATCCCGGAGGTCACCAAACCTATGATCCATTAAGGAGGCTCTATGCGGCGAACCATCGCTGCACAGATGATAACCCTGCTGCTCCTGCTGACGGCCTGCGCCGACGGGGGAGCGGAGGCAGCCTTCGAGGCCCTGCGCCAGACCGTGCAGACCTCGGAAATCTCGGCCAGCGCCACGGTCACCGTCCTGGGCACTGACACCGCCGAGACCTTTACTTATGATTTTGCTGAAACCGCGTCCGGCTGCGAGATGTCCGTGACGGAACCGGAGCTGTTATCCGGCGTCAAGGCGCATATCGACGCTGACCAGACCACCCTGGAGTACGACGGCGTGATCCTGCCGGCGCCCTTGAACGAAAATCGCCGCGCGCCCCTCACTGCCCTGCGGCAGGTGCTCTCCGCCATCCGGGAGGGACACCTGGATCTGATCTGGAGAGAGGGCGACACCATCGTCGTCCAGCTGATCCCGGAGGACGACGAGGCCATACGCTTGTATCTGGATCCCGACGGAACCCCCGTGGCTGCGGAGATCATCTTCGACGATGCCGCGGCCCTCCGCTGCCAGATCCATTCCTGGAACACGAAAAGAGGAACTGATGATGAATCGAACGATCCGAACCTGGGTTGAGGTGAGCCTCAGCACCCTGGAGCACAACTACAAAGAGATCTGCCGCCACCTGCCGGAAAACTGCGAGGTGCTGGGCATCTGCAAGGCCAACGGCTACGGCCACGGCGCGGTGCGTGTGGCGCAGCTGCTGCAGCAGGTGGGCTGCCACTGGGTGGCAGTGAACAACTACGACGAGGCCGAGGAGCTCCGCGCCGCCGGTGTGCGCACGGAGATGCTGATCTTGAGCCCCCAGCCCGCCAACATCGCGGTGGATCTGGCGGAGCTGGACGTGACCCAGGCCATCAGTTCTCTGGACTACGCCGAGCGGCTGAACCGGCATCTGGCCGGCACCGGCCTGAAGCTCAAGGCCCATCTGAAGCTGGAGACCGGCATGGGCCGCACCGGCTTCGAGGCCACCGATCCCAATGAGATCGACGATCTTCTGGCGTCCATGCAGCTGCCGAATCTGGACGTCACCGGCGCCTTCACCCACATGGCCGTGGCGGACGAGCCGGGGGATCCCTTCAACGATCTGCAGTTCGACCGCTTCATGCAGGTCTGCGACGCGCTGGAGGAGCGGAGCGGAAAGAAATTACAGCTTCGCCATTGCGCCAACAGCGGCGCTGTGATAAACTATCCCAAGATGCATCTGGACATGGTGCGCCCGGGTCTGCTGCTCTACGGGCAGTATCCCGGAGAGAACACCAACGGTTTTGAGTTAAAACCCGCCATGCAGCTCAAAAGCCGGGTCTGCGAGATCACCTACCACCACAAGGGCGATACCATCAGCTACGGCCGCACCTTCACCTGTGACCGGGAGATGCGCCTGGCCGTGATCCCGGTGGGCTATGCCGACGGCCTGTTAAGAGAGCTTTCCGGCAAGATCGACGTGATGATCCGCGGCAAGCGGGCCAGACAGGTGGGCCGAATCTGCATGGACATGTGCATGATCGACGTCACCGACCTGCCGGAGGTGAAGGTGGGCGACGTGGCCACCGTCTTCGGCAAGGAGCCCACCGCCACCGAGCAGGCCGCCAAAGCCGGCACCATCAGCTATGAGCTCCTGTGCGCCGTGAGCCAGCGTGTACCGAGAGTCTACGTGGACTGAATAAAAAATCCCTTACGGGGTAAGAATGAAAGCAGATTCTTACATCGGAGGGAACCAATATGCAAATGGAGCATTCCGTCAGACGCGGCGACATCTTTTTCGCCGATCTCAGCCCCGTGGTGGGCAGCGAGCAGGGGGGCATGCGGCCGGTGCTGATCATCCAGAACGACGCCGGAAACCGCCACAGCCCCACGGTCATCGCCGCCGCCATCACATCGAAAACCGGCAAGACCCCGCTGCCGACCCACATCAACATCACCGGCCGCAGCTGCGGGCTCAGTCGGGACAGCATCGTTTTGCTGGAGCAGATCCGCACCATCGACAAAACCCGTCTCAGAGAGCGGATGGGCCGCCTGGACGACGGCAGCATGGCCAGAGTCAACGGCGCCATCGCGGCGAGCTTCGGGCTCCCGCAGTAAAGGAGAGACTATGAAAAACCGTACCTTCCGAACCCTGATGATCCTGCTTCTGGTGGCCGTTCTGGGCGCCGGCGGGGTCTATGCCGCCGTGCGCTACGGCACCCAGGCGGATCCGCTGATCACCCTGAGCTATCTCACCGACGTGAAGGAGCCGGAGCTGGCGGACGCCTACGCCGTGAAGGCCGACGCCGCGGTGGAGGAGCTGAAATCCACGGTCAATTCGGATGTGGCCGCCGTCACCGGGGACTACGTCAGCGCGGAGCTCTATGACGGCCAGACCCTCACCTGCAAGGCGGGGACGGAGGTGCTTTTCCGTAGCGGCAGCGCCAAGGCGGCGTCGGTGCTCTCCGACGTCACCGACGGTACCGAACTGCAGATCGGCGACGCGCTGGTGGCAAACCACCTCTATCTCACCCGCACCGACGGCGCGGCAGTGTCCGCCTCCGGCAGCGCCGCTGTGATGCTTCGGGGTGACTACAGCATCGGCTGAACCTTATTGACTTTTCCGATTTCCGTGCTATAATCCAAAATTGAAAATGAATTTCAATTTGGAGGCGCGGTATGAAGCGTATATTATTACTATTCCTCGTGCTGACCATGGCAGTCTCGCTGACTGCCTGCGGTGCGGGGAATGTTGCTTCTCTGGCGGATGACGGCACGGTCAGAGTTGTGACCACCATCTTCCCGATCTACGACTGGACCAGGCAGGTGCTGGGGGAGGACTCCGAGGCGGAGCTGACCTTCCTGCTTTCCACCGGGGTGGATCTCCACAGCTACCAGCCCACGGCGGCGGATCTCTTGAAGCTGGCCACCTGCGACCTCTTCATCTATGTGGGCGGTGAGTCGGATGAATGGGCCGAGGACGCCCTCAGTGAGGCTGCGAACCCCAACATGATCGCCCTGAACCTCATGGACGTGCTGGGCGAGGATCTGGCCGAAGAGGAGCTGGTCGAGGGCATGGAGGGGGAAGCGGAGGAAGATGCCGACGAGATCGAATACGACGAGCACATCTGGCTCTCCCTGAAAAACGCCGAGAAGCTGGTGCAGGCCATCGCCGACGCCATGGCAGAAGTGGATCCGGAGAACGCCGAAACCTACGCCGCCAATTCTGAAAATTATGTAAACCAACTCGCGGATCTGGATGCGGCCTATTCCAGCGCCGTGGCGGCAGGGGAGAAGGACACCCTGCTCTTCGGGGATCGGTTCCCGTTTCGTTATCTGACGGAGGATTACGGTCTCAACTACTATGCCGCCTTCTCCGGCTGCAGTGCCGAGACCGAGGCCAGCTTCGAGACCGTGGTCTTTCTGGCAAACAAGGTGGACGAGCTGGAGCTCCCCGCGGTGCTGACCATCGAAAACAGCGACGGCCGGATCGCCCAGACCATCGTGGAGAACACGAAGTCCCGGGATCAATTGATCCTCACCATGGACTCCATGCAGGGCATCACCGGCAGGGATGCCAACGACGGCGCCACCTATCTCGGCATCATGGAAAAGAACCTCGACATCCTCAAACAGGCCTTACAATAAAAAACGGCACAGAGCAGTTCGCTCTGTGCTGTTTTTTACATCCACTCCTGCACCATGCGGATCTCTTTGATGTACCCCGCGTCATCGTTGGGGGTCTCCAGAATGAAGGGTTTTGACTGGAGCGCCGGGTGGGTCACGATCCGCTTCAGCGCATCCTCTCCCAGATGCCCCAATCCCAGCTTCTCGTGGCGGTCCTTGTGGGAGCCCAGCGGGTTCTTGCTGTCGTTCAGATGAATCGCGTGGAGGCGCTCCAGCCCCACCACCCGGTCGAATTCCGTCAGCACACCGTCGAGGTCGTTCACCAGATCGTAGCCCGCGTCCCAGACGTGGCAGGTGTCGAGACAGACGCCCAGATGCGCCCGGCAGTCCACCCGGTCGATGATCTCCCGCAGCTCCGCGAAGGTGCCGCCCATCTCGGAGCCCTTGCCGGCCATGGTCTCCAGCAGCACGGTGGTCTGCATCTCCGGCCACAGATTCTGGTTCAGAGCCTCGGCGATCAATTCGATCCCGGTCTCCGCGCCCTGACCCACGTGGGAGCCAGGGTGGAAGTTGTAATAGTTTCCGGGCAGGGCCTCCATCCGCTGCAGATCCTTCTGCAGCATTTCAAGCCCATTGGCGCGGGTCTCCGGCTTCGCGGCGCAGAGATTCATGGTGTAGCTCCCGTGGGCCACCAGCGGGCCGAACTGCTCCCGATCCAGCAATTCCAGCAGCGCCGCCGCGTCCTCGGGCAGCAGGTCTTTGGATTTTCCCCCTCTGGGGTTTCTGGTGAAAAAGGCGAAGGTGTTGCCGCCGAAGCCCACCATGGTCTCGCCCATGGCGGCGTAGCCGTTGGTCACCGAAAGATGACAGCCGATGTAGATCATATTTTTCCCTCTTTTCAAAAAAGACAGGAACATTGTAACGGCTTTCCGCGTCCAATGTCAAGAACCGGCGAAACCCGTCAGGAAAGTCTGGTAAACCGCCGGGATCTGTGTTAAAATAAATTGTTACCGGGCAACCGGAATGCAACCAATGGAGGAATGAACATGAAAAAGAATCTTTGGATCGCCGTGGTTCTGGCGCTGGTTCTGATGCTGGGCGCCTGCAGCCACGCGGCCCAGCCCGCCGGCTCCGAGGCGGCTGAGACCGAAGCCCCTGAGACCGTCGCTCCCACCGAGACCCCTGCCGCCGAGACTCCTGCCGCCGAGAGCGCCATGCCGGAGGAGGAAGTGGTGAAGCTTTACGAACAGAAGCTGATGGAGATCCGCGATTACATCCGGCAGGGCGATACCCCCGAGGAGATCCCCGAGGGCTACACCGGCATTCGGGAAATGATGATCTACGAGGAGCCGGAAGTGCTGCTGGACCAGATCGGCTATCTGATGAAGGATCTCAGCGGTGACGGCCAGCTGGAGCTGCTCATCGGCACCCCAGTGGAAGTCTCTGAGGACACCGTTTCCAACATCTTCGCCCTCTACACCGTGAAGGACGGCGCGGTGCAGCTGGTGACCGAGGGCTGGGCCCGCAACGCCTGGTTCCTGCTCCAGGACGGCACCTTCTATAACACCGGGTCCAACGGCGCGGCCTACGCGGTCTTCGGCGACTACGCCATCTCCGCCGACGGCAGCAAGCTGGAGCCCAAGGACTTCTACTTCACCTATGAGAAGACCGAAGGCAACTACGAGGACATCGGCGTGTATCACAACACCACAGGCGTCTATGACAAGGCCCAGGCCGAGCTGATGGACATCACCCCCGACGACCTGTGGGAGATCGCCGAAAGCTACCAGAACAACACCCAGGTGCTTGGCCTCATGTCCCTCAGCACCCTGCCCTGAAGAATCCATAACAATCCAAAACCTATCCAAAACCTGCCGACTTTGGTCGGCAGGTTTTTTCATGGAAATATAAAAACGGAGTGAGCATTTTGCTCACTCCGAGGTGGCGGAGAAGGAGGGATTTGAATTTTCCATAACCTATGAAGTTAAGTTATTTTGAGTATAATCTAACGTCTTGTTTTCCATTGATATTTCTACTATTTTTCATAATTCTACATAGCATAATGCAAACAAGTAAAATCGTCTAAGGGGTATTCTTAGGGGTATAAAAGGGGTAGTATTTGGGGTAAAGAAAGCCCGCCCGGTTTTACCCGGACGGACTCCCTTCGAAAGGAATATGGCTTTAGAATCTATCGACGGTCTCAGCGGTCAGTTCATCCCAATGCGGAATCATGGAAGTGTTCTTCATAGTTCGGTTTAGGGTGTCCGCGAGATAATCAAACGCCTCGCGGTATGCATTGCCGTTGTACGTTTTTGCATTCGCAGCAATCACGCGGAGCTGCACAGCGTCGGGTGCATTTGCACCATCTCTTTCAGCGATAGGAATTGCCGCATCTGCCGCACACTTGCCGACAAGGGCGAGCATAGTAAAGTTTGATTCTTTCACATACCGATTAAACAAATTTGCGTAATCGTCAGGACGAAGCACACCAGACTGCAACAGCGCGAGGGCGTTTGCGTCGATTGCTTCAGGCTTTTTCTCATAATGTGCGGCAAGTGATTTTTCAAGCCGCTCTCTGATTTCTTTAGTTTTGCCGTTGCAAGACTCAGGCAGAGACCGCCGGAGCACGTCATACTTGTCACGGGCTTCGACAAAATTAGCCTTTGCACGAGCGGCTTTCGCCGCATATTCAGCATTTACAATCCCGTGCTTTTCGGGGTATGCGTCGCGCTTTTCCGTGGCACGGTCAAGCGCCGTCTTTGCTTCGCTCAGTTCCTTAAATGCATCACGGGCGACAGTATCAAGCTCTCGTGCATAAACGTTAAATGTACTCATTATAAAGATCCTCCGTATTTTACATGGTGTTCAATATCTTTGATAAGTTGATCTAATTCTTCCGGCGTCGGCGCGTCAAACTTTGCAAGCATAACGTGGCAATCACCCAACACCATATTGTTACAATCTTCAAATGCTTTCTTTTCGATCCCGATAAACTCACAAAACCGGGCTTGTTCCTGTGGTGTTATCTCATCATAAAACGCATGACGGTCTATTAGCGCGAGAATGTCAGCGAATAATCGGGGTCGTGTTGCCTCCAGACGATTAAGCCGCGCCGTTATGGATCGCATTTCGTCACCTCATGATTATTTCCGCTGTCCATTATGAAATGAAAACTCTTGCCATGAATCCGAAATTCAATATCTTCATTACTGCCGATATACCGTAACCACGCCTCACGCTGTCGGCGACTCACCTCATCAAAATATTTTCCAATACATTTCGGCGGTTTATTCTTCATTTTGTCTGCCTTTCCGCGTCCTGTAACGCTCGCTCATGGAATGCCGATAGCAAGCGGTCTAAATCTGACAAGCTGCTGCCGCTCAACACTTTTACGAAATGGTTTCCACTGTCAATCAAGGCTTGTACTGTCATTTTTGACTTTTCGCCGTTTTCGTCCTGAGCAAGTACAATCAGCGGTTTTGACAAGTGTTTATTCTCCAATGCCGTCAATCGTGACAATACACTTTTCATTGTTCGCCCTCCTGCGTAGCCTCCAACGCTGAGACACGGCGCTCGATCTCTGCGACAGAAACATATTTTAATCCCTGCCGGAGTAGTTCACCAGCCGCCTGAACACGCACAGCAGCGGAGTTATCCGGGTTTTCCATGATCTCCGACAAGCTCTCGACAGCCGCTCCCATTTTTGCGGAAAGCTCCCCTGCCGCCTCTTGCAGTAATTCGCCTTTCAGCGCGTCATACTGCCGCCGAAAATCACCATTCCGCAATCTTTCGCGAATCGTTGTCACACCGCAACCAGCAAGGGCAGCGGCTTTTCGGATTGATCCAGCTTGCAGCAGAGCGGCCAGCAAAATTTCATCAGGATAGACCGGGGTTTTTGGCAAATCCTCCACCTCCATTCGTGGCGGTTTCGGGTACTTTTGCAACTGTTTTCTTTCGTTTCCTATATGCTTTTGCTTCGACTTGAAGCGCAACAGAAACAGAATCACGCTCCTGCTTGTCCATGTTGCCGCCGTTGATGTACCTGCATAGCATGGCCGCCTGTTCCAATGTCGGCAGAGTACAAAGCGCCGGGGCATCGTCGCCGTGACCAATCGCGTCAACGATGAAGTGAATCGAAAAGCTTCGTTTTCCGTTTTCGTCGCAATGACTCCGAATAAATGCGTTGTTCATTCAAAACCTCCGTTTCGTGAATGTGTAAGATGTATTCCCGGACACAACTTGAAAGCCGCCGGGGAGAATGGTAATCGTCATCGACGGCGTATGAACCGCCGTATAAGGCTCTGTTTTTGCCTCAGATTGCTTTTGACGGACTTGGTGAAGTGTGTACGCCTCGCCGCTGATCTTGTCCGTAATCGTCGTTATAGCGCCTGTGCGCGTGATCTTCATGGTGTCCCCGTCGTATAGAACACGCTCCCACTGATTGCATCCTGCCAACAGAAAGACGGTAAATAGCAGGATTATCAATGCAATATGTTTTTTCATTTGTTCCTCCAAAAATGAGTAACTTCTTCCCGATTTGTCTGCTTTAATAATCGGGAAATCGGGATAGTTTCTTGCCCTTTTACCGATTTCCCGATTTTTTAAGTTGTGGAATCGGGATTTATAACGGAAGTCCTTCCGTTACTTCCTCTATTGGCGGCGATTCCCATTCACAGCGAAAGCCCCTGTCACCGTTGACACGGATTTCCGATTTCCCCGTTGTCGTGCGGAGAATGATTCCGTACTCATTCAAAAGCCGCTCCGACAGATCGTCTAATATGCGTTTCGGTTTTCCGGTAAAGCTGGGTGCATACTGTTCAACAAATGCCCTAAAGCTAATCTGCGTGGGGCTTCCAGAAGTTGAAAGAAGTCTTTTGACGCCTTTAATAAATAGTTCTTCGTAGTTCTCATGTAATCCTTTTGCATTTGTTTTTGATAGTTTCCTATAGTTGACAGCTTCCACAGCGTCGGCAGCGGTTATATCAGACAAGCCGATAACACGGTTGCCCTCTGCAATCCTAAATCGCATAGTCTTTCCCGGCTTTGCATGATTCGACTTTGTGTGAATTATCAGCCGTGTATCTGCTTCGTTCGTCTCAAAGTCCGGCATGATTAACAGCACCGAGCGGGCAGCAGATACTATATCTGTACTTCCACTAATTAGGTCGTTGGCGCTTGCAATGCTTTGACGCTTATTCGGATGGGCAAACAGGCAAATAACCGACTGTGTACGCTCTGCAATGGCTGCTAATCCGTGCATGATCTGCCGGATATGGTTGGTTCGTGACATATCTACATCGCGCCCACACAAGCCCTGCAAGGGATCTAGGATCGAAAACTTCGACTGAGTATCAAGAATCAATCCTTCGATTTTGGATAGTCCTGTATCATCGGAGACAGTCAGTCCCATTTCATAACTCGCCAGCTTATCAACCATAAAAATTCGGTGTAAATCCGCGTCCACATCTGCACGGTCAAGCCTTGCCCGAATATCTGTGCAAGTATCCTCTGTGCTGACAAATAGACTGTTACAGGGTTCGTGTACTGCTCTCCCGGTTCGATAGTCAATCCCGGCTGAAAGACACGCTAGCACATAGCTCCCGAATTGGCCTTTTCCGATTCCTCCCGCTCCGGCAATTATTACAACTTCACCGAGCGGGAAATCTGGGTGACGCAAGAATGCGCGTTGCCCGGCCTCAACATCTGCTGCGGTAAGTAGGGTATGTTTGGGTTCGGCAATCAGCAAACCACTTCACCTCTCAAACCGATGCTTTTCCCGCTGCCTCTTGGTCAAGCCAGCGTTGCAGCGCATCGAGCGGAATGATGATCCGTCGCGGGGAAATCCGAATTGCCGGGAAATCTGCGCGTTTGCATAGCTCATACGCGACCGGGCGACTAATGCCCAGCAGCGGGCAAAGCTCGTCCGGGGAAAGTGCCAGTTTTTCAGTCTTTGTCTGCATTCTTGCCTCCATTTTCAGCCGCTATTTTCTGGGCTTTGCGTTCCCAGTATCTTTTGTTGTGTTCAGCAATGCGGTCTTTGTTTTTTTGCCTCCATTGACGTTTATACTCGCGCTGCGCTGCGCGTGCCTGTTCGGACATATCCACGATCTCACCTCGCTTTTTCTTTTTCTGTCCTCTTGACATTCTCATTCTACCATCGTATAATGTTATTGTATATAACGTATTTTTAACTATAAAGAGTTTGGCAGAAAGGATTTGGTTATTTTGAATAACATTTATGATTTGAAAAAGACAGGGGAAATCATACAAAAGCGCAGAAAGCAATTACATTTATCGCTAGAGGCATTAGCCAAAACCTGTTTTACAACAAGACAGACAGTATCTAAATGGGAAAAAGGTACTGGGGAAATGACGTTTGAACAAGCTTCAATACTATGCAATGCGCTTGGCTGCGATATGGGGCATCTTTTGGGAGAATATCCAGAATTAACGCGGCAGGCATCCGATATATGCAAGCAAACCGGGTTGAGTGAATCAGCAGTAACAACATTGCTAGAATGGAAAAGTTCAGAAGATCGGCGCAAGTTTTATCCAGATTATTTATCAAGAATACTCGACGCGGATGAGGCAGAATACATGTTTGGGTGTATAGCGGAGTATTTGACTTATCACCGTCTTGAAAGGGATGCTTTCGACAACAACGATCGTGATTTTGCAATGGAGCTACAGAGTATGCAAATGGCGCGGTTATGGAGCATATCTAAAGACTTTTCAAACATCGTCGAGATGAAATTAAGCGCGGATGAATACAGAGAGGAGGACGAAAGCAATGGCAAAGCGTAACGCACAAGGCGGCGGAAGTATTCGACAGCGCAAGGACGGCACTTGGGAGGCTCGTGTAACCATCGGCACGAATCCCGGAACAGGCAAGCCGGATCGCAAAAGCATTTACGGAAAGACGCAAAAAGAAGTCCGCCAGAAAATGACGGAGATACTTAGCGCACTTGATAAGGGTACATACAAAGCGCCTAACAAAATCACCGTTTCCGCATGGCTGCAAGAATGGCTCACAACATACTGTGCAAACAAGGTTAAGCCGCTAACCTATTCCAGCTATCAAGGCATAATCCGCAATCATATAACGCCGTATATCGGCGCTGTCGAGCTTCAAGCCGTCAGAGGATCGCATATCCAGCGCGTTTATAATGCAATGACAGAGGCGGGCGCGTCGGGTAAAACCGTCAAGAATGTTTCCGCTGTTCTTCACAAGGCGTTTTCAATCGCTATCAAGCAGGGTATCATTGCTTCAAATCCTTGTGACGGCGCGGAGCTTCCAAAAGCTACAAGGAAAGAAATCAAGCCTTTGACAGATGAAGAAATCCCGATGTTTCTGGACGCAATCGAGGATAGCCCCATGCGCAACGCATACGCGCTTTGCCTGTTCGCAGGGCTGCGCGAGGGTGAATGCCTCGGCTTATCGTGGAAACAGATTGATTTCAAACGCAAGAGGATTGTCATTAGTCAGCAGCTCCAAAAGCGCAAGGACGGCGACAAGGCGTATTATATTGCACCGTCCACCAAAAGCAGCAGACCGCGCACGATTGAACCTCCCGCCATTGCCTTTGAATATCTCAAACAGGAACATATTAGGCAGCTTGAAAACCGTTTGAAAGCTGGGCGTGCATGGTCGAATCCAGATGATTTAGTTTTCACGGACGAATTGGGAAAGCACTTTGCAACCGCAACTTTCTATAATCGCTTTAAGAGAATCGCCGCCAGTATTGGACGCCCAGACGCACGCCCGCATGATCTCCGGCACACCGCCGCAACTGTCGCCATTGCTAACGGCGCGGATATTAAAAGCGTACAAGATTTGTTAGGTCATGCAACCGCATCTTTCACGCTGAACGTATACGCGCATACATCAGAACAGATGATGAAAGACACCGCCGACAGAGTACAAAGCTACTACGATACAATCAGAAAGCATGGATAAAAAAATCCCCTGCCGGAGTCAATCCGACAGGGGTAAACTATGCCCGAAAATGGGGTATTTCTTTCTGTAAGGGGTAAACTTAGGGGTAAAACAGTAAAAATAGACAAAGAAAAAGCCTTGTATCCGTTGGAATACAAGACTTTTTTCATGGCGGAGAAGGAGGGATTTGAACCCTCGCGCCGCTTATCACAGCCTACTCCCTTAGCAGGGGAGCCCCTTCGGCCTCTTGGGTACTTCTCCAGACCGCTATGGTATATTATCATATCAGCGGGAGATTGTCAACCTTAAATTTCAGTTTTTGCTTTTTGGGGCGGAACGATACAGTCATATCGCACGGCTTTGCCCCGGATGGAGTAGGCGGGCTTCCGGTCCGCCAGATACGGCCCTTTCAGCGGACGCTTGATGACCACCTTTTTCGGTCCTGCCTGGATGGCAGCCTCCAGCAGCTCGGTTTCGTCAGAGCAGGGGGCCTCCAGCTTTTGGAGCAGCTGCAGCTTTTTCCCGATGAGCCCGCTTTTCCGGCGTTCCGGGAACATGGGATCCAGCAGCACCACCTCCGGCGGACGGTCGAGATTTCGCAGCAGCTCGATGCTGTCGCCCGCATGGAGCTCCATGCGCCCGACGATTTCCTTCAGTGCGGGATCCAGAGCGGCGCGCTCCATGGTGTCGCGCAGCAGCGCCGCGATCACCGGGTTTCGCTCGCAGAGGGTCACACGGAATCCGGCGGCTGCCAGCAGCAGCGCGTCCTCACCCATGCCGGCGGTGGCGTCGATGGCGGACGGGGTGCCCTCGAAGCCCTTGATCCTGGCAGCACGCACCAGCATCTCGCCGTTCAGGGCGTTGGGCCTGAGCCTCGGGAGCAGGGCAGAGAAGTCCCCCAGCAGCGACAGATTGTCCCGCTGGAGGTGCAGGCCGTCGGCGTCCAGCAGCAAACAGAGCTGCCCCGCCTCCGCTTCCTCCGCGATCGGCAGTCCCAGCTGTTTTGACAGCCTCCGCGCTTCCTCCATCCGCTCCGCTGCGGCCAAGAGAATCAGTTTGTTTGCATTCGTCAAGAGAACATCTCCCGCATATCGTTTTTCCCCATTATACCGAAAGCCCTTTCCGATTGCAACAAAATCACCCCGGCGCCGCAGCGTCGGGGTGGAAGGGAAAGGGAAATTACTTTTTCAGCTCCATGTAGCGGTTGAGGACCGCCGCCAGCTGAGATCTGGTGGAGATTCCCTTGGGGGCGAAGGTGCCGTCACCAATGCCGTTGACGATGCCGTTGCGCACCGCCCAGGCCACTGCGGGCACCGCAAATTCGCTGATGCTGGCGGCGTCGGTGAAGATCTTCACGGCGTCGGTGTTGGAAACCTTGTCCTTGGAATAGCGATAGAGCATGGTCACCATCTGCTCGCGGGTGATGTTGGCGTTGGGCTCGAAGGTGGTGGCAGAGGTGCCGTTGACCACGCCGTTGTTGTAGCACCAGACCACGGCGGCCTTATACCAGTCAGCGGTGAGATCTGTGAAGGGGCAGCGCATGTTGGAGGCGTCGGGGCTTCCGGCCATGCGGTAGATGACGGCGGCGAACTGCGCGCGGGAGGTGGTCATGTTCGGAGCGAAGGTGTCCGGGCTGATGCCCTCCATGATGCCCTTCTCCCAGACGTAATAGACATTGGGATAATACCAGCTGCCCTTCGCCACGTCCTTGAAGGGGAACTCCTTTGCAGGAGCGGGGGAGACGGTGGGCTCCGCAGTCGGCTGGGTGGTGGGAGCGGGCGTAGCGGTAGGCTCAGCAGTCGCAGCGGGCGTGGGTTCGACCGTTGCAGACGGGGTCGGCTCCGCAGTGGCAGTCGGAGTGGGAGTGGGCGTCGGGGTCGCAGTCGGGGTCGCGGTGGGAGCAGGCGTGGGATCCGAGGCGCTGCGCTCAGGGAGCGCCTTGAAGATCTGGTCGGCGATGTAGGCATGACCCGCCTCGTTGGGGTGCGTTCCCACCAGCATCATGATATACAGACCGTCGTCGGAGGCGGAGAGCTCGGAGAGGGCCGGGAAACCAAAGACCTCGGTATCCGAAATGTCGACAAATTTATAATTCCAATGCTGGGGGCTGAGGGCGCTGATATAGAAGTTGATGTCGGCGATCACCGGATCGATGAGACGGCCGACCTGCAGGAAGGAAGCGGAATCACTCAGCTGGATCTCCCGGAAGGGGTTATACAGGCCCAGCGCGAGGACGGTGGCATCCGGGTTCAGCTTGTGGATGGTGGAAAGGATCGCTTCCCAGTTCTGCCGGAACATGATCTCGCTCTCTGCCAGGGTGGAGAGCGCGGCAGTCATCACCTGGGGCAGCTTTCCGATGGTCTCCAGCGTGGACAGCATCTCAGCAAAGGCTGCTCCGATGCTGCCGCCGTGAGCTGCCAGCAACGCTTTCAGACGGGCAGTGATGCTGTTTTCGGAGTCGCTGCTGTAGACGTTGGTCAGCGCGTTGTGCATGGTCTTCAGCATCAGATCGTTGGATCCGATGTTGATCGTGATCAGATCCGCGTTCTTCACGCTGTCCACATAGGTCTGGCGGGAGGCGAGAAATGCGTCCATGTCCATGCCGAGATTGGTGGCAACCAGAAGCTCGGTGTAATCATCGCCGTTGTAGTTCTCGTCCAGCATCATACGCAGCTCGGTGCTGCGCATACCGGAGCGGGACAGAGAGTTGGTCTTTTCCGCCGCGATCGCTTTGGAGACGATCTCCGGGAAGCTGCCTGCAACCAGCGTGCCATCGTTCAGACCGACCACGACTCCGTCAACGATCGCGGGGCCGTCGGGCGTAGAATAGGGGTAGGTGGACAGGCCGAAACCGCCGGGGATGCTGTCACCGAGGACGGTGTAGGTGCCGTAGTGCTTCACGGTTTCCTTGGTGGCGGCGAAGGCGGTGAAGCCGAACAGTCCCAGGCACAGGACTGCCGCCAGAAGCAGCGCCAGCGCACGTTTGCTTTGTCTCATCTTCATTTCTCCTTTGCTTTTTATTGAATATGAAATTATTATATAGGGTAATCAAGAAAAAAGCAAATAAAAATCTCCCCCAAAAACCTTAAAATAAATTAAATAAGAGAAATATAAGAGGAACCGTAAAATGGACAAAACATTGAAAATGGGAATAAATGGTTGTGATGGAAAAAAGGGTGTGGTCGTTTCTGCTAAAAACGAAAAAGTCAACGAAATGGATATCGAAATCTATGAATGAAATACAGTATTTCAGTACACTAGTAAAAAGGGGGTCGTATGGTGCTTTATACGGATTTTGGTGAAAACCTGAAGAAGCTGCGGCTGGCCCGCGGGCTGACCCAGCAGGAGCTGGGGAGCCGCGTCGGGCTCAGCAAGGCCGTGGTGAGTAAATATGAAAATGCACTTGGCTACCCAACGCTGGATACGCTGATCACGCTGGCGGCCTTTTTCGGCGTCACCACCGATTATCTTCTCGGCGTCCGGCACCAGAAGACCGCGGACGTCTCCGGTCTCACGGACACACAGCTGAACGTGGTGCTGTCGGTGATCGACGCGTTCCGGCAGGAAAACAATAACTAACGGAGGCAACTTCCTTGAAATTTTCCGAAATGCCCTATTCCCGCCCGGATCTGGAATCCGTCAAGGCGGAGATCACATCTTTGATCGAAAAGCTGAACCAGGCGGAGGACTACGCTTCTGCCAGAGAAGCGTTCCTCGAAATGGACAAGCTTGAGCGTAAGGTGGAGACCCAGCTGACCCTGGTGAGCATCCGCCACAGCATCGACACCAGAGACGAGTTCTACGATAAGGAACAGACCTACTGGAACGAGAAGCAGCCGGAGCTGCAGGAGTATCTCCAGAAGTGGACGGAGGCTCTGCTGGCCAGCCCCTTCCGCAAGGAGTTTTCCGAGGAATTCGGCGAGATCATCTTCACCAACGCCGAGATCCAGCGCAAGACCTTCTCTCCCGAGATCATCCCCCAGCTGCAGAAGGAAAACGACCTGGTGCAGGCCTACGAAAAGCTGCTGGCCAGCGCCCAGATCCCCTTCCGCGGCGGCGTCTATACCCTGAGCCAGATCGCCCCATATAAAAACGACGCCGATGACGAAGTGCGTCTCGCCGCATGGAAGGCCGAGGGCCAGTGGTATAAGGACAATCAGGCCGAGCTGGACCAGCTCTATGACGAGCTGGTGCACGTCCGCCACGAGATGGGCGTGAAGCTGGGCTACGGCGGCTATACCCAGCTGGGCTACTACCGCATGGAGCGCAACTGCTACACCAAGGAGGACGTGGAAGCCTTCCGCAAGCTGGTGGTGGAGTATCTGGTTCCCGTGGCCGATCAGGTGTTCCGGGATCAGGCCAGGCGTCTGGGGAAGGAATACCCCATGAGCTTTGCCGACAATGCCCTCCGTTTCCGCAGCGGCAACCCGAAGCCCCAGGGCAGCGCCGATGACATTCTGGCCGCCGGCCGGAAGTTCTACGACGAGCTGAGTCCCGAGACCAGCGAGTTCTTCCGTACCATGCTGGATAATGAGCTTATGGATGTGCTGTCCACCGAGGGCAAGCAGGGGGGCGGCTACTGCACCAGCCTCCACGATTACGAGGTCCCCTTCATTTTCGCCAACTTCAACGGCACCGCCGACGATGTGGAGACCGTCACCCACGAGGCCGGCCACGGCTTCGCCGACTGGTACAACCGCAAGCGCGTGCCGGTGTCCACCATCTGGCCCAGCCTGGAGGCCTGCGAGGTCCACTCCATGAGTATGGAGTTTTTCGCCTGGCCCTGGTCGGAGCTGTTCTTCGGTGACGATACCCGGAAGTTCCGCTACAACCATCTGGCGGGCTCCCTGACCTTCATCCCCTACGGCACCATGGTGGATCACTTCCAGCACATCGTCTTTGAAAAGCCGGACATGACGCCCAGAGAGCGCCACGACGTCTGGAAGGAGCTGCTGGGGATCTACATGCCCTGGCAGAAGCTGGACGGCGACATCCCGTTCTACTCCGAGGGCGAGGGCTGGCAGCGGCAGCACCACATCTATTCCTATCCCTTCTATTACATCGACTACTGCCTGGCGCAGACCGTGGCCCTGAGCTTCTGGGCCCGGATCCAGAAGGATCTGCCGGACGCCTGGGCGCACTATATGGCCTATACGAAGCAGGGCGGCAGCGTGACCTTCACGGAGCTGCTGAAGAATGCCGGGCTGGACAGCCCCTTCGAGCCCGCCTGCCTCAAGGAGGTCTGCTCCGCCGCGGCCAAGTGGCTGGCGGAATACGACCTCAGCGGGATCGAATAAATGGCCCAGGAGCATCGGCGGCGCCACAAGGCCCATCTGGATCAGCACATCAAGGACGCCAACGGGGAATACCACTACGTCGGCGACTGGTATCAGCTGCAGGGCGGGGGAAAGGCCCTCATGCCGTTTCTGATTTGGAGCGTGATTTCTGCCGGGTTTCTGATCTCGGCGGGCTGCCTGCCCTTTCCGGGGATGCTGAACACCTGGTATGTCATCATCCCGTACCTCGGCACGGTGTCCGTTTTCTTCGCCCTGTTCTGGCAGGGGAGGAAGCTGGCCTTTTCCAGAGGACGGGTGAAGACCTTCGCCTGGGAAAATGTGAAAGATAGCATTTTCCCCATCACCAGAGCGCTGGCGGCGTTCAATCTGCTCACTGGAGTGCTCGGCGGCGTGTATCTGCTGATTTCCAAAACCGCCTTCTCCGGCGTCTGTCTCTGGTTTTTCCTGCTGCTGCTTCTGGCGGCGATCTCCGCCTGGATCGCGGGCAACGCCTTCCAAAAGCAGGTGTGGGAGCTTGAAACATGATTTCTTCGGCTTCAAAACCGTTGAAATAAAAAAAGAATTGAGTCCCCTTGGGCTGCGGTGGTAAAGGCCCCATCGGACTCAAACAAAATCTCTAAGGAGGACAAAGCAAGTGAAAAGAACCATCGCACTGTTGCTGGCTCTTGTGATGTGCCTCGCCTTGTTCGCAGGCTGCGGCACCAAGCAGGAATCCAGCGGAAGCGCCGAACCGGCTGAGAGCGGCAGCAAGCCGCTGGTCGTCGGCTATTCCAACTTCTCCAGTAAGTTCTCTCCCTTCTTCTCGGAGACTGCTTACGACCAGGACGTCTGGGCCATGACGGCTGTCAACCTGCTCGACATTGACCGTCAGGGCGCCATCGTCGAGAAGGGCAAGACCGGCGAGACCCGTCCCTACAACGGCAACGATTACGAGTACACGGGACTGGCTGACCTGACCATCACCGAGAACGACGACGGCACCATCGCATACGATTTCGATCTGCGCGACGACGTCACCTTCTCCGATGGTGAGAAGCTCACCGCCGACGACGTCATCTTCTCCATGTACGTTCTGTCTGACCCCACCTATGACGGCAACTCCACCTTCTTTGCGCTGCCCATCGCCGGCATGGAAGAGTATCGTTCCGGCATGTCCAGCCTCTACAGCCTGCTGCTGGAGGCCGGTGAGGACAACACCGACTTCACCAACTGGACCGAGGAAGAGCAGACCGCTTTCTGGAAGTCCCTCAACGAGGCCGGCCCGGCTTTCGCCCAGAGCATTGTTGATTTCTGCATCAACAACGAGTACAACGAGGCTGACGCTTCTGTCGCCGAGTGCGCCGCTACCTGGGGCTACGAGCTGGCTGAGGACGCCACCGCCGCTGATTTCTGGGCTGCGATCCTCGAGGCTTATGACAACGACATCCCCACTGCCGTCTCCACCGAGGCCGCTGATGTCGATTTCTCCGAGCTGTTCCCCGATTTCGCCGACTACACCAAGGGTGTCAAGACCGGCGACAGCGCTGACTCCATCACCGGCATCGAGAAGACCGGCGATTACTCCGTCCGCGTGACCCTCACCAAGGCGGATGCTCCCGCCATCTATCAGATGGGCATCACCGTGGCTCCCATGCACTACTATGGCGACGCCAGCCTCTATGACTATGACAACAACCAGTTCGGCTTCGTCAAGGGCGACCTGTCCGGCGTGAAGGCCAAGACCACTGAGCCCATGGGCGCCGGCCCCTACAAGTTCCTGAAGTTCGAGAACGGCGTCGTTTACTTCGAGGCCAACGAGAACTACTTCAAGGGCGCTCCCAAGACCCAGTACGTCCAGTTCCTGGAGTCCAGCGATAAGGATAAGCTCAATGGCGTCACCACCGGCACCATCGACATCACCGATCCCAGCTACTCCAAGGACACCGTTGACGCCATCAAGGCCGCCAATGGCAACGACGATGTGAACGGTCCTGTCATCACCACCAACACTGTTGACAACCTCGGCTACGGCTACCTGGGCATCAGCGCCAAGGCCGTGAACGTGGGCGGCGACATCGGCTCCGACGCTTCCAAGAACCTGCGCAAGGCCCTCGCCACCGTGTTCTCCAACTTCCGTGACGTCACCGTCGACAGCTACTATGGCGCCGGCGTTGCTTCCGTCATCAACTACCCGATCTCCAACACCTCCTGGGCTGCTCCGCAGGCCACCGATGCTGACTACGCCATTGCCTTCAGCAAGGACGTGGACGGCAACGACATCTACACCTCTGACATGGACGACGCCGCCCGTGAGGAGGCCGCTCTGAAGGCCGCCCTGGGTTACTTCGAGGCTGCCGGCTACACCGTCACTGACGGCAAGCTGACCGCTGCTCCCGAAGGCGCTGCCCTGAGCTACGAAGTCTGGATCCCCGCCGACGGCGCTGGCGATCACCCCTCCTTCATGATGCTGAACCTGGCCAAGGACGCCTTTGCCAAGATCGGCTTCGAGCTGGTTGTGAAAGACCTTGCCAACTCCGCTGACCTCTGGACCGGCATCGAGGCCGACCAGGTTCCTATGTGGTGCGCCGCCTGGGGTGCCACTCCTGACCCGGATATGTATCAGGTCTACTACTCCGGCAGCCAGGGCGGCGAGGCCGGTGGCTCCAACTACATGTACGACATCGCTGACGAGGAGCTGGACCAGCTGATCATGGAAGCCCGCGAGAGCCTGGATCAGTCCTTCCGTAAGCAGATGTACAAGAGCTGCCTGGACATCATCGTTGACTGGGCCGTTGAGGTTCCTGTCTATCAGCGTCAGAACGCGATCATCTTCTCCAGCGAGCGCGTGAATCTCGACACTGTGACTCCCGATATCACCACCTACTACGGCTGGCTGGCTGAGATCGAGAACATCGAGCTCAACTGAAAAAGCTGAGCCGATTATCTGAAATCGCAAATACCTAAATGAACAGGGAGGGGCAGACTCCTGTCTGCCCCTCTGCATTTGAAGGAAACCTTCCAATGCAGAGGGCAGGCGCAAGCGCCTGCTGCGATTGAAAACTCGGGAGGGGAATCCCATCCCCTCCCGAACCCGCCCCATGGAAATCTTTTCAGCGTTGAATCCTCCGCCATGGTCCATGACGGATGCTTGAGCACTGAGATTGTTCAATGAGAGAAAATACCGAGAGGTGATGTGAAAGTGTGGAAGTATATCCTCAAGCGCGTGCTGCTCAGCGTGGTGATTC
Source organism: uncultured Eubacteriales bacterium (assembly GCA_900317905.1). Taxonomy (GTDB): domain Bacteria; phylum Bacillota; class Clostridia; order Oscillospirales; family Oscillospiraceae; genus CAG-103. Next base: position 5,312 of record ONIN01000007.1, on the reverse strand, counting down.
TGTTCTTTGTGGCATTCATCATCTACGCTTTGATGCGCGCCCTGCCTACCAGCTACGTGGAGGCCATGGCGCGGCAGAAGTCCATGCAGCCGGGCTCCAAGAGCTATGAGGAGTGGATGGCGCAGCTGGCTGCGTCCTACAATCTGGATAAGGGCATTATTCCCGGCTTCCTCGGGTGGCTGGGTTCCATGCTGCGCGGCGAGTTCGGCGACAGCTGGAAGTGGACCATTCCCGTGGTGGACGAGTTCAACAAGACCGTCTGGCTGAGCTTCGTCATGGGCGCGGTGAGCTTTTTCTTCGAGATTATCATCGCGATCCCCCTGGGCGTCATCGCCGCCACGAAGCAGTATTCCAAGACGGACTACGCGGTGTCGGTCATCGCACTGGCGGGCATCAGCTTGCCGACGTTCTTCTTTGCGTCATTGCTGAAGCTGGTGTTCTCTGTCAAGCTGGGGTGGTTCGACCTGTACGGTCTGGTTGGACGAAACTACAACCAGCTCAACGCCTGGGGCCAGTTCCTGGACAAGGCGCACCATCTGGTCTTGCCCATCATCGTGCTGGTGGTGGTCAGCATGGGCTCCCTCATGCGCTACACCAGAACCAACATGCTGGAAGTGCTGAACGCCGACTACATCCGCACCGCCCGCGCCAAGGGCCTGTCGGAGAAGAAGGTCATCTACAAGCACGCCTTCCGCAATACCCTGATCCCCATCGTCACCATCGTGGGCGGCTCTCTGCCGGGCCTGTTCGCAGGCGCCCTGATCACGGAGACCCTGTTCTCCATCCCGGGCATCGGCTTTGCGTCCTACCAGTCCATGGTGGCCGGCGACATCCCGTTCGAGATGTTCTATCTGATGTTCCTGGCGGTTCTGACGCTGCTGGGCAACCTGCTCTCGGACATTCTGTACGCGGTGGTGGACCCCCGCGTGCGCATCTCGTGAGAAAGGAGTGGTTTGCATCATGAGCGATAACAAGGATATGAAATACGAAGCCACTCCGGTCTATCCCCATTCCGTTCCGCAGAAGGCTGCGCGCCGCCACGCGGAAAAGCTCACGGAGGACGCAGTGAAAAACAGCAGCGCTTCCGCACCCAATGGGGATGATCCCAACGAGCAGTACTCCCTGAACGATGACCGCCGTGTACAGGTGCTCTCTCCGGGCGCCCTGGTGGCGAAGCGGTTCTTTAGAAACCGTCTGGCCGTCACCGGCATGATCATCCTGCTTCTGATGTTCCTGTTCTCCTTCGTGGGCGGCATCATCAGCCCCTATAAGCAGGACCAGAAGTTCTACCGCATCGACCAGCAGGTGAAGGACTACGCCGCCGTCATCCACAACGAGGATCTGGTCTATACCGTGGCCGACGCCGAGCTCTTCCGGGGCCCGGTGCAGGCCCAGACCCTGCTGAACATCATGCGGGGCAACGAGAGCTTCGACTACAACGGCAGCACCTACGATCTGGAGAAGATCAACGATGGCCTCTATGTGGTCAGAGTCGGTGACAAGGTGGTCGGCACCGCCAACCGGGAGACCGTCAGCGCCTCCGATGTGGGCGGCAGCTTCAGCTTCGAGTTCACCATGAATGCTCTTCTTGCCCATGCCAATGAAGAGGACTCATTTGAGGCCGACGGCAAGACCTATGAGATCGACAAGGATGGCGTCATCACCGCCGCCGGCGGGGAAGAGGTCGGCTATGTCAGTGAGTACATCATCCGCCCGGTCATGAGCGACGTGTTCCTGAGCCGCGACTTCAAGACCCAGCTCATCGACGCCGTGGAGGCCAAGGACTCGGAGTTCAACTTTAAAGACGAGAACGGCGAGACCTATGAGTACGTCCTCAGTTTCGACGCCGCCAAGAATACTTGGAACGTCAAGCAGGAGAAGGACACCCGCGTGTTTGACACCTACGCCTCTCCCTCCAAGGAGCACTGGCTGGGCACCGACCGCAACGGCATGGACATGCTGACCCGTCTGATGTACGGCGGCCGCGTCTCCCTGATCATCGGCTTCATCGTCGTCATCATCGAGAGTGTCCTGGGCGTCATCCTGGGCGGCATCTCCGGCTACTTCGGCGGCTGGATCGACAACCTCATCATGCGTATCGTGGATATCTTCTACTGCATCCCGTCGCTGCCCTTGATCATCATTCTGGGCGCTGCCATGGACGCGGCGAACCTGGATTCCTACACGAGAATGCTCTACCTGATGCTGATCCTGGGCTTCCTGGGCTGGCCCAGCATCGCCCGCATGGTCCGCGGCCAGATCCTGTCTCTGCGTGAGCAGGAGTTCATGACCGCCACCGAGTCCTGCGGCATCAGCGTCCCGAAGCGCATCTTCAAGCACCTGGTGCCCAACGTGATCCCGCAGCTCATCGTCATCATGACCATGGGCCTCGGCAGCACGATCATCACCGAGGCGACCCTGTCCTTCCTGGGCCTGGGCGTGCGCTTCCCCTTCGCCTCCTGGGGCAACATCATCAACGACGTCAACGACACCTTCGTTTTGACCAACTACTGGTTCATCTGGATCCCGGCGGGCGTGCTGCTGCTGGCCACGGTGCTGGCGTTCAACATCGTCGGCGACGGCCTTCGGGATGCCTTTGACCCGAAGATGAAACGCTGAGGGGAGGGCAGATTTCGATGGCAAAAAAGAAACAGGACGGATATCTGTCCGCCAGAGAATCCCGCCGGATCAGCCGGGAAAACCGGAAGATCACCAAGGAATACGAAAAACAGTATAAGCGCAAGAACGTGCCGGAGTCTGAGTATCTCACCGAGATGCACGACCCGAAGAACGTGCTGGAGATCGACAATCTGCGCACCTACTTCTTCACCGACATCGGTACCAGCAAGGCCGTCGACGGCGTCAGCTTCAACGTCCCCCAGGGCATGACCGTGGGCGTCGTGGGCGAGTCCGGCTGCGGCAAGAGCGTCACCAGCCTCTCCATCATGCAGCTGCTGCAGCGTCCCGTCGGCCAGATCGTGGACGGCGAGATCCGCATGAACCTGGGCGACAAGGCCTATGACATCACCAAGACCCCGCTGAACGTCATGCAGACCCTCCGCGGCAACTTCATGTCCATGATCTTCCAGGAGCCCATGACCAGCCTGAACCCGGTCTTCCGCATCGGCGACCAGATCGAGGAAGTGCTGCTGCTCCACCGCTCCGGCAGCGACCAGAACGTGAAGGACCGCACCATCGAGCTGCTGCAGATGGTGGGCATCGCCAACGCCGAGGGCGTCTATAAGATGTTCCCCCACGAGCTCTCCGGCGGTATGCGTCAGCGTGTCATGATCGCCATGGCCCTGGCCTGCGACCCGAAGCTGATCATCGCCGACGAGCCGACCACGGCTCTGGACGTGACCATCCAGGCGCAGATCCTGGATCTGCTGCGGAACCTGAAGGACCGCATCAACTCCTCCATCATGCTCATCACCCATGACCTGGGCGTCATCGCCGAGATGGCGGACTACGTGGTGGTCATGTACTCCGGCCGCGTGGTGGAGAAGGGCACAGCCCTGGACATCTTCCAGAACCCGTCCCACCCCTACACCATCGGCCTGATGGCGTCGAAGCCCGTGGTGGGCAAGCGGGTGGAGAAGCTCTACTCCATCCCCGGCAAGGTGCCGAACCCCATCAATATGCCGGATTACTGCTATTTCAAAGACCGCTGCGAGATGTGCGTGGAGGCCTGCAATGGGGATTATCCCTGTGAGATCAAGCTCTCTGACACCCACTATGTCAGCTGCTGGCGCTACGCGGACGGAAAGGGGCGTGACGACTGATGGCAAAGAAAATCGAAGAAAAGATCACCCCCGTGGAGTATGATCCCCAGTACATTCTGCAGGTAAACGGCCTGAAGAAGTATTTCCCCATCAAGGGCGGATTCTTCGGCCAGGTCACCGGCTACGTGAAGGCCGTGGACGGCGTCACCTTCAATCTGAAGCGGGGCACCACCATGGGTCTGGTGGGCGAGTCCGGCTGCGGCAAGACCACCACCGGCCGCACCATCCTGCGTCTCACCGGCGAAAAGACTGCCGGCCAGGTGCTCTTCGAAGGGCAGGAGGTCTATGACCTGAGCCACAAGGAGATGCACGACCTGCGCCCGAAGATGCAGATCATCTTCCAGGACCCCTTCTCCTCGCTGAGCCCCAGAATGCCCGTCGGTGAGATCATCGGCGAGGCGGTCAGAGAGCACAACATCGTCCCGAAAGAGGAGTATAACGACTACATCGACCGGATCATGGACAGCTGCGGCCTGCAGCCCTTCCACAAGGATCGCTATCCCCACGAGTTTTCCGGCGGCCAGCGGCAGCGTATCTGCATCGCCAGAGCCCTGGCTCTGAACCCCAGCTTCGTGGTCTGCGACGAGCCGGTCTCCGCCCTGGACGTGTCCATCCAGGCGCAGATCATCAACCTCTTGAACGATCTGCAGGAGCAGTACAAGCTGACCTACCTGTTCATCTCCCATGACCTCTCGGTGGTGGAGCACATCTCCGACACTGTGGGCGTCATGTACCTGGGCAAGCTGGTGGAGTACGGTGCCACGGAGGACATCTTCAACCATCCGCTGCACCCCTACACCGAGGCGCTGTTCTCCGCCATCCCGATCCCGGATCCCACGGTGAAGATGGAGCGCATCGTGCTGGAGGGCTCCATCCCGTCCCCGGCGAACCCGCCCAAGGGCTGCCCCTTCCACACCCGCTGCGCCAAGTGCATGGCCCAGTGCAAGGAGGTCACCCCGGAGCAGAAGGAGATCGAGCCGGGCCACTACGTCGTTTGCCATTTGTATGATTGACAAAGTCAATCATACAAATGGATGAGATTCCACTCCGAAAGGAATCTTTGGCGCAAGTACGACTTGCGGAAGAAAAATTCCTTTCTCCGTGAGCGGTATTTTGCTCCCCGAAACAAGTTCCGGGGGCAAAATGATTGGACTTTCTTTCGCGGCGTCCGCGCCGCGAAACTCTGCGAGGCTTTCGATATGCGCAAGAAAACCTATGACGATGACGACGGCCGGGTGATCGCCGACATGAGCGATCTGGATCGGCAGCCGATGCTGCTTCCCAGATTCCGTCGGAAGCGGGAAGACCCGGAGCCGGACGCACAGCAGATGAGCAAAGAAGACCGGATGGTCATCATCAAAAGCGCCATCGGCGCGTCGCTGCTGATCGGCGGGATCTTCATTGCCGCCGGCGCCCTGGTCATCTGGATCCTCACCATCGTTCTATAAAACCCAAGCGCGCCGCAGTCTGTCCTGCGGCGCGCTTTTGCATGGAGCGCGGAGGGGCAAATTATAGTTTATCGCTCTGTTA
>ONIN01000031.1 GCA_900317905.1 uncultured Eubacteriales bacterium | reverse complement strand
ATGAAAAAGACTCTGGCGATGCTTCTTGCCGTTCTGATGCTGGCTGCTCTGCTTGCCGGCTGCGGCAGCAGCAACAGCGCTCCCACCGAGGTTTCCGGCGAGATCGACAAGGAAGAAGCCCCCTACGAGGTCAGCATTCAGTTCGTCGGCCTCTTTGAGGAGAACAAGGACATTGCTGAAGTTGAGAAAGCCCTCAACGCCATCACCCTTGAGAAGATCAACTGCACCGTCGATATCGTCCCCGTCTTCATCGGCGACCTGCCCACCACCACCTCTCTGGGCGTTGCCGGCGATGAGAAGCTGGACGTTGTGGCCGTCGGCCTGACCAGCCCCATGGACAACATGGTCTCTCAGGAGCTGCTGCTCCCGCTGGACGATCTGCTCGCCGCCCGCGGTCAGGACGCCCTGAAGGTCACCGAGCATGTGGCCAAGGCCCAGAAGATCAACGGCGTCACCTACGCCATCTCCGGTTATCCCTATGCCGCCATGTGCGGATCCTTCGTCTACAACAAGACCATGGCCGACGAGTGGGGCCTGGATATGCACGACGGCATGACCATTGCCGAGCTCACCGAGGCGGCCAAGGTTGCCCATGAGCACGGCGTGTACATGACCTCCTACTCCAACTCCAGCCAGCTCAACTACAAGTTCCAGCTGGGCGGCGACTACTTCGGCACCAACGGCGCTTTCGGCGGTATCCTGGATCCGGCCAACAGCACCACCATCGTCAACGTTTTCGATTCCCAGGAGTACCGGGATTTCTGGAAGCAGAACAAGGATTGGTATGACAAGGGCTACACCCCCTCCGACATGCTGACCGACTCCACCACCGTTCAGGAGCTTTTTGCCAACCAGAAGCTGTTCGGCACCGCCACCGGCTACACCACCAACCAGATGGCTTCCTGGGTCAACCCCAACTTTGAGGTAGACATCATCAAGACCAGCGATCCCATCATCTCCACTGCCGGCGCCCGCGAGTTCATGCTCGGCATCGCCGCCAACTGCAAGCGCCCCGACAAGGCCATGGACCTCATCAACCTGATTTATGCCGATCCCGATGTGGCCAACCTCCTCATGTACGGTGTGGAAGGTCTGGACTACGTGGCCGTTGAAGGCACTCAGAACGTCATCACCGCAGTGGGCACCGGCAACGAGGACCACAACGGCTACTACGCCCCCTTCGTGCACTACGGCGATCCCACCGCGATCAAGATCGTCGCTCCTCTGACCGATTCCTACCCCGCCGACACCAAGGCCTTTGAGGACGAGGCCAAGATGAGCCTGACCTTCGGTTATGACTTTGACGGCAGCGCCTTCTCTGCCGAGGCCGGCGCCATCGCCAGCGTCCTCGAGCAGAAGCTGCCCGCCCTGAACGCCGGCGCTGTGGCCGACGTGGACGCCGCTGTGGACGAGCTGGTGGCCGCTCTCAACGCCGCCGGCATGCAGGACGTCATCGACGCCAACCAGGCCGCTCTGGACGCCTGGCTCGCTGCCAACAAGTAATTCCCTGTCCATAAGAACCCGACTCATAAGGCTTCCCGAACAGGGAAGCCTTATGAAAACTTGAAAAGAGGGGGAACGGCATGAACGAGAAGAAGAAAAAAACCAGCTTCAAGCAGTGGATCCCGTTTTACATCATGGGCCTTCCCGGCCTGCTGTATCTGTTTATCAACAACTATTTGCCTCTGGCGGGTCTGCAGATCGCCTTTAAGAATTTCAGCTATTCCAAGGGCATGTGGGCCAGCCCCTGGTGCGGGCTGAAGAACTTTAAGTTCCTCTTCCGCACGGCCGACGCCTGGATCATGATCCGCAATACGCTGCTTTACAACATCTTCTGGATCATCCTGGGCGCCGTTCTGGGCGTCACCGCCGCCATCCTCATCAATGAGGTCGTCGGCAAGCTCAAAAAGAAATTCTACATGACCGCCATCCTCCTGCCCTATCTGATGAGCATGGTCGTCATCGCCTATCTGGTCTACGCCTACCTGTCTCCCACCTCTGGCCTGTTCACCAAGGCGCTGGAGCGCTGGACCGGCAGTGCGCCGGCCTTCTATCAGGAGACCAAGTGGTGGCCCTTCATCCTGACCTTCGTCAATCAGTGGCGGCAGATCGGCTTCGGTATGATCCTGTATATGTCCACGATCCTCGGCATCGACCCCAGCCTCTATGAGGCCGCCACGCTGGACGGCGCCACCCGCTGGCAGCAGCACAAGAAGATCACGATCCCGCTGATGATCCCTACCATCGTTATGCTCTTCATCCTCAGTCTGGGCCAGATCTTCCGCTCTGATTTCGGTCTGTTCTACCAGGTGCCTATGAACCAGGGGGCGCTCTATCCCGTCACCCAGACCATCGACACCTATGTCTACCGCGCCCTGCTCAAGACCAACGACGTGGGCATGTCCTCGGCGGCCAGCTTTGTGCAGTCCGTGGTGGGCTTCATCTTCATCGTCGGCGCCAACAAGGTGGTCAGCCATCTGGACGAGAACAGCAAGCTGTTCTGATAGGGAGGAAACGCTATGGTTAAAACAAACAAAGGCTGGAACATTGCCGCCAACATCGTCATGGTCCTGCTCAGCTTCCTGGCGCTGGCGCCCTTCGTGCTGCTGATCATCGCCTCTTTGACGGATGAGGGCGTGGCCATGAGCTTCGGCTACAGCTACTTCCCCCAGAAGTGGTCCATCTCCGCCTATCAGTACATCGCCAGTCAGGCCGGGCGCCTGGGCCGGGCCTATATGATGACCATTATTGTCACCGCGGTCGGTACGGGCGTCGGCGTCATGATCACCGCGCTGCTGGGCTATATGCTCTCCAACCCCGCCCTGCCGGGGCGCAAATGGCTGAATCTGTATGTGGTCTTCACCATGCTCTTCAACGGCGGTCTGGTCCCCACCTACATCATGTACGTCAAGACCTTTGCCATCAAGAACACCATCTTCGGCCTGATCGTGCCGAACCTGCTGTGCTCCGCTTTCCTGGTGATGCTGGTGCGAAACTACTTCGAAAACAGCATCCCGCGCGACTTGTATGAGGCCGCGCGCATCGACGGTGCCAGCGAGTTCCAGACCTTCTTCCGCGTGGCGCTGCCCCTGAGTACCCCGATCCTCGCCACCATCGGACTGATGATGGGTCTGGCCTACTGGAACGACTGGCAGAACGGTCTGTACTACCTCTCCGATCAGAGCGCCAACCTAAAGACCATTCAGAACATCCTCAACGATATCAACACCAATATCGCCTATCTCGCCAGCAACTCTACTGCAGGCGTATCGGTGACGGATCTTCCCACCCAGACGGCCCGTATGGCCATCGCGGTGGTGGGTATCCTGCCCATCCTGGTGATCTACCCCTTCTTCCAGAAGTACTTCGCCAAGGGCATCACCATGGGCGCGGTGAAGGGATAAGCGAACATAATAGAAATCTCGTATCAGAAGGGAGGACGCACGTATTTGTTCACTGACAAGTAGGTGCGTCCTTTTTTCTGCCTCAAATCCTGTTACAGGAGAAAATGATATGATGCGTCAAGTGAAAACAAAGCTGGGCATCCTGGAAGGGATCCCGCATGAAACATATACCGAATTTCGCGGCGTGCCCTACGCCCAGCCCCCGGTGGGGAAGCTGCGCTGGCACCGGCCTCTGCCGCTTGAGCCCTGGGAGGGCGTGCGCGAGGCCACACGCTTTGCCGATCGGAGCATGCAGGAGATCCATGAGGATCCCTTTTACGACAAGGAATTTTACGACGAGGCGGTGTATATGACCCCCGTCTCGGAGGACAGTCTCTATCTGAATATCTGGACCCCGGCGAAGAGCGCCGGGGAAAAGCTGCCCGTGGCCTTCTGGATCCACGGCGGCGCCTTCATGGGCGGCTTCGGCCACGAGAAGGAATTCGACGGCGCGGCCTACTGCCGCCGGGGCGTGATCCTGGTCACCGTCAACTACCGCCTGGGGCCCTGGGGCTTCCTGGCCCACCCCGCTCTCAGCGCCGAGGCCGCCGCCGAGGGCGGCCCTGCCGTCAGCGGCAACTACGGCATTCTCGACCAGATCGCCGCCCTGCGCTGGGTGCGCGAAAACATCGGAGCCTTCGGCGGCGATGGCGAAAACATCACCATCTTCGGCCAGAGCGCCGGCGGCATGAGCGTGCAGACCCTGCTCACAAGCCCGCTGACCCGGGGCATGATCGCACACGCCGTGCTGCAGAGCTGCGTGGGGCTGAGCTATGACCACGACCTCCGCTCTGCCGAGGAGCTGGGCGTGCAGTTTGCCCGCAACGCCGGGGCGGATAGCCTGGAGAAGCTGCGGGCGCTGACGCCGGAGCAGGTCTTCGCCGCCGCGGGGCCCATCATCATGGCGGGCTTTCCCAAGATGGAGCTGCCCTACACTCCGATCCGGGACGGCTGGGTCCTGACCGGAGGATACGATCAGGCCATGAACGAGGGCGGCACCCACCCGATCCCCACCATCGTGGGCTCCACCCTGAACGACATCGCCACGCAGCGCGAGGCCGTGGAGCGCGGCGAGCGCGGCAAGGTCTACGCAGGGTCTCTCGCCTGGGCAGAGGCGGAGAAGCGCCACGGCCGCCCGGTCTGGCTCTATGATTTCCGGCGGCAGCTGCCCGGCGATGAGGCCGGCGCCTTCCACTCCTCGGAGCTGTGGTACATGTTCGGCACCCTCGACCGCTGCTGGCGGCCCCTGACGGACGGGGACCGCGCCCTGTCGGAGCGGATGCTGGACTACTGGACGAACTTTATGAAGACCGGCGACCCCAACGGCGAGGGCCTGCCGCGCTGGGAGGCTTTCCGCTCGCCGGAGGACGGCATGGTCTTTGATCTCTGAGGAACAAAAGATGGGAAAATGGCTTTCATCCGACTCCAAGCTCTATCAGATCCTGAGCACCGCGGCCGGCTTTATCGCGCTGAACCTGCTGTGGCTGCTGTGCTCGGCGCCGCTGCTGACCGCCGGGGTCTCCACCGCCGCCCTGTACACGATCACCCGCAAGATGGCCAGGCACGAGTATCCCAGCATCCTGCCGGACTTCTTCAAGGCCTTTCGGGAGAATTTCAAAAAGGGCATGCTGGCAAGCCTCGTGCTGCTGCTGCCGCTGCTTTTGCTGCTGCTGTATCTGTTTCTGGGCCTCTCCGGGGGGCTGGCGGATCAGGCCCTGCTGCGCGGCCTCTGCTGGGTCGCCGCGGCGGTGATCGGCGTGTTCAACTCCTACCTCTGGCCCCTGCTGGCCTGGTATGATAACAGCCTGGGCAACAGCCTGCGAAACGCGGTGCTGCTGCCTCTGAGCAACCCCTTCATCGCCCTCGCGGTAACGGCGCTGAACCTGCTGCCGGTGTATCTGCTGATGCGGCACACCTATGTGTTTCTGCGTATCAGCTTTCTGTGGCTTGTGGCGGGCTTTGCGTTGACCGCTTTTGTCAACACGCAGCTGCTGCGCCTGCAGTTTCGACATGTGACCGGGGAGGACGACCTGTAAGCGGCTTACCTGAAACGATACAAGGAGGACAACAATGGCTTTTGCAAAGGATTTTCTCTGGGGTGCGGCCAGCGCCGCCCCTCAAATCGAAGGCGCCTGGAACGAGGACGGCCGGGGCGAGTCCATCT
>ONIN01000009.1 GCA_900317905.1 uncultured Eubacteriales bacterium | reverse complement strand
ACGGCGGGGCACAGGTCCCCGCCCTACGGTAGATCATTTCAGACTCCCCGATAAACTGGAATTTGAATAACTCCACAAAAAAACCACCGGACTGTTTCCAATCCGGTGGATAATATTATCTCTGTTCCATAAGCCAGACTCTGAGAATGGCGGCCTGGGTCTTGCCGTCGGGGACTTTCCCGTCGAGGATGTCCTTCACCAGCGCGTCCAGCGGTACGGTCTCCACGTTCAGAAACTCGTCGTCGTCCAGCTTCTGCTCGCCGAAGGTGAGGCCCTTGGCCAGATACATCCAGATGGTCTCGGTGGAGTAGGCGGCGGTGGGGTAGAAGGCTCCCAGCGGGATCAGCTCCTTCGCCTCTACGCCGGTCTCCTCCCGGAGCTCGCGTCTCGCGGCCTCTTCGGGGATCTCATTCGGCCCGTCCAGCTTCCCGGCGGGGATCTCCACGATCACCTCGTCGTGGGGATAGCGAAACTGCTTTTCCACGATGACTCTGCCGTCATCCAGCAGCGGCACGATGGCCACGGCGCCGTTGTGACGCACCAGCTCTCTGGTTGCGCTGTGGCCGTTGGGGAGACGCACGGTGTCCCGGTAAAAGTCCAGGATCTTGCCCGCGTAGATCTTTTCCGATTCGATCTGGATCTCTCTCAAATCATCCATTGTTCTGCCCCGCATTCATACTGAGATAGGCGTTGATGAACCCGTCCAGATCGCCGTCCATGACCGCCTGCACGTTGCCGTTTTCAAAGCCGGTGCGGGTGTCCTTCACCAGGGTGTAGGGCATGAACACGTAGTTGCGGATCTGGCTGCCCCACTCGATCTTCATCTGGACGCCCTTGATGTCGGAGATCTTCTCCAGATGCTCCCGCTCCTTGATTTCCGCCAGTCTTGCGCGGAGCATGTTTTTGCAGTTTTCGAGGTTCTGGAAGTGGCTGCGCTCCACCTGGGAGGAGACCACGATGCCCGTGGGGATGTGGGTCAGACGGACGGCGGAGCTGGTCTTGTTGACCTTCTGGCCGCCGGCGCCGGAGGAGCGGAACACGTCCATCTTGATGTCGTCGTCCCGCAGCTCGATCTCGTTGTCCTCGGTGATCTCCGGCATGACCTCCACGGCGGCGAAGGAGGTCTGGCGTCGGGCGTTGGCGTCAAAGGGGCTCACGCGCACCAGACGGTGGACGCCGTTTTCACTCTTCAAAAAGCCGTAGGCATTCTCGCCGTCGATCTGCAGGGTGGCGGACTTGATGCCCGCTTCCTCGCCGTCGAGGTAATCCAGCACCTTGCAGCTGTAGCCGTGGCGGTCGGCCCACATGTTGTACATGCGGTAGAGCATCTGGGTCCAGTCCTGAGCCTCGGTGCCGCCGGCGCCGGCGTGGAAGGTGAGGATGGCGTTGTTGGCGTCGTATTCGCCGGTGAGCAGGGTCTGCAGACGCATGCTCTCCAGCTTCTCCTCAAAGGCCGCGAACTCGCTCTGGAGCTCCGGCAGCATGGAGTCGTCGTCCTCCTCGATGGCCATTTCGCAGATGGCCAGCAGATCGTCCAGCTGGGCGCTGAGCTTCTCGAACCGCTCCAGCTTGTTTTTCAGGGTGGAGATGCGCTTCTGCACCTTCTGGCTGTTCTCGGGGTCGTTCCAGAATCCCTCCTGGGCGCTCTCCTCCTCCAGCTTTTCCACCTCGTTGCGGGCCTCGCTCAAATGCAGCGCCTCGCCCAGCGCCTCCAGCTTCGGCCGGAGGGCGTTGAGTTTCACGCGATAATCTTCAAATTCAATCAGCATTGTTTTCACACCTTGTTTTATGAGTTACCTTTCTATTATACGCATTCCATGCCGTTTTGTAAATACCCGGTTTCCGTTGAAAAACCAGAAAAAGAACCGGATCTCTCCGGTTCCTTTTGTTCGTTTGATTCAGCATCCGCAGCCGCAGCTGCAGCCGCCGTCGGCCATGTCGCCGCAATTGCATCCGTCTCCGCAGCTGCTGCCGCAAGAGCAGCCGCCGCCTTCCGGCGCATCCCCGAAGCGGAGCCGATTCTCCAGCAGCGCCAGCACCAGATCGTCCGCCGGGCCCATGAGTCCTGCCAGCACGCCCATTCTGCGCTCGAAGACGGCGTCCCGGCCCTCCTCGGTGAGCATGCCGCAGAGGATGACCTCCACGCCCTGCTCTTTGAAAAAGTCGATCACGCCCAGCTCGCCGTTGGCAGGGGACTCCAGATCGTCGGCAAAGACCACGGTCTCGTCCTCGGTGTAAATGCGGACATACTGCGCCGAACCCAGATCCTCGGCGATCATGCCGGTCTCCGGCACAAAGGGGACTGCAAGCTTCATAATCTGCCTCCAAGGTCAATTTTTTCACAGGATAACACACTTTTTTCGGATATGCAAGAAAAGTTTCGGTTTTCCTGTTGACAAAGCTGTGTGAATGTGTTAGTGTATTAATCACCTAATACAAAAGTACAAAGGAGGGCATGGCATGCAGTGGAACATCCGGGACGACGCCCCGGTCTACGCGCAGCTGGTGGAGCACATCAAGCTCGCCATCATCAGCGGCGAATTCAAATTGGGCGAGCGCTTGCCGTCCGTGCGGGAGCTCTCCGCCGAGGCGGGGGTGAACCCCAACACCATGCAGCGGGCCTTCGCCGAGCTGGAGCGGGAGGGGCTGGTCTTGACCCAGCGCACCGCCGGCCGCAGCGTGACAGAGGACGCCTCGAGGGTGGATCAGACCAAGCGGCAGCTGGCCGCCGCGGCGATCCAGAGCTTCTGGATCAACATGCGCAGGCTGGGCTTTCTGCCGAAGGAGGCTCTGCAATTGCTGCAGCAGAGCGGAACCGAGAAGAAGGAGGAACTGTAATGGCAATTTTGGAATGCCGTGGGCTGACCAAGCGCTACGGCGCGGCCCCGGCTTTGGACGCCATTGATCTCACGGTGGAGCCCGGCGGCATCGTGGGCCTGCTGGGCCCCAACGGCAGCGGCAAAACCACGCTGATCAAGCTGGCAAACGGCCTTTTGGTGCCGGACGGCGGCGAGATTCTCATTAACGGCAAAAAGCCCGGCTACGAGACGAAGTCCATCGTCTCCTATCTGCCGGAGCGGCCCTATTTCAGCGACTGGATGCGCACCGAGCAGCTGCTGGATATGTTCCAGGATTTTTATCAGGACTTCGACCGGCAGCGGGCCGAGGAGATGCTCCACCACATGAACATCCAGCCGAAACAGCGCATCAAGGAAATGAGCAAGGGCATGCGGGAGAAGGTGCAGCTGATCCTGGTCATGAGCCGCCGGGCCAAGCTCTACCTGCTGGATGAGCCCATCGGCGGCGTGGATCCCGCTACCCGCGATTATATCCTGCAGACCATCATTTCCAACTACGACCCCGAGGCGGCGGTGATCATCTCCACCCACCTGATCTCCGATGTGGAGAACGTGCTGGACGACGTGATCTTCCTCAGCTATGGCCACATTCTCATGCACAAGACCGTGGACGAGATCCGCATGACCGAGGGCAAGAGCGTGGACGCGGTATTCCGGGAGGTGTTCCGATGCTTGTAAAACTGATGAAACAGGACCTGCGGGCAACCGGGCGGGTCATGCTGCCGCTGTATCTGGCGGCCATCGTGCTCGCTGCTTTGACGAGACTAATGAACGTGTTCCAGCGGGGCGCTCTGGATTCGAGATTCTGGAACATCTTCTCCGGCATCACGGCCTTCCTGGTGGGCGTGGCCATCGTGGCGCTGGTGATCATGACCTTCGTGATGATGGTCTGGCGCTTTTATAAAAACTACATGACCGACGAGGGCTACCTCATGTTCACCCTCCCGGTGCGCACCGGGGAGCTGATCTGGTCCAAGCTGATCACCACCCTGTTCTGGTATCTCTGCACCGGCGTGGTGGTGATGATTGCCGTGCTGATCCTGGGCTCCGGCGGAAACGGCAGCATCGAGATCATGGGCGTCGGCGATTTCTTCGAGGCCTTCAGTGATTCTCAGAAGACCGGCGCCGCGCTGGTGGGCATCCTGATGGTGCTGATCAGCGGCATCTCCGGCGTGCTGGAGCTTTACGCCAGCATGGCCATCGGCCAGAGCTTCAAGAAGAACAAGGTCTTCATGATGGTGGTGTTCTTCTTCGTATTCAGCATCGCCGGCAGCATCGTGGGCTCCATCTTCTCCACCCAGTCCATCGTGGGCGCCTCCGATATGCTGAGCGAGGCCTACGCACTCTCCGCCGATTCGGTCTACAGAAGCACCATGCATGTCCTCTGGACCAGCATCATCGTCCAGGGCTGCTGGTCGGTGTTCTATTACTTCATCACCCACCTGATGCTTAGTAAACGCCTGAATCTCCAGTAACAAACCAAAAACGCTTACCGGTTTCGGTAAGCGTTTTTTTATGTCCGGATTCAGGGCTGCTCCGTCAAAGTCCTGGAGCAGCAGTTGAGCTTGAAGTCGCTGAGCTTCGAAAAGCCGATGCAGTTCATGCGCTCGCCGCCGGTCTGGAGGATCTGCAGCATCAGCAGGATCCTGGGGCCTCTCAGAATATGCATTGCGCTGTGGCTGATGGTCAGCAGCAGGAGCCCGGTGAGGGAGGTGTAGTTGGTAAACCGCATCCTGCCCGCGCAGCCGAAGGCGTCCTTTTCCATCCGGTGCACCTTGCTGATGGCCCGGTTGAGCTTCCCGTAGACGCTGTGGAAATCCTCGGCCTCCACCTGCTCTGACAGGGCCTTCTGCGCCTGGATCTGCACCTCCAGCTTTGACAGCAGATGGATGGGCAGCCGCTGCTTGGTGAAGGCCGGCGCCTGCACATGCCGAAGCTCCAAATCCGTCCGCCGATGCTGCCCAAGAACGATGTGCTCGTTTTCCACCCGGATGGTCTCCCGCCCGGGGTAGATCCGCAGCAATTCCTCCTCGGAACCGGTGGTGCGGCCTTTTCGCAGCAGCTCGTCATAGAACCCCGCGGCGCTGCCCAGCACCTCGAACAGATGCAGACATCGGGCGTCTCCCGCGGTGGGGCAGACACGACTGAAGGCCGCAAAACTTTTGCCCCGGAGAATCCGGTTCATGCAGCCCTGCAGCGTATGAAAATCACACAGGGGACCCAATCCGCCATGGCTCTTTTCATCCAATGAAACCCCGCGCACCACGCCCTTGCGATCCAGCAGGATCGTGGCGCAGATGGCCTCCTCCAGAGGGAAATTCCCGAACCGGTAGAGGCTTTTCTGCCAGGCGGTGATCACAGTACCCGTTGTGGTATCCCGGCAGACGGTGCCGCGATACCGGGTGATGAGCGCACGGAAGTCCAGACTGCGCTCGAAAATAAACTGGTGGTCAAAAATGACGTCACGCGACTCCAGATCCCCACAGAGACGGAGTCGGGTTCTCATCCCAGATTGGCCTCCTGCACGATGCACAGGACGTCGCGGACGGTCTGGATGTGGGTCATGGCCTCGTCAGGCACCAGAATGCCAAACTCCTCCTCGGTGCGGACGGCGATGTCCGCGAAATCGAAGGAGGTGAGACCCAGATCCGCGATCAGGCGGCTGTCCAGGGTGATGTCCTCTACGGGGACGCCGGAAGCTTCGGACAAAATCTCTTTCAGTTGCTCTTCCATGGTTATGATTCCTTTCCACTTTCAAATCGCTTGATTTTTTGCGTTACGGTTTTTTCAAAGGGTTTGTCCCGCATGACCAGCTCGCCGATCTGCTGGAAGGAGGAGACGGTGCGGTTTAATTTGCTGATCTCCTGCCAGAGGGATTCCCGATCCGGGAAAAACTGCGGGTCGGCGTAAACCTCCGCCGTGATGCGGCCGTCCTTCTGATAGACGACGGATTCCTGCACCCCTTCGATGGCGCCGAGCTTGGCCTCCAGCGCCTCGGGGGAGACGTTTTCACCGTTGGACAGAACGATCAGATTCTTGCATCTGCCGGTGAAATAGAGGTAGCCGTCCTCGTCGAATCTTCCCAGATCGCCGGTGTGGAACCAGCCGTCGCGGAAGTACCAGGCGGTGGCCTCGGGGTCGTTGTAGTAGCCGGGGGAGACACTGTCGCCCCTGACGCAGATCTCACCGTCGATCAGTGTGACCTCACAGCAGGGGAAGACCCTGCCGATGGAGCCCGGCCGGTTGGCGCCGGGGAAGTTTGCCGCCACGATGGGGGAGCACTCCGTGATGCCGTAGCCCTGGAACACCGTGATGCCGAGACCGTCGAAAAAGTCGATCAGATCCGGATTCAGCGCAGCGCCGCCGCACAGGAAGTACCGCAGATTCTTTCCCAGCACGGCGTAGACGTCCTGGAACAGGTGGCGGGAAAAGTCGATCCCAAGCTTTCTCAGACTCCGGTTCAGCTTCAGCGCATTTTCCAGCGCTTCCGCTCTGCCGGTGCGTCTGGCCACGGCGCGGATCTCCTTCTGGAGCATCTGCAGCACCAGCGGCACGCAGACCAGGATGGTAGGCTCCAGAGCCTTCAGGTTGGATTTCACCGTTCTGAGACTCTGGTTGATGTACAGCCGGCCGCCGCAGTGCAGAGCGCCGACGATGTTGGTCATAAATTCATAGGTGTGGCTGGGCGGCATCAGCGACAGGCCCACATCGTCCGGAGACAGCGGCAGACTGTTCATGGCGGTGGTGACCATGGCCCCCATATTCCGGTGGGTCAGCATCACGCAGCGGCTCTCCGCCGTGGTGCCGGAGGTGAAGAACAGCGCGCCGACAGAGTCCTGCGGCAGGGCGGGGAAGCTGTGGTCCGCCACCTGGTCGAGGATGTACAGCAGCGCGTGCATCTCCATGATCTCCAGCCCGGGCAGCGCCGCCTGGATGGCGGTGGCCTCCTTGTCGCAGGAGCGGTCATAGAGGAGAATGGTGGTGTCCGACCGCCTTACACAGGAGATCAGATCCTCCACCGGAGCGCCGAAGTACAGCGGCACCACCGCGCAGCCGCTGCTGACCACCGAGAAAAAGCAGGTGAGCCATGCCGCGCTGTTGGGCCCCAGGAGGGCAATGTGGACGCCGGTCTGCCCCCGGTGCCGGATCCAGCTGCCGAACTGCCCGCAGGCGTCCTGCAGCCCCTGACCGGTGATGAAGGGGAGACTGGTGTCGCTGCACAGGAAAAACTGCGTCTGGGGGAACATCTCCCCAGCGTGCAGCACGAGATCCCGCAGGTTTTCATAGTAAGCGGGCTTGTTGTCCCCATGCTGTTTCAATCTGCGGCACCTCCTTCCAAAGTGCATATAAGGATTCAAGCTATTTTACCATTGAATTCCTTTCTGCGTCAATCCTTTTTGGGGCCCCATTCCCGCAAAAAACCAGCTGAAAATCTTAAAAAATCTTCAGATTTGGAATGGAATCTCCGGGGGACATGGGGAAAATACGATTTTCTTTGACAAGCAGTGGTCTGTCGTTTAAAATAATAGATTACGAAACAGGTGATACTATGGATCTTGTGGAAATCAAAGAACGGCTGCTGGCGGTCTACCCCCAGTGGGACGCCTTCCTGCGGCAGACCAGGCTGATCGACTCGCTGGAGGTGGAGAGCGCCGGGAACGACGGGCAGAACATCTACTACAACAGCCGCAGATTCCAATTTTATACCCCCGAGGCGCGGGCCGTGCTGCTGGCGCGTCAGGTTCTGCACATCCAGCTGGCCCACGCCGCCAGAAGGGGAAGGCGGGATCCGGCGCTTTGGAGCAGAGCCACCGAGGCGGTGGTGAACGAGCTGCTTTCCCACGACGGGTTCCAGCTGCCGGAGGATTCCGAGCGGCTGCCGCCGGACACGGAGCCGGTGGCGGAGTCGGTCTACGCCGTATTGGCGAAGCTGCACCCGAAGGAAAATCAGGAGCAGGAGAATGACGACGGCAAGCCGGATCCCGATCCCCGCACCTCAAGAGAGGGGAAGCCCAGACGCCTGGATGAGCAGAAACAGCAGCTGGCCGGCAACCGCACGGACTCCAGAGTGCGTCAGATCGGCGACGCGGGCGTGGCGGACGCCATCACGGGTCTTTCGGAATACCTGCAGGACTCCGCCAATGTGGATTATGACTGGTTCCCCGGCACTACGATTCGAAACGGCATCCTCCAGAGCGAGTTTCGCGCCTACAAGGTGCCGCGAGCCGAGGTGCTTTTAGATACCAGCTACAGTGTGGACGAGGCCATGCTCAAGAGCTTTGTCCGTGCCTGCAAGGCGCTGTTGAGAGACGCGGTGTTCTCCGTGGGCTGCTTCGATACCAAGTTCTACGGCTTTCAGGAGATCCGAAAGCTGAAGGACATCGACGAGCTGGTGTTCCAGGGGGGCGGCGGCACGGACTTCAACGTGGCCGTGAACGCCTTCACCGGCGACGCCGAAAATCAGATCATCTTCACCGACGGCTACGGCGAGCAGCCCTTGCAGCGCTGCGACGCGGTGTGGGTGGTCTACGGCACCATGAAGATCCATCCCAAGGGCGGGAAAGTGATCTACGTGGATCCCTTCAAAAAAGTATATGCGACCCGGGACAAGAAGCTGACCTTCGCTGCCGAGTCGCAGGAATGGAGTTCGATATGAAAGCTGGTTTTCTCTCCGCCGATCAGATCTTCGGCAGACGGGGTCTGGGACTGTTCGAGCGGATCGGGCCTCTGGCGCCCACCACGGACTTTGCCCGCACCCTCTCCGACGACGACGGGTTCCTGACCGACCCCGACGGAAATATCAATTACTACCTCTCCGACGGGGAGGCCGTCAGCCGCTTCGGCAAGCAGGAGCGCTGCGAGCTCTGCGCCCTTCGCCCGGCGGTTTTGCTGGAGCCGGAGGAGGTCAAGCTGCTGCAGAATGTGCGGGAGGAGCACGGCATCTATACGGCTCAGTTCGGGGAGTACCCCTCTGTGATCCTGGACGAGAGCCTCCGGGAAATGGCGGAGCACGACCAGCCTGCCGGCGCCCTGCCGAAGACCGGGAAAGCTTATACCCTCCCCGGCGGCAGAACCGCGGAGGAATACCAGCTGGGCGCGAAAAAGGTGGTCTGCGTCCCGGTGGAGACGAACCTCACCCTGGGCTTCCTGCAGCTGAGCAGCGGCCTCTGCCGAACCTACGGGGAGCCGGTGTTTCTGGAAGTAAAGCCGGTCACCTGGTTTTATGATCCTGACGCGCAGCTGCTGGTGTCGCAAAACGCCCTCACCGCCGGCTTCGGCAGGGAGGAGGCGGAGGCCTATCTCGCGGGCAGCTTTCTGTCTGAGCTTCGCACCGTGGAGACCCCGGAGCGGGAGGACTACGCCTTCCGATTCGCCGACCATGACGAGCTGGATCTGATCCGTGCCTACATCCAGGCGGACATCCCGGTGTTCCTCCACGGCCTCTCCGGCGACGGCAAATCTGACCGCGTCCGGCAGATCGACCCCGATGCCCTGGACATCGAGCTGGTGAACGAGAACCCCGACAGCATCAACGGCAAGACCATCTATAATGAGGCCAAGGACGAGGTGCGGGAGATCAAGCCCGTCTGGCTGGTGCATCTGGAAAAGCTCTGCCAGGACGGGAAGCTGCACATCCTGTTTTTCGACGAGCTCACCAACGCCACCAAGCAGACCCAGTCCGTGATCTTCAAGATCGTCCTGGAGCGGATCGTGAACAACCGCTGGCGCCTGCCGGAAAACGCCCGCATCATCGCCGCCGGCAACGACCGGGCGGAGTCCACGGTGTCTCACGATCTGGCGGAGCCGCTGTTCGGACGGTTCGCCCACGTCTACATCCGCACCACCGTGGAAAACTGGATGCCCTGGGCGGTGCGCCACAACATCAACCCCTACGTGCTGGAGTTTCTCGCCAACAACGATCTCTATCTCCGCACTCCCTACACCGGCAAGGAGCCCAACGCCGATCCCCGCCGCTGGGAGCTGGCCTCCCGGGTGCTGGACAGCTCCGACAACGACTTTGCGCTCCTGGAGCCCATCGTCGGAAAAGAGCCGGCGGAGGCGTTTTTAAAATTCTTCAAGGCCCAGCAGCAGCTCACCGCCCTCGGCAATTACACCGATGCGGAGCTGGAGCGGTTCAGCGCCGCGAGAAAGTACCAGCTGGCCCAGCAGTGCCTGAATCTGGCCCCCGCGAAGCCGGAGGAAGCCAGAGCTCTGGTGCAGCGTCTCGGCGGGGAATTCCTCGCCTGGTACGACTACGTCTGGAACCGGAAACAGCAGGAACTGAAGCCCTGAAAGTATCAAAAATCCCACCTCGATCGAGGTGGGATTTTTCTTTGGTTTGGAATCATGCGAGCTTGAAGATCTTCACGCTCATGGGCTTCATGGTGAGCTCCAGATTGCCGTCGACCATGTCGATGGTCTCATCATCGGTGAGGCTTACAAGCTTCGTGTAGCCTGCGCGCAGGATGGCCTGCTTCACGCCGGTGTCGAGACCGACCATCATGTCATCCAGATCGAAGCAGCAGTCCACGTCCTTGGCGGCGCGGTTCACCAGTGTGAGCACGGTCTCCCGCTTCCGGCCTTCCCCGAAGGCGTCGGCGCCGTCGGCGGTGGTTCTCAGGATGCCGATGGCGTCCAGCGCCGGGGCGAACATGGCTGCGGCGCCGGCCTCCATGGCGGGGTGCGCCTTGCGGAGCTTCGCGAGGGTCTGGTACCACTTGCGGATCTCGGTGTCCAGCACCTGATAGGGTGCCCGGTTGAAGGGATCGCAGAAGCCCTCCATGCCCACCTCGTCACCGTAATAGATGGAGGGGATGCCGGGCAGGGAGAACTGCACCGCCGCCGCCAGATACTGCCGTCTGCGGCCCAGCTCCGCCATCTCCGGGGTCACCACATAGTCCGCCTGGAACTGGCGTGCGGTGTGGCGGGCCTCAAAGTCCGTGGCGAGACCGGTGCGGGTGCGCTCCACGTCGTGGCTGGCGGTGAGATTCATCAGCGCGTAGTAGAAGGGCTTCGGATAGTTCAGCCGCTGCTCCAGCAGGGCGTTCTGCAGATCCTTGGCGTCCCCCTGACCTCTGAGGAAGGTCATCAGCGCCAGACGCATGGGGTAGTTCATCACGCTGTCCAGCGAGGTGCCCAGGGCGTAGCGTCTCCGCGCGCCGTAGCTGCACTTGGTCACCGCGTCCTCCCAGACCTCGCCGATGACGGCGGCGTCGGGATCCTCGGCCTTGGCGCTCGTGCGGACATGATCCAGAACGTCATCCTCGATCTCGTCGGCCACATCCAGCCGCCAGCCGGAGGCGCCCCGGCGGAGCCAGGTCTTCACGACGCTCTTGTCGCCGGAGATGATCTTCTTGTCCCAGTCGGTGCAGCTGGTGTCGATGCTGGGCAGCTCCGGGAAATCCCACCAGCTGCGGTAGCCGTTTTTGTACTTCTCGTCGAAGGTGTACCATTTCCGGTAGGGGGATCTGGCGCTGTGGAAGGCGCCAGCCCCGGGGTAGTGCTTGTCGCGGTTGAAATATTTGCTGTCGGCGCCGGTGTGTGCAAAGACGCCGTCCAGGATGATTTTGATCCCGCGTTCCTTCGCCGCTTCGCACAGCTCCTTAAAATCTTCGGTGGAGCCGAGAATGGGGTCGGGATTATCGTAGTTGCCGGTGTCGTAGCGGTGGTTGGAGGCACACTCGGTGATGGGGGTCAGATAGAGCACCGTGACGCCCAGCTCCTTCAGCTCAGAGAGCTTGCTCTGGATGCCCTTGAAGGTGCCGCCGTAGAAGTCGTAGGGCATGTAGCTGCCGTCGGGCATGTTGTTGTCCCACTCCACAGGCTCGTCCCAGCCTTCGTGGACATGGACGATCTGGCCCCGCTGCTTGTGGGCCTCAAAGCCCTTTTTGGCGGTGTCGGAGTCGTCTCTCGCGAAGCGGTCGGGGAAGATCTGATACATGACGCCGCTGTGGAGCCAGCTTGGCGTCTCAAAGCCCTTTTCAAAGACCGTCAGCCGGAAGCCCTCCAGCTGCTCGGAGGTGAGGGTGCTGTGGCGGCCATCAGAACCTGCGCAGAGCCACTGGCTGCCGCCGTCGGGATAGGTCAGCAGGAAGCGGTACCACAGGGGCTGGGCCACCTCGGGCATCTTGGCGAAGACCGTGAAACCGGTGTCCACCCGCTGCATGGGGTAGGAGCGGTGATAGTCGTCACCGTAGACCTCCAGAACCGCGCTGGCCACGTAGCCCGCCTCGTCTCTGACAGAGAGCTGCACCTCGTTGCCGGTCTCCACCGCGCCCAGGGGGGAGCGGTCCGATTCCGAAGCCGCGTCGTGCCGCGCGCTCTGGTCCGCGTCCAGAAGGGAGAGGAACAGCTCGGCGTAGGCCTCCGCCGAGCGGCGGAAGCTGTAATCGGCGGTCATGGCATTGTAGCGCAGGTGCTCGAAGGCGCCGCTGTCGATGTGATACAGCCCCACGGCGGTCTTGATGGCTTCCGCCATCTCGTGGGCGTTGAAGTTGGCAAAGGAGAAGCCGGTGCCCGTGCCGGTGAAGCGGTTGTAGGGCTCCACGCTGTCTCTGAGACCGCCGGTCTCCCGGACGATGGGCAGGGTGCCGTAGCGCATGGCAATCATCTGGCTCAGGCCGCAGGGCTCAAAGCCGGAGGGCATCAGCAGGAAGTCGGCGCCGGCGTAGACCCGGTGGCTCAAAGCTTCGTCGTAGCCAATGTAGGCGCAGACTCTTCCGCGGTGGCGGTTTTCCGCCTCCCGCATGAAGGTCTCGTATTTTTCATCGCCGGTGCCCAGCAGGATGAAGGCAAAATCCTCGGTGTTGATCAGCTCATCCAGCACGCATTGCACCAGATCGAAACCCTTCTGGGCGGTCATGCGGGTGACCATGGCGACGATGGGGGTGTCCACGGAAATCTGCAGCCCCAGCTGGTTGATCAGATCCTGCTTGCAGGCCTGCTTGCCGGACATGTCCTCCACGGAGTAGTGGGCGCAGATGCCGGAGTCCGTGGCGGGGTCGAAGGTGCTGTAATCGATGCCGTTGAGGATGCCGCTCATTTCTCTGCGTCTCGCGCTGAGGATGCCCTCCAGACGCTCGCCGTACCAGGGGGTCTGGATCTCGGCGGCGTAGGTGGGGCTGACGGTGTTGATCTTGTCGGAGAACACGCAGCCCGCCTTCAGGAAGTTGGCGCAGCCGTCCAGCTCCATGAACTCGGAGGTGAAATACCGATCCTCCACGCCCAGCAGATCCCGGACGTAATCGAAGCCGAACTTGCCCTGATAGGCGATGTTGTGGATGGTCAGCAGCGTGCGCAGCTTCCCCTGGGGCAGATAGCCGTACTGGGTTTTCAGCAGCATGGGCAGCATGGCGGTGTGCCAGTCGTTGCAGTGGAGCACCTCGGGGTCGAAGTCCAGTCTCGGAATGGCCTCCACCACGGCTCTGGCGAAGAAGGCGTACTGCTCGCCCTCGGCCTCGCCGCCGCGGTAGATCCGGTCGCCGAAGTAGGACTCGTTGTCCACCAGATAGACGATGACGCCGTCCACCACCAGCTTCTCGATGCCGACGTACTGGTGCCGCCAGCCGAGGTCGATGTAGAAATCGGTCAGGTGCTTCACGCGCCAGCCGTATTTGTCCTTGATGACCCGGTGATAGGGCGTGATCACGCGGGCGTCCATGCCCAGATCCGCCAGATATTTCGGCAGTGTGCCCACCACGTCGGCCAGACCGCCGGTCTTGGCCAGCGGGGCGCACTCCGCCGCCGCCAGCAGCACGGCAGGCAGCGTGTGGCGGTTTTTCTCCCGGAGTAGATCTTTCAGAAAGGCTTTCATAGCATCCTCCTTGTCACTTGGCGGTAAAGGTGTAATAGACGCAGCTCAGGGGCGGCAGCTTCACGTGGGCCCGGTAGGGGAGATCGTTGAAGGGCTCCTTCTCAGACTTGATGACCAGATCGGTCTCGGCGCCGCTTCCGCCGAAGGCGGGGTCGTCGCTGTTCAGCATCTGATGCAGCACGCCGGCCTTGGGCAGCCCGATGACGAAATCGTCATAGTAGACCGGGGTGAAGTTGCATACGCAGACCACCCGGTGATGGTTCCGGCTGGTGCGCATAAAGGCGATGGAGCTCCGGTCGGCGTCGTTGACGTTCAGCCACTGGAAGCCGTCCCAGCTGTCCTCGATGTCCCAGAGGGCCCGGTGGGCGGTATAGAACTTGTTCAGGGCCCTGGTGTAATCCTGCATGGCCTTGTGGGGCGGATAGAGCAGCAGCAGCCAGTCCAGGCCCTGCTTGAAGTTCCACTCGATGAACTGGGCAAACTCCGAGCCCATGAAGGTGAGCTTCTTGCCCGGGTGGGCGAACTGGTAGCCGTAGAGGGCTCTCAGGGTAGCGAACTTCTCCTCATAATTGCCGTGCATCTTGTCCACCATGGACTTCTTCCCGTGGACCACCTCATCGTGGGAGTAGGCCAGGATGAAGTTCTCCGAGAAGGCGTACATCATGGAGAAGGTGAGCTTGTTGTGCTCGAACCGGCGGAAATAGGGGTCGCAGGCGAAGTAGTCCAAAGTGTCGTGCATGTAGCCCATGTCCCACTTGAAGCTGAAGCCGAGGCCCCCGTCATAGGGCGGCTTCGTCACAGACGGATAGGCGGAGGACTCCTCCGCGATGGTCATGCAGCCGGGGAAGCGGGAGAGGATGGCGCTGTTGAGCTTTCTCAAGAACTCCACCGCGCCGAGATTGATGTTCCCGCCCTCCCGGTTGGGGGTCCACTCGCCGTCCTTGCGGCCGTAGTTTAAGTACAGCATGCTGCTGACCGCGTCCACCCGGATGCCGTCGATGTGGTAGACGTCGAAGAACATCACCGCCGAGCTCACGAGGAAGCTCTGCACCTCCGGCATGGCGTAGTCGAAGATCAGGGTGCCCCACTCGGGGTGGCTGGCCATCCGTTCTTCCTTGCACTCATAGAGAAGTGTCCCGTCGAATCTGGCGAGGCCGTGAGCGTCTCTGGGGAAGTGGGCCGGCACCCAGTCAATGATCACGCCGATGCCCGCTCTGTGCAGGGTGTCCACCAGATACATGAAGTCCTGGGGCGTGCCGTAGCGGCTGGTGGGGGCGAAGTAGCCGGAGACCTGATAGCCCCAGGAGCCCTCGAAGGGGTACTCCGTGATGGGCATCATCTCCACGTGGGTGTAGCCCATGTCGACGCAGTAGGCGGCCAGCTCGTCGGCGATGGTGCGGTAGTTGAGGACGTAGGCGTCCTTGCCCTCCTCGGCCCGCTTCCAGGAGCCGAGATGCACCTCATAGATGCTCATGGGGGAGCGGAAGATGTTTTTCTTCGCTCTCTGCTTGAGATAAGCGCCGTCCTTCCACTCGTAGCCGTCGAGACTCCAGACCCGGCTGGCGGTGGCGGGGCCGGTCTCGCAGTGGGAGGCGAAGGGGTCGGTTTTCAAAACCTCCTTGCCGTCGGCGCCCAGCACCCAATATTTATAGAGGGCGCTGTGCTCCATCCCGGCCTTCCGGATGGCCCAGGTGCCGTCGGGCAGACGATCCATGGGATCTCTCGTGTGGTCCCAGTCGTTGAAGTCGCCCACCAGGGAGACCCGTCTGGCGTTGGGGGCCCAGACCGCGAATTCGTGGACGCCGGGCGCTACCTCGTGGCAGCCCAGCAGCTTCCAGACGTCGGTGCCGCTGCCGTTGTGGAAGTCACCCAGGGCCAGCGGGCTGACGGTATAGTTGTTTAAATCCATGGAATCCCTTCTCTCTTTTTCGTATCATATTTATTATACATGGAATCGCCGTGGATTCCAACCTTTTTTTCATAAAAA
This sequence comes from uncultured Eubacteriales bacterium, assembly GCA_900317905.1. Classification (GTDB taxonomy): domain Bacteria; phylum Bacillota; class Clostridia; order Oscillospirales; family Oscillospiraceae; genus CAG-103. Next base: position 174,886 of record ONIN01000009.1, on the reverse strand, counting down.
TGGCTTTGACTTTTCGGTTATCATCCAATATACTGAACACAGAGAAGAAAAACTGTTATATATTGGCGAAATTGGGAGGAATTCTTATGTTTTCGTTCAATCACTTCAATTTTAATGTTCTGGATCTGGAGCGGAGCCTGAAATTCTACCACGACGCCCTGGGTCTCGACCCGGTGCGCACCAAGCAGGCCAGGGACGATTCCTTCACCCTGGTCTATCTGGGGGACGGGAAGACCGACTTCCAGCTGGAACTCACCTGGCTCCGGGACCGCACCGAGCCCTACGACCTCGGCGAGCAGGAGTACCACCTGGCCATGGAGACCCCGGACATGGAGGCGGCCCACAAGCTCCACGAGGAAATGGGCTGCATCGAGTTCGAAAACCCCTCCATGGGCATTTACTTTATCACCGACCCCGACGGGTATTGGATCGAGATCATCCCGGAGAAATAAAAACAGGGACTTGCCAATCGGCAGGTCCCAATTTCATAAATTGTCATCGATCACGATGGGCTCCGTGGGCACTTTGTCCCAGGAGAAATCCGAGACCAGTTCCCAGGCGTGCACCGGGGCGTCGGTCTCCCGGAGGCCGGCCAGCTTCGCCAGCTTCCCGGTGAGCTCCTCCGGGGTGTAGCGCTCTCTTAATCCCTCGGTGCTGAGATCCCCGTCCCGCTTGGAGAGCTTTCGTCCCTCCGGCGCCACCAATAAGGGTGCGTGGCAGTAGGCGGGCACCTCGCCGCCGAAGAGCTCGATCAGCAGCATCTGCCGCGCCGTGGAGCCGAGAAGATCTCTCGCCCGCACCACGCGGTTCACGCCCATGTCCATGTCGTCTACGGACACCGCCAGCTGGTAGGCAAAGACCCCGTCGGATCTTCGGATGATGAAGTCATCCCCGCCGGGGGAGAGGATGTCCGTTTGTTCTCCGTAATGCCCGTCTGTCCATGTAAAAGTCCGCTCCGGCACGTGGAGCTTTAAGGATGCTCTGCGGCCCATGGAGCGTTTTTCGCCTTTCTGCGCTTCCGTCAGATCCCGGCAGCCGCAGCCGCGGTCGTGTGGTTCTCCGGGGTGGGGCGCCGAGGCTGCCAGACGCTCGGAGCGGCTGCAGAAGCATTCGTACACAAGGCCCATGTCCCGCAGCTGCCGCAGCTTTTCGGCATAGAAATCCCCCCGGGTGCCCTGGCGGTAATCCTGCCTCCCGGGCTCCCAGCCCATGTCCCAGTCCAGTCCCAGCCAGCGGAGGTCGTCGGCCATTTGATCGGCGTAGTGCTCCCAGCTGCGCTCCGGGTCCAGATCCTCCAGCCGAAACAGCATCACGCCGTTTTGGCTCCGCACATCCAGCCAGGCCAGCAGGGAGCTCATGAGATTCCCCAGATGGAGCCTGCCGCTGGGGCTGGGGGCGAAGCGGCCGCATACGCGCTCAGATCTCATCGTCCGCCTCGTCGAGAATGCAGACCGTCAGGGTCCGGCTCTCCATGCCCGCGTCGGTGAGCACCCGCCGGAGGGCCTCGGCCTTTTCACCGACGGTCTCCGCCAGGGCACTCCAGTGATAGATGGTCAAGGTCGCCTCCGGCAGCTCCGTGAGGCAGTCATAGAGGGCGTCCAGATTCCCGCCGTACCAGTCCGGGAACTGCAGATCCTCCTTCAGCTGCCGGTGCAGCTGCTGGAGACTTTCGATCCGGTCACCGTGAATGACGCATTCTCTCATTGTGAACCCTCCCCGTAGAGCTGGGTGAAGCTCTCATAGTGGTCGTCGGTGTAGAAGATCAGCCCGTCGTCGGAAAAGACGATCCGCTTGGCGCCGCGGCTGTTTTTGCCCATGGTGTCGATGTCGCACTCGGTGTAGTTATGGCCCTGGGGCAGGATCCCCTCGTAGTTTCCGAAGTGGCTGCCGCCGATGGACTTCCCGGGGGCGTAGGGCTCCAGCGAGCCGCCGCTCCAGCCGAGGGCCTGGGCCTCTTTCTTGGTGATGAAGTTATCGGGCAGATGGCCGTATTGGTGGATGTAGAGCGCCACGTCGTCCTTGGTGGTGTAGCTGCCGTCCTCGTCCAGAAGCGCCGGCTCGTTCGAATCTGCTGGCTCCTCCGATTCCGCAGGCGGCTCCGTCTCAGGGGAGGGGGTCTCCGCATTCGCGGTCTGGACAGCGGCCGTGGGCACCGGCGTGGGCCGCGGCTGTTTTTTTCTGCAGCTTGCGAAAATGCCGATCAGCGCGATCAGAAGCAGCAGCACCGCGATCCATTTTTGATTCGATCGGTTCAATCCGATCACCTCTTTCCGTTGATTAAATCCAGTATACCCGACAATTCCGTGAGATTCAATGCCGAATTGCAAAAAACGAAAACAGAATTTTTTCGCAAATCTCTTGACAAGATGAAACCCTGTCGCTATAATAATAAAGCTGTTTCGGGGTGTAGCGCAGATGGTAGCGTGCATGGTTCGGGACCATGAGGCCGCGGGTTCAAGTCCCGCCACTCCGACCACAAACACCGCAAGTGCCATGCACTTGCGGTGTTTCTTATAATCATTCATAGTTACAAATTCGCGCAGGTGCCATACCCCTGCGTTTTGAAATGAAAAAAATGGAGGCAAACCAATTGAAAATGACCACAAAGATAATCGCCGAGGTGGCCATTGTGGGCGCGGCCTATGCGGCGCTTACGGCGGTGCTGGCGCCCATCAGCTACGGGCCGATCCAGTTTCGGATCTCGGAGGTGCTGTGCATCCTGCCGTTTTTCGCGCCCTTCACCAGCTGGGGGCTGTTTTTGGGCTGCATCATCGCGAATCTGGCGAGCCCCTCGGGAGTGCTGGACGTGATCTTCGGGCCACTGGCGACCCTGGGCGCCTGCCTGTGCATTGCGGCCCTGGGACAGAGAGGGGAGGGCGCAAAGAGCTGGCTGCGCATCCTGCTCGCCTGCCTGATGCCCGCCATCTGGAACGGCGTTATCATCGGTTTGGTTCTGATGTGGACGCTGACAGAGACTCACTTCCCGCAGTTTTCCGGCGTGTTCTGGGTCTTCGGCGGGGAAGTGGCGCTGGGAGAACTGGCAGTCCTGCTGATCCTCGGCATCCCGGCGATCGAGGCCCTGCAGCGCACCCCCTGGGCGAAACAGGAGGTCGTATAAATTCACAAAAATGCTACAATCTCCATTTGAAAATGTGATACACTGTTTTCAAACATTTTATAGGGTGCCGAAAGAACCCCGGCATCCTGAGACGCAAGGGTGAGATTGTATATGCGTGCATGGCTGCAAAGAGTGATGGCCGGGCGCAACGGGATGGACGCCTTCAACCGGTTTTTGTCCATCGTGGCGCTGGTGCTGATCGTTCTGGAAATGATCCTCAGCTGGACGGTCCGCAGCGCCCGTCTGGTCGGCCTGATGAACATTCTGGTTCTCGCGCTGCTGGTCTATCTCTATTTTCGCATGTTCTCCAGAAACATCTACCGGAGACAGCAGGAGAACGGCGCCTATGTCCGCCGCCGCTACGCCGTCACCAGCTGGTGGAACGGCATCCGGGACCGGTGGAACCAGCGCAAGGACTATAAATTCTACAAATGCCCCGCCTGCCGCACGCGCCTCCGCGTGCCGAGGGGAAAAGGGAAGCTGAACATCGTCTGCCGCAAGTGCGGGACCTCCTTCCAGAGAAGAACCTGAGATGTTCGGCTATATCATTGCAAATCAGAAGCTGCTGGAGGACAGGCAGAAAGCCCGGTACAAGGGCTGCTACTGCGGACTCTGCGCGGCCTTGAAGCGGCGCCACGGCTTTTTCGGCAGAGTGGCGCTGACCTACGACATGACCTTTCTGGTTCTGCTGCTGACGGCTATGTACGAGCCGGAGGAGGAAAAGCGGATGGAGACCTGCGTGCTCCACCCGATCCGGAAGCACTTTAGCTGGGAGTCGGATTTCACCGATTACGCCGCCGACATGAACGTGGCCCTGGCATACCACAACTGCCGGGACGATTTCGAGGACGACGGCAGCGTGGTGGGCTTCTGGGAGAGCGAGTTTCTGACGAAACAGTATCAGGAAGTCAGCAAAGCCTGGCCCCGACAGTGCGAGGCCATCGAGCGGTGTCTGAGTGATCTCGCCGCCATCGAAAAGGAAAACGCACAGGCCCCGGACGCGGCGGCAGGCTGCTTCGGCAGACTCATGGGAGAGCTCTTCAGCATTGACCGGGAATACGACCGGCTGCTGCGGCCCTTCGGTGAGGCGCTGGGCCGGTTCATCTACCTGATGGACGCGGTCATGGACTTAAAAGAAGACGAGAAAAAAGACCACTACAACCCCTTAAAATCTCTGCACGCCTCCGGCTATGACGAGGAGGCGTTTCACACGGTCCTGACTGCCCAGCTGGGGGCCGCCGCCGACGCCTTCGAGCGGCTGCCGCTGCTGCAGGATCTGGATCTGCTGCGCAACATCCTATATTCCGGCGTCTGGCAGCGATATGAGGTTGCCAGAGCCAAAGAAAACAGGAGGAATCCCGATGAAGGATCCCTATGAAGTGCTGGGCGTCAGCCGCGACGCCTCGGAAGAGGAGATCAAGGCCGCCTATCGCGCGTTGGTGAAAAAGTATCACCCCGACCTGAATCAGAACGACCCCAGAGCGGCGGAGAAGATGAACGAGATCAACACCGCCTATGACCAGATCCGCAACGGCACCGCCAATTCTGCGGGCGGCAGCGGCTACAACACCGGCTGGGGCGGCTACAACTACGGCTATGGCTACGGCAATACCGGCAATCAGGGCATCCGGCCGGAGTATCAGGCTGCCATGAATTACATCAATTCCGCCCACTTCCAGGAGGCGCTGAACGCACTGTCCGGCGTGCCCTCCAATGAGCGGGACGGCAACTGGTATTACCTCACCGCAGTGGCCAACGCCGGCATGGGCAACCGGGTCACGGCGCTGGAGTATGCCAGAAGAGCTGCTTCCATGGAGCCCAATAACCTGCAGTTCCGGCGTCTGGTGCAGGAGCTGGAGTCCGGCGGCACCGCCTATTCTGCCTATGGGCCGCAGTATCCCAACTCCATGAGCACCGGCAGCTGGTGCATGGACATGCTGATCTGCAACCTCTGCTGCAACCCCTGCTTCTCTCCCTGCTGTTAAAAACCAACACCCTGTCCATCCGACGGGGTGTTTTTTCGTGAAACCGGTTGTGAAACCGCGCTGTCTACGGTATAATCCTTTTATAAGTATTCAAAAAAGGGAGGAACACCCATGTCTGAAAAATCCATCGTTCTGGCGGGCGGCTGCTTCTGGGGCATGGAGGCGCTGTATCGGTCTCTCCCCGGGGTCATCGACGCGGTGCCCGGCTACGCCAACGGAAAGGACGCGAAGTACGCGGGGTATGAGATGGTCTGCACCGGTCTCACCGAATTCCGGGAGGCGATCCGGGTGACCTACGATCCGGAAACGATCTCTCTGAAAAAGCTGCTGTTCTGCCTGTTCTGCGTCATCGACCCCACCATGTACCACCGGCAGGGGATGGACATCGGCAGCCAGTACCAGTCCGGCATCTACTGGACGGACCCGGCGGATGAAGAGATCGTCCGCGCGGTGGCGAAGATCGAAGCCCAGGGCAGACGGGGCTTCTGCACGGAGCTGGAGCCCCTGAAGCTGTTCTGCAAGGCGGAGGAGTATCATCAGCGGTATCTGGACAAAAACCCCGGCGGCTACTGCCACATTTCCCCCATGAAGCGGGCGGCCTTATTGAAATTTCCCTATTCCGACGAGACCTACACCACCCACGCCGAGGAGCTGCTGGAGGCCTTCCGGGCGTCGGAAGGTTGACCTTTTCCTCGATTCCGGTTAGAATAGACTAAAACCCTATCGAAAAGGACGGATGCCCTATGAATCTGAATCCCGGCGATCTTCTGCACGGCTTTCGGGTGAAATATTCCGAAGAGCTGCCGGAGATCCGCGCTACCCTCTGGCGCATGGAATATGAGAAAAACGGCGCCGACCTGATCTGGCTGGATCGGGACGACGACAACCAGACCTTCGCCATCGCCTTCAAGACCATCCCCCAGGATCACACCGGCGTGTTCCACATTCTGGAGCATTCGGTGCTCTGCGGCTCGGAGAAATACCCGGTGAAGGAACCCTTCGTGAATCTCCTGAAGAGCTCCATGGCCACCTTTCTGAACGCCTTCACCTTCCCGGACAAGACCATGTATCCGCTGTCCTCGAGAAACGGTCAGGACTTTCTGAATCTGATCGATGTCTATATGGACGCGGTGCTCCACCCGCTGAGCATCCACGATCCCCACGCCTTCCGGCAGGAGGGCTGGCACTTTGAGCTGGATGACGCTGACGGCGCCCTGCGCTGCAACGGCGTGGTCTATAACGAGATGAAGGGCGCCTACGCCTCTCCCGACACGGTGCTGGAGGACGCCATGAACCGGGCCCTGTTCCCGGGCAACTGCTACGGCTTCGACTCCGGCGGCAACCCGGAGCACATCACGGAGCTGACCTACGAGCGGTATCTCGAGAGCCACGCGCGATTCTATCACCCCTCCAATTCCAGAATCATTCTGGACGGCAAGCTGGATCTGGACGCGGTACTGCAGAAGCTGGACAGCTTCCTGCGCGAATACGACCGCATCGACCCCGACGCGGACATCCCGGATCAGCAGCCGGTGGCTCCGGAGGAGCAGATCTGCCATTACGAGATCGGCCCCGAGGAGGACGCCGCCAGCAAGGCGGTGCTGGCCCAGGGCTGGGTGCTGGGGAAATTCGACCAGATCGAAGAGAATCTGGCCTTCCAGGTGCTGTCTGAGACCATCTGCAACTCCAACGAAGCGCCGCTGACCAAGGCGCTGCTGGACTTGGAGCTCTGCGAGGACGTGGATCTGTCGCTGATCGACAGCATGCAGCAGCAGTACGCCATCTTCACCGTGCGCAACACCGCGGCTGAAAAGAAGGAAATTATCTGGAGCACTGTGGAAAAGACGCTGGAATCCCTGGCGGAGCAGGGCCTCGACCACAAGCGGCTCCACAGCGTTTTGAACAACATCGAGTTCTCCACCAGAGAGAAGGACTTCGGCTCCTATCCCAGAGGTCTGGTCTTCGCCATGAACGCCCTGACCACCTGGCTCTACGGCGGCGACCCGGCCCAGAGCTTCTCCTACGACGCGATGTTCCGGTCTTTGAGAGAGAAGATCGACGCAGGCTGGTTTGAATCCTTCCTCCGGAAATCCCTTCTGGACAATCCCCACCACGCCAGAGTCTGCATGCTGCCGTCTCTGACCCTGGGCGCCGAAAAGGCCCAGAAGGAGGCGGAGCGCTGCCGGAAGATCAAGGAAGGCTGGAGCGACGCCGAGGTGCAGCAGGTACTCTCGGACTTCCGCGCCCTGCGCAAACGGCAGGAGGCAGAGGACACCCCGGAGCAGCTTGCAACCCTGCCGGTGCTGACCCTCTCGGACATCCCGGAACAGGGCTCTCTGATCAAGCAGGAAGTCCTGGAGACGAAAGGCGTCACGGTGCTCCACCAGCCGGAGGAGACCGACGGGATCACCTATCTGGATCTGTATTTCGATCTCTCCGACCGCACCGAGGAGGAGCTCAGCCAGATTGCCTTCTTCTCCGGCGTTCTGGGCGACATCGCCACCGAGCATTATTCCGCCCCCGCCCTCCGCAGCGAGCTGGAGGGGAACCTGGGCAGATTCACGGTCAGCACGCCCACCTACGCCAAGTGGGGCAGTCTCACCGACGCGGAGCCCAAGCTGATCCTCAGCGTGGCGCTGTTAAACGAGAAAAAGGCCGACGCGGTGCGGCTTCTGGAGGAGATCATCCGCCGCACGGACTTCACCGTCCACGGCGACATCTTCAACCTGCTCCGGCAGGCCCGCATGGGCATGGAGCAGCGGATCATCGGTTCCGGCAACGCCTACGGCGCCATGCGCACGGCGGCCTCCGGTTCGGTGAAAGCCGCCATCAACGAGCATATGTCCGGCATCACCCAGCTGCGCTGGCTCCAGAAGGAGGAGAAGGCCTGGGGCGACTGCGGCGCGGCGCACTGTGAACGCTTCGCGGAGCTCTGCCCGACGCTGTTTTCGAAAAACCGCCTGACCGTCAGCGTCACCGGCGAGCTGGACATGCCCTGGGTGGAGCAGATCATCGACATTCTCTCCGACACCCCCGTGGGGGAACAGCGGCAGTATTCCGCCCCGCCGGTGCGCAAAGAGGGCTTCGTCATCCCGGCGGAGATCGGCTTCGCGGCCAGAACGGCGAACCTTTTGAATCTGGACTCCCGTTACAGCGGCCCCGCCCGCGTGGCGGCCCAGATCCTGACCTACGGCTACCTCTGGAACGACATCCGCGTGGTGGGCGGCGCTTACGGTACCAGCCTGTCGCTGCGAATCGACGGCGACGCCAGACTCACCACCTATCGGGATCCCAGCCCTGCCAGAAGCCTTCTGAGCTTCGACGGCGCCGGTGCGGCCCTCAGAGAATTCTGTGACAGCGGCGAGCCGCTGGACGGCTTCATCATCAGCAGCATGGCCGCCAGCGATCCCATCGTGACCCCGGCCCAGGCGGCCATCCGCGGCGGCGTGTTCTATTTCAGCGGCCGCAGCAACGACGACCGCATCCGGGAGCGCCACGAGATCCTTCACACCACCAGAGAGCAGCTCGTGGATTTCAGCCATACGCTGGACGCGGTCTGCAAAACCTCCGGCGTCTGCGTCATCGGCGGCAAGGATGTGGTCGCCGCCTGCACAGAGCTGGACACGGTGGAACCCCTTCAATAAAGGAGCAGTAAAATGAACCGTCAAGTATTTCTCGGCATCTTCCTGATCGTCATCGGTGTCATCGGCTTCATTGTCGGCCTGGTCACCCATCATCTGACCGACTCCGCCGCGGCCCTGGCGGGATACATCCTGCCCATCGCCCTCGGCGTCATCATGATCGTCATTGATAAGGTAACCAAATAAAAAAACGAGGCTGTGATTATCTCACAGCCTCAATTTTTTTGTAGGGCGGGGACCTGTGCCCCGCCGGAAATCAGCTCCACAGCATGCTCCAGCCGATCATCAGCTGCGCGGCGTAGTAGGTGTAGTGGACCCAGCGGTTGTATTTCTCCGCCTTGGCCTTTCCCATCTTGTGGGCGGAGAGAATGTTGTCGCTGATGGTGAAGAGGATCCCGCCGACGGCGAAGAGGGCGGTGCCGACGTTGGGGTGCAGCACGAATCGGGAGCAGGCCGCGGCAGCCACCGCCGCCACCAGTCCGATGTAGCATGCGCCGGGGATCAGCATGGAGCCGGCGTCGCTCTCCATTTTCAGCGTGAACCAGGCGGAGAGCCCCACCATCACCAGCCAGAAGGGGAGTGCCGTCAGCAGCTTCGCCCCGGTGGCGAACAGGGCCGCCAGATAGAACCCGTGGCCCACGGCGAAGAAGAGGGCACCGATGACGAAGAGAATGTCGTGCTTTTCCGGCCACTTGTAGGCCATGGCCAGCAGCACGTCGCCCACCAGCCCCAGGGCCAGACCGATGAAGATCTTCGTGTGCACCGGGTTGGACGCGGTGGCGAGAAAGGCCATGCAGAAGCCCACACCCAGGAAGCACAGACTGGCCAGCGCCTTCCACGCGGTGGCGGCGCCGTATCGCTTTTGTGACATGATCCGAAGGAAAATCTGGTCGACGATCAAACAGCAGAGGGTCAGCAGAATGGGAAGCAGCATCGGGATCCCAACCTTTCGTTCATTTTGTGTTCATAATTATACATGGATATGGCTTAACTGTCAACAAATGCAACAAAATGTTGAAGCAACTTCGGCGTTCTGCTGTCAGAATGTACACTTGACAGGCATTTTAAAAGCGCATATAATAAATGTACTGCGAAGATGGGGAGGAGTAATCCCCGGTTTCCTCCAGAGAGAAGGCGGTTGGTGCGAGCCTTTGGGATGCCGGCGATGAAGGTCGCCCCGGAGCTGCTGATCTGAAATCGGAGTAGGACAGCCGGGAACTCCCGTTACAGAGTCACGAGTGCCGCACAGCTTGTGCGGAATTCAGGTGGTACCGCGATTTTACATCGTCCTGAAACGTTTTTGTTTCAGGGCGATTTTTTATAACTTTATTATCACCACAGCGTTCGCTGTGCAGCACAAAGCAATGCTTTGTGCTGGGCAATTTGCATTGATAATGCAAATTGCGGATAATGACGTTACAACGGTGTATTCAAATTGCGTGTTTTTTCACGCAATTTGGCGGGATCTGCCCGCCAACCTCCGCTTTGCGGAGGTGAATACTTAGTTATGGGAGGAGAGAGATGGAAGAAAAACGATTTCGGATCCTGTTCCAGCCGGAGCTGAAGGATTTTGAGGACATCGTTGCCCTGCACTCGAAGGTGGGGAAGGGTGCCATGGTAAAGGCAAACAAGGCTGCCAACATCGTATTGCTGATCGTCGGCATTGTATTGATTCTGGACGCCGCAGTGCTGATCGTACTGCAGCGGGCCCTCAGCTCCACCAGCGTTTTCGCGCTGATCGTGGGCGCAGTCGCCCTTGCCTACTACATCTACAAACAGCGGCTGTCAGCCCTTATGATGCGGAAAAATAACGAGAAGTATATGAAAAAGCAGGAGATCTTCATTGACGCCGACGGCATCCGCGCTCTGACCGATCAGGCAGAAGCGCGCTACCGGTTCAGCGCTGTGGAGGAGATCTATTTCTGGCGGAACAGCTACGTTCTGTATCTGGACAAAAACCGCGTCCTGCCGCTGCCGGTGCGCAGCTTTTTGGAGGGCGACCCGAAGGAATTTGGAACATACATCAGCGAGCAATGCGCAAAGCCTGTGCAGACCCCCGCTGACAAGAAGAATAAGGAGCATTGAATCATGAAAGAACTCCCGAAAGTGTACGACCCCAAACAGGTCGAATCGAAAATTTATGAGATGTGGGAACGCGGCGGCTACTTCCGTCCCGAGGTGGACGCTGACAAGGAGCCCTTCTGCATCTCCATGCCGCCCCCGAACGTCACCGGCCAGCTCCACATGGGCCACGCCCTGGACGCCACCCTGCAGGACGTTCTGACCCGCTATAAGCGGATGCAGGGCTATTCCGCCCTGTGGCTCCCGGGCTACGACCACGCGGGCATCGCCACCCAGATCAAGGTGGAGGAGCACCTGCGCAACACCGAGGGCGTCACCCGCTACGATCTGGGCCGCGAGAAGTTCCTGGATCGAGTCTGGGACTGGAAGAACAAATACGGCGACCGGATCGTCCAGCAGCAGAAGACCCTGGGCGCAAGCTGTGACTGGTCCAGAAGCCGCTTCACCATGGACGACGGCTGCTCCAAGGCCGTCCGCGAGACCTTCTGTGAGCTCTATGAAAAGGGCCTCATTTACAAGGGTAACCGCATCATCAACTGGTGCCCCCACTGCCGCACGGCCCTGTCCGACGCGGAGGTGGAGTATAAGGATATGCCCGGCCACTTCTGGCACATCCGCTATCCCATCGAGGACAGCGACGAGGAGTTCATCATCGCCACCACCCGCCCGGAGACCATGCTGGGCGACTCCGGTGTGGCCGTCCACCCGGAGGACGAGCGCTATCAGCATCTGGTGGGGAAGAACGCCATCCTGCCGCTGGTGGGCCGCAAGCTGCCCATCGTGGCGGACGAGTACGTGGAGCTGGGCTTCGGCACCGGCGCCGTGAAGATGACCCCCTGCCACGACCCCAACGACTACGAGGTGGGCCTGCGCCATAATCTGGAGCAGATCCTCATCATGGACGAGGACGCCCACATCATCAACGGCGGCAAGTACAACGGCATGGACCGCGATGAGTGCCGCAAGGCCATCGTCGAGGATCTGAAGGCCGAAGGCTATCTGGTGAAGGTGGAGGACTACAACCACAACGTCGGCTGCTGCTACCGCTGCGGCAACCCCGTGGAGCCCATGACCAGCCCCCAGTGGTTCGTGAAGATGAAGCCCCTGGCCCAGCCCGCCATCGACTGCGTCCGGGACGGCCGGATCCAGTTCGTGCCCGAGCGCTTCAGCAAGACCTATTACAACTGGATGGAGAACGTCCACGACTGGTGCATTTCCCGCCAGCTCTGGTGGGGCCACCAGATTCCCGCCTGGTACTGCGACGACTGCGGCCATGTGACCGTCAGCCGCACCGACGCCTGCGAGTGCGAAAAGTGCCACTCCAAGAACATCCACCAGGAGGAAGACGTGCTGGACACCTGGTTCTCTTCCGCCCTCTGGCCCTTCAGCACCCTGGGCTGGCCGGAGAAGAACGAAGAGCTGGATTACTGGTACCCCACCACCGTCATGGTCACCGGCTATGACATCATCTTCTTCTGGGTGGCCCGCATGATCTTCTCCGGCATGGAGCAGATGAAGGAGATCCCCTTCCACAAGGTCTTCATCCACGGTCTGGTCAGAGACGACAAGGGCAGAAAGATGTCCAAGTCTCTCGGCAACGGCATCGACCCGCTGGAGATGGCCGAGACCTACGGCGCCGACGCCCTGCGCTTCAATCTGGTCACCGGCAACAGCCCCGGCAACGACATGCGCTTCTATGTGGAGAAGTGCGGCGCCATGCGCAACTTCGCCAACAAGCTCTGGAACGCCAGCCGCTTCGTGATGATGAACCTCACCATCGAGAAGAATGAGCTGCCGGAGAAGCTGGAGATCGAGGACAAGTGGATCCTCTCCAAGCTCAACACCATCACCAAAGAGATCTGCGAGAACCTGGACAAGTATGAGCTGGGCATCGCCGCGGCGAAGATCTATGACTTCATCTGGGACACCTTCTGCGACTGGTATATCGAGCTGACGAAGCCGAGACTGAACTCCGGTGACGAGGCATCCAACAAGAGCGCCCAGCAGGTGCTGCTGTATGTCCTCACCGAGATCCTGAAGCTGCTGCACCCCTTCATGCCCTTCATCACCGAGGAGATCTGGCAGGCCCTGCCCCACGAGGGCGAGGTGCTCATGACCCAGGCCTACCCGAAGTACGATCCCGCCCTGAACTTCCCCAAGGAGGAGCAGGACTTCGAGACCGTCATGGCCGCCATCCAGGCCGTCCGCAGCCGCAGAGCCGAGATGAACGTGCCGCCCAGCAAGAAGGCCCAGCTGATCGTCGTCTCCGAGAAGCAGGACGCCTTCAAGGCCGGCGAGGGCTATATCTGCAAGCTGGCCTACGCCGACCATGTGACCCTGGCCGACGCCGCTCCCACAGACGCGGAGAAGATGGTCTCCGTGGTCACCAACGACGCCAAGCTCTTCATGCCCATGGCGGAGCTGGTGGATCTGGACAAGGAGCGCGCCAGACTCAGCAAGGAGCTGGAGAAGGCGAAGCAGAACTACGACAACCAGATGCGCAAGCTCTCCAACGAGGCATTCGTCTCCAGAGCGCCGGAGCACGTGGTCGCCGCCGAGCGGGACCGCGCCGACAAGGCCAAGGCCCTGATCGAAAATCTGGAAGAAAGTCTGAAAAATCTCGGCTGAGCTTCCAGCGTCTGACAAATTCAGCAGGTAACAGCATATACAATAAACACCGGATACGAAAGTGTCCGGTGTTTTTCACGTTTAGGAGGAACTTCGATGCAAACCTTCTCATTTTACTCCGACGGGCGGCTGACCGTCCGATTCTGCGGGGAACTGGATCACGCGGCGGCCGCCGGGGCCATGTACGCGCTGACGGAGGCGGCCCAGGAGTATCTGCCGAGAACCTGCGTGCTGGATCTGAGCGGTCTCACCTTCATGGACAGCTCCGGGGTGGCGCTGCTCCTGCGGGCCAAAAAGCTCCTCAGCCGCAGCGGCGCCAGCCTCACGGTACAATCCCCGCCGGAGCAGGCCCGCAGAGTTCTGGAGCTGGCGGGGCTCGGAGCGATGCTGGTGCAGCAGGAACCGGAACGAAGGGAGGTGGGCAGCATATGAAAGCGGAAAATTACATCAAGCTGGAATTCCCGGCACGCAGCGTCAACGAGGGCTTCGCCAGAGCGGCGGCAGCGGCCTTCGCGGCGCAGCTGGATCCCAACATGACCGAGCTGGGGGACATCAAGACCGCCGTTTCCGAGGCGGTGACCAACGCGGTGGTCCACGCCTATCCGGAAGCCATCGGCATGGTGCAGCTGCGGATGCGGATCCTTCCGAACCGGGAGCTGGAGATCGTGGTGAAGGATCGCGGCGTGGGCATTCCGGACGTGGAGCGGGCGCGCACGCCGCTCTATACCACCGGCGGCGAGGAGCGCAGCGGCATGGGCTTCACCATCATGGAGGGCTTCATGGACAGGCTCCGTGTCCGTTCCATTCCCGGTAAGGGCACCACGGTCACCATGCGCCGGAAGCTCACGCGCCGGGGATGACCGACCAGATGCGCAGTCTCCTGCGCTCTGCCAAATCCGGAGACCGGGAAGCGCTGGAACGGATCACCGAGGAAAACGCCGGCCTCATCTGGAGCATCGCCCGGAGATTCTTTGGCCGGGGCGCGGAGCCGGACGACCTGTTCCAGCTGGGCAGCGTGGGATTTCTCAAAGCAGTCTACGGCTTCGATGAGCAGTTCGGCACGGAGTTTTCCACCTACGCGGTGCCGAAGATCGCCGGGGAGATCCGCCGCTTTCTTCGGGACGACGGCGCCGTGAAGGTGAGCCGCACCCTGAAGGAACAGGCCGCCAGAATCGCCCAGGCGAGAAGCATTCTGGAGCAGCAGCTGGGAAGAGAGCCAACGGTCTCGGAGCTCAGTCTGGAGACCGGCCTCGACCCGGAGACCGTCGCCATGGCGGACTGCGCCATGAGCCCCACGGAATCTCTGCAGCAGGAGAGCGGGGAGCACGGATTCTCCCTGGAGCAGATGCTCTCCGATAGAGACGCCAATGAGCGGATGCTGGAGCATATCGACCTCCGGGCCGCTATTGAAAAGCTGCCGGAGACCGAGCGGAAGGTGGTGGCCCTGCGCTACTATCGCGGCCTGACCCAGCAGAAAGCCGCCGGGATCCTGAAAATCTCCCAGGTGCAGGTCTCCAGACTGGAGCGCAAGGCCATCGACCGCCTTAGAACCTTTCTCACATAAAAAAGAGCGTACCGAAACGGTACGCTCTCATGTTTCATTCAGCAAGCTTTGCCAGCTTGGTCATCTTCTTGATCATGCCGGAGCCGATCTTTTCGTCGATCTTGATGGAGAGCTCTCTGGCGGAGTCCAGCATGTCGGGGTCGCCCTGCCAGTATTCCAGCAGCCGTTCCCGCTCGGTGGTGCGCAGCACCTTGCCGATGGAGCTGACCACGGCGATGGAATCGTCCAGAAAACCGATCAGCCTCCACTTGTCCGGGATCAGATCGAAGGGCAGAAACAGATACCCGATGGAGAACAGGAAGTCCAGCTTGCTGCCGGAGGGGACCTCCCGGTCGGCCAGTACCTTCGCCACCATGAACATGGTGTCCGTGGGCACTGCCACCAGATCCGTCATCCGCTTGCCGATATAATTCTCCAGCTTGTCCGCCGCGGCCGCGCGGCCCTTGATATACAGCCGGTCAAAAAATTTCATTTCCGCCATGATGGAAACCTCCTTGGGTTGCTCGATGCCTTGATTATACTGTCCAATCCGGCAAGTTTCAACCATTTGTTTGAAAACTTCATTGAATTTTCACAGAGATGGCGCTATAATAAGGACAAATGTACGTCCCACGCGAACGAAAAAGAAATAACAGGGGAGAGATAGAAAATGGATAAACAAACCATGCGCTCCTATTCCGCGATTCTGGCGGAAGAGCTGATCCTCGCCACCGGCTGTACCGAGCCCATCGCCATCGCCTACGCGGCGGCGGTGCTGCGCCAGACTCTGGGCGCGGAGCCTGAGACCATCAAAGCGGAGGTCAGCGGCAACATCCTGAAAAATGTGAAATCAGTAGTCGTGCCCAACACCGGCGGCATGAAGGGCATCCGCGCCGCCGTGGCTGCGGGCGTCATCGCCGGCAACGCCGACGCGGCCCTGCAGGTGATCTCTGACGTGACCCCCGAGGCGCTGGAGCGGATCAAGCAGTACGCCCAGATCCCCATGGAAGTGCTCTGCCTGGAGGATTCGCCCTGCCTGCTGGACATCAAGCTCACGGGCTCCTGCGGGGAGGATCAGGCGGTAGTGCGGCTGGCCAACAACCATACCAACATCGTCTATCTGGAGAAAAACGGCGAGGTTCTGAAGAACCTGCCCATCTCCGATTCGGCGGAGGACAACCTCCAGGACAAGAGCGTCCTGAACCTGCAGGAGATCCTGACCTACGCCGACGAGGTGCCCATCACCCACATCGAGGGCATGGTGGGCCGACAGGTGGACTTGAACGCCGCCATCGCCGAGGAAGGCCTCACGGGCAACTGGGGCGCGGCGGTAGGCTGCACCCTGCTGGAGGCCTCCCAGGACATCCGCACCGAGGCGAGAGCCTGGGCCGCCGCCGGCTCTGACGCCAGAATGAGCGGCTGCGAGCTGCCGGTGGTCATCGTCTCCGGCTCCGGCAACCAGGGCATCACCGCCTCCATGCCGGTGTACCGCTACGCCCTCCATCTGGGCGTCAGCAGAGAGAAACTGCTGAGAGCCGTGGCGGTTTCCGATCTGGTCACCATCCATCAAAAGACCGGCATCGGCCGACTCAGCGCCTTCTGCGGCGCAGTCAGCGCGGGCATCGGCGCCGCGGCCGGCATCGCCTATCTCCATGACGAGCCCTACCAGATCATCGCCGAGACGGTCACCACCGCCATGGGCATGATCTCCGGCACGGTCTGCGACGGCGCCAAGTCCTCCTGCGCAGCAAAGATCGCCGCGGCGGTGGAGGCGGGCCTGCTGAGCTACGCCATGGCCAAACGGGGCAGACGCTTCCACGGCGGCGACGGCATTGTCACCAAGGGCGTCGAGGGCACCATCCGCAACATTGGCATCCTGGCACGAGAGGGCATGCGCGAGACCGACAAGGTCATCCTGAAAATTATGCTGGAATGTGAAGACGAATAGTCTCCATTGAAAAACTTCGTTTTCCAATGGAAGGGGCTGCACTTCAAAATATTTTTTGGCGCAAGTGCGACTTGCGAAAGAAAAAATCCTTTTTCCGTGTAAAGAATTTTGCGCCTCGAAACAAGTTCCGAGGGCAAAATGATTTGATTCTTTTTTGCGGCATCCGAGCCGCGAAACTCTGCGAGGCTTTATCCATAAAAAACTCTGCTGTCGATTCCGGCAGCAGAGTTTTTTTATTCGGTCGCTTTGGGGAGGCTCCAGCGATAGTGGGCCGCCAGAAGCCGGATCACCAGCACCGCCGCCACGCAGACCAGCATGGCGCCTTTTTGCCCCATGGGTTTCCACAGAAAGGCGCAGAGCAGCGCGCCGAAAATGGCAGCCAGGGCGTAGATGTGCTTGACGAAAATGTAAGGGGTCGCACCGGCCATGACGTCTCTTAACACGCCGCCGCCCACACCGGTGACGGTGCCGAGAAAGACGGCGAAAAAGACGTTCCCGCCGTATCCCGCGCGGATCGTGGCGGCGACGCCCATGGCGGTAAAAATGCCGAGCCCCGCCGCGTCTGCAAACAAAAGCAGCTTTTCATAGACCTGCTCCTGTCTGGAGAGGGCCCTGCGCACCACCGGCAGGAACATGATGGCGGAGACCACCACCGCCGTCAGGGCGAAGACCGGCTCCCGGAACATCACCGGCGGCAGCGCGCCGAGAAACACATCTCTTAATACTCCACCGCCGCAGGCGGTGGTGAGGCCCATCATGCACACGCCGAAGATGTCCATCTTCTTTTGCAGGGCGATGATGGCGCCGGAGAGGGCGAAGGCCACGGTGCCGATCAGCTCCAGAATCAGAACGAAGATCTCCATCCTTAGGCCCCCTTCGCAGAGCCGATCAGGCTGAAGGCGCCGAAGACGATGAGATCCACCACCACGATGGTGGCGCCCACAGGGGTCCCTGCGAGGACGGAGATCAGCATTCCCGCCAGCGCCCCGGAGACAGAGATCACGGCGGAGCAGATGGTAACGCTTAAAAAGCTCTTGAACACCCGCATAGCGCTGAGAGCGGGGAAGACCACCAGGGCGGAGATCAGCAGCGCGCCCACCAGCTTCATGGCCAGCACGATGATCACCGCGATGATTACCGCGAGCAAGAGACTCAGAAGCTCCGTCTTCGTCCCCACGGCCTTGGCGAACCGCTCGTCAAAGGTGATGGCGAAGAGCTTATTATAAAACAGTACAAACACCACGATCACCGCGGCGCTGAGACCCACGCAGAGCCAGACCTCGGATCGGGTGATGGTCAAAATCGCCGTGGAGCCGAACAGGGTGCTGCACACGTCCCCGGTGAGGTTCGCGGAGGAGGAGAACAGGTTGATCAGCAGATAGCCCACCGCCAGCGCGCCCACGCTGAGCATGGCGATGGCGGCGTCGCCGTTGATCTTGGCGTTCTGTCCCAGCCGCAGCAGCAGAATGGCGCAGAAGGCCGTCACCGGCAGCACGAACAGCATGGAGTTGGTCACGTTCAGCACCGTTGCGATGGCCATGGCGCCGAAGGCCACGTGGCTGAGACCGTCGCCGATGAAGCTGAAGCGTTTGAGTACCAGCGTCACACCCAGCAGCGCGGCGCAGAGAGAGATCAAAACGCCCACGATCAGCGCGTAGCGGACGAAGGGCAGGGCCAGATACATGGCAAGCTTTTGGATCATCGGTGGCCGCCCTCCTTTCTGCGGAGGTACCGTCTCGCGCCGCCGGAGCGCATATAGTCTTCTTTGGATCCGAAGAAGGTGGCGCCGCCCAGATGCAGAATGTGGGTGGCGTAGCGCAGGGCGGTGTTCACGTCGTGGCTGATCATAACGATGGCCATGCCCTCCCGGTTCAGCTCACCGATCACAGAGTAGAGCTCACCGGTGGCCATGGGGTCGAGGCCCGCCACCGGCTCGTCCAGCAGCAAAATCCGCTCCGCGGCGCAGAGAGCTCTTGCCAGCAGCACCCGCTGCTGCTGCCCGCCGGAGAGTTCCCGATAGCAGCGATTGGCCAGGTGGGTGATGTCCATCCGTTCCATGGCGGCGTCGGCCCGCTGTTTATCTTCTTTCGAGTAGAACGCCCGGAAGCCGCCGCGATTCTGGCAGCCGGAGCGGACGATCTCCTTGACGCTGGCGGGGAAGTCCCGCTGCACCGGGGTCTGCTGGGGCAGCCATCCAAGCTCACTGTGCTTCAATCCCTCGCCCAGCTCCACCTTTCCGGCCATGGGCGGCTGGAGCCCCAGCAGGGTGCGCATGAGGGTGCTCTTTCCGGCGCCGTTTTCGCCTACGATGCAGAGATAGTCCCCGGGATTGACCTCAAAGCTCAGATCCTTGATCAAAGGCTCGCCGTCGTAACCCAGCGTCACATTTTCACACTTCAGCAGTGCCATCTTCGGCGTCCTCCTTTCCGGCGCAGTCGGCGCAGACGCCGTAAAACACCGTCCGCATGGGATTCAGGCGAAAGCCGTGATCCGCCTTGAGATGGGCGGCGATGTGGTTCAGCTCCGCGCACTCCATGTGGATCAGCCTGCCGCAGCGCTCACACTTGCAGTGGTAGCAGCTGTCCGCCAGATGGGAGTCGGAACCGATATAGGCAAAGCACGCACCGGCGCTCTCGTCGATGATGTATTTGCTCACGGTGCCCTCCGACACCATGCGCTCCAGCTGCCGGTAGACCGTCGCCGTCCCCACGGCGCGGCCCTGGGCGCGGAAATGGGCGCAGATGTCCCCGGCGGTCACATGCTCTCCGGGGATCGAGGCCAGATAGTCCGCGATCTCTGAGCGCTGCTTCGTCCGATAGGCTGCCATTGCGCATCCCTCCAATTCGAAAATGAAAACCATTTTCATATTATAAGCATTTTCAGAAGAATGTCAATAAGAAAACGGTGCAGATTTCTGCACCGTTTACAGGATGGATTTTAATAGCATTTCCGCGCAGCGCATGCCGTCCACCGCCGCGCTGGTGATACCGCCGGCGTAGCCCGCGCCCTCGCCGCAGGGATAGAGCCCGAAGACCGTCGGAGAACAGAGAAGGTCGTCTCGCTTCAGCCGCACCGGGGAGGAGGAGCGGGTCTCCGGCGCCGTGAGCACGTTGTCCGCTGCGTCGAAGCCCTTGAGCTTTCGTCCCAGTGCCGGGAGCGCCTGCTCCAGCACATCCGTGATCCGTTTTGGAAACAGCTCGTGGAGCTCGCACCAGGTGACCCCGGGCCTGTAGGTGGGCTGCACGGATTTCGGGCCGGTGCTGGCTGTGCGCTTCAGAAAGTCGCCCACCAGCTGGGCCGGGGCGTGGTAGTTCCCGCCACCCATTTGGAACGCCTTTTGCTCGATCTCCCGTTGCCAGTACATGCCGGAGAGGGGAGAGGTTTGATCGGGAAAATCCTCCGGCTGCAGCGTCACCAAAAGGGCGGCGTTGGCGTTCTCACCGTCCCGCTTGGAGCGGCTCATGCCGTTGGTGACCACGCCGCCGGGCTCCGACGCCGCGGCAAAGACCTCACCGCCGGGGCACATGCAGAAGGTGTAGGCACTGGTGCCGTCGGGGAGCTTCACATGGAGACTGTAATCCGCAGGGGGGAGGTCGTCGCCTCTTTCTCGGCCATACTGGGCAAGATCCAGCGCATCCTGCCGCTGCTCGATCCGTACCCCCATGGAAAAGGCCTTGGGCTCCATGGGCAGCTGCTGTTGATGCAGCATCTCGAAGGTGTCTCTGGCGCTGTGGCCGATGCAGAGGATGGCCCGGTTGGTCTGCAGCGTATAGACGCCCTCCGGCCCCTGCACCTGCAGGGAGGAGAGGATCCGATCCTTCGTCTCCAGTCCGATGAGCTTGTGGCCGAAGCGCACCTCGCCGCCGAGGTCGATGACGGTTTTCCGGATGTTCTGCACCACCTGAACCAGCACGTCGGTGCCGATGTGGGGCTTTGCGTCCCAGAGGATATGCTCCGGGGCACCATGCTCCGAAAACTGCTCCAGTACCCAGCGGATCCGGCTGTCGTGGGTGCCGGTGGAGAGCTTGCCGTCGGAGAAGGTTCCGGCGCCGCCCTCACCAAACTGCACGTTGTTTTCCGGGTCAAAGCTGCCGCCGCTGCGGAAGGCCTCCACCTGTCTCGTGCGCGTCACCGCGTCCTGCCCACGCTCCAGAACGATGGGCTTCGCGCCGGCTTTAGCCAGAACTAATGCGGCGAACATCCCCGCGGGGCCGAAGCCCACGATCACCGGCCGCAGCTGCGGCGCTTCGATCTTCGGGATCTCATAATGATAGGGCGCGGTTTTCGATGCCTGCTTGCAGCGTTTGATGAGGGCGTCCTCGTTTCCGTCCACGGTCACCGCCACGGTATAGACCCAGTGGAGGTCGTCCTTCTTCCGAGCATCGAGGGACTTCTTCCGCAGCTCCAGAGTTCGGATCTTGGTTTCCGGGATCCGCAGGGCCTTCGCGGCAAGGGGTTTCAGGTTTTCCTCCGGCTGGCCGGGTTTCAGTTTTAAGTTCGATACCGCGATCATAACAGTCTCCCCGCCAGATGTCCGCTGGCCCAGGCCCACTGAAGGTTGAAGCCGCCGCAGTCGCCGTCCACGTCCAGCACTTCGCCGCAGGCATAGAGCCCGGGCACCAGCTTGCTCTCCATGGTATCGGAGTCAAACTCCGAGCAGCGGACGCCCCCTGCGGTGACCTGGGCAGAGTCGAAGCCCTCCGTGCCTTTCACCGGCAGAGTGAAGCCCTTGCAGGCTCTGGCGACCTCCTTCAGCTCCGAATCCGTGATCTGATCCAGTGTTTTCTTTGTATCCAAGTTTACATAATGCAGAATTGTTCTTCCCAGCCGATTGTGCAGCACCCCGGTGAGCAGCTCTTCCGCCGGGAGACCCGGCAGCCGATCTCTTCGATTCACCAGCATGGAAAAGACGTCCTTGATACCGTAGCCCCGGAGGAAATCCAGGGTCAGCTGCAGCTTCTCGTCACTGACGGAGGCTGCTCTGGAGAGGTCGAACACCGCCGGACCGGAGACGCCCTTTTCCGTGAACTGCACCTCGCCCTCGGTGCGGATCAGCGTCTTTCTCTGGGAAGCCAGGGTCAGCTTTGCGTCGGCGCGGACGCCCTTGAGCCGTTTGGGATACTCGGTCTCGGTGGTGAGCTGCACCAGCGCGGGGTGGAGGCCGGTGCGGCTGTGGCCGAGGCTCTGCAGCAGGGCATAGCCGTCCTTCACGCCGCCCAGCTTGGAGCCCGCCATGCCGCCGCAGGCTACGATGACTTTATCCGCGTGGAAGGATTCCTGCTCGGTTTTCACGGTGAAGCCGGTTCCCGTTCTTTTGATCTCCAGCACCGGAGCGGCGGCATACAGGGTGATATTTTCACTCTGCTGGATGCTGAGTCTGAGTACATCCAGCACGCTGTTGGCCGAATTGGAGAGGGGATAGACCCGGCCGCTTTCCTCAGCCACGGTGACGAGGCCCCGATCCCGGAACCATTGCAGCGTCTCAGATACCGGGAACGCCTCCAGCGCGCTCCCCATAAACTCCGGCGTCTCGCTGTGATAGTGCGCCGGGCTGCAATGCAGGTTCGTCAGATTGCAGCGGCCGTTTCCGGTGCTCAGGAGCTTTCTGCCCACCCTGGCCTGCCGCTCAAAGAGCCGCACCCGGTTGTCGGGGTTTTCCGCCGCGGTCAGTGCCGCCATCATGCCGCCGGCGCCGCCGCCGATGATCGCGATCTCAGGCATGTCCATCTCTCCTTCGTTCGTCTGAATGCACCCATTATACGGCCTTCGAAGCAGGATGTCAAAGCGGTTTGAAAGTCCATAACCGCAGGATGATGAACTTCGCTCCAAAAAGTATTTTTCACGGCCTCACAGATGTGGTAAAATGAGCAAAAGGCGCGGTTTTCGTTGCATTTCCGTGTCCATTATGCTATTCTAATTTCAAGCAGACTCCAATCAGAAAAAAAGGAGGAATCCCAATGGCACACAGACCAAACATTCTCGCCCTGGCGACGAAGATCGCCATGGAGAGCATGACCTACACCGGCATCACCTACAACGATCCCGAGTACCGCATTCTGGAGCCCATCATCGATGACGACATGTGCACCATCATGATGCACCTGCGTCTGGAGGCCAACCGCACCGTGGAGGACGTGGCCAAGCGGGCAAAGAAATCCATCGAGTTCACCCAGGAACAGCTGGACAAGCTATGTACCACCGGCGCCGTCCGCACCCGCATCCGCGACGGCAAGACCTACTACTTCTATCCGATCTATGTCCCCGGCATCATGGAGGGCATCCTCTCCAACCGGGAGCAGTGTGACAAGTACCCGGTTTTGGGCGAGTGCTTTGAGGAGTACACCCGCCGCCGCGTCAGCATGCTGGCGCCCTTCATGGACGTGGGCATGAACATGATGCGTGTCATCCCCGTGCAGAAGGCCATCGAGAACAACACCAAGAAGGCCAGCTACGACGAGGTGAAGAACCTGGTGGAGGAGGCCTGGGCCATCTCCGTCGGCCCCTGCTCCTGCCGCCGTTCCCGCCGTCTGATGGGCGAGGGCTGCGGCCATCTGGAAGAGGATATGTGCATCTACCTCAACGACAATGCCATCAACTTCTCCAAGGTGGGCGAGCACCGTCTCATCGACAAGGAAGAGGCCTATGAGATCCTGGCCCGCGCCGAGCGCAACGGCCTGGTCCACGAGCTGAACGTTGCCCCGGGCTACGAGGACGCCACCGCCATCTGCAACTGCTGCGGCTGCGGCTGCTTTGCGCTGCGCATCGCCTCCTACTTCCAGGCCCCCGACGCTGTCCGCACCAACTACATCGCCAAGATCGACGCCGACAAGTGCGTCGCCTGCGGCCAGTGCGTGGAAAACTGCCAGATGAACGCCGTCCGCCTGGGCTCCAAGCTCTGCGGCGACAAGACCGCCATCCCGCGTCCGGCGGAGACCAGCCGCAACACCCTGCTCTGGCTGGGTGACAAATACACCCCGGATTTCCGCGAGACCCGCACCGACGTCACCGAGACCGGCACCGCGCCCTGCAAGGCCGCATGTCCCGCCAAGGTCTCCGTCCAGGGCTACATTGCGCTGGCGAAGCAGGGCCGTTATCTGGACGCTCTGAAGCTCATCAAGAAGGACAACCCCTTCCCGGCGGTCTGCGGACGGATCTGCACCAAGGCCTGCGAGGGCGCCTGCACCCGCGCGATGCTGGACAGCCCCGTGGCCATCGATGAGCTGAAGAAATTCATCGCCGAGCAGGATCTGAACGCCGAGAAGCGCTGGATCCCGCCCATGGAGAATCCCCGCGGCATCCCCTTCGAGGAGAAGATCGCCGTCATCGGCGCAGGCCCCGCCGGCCTCAGCTGCGCCTATTATCTGAAGGAGAAGGGCTACCCCGTCACGGTCTTCGAGAAGGAAGAGAAGCTGGGCGGCCTGCTGGCCCTGGGCATCCCGTCCTTCCGTCTGGAGAAGGATGTGCTGGAGGCCGAGATCGACGTGCTGCGCCAGATGGGCGTGGAGTTTAAGACCGGCGTCGAGGTGGGCAAGGACGTCACCCTGGAGTCCCTGCGCGCCGAAGGCTACAAGGCCTTCTTCCTGGGCATCGGCGCCGGCGAGGCCGTGATGCCCGAGGTTCCCGGCGCGGATGGGAAGAACGTCCAGAGCGCTCTGAGCTTCCTCAGAAACGTGAACCTGGGCAAGAAGCCGAAGCTGGGCAAGGTGGTCGTCCTCGGCGGAAACGCCAGCACGAACCACGTCATGCTGGACACAGCCACCGCTGCTGCCAAGCTGGGCGGCGCCGTCACGGTGCTTTCTCCCGGCAAGGAGAGCTTCTTCAAGGCCGTGAAGGAAGAGTACGATCTGGCTCTGGCTGCCGGCGTGCAGTTCGTCTTTGACGCCGTGGTCACCGAGATCACCCCCGAGGCCGTCCTCTGCGGAGAGACCTCCGTCCCGGCGGATCAGGTGATCTGCGCCCTGGGCCAGAAGGTTAGCCTCGGCGGCATCGATGTCCCCGTGAACGAGAAGGGCCATGTCCCCGTGGAGAAGGAGACCCAGCACGTGGCGGGCTCCGACGTTTTCGCCGGCGGCGACGCGGTCACCGGCCCCAGAACTGCCATCCAGGCCATCGCGGCGGGCAAGCAGGCGGCCATTTCCATCCACCGCTACGTCCACGCCGGTCAGACCCTGAACTTGGGCCGCGACCACAGAGACTACAAGGCCATGGACAAGCGCGCCGCCCAGATCAACCCGAACCTCCTGAGCCGCGAGCTCCGTCAGGTCGCAGAGCCCAAGAAGGTCAGAGGTGCCATGCATGATGAAAGAGGCGTTTTCACCGCCGAGCAGGCCAAGTGCGAGGCCGGTCGCTGCCTGGGCTGCGGCGTAGCCGTGGTCAACGAGCTCACCTGTGTGGGCTGCGCCATCTGCACCACCCACTGCAAGTTCGGAGCCATCCGCATGGAGAAGATCCACGACGCGGACAATCTGGAGTACTTCCACACCCTGGGCCGCATCGTGATGAACATGCCCAAGAAGATCGGCAGCGTGGCCGTGAAGCACATCGGCCGGATCACCAGAGACGATGCATGAGATCGGAATCGTCCGCCAGATCGTCCAGACGGTGACGGAGTTTGCCGCGGCCAATGATGTTAAGGAAATCGCGGAGGTGGTGGTGGACTGCGGCGAGCTGTCGCTGGTGATCCCCAAATACCTCCACCAGCTCTACGGCCCGGTGACCGAGGGCACGATCCTGGAGCACTCCAAGCTGATCGTCAACGAGATCCCCGGCATGGCCGAGTGCGACGACTGCGATGAGATCTTCAACGTGGTGGAGCATCAGGGCTACTGTCCCGCCTGCGGGAGCTTTAACAAAACCGTCCTCACCGGAAAGGACTTCGGGATCCGCGAGATCCACGTACCGGATTAAACAAAAGAACAGGTGCAGTCAAAAGGCTGCACCTGTTTTCTATGTGGTTGGTTTTATCCGGGTACGTGGGTCCGAACGACCTCCAGCCAGGCCTTGAGACCGGCGATGCCGAGATGAGCGCCATCGTTGGAGTAGGTCTCGGGGAGATAACCGTCAGCGCCCGCCATGGCGTAGGCCGCATCGAGATACTTGACGTTGTTCTCCTCCGCCGCGGCGGCGATCCAGCCGTTGACGGTGTTGATCTGCTCGTTGGTCTCGTCACCCACATAGGTCTCCGTCACCGGGGTGAGGGAGGAGAGGATGATCACGGTCTCCGGATCCTCCAGCAGAATGGAGCCGATCAGCGTGGTGTAAGCGTTCTTGAGATCGCTCTCGGTGACGTCCTGAACGTTGTCCACGCTGGGGAGAATGACCACATACTTCGGGTGGTTGACCTCCACCACCTCCGCCGCGGGCACGTTGTTGCCGGTGACCGGGGAGACGTACGTGGTGGTAGCGAGAATGTTCAGATCCAGGATTTCCCCGCCGGGGATCCAGACCTGCTGTGCGCTCTCTTCACCGGAGAGCAGATTCTCGTCGTTCAAAGTCGAAAGGCTCCCGTCACCGAAGAAATAGATCTGGTTCAGATACTCCGCGCCGCCGTCCGAAGTCTCAGAGAGGGAAGCGCTGGAGGTGCTCTTCTGAATGGCGCCGGGCGTGGGCGTCGGAGCCGGGGTGGCGGTGGGTTCGCTGCTCTCCAGAGCGTCCGTGACCTCCGGGGTGGCGGCCACCTTCTCCTTCTTCGGCTGGGGCACATGACCGACGACCGAGGAGAAGATCAGCGCGAACACGCACAGCAGCAGGCAGATCACGATGGCCAGAGACCAGAAGTGATTCAGCACTGCCTTCTGACTTTTGGGATTGTTTTTTCTCACAGAGCATCACCTCTTTAAGAAAAACGCGGGAGGGCAAGGTTTCCCTCCCGCGATGGGATCATGATTCTGGATTACTCTTCCATAGCCTTGGCTTCCTCAATGACCTTCTGCTGGACATTGCCGGGAGCCTCTTCATAACGGATGAACTTGCAGCTGAAGGAACCGCGGCCCTGAGTCATGGAGCGCAGATCGATGGTGTAGCTGCTCATCTCCGCCATGGGAACCTCAGCCTCAACGGTCTGCATGCCGTCCTCCGCGTTCATGCCCAGCACGGTGCCGCGGCGCTTGGAGGAGATGTCGGACATGATGTCGCCAAGGTTGGCGTCGGGGATGGTGACCTTCAGCAGGCCGATGGGCTCCATGATGGTGGGCTTCGCCTGGGGGATGCCCTCCTGATAGGCCAGACGGGCGGCCGTCTGGAAGGCCATATCGTTGGAGTCGACCGGGTGGTAGGAGCCATCATACAGGGTGGCCTTCAGGCCGACCAGCGGGTAACCCGCCAGGACGCCCTTCTGCACCGCGTTGCGCAGACCCTTCTCGACGGAGGGGAAGAAGTTCTTCGGGACGCTGCCGCCGAAGACCTCCTCGGCGAAGACCAGATCATCGGTCTCGCTCTGGGGCTCGAAGCGGATCCAAACGTCACCGAACTGGCCGCTGCCGCCGGACTGCTTCTTGTGGCGGCCGTGGGCCTCGACCTTGCCCTTGATCTTCTCGCGGTAAGCGACACGGGCGGGCTTGAGCTCGGTCTCCACGCCGAAGCGGCTCTTCAGCTTGGAGCAGAGCACGTCGACCTGGATATCGCCGGCGCCGGAGATGACCATCTGGTGGGTCTCGGCGTTGTTGACCAGATTGAAGGAGATGTCCTCCTCGTTCAGGCGGGCAAGGCCGGAAGCGACCTTGTCGTCCTGACCCTTGGTGGTGGGGGAGATGGCCATGGAGTAGACGGGCTCGGCGATCTCGATGGCGGGGAACTCCACCTCGTTCTTGGGATCGCAGACGGTGTCGCCGGTCTTCCAGTCCATCTTGCCGATGGCCACGATGTCGCCGCAGCAGGCTTCCTTGACCTCGGTGTTCTTCTTGCCGCACATGGTGTACATACGGCCCAGCTTGTCGGTGCTGCCGGCGCGGACGTTGCGCAGGCTGAGATCGGAGGTGATCTTGCCGGCCATGACCTTCACGAAGGAGTACTTGCCGAACTGGTCGGAAATGGTCTTGAACACGAAGCCGGCCACGGGGGCGTCGGGCTTGCAGTCCACGTCAGCAGGGGTGGGAACGTAGTCCACGATGGCCTGCAGGAGCGCCTCGGTGCCTACGCCGCTCATGCCAGCGCCGGCGAACACGGGGATGAAGTCACGGCTCTGAACGCCGAGCTTGATGCCCTTGACGGCCTCAGCCTCGGACAGATCCATCTCTTCCAGGAACTTCTCCATGAGCTCCTCATCGGAAACGGAGGCAGCCTCCAGCAGCTCCATGCGCAGATCCTCGACCTTGCCGGCGTCGGCGGCGGGAACGGCGACCTTCTCGGTCTTCTTGCCGTTGGTGACGTAAGCGACCTGATGCACCAGATCGATAACGCCGGTGCCGTCGCTGGTGGGGATGGTCACGGGGCAGACGGTGTTGCCGTATTTCTCTTTCAGGGCGGCGAGGACGGCGTCGAAATCGCTGTGCTCCTCGTCGATCTTGGAGATATAGAACATGGTGGGCTTGCCGGCATTCTTCAGAAGCTTCCAGCTTCTCTCAGCGCCGACGGAGATGCCGTCCTTGGCGCTGCAGAAAATCACAGCAGCCTCAGCCGCGCGCAGGGCGCAGGCGACCTCACCGGCGAAATCGAAAAAGCCGGGGCAGTCGAGAACGTTGATCTTGCAGCCGCCGAAGTTCACCGGAGCGATGCCGGTGGAAATGGTGATCTGGCGCTTGATCTCTTCCGGATCATAGTCGCAAACGGTGTTGCCGTCAGCGGTCTTGCCCTGGCGATCGATGGCGCCGGTCAGGAAGAGCATGTTCTCCGTCAGCGTGGTTTTGCCGGTGCCGCCGTGACCCAGCAGGGCCACATTGCGGATGTTCTTGGTTTCGTAGCTCATGAATGTACCTCTCCTTGTATAGATTTAAGACGTGATATTATACAAAATAAGACGCGTGGTTACCCAATTGATTATTATACCGAACAAACAGCCCGGTGTCAATCATCGTTTGGCAAAATATGCGACCAGCGGCCCGCACAGACCGAAAACCAGCTGGAAGACGGCCAGGTGGAAGGGAGACATGGTGGCAAAGTCGCCCATGGCGCAGAGAATGAACATCACCAGCATGGCGATGATGCCCACGATGCCGCAGCCCCAGAGCCCGATGCGCACCGCCTGATAGAGCTGGCGGCCGATCTTGTTGATGGCCAGCATGGCGGCGAGACCGGAGCGGCCCACGATGCCGCTGATGGGATCGGCGCTGCCCGCCTCCGGATCCGAGAGCTCATAGCGCTGCTGGAAGGGCGGGAAGTCGAAGCCGTCGGCCTGGGTCTGGAACTTGCGTCTCAGCATGCCCGGGGCGATGTTGGGGTCGCGGACGGCAAAGATCGGGTGCATTCTGGTGGTTAAGAGGAACTTCAGGGCGTTCTGGACGCTCTGCATGGCCTGATAGTTCACCGGGAAGCTGCCGACGATCTCGCCGTTGATGGCGGTGAACAGCCTCGTGTCGCCCTCGGTGTCCGGGGCGCTGGCGCGCAGACCCTTCAGCCGCATGAACTCCGAGGTGCCAAAGAGCACTTCCTCGTCGTTGATGTAGCCGGACATGCCGCCTGCCTGCTCGCAGAGGAAGTCGTCCACCCGGAACAGCGGGTAGTTGAAGCCCCGAAGCAGCTCGATGAAGGCCGGCGTCAGGCAGCAGCCGGAGGCGTTGACCACGCTGGCGGTGTAGGCAACCACCTTGGCCTCGGACATGCCGGGGAGGATGGTGCGGCCCTCGCCGATGGTGATGGTGTTGGGGCCGAAGAGATCCTGATCCGTGATGATGAACCGCTTGCTGCGTCCCACGTCGCTGACGCCGGACCAGCCCGCCAGGGCCAGACCTTTCGGCTGCAGCGTCTTGGCGGAGGCGCGGAAGGGAAGGGTATAGACGATCAGAGACGCGAAGGGCAGCGCCGCACAGAAGACGGCGGCCAGCACATGGCCCGCGTTGCGGATGCTGCCGCTGAGCACCGTGGCCAGCAGACCCAGCACCAGCCCCACCACGATGATGTAGGGGGTTACCACGGCGAAGAGCACCGTGTCCGGGCCGGGCTCTTCCGACCGATGGACAAAGCCCTCGGCGGAGCGGCGGGTTTTGCGAAGGGTCAGACCGTCATAGGCGGCGTTGGTGCCGCAGGTCAGGACTCTGGCGTCTCGGGAGCGGGCCAGGGCCAGGAAGCTCAGATGCAGTCCCTCGCTGGTGAGCCGCGCGCTCAGAAGGGCAAAGGTCAGGGCGAAGGCGGACACCACGCAGTAGGGCATACCGCCCACCAGGACGTTCTGTACGGCGGAGAGCACCGCGTCCAGAAGGGAGAACAGGCACCCAAGGGCCACCAGAGACTCCGCGCCGGGCCGCTTTCGTACCAATGACAGGATGCCCACGGTCAGAATGTCCAGGCCCAGCAGCATGACGGTCATCAGCAAAATGATGCAGACCATGGCGGTCACTCTTGGGTCGCTTTTCAGCAGCCCGAAGGTGGGAAGCCCCGCTGCGATGTACAATAGAATAAGACTTAGAAGCAAAGACATCCGGCCTCTGCGCCGAAGGGCGGCGATCTTCTGTCCATAGAACTTTGCCGCGGTCTTGGCCGCAGGCTCGGGACCCAGCTCCTCAGGGATGCTGGCTTCCTCTCTGGCGGTGCGGCGCCGCTCTCTTGCACGGACGGAGGCGGCAGCGATGCGCAGGGTGATGGGGCGGATCACAGCCTCCCGGAAGCTCCGGCGCTCGACCTCCTCATATTCATCCTCGTCATCCTCGTCATCCTCGTCCTCGTCGTCCTCGTCGTCCTCGTCGTCCGCTTCGTCTTCGTATTCGTCGTCCTCGTCGACGATCTCGTCATCCTCGGACGCCGGTTCCTCTTCGGGAACGGCCTCGGCGGTGGCGTAGATCACTTCCTCGTCGTCGGCGATCACCTGGGCCCAGAACTCTTCCGGGTCGGGGAGCTCGATCTCCTTGGGGGTCTGATCCTCGCCGAACATCTCGGCCACAGCGTGGAAGACCTGGGTGGGCTCCTCGGGCTCGTCCTCCAGAGGGAGGTCTTCCTCCTCCGGCTCCGGCTCCGGGGTCTCCGGCGCCTTGGCGGGGACGGTCAGGTGGTTGATGAGACTGCGGAGTCTGGCGAAGTGGATCTTCTCGGCGTAGCCCTCTTCCTCTTCGGAATATGGCTCCTGATCCGGGTCCGGTTCCGGGTTCTCCGGCGCACGAGGCTTGTACTCTCGGACGTAGTCATCCTCTTCCTCGGGGATGTCGCTCACCGGCTCCAGCTCGATGGCCTCGGCTTCCTCGGCGTCTTCGGGGAGATCCGCCTCCCAATCCCGGACTTCCGGTTCCTCGACCTCGGGCTCCGCCCACACCGGTTCCTCGGGCTCAATGGGCTCTTCGGTGACGGGGTCCACCAGAGTGGCCTCCGCCCGGTGGGTCATGAACGCTGCCTCGGTCAGCGGGGTGGCCTCCGGCGCCTCGGGGTCAAAGCCCCGGTATTCCTCCAAAATGGCGTCCAGCGAAAATTCATCCTGCTGTCTTTCGTTTGGATCCATTTCGTTTCCCTCCCTCTAATCAAATTGGCAAACTGCCAAGCTCGCGTCGAAACGCGAAGGGGTCATCCGTTGGTTTTCTGTCTCAAAACTTCATACATCAGCACCGCCGCTGCCGCCGAAGCGTTCAGAGACGAGATCTGTCCCATCAGCGGGATGCTCAAAAGAAAATCGCAGTGCTCTCTCACCAGGCGGCTCATGCCGTCGCCCTCGGAACCGATCACCAGGCAGATGGGGCCGGTGAGATCGGTTTTCCACAGGGGATTGTCGCCCTCGGCAGCGGCGCCGTAGACCCAGAGACCCGCCTTCTTCAGTTCCTCCAGAGCGGCGGAGAGGTTCGGCACTCTCGCGATGGCCATGTGCTCGGCGGCGCCGGCGGAGGCCTTGTCCACCACGGCGGTGAGTCCGGCGCTGCGGCGCTTGGGGATCACCACGCCGTGGGCGCCCACGCACTCGGCGGAGCGGATGATGGCACCCAGATTGTGGGGATCGGAGATCTCGTCACAGACGATGACGAAGGGGTTTTCATTCCGCTCTTTGGCGATGTCCAGAATGTCCTGCACCGTGCAGTATTCCTTCACCGCGCACAGGGCCACCACACCCTGGTGGGCGTGGGTCTGGCTCATGGCGTCCAGCTTCCGGCGGTCGGTCTCCACCACCACGACGCCCTGGGCTCTGGCCTTGGAGGCGATGTGGCCGAGGGTCTGATCCACCTCGCCCTTGGCGATGTAGATCTTGTCGATGGCTCTTCCGGCGCGGAGGGCCTCGATCACGGCATTTCTGCCCTCGATATGTTCATTTTCCAGCTTGAAGTCT
Source organism: uncultured Eubacteriales bacterium (assembly GCA_900317905.1). Taxonomy (GTDB): domain Bacteria; phylum Bacillota; class Clostridia; order Oscillospirales; family Oscillospiraceae; genus CAG-103. Next base: position 142,550 of record ONIN01000009.1, on the reverse strand, counting down.
TCCATAATTTCTCCTAAAGGCAAAAGATAATCACACAACCTATATCATACCACAGCTTTTGACAATAGGAAAGCAAAAAATGAAGGGGATTTTAAAAATTTCAAAGATTATCAGACGGAAAGTTATGGACTTTGACAGAAAAACCGAGTATTATAATATAGTATTTTCTTCTGCAATCAGAATGGAGGGCAGGAATGTGAAAAAACTCATGAACCGGATCGACCGGTTTTGCTATAGTCATCCCAGATTCGGCATCCCGCGGCTGATGCTGTATATCATCATCGGCAACCTGGCCCTCTGGCTGGTGATGCAGATGGACACCACGGGGAAGATCTTCCAGTTTTTCTGTTTCAACCCCACGGCCATCCTCCGCGGGCAGATCTGGCGGCTGTTCACCTGGGTGCTGATCCCCACCAGCGGCAGCGGCGTGCTGTGGTTCGCTTTGGAGATGTATTTCTATTTCTGGGTCGGACAGGCGCTGGAACAGGCCTGGGGCGCAGGGAAGTTCACCATCTTCTACTGCTCCGGCATCCTGCTGACGGCGGTGTTCGGTCTGATCCTGAGTCTGATCTACGGGGGAAACGAGGTGTTCTCCCAGATGTCCAGCTTTATCGTCACCGCCCGGTATCTGAACTTCTCGCTGTTCTTCGCCTTCGCGACACTGTACGCGGAATCCCAGCTGCTGCTGTTTTTCCTGCTCCCCATCAAGGCCAAGTGGCTGGGCGTGGTGGACGCGGTGTTCTTTGTCTATGAGATCATCCGCATTCCCTTCCCGCTGAATCTGCTGCCGGTGGTGGCGGTGCTGAACTATCTGCTGTTCTGCGGTGACTGGCTGTTCGACTTCTTCCGCCCGGCGAGGATCCAGCAGCGGAAAAAGACCGTGGACTTCAAAAGGGAAGCCGCCCGGATCCGCCGCGAGCAGGCGGAAAAGCCCTATCGTCACAAGTGCGAGGTCTGCGGCAAGACGGACACGGACTACCCGGATCTGGAGTTTCGCTACTGCTCCCGCTGCCAGGGCTATCACTGCTTCTGCCAGGAGCACATTTCCAATCACATTCATTTTACGGAGTAATCAGGATTTATGAAGCTGCCGAAATCCAACATCAAGCTGGGCATTCCGGTCTCGAAGCTCATCGAGGCCATCGCCCTGTTCACCCTCTGCATCGTGCTGATCGTGGTGGAGGTGAAATATCGTGGCGCCAAGCCCGCCGCCCACGTGAGCAATGCGGAGAATACCGAGGTCGCGGAGGTGGTGGACTACACCGCCGCTGCGGTGGCCGGCACGGAGCCCCAGAATCTCATCAACGAGCAGACCGTCATCGTGGACGGGGCCGCCGCCGAGGGCTTCACCATGGCGGAACCCATCAGCTTTGACGACGCCGGTTCCTACTTCAAGCTCACCGGCATCCCCACCTTCCGCGGCAACAACTACCGCAACGGCGCCAGCATCGGCACCGCCAATGTTTCGGAAGGGAAGCTGAACAAGGTCTATGAGAAGATCACCTCGGCCCTCCAGGCGCCGGACGGCAACGTCTGGACCGGGAGCGGCTGGACGGGTCAGCCGCTGGTGGCCCAGTGGCCCTACGAGACCCGGCAGATCATGACCTATATGTACGACTGGGCACGGAACAAGGAGACCCTCACCGAGGTCATCTACGCCACCATGGACGGCTTCGTCTATTTCTTCGAGCTGGAGACCGGCGAGGCCACCCGCGACCCGCTGTTTTTGGGCTACACCTTCAAGGGCGCCGGGGCACTGGATCCCAGAGGCATCCCGATCCTCTATGTGGGCGCGGGCTATCAGAGCATGCAAGGTGACGGCAGGGTTCTGGTGGTGAGTCTGGTGGACGGCTCGCTGATGTACACCTTCGGCGCGGCGGACGGCTACGCCAGCCGAACCTGGTCCATGTATGACGCCTCTCCGCTGGTGGACGCCGAGACCGACCAGCTGATCTATCCCGGTGAAAACGGCCTTCTTTACATCGTGAAGCTGAACACCGCCTACGATGAGGCGGCGGGCACTTTGAACATGTACCCCAATGAGCCCATCCGCTGGCGCTACAACGGCGTCCGCACCGGCACGGCCTTCTGGGTGGGGGTGGAGGCGTCGCCCGTCTGCTGGAGCCATTACCTCTACATGGCGGACAACGGCGGCAACTTCATGTGCCTGGACCTGAACAATCTGCAGCTGGTCTGGGTCCAGAATGTGCTGGACGACACCAACTGCACCCCGGTGCTGGAGACCGAGGACGGCCACCCGTATCTCTACATCTCCACCTCCTTCCACGCCGGCTGGCGGGCAGCGGAGAACTCCACCGCCGTGATCCCGGTCTGGAAGATCGACGGTCTCAGCGGTGAGATCGTCTGGCAGCACGACTACACCTGCGAGACCCAGTCTGGCGTCTCCGGCGGCGTCCAGGGCACCATGGCGCTGGGAAAAAATGAGCTTTCGAATCTGCTCTTTGTCCCGGTGGCCCGCACCGGCGGCAGCACCGCCAGCGCCGGCATTCTGGCCGCCTTGGATAAACAGACCGGCGAGACCGTCTGGGAATTCCCCACGGTGATCTACTCCTGGTCCAGCCCCGTGGATTTCTACACCGAATCCGGCAAGGGCTATCTGATCTACTGCACCTCCGGCGGCTATATGTATCTGCTGGACGGCAAGACCGGCGAGAAGCTGGACGGCATTGATCTGGACGGCAACATCGAGGCCAGCGCCGTCATGGTGAACGACATGGTGGTCGTGGGCCACCGGAGCCAGCGCATCTTCGGCATCAAGGTCTCATAAAAGCAGAATCAATTAGAATCCCCTCGCTGCAAGCAGCGAGGGGATTCTAATTGAAAGAAATGTTTAATACACCTTGATGTAGGCGTCGCGGTCAGCGCCCACGGAGATGTACTGGATGTGGCAGTGGACTGCCGCCTCCAGATAGCGGACATAGTCGATGGCTTCCTTGGGCAGATCGCTGAGCGTTCTGGCCTTGGAGATGTCGCAGTGGAAGCCGGGGAGATACTCGTAAACGGGCTTGGCCTTGTTCAGCTCCACGCCGATGGGGAAGCGGTCGGTGCGCACGCCGTCGATCTCATAGGCCACGCAGACCGGGATCTTGTCCATGTAACTCAGCACGTCCATCTTGGTCAGTGCCAGGCTGGTGCAGCCCTGCATCTTCACGCCGTACTTGGAGGCCACCACGTCGAAGCCGCCCACCCGGCGGGGTCTGCCGGTGGCAGCGCCGTACTCACCGCCGGCCTCACGGAGCGCGTCCGCCTCTTCGCCGAACATCTCGCAGGTGAAGGGGCCCTCGCCCACGCAGCTGGAATAGGCCTTCATGATGCCGATGACGTTGTCCAGCTTGGTGTCGGGGATGCCGGCGCCCAGGGTGGCGTAGGCAGCGATGGTGCTGGAACCGGAGGTGTAGGGATAGATGCCGTAGTCGATGTCGCGCAGGGCGCCCAGCTGGGCCTCAAAGAGGACGGACTTGTTGTCCTCGATGGCGCCGTGCAGGAAGTCTGTGGTGTCGCAGACGTAGTCCTTGAAGGGCATGGCGTAGGTGTCGATCCAGTCCATCATCTCGTCGAGACTGATGGGCTCATGACCGTAGCCGTTGACCACGAAGAGGTTCTTCCACTCGATGATGTCGGCCAGCCGCGACTTCAGGGCGTCCCGATCCTTCAGATCGCCCATGCGCAGGGACTTCTTCATGTATTTGTCAGAATAGGCGGGGGAGATGCCGCGTCTGGTGGAGCCGAACTTCTTGTCGGCCAGACGATCCTCCTCCAGACAGTCCAGCAGCTTGTGATAGGGCATGCAGATGCAGGCCTTGTCGCTGATCTTCAGATGCCGGGGCGTGACCTCGATGCCGCCGTCGCGGATGCGGCCGATCTCGTTGAAGAGGTGCTCGGTGTCGATGACCATGCCGGGGCCCATGACGTTTACGGTCTCATCTCTGAGAATGCCGGAGGGCAGCAGGTTCAGAACGAACTTGCCCTTGTCGTTGATGACGGTGTGACCGGCGTTGTTGCCGCCCTGATAGCGGACGACCACATCGTACTTCTGACTGAGGAGGTCGACCATGCGGCCCTTGCCCTCATCGCCCCAGTTGATGCCTACGATAGATGTTAACATGTTGCTTTCCTCCTGTAATTATACGGACACGACGGCTTCCTGCCCCAGGCAGTCGGCGTACTGATCCAGAACCGGTCGGACCTGCTCGCGGAGGAAGGTTTCCGTCTGCTGCAGGGCCATGCCGGTGAATTTCATGGGATCGCTGACGGCCTCCAGCTCCTCTTTGGTGAGGGAGAAGACGGGGTCAGCGAGGATCCGATCAAAGAGATCGTTGGGCTTGCCGTTTAATTTGACCTCCTTGGCTGCGGCCACGCTGTGCTGTCGGATGGCCTCGTGGAGGGTCTGCCGGTCGCCGCCCTTTTCCTTCACGCAGTACATGAGGATGTTCTCGGTGGCCATGAAGGGCAGCTCGTCATTCAGGAGCTTCGCCGCCATCTTGGGATAGACGGTCATGCCCCGGATGATGTTGAGATAGAGATTCAAAATGCCGTCCACCGCGAGGAAGGCCTCGGGAATGCTGATCCGGCGGTTGGCGCTGTCGTCCAGCGTCCGCTCGAACCACTGAGTGGCGGCGGTGATGGCGGTGTTCTGCAGGTCGCACATCACATATCTCGCCAGAGACGCGATTCGCTCAGAGCGCATGGGGTTTCGCTTATAGGCCATGGCGCTGGAGCCGATCTGCCCGGCCTCGAAGGGCTCGTCCACCACTTTCAGGTGGCTCAAAAGTCGAATGTCGTTGGAGAACTTCGCTGCGCTCTGGGCCACGCCGGAGAGCACCTGCAGCACCTGATAGTCCACCTTGCGGCTGTAGGTCTGGCCGCTCACCGGATAGGCGCCGGGCATGTCCATCTTCTCACAGATCTTTTTCTCCAGCTCCACCACCTTGTCGGCGTCGCCGTCGAACAGCGCCAGGAAGCTGGCTCCGGTGCCGGTGGTGCCCTTGCAGCCCAGGAGTCTGAGATTCTCCAGCTGGAAGTTCAGCTGCTCCAGGTCCATCAGCAGATCCTGCATCCAGAGGGTGGAGCGCTTGCCCATGGTGGTGGGCTGGGCCGCCTGGAAGTGGGTGTAGGCCAGGGTCGGCAGGGCTTTGTGCTGCTCTGCGAAATCCGCCAGTGCGGACAGCACGTTCACCAGCATCCCGCGCACCAGCTTCAGACCCTCGCGCATCAGCAGAATGTCGGTGTTGTCGCCCACATAGCAGCTGGTGGCGCCCAGATGGATGATGCCTCTGGCGTTGGGGCACTTCTCACCGTAGGTCAGCACATGGGCCATGACGTCATGGCGCACCTCGTGCTCTCTTTGGGCGGCGAACTCGTAATCGATGTCGTCCACATGGGCCTTCAGCTCGTCGATCTGCTCCTGGGTGATGGGGAGTCCCAGCTCCCGTTCGCTCTCGGCCAGGGCGATCCAGAGTCTGCGCCAGGTGGTGAACTTGGTGTCGTCGGAGAACAGCTTCTGCATCTGCTTTCCGGCGTAACGGGCGCACAGGGGATTGGTGTAGGTGTCGTGCATGTCTGTACGGTTCCTTTCTGAATCATCGCGCCGCAGCTGCGGCAGGAAACGGATTTGATTATTTCAACAAATTTCAGTATAACGCAATTCCGCTGAAATTGGAATACTTATTTAAAAATTCCTCAGAAAACTTTTGAAAAATCAGGTCTCATAGGTGCGGATGATGTTCTCAGCGATGGCTCTGCGCTTGCGGCAGGTGTCCATGGCCTGCTTTTCGATGTAGCGGTGGGCCTCGGCCTCGGTCATCTTCAGCTGCTGCACCAGAAGGAGCTTCGCCCGGTTGATGAGCCGCACCTCCTCCACATGGGCCTCCAGCTGCGCGGCGCGGTTTTCCAGCTTCCGAAGCTTCCGCCGCGTGGAGATCAGCAGCTGCACCGCCTGCTGCAGCAGGAAATCCGGCGCCGAGCAGGGGAGCACCAGCGCGCCCTGCTCTGTCAGCATGGGCATGGGCGTCTCCGTCTCTGTCAAAACCAGAAGACAGATCCGCTCCTCTTTCAAAAGGGTGGGCAGCAGGCGACCGTCCACGTCCTGATGGAAGGGCTCCACGGCGATCACCAGCTCCGCGTCGCCGCGCTCCAGCACCGGCATGGATTCCGGCGCGGTTCTGCAGCGGATGGGGGAGATCTCTTCCGGCAGAAGGCCGAGAACCCGCGTTGCAGTTTCATCCTCGGAACAGATCAACAGCGCCTTGAGCGCCGTATCCTGCTTCATGTGGGTTCCCTCCCTTCAAAACCTGTAAAATCCGCGAATACTATATCATGGAAACCCGGAACCTTCAAGCAGAATTACTGCTTTCGCCTTCTTTTTCAGATCGGGGGTGGAAAAACAAAACCGCATCTGGTATAATCATAGGATGAACCCAAACAAGGAGGTGGCGGTCTCAATGGATCGTACCCTGCTCAAGCGCGACGCCAGAGAGCGCATGCGCCGCTATCAGCCGAATCCCATTGTGATCGGTCTGATCGTCTTTGCGCTGATTTACATTCTCCAGCGCCTGTCCACCAACGTCATGGGGCTGAACTTCCGATTCACGATCAGCAACACCAACATGACCACCCCGGAGGAAGTCCAGGCGGTGATCGAGAATCTGCAGGCGCAGTATCTCCGCCAGCTGCAGAATTACAGCCCGTCCTTCTTCGGATGCGTCATCGCTGTTGCGCTGGCGATCATGCAGCTGATGGTGAACACCGGCAAGACCATCTACGCCCTCCATGTGACAAGAGAGGAGCAGGCGGACTACGGCAACCTCCTGGACGGCTTCGCGGTCATGGGGAGAGTCATCCTGCTGAGTCTGCTGGAGGGAGTTTTCATCTTCCTCTGGTCGCTGCTGCTGATCGTGCCGGGCATCGTGGCCAGCTACCGCTACCGGCAGGCCATTTACCTGCTGCTGGATCACCCGGACTACACGCCCATGCAGTGCATCCAGCAAAGCTCCGAGATGATGCGGAATCACAAAATGGAGCTCTTCACTCTGGATCTGAGCTTCCTCGGCTGGGAGATCCTTCACTTTCTGCTCTCGCCCTTCGCCATCTGGCTCTGGCCTTACGAGGCGCTGACCTACGCCAACTACTACCGCGTCCTGAACGGGGAGAGCATCCCGCCGAAGCCGGATCCGACGATCTTCGAAGGGGAGTACACCGAGGCGGGCGACGATGATGACCACTGGGAGGGCTGGCATTGAGCATCCTGGCTCTGGATCTGGACGGCACCCTCTTAAACAGCGAAAAGCACATCTCCGAACGAAACCGTCTGGCGCTGCAGAAGGCCGCGGACCTGGGACACTTCATCGTCCCCGCCACCGGGAGAGCCCTGAACGCCATGCCGAGGGAAGTACTGGAGCAGCCCTTCGTCCGGTATGTCATCAGCATCAACGGGGCCTGCGTCTCCGATCAGCAGACGGAAGAGATCCTGTACCGCTGCGAGATCCCACTGGACGCCGCCCTCGGGGTGCTGGACTTCGCCAAACGCTACGACTGCATGCGGGACGTCTACTGGAACCACACCGGTTGGACGAACCGGGCCTACTTCGAGAATCTGCGCTACTACAACTCCGACGAAGAGGTGGTGCGGCTGATCCAGGTGACCCGCAAGCCCATCGAGGACATCGAAGCATTCTTAAAAGAAAAACAGGCACCGGTACAGAAGGTGCAGCTGTGCTTCCGCAACATGGACGAAAGGGAAGCGGCCTGGAAGGAGATCGAGGAAGCCTTCCCGGAGATCGTGGTGACCTCCTCCTTCCGCAACAATCTGGAGCTGAACGCCAGAGGCGCGGATAAGGGTCTTGCGCTGCTGTTTCTGGCGGATCACCTGGGCGTCGATCGAAAAGACACCTTCGCCTTCGGTGACAGCACCAATGATCTCGCCATGCTCAGAGCCGCAGGTACCGGCGTCGTGATGGGCAACGCCGCCGATCCGATCAAAGAAAACGCCGACGCCGTCACCGACACCAACGAAAACGACGGCGTGGCAAAATTCATCGAAGAACACATTCTATAAAGCAAAAAAACCAGCTGCATCAGCAGCTGGTTTTTGCAGTAGATTTCGGGATCAGCCCTTGTGCTTGGCGATCTCTTCCTTCATGACCTGACCCAGGATGGTCATGCCCTTTTCGATCTTCTCTTCGGACATGCAGCTGTAGTTCAGGCGGATGCAGTTGTTGTGGCCCTCATCGGGGAAGAAACCGTCACCGGGAACGTAAGCCACGTTGCGCTCCATGCAGATCTTGGCCATCTCGTTGGTGTTGATGTAGTCGGGCAGCTCGACCCAGGCGAACAGACCGCCGTTGGGGTGGGTGAACTTGGCCTCGGGCGGGAACTCCCGCTCCATGGTCTGCACCATGACGTCGCGGCGCTTGCGATAGCAGTCCTTGATGGTGTTGACGTGCTCGTCGAGGTCGTACATGTCGATGAACTTGGAGACGACCAGCTGTGCCTCGGTGGAGGCCTGCAGCGCGGCAGCCTGGGCCATGAAGTTGTACTTCTTCAGGATCTCACCCTCAGCGCAGACCCAGCCCAGACGATAGCCGGGGGCCAGGATCTTGGAGAAGGTGCCGAGGAAGACCACGAGGCCCTTGGTGTCCATGCTCTTCAGCGCGGGCATGTTCTCACCCTCGTAGCGGAGCTCGCCGTAGGGGTTGTCCTCGATGACGGGGATCTCGTACTTGTTGACGATCTCCATGAACTTCTGGCGGCGCTCCAGCGGCCAGGTGCGGCCGGAGGGGTTCTGGAAGTCGGGGATGACGTAGATCATCTTCACGCGCTCGGTGGTGGCGAGGACTTTCTCCAGCTCCTCCATGATCATGCCGTCGTCGTCAGTGGGGATGGCGATGAAGTTGGGCTCGCAGGCCTTGAAGGCGTTCAGGGCGCCCAGATAGCTGGGGCTCTCGATGATGATGACGTCGCCGGGATCCACGAACACGCGGGCGGAGTAGTCCAGACCCTGCTGGCTGCCGGAAGTGATGAGGATGTTGTCGGCGCTGGTCTTGATGCCGTTTTTGGCTTCCATACGCGCAGCGATCTGCTCACGGAAGTGCTTGAAGCCGTCAGTGCTGGAGTACTGCAGCGCGACCTTGCCCTGCTCGTCCAGAACGGCGTCGGTGGCGGCCTTGATCTTGTCGATGGGGAAGAGCTCCGGGGCGGGCATGCCGCCGGCGAAGGACAGAACCTCCGGACGGTTCGCCAGCGCCAGCAGCGCACGAATGGCAGAACCCTTCAGGTTATTCATTCTGCTTGCAAACTGAATCATTGTAATTACCTCCTAATTGCTTCCCTGATATGTTATCAGGTCCTCTGCCCCTATTAAAGCACAAACCGGCCGGAAAGTAAACCATTTCTACAAGAATGCGGAGGAAAAAAGTTTCAAATCGTGCAATTTGACGAAACATTAACGAGGATTCAGAATTTTTGATTCGGTTCTGCAACATTTCACGTTCCTTCAGCGTTATATAAACAGAAAGCTTTCGGGAGACACCCACCATGGATCTGGAATTTCAGACAATCGTAGAGCGGTATTCCGCCTCGCTCTACCGGCTGGCCTACAGCTTTTTGGGCAGCCGGCAGGACGCGGAGGATGTGCTGCAGGAGGTCTTTTTTAAATTTTTGCGGAAGAGACCGGTTTTTGCGGAGGAATATCAGCTGCGCGCGTGGCTCAGAACCGTCACGGCGAACCAGTGCAGAGACATTCTCCGCAGCCCTTGGCGAAGAAGAACGCTTCCCCTGGAGGAGGCCGCCTCCCAACCGGAGCCCACTCCCGATCCGGAGCTGGAGGCAGCCTTAAACCAACTGAAGCCCAAGGACCGCGCCGTGGTGTATCTGTTCTACTATGAGCAGTGCTCCAGCGCGGAGATCGCCGAGACCCTGCACATGACGGATGCCGCCGTCCGCTCCCGCCTGACCCGGGCGAGACAGACGCTGAAAACCCTGCTTGGAGGTGATGAGGATGGCGAATGAACGGCTGAATGCCTATTACGAGGCCCAGCGCCCCTCGGAAGCCTGCATGGTGCGGCTTTGCAATCTGGAGCAGAAACCCAGACCGAAGCCACTGATCCTGCGCCTTGCGCTGCCCATGGCGGCTGCGTGCCTGCTGATCCTTGTCCTCGTGACCCAGCTTCGCCCCACCCCCGAGGGCGTCACCGCGCCGCTTGCGACCTCCACCCCAACGGCGCGGGAGACGCTGACGCCGGAACCCACTCCATCGGCGGCGGTCACTCCCACCCAATCGCCGCAGGCGGTCGAGACCCCCGCGCCGCAGATTCCCACGGAGACCACCGCGCCGATCACGGAAGGCCCTGCGATCTCACCGGAGAACGATGGCAGTGGCGGCAGCAATGAACCGAAGCCGGAGCCATCCCCCACGGACTGGTGGTGGCTGGGCGGCGCAGGCAGTTCGGAGCCGCCTTCGTCTGATCCCGGCGCCGAGGATCTGCCGACCCCACAGATGCCGGAGGCGGTGACCGACATCACCGTCGTATATGAAAACGGCGATCTGATCTTCACCGATTTGAATACCGGTGAAACCGTAACCATCGATCTGACGGATGAGCCTTTAGAGCCCGGGGACAGCGGCGCTGCCGGTATCCATATCTTCGGGCGGGATTTGGTTGTGGCACTGTCTGTGGGTGAAACGACCGAGGATGTCACAGTTTATCTTTTTGCATTATCGGAACTGGAGGCCATACCATGAAAATGAAACGCATTTTGTCTTTTTGTCTGGCGCTGCTTCTGGCGGCTGCGCTGTCCGTCAGCTGCTTCGCCTTCGAATTCCCGCTGCCCTTCGTGGACGTGAAGAAGGACCAGTGGTACTATCCCTATGTGAAAGAGGCATATGAGCAGAAGATCACCACCGGCACGACCCTGTTCACCTTTGAGCCAAACGGCATGGTTACCCGGGAGATGTTCGTCGCCATGCTGATCCGCTCCGCCGGGATCGACATGGAGCTGTATCAGAGCATCATGAAGCATGTGGATTTTCGAGCGTACTACGGCTGTTCGGACATTCGAAACGATCAGTGGTATTCTCCCTATCTCGCCTTTGCCATCGACGCGGGAATTACCAACGGCGTCGGGAACGGTCGCTTCGGCCTCGGTCAGCCCATCACCAGAGAGCAGATGGCCACCATGGCGGCGCGGTTCATTGACCTTCGGCCTCACGTGCAGCTGAAGCAGGCGAAAGCCCCAGCGTCGGCGTTTTCTGACGCAAATCAGATCTCCCCTTGGGCGCGGGAGGCCGCGGAGGCCATGCGCCTGGCAGGTGTGATGCAGGGGGATGAATCCCATCGTATGAATCCCCAGTCCACCGCCACCAGAGCAGATGCGGCGGCCGTGATCCTGCGGCTGCGGGACGCCTCGGAGCGTGCCAGCTTTCTCCCTGCGGGAACGAAATCCTTCCTGCTGCGGGACGCGACCAATCTGGTGAATGGTATGCCCGCAGAGTATCCCATCACGGAAAGCGCGGACGTGGCGAAGCTGGTCGCCATGCTGGACAATATGCCGATTGAAAATGAAATTGCTGTCCCGCCCCACGGCGGCTGGGCCTATCTGCTTTACTTCAACGACGCGGAGGGGGAATTTCTGACCGGCTATCAGTTCAGCGAGGACTGGATCATGGTCAATGGAAGCATGCTCTGCACAACGGATGACTATTTCAAGCCATTGATTCAAATGATGCAAACCAAATAATAACACCGCCGCTCCAACCGGAGCGGCGGTTTCATCCTGTTTGGTTAATTTAAGAAGGAGTAATCCACCGTGAGATCGGCGCCCTCGAAGGTGCCGTTCAGTTTGCTCATGGCTCTCAAGTAATCCTCAGACTCCGCATTGTAGGGGACGGGGCAGTAGTCGTTGATGTTCTCGGTGCTGCTGAGACAGCAGGGAATCAGGTTGTAGCCGGCGAGAGCGTAGCTGCCGTCCTTTTGCTCCTGGATGGTCACCTGTGCGATGACGGTGTCCCGGTCTCTGGGCTGGGTGTTGCCGCCGAAGCTGTAGTTGCCGAGGCTGTAGAAGATGTACTTGCCGTTGTACTCCTCCACCCGCTGAAGTACGTGGGGGTGGGTGCCGCAGACGATGTCTGCCCCGGCGTCGATGGCGACGTGGGCAAACTGCTCCTGCATGGCGGTCACCTGATAGCTGCCCTCCATGCCCCAATGGGGCGCGAAGATGATCACATCCGCGCTGAGATCCTTGAGCTGGGCGATGCCGCTTTGGATGTTGGCCTCACTGAGTCCCAGCCAGCCGGGGCAGTAGACGCCGACCTTGAGGCCGTTTTTCGTCTCATAGAGTCTGGCCTCGCCGGGGCCGTCATACCAGACGCCCGCGGCCTCCAGCGCCGCCTGGGTGTCGAGAATGCCCTGCTGACCGAAGTCGGTGGTGTGGTTGTTGCCCATGGTGACGCACTCCACACTGCCGGAGGAGAGGATCTGCGCGTTGGCAGCGGGGCCCCGGAACTGGAACAGCACCCCGGAGCTCAAAGCCGTGTCAGAGAAGGTGCACTCCAGATTGGCGAGGGTGAACTCGTCGTTGCCGAGGTAATTCACCGTGCCGGAGAAGGGCCAGCTGAGGTCGTGCTCCTGAAGGACGGATTCGAAGTGGTCGTCATACTGGCCGGAGGTGAGGGTGCAGTCACCCACCATGGAGATGGTGAAGATCCCCGGCGTCGGCTCCGGCGTGGGTTCCGGCGTCGGCGTGGAGTCCGCTTTCTCAACGACCTCCTCCGCGCTGCCGGAGCCGGGCAGGAAGTGGATATCCGGCAGCATCTGGTGCCGCCAGAGGTACCAGATCCCGACGCCCAGGATCACCGCGGTCAGGAGTCCTGCCACCAAAATGTAGAAATGTCTGAGTTTCAAACCGGTTCTCCTTTGTTTGAATTTTCGATATTATAGCAAAAAACAGGGTTTTTGTAAAGTTTCGCCCTTGCGGGAAGGACCCGGCTGGGGTAGAATAGGGAAAAATCTATTTTCAGGAGCAGATTCATGAGTCAAATCATTGTAACCGACAAAGCAGCCAGAGCCATCCGCGGCGGACACCCTTGGGTCTACGAGGGGGAGGTGCTCAGCTTCGAGCCCACCGAGGACGGCGCCGTTGCCGACGTCTGCACCCAGAGCGGCAAATGGCTGGGGAGCGGCTTTTATAACAGCAAGTCCAAGATCCGCGTCCGCCTCCTGACCCGGAACCACAACGACAGCATTGACGCCGCCTTCTGGCAGCGGCGGATCCGCTACGCCGTGGACTACCGGAAGACCGTCATGGGGGACGATTTTGACAACTGCCGCCTGATCTTCGGGGAGGCCGACGGCTTCACGGGGCTGACGGTTGACCGCTTCGGCCCGGTGCTGGTTGCCCAGGTTCTGAGCCTCGGCATGGAGCAACGCAAAGCAGAGATCTTCTCCGATCTGGTGTCTTACCTCCGGGAGCTGGGGGAGACCATTGACGCAGTTTATGAGCGCAATGACGTGAAGATCCGTGAGCGAGAGGGCATGGAGCAGGGGAAAGGCTTTGCCGCGCTGCCCGGCCTCAGAACCGACCTGGACGGTCACGTGGAGATCGTGGAAAACGGCGTCCACTATGATGTGGACTACTTCAATGGCCAGAAGACCGGCTTCTTCCTGGATCAGAAGTTCAACCGCGCCTCCGTGGCGAGGATCGCAAAAGGGAAGCGGGTGCTGGACTGCTTCACCCACACCGGTGCCTTCGGCCTCAACTGCGCCCTCGCCGGAGCGGCTGAGGTGGTCAGCGTGGATGTCTCCGCCGACGCCCTGGAACAGGCCGCGAAGAACGCGGCGCTCACCGGCGTCTCGGACAAGGTGGAGTACGTAAAGAGCGACGTCTTCGACCTGCTCACGAAACTGTCGGAGGAGAAGCGGGGCCGCTACGATCTGGTGATCCTGGACCCGCCGGCCTTCACCAAGAGCAGCGCAACCGTGGCCTCCGCCATCCGGGGATACAAGGAGATCAATCTGAAGGCCATGCGCATCCTGCCCAGAGGCGGCTATCTCGCCACCTGCTCCTGCTCCCACTTCATGACGGACGAAAAATTCCGCGCCATGCTCCATGACGCCGCCAAGGACGCCCAGGTGTCTTTAAGGCAGATCGAAGCCCGGCAGCAGGGCCCCGATCACCCGATTCTGTGGAACGTCCCCGAGACGGATTATCTTAAGTTTTATATTTTTCAAATTACCTGAAAAAACCTCTTGACAATTACACTCCGGCCTGTTATACTACCATCGTTGAAAATGAAGTGGGCGTACTGCGCTCCACCCGGCTGCAAAAGCAGTCCGTGGTCAATATTCAGGCCGGAGTAATGCTCCGGAGAATGTTGGTGCGGACGCTGTGCGTTCGCGCTTTTTGTTTTCAATGCCACATTTCTGGAGGTGTGTTGATATCGCAACGGTAAACTATCAGATCAATGACGAGATCCGCGACAAGGAGCTTCGTGTCATCGGGGAAGACGGCGCGCAGCTTGGCATCATGTCCTCCGACGAGGCGCTTGCCATCGCCGAGGAGCGGGATCTGGATCTCGTGAAGATCGCGCCGGGCTCCAATCCGCCCGTGTGTAAGATCATGGACTACGGCAAGTATCGCTTTGAGCAGTCCAAGCGGGAAAAGGAAGCAAAGAAAAATCAGCACGTCATTGAGGTGAAGGAGATCCGTATGTCGCCCAGCATCGGCGAGAACGATTTCAATACCAAGCTCAAGAACGGCCAGAAGTTCCTGCGCGACGGCGACCGTCTGAAGGTGACGATCCGCTTCCGCGGCCGCGAGATGGCCCACACCAACATCGGCGAGCAGTTGCTGCACAAATTCGCCGAGGCCTGCGCCGAGATCGCGAACCTCGACAAGCAGCCCAAGCTGGAGGGCCGCAACATGTCCATGTTCCTGAGCCCGAAGCCCCAGAACAAGAAGCAGTAATCTATTTCTTTGGAGGCAGAGCGCCTCTGAGAGCCAGATAGATCAACCCAACGGAAGGAGAAATTCATCATGCCCAAGCTGAAATCGCATTCCGGTGCGAAGAAGAGATTCAATCTCACCAAGACCGGCAAGGTCAAACGCGCCCACGCTTACAAGAGCCATATCCTCACCAAGAAGGACACCAAGCGCTGCCGTCGTCTGCGCAGCACCACCTACGCTGACAAGACGAACGACGCCACCATCAAGAAAATGATTCCCTACAAATAAGCTGCAGGCTTATTTGTGATCGTTACCAAGTCCCGCCACTTCAAGATGGCCAACGAGCAGGTCATGAAGTCCGGCCGTTACGCTTACGTCGGCCGCAAGCAGAAGAAGAGAGACTTCCGCCAGCTCTGGATCACCCGCATCAGCGCCGGCTGCAAGGCCAACGGCATGAACTATTCCACCTTCATGCACGGTCTGAAGCTCGCCGGTATCGACATGAACCGCAAGATGCTGTCCGAGACTGCGATCCACGATCCCGCCGCCTTCACCGCTCTCTGCGAGCAGGCCAAGGCTGCCCTTTGATCGAATAGATTGAATAAGAAAAACCCCGCTTCACTCGGAAGCGGGGTTTTTTGTTATTGAGTCCTGTTGTAAATATACGACACGTGCTCTTTTCCTCCGCCGATGAACACCACCGCGGCCAGCGCACAGAGCAGCATGGCCACCAGCAGCACCACACGCTCCGACATAATGAGTGTCAGCGAGCCCGCCAGCACTTCACCAACCAGGGCACCGGCGGTGGAGAGCATATTGAAGGCACCGTTGAAGCGTCCCTTTCGTTCATCAGGCACATAGCTCTGGGTGGCGGAGATGCGGATGGTATAGCTTGTGATGCCGCCGACGCCCACGAGGAAGCACATGACCATCATCACGGGGATCGGCGTGAAGAGATAGACGCCCTCCAGAATCGAGATCACAATGTACACCGCGAGGGCGATCTGATACCGGTGCTCCGGGGGAATTTTGACCCGATAATGCACCAGCCCGCCCAGGGCTCTGCCCACCAGGGCCATGCCCCAGACCAGCATGTACATGTATTCGCCGTTGTCGTAGGTGGCTTTGAACCAGGGCAGCACGATCACCGTGGAGATGCCGCCGCAGACAGCGGAGCAGGCCAAATAGAGGGCAATGGCCATGAGGCCCTTTTCACTCCTGAGATAAGATCTATCACTGCACTCAATTAAGCTTGCCGTAATTCAACTATGTATGCGATTACGTACAGGGATACGATATGTTGTTTGATTTCATTTTAAAAGTACAGATTCAAAAATGCAAGGCTATTTTCAATTATTAATAAATCGTTTACAATCTTCCTCGGATGCGAGTCACGAAGTGACGGACACTTCGCAGACGAGGTGCAATAAGTACGATGAGGACCTTTACAAATTGTGTGTATCAAGATTATTGCCAACGAAGCACAGCAGGCAACCAGACTTGGATGCGATGCCTCGCAGACAAGTCTGCCATAAGTATCGTTATACAGTTACAATGTCTTTTCATCAAGGATGATTTCCGTTCCCCCTCATTACTAGTATAGTCTGCAACCAACCTTGGATGTGAGTCGCACAGCGACGGACACCTCACAGACAAGGTTCCATAAGTACGGCTGTTACAGCATTCACTTAGCAATTGATATGGTTTTTAATATGGAGAAATAACTAATGTTCTCTGTTTCATCCTTTCGTACTATATGCCGGGCTGCCGGGTTGCGGGGGTCTCCCTCTATATGCCACTTGCGCGGCCTGTGCGGGGGTCATACGGCTTTTAGAATTTTCAGATGCCGATCACATGGTCAGCAGACTTGCCAGCGAAAAGATTCGACATGGATTGCAGCGCCGAAAAGAGGACTGTAAATACACTATGAAATAATAGCAGAATTAATTCCGAATGTCAAGAGCGTTACTGCAGTTCTCTTAATCTGAGGATGTTTTGTGAAGCCATAGATTTTAGTGATATTTCGTGGAACCAAAGAGCTTTGTGATGATTTCCAGCTACTTGAGCGACAATTCTGATAGAAATAACAAGCTATCTTTTGGCAACCTGTCGATCAAAAATTCCTTAAATTTCAATGATATTCTCAGATTTCGCTGTGCTGGTGTTTCTGAGGTTGTTTAGAGGGGGAATACCGAAATGACTCCAAAGGAGGAAATATCCTGAGCTCGGCGGTGTCATCTGCTGTGATACGTACGAGAACTACTAACTGAACAAAGGGCATATTTCTATAAACGCACCATAAATTTTTCTTAAAAAGGACTGAAAAAACAACTTGACAAGTTGGATGCCGTATGCTATAATGTGTCCAGATGCTAGGAAACGAGGTGCCACCATGTACAACGAATCCTTAAAATTCCAGTACATAGAACTGGAAGACAAAGATTCCAGACGGCGGTGGTTAACGTGGCTATTTGAAAGGACAGAGCCGTTAGAGGAGGCGGCTTCGAAGGATATTTGCCAAATGACTCTGGAGGAACTCACAGGGGTATTCAAGCTGGTTTCCGGCAACAAGACCGTATCAAGGGTCACAGCGCAAACCGCGTTAAGAACCTACTGCAGATGGTGTATTTCTCAAGGCGTCGAAGGAGCGAACGACCTGACGGATCAGCTCGACATGAAGGATCTGGAACCGTACCGGAAACGGATGCTGGCGAACCCGCAGCATATGCTGAAGCTCCTGAACGAACGCTTCGACGACACCAGCGAGGGTACGATCCATATCATATACCGCGCGTATCTTTGGATGGCGTACTTTGGGATGTTCGAGGATCAGGCGATCGACGTGAAAACATCCGATGTTAGTTTATCGAGGCTGATTATCAAGACCGGCGGCGAGGAGTTTGAGATCTGCAGGGAAGCGATCCCAGATTTCGAGTGGCTCGTAGAGAAAGACCATTTCAATTATAAGCATCCAAAATACAAAAATGTGATCGTTCGCGAGAGAGTCCCGGGGGACACGCTGCTCCGTGGCGTTCACGGCCAGACGACAATCAAGAGTTTCAGAGCTCGCATTGGGGTGAGACTGAACGCCTTGCCAGACGAAGATAATCCGCCGACCATCTCGTCCATCCGGCTTTCCGGCTTGTATTACCGAACGCTTCAGCGGGAACAGATCGGAATGCAGCCAAGCTTCCGTCCTATTGTCAGGCGCATCATCATGCACAGGAACGGCGGAGCCGAACCAATGCAGCATAATCTTGTGGCGCAGGCCAGGGACATGGCGCGAGATTACGAACTCTGGAAAGAGGCTTTCCGGGTTTGACAACAACTGAATACTTCTAACCCTCCACCGGGTATCGCATACATAGTAGACTAGGCAAGCTTAATTGATTGGTGCTTGCCTAGTTTCTGCTTTAAACAGGATGATCAGGGAGGTGATGAAATCGGCGAAAACCCATCCGGCGGAGGAGAGTATATCATAACAATAACCGCATCCAATTCCTTTCTGGCAAGCGGAAATAAATCAGATTTTTAGGAGGATTTTTATGAGAAACAATACGATTAACAGAACTGCATACCGACGTGATGACTACAGAGAGTATCATCAAATCAATCCAGCGGACGTGGTGATGCCGAGGAGCCTCCGGGAGCTCAAGGAGATCATGCAGGAGACCGCGGAGCGACTGAAGACCGAAAATGTTCCGGTGTGGAAAAAGTACGCGCTGAGCATCAAGGATGCTTCGGATTACTTTTCCATCGGCGAAACCAAGCTGCGGGAGATCCTCAGAGACAACCCCGACGCGCCCTACGCGCTTCACAACGGCAGCCGGGCCCTGATCAAGCGGGAAGCCTTCGAAGAGTTCCTGGATCGGTACAACGACATCTGAGAGGGCTGCCATGGCAGAGAAACGCAAGGACGACAAGGGGCGGAATCTGAAGGACAACGAGTTCCAGCGGAGCGACGGACGCTACGAGTACAAGTTCACCGACCGGAGAGGGGACAGGCACTCTGTCTACAGCTGGCGGCTGGTGGAAACGGATCGGACGCCGCCGGGGAAGAAAAAAGGCACATCTCTCCGGGAGCTGGAGAAACAGATCCTCCTGGATAAGGAGGACTGGATCGACACCGTAGAATCCCAGCGCACGACGCTGAACGAGCTCTTTGAAATCTACATCTCTGGCAAGGTGGAGCTGAAGGACTCCACACGAAACAACTACATTTACATGTACGATCGATTTGTCCGCTACGAGCTGGGCACGAAGCGGATCGCCAACATCCACTTCACGGATATCAAAAGCTTCTACGTGCACCTGATGCACGACCTCGGTTTCAAGCCCAACAGCATCGAGACGTTCCAGACGATCCTGCACCCGGTTTTTGAGAACGCTGTGCGGGACGGCCTGATCCGCATCAACCCGACCAATGGCGCCATCGCGGAGATCAAACGATCATTTGGTTGGGAAAAGACCAAGCGCAAGGCTCTGACCGTACCGGAGCAGGAGGCCTTCGTCAGCTATGTTGCGGGCTCCAAAAAATACGCCCGCTGGCTGCCGCTGATCACATTGCTGCTGGGTACCGGCTGCCGCATCGGTGAGGCGCTGGGACTCCGCTGGGAGGACTGCAATTTCAACGAAAATATCATCACTATCGACCACGCTCTGATCTACAGGCAGCAGGACGACGGCTCCATGCGCTTTCACGTCACGACGCCAAAGACCCGCTCCGGCGTCCGACAGATCCCGATGCTGAACGACGTCCGCGACACGCTGCGGCGGGAGTTTGCCAGACAGAGAATGATGGGCTTTAACGACTTTGTGATCGACGGCTACACGGGCTTCATCTTCAGTAATCGGTTTGGCAACCCGATGTCGCCTCATTGCCTGAACCGTGCGATCGTCAGCATCAGCAACGCCTACAACGCCGAGGAAACAGCCAAGGCAGAAAAGGAGAACAGGGAACCGCTCCTGCTGCCGCACTTCAGTGCCCACCATCTGCGGCACACATTCTGTACAAGGTTCTGCGAAAATGAGACCAACCTGAAGGTCATTCAGGAGATCATGGGACACGCCAGCATCTCCACCACCATGGACGTCTATAACGAAGCGACCAAGGAAAAGAAATTGGAGAGCTTCGCGAATTTGGAAGGCAAAATCAGAATCAGTTGAACGGTGAAACCAGAAGTAAATCTGTCGTAAAACTGTCGTAAAAACGGGCTCTCGCAAACTTGCGAGAGCCCGTAAAGCATTGAGAATCAATATGTTTTTATCTGCCGATCAGGATTCCGGCTTCATCGTCGGGAACAGAATCACGTCGCGGATGGAGTTCACGCCGCAGAGGAGCATCACGCAGCGGTCGATGCCGATGCCCAGGCCGCCGGTGGGGGGCATGCCGTACTCCAGCGCATTGATGAAGTCCTCATCCATCATACCGGCCTCATCGTCGCCCTTGGCACGCAGCTCCACCTGCTTCTGGAAGCGCTGGCGCTGGTCGATGGGGTCGTTGAGCTCCGAGAAGGCGTTGCCCATCTCGCTGTGGCAGATGAAGAGCTCGAACCGCTCGGTGAGACGGGGATCCTTGGGGCTCCGCTTGGCGAGGGGGGAGACGTCCACCGGATGCATGGTGATGAAGGCGGGCTGGATCAGCTGCTCTTCCACCTTCTGGTCGAAGCACTCATACAGCGCGTGGCCCCAGGTGGGTTCCACCTTTTCCATGTCCACGCCGGCAGTCTTGGCAGCGGCCACGGCCTCGGCGTCGTCGGTGATCTCCATGAAGTCCACGCCCACGTACTTCTTCACGGCCTCGGCCATGGTGAGTCTGGGCCAGCCGGGGGTCAGATCGATGTCGTGATCCTGCCACTGGAGCTGATAACTGCCGACGATCTCCTTGGCGGCGGAGCTCAGAAGCTCCTCAAACAGATCCATCATATCGTTGAAATCGGCGTAGGACTGGTAGAGCTCCACGGTGGTGAACTCGGGGTTGTGCTTGGTGTCCATGCCCTCGTTGCGGAAGATGCGGCCGATCTCATAAACCCGCTCGATGCCGCCGACGATGAGCCGCTTCAGGTTCAGCTCGGTGGCGATGCGCAGGTACATGTCCATGTCCAGAGTGTTGTGGTGGGTGATGAAGGGTCGCGCGGTGGCGCCGCCGGAGATGGTGTTCAGCACCGGGGTCTCCACCTCCATGTAGCCGTGGTCGTCCAGATACTTGCGGACGTGGCGGATGAAGGCGCTGCGGATCTCGAAGTTGCGGCGGCTCTCGCGGCTCATGATCAGATCCACGTACCGCTGGCGGTACTTCAGCTCCGTGCTGGTCATGCCGTGAAACTTCTCCGGCAGGGGACGCAGGGACTTACTCAGCAGCTCCACGGATTCCACGTGGACGCTGATCTCGCCGGTCTTGGTCTGGAACACGAAGCCGCTGACGCCGATGATGTCACCGATGTCGTACTTGCGGAAGTCCATAAACTCCTGCTCGGTGACTGCGTCCTTGCGGATGTAGAGCTGGATCTGGCCCTTGTCGTCCTGGATGTGGCAGAAGATGGCCTTGCCCATGCCTCTCTTGGACATGATGCGGCCCGCCACCTGGACGGTCTTTTCGTTGAAGCCGTCAAAATCAGCCTTGATCTCCTCGGACCAGGCGCTTCTGACAAAGCGGGTGCGCTGGAAGGGGTCGCGGCCCTCGTCCTGCAGGGCCTTGAGCTTGTCACGGCGGATCTGCAGCAGCTCAGAGAGATCCTGCTCCGGTGCGGGGGTCTGGTTGTTCTTTTCTTCGCTCATGAATCTATCTCTCCAATATCAATCGTTGATGACTTCCACAATCTTGAACTTCAGCTCTCCGGCGGGCGCTTCCACGGTGACGACGTCGCCGGCGCGGTGGCCCTTGATGGCAAAGCCGATGGGGCTGTCGTCGGAGATGAGACCGTGCATGGGGTCGATCTCCTGGGAGCCGACGATCTGGTACTCCTCCTCGTAGTCGTCCTCCAGATCCACCAGCTTGACCTTGCTGCCGATGGTGACCACGTCGGCGTGCTCGGCGTCCTCCACCTTCTCGGTGATGATCGCGTGCTCGATCAGGTCCTTCAGCTCTGCGATGCGGGAAGCGATCTTGCCCTGCTCGTTTTTGGCCTCGTCGTACTCGCTGTTCTCGCTCAGATCGCCGAAGGCGCGGGCCTCCTTGATCCGCTCGGCGGCTTCCTTCATGCCGACGGTGTCCAGATGCTGCAGCTCTGCCTTGAGCGCTTCAAGGCGCTCGGAACTCATTTTATATCTGCTCTCGTTTGCCATGGTGTGTTCCTTCTTCCTGATGATTTATTTGAATTAATATTTTTGCTCGATTATTGCAGGGCCAGGATGGCGGCCTCCAGCTGGGCGTCGGTGTCCGATTCCTGCTCAATGACCTCGCCGGTGTCAGGATCGGTGACGGTCTCGGTGACCTGGGTGCGAACCAGATCGGGGGTCAGTCCGCCGACTTCCGACAGATCCACCCGGTGGGGGGTGAGATACTTGGCGCTGGAGATGTGCACGGCGCTGCCGTCCGAGAGGACGATGGTGGTCTGGCTGCGGCCCTTGCCGGAGGTCTGCTCACCCACGACGGTGGCCCAGTCGTATTCCTGCAGGGCTGCGGCAAAGAACTCGGCCGCGCTGTAGGTGCTGCCGTTGACCAGCACGCACATGGGCACCTTGACGCAGATGTTGTCGGACTTGGTGACGGTCTCCTTGCCGGATTTGTCCACGCTGACGAAGATCTCACCCTCGGGGAGAATGTGATCCAGCAGGGTAATGAGCTCTGTGAGCTTGCCGCCGGGGTTGCCGCGGACGTCAAAGATCACGGAGGACGCGCCGTCGGCCAGCAGCTGGTCGATGGCCTTTACGGCGCCGTCGCCGCTGCCGGACTCGAAGTTGGTGATCTTGATATAGCCGATGTTGCCATCCAGCATCTCAAAGGACACAGGGTTGGTGTGGATTACGGTGCAGTCCACGTTCACCGTGCGGCTCTGGCCGTCGGTGCCGCGGATGGTAAAGGCAATGGTTCGGTCCACCTTGGAGCGGATCAGCTGCTGCACCTCCACCAGAGACTTGCCGGAGACGTCGGAGCCGTCCACCGAGAGGATCACATCACCGGCCACCAGACCGGCCTTGGAGGCAGGGGAGTCGGCGGTGACCGCCACGATCCGGTAGCCGCCGGAGGTGGATTCCGCCTGAATGGTGACGCCGATGCCGGCATACTCGTTGGCGGAGTACATCTGATAGGCCACGTACTCCTCGGGGGTCATGTAGTAGCTCCACTGGTCGCCGGAGGCGGTGACCATGGCGGCGGCCGCGGCGTCGATGACGTCCTGATCCTTCAGCTCGCCGATATAGTTTTTATCCACGACGTCTTTGACTTCCGCCAGCTTTCTCGCCAGCTTGAAGTTGGACACGCCGCCGAACTTCCCGAAAAAGACCAGACACATGGCGCCTGCGGTGATGGCCACGCACAGCACACAGGCTATGATAGCCGCAAACAGGCCGGGAAGTCTGGCGGAACGACGCCGCTTTTCCGGTTTTTTTCGCTCCCGCCGGGGGGTGACGGGGGTGTTTTGCTCATCCATAAAATGCCTCCCAATCAGCATTCACGCCGGGCAGACGTTTCAGCCTGCCCGGCGAAGATTTTGTTCAAAATGAGAATCCAATCAGCTGGCGTAGTTCAGCGGATCCTGCCGCACGCCGTTGACCGCGACCTCCCAGTGGAGGTGGGGGCCGGTGGAGTTGCCGGTGGAGCCCACGTAGCCGATGGTCTGACCCTGCGAGACGCTCTGGCCCACGCTGACAGCAATGGAGCTCATGTGTCCGTACAGGGTGCTGACGCCGCCGCCGTGGCTGATGACCACGCAGTTGCCGTAGCCGGAGACCCAGCCCGCGGTGATGACGGTGCCGCCGTCAGCCGCCAGAATGCTGGAACCGTAGCTGGCGCCGATGTCAACGCCGGAGTGATATTTGGTGGTACCGTAGATCGGGTGGACACGGTAACCGAAGTAGCTGGTGAGAGTATGGCAGCTGGGGCAGGGCCAGATCATGCTGCCGGTGCCGGTGGTGTAAGTAGTCGGCGGGGTGTAGGTGGCGCCTCCGGAGCTCTGCTGCTGGGCAGCGGCTCTTGCAGCGGCCTCGGCAGCAGCCTTGCGGGCGGCTTCCTCAGCGGCCTTGCGCTCGGCCTCCATCTGGGCGACCTTCTTGTCGATCTCGGCCTGGACTTCCTTCTTGGCGGCCTCGGTCTCATCGTATGCGGCGATCCAGGCGTCGATGTCGGACTCCAGACTCTTCACCAGCGCCTCGGCCTCGGCAACCTGCTTGAGCAGATCCGCCTTCTTGGCGTCCAGCTCGGATTTCTTCTCTTCCTGCTCCGTCTTGGCCTGCTGGATGGCGACCTCCGCCTCCTGCACCCGCTGTCTTGCGGCGGTCAGGGACTTCTCCAGGGCCTTGTC
Source organism: uncultured Eubacteriales bacterium (assembly GCA_900317905.1). Lineage (GTDB taxonomy): Bacteria > Bacillota > Clostridia > Oscillospirales > Oscillospiraceae > CAG-103. The sequence goes on along the minus strand of ONIN01000009.1, from coordinate 118,131 downwards.
ATAGTTCATGACCTCGCTGATCATGTCGATACGGGTTAGCAGATCGGAGATGCTGCGGGATTCCATCAGCACCACCAGGAAGGAGAGCTTGCCGCCCTCTTCCATCTCGCGCATCCTGGTGCGGAGCAGCTGAGACTGCTCTTCCTCGTCAGCCTTGGCGACCTTCAGATCCTCTTCCTTCTGGGCGATCAGGTCGGTGTAGAGGTCGATCTGCTCCTGCACCACGTTGATCTCCTCCTGGGTGAGGTTGGCCTCCGCGTCCAGGGCGGCCTTCTGCTCCAGAACACCGGCCTGCTCATTGCGGAGAGAGTCGATCTGGTTCTGCTGCTCCTGCTGCTTGGCGCGGATCTCGTCCCGCTTGGACTGCAGGGCGTCGATCTCCGACTGGGTGACGGCGCCGGCTCTCGAGGGGAGCATGACCACCACCAGAGACAGCACGAAAATGGCTGCCAGCAGGATGCATAGAATACGAACTGCGGTATTGCGTTTCATGAAACGCCTCCTTAGTAGAATTGCGAAAGGGAAGGGATACTCAGAACTTCAGGTAGTTCCGGATGGCGGAAAGGCCGCCCAGAACGCCCACCAGGATGCCGACGCCCAGGAACACGCCCAGCAGCGGCATGGCCACGGTGCTGAAGGGAACCAGCACCACGAAACCGAAGGCCATGGCGCTCAGAAGCTTCTGGGTCGCCACATGATACAGCGCCATCACCAGCAGATAGGCGATCCCGCCGCCCAGGGCGCCGAGGAGCAGACCCTCAATCACGAAGGGGAGCCGGATGAATCCGTTGGTAGCGCCGACGATGCGCATGATGGCGATCTCTTCCCGTCTTCCAAAGGTGGCAAGCTTGATGGTGTTGGTCATGATAAACAGCGACACCACAAAGAGGATGACCACCAGAATCACCGAAACGATGCTGACGATGTTGCGGAAGGTGACGAACTTCTCCGCGTAGTCAAGATGCGCGGTCACGTCCGCGATGCCCTTGACGTTCTCCAGCTTGGTCTTGGTCTGATCCATCTGGGAGATATCCGTCAGGGAGATCACATACCGGTGGCGGAACACGCTGGAGTCGATGTTGCTGAACAGCTTAGAGTCATAGTCGGACTCGAAGCTCTTCATGGCTTCCTCCCGCGTGATGAATTCGATGGATTCGATGTTGCCCACTTTTTCCACGTCCTTCTGCAGGGCGCGGGCCTCGTCCTCGGAGAGGGTTTCGTCCACATAGGCGAGGACCTTGTTCTGTGCCTGCATCTCCGCGATCATGTTGTCGATGTTCAGCGTGATCAGCGAAAAGCACCCCATGATCAGCAGGCAGGCCGTAATGATCGCCACGGAGGCGAAGGACATGAAGCCGTGGGTGAAAATATTCTTCACGCCCTGGCCCACCAGGTAGAAAAATCTATTCAGTTTCATAGCCGAAATACCCATCCATACCGTCGCTGATCACCTTGCCGGAATCGATGGCGATGACGCGCTTGGAAAATGCGTTGACCAGCTCTTTTTCGTGGGTGACCACCACGACGGTGGTACCCAGCTCGTTGATTTTCTCCAGCAGCAGCATCAGATCCAGACTGCGCACCGGGTCCAGGTTGCCGGTGGGCTCGTCGGCGATGATCATCCGGGGGTTGTTGACCAAAGCCCGGGCGATGGAGACGCGCTGCTGCTCGCCGCCGGAAAGCTCCGCGGGCAGGCGCTTGCTGTACTCAGAAAGACCCACCAGCTCCAGCACCTGGGGGACACGCTTGCGGATCTCTTTTCCGCTGGCGCCAACCACGCGCATGGCAAAGGCGACGTTCTCATACACGGTCATCTTGTCGATCAGACGGAAATCCTGAAAGATGACGCCCAGCGTGCGCCGCAGCTTCGGCAGCTTTCTGTTCTTCATCTTTTTCAGATCAAAGCCGTTGACCACGAGCTTGCCCTCGGTGACGGATTCCTCACCGGTGAGCAGCTTGATGATCGTGGTTTTTCCGGAGCCGGAGGGGCCAACCAGGAACACGAACTCGCCGTCTTCGATGTCGAAGCTGACGCCGTCCAGCGCAACCGCGCCGGTGTTCCCGTAGACCATCCGGACGTCCTGCATTTGAACCATAAAAGTTACCTCGTTTTGCGTCCTCCCGGAAGGGGAGGGTTTTCATGACAATCAGAACTTGTTGCCGTTCTGAGAGTTCAGATACTGCTTGACCATGACGGCCACCTTGAACAGGATCGCGTCCTCAAACTCCCGCAGATCCAGACCGGTGATCTTCTTGACCTTCTCCAGACGATAGACCAGGGTGTTGCGGTGCACATAGAGCTTGCGCGCCGTCTCGGAGACGTTCAGGTTGTTTTCAAAGAAGCGGTTGATGGTGTCCAGGGTGTCCTCATCCAGGGCCTCGATGGGATTCTTCTTGAAGGCTTCGGAGAGAAACATCTCGCACAGGGTCACCGGCAGCTGATAGATGATGCGGCCGATGCCGAGATTCTCATAGTGGATCACGGGGCGGTCGTTTTCAAAGATCTTGCCCACGTCGATGGCCACCTGGGCCTCCTTGTAGCGGTCAGCCAGCTCTCTGAGATGACGGGCAGTGGTGCCGATGCCCACGACGGTCTCGATGTGGAGCGCGTCGCGGATGCTCTTGACCAGCTCTTCGCCCAGGGCGCACATCTCATCGGAGGCGTCCTCGTTGGCGAGCTCCTTGATCACGACGATGTCCGACTCGCTGACGCTGAGGACGAAATCGTGCTGCCGATCGGGGAAGCGGTTCTGCACATGCTCCAGCACGGCGATGTCCGTGTTGTTCAGCTGACGGATCAGCAGGACAGCTCTGGGCACATCGGTGGTGAAGTGCAGCTCCTTGGCCCGGACGTACACGTCGCCGGGGAGGATGTTGTCGCTGATGATGTTTTTGACAAAAGCGGCCTTGTTGTGCTTCTCTTCAAAATTCGTGCTGGCCTCGTTCATGCCGATGGCGGCGAGAATGCAGATGCCGCGGGAGATCGAATCGGTACCCTCCACGAAAACGGCATACTCAAATCTTGCGGCACTTCCGGCCAGGATTTTATAGGTACGCTCCGCCGTGGTAAACAGGGCCTCCTGGGTATCGGCCACGGCGGCGGAAAAATCGTCCAGCTTGGAACCGATGGTGGCCAGCTCGCTGCTGGCGATGACGAACCCCTGCTCGTCCACAACACCGATGCAGCGATCGGTGGCTTCCTTCATTTGTACGATTACGCCTTGGAAAATTCTGCTTGACATAAAAGCTCCTCCATTCGACACGCGCTTCTCCTCATCGCTGTCTGACATTCTGGAAATCGCTGTTTTCTATAATACCGAATTTCTGTGCATTTTTCAATAGAAAAGTGGTCATTTTTTGTGAATTTTTTTCGAATAGCGTCTGAATCGTTACAAATTATTGCGATTACAGGTCACTTATTCGACTATTTGTCGAGAAAACATCGCGGATCTCCTGCTCGGAAAGGGGCCGAAAGTCGCCGGGTTTCAGCGATTTGCACAAGGAAAGCGCGCCGATGGATTCCCGATGGAGCTTCTGAACCGGTTTTCCGCAGGCGGCCAGCATCCGGCGTACCAGATGATATTTGCCCTCATAGACGGTGACCCGGCACTGTCCTTCCGTCAGAACTTCCAGACGTGCGGGGAGGCATTTGGTTCCGTCGCCCAATTCGATCCCCTGAGCCAGCTGCTGCACATCTTCTTCCGTGGGCGTGCCCTCGGTTTGGGCCAGGTAGACCTTCGGCACCATCTTCTTGGGTGTGATGATCCGGTGGATCCAGTCTCCGTCGGTGGAGAGCAGCAGCAGCCCGGTGGTGTCCTTGTCCAGCCGGCCGGCGGGGGAGAGGCCCTTCCGTAGCTCTTTTGGAAACAGATCCAGCACCGTCTTCTGCGTCTCGTCTTCAGTGGCGGTAATGATCCCCGCGGGCTTGTAGAGCATATAGTAGCGCTCCCGGCTCCAGGTTACGGGGATCCCGTCGGCAGTGACCCGGGCGCCTTCGTCGATCTTTGCCTCCGGCTTGGTCACGGCGATGCCGTCCACCGAGATCCGCCCGGCGCGGATGATTTTTCTTGCGTCGCTGCGGGAGCAGATGCCCGCGTCAGATAGATATTTATCCAGTCGAATCAAAGGGATCCCTCCCGAACTTCGTAGTTTTCAGCATAATTAATTATTCTATCATATTTCCGGTAAAAAGGAAATAGGCTGGAATGAGGTGATCCCATGACTCGAAGAAAAAAACTCACCGCCAACAAAGCGGCGCTGTATCTGATTCTCTTTGCCGTGGTGCTCTCCGCCGCGGTGATCGCCCAGTCCAACGGCGGCGTCCTCTCCATGCATTACAACGTGGGCACCACCGAGGGGCGGATCGCCTATCTCGCCGCCAACGGATGGGAGGCGGAGCCCGCCACCGAGACGGAGCAGACCGTGGTGCTGCCGAGAGTCTTCGAGGGGATCTTCGCGGATTACAACGGCCTCCAGCGGCAGCAGGGCTTTGATCTGGAGCCTTACGCCGGCCTCTGCGTCACGGTATACAATTATCAAATCACGAATTATGATTCCGCAGATACCGTCTACGCCACCCTGTATTTCTACAAAAACCGCATCATCGCCGGGGACATCCACTCCACCGCTCTGGACGGCTTCATGCACGGCATCCGAAGGCAATAGCGTGCATTGTAAAAGGGTGTCATTGCGAACCAGTGCGCACACTGGTGTGGCAATCCGTTCCCTCGGCGGCAGCGTCGATTTTTGCTAAGACTTGAAATGATTTTGCAGCAGGGCTTTGTCTTGCATTCCCACACACAATATGATAAACTCGCATCATCAAGAAAAGAGAAGGTGCAGCATATGCAGTGGATCGAGGTATCCGTACCCGCCAAGAGCGAGGAAATCGACGCGCTCTGTGACCGGCTGGCCGAGCTGGGCGCCGGCGGCATGGTGGTGGAGGACGAGCAGGACTTCAAGCAGTTCCTGGAGCAGAACCACCAGTATTGGGACTATGTGGACGAGTCGCTGGAATCCCGGTTCCGGGGCGTCTCCAGAGTAAAATTCTACCTCTCAGACGACGAGGACGGCCGGGCCCAGCTGGATTCCATCAAAGTAGGTCTGGATCGGGAGGTCACCACCGCCATCGTCCGGGACGAGGACTGGGAGAACAACTGGCGGCAGTACTATGTGCCCATCGAGATCGGCGAGAAACTGGTGGTGGTGCCAGAGTGGCTGGAGGCGCCGGAGGACGGCAGAATCCCGCTGCGTCTGGATCCTGGCCTGATCTTCGGCACCGGCAGCCACGCCACCACGAGAATGTGCCTGGCTGCATTGGAGCGGGTCTCCGCGCCAGGAAAGCGGATCCTGGACTTAGGCTGCGGCAGCGGCATCCTGGCCATCGGCGCGCTGCTTTTAGGCTGTGACAGCGCCATCGGCTGCGATATTGACCCCAAGGCCCCGGAGGTGGCGGAGTCCAACGCCGCCCTGAACGGCATCGGGCCGGATCGTTTCAAGGTCTACGCGGGAGACGTGCTCTCCGACGCGGGCATGCGAAAAAGCCTCGGCAGCGGCTATGAGATCGTAGCGGCCAACATCGTGGCGGACGTGATCATCCCGCTCTCCGGCATCGTGTCGGAGTTCATGGCCCCCGGCGGCGTGTTCCTCTGCTCCGGCATCATTGAGGGCAGACAGGAGGAGGTCGCGGCGGCGCTGCAAGCAAACGGTTTCGAGATCCTGCAGCACTTCTGTGAAGAGGAGTGGCACTGCTACCTCACTCAAAAAGCATAAAGAAACAGGGAGCGCCGAAGCGTTCCCTGCATTTTATTTGATTTGCTCCGAAAACCGTTTGATCTCCGGCACGCGGATCAGGGCGTGATAGAGGGCCAGGCCGCCCGCAACGCCCACCGTGCCCTGGAGCAGGTTTCCGATGATCTCGGCCGCTGCAGCCCAGCCAAAACCGAGGCACAGAGACTCATAGAGAAAGTAAATCAGCACCATGCAAAGCTCCCCAAAGACAGCGGCGAGCACGGCGGCGGGCAGGTTTTGTTTTCCCTTGCGCCAGATCATCCCTATGACCACGGCAGCCAGTCCCTTTGCCAGCAGCGTCCCGGGGGCATAGAGTGCATAGCCGCCCAGCAGATCCGCCAGCATGGAACCGACTCCGGCGGAGATGCCGCCCCAGACCGGCCCTGCCAGCATGGCGGAGAGCACCACGACGATGTCCCCGGCGTTGAGATAGCCGCCGGTAGGGGTGGGAATCGGGATCACCATGGTCGCCACGCAGCAAAGTGCAGAGAGCAGCGCGAGGAACACCACCCGGGTCGTATGATCTTTCATGGAACTCACCTCCAAAAACATTTTCCCTACTATAACGCTGGGTTAATAAAATGTCAATTCCCATCTTGCCAGTTTTGTGCGGATATTTTATAATGTTTCTGTTGAACTTGCAGCCAGAAACGGAGAATCGAAATGACGATCAAATTATATGACAGCGACAGCTATCTGCAGCGGTTCGAGGCAGAGGTGCTCTCCTGCGCGCCCAACGATGACCGCTGGCGGGTGGTTTTGAATCAGACGGCCTTCTTTCCGGAGGGCGGCGGCCAGAGTCCGGACCCCGGCACTTTGGGCGGCGCAAAGGTGCTGGACGTCCAGGAGGAGGCCGACGGCATCGCCCACTATGTGGATCATCCGCTGCCCGTGGGCCAGACCGTGACCGGTGAGATCGACTGGCGAGTGCGGTTTCGGAGAATGCAGAACCACACCGGCGAGCATATCGTCAGCGGCATCTGCCACAGGCTCTACGGGTATGAGAACGTGGGCTTCCACCTGGGGGAGGATGCGGTTACCGTGGACTTCAGCGGCGAGCTCAGCTGGCTGCAGCTTTTGGAGCTGGAGCGGCTGGCAAACGAGGCCATTTGGGCGGACGTGCCGGTAAAAGCCGAATACCCCGATCCGGCGCTGCTGCAGGATATGACCTATCGCAGCAAGCTGGAGCTGACGGAAAACGTCCGGATCGTCACCGTGGAGGGCTACGACGTCTGCGCCTGCTGCGCGCCCCATGTGCACCATACCGGCGAGATCGGCACCATTAAGATCCTGGACAGCATGCGCCACCGGGGCGGCGTCCGGATCACCATGATCTGCGGCTCCGACGCCCAGCGGGATTACGCCAGACGCGCCGACCAGGTGAAGGTGATCTCCAACCTGCTGAGCGTGCCGCGAGATGACATCACCCGGGCCGTGGAAAAGCTTCTTTCGGAAAAGGAGCAGCTGGAGCGCACCGTAGCCCAGCGGGATCAGAAGCTCTGCGACATGCGGCTGAAATCCCTCCATGCGACCGAGGGCAACCTCTGCATCGTGGACGAATTTGAAAACCCCATCGCCATGCGGGAGCTGGTGAACGCGGGGATGGCGCTCTGCGGCGGCGTCTGCGCGGCCTTCTCCGGAGACGATAAGAACGGCTACCGCTATATCATCGGCAGCCGCACCGTGGATCTTCGATCTGAGGCCAAAATCATCAACGCGGCCCTGAAGGGCAAGGGCGGCGGCCAGCCCACCATGATCCAGGGCTCCTGCACCGCCACGAAGGCAGAGATCGAAGCCTATTTTCAATCCTGACAAACACAAAACCCGACTCACACGAGCCGGGTTTTTGATGTATTTACGCCTGTCTTTCGTCGGCAAGGATGGCGCCGTCGGCCCCGATGGTCACGGTGCGAAGGGGCACGTCCTTCCCGCAGCCGGCGATGGCCTGGTGTACGGCATACTCCATACCGCCGCAGCAGGGGACGAACATCCGGGTGAGGGTCACGGACTTCACGTCGTTCTCTCTGAGAATCTCGGTGAGCTTCTCGGCGTAGTCGGCGGCGTCCAGCTTGGGGCAGCCAATGACCACAACCTTGCCCTGGACGAAGTCCCGGTGGAAGTTGCCGTAGGCGTAGGCGGTGCAGTCGGCAGCCACCAGCAGATCGCACTGATAGAACACCGGGCTGGAGGGGCTCACCAGCTTCAGCTGCACGGGCCAGTTGTCCAGCGCGTTGGGGGCGTCACCGGAGGCGGCAGCCTCAGCAGCTTTTTGCTCCTGCTTCTCCCGCTTGGCGGCCAGCACCGCCTGCTCGTCATAGCCGGGGGCTTCCCGCATCTCGAAGCTGATGGCGTTCATGGGACATGCGGGCAGGCAGTCGCCCAGACCGTCGCAGAAATGCTCCCGCATGAGCTTGGCCTTTCCGTTTACGATGTCGATGGCGCCCTCGTGGCAGGCGTTGGCGCACAGGCCGCAGCCGTTGCAGCGCTCCTCGTCGATTTTGATGATTTTCCGAAGCATGATGATGACCTCCTGCTTGATTTTCTGATCGTAATATACTACAATGGCGCCAAATAATAAGTTGCATTTGCAACAAAGGAGACAATTATGGAAGAATCTTTGAAATTTTTGCTGAAAACGCCGCTGTTTTCGGGCCTTTCCGAGGAAACAGCGGAGCGGCTGCTGCGGGAGCTGACCGTGCGTCGGAGGCAATACGACCGGGACGAGGTGATCCTCCGCGCCGGGGAGACCGTCACCGCCTTCGGCATCGTGCTGTCCGGCGCGGCGCGGCTGGAGCGGGCGGACCCCTACGGCAACCGGGAGATCCTGGGCAGCGTCCGGCCGGGGGAGCTATTCGCAGAGGTGTTTGCCTGTCTCGGAGACCTGCCGGTGCAGGTGACGGTTGCGGCGGACGCTCCCTGCGAGGTGCTGTTTCTCAAAATCGACGGGCTATTCCGTCCCGAGTTCACCCAGGTGCTTCACCGGTTCCTTCGGATCCTGGCGCAGAAGAATTACCTGCTCACGGAGAAGCTGCGCCACGTCTCCAGAAGGAGCATTCGGGACAAGCTTCTGAGCTATCTGGACGCGGAGCGCCGCAGGGCGGGGACAAAACTCTTCACGATCCCCTTCGACAGGCAGCAGCTGGCGGACTATCTGGCCATCGACCGGAGCGCCATGTGCCGGGAGCTGGGCAGAATGAAAGCGGAAGGTCTCATCGACTACGATCGAAAGACCTTCCGGCTTATGACCCATTCATATTAAGGTTTCCGTGGGACGCTCACAGATTCCGCCGTGGCAGCGGTAATACAAGGCACCTGCTTCCGGGATGGGATATTCCCTGGTGAAGGGCGCGAGCCGATCCAGCGCTTGGGCGGTCTCCGGGGTTTTCAGCAGCACCGTGAGACCGGGATGGGACTTTCGCAGATACGCCCGCAGCTCCGTCGGTTCCTCCTTTGCGCAGACCACCAGCTCCTCGGTTTCCCAGAGAGTTTCCGTCAGCGTCAGAAGGGTGAAGCAGTGGGCTTCCGGGTGCTTCTGCGCCGCACCTGCCAGAAACCGGAGCTGCTTCTCCGCAGCCTCCCGGAATCTCGGTTCCCCGGTGAGCCGCTCCAGTCTGGAGAGCACCAGGGCAGCAACTGCGTTGCCGCTGGGGATGGCGCCGTCGTAGACCTCCTTGGTGCGGGTGATCAGCTGCTCGTCGTGGACGCCATAGAGATAGAAGCCGCCGGATTCCTCGTCAAAGAATTCCGAAAGTAGATGATCCGCCAGCTTTACGGTCCTCTCCAGCAGCTGCGGGTCAAAGGTCACCTCATAGAGCTCCAGCAGCCCCCAGGCGTAAAAGGCGCAGTCCTCCAGCTTCGCCGGGTGAGCGGCTTCGCCGCGCCAGACCGCCAGCAGACTGCCGCGTTCATCCCGGAGGTTTTTTTCGATGAAGTTCACCGTCCGGGCCGCTGTACTGAGAAATGATTTTTCCTCAAGAACCAGTCCTGCCCGGGCCAGCGCCGCGATCATCAGACCGTTCCAGCCGGTGAGCACCTTGTCGTCCAGCAGCAGCTTCGTGCGGCCTTTCCGATAATTGTACACTTTTTCGACCGGCGCAGTCTCCATCCCGGAGGCCGCGCTTTTCCATTGGGAGTTCCCAATCAGATTCAGGATGTTCTTTCCGTGGAAATTGCCCTCTCTTGAAACGCCGAAGCTGCGGCAGAATCCGGGGGCGTCGGCGCCCAGCAGGTGATAGAGCTCGTCTTGGGTGAAGAGATAATATTTTCCCTCCACGCCGTCGCTGTCCGCGTCCTGAGAGCAGCAGAAGCCGCCCAGGTCGTTTCGCAGCTCCCGGATGGCGTAATCCAGTGTCCGCCGGGCCACATCGGCATACCATTGTTCTCCGGTTATCTGAAAGGCCTCGGTGTAGAGCAGAGAGAGCAGCGCGTTGTCGTAGAGCATCTTTTCGAAGTGGGGCGCCAGCCACTTTCTGTCGGTGGAATAGCGACTGAATCCTCCGCCGATGTGGTCGAAGATGCCGCCGCGGAACATGTGTTCCATGGTGCCCTCAGCCATCTTAAGAGCCTCATCATTCACGGTGCGCAGATGGTATCGAAGCAGGAACAGCAGGTTGTGGGGCGTGGGGAATTTCGGCGCTGCGCCGAAGCCGCCCCAGAGACTGTCATAGTGGCGCTGCATGGTCTCCGCTGCCGTTTGCAGAAGGGCTTTGGAGGGCTCGCCGGGCTTGGGCTGATTGGCGTTTTGGAGAAAGCCCGTGAGCTGCTCGCCGCTTTTTTCGATCCGCTCCGGATCCTGTTCCCACAGCCGGCCGGCCTCGTTCAAAAGGGAAATCAGCTGCGGTTTTTTCAGATACGTCCCTGCCCAAAAGGGTTTCTGCTCCGGGGTCAGCAGCACCGTCAGGGGCCAGCCGCCGTTTCCGGTCATGGCGGCGCAGGCAGCCATATAGACGCTGTCCACGTCGGGCCGTTCCTCCCGATCCACCTTCACGGGGATGAAGCGGCGGTTCAGAATCGCCGCGACGCCTTTATCTTCAAAGCTTTCGTGGGCCATGACATGGCACCAGTGACAGGCGGCGTAGCCGATGGAGAGAAAGATCAGCTTGTTTTCCGCCTTTGCGCGTTCAAAGGCCCTTTCGCCCCAGGGCAGCCAGTCCACGGGATTGTCTGCGTGCTGGAGCAGATAGGGCGACTTTTCAAATTGCAGCGCGTTCAATGGGAATCCTCCTTAATAGACCTGCCAGCGCAGGATAAACACCAGGAAATACAGGCCCCAGAGCCCCAGCATCACCGGAAGCAGCGAGGAGCGGAGCCGGTTGCGCTCCGTGATGCCGGAGAGGACGATCACGTTGGGGAAGAAGGCCATGAGATACCTGGGCGCGCTCAGCAGCCAGGTGGTGCCGATGGCGATGAAAAAGTAGACGAAATACCAGGTGGTGTAGCTGGCTCTGAGCCGCTTCGCCCCGTAGATCATGAGTCCGAGACTCAAAGCCTGGGCGGTGAGATTCGGCAGCCAGAGCCCCAGCAGGTTTTCCATATTGTTCTCGGCCGAGGACTTGGCATATTCGAACTGGTAAGCGGCGGTGTTGAAGAACAATCCCAGCTTCTGATTCCAGTGCTCTGACTGATAGGTGAGAAACTGCAGCGGATTGCCTGCCACTTTGTAATTGATATAGACGTAGACCCCGAAGCCCGCGGGGATCAGCAGCAGCATCAAACAGCGAAGGATGGTGGTTTTGATGCTGATCTCACCGCGCACCCGTCTTGCGATCAGCTCGGTGAGCAGCGGAACCAGCAGCGTCACACCGAGAGAGCGGGTGAAAGCGCCCACCGCGCCGAAGAGGCAGGCAGGAAGCCACCGCTCGGTGCGGGCAAAATAGATGCATCCCACGCAGCATAACAGAAACAGACTCTCGCTCATGGGCGCAGCGAAGAAGAAGGAGCCCGGCATCAGGCAGAGAAGCAGGATGCCTCGCACCGCCGCCTTGTGCTCCAGATCCAGCCGCAAAAGCTTATACAGCAGACAACCCGCCGCGGCAAAGCAGAGCCCGGAGACGGCAAGTGCCGCGTAGGTCCAGTTGGGGATGACGAGATGCAAAAGTCGGACCAGCAGGGGATAGGCAGGGAGAAACACCAGCTGTACCAGTCGGTCGATGCTGCCCTCGGAGAGATACCAGTCCCGGGCAATGTCGAGATAATGCACGCCGTCGCCGCAGACCCAGGCGGTCATGGAATTTGCAAGACTCGTCTCCCCGTGGAGCAAAATCCGCAGGGGCCAGGCTGCCAGAAGCACCAGCAGATCCCAGCCCAGAAGCGCCAGAAAGAGCTTCGGCAGAAATCCGGGCTTTGCGTCGGTATTCAGATTCTCCTTCAGCGGTTCGCCGGCGGACCAGAACCGCACCAGCTCCGGAGCAAAACGAATGCCCACGCAGACGAACAGTCCTGCGCTGAGGATCGCTGCGATCCGCGCCCCGGCGGAATAATAGGAAAACTTGCCCCACCAGAGCAGGAACATCAGCGCCACGGCGATGACGCCGACACAGGAGACCCAAAAGGCGGGGGTGCGTTGCTTCAGCTGCTTCATATCAGGATTCCTTTCTTCGGGAAAAACATACTTGTGAAATTTTATCATATTTCGGCAGAAACTACAAGCCATGGCACTTGCTTCACGGGACGGTCTTTGCTATAATCAATAACGTGGAGATTTGTCGAATTGTTGCAGAAATCTGTGTTTTTTTGATTGCAGAACCCCGGGAGGGATGAACATGGAAGAAAACAAGAAAGAACTGAAGCAGAAAGCAAAGGATCAGGCAAAGAAGCTCCGTCGCGTATCACCGTTGACGGCGGCGCTGCTGCTGTTTCTGGCGTTGCTGCTGGCGGCGGTGCTGTTTATTCTGATTTCGCTGGGTATGATCGGACACGCAGGCGGCGATCGGATCGACCCCTCCATGGAGGATTTTGAAGTGGACAGCGATGGGCCGGATACCGTGGCGCCCAAGGATGTGGAGTGGACGCTGGTGGAGCCGCTGCCGGATGAGGATCTCATCAACATCCTTCTGGTGGGCCAGGACCGACGTCCCGGCGAGGGCCGTCAGCGTTCTGACTCCATGATCATCGTGAGCCTGAACCCGGAGACCAAGGAGATCTCCATGGTGTCCTTCCTGCGCGATCTCTATGTCCGTATCCCCGGCTACACCGACAACCGACTGAATGCCTCCTACGCCTTCGGCGGATTTGAGCTGCTGAAGGAGACGCTGACAGAGAACTTCGGCGTCCATGTGGATGCCTGCTTTGAGGTGGATTTCAACGGCTTCGAGTCGGTCATTGACGCGGTGGGCGGCGTGGACGTGGAGCTCACCGCCGCGGAAGCCAGGATCGTGGGCGTCTCCGCGGGGCAGAACCATCTGGACGGCGAACACGCGCTGATCTATGCTCGCATCCGAAAGCTGGACAGCGACTTCGGCCGCACGGGAAGACAGCGAAATGTGCTGATGTCCGTCTTCGAAAAGGCCCGGAAAAGCAACCTGACGACCTTGATCAGCCTGGCCAAGGCGCTGATCCCGCAGCTGACCACCGACCAGAGCACGGTACAGATCCTGTCCCTGATCGCCAGCGGCTTCACGACCCTCCGCGGGAACGACAAGATCGAATCCTATTATGTCCCGGCGGACAATGCCTATTATAACGCCACCATCCGCGGCATGATGGTGCTGGTGCCGAACCTGCAAATGATCCGCGGCAGTATGGAGGAATACTTCCCGCTGAGCGCCCAGACCAAGTGAGCCGGAACGGCGACTGAGAAAGGAAAAACTATGAAGAATCAGGTAAAATCCAAAATGCTGGCGGGGGAGAAGACCCTGGGCACTTTCTTTGAGCTGGGCAGCGCCACGGTGGCAGAGTGCCTGGGCCTCGCGGGGCTGGACTATATCATCATCGACAACGAACACGGCCCCTTCAACCCCCAGTCCACCCTGGAATATGTCCGCGCCGCGAAGCTCTACGGACTCACGCCCTTCGCCAGAGTGTCGGAGATCAGCCGCCCGTCCATCCTGCGGCTGCTGGATGTGGGCGTCATGGGTCTTGTCATTCCGGACGTGCGCACGGTGGCGGAAGTGGAGAAGATCGTAGAATACGGAAAGTATCTGCCCCTGGGCAAGCGTGGCGTGGCCAATACCGCCGGCAGCGGCTTCTGGTATGAGGAATACGCGCAGCAGGGGCTGGATCACTATTTCGAGGTCTCCAACAATGAGACCATGCTCCTGCCCCAGTGTGAGACGGTGGAATGCCTGAACGATCTGGAGAACATCCTCGATGTCCCCGGCGTGGACGGCATCTACGTGGGGCCCTTCGACCTCAGCACCGCCTTGGGCAAGCCGGGCCGGTTCGACGATCCGGAGGTCAGGGAGGCCATCGCCCACATCCAAAAAGTCTGCGAGGCCAAGGGCAAGTTCTCCTTCATCTTTGCGGCCAATGAGGCGGCAGCAAAGCAGGACTTCGAGCTGGGCTACGGCAGCGTCACCCTGGGCATGGATGCCACCATCCTCACCAACGCCGCCATGGCTGCGAAGAAGAATCTCCTGGGATAAACAGACAGCGTGCCGCAATTCCGGCACGCTGTTTCATCGGAACCTTTTCCTGTCGCAACTCGTCAAAACACTAACCTTTCTAAATGAGGTGGAAACCATGAAACTGAAAAAGATCACATCCATCCTTTTGATCTGCTGCCTGCTGCTGGGCGTTCTGTCCGCCTGCGGGAAGCAGGATACGGCGGAACCGGAGCCCAGCGCCTCCACGGAGCCTGCGGCAGCCGCGCCGGTTCGCCCGGTACTCCACTTTGCTGAGAGCTACGGCGAAGTCTCCGACGCCATCGCGGACGCCGAAGCGACCCGCGAGGTGAGAAACAGTCTCTATTCCGGCCTGACCGCACAGGCTGAGTTTGCGGACGCCTCAGCTCCTTCCGCCGCAGAAGGCATGGGCGACGGAGAAGGCGAGGGCACCTTCTACTCCATGACCAACGTGCAGGTACAGGGCGTGGATGAGGGCGACATCGTCAAGACCGACGGCACCTATCTCTACATCCTCCGCGACTATGAGCTGATCATCATGAAGGCGGACAATGGCGCCGTCACCGAGGTCTCCCACACCATCATCGGCGAAGCTTGGGACCGGGTGGAAAACGAGGACGGCTCCGTTCACACCAATCAGAAGCAGCCGTCGGCTATGTACATCCTGGGTGACCGGGCGGTGATCCTCTCTGACCAGTACAGCTGGGACACCACCGCCAAGGGCGAGGAGAGCGGCGAGGACTACATTGCCGTGGACATTCTGGATATCTCCAACCCCGCCTCGCCGCAGATCGTCAAGAGCCTGGGTCAGGACGGCTATCTGATCGACTCCCGGATGATCGACGACAAGCTGTTTGTCGCAACCGCCTACAACGTTTGGGATCCCGACGAAAAGGACAACGAGACCTTCGTGCCCTGCCTCTACACCGATGGGGCTAAGCAGCCCGTGGAATGCGGTACCATCGGCATCATCCCCGGCGGCAGCTCCACCACCTATTCCGTGCTGGCCAGCTACGATGTCTCCGCCGCGGATCTCATCAACACCCAGTCCATCCTGGGCGGCGGCAGCATGATCTACATGAATCTGGAGAACCTCTATCTGGCCGACAGCCAGTACAACGACACCGTTACCAGTGAGACCAAGGAGGAGCCCTACACCGTCACCTCCCATGTCAGCGAGTCCACCACCACCATCCACCGCTTCTCCGTTGCCGACGGCAAGCTGACCTACGCCGCCACCGGCTCCGTCCCCGGGGCGCTGAACAACCAGTTCTCCATGGACGAAAAGGACGGAAATCTGCGCCTCGTGACCAATGTGCAGACTGAGAATTATAAGATCTACGTGGACGAGGCCAACGACTTCCAGAACTACAAGCCCGGCGACACTTCCACCTCCACCAGCGTCTATGTGCTGGATTCGGCGCTGTCGCCTGTGGGCAGCGTCACCGGCATCGCCGAGGACGAATTTGTCTACTCCGTCCGCTTCAGCGGCGACTGGGGCTATCTCTGCACCTACCGCACCGTGGACCCGATCTTTGCCGTGGACTTTTCTGACCCTGCCGATCCCGCAGTCACCGGCGCCGTGGAGCTGCCGGGCTATTCCGACTACCTCCACATCTGGGAGGAAGGGAAGCTCTTCGGCCTGGGCATGCAGACCCAGGAGGTCGCAAATGAAAGCGGCGAGACCATCGCCAAAATGGACGGCATGAAGATGGTCATGATCGATACCTCCGATCCGTCGAACCTCAAAGAGCTCAGCACCCTGGAGATCGACGCCGACTACTCCGAGGCCCTTTACAATCACAAGGCCATTCTGGTGGATCATGACCGGAACCTCATCGCCTTCCCGGCGGAGGGGAGCTATCTGATTTACAGCTACAGCCCGGACAGCGGCTTCCAGCTCACCAAGGAGATCGCCGTCAGCGAGTGGGACTGGCAGAACCGCGGTCTTTACATCGGCAGCTGGTTCTATGTAGTCGGCAGCGACTGCGTCAATGTGATCAACCTCGATACCCTGGAGAACACCGATCAGGTGATCCTCTCCAGAGGATAAACATCAGAATATACAGAAAAACGGCAGCCCGGAACGGACTGCCGTTTTTCTGAGAGAAAAAAGAGAGAAAAGGAAAACAAAAGACGTTGAATACTGATTTCTTGTATTATAAAAATACCATATCATAGATTCCAGCAAAAGTAAAATACCAGTTTCATCCTTATTATAATTCTGTTATTATGGTTTTCGTTGGATGAGTGAGGGGCCGTGGCACAAAGAATCAGTTTTTGCGTATTGTCAATATAAAAACAAAATTTGATTACAAATTGACAATCCTCACATGTGAGGGTATAATAGAACAAAAAGATAAAAATCATTCATCACGACGGCAAAGGAATATGATATGAATACTGGAAGAAGATATTACTACCTCACCATTGTGGAGCAGAAGAATCTGACCCGCGCCGCGGAGCAGCTTATGGTGTCGCAGCCTTCGCTGACCCAGTATCTAAACAAGCTGGAGCAGGATCTCGGTGTGATCCTGATGGACCGGCATTTCTCGCCCATGCGCATCACGGACGCGGGACGGGTCTATTACGATTATCTGAAGGACCAGTACGAGCGGGAGCAGAAGCTTCTGCGGGAACTGGACGCCTATCGGCCCCACCACCAGTCGGTTTTGAAGGTGGGTGTGCCGCTGCAGAAGGGCATGACCCTCACCAGAGCGGTGCTGCCGCGGTTCATCCGGGACAACCCGGGTATCGAGCTCTCCATCTGGGAGGGCACGGCCCAGACGGTTCGGGACCGCATCGCCAAGGGGGAGCTGGAGATCGGCTTCGGGTATTCCTGCGGGGAAGAGGACGAGCAGTGTGTGGATCAGCCTTTGGGCATGGAGCAGGTTTACCTGGTATGCCATAAGGACAGCCCTATCCTGGGCGGCGCGGAGACTTCGGCGGAGCATCCGGTGAGCGTGGAGCCGGAGGTGCTGAAGGATCAGATTTTCTATCAGATGGCGCCGGAGTACGTGCTGCACAAGCTGGAGCAGAACCACCTGCAGCTCCACGGGGCGGATCCCGTGCGGCGGATTACCATGTCGAACCTCTACGGCATCCTGAACAGTCTGGCCGCCGGGCCGGACAGCGGCTTTGCCTATATTCCGGACTATATCTTCGAGGAGAAAAACGCCCAGGACATCCTTCCGAATCTCGGGTTCTTCCGTCTCGGGGATGAGGGGCCCCATTGGGAGTTTGCCATGCTCAGAAGAAAGGGCCGCAGCCTCTCCAGAGAGGGCAAGGTTTTCTGGAACTGCGTTCTGGAGGAATACCGCGCCGCACAGTAAGAGAAAAGATGAATCCCGCCCACATTTGTGGACGGGATTTTTGGTACGGCTGACGGGATTTACCCATGAAGGGCATAAACCTCGAATCCCGAGCCTACATGCAAAAATGCCCACCCACTGACGTGGGTGAGCATTTTTGGTACGGCTGACGGGATTCGAACCCACGACCTCCAGAGTCGGAGTCTGGCACTCTATCCAGCTGAGCTACAGCCGCATATGCCGGTTTCAAACCAGCGAAAGGTATTATAGCAAATTCTTTTTCAATTGTAAAGGGGAAATTTCGGATTCTAAAAACTGATTGAAAAGACACCGGGCAGTCCTTTGAATGTCCGGTGTCTGTTTTTGGTTTGGTGTCTTACACCTTGAAGTCCACGCTGGTGGAGCCCTTCTCCTCCTGGACGAACTCGTAGTCCTTGCCGGGGAGCACCGCGTTGAGGACGATGCCCACCAGGGAAGCGACGGCGAGGCCGGACAGGGAGACGTGCTCGCTGATCTGGATGCTGCCGACGGAGTAGTTGATGCCGATGGCCAGAACCAGGATCAGGGCGGCGATGATGACGTTTCGGGTGTTGGTGAAGTCCACCTGGTTTTCCACGACGTTGCGGACACCGACGGCGGAGATCATACCATAGAGCACCAGGCTGACGCCGCCGATGGTGGCGGTGGGCATGGCGGAGATCAGAGCGGCGAATTTGGGGCAGAAGCTCACGATGATGGCGAAGCAGGCGGCGATGCGGATGACCCGGGGATCATAGACGCGGCTCAGGGCCAGAACGCCGGTGTTCTCACCGTAAGTGGTGTTGGCGGGAGCGCCGAACAGGGAAGCGAGGGTGGTGGCCAGACCGTCGCCCAGCAGGGTGCGGTGGAAGCCGGGATCCTGCATGAAGTTCTGCTCGCAGGTGGAACTGATGGCGCAGATGTCGCCGATGTGCTCGACCATGGTGGCCAGGCTCAGGGGCATGATGGTGAAGATAGCGGTCAGCAGCAGGCCGCTGTTGACGCCGGAGCTGAACAGATGGAACACGCTGTTCTCCCAAACGATGGGGAGCGCGAACCATTTGGCCTCGGCAACGGAGGTGGCAACGTTGGTGCGGACGGCGGGATCGACGATGAGGGCGAGGATGTAGCTCACCAGAACGCCCAGCAGGATCGGGATGATCTTGGCCATGCCCTTGCCCCACATGTTGAAGCCGATCACCGTCAGAATGGCAACCACGGCGATGAGCCAGTTGGCATTGCAGTTATTGATGGCAGAGGAGGAAAGCGTGAGGCCGATGGCAATGATGATCGGGCCGGTGACGATGGGCGGGAAGAAGCGCATGACCTTCCGCACGCCGAAGACCTTGAACAGGGCGGAGAGGATCACGTACATGAGACCCGCGCAGGCAACGCCGAAGCAGGCGTAGGGGATCATCTCGGTGTTGGGTGCGCCGTCTACCAGCGGAGCGATGGCCGCGTAACCGCCGAGGAAGGCGAAGGAACTGCCCAGGAAGGCGGGAACCTTGAACTTGGTCAGCACATGGAACAGCAGGGTGCCGAGGCCGGCAAACAGCAGGGTGGTGGCGATGTCCAGACCGGTCAGGATCGGGACGAGAACGGTGGCGCCAAACATGGCGAACATGTGCTGCAGGCCCAGCACCAGCATACGGGGGGTACCGAGCTTCCGCGCGTCATAAACGGGCTCGGCGCCAATCTTTTTTTCGCTCATTTGATTATCCTCCTCTTATCTTTCGACAGTTTCCCGTCGGGTTTTACTTCTTAAAGCTGTCCTTCAGAGCCACCGCTCTGTTGAACACCAGATGGTCGGGCGTGGAGTCCTTGTTGTCCACAGCGAAATAGCCCAGACGCAAGAACTGGAAGCTCGCGGGCGCTTCGGCCTTCTCCAGCATCCGCTCCACCTTGCAGCCGGTGAGCACCTGCAGGGAGTCGGGGTTCATGCACTCGATATAATCCTTGCCGTCACCCTCGGGATCCTCGTCGGCGAAGAGATTGTCGTAGAGACGCACCTCCGCTTCGGCGCAGTCGTTGGCGTTGACCCAGTGGATCGTAGCGCCCTTGACCTTGCGGCCGTCCGCGGGATTGCCGCCGCGGCTTTCGGGATCATAGGTGGCAAAGACCTCGGTGACGTTGCCGTTCTCGTCGGCCTCGTATCCGGTGCAGCGGATCAGATAGGCGCCCTTCAGGCGGCACTCGGGGCCGTCGGGGTAGAGGCGCTTATACTTCGGCACCGGCTCCGGCAGGAAGTCGTCGGCCTCCACATAGAGATTCCGGGAGAAGCTGACCTGCCGGGTGCCGGCCTCGGGATCGTTGGGGTTGTTCTCCACCTCGACGAGCTCGGATTCGCCCTCGGGGTAGTTGGTGATGGTGAGCTTTACAGGCTTCAAAACCGCCATGGCCCGCTGGGCGTGGTCGTTCAGATCCTCACGGAGGCAGTGCTCCAGGAAGCTGTAATCCACGGTGCTGGGCACCTTGCTGACGCCGATGCGGTCGGTGAAATTCCGAATGGAGGCGGGAGTGTAGCCCCGTCTGCGCAGACCGCAGAGGGTGGGCATTCTGGGATCGTCCCAGCCGGAAACGTAGCCCTCCTCCACCAGACGGCGGAGCTTGCGCTTGCTCATGACCGTGTAGTTGATGCCCAGACGGCTGAACTCGATCTGCCGCGGCTTGGAGGGCACGGAAACGTTGTTCACCACCCAGTCGTACAGGGGGCGGTGATCCTCATACTCCAAAGAGCAGAGACTGTGGGTGATGCCCTCGATGGCGTCCTGGATCGGGTGGGCGAAGTCGTACATGGGATAGATGCACCACTTGTTGCCCTGGCGGTGATGCTCCACATAACGGATGCGGTACAGCACCGGGTCGCGCATGTTGAAGTTGCCGCTGGCGAGGTCGATCTTGGCGCGAAGGGTGTACTTGCCCTCGGGGAACTCGCCGTCGCGCATCCGCTTGAACAGATCCAGGCTCTCCTCGATGGGGCGGTCGCGCCAGGGGCTCCGGGCGGGGGTGTTCACGTCGCCGCGGTATTCCCTGAACTGTTCGGGGGTCAGCTCGCAGACGTAGGCAAGACCCTTGTTGATGAGCTCCACGGCGTATTCATAATCCTGCTCGAAGTAATCCGAGCCGAAGAAGAACCGGTCGTCCCAGTCAAAGCCCAGCCAATGGATATCCTCCTGGATGGCCTCGACGAACTCGTTGTCCTCCTTGGTGGGGTTGGTGTCGTCCATGCGGAGGTTGCAGATGCCGCCGAATTTCTCCGCCGTGCCGAAGTCGATGCACAATGCCTTGCAGTGGCCGATGTGCAGATAGCCGTTGGGCTCAGGCGGGAAGCGGGTGTGCACCCGCTGACCGGCGAACCGGCCGCCGGGGGCGATGTCCTCTTCAATAAAGGCCTCAATGAAGTTTTTGGAGGTCTCTTCCATCTCGTTCAGCTCCATTCCTCAAAAATACACACTTAAAATATTATACACGAATGCGAATGCAATGGCAATGTCGGAATTCCGACGAAATATTTCGGGATTTTTGTAACGCTTTTGCCGAAATGTTCAGCCGTTTTCCTTCTTCCGTCTGGCCTTTTTCGCTTCCGCCAGTACCTGCTTCAGCGCCTCGTCCTTCGGAATGCCGGCAAGACGCAGCTTGTGGGCCAGATTCAGATAATCAGAAAAGTCCGGCCCCGGCTCCAGACCGGCTTCGATCAGGTCTCGTCCCATGACATAGGGCTGGGCCATGGTCTCCCGATAGATTTGCAGCCGCGCCCGGAGATTATCCTCGGAAGAGACATAGGGGTAGGGGGACTTTGTGCCCTGTCCGTCGGCCATGCTGAGATAGATCAATCCCTCGGGATCCACGCTGTCATCGAACATATGATTGGAGGTCTTGAAACCGGCGCCGCTTACCACAATGGTGGTGGGCTTCATGTGCAAAGCCGTCAGGTTCAGCACGTAGTCGATAAGCTCCTTTTCGCTGGTGATCCTTCTGAGAAAGGCCTCCGCCATAGGGAGCCCAACGGTCTCATGTCCATAGGCGTGGAACTTCCCGGTTTCGTACTCCGTAGCCTCCACCTTGCCCAGATCGTGGGTCAGGGCAGAGAGCATGAAGCCGAAGTGGTTTTTCGCCTGTTCCCGATACTTTGCTGCTGCGTCCAGCACCAGCATGGTGTGGTTCCAGACGTCCCCCTCGGTGTGGAATCTGGGATTTTGCGGCACGCCAATCAGCGCCTCGATCTCCGGGAACCAGAAGCTGAGCTGCCCCATATCCCGCAGCACCCGGAAGAAGATGGATGGGTGCTGACTCTGCAGCAGTGCCTTCTTCAATTCGCCTTCCACCCGCTCTTTGGAGAGGGCGTCCAGCGGCATTTTCCTGCAGAGCTCCACGGTCTCCTTCGCCACATGAAATTCAAACCTGGCCGCGAACTGGGCAGCCCGCAGCACCCGGAGCGGGTCTTCGGGGAAGGTGCGGTTATCCACGTGGCGGAGGATCCGGCGCTTCAAATCCCGCTGGCCTTTGAAGGGGTCGCAGAGTTCTCCGGTGAGTACATCCCGCATCATGGCGTTCACGGTGAAATCCCGTCTCCGGGCGGCCTCTTTCTCTCCGAGATCCGGGTTGGTGAAAACGTCGAAATCCTTGTGACCCCGACCTCGCAGATGCTCTTTTCTCGGCATGGCGATGTCCAGACCGCAGCCCTTGAGGTCATAGATGCCGAAGCTCTCCCCGATGGCCATCCGCTCGCCGAGGCCGTCGAGAATCTCCTCCAGCACCGAAGCGGACACCCCGTGGACTTCCACGTCGATGTCCTTGATCTCCCGGCCCATGAGCCCGTCTCGGACGCAGCCGCCTACCATCCAGACTCTGCCGCCGCGCTCCTGGACGCGAAGGGCCAGCTCCTTGGCTATCTTCAAATCGTTTTGCAGATTTCTCATATCGGAATCCTCCATCTGCTATCTTATCCGAAAACGCGCAAAAGCGCAAGGGAGCAGGGAAAATCTGACGTTGCGCAGACGCTGGCCGTCTGGTATAATAATCTCCAAAGAAATCAACCTCGAAGGGAGGCGTCCCCATGCGCGCTACCGCCGGAGAAAACCGCAGCGCCCGCCGCACGAGAGCCCTGATCGAACAGGCGTTTCTGGAGCTGGTGGAACAGAAACCCATCCACAAGGTCACCGTCCAGGAGCTGATCGACCGGGCGGACATCTGCCGCACCACCTTTTACACCCACTATCAGGACATCCCGGATCTGGTGGACAGCATCGAACAGGCGCTGCTTCGGGAGGTTCGCACGGCTTTGGAGGAGCTGGATCAGGCGCCCATCCGGGTGAACGGAGAGTACCCCGCCATCCAGGCGGTGGTGGAGCTCTACGCCCGCCACGGGGATCTGTTTCGTCTGCTGAACGGGGAGAACGGGGATCCCAAGTTCGACGAGCGGTTCCAGAACACCATCTACGAGGTCACCAGAGAGCTGCGTATGGTGAAGGAGGGCACGGATTTCGACGAGCTGCGCCACAAGCTATACAGCTGCTACGTCATCGGCGGCGGCATCAGCGTTTTGAACCGGCTGATGTATGAAGAACTGCCCGTGGATTTCCGGCAGGCCAGCAGCGTCCTCGGCGCCATGGCGGCTGCGGGGGAGCGGGTGTTCCTGGGTCTCGAACACCTCTAAATCCGATAATTTAAGCTCTTAAAACCTGTACAATCCGTCTGGATTTGTTCACATCTGAACGATTCCGGGCGGATTATCGCTTGCGTTCCTTTTTGACGAAACGCATAATCTAATGTGCATTGTTATGGAAAGAAGGAGCAAATCTATGCAGGCGATACATAAATTAAAACCCTCTGAGGAAAAGGCCTGGCTGCAGTATTTCTCTGATGAGGCCAAGCAGGCCAAGCTGCCGAAGGAGAGCATTTATCAGCATCTGGTGGCGGTCAACGACCATCACAGACAGGATGTTGCCATTCGCTATATCAACAGCACCGTGACCTACGGCGAACTGCTGGACGGCATCGAGCAGGCCGCAGCGGCCTTTGCGGCCATCGGGGTAAAGAAGGGAGACATCGTCACCTTCTGCGCCATCACCACGCCGGAGCTGATCACCATGATCTACGCTCTGAACAAACTGGGCGCATGCGCCATGGTCATCGATCCGCGCTACACCGCTCCGGTCATCCTCGACTTTGTGAAAAACGCGAACAGCCGCGTCCTCGTGACGCTGACGGTCACTGCCCCGGTGCAGGAGCTGGTGGAGAAGTCGAAGGTAGAGCACATCATCACCTTCTCCCCGGCGGAGCGGGTCCGGGGCCTCATGGGCGTCTACGGCAGAATGCGCACCAGAGTGAAGCTGCCGAAGGATGACCGGGTGATGGACTGGAAGGAATTCATGGCGCTGGGGGCAGGGAAGACCGTCCCTACGGTGGATTACAGTGAATTCCAGCTGGCGGGTATCGCCCTCACCGGCGGCACCACCGGCGCGCCCAAGGGCGTCATGTTTTCCAACGACGGCTTCAACGCGGTGGCACTGGACTTCCAGTACTGCGGTGTAAAATACGATCACTCCCACCGGTTCATGAACATCATCCCGGCCTTCGCCAGCTACGGCATGGTGGCCAGCATGCACATGCCGCTGAGTCTGGGGCTGGAGATGGTGGTCATCCCGAAGTTCGACGCCGATCAGGTGGGCAGCTACATCACCAAATATCGTCCCCAGCACACCCTGATGGTCCCCGCCCACTACGAAAAGCTCATGATGAGCAAGGAGATGCGCCGGGGTGACCGGCTGGACTTCTTCATCACCGCGGGCTCCGGCGGCGACACCATGAACGCCGGTCTGGAAGCCAAGCTCAACGGTTTCCTGAAGGAGCGCGGCGCCATGTTCCCGCTCAGCCAGGGCTACGGCATGAGCGAGGTCAGCTCCGCCGCCGCCTGCAGCTGCAACGGCAACTTCCGCAGCCTGAGCGTCGGCTACCCGCTGTTGATGAACACCATCGGCATCTTCAAACCCGGCACCACCGAAGAGCTGGACTATGAGGAGGAAGGGGAGATCTGCATCACCGGCCCTGCCGTCATGCTGGGTTACCTCAACAATCCCGCCGAGAGCGAAAAGGTTATGATCAAGCATCCCGATGGCACGGTCTGGGTGCATTCCGGCGACCTGGGCAGTATGGATTCCGACGGCTTCCTCTACATCAAAGGCCGCATCAAGCGGATGATCATCAAGTTCGACGGCCACAAGGTCTTTCCCGCTTACATCGAGGGCGTCATCGGCAGCCACCCGGATGTCATCAGCTGCGCTGTCGTCGGCGTGAAGGATCGGGAACACGCCCAGGGCCAGGCGGTCCACGCCGTCGTGCAGCTGAAAAACCGCACAGAAACAGAGGTTCGCCCGGAGCTGGATGAGATCATGGTCAAGGAGATCGAAGCCCGCGGCATCCCCGCCAGCATGGAGTTTGTCACGGAAATGCCCCGCACCGGCATGGGTAAGATCGACTACCGGAAGCTGGCAGAGGACTACGACAAGCGGATGGATTTGAACGAACTCCATTAAAAATTTATATTGAGTCAGGCGCTCTGCTGTGGTATAATGATAAAATCACAGCAGGGCGCTGTTGTTCTGGAAGCTGCAGGTTTCGGCATCCGGCGGCGCATCATAAAGAGAGGTAAACACAATTATGAAACTAGGTATCGTCGGACTTCCCAATGTGGGCAAGTCCACTCTGTTCAACGCCATCACCAACGCCGGCGCCGAGTCGGCCAACTATCCCTTCTGCACCATCGACCCCAACGTGGGCATGGTCACTGTCCCGGACGAGCGCCTGGACTGGCTGGCGGAGCAGTATCAGCCGAAGAAGAAGACCCCGGCGGTCATCGAGTTTGTGGACATCGCGGGTCTGGTGAAGGGCGCCAGCAAGGGCGAGGGGCTCGGCAACAAATTCCTTTCGAACATCCGCGCCACCGACGCCATCGTCCATGTGGTGCGCTGCTTTGACGATGAAAACGTCATCCACGTGGAGGGGAACACCGACCCCAAGCGCGATATCGACATCATCGACCTGGAGCTGATCATGGCCGATATCGAGATGGTGGAGCGCCGCATCGAGAAGGCCGCCAAGGCCGGCAAGGGCGGAGATAAAACCTTCCTCCACGAGGCCGACGTGTTCCGCGGTCTGCTGGAGCACCTGAACAACGGCCAGTCCGCCAGAACCTACGACTGTGAGCCGGAGGACTACGCCCTGATCCAGACCAGCGACCTGCTGAGCATCAAGCCCATCATCTACGCTGCCAATCTGGACGAGGCCACCTTCTCCGCCGGGTACGAGGACTATCCCTACTACCTGCAGGTGAAGGAGATCGCCGACGCCCAGGGCGCCCAGGTGCTGCCCATCTGCGCCAAGGTGGAGCAGGAGATCGGCGAGCTGGACCCGGAGGAGCGTGGCATGTTCCTGGAGGAGCTTGGCATCCACGAGTCGGGCCTCGACCGTCTGATCCGCTGCTCCTACAGTCTGCTGGGCCTCATCAGCTTCCTCACCTGCGGCTCTGACGAGTGCCGCGCCTGGACGATTAAAAAGGGATTCAAGGCGCCTCAGGCGGCGGGGAAAATCCACTCAGACTTTGAAAGAGGCTTCATCCGCGCCGAGATCGTGGCCTTCGACGCTCTGAAGGAATGCGGCACCATGGCCGCCGCCAAGGAGAAGGGCCTCGTCCGCTCCGAGGGCAAGGAGTATGTCATGCAGGACGGCGACGTGACGCTGTTCCGCTTCAACGTGTAAAGGAGTTTGAACCATGAGCAAGATTTACGAGCAGTTTGAAGATCTGGTGGATGCGGTTCTGATGGACCGCACGGATCAGAAGGCCCTGGCCTCTCTGGCGGAGTGGTTCCGTACCTACAACGATTACGACTGGGGCGGGGACATGTTCAACGTGGACGGCAGCAACGGTCTGCGCATCATCAAAAACGAGGACGGCACCGAGACCTACGAGCTGGTCAGCTTTGACGATCTTTAATTGGAGTGATCCCATTGTCTGAACATCACGAACACACCCACATCGGCCCCGACGGGAAGGAATACACCCACACCCACGAGGAGAGCCATCCCCATCCCCACACCCACGTCGCGGCCGATGGGACGGAATATACCCACACCCACGGTGATGGGCACAGTCACACTCACACCCACTCTCACACCCAGACCAAGAGCGTCCTCAACCGGCTCAGCCGTGCCATCGGACATCTGGAGTCTGTGCGGCGGATGGTGGAGGAGGGGCGCGACTGCACCGAGGTGCTGGTGCAGCTGGCAGCAGTCCGCTCGGCGCTGAACAACACCTCCAAAATCATCCTTCAGGACCATGTGGAGCACTGCCTCGCCGACGCGGTGGAGTCCGGCGACCTGCAGAGCCTCGAGGAACTGAACCGAGCAATCGAGAAGCTGATTACCTGATCGGAGAGATAGAATGGATAACATGCAATTATTTTCCGCGCCGGGGAATTTGGACGTTGACGGCGCTTTGAAGCTTTTGGAGGCCGTGGGGCTTCCCATGGAGAGCGGCAGCGTGATCGCTGTGAAGGTGGACTTCACGAAGCCATGTCCGCCCTGCCTGCCGGTGATCTGCGATGCGCTGCGGGAGAAGGGCTGTCTGGCCTTTCTTGCAGACACCGCCCCCGGCTACGGCGACGCATTAAAATCCCTCTGGTACGCTCCTGCAAACGGCTATGACCGCGCGGGCGCACCCTGCGTGCTGGCCGACGGCGTGAAGGGCACGGACTATGAACTGATTCCTGCAAAGGGCGTGAAGCTGCTGCGCTCGGCGAAGTTCGGCCGCGCTATTCTGGACGCCGACGCCATCCTTTCGGTGACGGAGCTCATGGTGGACGAGAGCGGCTACTACGGCGTCATCTACGATCTGGGCTTCGGCTGCGCCTCCAGAGCGGGGAAGACCGAGGTACAGACCTCCGGCAAACCCGTGGTGGATCAGAGTAAGTGCATCGGCTGCAAGCAGTGCACCACCGTCTGCGAGCACGGCGGCGCCAGAATGGAGGAAAACGGTAAGGCCACCATCTTTCCGCCGAAATGCTCCGGCTGCTCCCGCTGCATGCGGATCTGTCCCACCGGGGCCATCCATCCGAATTTCGACGTCACCGACGCCTCCGTCCAGAGCAAGATCGCAGAGTACGCCAAGGCCCTCTGTGACGCCAGACCCCATGCCCATCTGATGATGGCTGCGGGCACCATCTACGCCTGCGCCGACCCGGTACAGCTTGACAAGGTCTGCGCCGAGGCATTGGGCATTCCCGCCAGCCTCACCGCCGGCATCCAGCATCTGATCGGCCTCAGGGAAGGATAAATGGATTGCATTTGCCGACGGAACATGCTATAATATAATATCATGGGTCAATTTGGGCATTCTAAGCTTGATTGATTCTTTTCCTGATTTTAAATAGAAACAAGCGAGTACCGCCACGGCTGCGGTACGAGGGGTGGACTATGGATAAATATGTGATCCGCGGCGGGAAACCGCTGCAGGGTGAAATTTCAATCAGCGGCGCGAAGAACGCTGCCGTTGCGATCATTCCGGCTGTTCTGCTGGTGGAGGGCGTCTGCCGTCTGGAGAACATTCCCCAGATCAGCGACGTGGACATGCTGCTGACCATTTTGGAGGGTCTGGGCGCCAAGGTGAACCGGATCGACGGCTCCACCGTTGAGATCGACGCCACCGACGTGCACTTTGTGGACGCTCCCTACGAGCTCATGCAGAAGATCCGCGCCTCCTATTACTTCATCGGCTCCATGCTCGGCAGATTTGGCATGGCGAAGACCACCATGCCCGGCGGCTGCAACTTCGGCCTGCGTCCCATCGACCAGCATGTGAAGGGCATGACCGCCCTGGGCGCCACGGTGGAGATCAAGGACGGCTTCGTGTACGCCAACACGCCGGATGGCATGCTCCACGGCTCCAAGATCTATCTGGACAAGGTCTCCGTGGGCGCCACCATGAACATCATCATCGCCGCCTCCAGAGGCCGAGGCCGCACCATCATCGAGAATGCGGCCCGCGAGCCCCACATCGTGGATCTGGCGAACTTCTTAAACTCCATGGGCGCGGACGTCCGCGGTGCCGGCACCGACACCGTGAAGGTGTATGGTGTGGACAGGCTCCACGGCGGCACCTACAGCATCATCCCCGACCAGATCGAGGCGGGCACCTACATGACCGCCTGCGCCGCTGCCGGCGGCGAGGTGCGGATCCTGAATGTGATCCCGAGACATCTGGAGTGCATCAGCGCCAAGCTCAGAGAGATGGGTGTCACCGTGGTGGAAGGGGAGGACTCCGTCCTCGTCCGCTCCAACGGCAGACTCCGTCCCGTGAGCGTGAAAACCCTGCCTTATCCTGGCTTCCCCACGGACATGCAGCCCCAGGTGAGCACGGCTCTGTGTCTCGCCGGCGGCACCAGCATGGTCACCGAGGGGGTCTATGACAACCGCTACAAATACATGAACGAGCTCAGAAAGATGGGCGCGGACGTCAGCGTGGACGGCTGCGTGGCCATCATCAACGGTGTGGAAGCGCTGAACGCGGCCGAGGTGAAAGCCTGCGACCTGCGGGCAGGCGCCGCCATGGTCATCGCGGGCCTCTGCGCCCAGGGCGAGACCAGCATCGTGGATATTCACTATATTGAGCGCGGTTATGAAAACTTTGTGGGCAAGCTGCAGGCCCTCGGCGCGGACATCACCCATGTGAAGGACGCGGCCCCCGCTGCAGCCGCCGCGGAATGAGGGTCACCTCCCTCGCCAGCGGTTCCACCGGAAACTGCACCCTGGTGCAGAGTCTTTCCGGCAGCCTTCTGATCGACGCGGGCATCTCCGCCAGACGCATCACCCAGGGACTTGGTCTGCTTGGAGAGGACGCGCGGAATCTCAGCGGCATCCTGATTACCCATGAGCACACGGACCACATTTCCGGCCTTGCCGTTTTGCTGAAGCGGACGGCGGCGCCGGTCTATGCCCTTCCGGCGGTGGCTCTGTGCCTGCGTGCGATGATCCCGGAGAAGAAGGAGCAGATCTTTTTCGCGGAAGACAACTTTTCTATGGACGGGTTTGATATCACTCCCATCCAGACTCTCCACGACTCTGCCGACAGCTGCGGCTGGCGGATCGAGACGGAGGAGGACACCTTCGGTCTCTGCACCGACCTCGGTGTGGTGACGGAGGAGGTGCTCGACGGGCTCTGCGGCGTGCGCTGCGCCCTGATCGAGAGTAACCACGATATCGACATGCTGCTTCGCGGCCCCTATCCGCCGTATCTGAAGAAGCGCATTTTGTCCGACCACGGACATCTATCCAATGCTGCCGCAGCTGAGCTTGCGGCGACCCTGGCGGCTAACGGGACCGAGCAGCTGATCCTCGGCCATTTGAGCCGCCACAACAACACCCCGTCCAAGGCGCTGGAGGCCGTCTGCGGTCATCTGGAGGCCTGCCTTCCTCAGGTGCTGCGGCCCACGGTGGCCTGCGCGCCGGAGCGGGAATTTCTGACGGTGGAGATCGGAGATTGCGTGCCATGTATGCTGTGACCCTGCTCTCCGTCGGGAAGATGAAGGAAAAGCACTATATCGCCGCCTTTGAGGAATACCGCAAACGCCTGGGCGCGTATTGTAAATTCGACCTGCAGGAGATCCCGGAGCAGCGGCTATCCGACCGGCCGTCGGAAAAGGAAATCGACGCCGCCCTGAAAAAAGAGGCGGAGGAGATCACCCGCCGGATCCCCAAGGGCAGCGCCGTCATCACCCTCTGCGTGGAGGGGAAGGGCATGTCCAGCCCCGGGCTGGCAAGCTTCCTGGAGCGGCTGACGCTCGGCGGCACCAGCCACATCTGTTTCATCGTGGGCGGCTCCTTCGGGCTGCATGAGAGTGTGAAGCAGCAGTCCGTCCTGCGTCTGAGCATGTCGGAGATGACCTTCCCGCACCATCTGGCGAGAGTCATGCTCATGGAGCAGATCTATCGCGCGTTCACCATTCAAAATGGTTCTCAATATCACAAATAGGAGTAACGCCATGAAAGAACATTACAATCCGGAGTTCCCGGACGTGGTTCCTGGCGACCTGCACATCAGCTGGGGCAGGGACTCGCGTCGAGATCTGCTGGAGCGCTGGCCGGTGACGGCCGAGGGCGAACCGGTGACACCGGCCTTCCTGACCAAATGCAGTCAGGTGGACATGGAGGACCGCATGCTGGTGGGATTGCTGGAGGCCTACAACATTCCCTGCCTGGAGCGATATCCCCACAGCGGGGAATTCGGCAAGGTGGTGCTGGGAATGTCCGGCTACGGCACCGAGATTTATGTACCTGAAACGATGCTGGAGGACGCGAAAGCCCTCATGGAAGCACCGTATGATTCGAATGACAATCCGGAAGGAGAGGAATGACATGAATTACAAGGAAGAATACCAGCGCTGGTTGGACAGCCCCGCTCTGAGCACCGCCGAGTGGGAAGAGCTCAAGGCCATTGAGAACAACGACAAGGAAATCGAGAGCCGCTTTTTTGCCCCCCTGGAGTTCGGCACTGCCGGTCTGCGCGGGGAGATGGCAGTGGGTCTGCGCAGGATGAATGTCCACGTGATCCGCCATGCCACCCAGGCCTTCGCAGAGGTCATCAAGGCCGAGGGCGCCGAGGCCTGCAAAAAAGGCGTTGTGGTCTGCTACGACTGCCGCAACAACTCTGAGATTTTCGCCCATGAAGCTGCCGCCGTCATGGCCGCCAACGGCATCCATGTCCGTGTGTTCGACGCCCTGCGTCCCACCCCGGAGCTGAGCTACGCCGTCATCCACTACGGCGCCCAGGCCGGCATCAACGTCACCGCCAGCCACAACCCGAAAGAATACAACGGCTACAAGGTCTACTGGGCCGACGGCGCGCAGCTGCCGCCGCAGCACGCCGCTGCCATTGCCGATCTGATGACCAAGCTGAACATGTTCAAGGACGTCAAGCTGATGCCCTTCGACGCCGCTGTGCAGCAGGGCCTGATCGAGTATCTGGGCGAGGAGACCGATGAGGCTTTTTTGAAGGAAGTCATGGCTATGGCCATCGACCCCGAAGCCGTGCGCCGCGTGGCGGACGACTTCAAGATCGTCTACACCCCCTTCCACGGCTGCGGCTGGCACCTGGTTCCGGAAGCCCTGCACCGTCTGGGCGTGAAGCACGTGATCCCGGTCAAGGAGCAGATGGTGCTGGACGGCAACTTCCCCACGGTGGTGAGCCCCAACCCGGAGAATCCCGAGGGCTTCTACCTGGCGGTGGATCTGGCGAAAGAGGTGGGCAGCGACCTGATCATCGGCACTGACCCCGACTCCGACCGCGTGGGCGTCATGGTGCGCTGCGCCGACGGTGAGTACCGCACCATCACCGGCAACCAGATGGGCTGCCTGCTGATGGACTATGTCATCACCGCCAGACGTGCCAACGGCACCCTGCCGAAGAACGCCGCGGGTCTGAGCACCATCGTCTCCACCAAGATGGTCCGCAAGATCTGCGAGGATAACGGCGTCCACTTTGACGAGACCTTCACCGGATTCAAGTTCATCGCTGAGAAGCTGGCCGAGTACGCAGCCGCAGGCGGCACCTATCAGTACCTGATGGGCTTTGAGGAGAGCTACGGCTACATGATGGGCGACTACGTCCGCGATAAGGACGCCGTCACCGCCTCCATGCTGATCACTGAGATGGCCGCCCACTACTTCGAGAAGGGCATGACCCTGGCCGACGCGCTGGACGCCCTGTACGAGAAGTACGGCCAGTTCGGCGAAAAGACCCTGAATCTGGTCATGCCGGGTTTGGACGGTCTGGAGAAGATGGCCGCCCTCATGGCGGAGCTCCGTGAGACCCCGCCGGAGAAGATCGCCGACACCGCCGTGCTGCGGATGCGCGATTACAAGGACGGATCTGTGAAGGTCCCCGGCCTGGGCAAGGTGGAGGATACTCCCATGAAGGGCTCCAATGTTCTCTACTTCGAGCTGGAGGACGGAACCTCCTTCATCGTGCGTCCCTCCGGCACCGAGCCGAAGATCAAGATCTATATTTTGGCCCAGGGCGCGGACAAGGCCGACGTGGAGGCCAAGGTGGAAAAATATGCCGCCTTTGCCGAGACGCTCAAGCGCTGAATCACACCATAAAAATCAACAGCCTTCGGGGAAACCCGGAGGCTGTTTTTTGTATATTTATCCAAGATTGGGAATAAAGCGACATTTAATGGTAAAGTTCTGTTGACTCTTTCGTGCAGGAAAGCTATAATGATTCAGTACATTACCTCAGCAGAGAGAAAACAGAAAAAGGAGCGAAACCACATGGAACTCAAGTTCTCCAAGACCATCACCAAGCCCGATTTTCAGGGTGAGTTCACCGCCTCCATCCTGGCGGCTGCCGCGTCCCCGGACGTGATCTCCTTCGCCGGCGGTCTGCCGAACCCGGTGTCCTTCCCCGTCAAGGAGATGGAAGCCGCCACCCAGAAGGTGCTCAGCGAGCAGGGCGCCGTGGCGCTGCAGTACAGCTCCACCCAGGGTTATCTGCCCCTGCGTCAGTGGGCTGCCAAGCGCTACGAGGTGCTGGGCGTCACCGACGTTGAGGCGGACGATATCATCATCACCAACGGTTCCCAGCAGGCGCTGGAGATGATCGGCAGAGCCATGATCGATCCCGGCGACAAGGTCCTGGTGGAGAACCCCACCTATCTGGTGGCGCTGCAGAGCTTCCATCTGTATGATCCCCAGGTGATCCCGGTTGACATCAACGCCGACGGCATCGACTGCGACAAGCTGCAGGCTGCCATCGACTTAAACCCCGACGCCAAGTTCATTTATATCATCCCCAACTTCCAGAACCCCACCGGCCTGACCTACTCCAAGGAAGTCCGTGAGAAAGCCGCCGAGATCCTGAAGAAGAGCAACCTGCTGGTGCTGGAGGACAACCCCTACAGCGAGCTGCGCTTCAGCGGTGAGGGCGGCAAGAGCTTCGGCTACTATCTGGGCGAGCAGTGCTGCATGTTCGGCACCTTCTCCAAGATCGTCTCTCCCGGCATGCGCATCGGCTGGATCTGCTGCCGCAACAAGGAGCTGCGCGCGAAGCTGCTGAGCTACAAGTCCACCGCCGACCTGCACACCAACATCTTCTGCCAGATGGTGCTGGCCCAGTACCTGGCTGACAACGATCTGGACGAGCACATCGCCAAGACCAAGGAGCTCTATAAGCAGAAGGCCGAGTTCATGATGGAGTGCATGCGCAAGTATCTGCCCGCCGGCGTGACCTTCACCCCCACCGAGGGCGGCATGTTCCTGTGGGCCGAGCTGCCCGAGGGCATCACCGCGCTGGATCTCTACCGCAAGGGTCTGGCGCAGGGCGTGGCCATCTGCCCCGGCGATCCCTTCTATGAGACCGAGCGCAACGTCCGCACCTTCCGTGTCAACTACTCCAACAGCACTGACGAGGCCATCGAAAAGGGCATGCAGATCCTGGGAGAGGCCTGCAAGGAGCTCATGGCGTAATACTTTCAACTGCATAAAAAACAGCACGCTGAATTTTCAGCGTGCTGTTTTCATCGTTTGCATTATCAATCCAGCTTCAGATCTCCGTCCTTGATCCAGCCGATCTTCCGGCAGAGCTGACCGAGGAGCCAGCAGATGATGGCCGGGAGCACGACGCTGATCAGCAGCAGGCCGATCCAGTCCATGGCGCCGGGCTGGATGGCCACAGCGCCGTTGGCGATGGCTGCCTCACTGGGGGTGACCCAGCCGGTCCAGACGCCAATGGGGCCGCAGAGACCGCAGGTGCCCATGCCGGAGTTGATGGCGGCGCCGTTCATCTCCATCTTGAAGAGGCATGTGGAAATGGGGCCGGTGATGGCGGAGGTGACAATAGCGGGGATCCAGATCTTCGGGTTGCGGACGATGTTGCCCATCTGGAGCATGGAGGTGCCGATGCCCTGGCTGACCAGGCCGCCCCAGCCGTTTTCCTTAAAGCTCATGACCGCAAAGCCCACCATGTTGGCGCAGCAACCCGCCACCGCGGCGCCGCCGGCGAGACCGGTGAGACTCAATGCCGCGCAGATGGCAGCGGAAGAAATCGGCAGCGTCAGAGCGATGCCCACGATGACGGAGACCAGGATGCCCATGATGAAGGGCCGCTGGAGGGTGGCCCACATGATGACCTGACCGACCCAGCTGGCCGCCTTGCCGATGGGTGCCGCCACCAGCATGGCAAGACCGATGCCCACGAGGATCGTGACCAATGGCGTCACCAGAATATCCACCTTGGTCTCTTTGGAGACCGCCTTGCCGAACTCCGCCGCAATGACCGCCGTCACCAGCACCGCCAGCGGGCCGCCTGCGCCGCCGATGGCGTTGGTGGCATAGCCTACCGGCACCAATGAGAACAGGACCATGCCCGGCGCGTGCAGGGCGTAGCCGATGGCAACCGCCATAGCAGGTCCCACCATGGCCATGGCAGCGCCGCCGATGGTTGGGCCGCCCTCGTAGATCGGCATGGTCAGAAAGCCGATGTGGAACTGAGAGCCCAGCGTGTTCAGGATCGTGCCGATCAGCAGCGAGCAGAACAGGCCCTGGGCCATGGCGCTCAGGGCGTCGATGCCGTAGCGCTTCAGGGAAATTTCGATGTCCTTGCGTTTCAGAAACGCAGAAAACTTGCTCATACCAGGTTCCTCCGGTAACATTGATAGGTGTCAAGACACCTGCAAATGCAGTATAACACAGAGTGAACGTTTGTCAATCATAATTTAACTTTTGACAGAGACGAAAAACCTCCCCGGAAGTCCGGGGAGGACGAGATAAACCAATCAGTTTCTTCTTCTGCCGTAGAGCAGCAAAAGCCGCAGCAGCTGGGCCAGGCTGGTGAGCAGCGCGGCCACATAGGTCATGGCGGCGGCGGAGAGGACTTTTTTCGCACCGGCGTATTCCTCCTGGGTCAGCATGCCCCGCTCATCGATGGTCTTCAAAGCCCGTCTGGAGGCGTCGAACTCCACCGGCAGAGTGAGCAGCTGAAACAGCGTCACCAGGCTGAACAGGGCGATACCCACCAGCACCAGCGGCTGGAAGTTCAGCAGCAGGCCGATCAGCAGCAGCGGGAAGGACAGGGTGGAGCCGATGTTGGTCACGGGGATGATGGCGTTTCGCAGCTTGATCGGCGCGTAGCCCACGGCGTACTGCACCGCGTGGCCGCACTCATGGGCCGCCACGCCCACCGCCGCGATGGTCTGGGCATTGTAGACGCTGTCCGACAGGCGGATGACCTTTTCGGTGGGGGAGTAGTGGTCGGTGAGATCCCCGGCGATGTGCTCGATCCGGATGTCGTTGATGCCGTTCTGGGCCAGGATCCGTCTCGCCGTCTCGGCCCCGGTGAGACCGCTGACGCAGCGCTCCTGGGAGTAGCGGCTGAAGGCGCTCTTCACCCGGAACTGGGCGATCAGCGAGATGATCAGCGCCGGCACCACGAGGATTAAATAGGTATAGTCAATGCCGTAGTATCCGTACATGGCAAAACCTCCTTTTGGATGTTCTGACGATATTATACCCGGCTTTGTTTCCCGCGTCAACAAATATTGATTTGGGTTGTTTTTTCTGTCACAACGTGATAAAATAAAGTTCATCCGAAAACCAGAACAGGAGGTGTCCATTCATGGAGAACATCGATTACGAAGGCATCCGTGAGGAACTGTTCATCATGCTGGATCAGCACATGATCAAAGAGCTGCGTCTGACCCTTGCGGAAATGAACGAATATGACATCTCCGAGTTTCTGGGCGAGCTGTGGGAAGAGGATCAGACCCGGATGGGCATGGTCTTCCGGCTGCTGCCGAAGGAGATCGCCGCCGACGTGTTCGCGAACCTGGAGGTCGAAGAGCAGGAGACCATCATCAATTCCGTCACCGACACCGAGCTTGCCGCCATCGTGGAGGAACTGCAGGTGGACGACGCTGTCGACATGATGGAGGAGCTGCCCGCCAACGTGGTCAAGCGCGTCATGCGCAGCGCCAACCCCAGCACCCGCGCCCTGATCAACCAATATTTGAAATACCCCGAGAACTCCGCCGGCAGCATCATGACCGCCGAGTTCATCGACCTGAAAAAATACATGAACGTCCGTGAGTCCCTGGCCCGCATCCGCAGGATCGGCGAGGACCGCGAGACCATCTACGTCTGCTACGTCACCTCCGCCAAAAGACGGCTGGAGGGCGTCGTCACGGTGAAGGATCTGCTGCTGGCCGACGATGAGACCATCATCGAGGACATCATGGACACCAACGTGATCTTCGCCAAGACCACTGATGACCAGGAGGAAGTCTCGGCGCAGTTCTCGGACTACGACCTGATCGCCATTCCCGTGGTGGATAAGGAAGGCTGCCTTGTCGGCATCGTCACCGTCGACGACGTCATCGACGTCATGGAACAGGAGGCCACCGAGGACATCGAAAAGATGGCCGGTATCACGCCTTCTGTGAAGCCCTATTCCAGAACCTCGGTCTTCGACATCTGGAAAAACCGCATCCCCTGGCTGATGTTCCTGATGCTCTCCGCCACCTTCACCGGCATGGTCATGACCCACTTCGAGGACGCACTGGCGGCCCAGGTGGTGCTGGCGGCCTTCATCCCCATGCTCATGGGCACCGGCGGCAACTCCGGCAGCCAGGCCTCCACCGCCGTCATCCGAAGCCTCAGCCTCGGCGACATCGAGCCCTCGGACGTGCTGGAGGTCATCTGGAAGGAGATCCGCGTGGCCGTCCTCTGCGGCATCTCGCTGGCCATCATCAACTTCGGAAAGATGCTGCTGGTGGATAAGATCCTCCTGCACAACGACGCCGTCACCGTCATCGTGGCCGCCACGGTCAGCATGACCATCGTGTTCGTGGTCATGTTTGCCAAGGCCGTGGGCAGTACCCTCCCCATCATCGCGGAGAAGATCGGCGTGGACCCGGCGGTCATGGCTAGCCCCCTGATCAGCACCATCACCGATACCGTTTCTCTGATCATCTATTTCAACATCGCCAGAGTGCTCCTGCACTTCTGAAATCATTCAAAACAGCCGCAGAGCGATCCGAATTTGGATTGCCCTGCGGCTGTTTGTATACTGGAGTTTGTCGTGATGAGAGTGAAGAGTTGAGAGTGAAGAGTGAAGTTGAGGAATCACTTCGTGATAGATTGAAAACATCTACTCCGGTGTGTGCAGATGATACACATGAATGTCTCCGAAGCCGTCGGCGGGATTCTCTGCCCAGACGGCGAAGCGCTCATTATCCAGCCAGAACACCGACCACTCGTCGGCGTCTTCCGAGGGCTCCCGATCCAGCCGCACCACCGTGTGGTTCTCCAGATCACAGACAGAAAATCCGGTGAAGGTCTGGGTGAGCAGACCGTCGGTTCCGCTGTCTGAGAGCCTGCGATCCACGCACAGCATCTGCGTCCCGTCATCGTTCAGCAGATAGACGCAGTCTCGATCGAAGGCCGGCAGACGGGCGCCGATCCCGGTTTGCAGATCCGTCAGGGACAGCGTCCCGTCGGCGTTCAGCGTGATCCCGTGGCTTCCCACGGGCGTCAGTACGCTCCGAAGTCCCGGCCCCTCGGCGTCAGAGGGATAGCTTCGCTGCTCCATTGTTCCGTCTTCTACATGGAACCAGGTGAAGGAATAGATCTGATTGTCCACAGACATCAGGGCAAGGGTCTCAGCATCCAGGAACGCCGCATCCAGCAGCACCTGCGTATTATCGAGGGAGAGGTCAGTTTCCGTATGTGCTTCTGTGTCATAGAGCCAGGCACCGCCGCAGTCGTCCATCATCAGCAGGTGCTCCCCATCCGGCGAGAACCGCCAGCTGTACATCCGCTCCTTGTTCAAGCGGTCATACTCCATACCCTGCAGCACGTCCGTCCATGTTCCGGTCTCCAGATCCAGCAGGAAGGGGCAGGGGGCAAAGCTCTTGCTCCAGTCCGGCAGCGTCAGCCATACATCGGGGCTGGCTTGATCCGGCTGATGCAGCATCCAGGCATAACCGTAGGGATTCTCGTTCATCCTGGGATCTTCCCGATAGCCGATCACATACTGCCCGTTCACCTTCGCCCAGTCGTAGACGATGTGCTGGGTGGCGCCGCCGAAGGTTACCTCAAATTCCATTCTGGTGCCGGGAATCTCCTCAAAGCCCTTATTTGTCAGGTGATAGAACACGCCGCCGTTCTCATCCCAGTGATATAGCGTATTGTCTGCCACGGGTATGAAGGGGATGCGCAGGGTGTAATAGTCGATTTCTGCCGCGTCCTCCAGCTCCAGGTGCTTCCAGAGCTGCACGTTTTCGTCGGTGACTGCGCCCGCTTCTGACGCAGGCTCCCGTGTCTGAATATGAAAAATCGAATAGACCGCGTCCCGGAAATCCGGGCTGGCCGCCATGGCTACGCCCAGAGTGGCGATCAGCAGCGCCGCTGCCACCGCAGCTGCCAGCAGCAGCCGCATTCCAAATTTGTGGGATGTTTTTTTCGACAGCCCGAGGCGGGACTCCACAGCCGCCAGATCGGCGTCCGAGGCTCCATCCAGCGCGGTAAGGATCTCCATGGTATTCATAAAAAGTCCTCCTGTTCCAGAAATACACGCAGCTTCTTCCGTGTGCGGTGGAGGGAGGTCTTCACCTTTGGCTCCGAGAATCCGAACTTTTGTGCGATCTCCCGCACCGGGGTGAAATACCAGTAGCGGGCGAGAAAGATCTCCCGATCCGTCTGTTTCAGCGCTCCGAGAAACTGCCCGATGGCCTCCCGCAGGGCGTTTTCCTCCACAGACTTCGCAGGATCGCTTCCGCCGGCGACACACTCGCCCAGTTCCTCCAGCGCGATGGCCACCTCACCGCCGCCGCGCTTCTGGGCGTGGAGATTTCGCCATCTTTGGAGGGAGAGGTTCCGGGTGATCCGTCCGAGAAATGCGCGGAACACCTTGGGTCTGGTGGGCGGGATGCTGTCCCAGGTGCGCAGGAGGGTGTCATTCACACACTCCTGGGCGTCCTCCGGAGACTGCAAAATCCCCATGGAAATGCTTTTGCAGTACGGGCCGTATTTCTCCTGCGTCTCCAAAAGCGCCATCGGATCCCGCGCAAAGTATAATTCTATGATCGCGTTGTCCTCCAAGGCGTTCACTTCCTTTCATCACCCTTAAAGACGCAGAAACCGACAAAGAGGTCACAAAAAACCCGGTGCATTTCTGCACCGGGCTTCGATTTAAGGATTGCTTAGAACAGGCCGTTGACGCTGAAGATGGCAGCGAAGACGGTGGAGACGACGGTCATCAGCTTGATCAGGATGTTGATGCTGGGGCCGGAGGTGTCCTTGAAGGGATCGCCCACGGTGTCGCCCACGACCGCGGCCTTGTGGGCTTCGGAGCCCTTGCCGCCGTGGTGGCCTTCCTCAATGTACTTCTTGGCGTTGTCCCAGGCGCCGCCGGAGTTGGACATGAACATGGCCAGCATAACACCGGTGATCAGAGCGCCGGCCAGCAGACCAGCCAGAGCAGCGGAGCCGAGGATGATACCCACGGCCAGAGGCGCGATGACGGCCATCAGACCGGGCACCAGCATCTCGTGCAGAGCGGCGGTGGTGGAGATGGAAACGCAGGTCTTGTAGTCGGGCTTTGCCTTGCCTTCCATGATGCCGGGGATGGTGCGGAACTGACGGCGGACTTCCTCGATCATCTTGTAGGCGGCCTTGGACACGGAGTCCATGGTCATGGCGGAGAACACGAAGGGCAGCATGCCGCCGATCAGCAGGCCGATAACGACCTTGTAATCGGTCAGTGCCACGTCGGCGGTGCTCAGGCCGGTGGCCTGGGTAAAGCTGACGAACAGAGCCAGAGCGGTCAGAGCGGCGGAGCCGATGGCGAAGCCCTTGCCCATGGCAGCGGTGGTGTTGCCGACAGCGTCCAGCTTGTCGGTGATCTCGCGGACGGAGTGATCCAGACCGCTCATCTCGGCGATGCCGCCGGCGTTGTCGGCGATGGGGCCGTAAGCGTCAACGGCGACGGTGATACCGGTGGTGCTCAGCATGCCGACAGCGGCGAGCGCGATGCCGTACAGGCCGGCGCACTTGTAGGCGATCAGGATGGCGACGCAGATCAGGATGACGGGAACCCAGGTGGACATCATGCCCACGGCCACACCGGAGATGATGGTGGTGGCGGAGCCGGTCTCAGACTGCTGGGCGATCTTCTTGACGAACTTGTAGTCGCCGGAGGTGTAGATCTCGGTGATGATGCCGATGACCAGACCCACGGCCAGGCCTGCGATGATGGCCCACGCGGAAGCGAAGGAGCCGAGCATGACCTTGCTGAGAACCAGGGAGCAGATGACCACCAGAATGGCGGACACGTAGGAGCCCATCTTCAGGGCCTTGTGGGGGTTGGCACCCTCACTGCCGCGGACGAAGAAGGTGGCGATGACGCTGGCCAGGATGCCGACGGCGGCGATCACCAGCGGGAAGATGGTCTGGTTCATGACGCTGCTGACAGCGCCCAGGGTCATGGCGGAGATGATGGCGCCCACATAGGACTCGAACAGGTCGGCGCCCATGCCGGCCACGTCGCCCACGTTGTCGCCCACGTTATCGGCGATAACAGCGGGGTTGCGGGGGTCGTCCTCGGGGATGCCGGCCTCGACCTTGCCGACCAGGTCGGCGCCCACGTCAGCGGCCTTGGTGTAGATACCGCCGCCCACACGGGCAAACAGGGCGATGGAGCTGGCGCCGAGGGAGAAGCCGAACAGCACCTGGGTGTCCTTGGTGATAGGATGGAGAACAGCGCGCCGCACAGGAAACATACGGCGGTGACCCAGCTCTTCATCACGAGGCCGATCAGCAGGAACAGTACGACGATGAAAATGACGAGGATGCGGTACTCGGCAAACAGGAACGCGCGGGCGCCTTCGTTGATGGCGGAGGCGATTTCACGCATACGCTCCGTTCCCGGGTCAGCCTTGGAGACGTATGCCGTCTTGTAGGCTGCGAACAGCAGTGCGATCACTGCCAGGATGGGTGCCAGATAAATCATGGTCTACTTCACTCCTAATTCAATACTCTATCTCCGGCGTTTTGGAAAAAACGCCCTCTACAAATCATTATCATATACCGAAATCCACGGAATTGCAATTCTTTTTTTGGTATATATTTATTATTTTTACGAAAAACAGATTGACTTTTTTGTGACATTTTTCAATATATTATCACATCATAACTCATTCGTTATAGAATTGCTTTTTTGAAAAAAGAAATTCGCAATGCCGGGGCAAAATGAACCGACAGATGGTAAAATGGAGCTGGCGGGGCGGGGCACAGGTCCCCGCCCTGCGGTAGGTCATTGAAACTCCCGATAAACTAAAATTTGAAAAAACTTAGCAGAGCCTTTGCGGGATAAAAACCTCCCTGCCGGTATCGACAGGGAGGTAAAAGTTATTATTCGAAGTCCAGCACGCGCTCCATGCGGACCAGGGTGAGGCGGTTGCGGATGGCGGCGGAGATGTGCAGCATCTCGTCGCCCAGGGCGGGATCGATGCCGATGTGCTCCGGAAGGTACTTGGCGTTGATGGCCTTGTACAGACCCTCCATCTCCTCCACGGGAGGAATGGTGTTGATGAGCTCGACGATCTCATCCCAGTGATCGACGATGTTCTGGGGATCGAAGGTGCCGAGGACGTCGTTCTCGTTCTCCTTCACGATGCCGTCAGCCAGACGCTCGCCGAACTTCTCGGTGATCCACTCGCGGGTGAGGGGCTCGAACTTCTTTGCCTTCGGGGTCTTTTTCGCCAGTCTGTGATACTCCTTGCAGCAGGCGAAGGTGCCGACGCCCACGCACTCGCCGTGGATGCCCTCGGCGTTCTCGAAGCGCGGCGGCTTCATCTCCACCAGGTGGGCCATCAGGTGCTCGGCGCCGGAGGCCGCGCGGGAGTGGTGCAGCAGCTGCATGGTCAGACCGGACTCCATCTGGGCCATGGTCATGGCCTCGTGATCGGGCTCGCCGCCGGCAGCCCAGTCATCGGCCGCCTTGCGCATGATCTGAAGGGCATGGGCGGAGAGATCGGCCACCATGGGGCAGTAGTACTCGCCGTCGACGATGTGGGAGATCTTCCAATCCACCAGGGAGATGTACTTGGAGAGAATGTCATTGACGCCGCTGGCCACCAGACGCTTGGGCGCGCCCTTGATGATGTCCAGATCCGCCACCACCAGAACCGGGGCGACCATGGGGATGGACTTCTTCTGGCCCTCGAGAATGACGGAGCAGATGTCGGCGGTGAAGCCGTCGGAGCTGGCCAGCGTGGGCACGGCCACGAAGGGGATGCCCAGCTTGTAGGCGGGATAGCGGCCGAAGTCCATGATGGTGCCGGCGCCGTAGGCCACGATGACCTCGATGTTGTCCAGCTGCTTCATCATGTCCTCGATCAGAATGTCCTCGCTTCTGAGGCCCTGGGCCGGCAGAACGATCTCCTGATCGGCCTTCACATGCTTGCCCTCGGTGAGAGCGTAGATATTGGAGTCATAGACGACGGCGCGGCGCTTACCGGCCAGACCCACCGCCTCCATATACTCCTCAAACTTCGCGGTTGCGCCATACTCGACGACCACCATCTTGGTCTCGAGCGTGTGCTCCCGTCCGCAGACGCACTTGCCCACGTATTTGGAGCAATCCATAATCAT
Source organism: uncultured Eubacteriales bacterium (assembly GCA_900317905.1). Classification (GTDB taxonomy): domain Bacteria; phylum Bacillota; class Clostridia; order Oscillospirales; family Oscillospiraceae; genus CAG-103. Next base: position 74,756 of record ONIN01000009.1, on the reverse strand, counting down.
AACAAATTCCCTCCTGTATCTCATTTATAGGATTCGGTGCTCCCATTATACACCAGAAAGAACGAGACGAAAAGAGGGAATTTCATTTTTCTTCAGGAAAAAAAATCGAAAAACAGCACGGTCAGCAGCGCCGAGAGCATCCCGTGGGCCAGCTTGCAGAGAAAGGGGACCGTGAGCTTGAGATCTGTCCCCCGGAGCACCGCCGCGCTTTGGGCCTGAACGCTGATTCCGCCGAAGCCGATGAGAAAGGCTGCCAGCGCCAGATTCTCCACCGTGGGGGCGAGCCCTTCCATGGAACCCAGTCCGCCGCCCAGTTCCAGAAGTCCGGTCAAGAGCGCTTTTACCGCTGTCAGCTCCACACCGGTGTTTGCGGAGAGCAGACCTGCAAAATGAAAGATCTCATTCTGTAAAAGTCCGGTCATCACGCTGAAAATCACCACGAAGCCGCAGACCGTGAGCAGCGTCTCCACAGAGGTCTTCACCGCATTGGTCAGCGCTTCGGAAAACCCTGCCACGGAAATGTAGGTGCGCTCCGCAGGTATCGAAAGTTGTTTTCCCGGAGCGGTCACCATACCGATCAGGGCCGCCGCCAGCACGTGGGACCCATAGAGCAGCAGACCGATCCCGCTGCTGTGAAAGACGCCGGCCCCCGCGGCGCCGATCAAGAATGCCGGGCCGGTGTTGTTGCAGAAGCACAGGGCACGTTGGGCTTCTTCTCTGGAGATTTCATTGTCTCTCCTCAGCTGCCCGATGGTTGCTGCCCCCAAAGGATACCCTCCGGTGATGCCGAGGAGAAACGCCGAGACCCCGGCGCCGGACATGCCCCAGATTCTTGCGGTGACGCCGCCGAGAAGCCTTCCCAGCACCCCGGGCAGTCCCCAGGCTCTCAGCAGCGCCGACATAACAAAAAAGGGCAGCAGTGAGGGAATCAGCATCTCTCCACAGATTTTCAGTCCCCGCCTGGCGCTCTCCGATGCGGTCTCCGGGCAGAGCATCAGCGCCGCCATGGCGCCAAGGCCTGCCAGCAGCGGCAGGATGGCCAGCAGCTTTCTCATATGGTACATCGCCTCCTGTGGTGGTATATGCGGGAGTGAGCGCATAATATGTCTGAGAGGTGAGGCGGATGTACATTCCGACGGACGTGATTGACCGGGCGGCGAAGCGGCTGGAGATCCCGACTTTGGGCCTGGCCGGCGCGCCGCGTGTCAGTGTCACGGGCAGGGGACAGGTGCTGGCGGAGCTCCATAAGGGGATCGTGGCCTATACTGACGGGTGCGTGGAGTTTCAGGTGAAAAACGGTCGGGTCCGTGTCCGGGGCGCGAACCTCCGTCTGGAGGCCATGGACGCCGGCGCGCTGCTGATCTCCGGTTTGATCAGTGCGGTGGAATTTCTGTGAGGTGGTCCATTGAAAAACTGGTTTCGCAGCGTGCACGGGCTGGTGCCGGTTTCGGTGCGGGGCGCAAACCCCGAGCGGGTGCTGACCCTCTGCGCGCAGCAGGGCGTACCCTGCATTCGCCCCCAGCCGGTGGAGGACTATGCCCTGCGGTTTGTGATTTATCCGAAGGATCGTACTGCGGTGGAAACGCTCTCTCTGCGCTGCGGCTGCTTCCCGACCTTCGGGGAGCCCCGGGGGTTTCCCCGAATGCGGAAAACCCTGCGGACGAGAAGATTCGCGCTCCTGCTGCTGGCGCTGGCAGTCTCTGCGGTGCTGCTGTCCTCCATGTTCCTCTGGGAGATCGACGTCAGCGGCAACGAGACCATCTCCACCGGTCGGATCCTGCGGGCGCTGGAGGAGATCGGCTTCTCCGAGGGGAAATGCTGGCTGGGCATGAAAAGTGAAATGCTGCAAAGTGAGCTGCTTCTGAAGATCCCGGAGCTGGCTTGGGTCAGCTTCCAGATCCGCGGCAGCCGGGCGGATGTCATCGTCACGGAAGCGATCCCCGCCCCGGAGATCCGGGATCCGGAACAGCCGGTGTCTCTGATTTCGAATGCCGACGGCGTCATCGTGCGGATGACGGTCTTAAACGGACAGCCGCAGGTGAAACGGGGCGACTACGTTTCCAGAGGTCAGACGCTGATTTCCAGCGTGGCGGAGGATCTGCAAGGAGAGTCCCGACCCCTCCACGCCATGGGCAGCGTCCGGGCCAGAACCTACTGGGAGATGACCGCGGCGGCGCCGCTGGAAACGCGGAAAAAGTCCCCCACCGGGGATCGAAAAACCCACTGGGCGCTGCAAATCAGGAAAAAACGACTCAATTTTTATAAAAACAGTGGAATTTCCAATGAGGATTGTGATACAATCTATAAGATGTACGATTTTGCGATTCCCGGTGTGTTCCGGCTGCCGGTGTCACTCACCTGTGAGACCCGGACGGAATCCGCGCTGTCCGCCGGAATGGCCAGTGCGGACGTGCTGGCGCAGACGCTGAACGAAACGCTCCAGCGGCGCATCGGCCCGGACGGCGAGGTGCTGGAATCGCATCTGACCCAAAGCGAACAAAACGGCCTTCTCACCGTGACCCTTCGCGCCGAGTGCGAGCAGGAGATCGGCGTGGAAGTGCCGGGCAACATACCTGAGATACAGGAGGAACCTTCCACAAATGATCGAACAGACCATTGAAGTAGACAGAATCGAAGACGTCATCAGCGTTTTTGGCTCCTTTGACCAGAACCTGCGGATGATCGAAACGGAATACGGCGTCCACGTCACCGACCGGGACGCGAAGCTCCACGTCACCGGCGAGCCGGAGAATGTCTTGTCCGCCGTGAAGGCCCTGGGCGGCCTGCTGGGTCTCGCCTCCAAGGGCGAGGAGATCACGGAGCAGAACGTCCGCTACCTCTTCCAGCTGGTCCGAGAGGGCAGAGAGCGGAAGATTGAGGAGCTGGCGGGGGATGTGGTCTGCATCACCGCCAAGGGCAAGCCAATCAAGGCCAAGACCATCGGTCAGCGGGCCTATCTGGACGCCATCGAGCAGAACACCATCACCCTGGGCATCGGCCCCGCCGGCACCGGCAAGACCTATCTCGCGGTTGCTGAGGCTGTGGCTGCCTTCCGGGCGGAGAAGGTGAATCGGATCATCCTGACCCGCCCCGCGGTGGAGGCCGGCGAGCGACTGGGCTTTCTGCCGGGCGACCTGCAGAGCAAGGTGGATCCCTACCTGCGGCCCCTGTACGACGCCCTGTTTGAGATGCTGGGCGCCGAAACCTACGGCAAGTATCTGGAGCGTGGGAACATTGAGGTGGCCCCACTGGCCTATATGCGCGGCCGCACCCTGGACGACAGCTTCATCATCCTGGACGAGGCACAGAACACCTCCAGAGAGCAGATGAAGATGTTCCTGACCCGCATCGGCTTCGGCTCCCACGTGGTCATCACCGGCGACGTGACCCAGATCGACCTGCCGCCGGACAAGACCTCCGGCCTGAAGGAGGCCATGCGGATCCTGAACGGCATCGAGGACATCGCCATCTGCCGGCTGAGTCCCCAGGACGTGGTGCGCCACGCGCTGGTGCAGAAGATCATCGAGGCCTATGACAAGGACGCCAGAAAAGCCGAGAAAAAGCCGGAGAAGAAGCCGATGACGAGGAAAAAACCATGAACTACCTGACCTTTACCCGAAGCCACAGGGGCCTGGGCTATCCCCAGACTGTGAAGCTGGTGCGCAAAGCCATTGACGCGGCGCTTTCCGCCGAGGGGATCGAGGATCCCTGCGCGGTGGAGATCCTGCTCACCGATGACGAGACCATCCACGAGATCAACCGGGAGCACCGGAACGTGGATCGCCCCACGGACGTGCTGAGTTTTCCCATGAACGAGCTGCTTCCGGGGGCATTTGATCCGGATGTCTGCGAATACGACTATGAGCGGGAGTGTCTTCTTCTGGGCGACATGGTGATCTCCATGGAGCGCTGTGACCAGCAGGGAGAAGAATTTGGCCACGGCTACGCCCATGAGGTACAGTATCTGGCGGTGCACTCGACCCTGCATCTGCTTGGATATGACCACGAGGACGAGGGCGCCCAGAAGCAGCAGATGCGAGAAAGAGAAAAAGAAATCATGAAACGACTGGAGAAGAAAAAATGATTACCAAGACAGCTATGATCACCATCTGCGGTCGTCCCAACGTGGGCAAGAGCACCCTGACCAACGCCCTGGTGGGGGAGAAGATCGCTATTGTTTCCAATAAGCCCCAAACCACCCGAAACCGTATCAGCGCCGTGCTGAATCGCGGCGAGACCCAGTTCGTCCTGATGGACACCCCGGGTTTCCACAAGCCGCGGACGAAGCTGGGCGACTACATGGTTAAAGTGGTCCGCGAGAGCGTGGCCGATGTGGACGGTGTGGTGCTGGTGGTGGAGCCCATCGCCAGCCTCGGTCCCCAGGAGCAGGTGCTGATCGAGCGGATCAAGCAGTCCGGCGCCCCGGCGGTGCTTTGCATCAACAAAATTGACACCGTGGAAAAGCAGGATCTGCTGGCGGTCATCGCGGCTTACAGCGCGGCGCATGAATTTGACGCCATCATCCCCATCTCCGCCAAGAACCATGAGGGGCTGGAGGAGCTTCTGGATGAGCTGGAGAAGTTTGCCGAACCGGGGCCGCAGCTGTTCCCGGACGACATGATCTCCGATATGCCGGAAAAGCAGATCTGCGCCGAGCTGGTGCGGGAAAAGCTGCTGCTGTGCCTGGACAAGGAGATCCCCCACGGCACCGCCGTGGCGGTCACCCGGTTCGAGGAGCGGGAGGACGAGGTCATCGAGATGGACGTGACCATCTACTGCGAAAAGGACAGCCACAAGGGCATCATCATCGGCAAGCACGGCGCCATGCTGAAGAAGATCGGCACCCTGGCCCGCGAGGACATCGAGGCCTTCATGGGCACCAAGGTGTTCCTGCAGACCTGGGTGAAGGTCAAGGAAAACTGGCGGGATTCCAATGCCCTGCTGCGAAACTTCGGCTTCACGGAGCAATAATTTCCAGCCATAAAATCAAGCGAAACGCAAAAGCTGTCCATGAGGTGATTTTCATGGACAGCGAAGTATCTTGGCAGCTTTTTCTTGAAACCGGCGACCCCATGGCCTATCTGCTCTTCTGCGCGGTCAGGAATGCGGAAGAAGAAAACCTGGCCAAAGGCGCGTAAATACCGTTTTGATTGTGGATTCAGGGGACAGGAGTTTTAAACTCCACACTCCACACTCCACACTCCGCACTCTGACGAGGTACATCCATGTATGAAACCATTCGAGGTCTGATTCTGCGCGAGGTGCGCTACAAGGAATCGGACCGGATCCTGACCGTCTTGACGGACAAGGAGGGCAAGTGCACCATGAAGGCCCGGGGCGCCCTGCGAAAGAGCAGCAAAAGCGCCGCAGCCACGCAGATGCTGACCTTCTCGGAGCTGACGGTCTTTGAAAATAAGGGCCGCCGCACCGTCAGCGAGGGCGTGATCCTGGAGGGCTTTCCCGGTCTGCGGGAGGACATCGCGTCCCTGGCGTTGGGAACCTATTTTGCAGAGGTGCTGGAGACGGTCTCCGAGGAGGGACTGCCGGATCCGCTGGTGCTGCAGCTGGCACTCAACAGCCTCTACGCCCTCAGCAACAAGCTCTGCGACCCGGTGCAGATCAAGGCCTGCTTTGAGCTTCGGCTCATGTGTCTCATCGGCTACGAACCGGAGGTGGCGGGCTGCGCCGTCTGCGGGGAGGCAGAGGTGGAAAGTCCCTGGCTGTTTTTAAGAGAGGGACGGCTCTTCTGCGGCAAATGCCGGCAGCCCGGTGCCCTGCCGCTGAAACCGGACACCCTGGCCGCCATGCGCCACATCGTCTGGAGCGAGCCGAAACGGCTGTTCTCCTTTACCTTGGGAAAAGAAGCCCTCTCGGAGCTGGGCGCTTTGACCGAGCGCTACCTCATCGAACAGCTGGATCGCGGCTTCCGGTCATTGGATTACTGGAAGAGCGTACGAGATCTTTAAAACAAAAACGCACAGGGCGGAATGCTCTGTGCGTTTTCGCTGTTAATGAGGACAAAATGAAAAAGAATCGCATTGCTTCTTGCAGTATTTAAACTACCAGAGAATTATTACGGAAAAAAGAGAAGAATTATTTCAGAACTATTAAATTACGTCAACTTTTTGGCTTATTCCAGGAAAAGTCCGAAATTCGTTGTGTTTGGAGCCGCTCCGCGCCAGCAGACCACCGGGGTTCCGGTGCCTTCCGAGGGCTTGCGGAGGGTGGCAGATTCCACCTGAAACTGCCGCATCAAAGCATCCATGGCGGCGGTTTCGTCATCTGCGAAAAGCTCCAGTACATAGAGCCTTCCGTCCCGGATTTCACAGGCGCAGCAGCCGTCTCCGACTTGGAACAGATCTCCGCCGGCGTCGATCAAATACTGCTTCTGTACCCGAAGCAGGGCTTCCGAGAGCAGCAAATGCGGAGCCGCTCCCAGCTGCGCCTCCCGCAGAGTCTGATATTCCAACGCCTCTACAGGAGAAACCCGTAAGTCGGAAGATCCTGATTTCGTATACGTGACCTCTTCCAGATACCCGACGCTGCCGGCCTCCATGCACTTTGCATACCAGGGGAAGAGGCCTTCCTCCGCCGGCCGGGTGTAGAGCAGCAGGGAGCGCTGGTCGGCAAAGGCCATGATGGCTTTCATCAGCGCTGCGGCATAGCCCTTTCCTCTGGCCTCCGGCGCGGTGGCCACGGCGTAGACATAGCCCACCGCCTGCATGGCGTCTTCTGTGAGAAGCCAGCTGCCCGGCAGCAGCCAGGCCATGGACTGGATCTTCCCATCCTCCCGCAGCACCCAGCCCGCAGCTTCGGGCGGGAAGCGGTCAAAAAAGGTCTGCACGGTTTCGGGATCATCCCCAAAGACCGTCTGCCAGAGCTGATGCAGCTCCGGCTGGTCGGCGTTTTCCGCCCGCTCGATCAGAATGCTCATGCGTACACCTCCGGGCAGATGGCGCGGATCTGCTGGCGGATGCCGCGAAGATCCTCAAAGGTCTCCGGCCGCTTGGACACGTCTCGCAGCAGGGCAGAGGGATGGTAGATGGCGGTGATGGCGCGGCCCTCCACGGTGTACCACTGGCCGTGTTCCTTGGTGATGCGGAAGTTTTCCCGGATCAGCGCCATGGCGGCGATCCTGCCGAGACAGACGATGATCTCCGGATTCAATAAAGCGATCTGCCGCTGCAGCCACTCGGCGCAGCAGTCCTGCTCCGTGAAGAGGGGATCCCGGTTTCTGGGCGGGCGGCACTTGACGATATTCGCGATATAGACCTTGGATCGATCCAGATCGATCATCTCCAGCATGTCGTCCAGCAGCTTTCCCGCTGGACCCACAAAGGGGCGACCCTGGAGATCCTCCTGCTCGCCGGGGCCCTCGCCCACGAAGAGTACCCGGGCCTGCTCGCTGCCGTCACCGAACACCAGGTTGTGCCGTTGCTCATGGAGCGAGCATCTTTGACAATTGGCACAGTCGGCCTTTAATTGTTCCCAGGAATCCGGCATGGAAGCACCTCCTTTGTGAAATGGAAAATAATTACAATATTTTGAACATATATCGATAAGTATTGTTTTTTTGGCCGTGTTGTATTATAATATCACAGGTTTTTTTGAGCCTGCACAAGATTTCTTTTATCATTATACGGCAAAAATGCCGAAATCTCAACACCTATTTGCTTTTCTTTTCAGAGGGGTTTTTATAATATGGCAGAATTTGAACAGTATCTGGCAGCCGGAAAGAAGGGCCTGCTGATTGGCATCGGCGGCGTCTCCATGTCCCCGCTGGCCGAGGTGCTCCATGACGTGGGCGTCACCATCGTGGGCTCCGATATGCACGAGAGCGACAACACCCGCATGCTGCGGGAGAAGGGCATCGCCATCTCCATCGGCCACAAGGCGGAGAACATCACCGACGATCTGGACTTCGTGGTGCGCACCGCCGCTGTCCATGACGACAACCCGGAGATCGCCACCGCGAGAGCGAAGCAGATCCCGGTCTTTGAGCGGACCCAGGCCTGGGGCGCCATCATGCGGCACTATCCCAACGCCATCTGCATCGCCGGTACCCACGGAAAAACCACCACCACAAGCATGTGCACCCACATCATGATGGCGGCGGAGAAGGATCCCACCGTCATGATCGGCGGCACGCTTCCGCTGCTCCACGCGGGACACCGGGTGGGCAACGGTGACACCATCATCTTCGAATCCTGCGAGTATTACAACTCCTTCCTGTCTCTGAGCCCCACCATCGCCGTGGTGCTGAACATCGAGGCGGATCATCTGGATTTCTTCAAGGATCTGGACGAGATCAAGAGATCCTTCTGCGCCTTTGCCGACCGTGTTCCGGAAACCGGCGTCATCATCGCCAACGCTGACGATGAAAACACCATGGATGCGCTGCGTCCTTTGGGAAGAGAGATGCTGACCTTCGGTCTCAGCGAGAAGGCGGACGTGCACCCGGCCAACATCGTGCGCCGGGGCGCCATGTCGGAGTTTGATATTATCTACAAGGGCGAGTGCATCACCAGAGCCGTGATCCACATCCCCGGTGAGCACAACATCCGCAACGCGCTGGCCGCTGCCGCCGCCACCATGCAGCTGGGCGTCAGCCCCGCCGCGGTGAAATACGGCCTTTCCGGCTTCCAGGGAGCGGGCCGCCGGTTTGAGTTCAAGGGAAAGTTCAACGGCGCCGACCTCTATGACGACTACGCCCACCACCCCAGCGAGCTGCGGGCGGTGCTGGACGCGGTGGAAGCGCTGAACTACACCCGCACCATCGTGGTGTTCCAGCCCCACACCTACAGCCGAACCCACGCGCTGTTTGATGACTTCCTCCAGCAGCTTGCAAGACCCACCATCACCTATCTCGCGGAGATCTACGCAGCCCGCGAGCAGAACACCATCGGCATCTCCTCCAGAGATCTGGCGGAGCGGCTGCCCAATGCCCATTATTTCAAGACCTTTGCGGAGATCGAGGAATCCCTCGCCAAGACCGCCCGGCCCGGTGACATCATTCTCACCATCGGCGCCGGCGACGTGTTCCGCATCGGCGATCATCTGATGGGGCGGCAGATCTAACCTTGTCACGACCATGAGCAGCAGCTCCCCGGAAAACCCAGGACTGCTGCTTATGTTTTTACATACAGGAACGCGGCAGCGGCTGAACCACCGCGCTCCCCAATCTAACGAAAGTGAGAACTTTTTACATGAAAAAAAGGATCCTGGCCCTGCTTTTGGTTCTGGTTCTGGTGCTTCCGCTGCTTCCGGCGAAGGCATATTCCTCCAACGAGTCGATCATCTGGAACTATCTCAAGGCGCAGGGCTTCAGCGACGCGGGCACTGCCGGCGTTATCGGGAACATCCAGGCCGAATCCGGCTGCAGCCCGATCAACGCCCAGCAGCACGCGAACAACATCCTTGGTCTGACGGACGAGGAATTCACCGCCGCCGTAGACAGCGGCGAGATCTCCCGCGAAGGCTTTCTCAGCATGTCCTTCGGCCAGTACGGCTACGGTTTGGTCCAGTGGACCAGCCCGGATCGGAAGGGCGGGCTCTATGATCTGGCCAAATCCAGAGGCGTCAGCATCGGCGACTTGGCTCTGCAGCTGGAGTACATCATGAAGGAGCTGGAGTCCTATTCCGCTCTGAAGAATTATCTCAAATCCGCCACCGACGTGACGGAGGCCTGCGACCAGTTCCGCCAGACCTATGAGGTCACCAGCGCGGACATCTCCCGCCGCCGGGAGTATGCCGCCGCAGCCTATCAGAAGTATGCCGGCACGGCGGTGACGCCGATCACAACCGCCGCGCCTGTGCCCACGCCCACGCCGCAGCCTGCTACTGTGGCAGGCTTCCACGATGTGTTCGAAAACAACTATTTCGCAAACTCCGTGATCTGGGCGGTGCAGAAGGGCATCACCACCGGCACCAGCAAGACGAAGTTTTCCCCCAATGCGACCTGTACCCGGGCCCAAATGGTCACCTTCCTCTGGCGCGCCAACGGCAGCCCCGCTCCTGCGGACGAGGTCAACCCCTTCCAGGATGTTCCCGGTGAGAAGTACTACGCTCCTGCCGTTCTCTGGGCAGTGGAGCAGGGGATCACCACCGGCACCAGCCAGAGCCATTTTTCCCCGGATAAGGACTGCACCCGCGGCCAGGCGGTGACCTTCCTCTGGCGCAGCAACGGCAGCCCTGAATCCACCGTGACGCAGAATCCCTTCGCGGATGTGAAGAGCGGCTCCTACTGCTACAACGCCGTTCTTTGGGCCATCCAGCAGGGTGTTACCACCGGTAAGAACAGTACCCAGTTCGATCCCGATGGTGTCTGCACCAGAGCCCAGGTCGTCACCTTCCTCTATCGGGATCATGCATCCAGAGCCCCGGAATAAGGAAACCAAACAGAAATTGACACGCCCCCATCAGGAGGCGTGTCGTTTTGCTTTCAGATGAATTACTGCAGACCGTTCTCGTAGGCCTGGATCATCTTCTTGACCATCTGGCCGCCGACGGAGCCGGCCTGCTTGCTGGTCAGATCGCCATTGTAGCCCTGCTTCAGGTTGACGCCAATCTCGTTGGCAGCCTCCATCTTGAAGCGGTTCATGGCCTCGCGGGCATTGGGGTTCACGAGGTTGTTAGAGCTCTTCGCCATTTCAGTGCATCTCCTTTGCTCAGATTCCTGCGCCGACCTTGAGATCCGGCGCAGGGGAGATGCGAAAACAGCAAATCCGACCGCTGCCGACGTCTCATCGCCGTGCAGTGATGCTATTTTTTGCACCAATCGTTTTTTTATGCTGAAAAATTGTTCCAGCAGGAATCGATCATTTTAAAATAGGATCTTTTTCGCATTTGCCGCATTTGCTGCAGCCGTTGCAGGAATACTGCATGCCGCAGGTCTGGCATCGCGGGCCGAAATAAGGTTTATAAAGAAGCTCCTCGGGGATGGGATGGCCCCAGGTGTCCGTGAGATGGAATTTCATGGGCTTTCCCTGATAGCTGAGCCCCGAGCGGAAGGCCTGCTGTGATTGCAAACCGTTTCCTTCGATCACATAGGTTTTGCCGTCTTTCACGAATCGTCTACCGGTGCCGCAAAATACGAAGGTCACGTCGTGCCGGACACATTCCTCCCGGAGGTTTTTGATCCATTCATAATGGCAGGGCCGCGTGCCGTTGTAGTTTTCCCCGTCGCAGAGCACCTGTTCGATCTGGCCGGTTTCCAGATATTTTTCAATGGTAATCGGGCCGATGAAGGGGGCGCACATGATCCCCTTGTGCTTGAAGGGGAGAGACAGCAGAATCGGGATCCGCTCGTCCGCCCGGCGCTGATTTTCCGTGGTGACGTTGAAAAACACATTCTCCCAGCCGTCGCCCCAGTCTTTCGGCAGGCATTGCTCCACCCGCTGCGGCCGTTTGGTCAGCAGGAAGAACTTCACATCCGGCCGCTTGGAGATAATGTCCCAGGCTTCGTCCCGCCAGGGATCCGCCTCCTCCAGAAAGAAGTCCGAGGTCATACAGACCCGGATCATCTCACCGCTCTTGACCTTGTATCTGCCGTTCCGGTCTTTGGAGAGGGGATAGCGGAAACCGGCCTTGGTGCGATAGATGTCGCCGCCGTGCTTCCCGCGCATGCTGTCCAGGAAGTACATATAACAGTTTTCGCAGCCCTCGCTGATTTTTCTGCACCCGTGCCAGGGGTTCCAAATGTCATGCACAGTGATCCCTTCTTTTCAGCCGTTGGATCGAAACCAATCCAGTATGGAATCGGGGGACGGGGGACAGCCCTTCACGGAGTTCGAGGCGCCCGTGCAGCACTTCCCGATACCGAGACCGTTCATGGTTTTTCCGTGCCAGCCCTGACCGATGAAGATTTCCTTCGGGAGGGTGAGCCCCTCCTTCTGCGCCAGATACAGCGCCCGCACCAGCGCAGCGTAGCAGGCGGAACAGGCGCTGTCGGAACGGACAGAGTGGGTGAGCTTCTTCACCAGTCCGGAGGCCGGGGGATAGCCCATGCCATCCGTTGGCGCGTTCAGGGTGATGATGTCATCTGCATGGATCTCGGTGCTCCCGGCACCCCAGCGTTCCGCGATGCGGATGTAGGGGACGTCATCGATTTGCAGCCCCATCAGCCTGCAGCCGTATGCGTCGATCTGCACCGGGTCGGTGCCAAGCAGCATCCGGTTGGTCTGGATCGGATTGCCGCCCTCCTCAAAGTTGAGATCTCCGCAGATGCTGTCCACGATGATCAGCGACGGCTTCAGAACCGCCCCCAGCGCGGCGATGGGCTCCATCAGGCCGTCTGCGTGAAACCGGCGTTTTTCTCTATCCGGGAGACAGCCTTTGAGATTCTTCAGCGCGCAGGTCATGGCCGTTTGGCAATGACCTTTCAAGACCGGAAGATCGATCAAGAAGTCCGCGTCCAGCGCCTTGCAGGTGATCTCCATTTCCCGCATGGGTGTCGCTACGGTGCGGGTCTTGTCTTTTTTCAAGTCATAAAAGGGGACACCGTACCGAGAGCAGACCTTGTCATAGCCGCAGACCTTCATGGCCCGCTCGGTCCGGTCGCCGATCCAGGAGCTCTCGATCACGCTGATGTCGTTAAATCCGGACTCCTGCAAATATTCGATGCAGCCGGAGAGTACCCCGGGATGCGTGGTAGCGCCGGTCTCCGGGGTTCCGGAGAGCACCAGATTGGGCTTCAATGCGATGGAGGCGCCTTCGGGGATCAGCCTCGAAATATGGGCCGCCCGGAGCAGAGAAAGGGTCATGCTGTGGGCGTCGGTGCCGTAGATCTCATAAATCTTTGCCATGGTTGCTCCTCCTTGCGTTTTTTCTGTTCCCAGTATAGCATTTCCCGCAAGTTCCGGTCAATGGATAGAAATTTCACATATTCGTATTGACACCGCGTCAGAATGATGCTATACTATGTTCTGACATCGTGTCAATATGTTTTTCAAAGGGAGCGTTGCAATGAAGAAGAACACAGGTGCGCAGCTGGCGCTGTATCCGGCCCCGGTGACCGTGGTGGGAGCCATGGTGAATGGAAAGCCGAATTGGACTTTGGTTGCCCATGCGGGCGTCATGGCCCACAGCCATCTGATGCTCTCCATGGTCAAGGCGCATTATACCAACCAGGGCATCCGGGAAAACAAGGTGGTCTCTGTGAACATTGTGGATGCCTCCTGGCTGAAGGAAGCCGACCGCATGGGCTGTATCAGCGGAAACAAGGAAGATAAATCCGAAGCCTTTGCCTATACCATCGGAGAAAAGGGCGCGCCCATGATCGACGCCGCCAAGGTCTCCATCGAGTGCGAAGTGGAGGACATCTTCGATTTGGCGGGCTTTGATAACTTCATCTGCAGGATCACCGGCACCTATGTGGATGAAGAGATCCTCACCGAGAAGGGAAAGGTGGACTATCGGAAATTCAAGCCCGCGCTGTTCCAGTTCCCGACCTATGAGTATCTGGAGACCGGCGACATTCTGGGCCCCTGCATGAAGATGAACTGATTGTATAGAACAAGAGAGGAAGAGAAAAATGCCGAAAGGCTCTGCGGAACTGACCAAGGCGCGGAAGGATGAGATCATTGCCGCCTGCCGGAAGCTCTACGAGACCATGAGTTTTAAAGAGATCACGCTCAAGGAAATCGGCCAGCAGACATCCTTCACCCGCACCTCCATTTATAATTACTTTGAGACGAAGGAAGAGATTTTCCTCGCCCTCTTCGGGCAGGAGTATGACCGGTTTGCGGAGGATCTGAACGGGCTCTGGGAGCGGGAAGAGACGCTCTCTCTGGACGCCCTTTCCTCGGAGCTGGCCCACGCGCTGGAGCGGAGGCCGCTGATGCTGAAGCTTCTGAGCATGAACCTCTACGATATGGAGGCCAACTCCAGAATGGAGCGGCTGGTGGAATTCAAGGTGGCCTACGGAAAATCCAAGGACGCCCTGGATCGCTGCCTGATGAAATTCTGCCCCGGGCTGGGGGAAGAAGGCCGTCAGACCTTCCTGTACGCCTTCCTGCCATTCGTCTACGGTCTTTATCCCTATACCTACGTCACCGAGAAACAGAAGGAAGCAATGGCGGAAGCCGGGATCAGCTACACCTATCTGAGCCCCTACGAGATGGCCTTTTCCTTCATCCGCACCATGCTGGGAGGGCTTCAATGAACACCATCAATATCTATTATACCGGCGAGAAGGGCTCCGCCCGGGCGTTTTGTGAGGAAATGCTCCGCAGCGGCGTCGTGGATTCCATCCGCGCCGAGGACGGCAACCTGCGCTATGAGTACTTTTTCCCCATGGAGGATCCGGAGACCGTCCTGCTCATCGATCAGTGGAGGGATCAGGCGGCCATCGACGCCCACCACGCTTCGCCCATGATGGCGAAGATTGCGGCCCTGCGGGAACAATACGACCTGCACATGAGGGTGGAACGGTTCGTCTCTGATGACGCCGGTCTGCCGGAGCAGGATTTGAAGTATATTAAGAAATGAGGGAGTCATGATTATGAAAGAGAAAATCACCCAGACCGCCGGACGGCAGCAGCTTGGCGAATTTGCGCCCATGTTCGCGCACCTGAACGACGACGTGCTGTTCGGTGAGGTCTGGAACGAGGAAGCCATTGACGTCAAGACCAAATGCATCATCACGGTGGTGTCCCTGATGGCCTCGGGGATCACGGATTCGTCCCTGGGCTACCATCTGCAGAACGCGAAAAACCACGGCGTGACCAAGGAGGAGATCGCCGCCATCATTACCCACGCCACCATGTATGTGGGCTGGCCCAAGGGCTGGGCGGTGTTCCGTCAGGCCAAGGAGATCTGGAACGAGGAAGCGCCCGCCGAGAATGAAAAGGACGCCTACCAGAACACGATCTTTTTCCCCATCGGGGAGCCGAATCCCTATGGCGAGTTCTTCGTGGGGCAGAGCTATCTGGCGCCGCTGTCTACCCAGCAGGTTCCGGTGTTCAACGTGACCTTCGAGCCCGGCTGCCGGAACAACTGGCACATCCACCACGCCGACAAAGGCGGCGGCCAGATGCTGATCTGCGTGGGCGGCCGCGGCTGGTATCAGGAGTGGGGCAAGGCGCCCGTGGAGATGACCCCCGGCACGGTCATCAACATCCCCGCCAACGTCAAGCACTGGCATGGAGCGGCCTCTGACAGCTGGTTTTCCCATCTGGCTCTGGAGGTCGAGGGAGAGAACGGTTCCACCGAGTGGCTGGAGCCGGTGGCAGAGGAAGACTACAAGAAACTTTGAGATACGATGAAGGAGGAACATTCATGAGCAGCAAACCGGTAGCCGGAAAAGACGGCAACAAGTACGTTCCCTATGAAGAGCGCACGGGCGAGAGCTCCGTAGTGTTCTTCACCCGTGATCTGTCCGAAACGGGCCTGAAGAAGATCTATGACAAGGTTTCCTCCGTTCTCTCCGGCAAGGTAGCCATCAAGCTCCATACCGGCGAGGCCGAGGGGCCCAACATCATCCCCAGACCCTGGGTAAAGTCTCTGATCGATGAGCGGCTGCCCGAGGCCACCATCATCGAGACCAACACCTACTATGAGGGCAGCCGCTACACCACCGAGGCCCACCTCGAAACCCTGAAAACCAACGGCTGGACCTTCTGCCCGGTGGACATCACCGACGCCGACGGCGTAGCCGCGCTGCCGGTGGAGGGCGGCAAGTGGTTCACCGAGATGCACGTGGGCAAGAGCATGCTGAACTATGATTCTCTGCTGGTGCTGACCCACTTCAAGGGCCACATGATGGGCGGCTTCGGCGGCTCCAACAAGAACATCGGCATCGGCTGCGCCGACGGCCGCATCGGCAAGCGGGACATCCACAGCTATCCCGGCGCCGGAATGTGGAGCATTGCGGAGGAGGAGCTGATGGAGCGCATCTCCGAGAGCACCAAGGCCACCATCGACTACTTCAAGGATCATGTCTGCTATATCAACACCATGCGCAACATGTCCGTCTCCTGCGACTGCGAGGGCCCCGAGGCGGAGCCTGTGGTCACGCCGGACGTGGGCCTTCTGGCCTCGCTGGACATCCTTGCGGTGGACAACGCCTGCATGGATCTGATCTACAACCTGCCTGAGGGCGGCGGCAAGGCGCTGATCGAGCGCGTGGAGACCCGCCACGGTCTGCGCCAGCTGAGCTATATGAAGGAGCTTGGCATGGGCAATGACTGCTATACCCTCATCGACATCGACAACGACGACGCGGTCATCACCGCCGCCGAGGCCGTCAAGGACGTAAAGCCCGAGTGGAAGCCCGACCGCTACAACGTCTTCTGGGGCCGCAACAAGCACAACTAAAGGAGTGTTTTCATGAGCAAGAAACTCGTTGCATACTTTTCCGCCAGCGGCAGCACCTCCAGACTGTCACAGTCTCTGGCCGCCGCAGCGGAAGCTGATCTTTACGAGATCCGTCCCGCCGTGCCCTATCAGCGGGGAGATCTGAACTGGATGGACAAGAAGGCCCGCAGCACCGTGGAGATGGCGGATCCCAACTGCCGCCCCGCCATGGCCGCAGCCGACGCCCCGGTGGCGGAGGCGGATGTGATCTTCCTGGGTTTCCCCATCTGGTGGTACCGGGAGCCTGCCATCATCGACACCTTCCTGGAGGCTTATGATCTCTCCGGCAAGACCGTGGTGCCCTTCTTCACCTCCGGCGGCAGCCCGCTGGGGGAGGGTCAGGGAAGAATCGAAAAGCTTGCCAAAGGCGCAAAAGTTCTGAATGGCAAACGCTTTTCCGGCCGCACCTCTGAAAAAGAGCTCAAGGCCTGGGTCGAGAGCCTCGCTCTGTAATCCGAAAATCAGCCCTCTTTCCGATCTGGAAGGAGGGCATTTCTTGTTCTTTCGGGTTGAAAAATCAGACGGATTCCGCTATAATCAGGTACCGTATGACATTTATCCATTTGAATGAAGGAACTTCCATGAACAGCAATTTTACCGAAGGGAGCATCGTGCCGAAGCTGGTGCGATTCGTGTTTCCGATCCTGTTTGCCATGCTGATCCAGTCGCTGTACGGCGCGGTGGATCTGCTGATCGTGGGGCGGTTTTCCGACGCGGCCAACGTCTCCGCCGTGGCGATTGGCTCCCAGATCATGCAATCTCTGACCTTCGTGATCACCGACCTGGCTGCCGGAACCGCGATCCTTCTGGGCCAGTTCATCGGCCAGAAGAATTTAAAATCCTGCGGGGAGACCGTAGGCGCCACGGTTTTCTTCTTCGGCATTCTGGGTGCTGTGATCTCCTTGGTCATGCAGCCGCTGGCCGCCCCGGTGACGGCATTGATGAACGCGCCGGAGGAGGCGTTCAGCCAGACCGTGGCCTATACCCGGATCTGCTGCGGCGGCACGCTGTTTATCGTCGCCTATAACATCCTCGGCAGCATCTTCCGGGGCATCGGTGACGCGAAGATGCCGCTGATCACGGTTCTGATCGCAGCGGTATTCAATGTATTCGGCGACCTCTACTTTGTGGCCAGCCTCCACATGGGCGCCGCCGGAGCCGCCATTGCCACGATCATGGCCCAGGCCCTCAGCGTTGTTTTGTCCGTGCTGATCATCAAAAAGCGCGGCATGCCTTTCTCCTTCCGCTGGCGGGATGTGGGCTTCCATCGACCGGTGATCGGGAGCATCCTGCGCCTCGGCATCCCGCTGGCGGTGCAGAACCTGCTGGTGTCCATCAGCTTTCTGATCATCCTGGCGCTGGTGAACAAGCTGGGCGTTATTGCTTCCGCAGGCATTGGCGTGGCGGAAAAGCTCTGCGGCTTCATCATGCTGCTGCCGGCGGCCTTCTCCCAGGCCATGAGCTCCTTTACCGCCCAGAATTACGGCGCCGGACGGATGAAACGTGCGGAGAAGGCGCTGCGCTATGGCATTGGGATCTCCTTTGCCTGCAGTCTGGTGGTGGGATCTGCTGCCTTCTTCTTCGGGGATCAGATCAGCCGGATCTTCTCCACGGATCTGGAGGTCTGCCGCGCCTCCGGCGAGTATCTGAAGGCCTACGGCATCGACTGTCTGCTGACCTCGTTCCTGTTCTGCTTTATCGGCTTTTTCAACGGCTTTTCCCAGACCGGCTTCGTCATGGTGCAGGGCATCGCCGGCGCCTTCGGCGTTCGTGTGCCGCTGTCGATCCTCTTCAGCCGGATGCAGCCGGTATCCATCTTCCGCATCGGCCTGGCCACGCCCTGCTCCACGCTTTTGCAGATTCTTTTCTGCTTCCTGTATCTGTTCCACTGCCGGAAGCGCTATCGCGGCGGCCCGCTGTGGGACAGACAATAATTGATGATCAATAGGAGGTACATTCCTGTGAGCATTCGAATGATGACCCCGGCGGACATCTCCGACGTGCTGGAGATGATGCGCGTGTTCTACGCCTCGGAGGCGGTCTCCACCGACGGATCTGAGGAGATCTTCCGCGCTGACGTGGAGCAGTGCCTCAGCCAGAGCCCTTACCTGGAGGGTTACATTTTGGAACAGGAGGGTGTCCTCGCCGGTTACGGAATGCTGGCAAAGAGCTTTTCCACCGAATTCGGGAAGCCCTGTATCTGGGTGGAGGACCTCTATCTGAAACCGGAATATCGGGAGCAGCATCTCGGCAGCGCGTTCCTGCAGTTCGTCCGGAACAAGTACCCGGAGGCGGTCTGCCGTCTGGAGGTGGAGCCGGAGAACGCCCGTGCCGTTCATACCTACGAAAAGAACGGCTACGGCACCTTGCCCTATACGGAAATGATTCAGTTTCCGGAGTGAAATCCCATCTTGTAATCCGGGGAAAAACACAGTATAATGAATTTGTATCCTGCATAACCCATCCAAGAGAGGAGATTGCGTTATGGCTGAAAAGAAAGAGAAAAAAATCATTGACGCCGACACCGGTTTGGAGGTCAAGGCGGGCTCCAAGAAAAAGCCCGTGAGCAGCACCGGCGCGCCCATGCATGAGGCGGCCCCGGTGGGCAATGCCAAGGGTCTGCGCATCGGCGCTGTGATCCTGTGGGTGCTGGCGCTGGTGTTTGAGGTGCTGGCGCTTCTGGTGGTGCTGGGCAAGGTGGATCTGAAGTTCATGTCCGAGCTTGCTCAGCTGATCGTGTTCCTGGTTCTGGACTTCGTCTGCGTGGTCATTGGCTCCCAGCTTTGGAAAAAGGCCAACCACATCGACCCGGCTTCCGAGAAGAATCCCACCAAGTTCTGGCTGTGGAACAACATGGGCGTCCTGGTCAGCACCGTGGCGTTCATCCCCTTCGTGATCGTGCTGCTGTCCAGCAAGGACACCGATAAGAAAACCAAGGCCATCGGCACCGTAGTGGCTGTCATCGCCCTGATGATCGCGGGCGTCTCCAGCTACGACTTTAACCCCGTTTCCGCCGAGCAGCTGGACGCTGCCGTGGAGGCCATCAGCGACGACGTCTACTGGACCCGCTTCGGTCACGTCTACCACACTCACGACGACTGCCAGGCGCTGAACCAGAGCGAGGAACTGACCTACGGAACCGTGGAGCAGGCCATCGCCGCCAACCGCACCAGACTCTGCGCCTTCTGCGCCAAGCGGGACGACATCACCGGTGTGGTCACCGATGACGCCAATGTGGATGAGCTGATCGACGCCATTACCGAGGCAGGCAGCGCGGATTAATAAACACAAAAACAATGCACCCGGTGCGTCCAAAAACGCACCGGGGTATTCAATCGGGAAGTGCATCTATGAAAAAACTCTGGGAGCTGTTTTACACCTTTGCCATCGTAGGGGTCACCACCTTCGGCGGAGGCTACGCCATGCTGCCTGCTCTGCAGCGCGAGGTGGTGGAGAAGCGGCACTGGGCCACGGAAGAGGAGCTCATGGACTGGTATGCCATCGGCCAGTGCACGCCGGGCGTCATCGCCGTGAACACTGCCACCTTCGCCGGTGAAAAGCAGGGGGGCACCCTGGGCGGCATCGCGGCATCTTTAGGCGTGGTGTTTCCGTCGCTGGTGATCATTACCATCATTGCCGCCTTCATTCAGGGCTTTGCGGACTATCCCGCGGTGCAGCACGCCTTTGCGGGCATCCGGGCCTGTGTCTGCGTCCTGATTTTGAACGCCGTGGTGAAGCTGTGGAAGAAGTCCGTCATTGATTATAAATGCTTCGGCATCTTCGCCGTGGTGTTTCTCGGCTCCGTGTTCCTGCACCTGTCGCCGGTGATTTATGTGATCATCGCCGGCCTTGCGGGTCTGCTGATCAAGCGGCTGGAGGTGAAGGCATGATCCTCCTGCGTCTGTTCTGGGAGTTTTTCAAGACCGGCCTGTTTTCTGTGGGCGGCGGACTTGCGACCCTTCCGTTTATCTACAACATGTCCGACAAGACCGGCTGGTTTACCCACCAGCAGATCGCGGACATGATCGCCGTGGCGGAGTCTACGCCAGGACCCATCGGCATCAACATGGCCACCTACGTGGGCTTCACCACCGCGGGCGTCGTCGGCTCTCTGATCGCAACCCTGGGCATCATCACCCCGGACATCGTGGTGATCCTGATCATCGCGAGATTCCTCCAGAAATTCCGGGACAGCCGCGCCGTGCAGGATGTGTTCTATGGTCTGCGTCCGGCGTCCACCGCCCTGATCGCCGCGGCAGGCTGGGGTGTGGTGAAGATCTCGCTGCTGAATCTCAGCGCAGGGAGCCTCGCAGCCGTCTTCCAGTGGAAGGCCATCGTTCTCGCCGTGGTGATCTGGGTTCTCACCAATCTGGTGAAGCAGACCAAAAAGCTCCATCCTCTGGCCTTTATCGCCATCTCCGCCGTCGCCGGCATCGTGTTTTCCTTTTAAAAAACAAACGACGTACTGTGTTTTTCAGTACGTCGTTTGCTTACTTAAATAATCAGCCCGCCGTCGATTCCAATGATCTGTCCGGTGACGAATCTGGTTCCGGCTTCCGCAAGCAGGGCGATCACATCGGCCACGTCCTCAGGCAAACCGATCCGGCACATGGCAGTGGCGTCTGCCAGCGCGGCGCGGTCTTCTTCACTGAACTGCGCGGTCATGTCGGTCTGGATGTACCCCGGCGCCACGGCGTTTACGCGAATATTCGATGGCCCCAGCTCCTTGGCCAGCGCCTTGGTCAGGGCAATCACGGCACCCTTGGTGGCACTGTAGGGGACCTCGAAGGAACCGCCCATGGTGCCGAGGATGGAGGCCAGATTGATGATCTGTCCGGCCTTCTCGTGAACCATATCCGGTACATAAGTGTGGCAGCAGTTGTACATGCCGGTGATGTTCACGTCGAACATCCGCTTCCACTGCTGCGGCGTAATATCGGTCAGAAGCCCGGACCGAGCGACACCGGCGTTGTTCACCAGCAGGGAAACCGGCCCGGTGATTTCACGCATACGTTCCACCTGCTGCTGATCCGCCACATCTGCCTGCACCGCGAGTCCGCCGGTGCGCTTTGCGACGGCCTCGGCCTTTTCTTTTTGCTCGATGTAATTGACATGGACCGTCCAGCCCCGCAGAGCCAGCGCCAGCGCGGCGGCAGCGCCGATGCCTCTGGAGCCGCCGGTGACCAATGCGTTTTTCTGCATATTTTCGTCCTCCGACACAGAACATTTGTAATTTTCTTTCGTCTGTGCTATTATATACCCGTTGAAGGAAAATACCAACCCTTTTTTCCATATAGGAGTATGCATATGAGCGAACAGGCAAAAGCGCGTCAGCTCCGGCGGAGAATGGTCATCACCATGGTGTTCGTCATTCTCGCGCTGATTATGGTGATCATCTGCGCGGTCACCGGTGCGTTCAATTTCCACAAGGGCAGCAACGTCATGCCCAACGTCGTCGGAATGTCGGAGGAAGACGCGGTGGCGGCAATCGAAAAGCTGGACGCCACGGCATCTGTGTCCTACCAGCATGACGATGCGTCCAAGGGCACTGTGATCTCACAGGGCACAGAGGCCGGCGTCGGCGTGACCCACAACTCCACCGTCAGCATCGTGGTCTCCATGGGCCCGGAGGAGGAAGAACCGCCATCCGCCAAGGGAATGATCACTCTGCCGAATTTGGTGGGCCTCTCCATGGATTTGGCGGAGAGTACCGCTGAGCAGCTGGGCGTCCTGATCGTGGAGGACGGCACCATGAATGATGACTACATTCCTTACGGCTCTGTTGCCGAGCAGGAACCCGAGGGGGGTACCATGGTGAAGGAAGGCTCCGTAGTCAAGGTCAAACTCTCCGCCGGCCCCAGCGTGGTTTATTATAATGTCTCTGTGGTCTGCGGCGAGGGCGGCTCCGTCTCTCCCGAGGGCGATACCATCAGCAGAGAGGCCGGCTCCGACGTTACCCTGACCATCACGCCGGATGAAGGCTATGAGATCGACGTGCTGATCGTGGACGGGGAGCAGGTGAATCCCCTGGGAACCTATCACTTCCTGGATCTGCAGGAGAACCATTCTCTCACCGTTACCTTCAAGGAGCGGAGCACCGGCGTAATGGGCCTGATCGAACAGATCTTCGGCCAGTCGAGACGTCCCTGATTCTACACACCCGATACGATTTCGTGTCGGGTGTTTTTGTAAAGTTTTTTCAAAAGTGTTGTGTCCGAAGGAAAAATACGATATAATCGACCCAGATTCACCTTAGTGTATGAAACAAGGAGGTTACCGATATGAAAAAAGCACTTATTCTGGTTCCGGTATGTGCCGCTGCGGCCGGCGCGGCGGTGTTTTTCGCCATGAAGAAGCCGAAGGCTGAGGCAGCTCCGAAAGAAAAGAAAGCGGCGCCCGCTGCCAAGTCCGGCGGGAAGAAGGAGAAGGCCGCGGCTCCGAAGGCGATGAAGTCCGGCAGCTACACCTTCATCTCCGGCTTCCAGAATGCCGCCGAGGTGGAAATGAGCCTGCAGTATGACAGCAACGTCTATTTCTTCGAGATTATCGACGAGGAATTCCTCACCTACAGCAGCGACTCCCACGTTGCCGTCATCCGGGGCGAGGACTTCAGCATGCAGCTGGAGTACGCCGGCTACTACGGCGGCGAGGACTTTAATGGTCTCGCCAAATCCGTCCAGGAGCGCTACCAGGGCTTCGGCGAGGTCAGCTACGGCAGCGTCAAGGGCGTCAAGTATCTGGACGGCGACAGCGTCTGCCTCTGCATCCCGGTGACCGACGACCAGTCCAGCTACATTCTGGTGAACATCCTGGCCAGCAAGGACTACGACGAGCCCTTCTACACCCTGGCCGACCACCCTGACGTGGCGGACATCATCGGCTCCATGAAGTTTACTTCCAAGAAATAATCGATTCTGAAAGGCTGCTCCTCCGGGAGCAGCTTTTTTTGTGCGCCAAATGTCAACTAATAAGATATAATATTTTAAAATATCAAATAATAGTTGACAATGTGGAAACAAAACGATATAATCATAGTAGAAAATCATCCCTGGGAGGGGAAGACTATGACCATGTATCACGCAGACCGGGAGCGGGAGGAGAACACCGTCGGCAGCCGGATCGCCGAGGCCAGAAGGGAGCGGGGACTGAGTCTTCGCAGACTTTCGGAGAGGCTCGCGGCCTCCGGCGTCCGGGTCACGGCGGCGGCCATCAGCAAGTGGGAGATGGGAAGCGCGGTGCCCAACGCCTATCAGCTGCTGGCGCTGTGCCACGTTCTGGAGCTGGAGGACGGCCTGCGGCATTTCTCGGACTCCGCCCCGGAAGGGGACTTGAATGCTCTGGGCCTTCGGAAGCTCCGGGACTACCGGACGGATCTGGTGGCCTCGGGACGCTACCGGCCGAGACCGAATCTCACGGAGATCCGCATGATCGAAATGCCGGTGAGCCGGATCCCGGTCTCCGCGGGCACCGGCGCCTTTCTGGAGGCGGACAGCTTCGAGCGGATCCCGTTTCCGGTGGGCACCATCCCGGCGGGGGCAGAGTTCGGTCTCCGGGTCCAGGGCGACAGTATGGAGCCGGTCTATCAGGACGGCCAGATCGTCTGGGTGCAGCGGTGCAGCCGGCTGCGGCTGGGGGAGGTAGGCGTGTTCCTCTATGACGGGGACGGCTACCTGAAGGTCTACGGCGAGCAGCTGCCGCCGGAGAGCGAGCGTGAGCGGTATATCGACAGCAGCGGCGTACTGCACATGCAGCCGGTGCTGATCTCCTACAACGACCGCTACCCGCCGAGACCGGTGCGACCGGACACGGCCTTCACCATTGCGGGCAGAGTGCTGAACTGAGACAGGGGAGAGCAAAAATGGCCTTTGACTTCAAAAAGGAATATAAGGAATTCTACATGCCGAAGGACAAGCCCTCCATCGTGGAGGTGCCGCCGATGCAGTATGTCGCCGTGCGCGGTGCAGGCGACCCGAACCTGCCGGAGGAAGACTATCAGAAGGCCATCGAGATCCTCTATACGGTGGCCTACACCCTGAAAATGAGCTATAAAACCGACCATCGGATCGAGGGCTTTTTCGAATATGTCGTCCCGCCGCTGGAGGGCTTCTGGTACCAGGAGGGCGTCGCCGGCATCGATTACGGGAGAAAAGACAAATTCCGCTGGATCTCGGTGATCCGGCTGCCGGATTTTATCAAGCAGGCGGATTTTGAATGGGCGGTGGAGACTGCCCAAAAGAAGAAAAAGCTGGACTGCTCCAAAGCAGAGCTGCTCACCGTGGAGGAGGGCCTCTGCGTCCAGATCCTGCACAAAGGGCCCTTTGATGACGAGCCCGCAAGCGTTGCAAACATGGAGCAGTACGCCGAGGCGCAGGGCTATTGCGTCGATCTGGGCGATCGTCGCCTGCACCATGAAATCTATCTGTCAGACGCCCGCCGGGTGCCGCCGGAGAACTGGAAAACCGTGATCCGGCACCCGATCCGCAGGCGCTGATCCTGCCGGCACGGAGGCGAAGCACATGCAACCAAACAGAACCTATATCGCCATCGACTTAAAATCCTTCTATGCCTCCGTGGAATGTGTGGATCGGGATCTGGATCCGCTGACCACCCATCTGGTGGTGGCGGACGCCTCCCGAACGGAAAAGACCATCTGTCTGGCGGTGACGCCGGCGCTGAAGGCCCACGGGATCTCCGGCAGAGCGCGGCTGTTTGAGGTGATCGAGCGAGTGGAGCAGGTGAACGCCCAGCGGCGGCGAATGGCTCCCGGCGGCGTCCTCACCGGCAGCGCCACGGACTCCATCACCCTCCGCTCCGACCCGGGCTACGCGCTGGCCGAGAATGGGGCACTATATGGAGGTCAGCACCCGGATCTACCAGATCTATTTAAAATACGTCGCACCGGAGGATATCTTCGTCTATTCCGTGGATGAGGTGTTCATCGACGCTACGCCCTATCTGGAGGCCAGAAAGCAGAGCGCACATGACTTCGCCATGACCATGGTGTGGGATGTGCTGAAAACCACGGGCATCACCGCCACCGCCGGCATTGGGCCGAACCTGTATCTCTGCAAGATCGCCATGGACATCTATGCCAAGCGGCAGCCGGCGGACAGGGACGGCGTCCGGGTGGCGGAGCTCACCGAGCGCAGCTTCCGGGAGCATCTGTGGGAGCACCAGCCCCTGACGGATTTCTGGCGTCTGGGGCCCGGCTATGCCAGAAGACTGAACGCCGCGGGACTCTACACCATGGGGGACGTGGCCCGGTACTCCCTCGACCACGCCGACGCACTGTATAAGATGTTCGGCATCAACGCAGAGCTGCTGATCGATCACGCCTGGGGCTTTGAGAGCTGCACCATGCAGGATGTGAAAGCCTATCGCCCACGCTCCAACTCCCTCAGCTCCGGACAGGTGCTTTCGAGACCCTATGCCTTTGATGAGGCGCGGACGGTGGTCTGGGAGATGACGGATCTGCTGGCGCTGGATCTGGTGCGAAAGGGACTTGTGACGGATCAGGTGGAGCTGACCGTGGGCTATGACATCTCCGGCCTGACCAAGTCCTATTCCGGCACGGTGAAGGTGGACTACTACGGCCGCAAAGCGCCGAAAAATGCCCACAGCTCGCAGAACCTGCCGACTGCGACCAACTCCGCGTCGGTGATTCTGGAGGCCATGCTGAGCCTGTTCGACCGGATCGTGGATCGGTCGCTGCCGGTGCGGCGGATGTACGTGGTGGCCAATCACATCGTCCCAAAAAGGGAAGAGGCGGCCGCCTGTGAGCAGTTGGATCTGTTCACCGACCCGGCGGCGGAGCAGCGGCAGAAGGAACTGCTGGAGCGGGAGCAGCGCCGCCAGCAGACCATCCTGCGCATCCGGGAGCGCTATGGAAAGAACGCGATCTTAAAAGGAAAGAATTTCGAGCCGGGCGCCACCACCATTGAGCGCAACAATCAGATCGGAGGACACCGGGCATGAGTACCTGCTATGACGACATCATCGACCTGCCCCGGGTCATCGCACCGGGACATCGGGCCATGGCCATGGAGAACCGGGCGGCCCAGTTCGCCCCCTTCGCGGCGCTGACGGGTTACGACGCCGCGGTGCTGGAGGCGGCGCGCTATACGGACAGTCGGATCGAGCTGGACGAGAGCGCAAGAGAGGCGCTGGATCAAAGACTTCAGCTGCTGCGGGATCACATCATCGAGCTGCCGGAGATCACCGTGACCTATTTCATCCCGGACACCCGCAAGTCCGGCGGCGCCTATCGAACCGTCACCGGCCACGCAAAGCACCTTCGCCTCCAGGCCAGAACCCTGGAGCTCCAGTGCGGCGAGGTGATCCCTTTGGATGAGATCATTTCCCTCCAGGGAGGCTGTTTTGCACCGCTGGAGCTGTACTGAACAGATTTTAATTTACAGATATTTACACAACGTTCTGAGCCGTTTTTGTACATTATGCACAAAAACGGCTCAGAAATTCTGGAATGCAAACCGAAGAGAAATTTGTTACAATAAAGAAAGCAAGAGAGAATATAAATGGAAAATAAAAAGAAAAAAGGAGGAAAATCTAATGGCAAATATCAGCGATATTACCCGCAATGCGTGGATGCTCAAAGGACCGCTTGCGAAACGAGGCTATGACTGGTGGTGGCACAATTTCACCGCCCGGGACGCCGAGACCGGTGAGGAAAAGCCGTTTTATGTGGAATTTTTCACCTGCAACCCGGCCCACGCCAAGGATGAGCCGGTCATCGTCTGGAACCGTCCCGATGCCCAGAAGCGGGGCGAGCGCCCGTCCTACCTGATGGTCAACGTGGGCACCTGGGGCAAGGAAAAGGCCCAGATGCACCGGTTCTTCGCCTGGAAGGATGTGCGCATCTCTCCCGTGACGCCCTATTCCATCGACGCTGACGACTGCTTCTGCTCCGAGACGGAGACCCGCGGCAGCATCACCATCACCGAGGCGGAGGCCAAGGCCCATCCGGAGTGGATGTGCGATGCAGGCAGCGTGAAGTGGGATCTGAAGATCAACAAGGACATCTCCTTCCACGTGGGCTACGGCGCCAGCAAGCTGTTCCGCGATATCAACTCCTTCGAGATGTTCTGGCACGCCGAGGGCATGAAGACCTACTTCTCCGGTGAAGTGGAGTTCAACGGCCGCAAATACATCGTCACGCCGGAGACCTGCTACGGCTACGCTGACAAAAACTGGGGCGGCGATTTCACCAGCCCCTGGGTCTGGCTTTCCAGCAACAATCTGGTCAGCAAAAAGACCGGCAAGCAGCTGAAAAACAGCGCTTTTGAGATCGGCGGCGGCCGCCCGAAGATCTTCTTCTACGCCTTGGAGCGGAAGCTGCTGGGTCAGTTCTTCTATGAAGGCAAAAACTACGAGTTCAATTTCTCCAAGTTCTGGACCGGCAGCCAGACGAAGTTCGACTGCTGGGAGACCGAGGATGAGATCCACTGGCACGTGGTGCAGACCACCTTCACCGCCAAGATGGACAGCCAGATCGTCTGCAAAAAGGCCGACATGCTGAACATCAACTACGAGGCGCCCAACGGCACCAAGCGCCACAACCGCCTCTGGAACGGCGGCAACGGCGTGGGTACCATCAAGCTCTATCGCCGCATCGGACCGAAGTTTGTGCTGATCGACGAGGTCGAGGCAAAGAACATCGGCTGCGAGTTCGGCGAATACGACAGATAAGGGAGGAAACAGGTCCATGATCAACGGAAAAACCATCGTTCTGACCGGCGCCAGCAGCGGCATCGGTCTTGAGGTATTGAAGCTCCTGGCCGAGGGGCAGGATAACCGCATCCTGGCGGTCAGCCGTCACGCGGTGGAAAAGCTCACCGGCTTTGCCCCCAACGTGACGCCCTTTGACTGCGACATCAGCAGCCCGGAAGGCATCGAAAAGCTGTTCGCCCAGGCGGAGAGCATGTTCGATAAGATCGACATTTTCTACGCCAACGCCGGCTTCCCGTACTACGAGCGCTACGATTACACCGACTGGGAGCGCGTGGAGAAAATGTTCCGCACCAATACCTTCGCGCCGATGTATACATACTCCCGCTATCTGCGGCACCTGAACGGCCGTGACGGACATCTTGCCATCACGGTCAGCGCCATCGGCCAGATGGCCATGCCGGGCTATGCGGTCTACAGCGCCAGCAAGTTCGCCACCCAGGGCTTCCAGCAGGCAGTCCGCACGGAAAAACCGGACAACCTGAAGATGACCTGCCTCTATCCCGTGGCCACCGACACCAACTTCTTCGTGGTGGCGGCCGACGGCGTGAAGTTCGAAAAGCCCTTCCCGGTGCAGAAGCCGGACGTGGTCGCAAGAAAAATGGTAGCCGGCATCGAAAGGGGCAAGAATTACGTCTCTCCCTGCTTCCTGTTTGCGGTGAGCAAGGTGCTCATGGGCATCTTCCCCTTCGTCCGCACGATCTACTGGAAGCTGGAGTACGATAAGCTGCTGCGTCTGGAAAAGCGCCTTGCAAAGGAAGGAAAGTAAGCCATGGCCTATGATATGCTCTTAAGCCCGATGAACATCGGCACCCTGACGATCAAAAACCGCACGGTGATGACCGCCGCCGAGATGAGCCTCGGCCAGCCCAACGGCTGCCCCACGGAAAAGCTCATGGATTACTATGAGGAGCGCGCCAAGGGCGGCGTCGGCCTCATCATTCCGGGCGTCACCCGCGTCAATGACATGGGCGCCGCCTCCACCTATACCCAGCTGGCCATGAGCCAGGATTATCAGATCGAGCCCATGCGGGAGTTCGTGAAGCGCATCCACCGCCACGGCGCGAAGCTGGGCATCCAGCTGCATCACCCCGGCCGTCAGGGCTATTCCAGCTCCACCAACAGCCTGCCGCTGGTGATCCCGATCGTCAAGCGGTTCCCGAAGGTGCTGGACGGCATCTTCAAATGCACGCCGCTGCTGCTGGGGATGGAGGAGAAAAAGCTCATCTGGTCGGTGCAGGCTCCGTCTAAGGTGGAGCTGGCCAACCACGGTGCCATGCGCATGCACGCCATGAGCAACAAGGAAGTCAAAAAGCTCATCAACGACTTCATTGAGGCGGCAGTTCGCTGCCAGAAGGCTGGCGTCGATCTGGTGGAGCTCCACGGCGGCCACGGCTACATGATCCAGCAGTTCCTGAGTCCCAACACCAACCACCGCACCGATGAGTACGGCGGCAGCTTCGAAAACCGCATGCGCTTCGTCTCGGAGATCATTCAGGGCATCCGGGAGCGCTGCGGCAGAGACTACCCGCTGATGGTGCGTCTCACCGCCGACGAGATGTATGACAAGATCGGCATGCCGGAGAAGGGCTATCATCTGGACACCGGCAAGCGGATCGCCATGGAGCTGGAGAAGCTGGGCGTGGACGCCATCAACGTCACCAGCGCCTGCTACGATGTGTACAACCGGTGGCTGGAGCCCACCAGCTACGAGCCCGGCTGGCGCGCGTATCTCGCAAAAGAGATCAAATCTGTGGTGAACATTCCGGTATGTGCCGCCAACTTCATGCGCAGCCCGGAGCAGGCCGAAGAGCAGCTCCAGAACGGCACCCAGGACTTCATCGGCTCCGCCCGCAGCTTCATCTGCGACCCCTACTGGGTCAAGAAGCTGGAAGAGGGGAGACGTCCCGAGCTGCAGCGCTGCATCGGCTGCCTGCACTGCATCTCTTCCTTCATGACCAACGCCAAGGTGGGCAAATCCGGCGAATGCGCCCTGAACCCCGCTGTGGGCATCGAGGCCCAGGATCACGCCCTGCCCAGAGACATGGAAGGCAAGCGCGCCGTGGTTGTGGGCGGCGGCCCCGCGGGCTTCATGGCAGCCATGACCCTCAAGCGCCGTGGCTGCGACGTGACCCTTTTGGAGAAGGATCTCAAGCCCGGCGGCCAGGTCATCACCGCCTCCACCTGCATTTTGAAGGATAAGCTCTACTGGTGCATCGAGGATTACATGCATCGGGCGGAAGCCATGGGCGTCACCATCTGCCTCGGTAAGGAGGCCACCGCTGAGAGCATTCTGGAGATGAAGCCCGATCTGGTGATCTGCGCCACCGGCGGCCACGCGCTGGTTCCCGGCAAGCTTCCCGGCGTCACCAATGAGAACGTCTGCACCGCTCCTGAGATCATTCTTGGGCAGAAGAAGAGCAAGGGCGGCAACGCCGTCGTCATCGGCAGCGGCATGACCGGTCTGGAAGTTTCCGAGTTCCTTTGCCAGCAGGGCTGCCAGGTCACCGTCATCGAGATGGCACCGGAGATCGCCCCCGGCACCTGGTTCCAGCTGGTGGACGACGAAATGGAGCGCCTGAAGCCCCACGGTGTGAAGTTCATGCCCGGCACGAAGCTGGTGGAGATCAAGCCCGACGGCGTGGTCGTGGAAGACGTCAAGAGCGGCAATCAGGAGTTCCTGCCGGCCGAAGATGTGGTGCTCAGCATGGGTGTCCGCCCGGATCAGCAGCTCAAGTCTGAGCTGGTGGGCAAAGTGCCCGTCTATCTGGTGGGTGACGCGGTCAAGAGCGGCACCATCGCCAACGCGGTCCACAGCGCTTATGATACCGTCGTAAGTCTGTAAATCCAACTTTTATCGCCCCGGTACGCGTTCGTATCGGGGCGATCATTATCAATTCCAAACGGATGGAAACGATGAATTCCTGTGCAAATTGCGGGAATTCATTTTTTTCTGGATTTCTCCTTGAAAAATTGCAGGAAACTGATTAAAATGATAAATGTGATTTTTTGCGCGTATATCGTGCTTTGGATATGGAAGGGACACTATGAAATCGAGAGAAAAAAAGGACATTCTGTCCGTTTTGGAGCACCGGCTGGCGAGCTTTTCCAAAAGCCAGCGGGTGATCGCGCGTTATATTCTGGATAATTATGATAAAGCCGCCTTCATGACCGCGTCGAGACTGGGCGAGGCCGTGGGCGTCAGCGAATCCACAGTCGTGCGTTTCGCGGCGGAGCTGGGCTATCGGGGCTATCCCGGGATGAAAAAGGCCCTGCAGGAGATCGTCCGCAATCGACTTACCGCCGTGGAGCGGATCGAAGCGGCGGAGAACACCGTGGACACCCAGGATGTGCTGAAGGCTGTCCTGAGAGCGGATGTGAACAACCTCCAGGCTACCTTGGACGAGATCGACCAGACCGGCTTCAACGCCGCCGTGGAGCAGATCTGCACTGCCAACAAGATCTATATCATCGGCATGCGCACCAGCACCACGCTGGCGAAATTCTTCTGGTTCTATCTGAATCTTTTGCGGGAAAATGTCTATGTGATCCAGGACACCGCTGCCTCCGAGGCCTACGAGCAGATGCTGAGAGTGCAGGAGGGGGATCTGGTCATCGGCATCAGCTTCCCGCGCTATTCCCAGCGAACCGTGGACGCGGTGAAATTTGCCGCCGGTCGGGGTGCCTCCACGCTGGGCATCACGGACGTAAAATCCTCGCCCCTCAGCGAGCTCACCGGGGTCTGCCTCTACGCCAAGAGTGAGATGGTCTCGTTTTTGGATTCTCTGGTAGCGCCCATGGGACTTTTGAACGCGTTGATCGTGGCCATCGGCCTTCGAAACCGGGAGCAGACCTTCCAGAATTTCCGCATGCTGGAGGAGATCTGGGCTGACCACAGTGTCTATCAGAGCAATGAGAGCTGACGTCGTTGTGATCGGCGGAGGCGCTGCCGGCATGATGTGCGCCTATACCGCGGCCTGCGGCGGCAGCGAAGTGATCCTCTTGGAGCCGAACCGCCAGCTGGGCAGAAAGGTGCGGATCACCGGCAAGGGCCGCTGCAACGTCACCAACAACTGTGACGTAAAAACGATTTTGCAGAACATCCCCGGGGACGGGCGCTTCCTGTACAGTGCCCTCAGCAAGTTTTCCCCGGCGGACACCATGACCTTCTTTGAGTCCCTTGGCGTTCCGCTGAAAACCGAGCGGGGCAACCGGGTCTTCCCGGTGTCGGACAAAGCCAATGACATCGCTGACGCCCTTGCGAACGCCCTTCTGGACGCCGGTGTCCGGGTGGTGCAGGGGAGCGCCAAAGGCATCGTCACCGAGCAGGGGAGAGTCACTGCCGTCTCCACCACTGTGGGACGCATCGACTGCGACGCCGCCGTGCTCTGCACCGGTGGCCGCTCCTATCCCGCCACCGGCTCCACCGGGGACGGCTACCGCTTCGCCAAACAGCTGGGCCACACCGTCACCGCCACCAGAGCCTCTCTTGTTCCGCTGGAATCCGACGATCCCTGCTGCGGCGAGATGCAGGGTTTTTCCCTGAGAAACGTGGTGCTCACTGCCTTCGACGAGTCGGGGAAGAAGCTCTACTCCGAACTGGGCGAGATGCTTTTCACCCACTTCGGCATCTCCGGCCCGCTGGTGCTCTCCGCCAGCGCCCATCTTCGGGATTTCCAGAACCATCGGTATCATCTGGAGATCGACCTGAAGCCGGGACTGGACGAAAAGAAGCTGGACGCCCGGGCGCTGCGGGATTTTGAGAAATACGCCAACCGGGAATTCAAAAACGCTCTGTTCGATCTGGCGGGCCGGGCCATGATCCCGGTGCTGATCGACCGCAGCGGCATCCCACCTGAGCAGAAGGTGAATACCATCACCAGAGAGCAGCGCCACGCCCTGGTGCAGCTGCTGAAGCATTTTAAACTGACCGTCTCTGGGCCCAGGCCAATGGAAGAGGCCATTGTCACCGCCGGCGGCGTCTCATTGAAGGAGATCGACCCACGCACCATGCAGTCCAAGCTGGTGGAGGGACTCTACTTCGCGGGCGAGGTGCTGGATCTGGATGCCTACACCGGCGGCTTCAATCTGCAGATCGCCTGGAGCACCGGCTATGCTGCCGGCCTCGCACTTCAGAAATACTAGGAGTCAACCAACCATGACAAAACACATTTCCGTCGCCATCGACGGACCCTCCGGTGCCGGGAAGAGCACCATCGCCCGGGCAGCGGCCAAGCGCTTCGGGCTGATCTATGTGGACACCGGCGCCATGTACCGCACGGTGGCTCTGGCCGTCCACAGAGCCGGCGTGGACTGCGGCGACAAGGCTGCGGTGCTGCCGCTGCTGCCTACCATTCAGATCGACATGGACTACGACGACCGCGGCGTCCAGCGGATGCTGCTGAGCGGGGAGGACGTCTCCGAAGCCATCCGCACCCCTGAAAACTCCGCGAGAGCTTCGGCAGTCAGCGCCCACCCGGAGGTGCGCGCCTTCCTGATGGACACCCAGCGAAACTTCGCCGTGGAAAACAGCGTGGTTATGGACGGCCGCGACATCGGCACCGTGGTGCTGCCGGACGCTACATTGAAGATCTTCCTCACCGCCAGCGCGGAAAAGCGGGCAGAGCGCAGGTGGAAAGAACTGCAGGAGAAGGGCATGGACGTGTCCTTCCAGCAGGTGCTCCGCGACATCGAGGAGCGGGACTACAACGACACCCACCGTGCCGCCGCGCCTTTGAGAAAAGCCGAGGACGCCATCGAGCTGGATACCAGTGACCTGAC
Organism: uncultured Eubacteriales bacterium; assembly: GCA_900317905.1. Classification (GTDB taxonomy): domain Bacteria; phylum Bacillota; class Clostridia; order Oscillospirales; family Oscillospiraceae; genus CAG-103. The sequence goes on along the minus strand of ONIN01000009.1, from coordinate 40,877 downwards.
ATTGGAAGAAAGCATCGACGCTCTCTGCGCTGAGATCGCCGGCGTGCTGGAGAAGGGGAAGCTGTACGTCGCCAAAAGCGCAGGCTTCTGCTTCGGCGTCAGCCGCAGCGTGAAGCTGGCAGAACAGATGCTGGACGAAGAATCCTCCTGCTGGAGCTTCGGCGAGCTGATCCACAATGCCGACGTGGTGCAGTCCCTGGAGCAGCGCGGCCTTCGGGTGACGGAGGATCCCGCGGACCTCGGCCCCGACGACGCGGTGATCGTCCGCTCCCACGGGATCACCAAGGCGGTCTATGACAGTCTGGTGCAGACCGGCGCCAGGGTCATTGACGCCACCTGCCCGAAAGTCAAGCGCATCCACCAGCTGGTGACGGAGGCTTCTGTGGAAGGCCGTCTGCCGGTGATCGTGGGCGCCAAGGACCATCCGGAGGTGCGCGCCATCTGCGGCTGGTGCACCGATCCGGTGGTGGTCAGCGACGTTTCCGAGCTGGAATTAAAGTTACAATCCGGCGAAATTGACCGAAACCGGCCGATCACCATGGTCATACAGACCACACAGACGCAAGAAAAGCTGTTAAGCTGTAAAAATTTATTAAAAAAAGAGTGTACAAACGCAAAAATCTATGATACAATATGTGGTGCGACATCTACAAGGCAAGGAGAAGCAGAGCAGCTGGCCCGCATGTGCGATGCCATGGTCGTCATCGGCGGCCGGCACAGCGCCAACAGCCGCCATCTGTACGAGATCTGCACCGGGCATTGCGAGCATGTCCAATTTATCGAAAATGCAGCGCAGCTTGATCTGAGCGCGTTAGACCATGTGAAAACCGTTGGCCTCACCGCCGGAGCCTCGGTTCCCGCATGGATCATTAAGGAGGTAAAAGAAACCATGACTGACGAAATTCTGAGCGAAGAGACCATGGAGACCCCGATCGAGGCTCCCGTGGAAGCCCCTGTGGAGGAGGCCGTTGAGGCTGCTCCTGTTGTAGAGGAAGCTGCCCCCGCCGCTGAGGCGGAGGATTCCTTCGACGCACTGCTGGAGGCATCTCTGAAGCCTGTTCATAACGGTGACAAGGTCACCGGTATTGTGGTCGCCATCAGCGGCACCGAGATCAGCGTCGACATCGGCGCCAAGTATTCCGGATTCATCCCCACTTCCGAGTTCACCGACGACGGTGTCAAGGTTGAGGATGTCATCCATGTGGGCGACGAGATCGAAGCCCAGGTCGTCCGCGTCAATGACGTGGAAGGCACTGCCATGCTGTCCAAGAAGCGTCTGGACGCCGTCAAGCACTGGGCCGTCATCGAGGAAGCCCAGGAGAGCGGCGAGGTCGTCGAGGGTGTCGTCACTGAGGAGAACAAGGGCGGCGTCGTTGTCAACGTCAAGGGCATCCGCGTGTTCGTGCCCGCTTCCCAGTCCGGCCTGCCGAAGGATCGTCCCATGACCGAGCTGGTCAAGCAGACCGTCCGTCTGAAGATCACCGAGGTCAACCGCGGCCGCAAGCGCGTGGTTGGCTCCATCCGTGCCGTCCAGCAGAAGGAGCGCCGTGAGCGCGCCGAGAAGGTCTGGAGCGAGATCGAGGTCGGCAAGCAGTATCACGGCGTCGTGAAGTCCCTGACCAGCTATGGTGCCTTTATCGACATCGGCGGCATCGACGGTATGGCCCACGTCTCCGAGCTGAGCTGGAGCCGCATCAAGTCCCCCGCCGAGGTTCTTTCCGTGGGCGACGAGGTCGACGTTTACGTCATCAGCTTCGACGCTGAGAAGCGCCGCATCTCCCTGGGCTACAAGGATCCCAACGGCAACCCCTGGACCAAGTTCACCAGCACCTATCAGGTGGGTGACGTGGCCAAGGTCAACATCGTGAAGCTCATGCCCTTCGGCGCTTTCGCCGAGGTTCTGCCCGGTGTGGACGGCCTGATCCACATCTCCCAGATCGCCAACCGCCGCATCGGCAAGCCCGAGGACGTTCTGAACGTGGGCGACGAGGTCGAGGCCAAGATCACCGCCGTGGACGAGGAGAAGCACAAGATCAGCCTGTCCATCCGCGCTCTGACCCAGCCCGAGCCGGCTCCCGAGCGTCATCAGCCCGCTGAGGAAGAGGTCTTTGACGATGAGCCTGCCGCTCCCGAAGAGGACGCTCTGGTCTACGAGGTCTCTGCCACCGGCGAAGCCACCGGCAACATTCCCGCCGACGCCGGCGAGGACGAGTAATCCATACAAAAACAAAAATCACACCTCAGTTTGAGGTGTGATTTTTTATAGGTAACGATTCATATCAGGGGAGAGGGGCACCGCTTCTTCGGAGAGCGAAGCGATGGTCTCAGGATTTTGAACCAGATGCAGCTTCTTCTTTCTTGTAAGACGTTTGATGTGCCATTCCAGGCTTCTTGCCGCGTGACCGTCCGGCACCTGCCAGAGGGCCTCCAGCGCCGTCACCGGTCGGCTGCGGGTATATTTCGCGCACTCCGGCCCCCTGGCGAGATGTTCCTTCAGCCGTTTCCGAATGTCCCTCGCCATGCCGGTGTAGATGGAATCGTCGGCGCAGCGCACCATATAGACATACCAGCAATCCTGCGCCATAGAATCCCTCCTGATAAAGTAAAATCCCGGAGAGTTTTCTCCGGGATGGAGCTAGTGAGGTGACTCGAACACCCGACCTGCTGATTACGAATCAGCTGCTCTACCGGCTGAGCTACACTAGCATATTCTAAAAATATCACCGCGAACCGAAGTCCGCGGTGACATTGGTCCGAGTGCCGAGATTCGAACTCGGGGCCTCTTGAACCCCATTCAAGCACGCTACCAACTGCGCTACACCCGGATTTTGATAGAACCCTTGAACCGTTGATGTTCAAGGGCTCAACATGGAGCTGCTGGGCAGATTCGAACTGCCGACCTCATCCTTACCAAGGATGCGCTCTACCTACTGAGCTACAGCAGCATATGAATCCCGCGGAGCGTGAACTCCGCGGGAATGGCGACCGAGAAGGGACTTGAACCCTCGACCTCTAGCGTGACAGGCTAGCGTTCTAACCGACTGAACTACTCGGCCTTGCGTTTCAGCGCTTGCTTAATATAGCATTTATTTTCGGAATTGTCAAGCATTATTTTTACCTTTTTTTCAAAACCTGCGAATCTTGTGAATCAACATAGTGTTTAGAAGAAAATTTTCGATTAATTCGGCACAGAATTAAAAAAGAAAGATTTTTCGAAAAAACATCTTGACAAATTGTATTTACGGTGCTATTCTAATAAAGCTTTCCGCGAGGGAGCAAGACGCGCGAGTGGTGGAATTGGCAGACTCGCTAGATTCAGGTTCTAGTGTCCACTCCGGACGTGCGGGTTCAAGTCCCGCCTCGCGCACCAAAAAACCAGAGATCCGATTGGATCTCTGGTTTTTCTTTTTATTCAACATTTGTGATTCTCTGGGCCAAATCCCGGTAAAAGTTTCTGAGGGTATCAGAAGAAACACTCCCATTGATACCGCCGATGAAATCCAGATGGCTCCAGGTGTATTGGGGGAAGATGTTCCATTCTCCGGGATTATAGGTTTCTGTGCCCGTCACATCCCGGTGTGCGTCATAGATCAAAGCGCCGCTGGCATCCAGATGATAGGGGCAGTAGCCAGAGACCGCGTTCACCATGCCGTCGTTGGGCTGCCACTCGACGCCGAGATTCTGGCTGGGGACATAGAAGGTCTCACCGGCTACGGTATAGCTTCCGGGCGTCTGGCCCTGATAGCCGCTCATCCAACTGGCGAGGCTTTTGAGCGTGGGGCTGATGGTGTCCGATGGATAAGCGCCGTAATAGCAGAAGTAATAGACGTCCGGCTGCAGCTGGAGCTGTGCGTTGATGGCGCAGGCACGATCCACATTCATGTCGTTCAGGGCGTTGTCATACTGCCGAACCACATTGGCGTTGAAGGTGCCGGATTCTCCGTTGGAAATGGCGTTGCCGGCGTCACTGCCGCCCACATAGACGGCGGTGGTGCCATTGCTGGGCGCGGCGAGGATGGAGATGGACTTCACATATCCGTTGTGCCCGCCGGTGAACAGGGGACTGGTATCCTCCCCACTGGCGGCGACTTCCTCAGAGCTGCCGTCTATCATCAGATCCAGCAGCAGCCGGATCGTGACGCCGCCGAAGCTGTGGCCCACCAGATGGATCGGATGTTCCGCGTCCCAGGTGAAATCCGGGATCAGCTGTCTGCCGGTATAGTCGGTGCCATAGCGTTCGTGTCCGCATGCTGCGCTGTGTGCGGCGCCGTAATCCGTCAGGGTGCCGGTGATCTGGGCGTAGAGCTCACAGGCGCGGTCCCAGCAGCTGGAATCCGGCCCTACCGAGGCCATGTAGGCGGCGTAGCCCTTGGTCTCCAGATCGTTTCTGATGTTGGCGGTGGTGAGTCCGAAGTAAGGCGTCCGGTCGTTTTTCGCGTCATAGCTGCCCCAGCCGCTGTAGCCGTGGACAAACACGATGGGCGCAGAGGCGTTGGTCTCTTCCTTCCCACAGCCGGAGAGCATTGTCAGAATCAGCAGAACCGCCAGAAGCATTGTCAGAATGTGTCTTTTCATGGAGTGCCCCTCACATTCCATAGTTTTTGTCCATTATAACAAAGGAATCTTTGGAACGCAACGGCGTTTGAGGAAATAAATGGATTCCGATTCGAATGTTGCGCAATTTGCCGCGATTCGCTATAATGGAACCATCCGAACCAAAAGGAGGCATTCCTGTGGAGACCAAAAAAGGACGCCCGTCTGTCGGCCTGATTTTATTGAAGGTTCTGCTATGGCTGATTGCGATTCTGCTGCTGCTTGCGGCGGCATTTTATGTGATTCCGCTGACGGAACGCGCAGACAATGCCGAGGTCGCCGGCAGCGAAAGCTGGATGGCGGGATTGTCGGACGATCTGTATTTGTCGGAAATCACCGTTCCCGGCACCCATGACAGCGCCACGAAGTACGTGCAGCTGGCCTTTTTCTCCAAGTGCCAGTCGAAGACCATCGGTGAGCAGCTCCAAAGCGGTTACCGCTATCTGGACATCCGACTGGGGGCGGACGGTGATCGGTTGAAGCTCATGCACGGCTTTACCAACTGCAAGACCGGAGCCCTTCCGTGGTCGGAGCCTCTGTATCTGGAGGATGTGCTCGCGGATTGTTATGCCTTCCTGGACGCGAATCCGTCGGAGACGATCCTCTTTGCTGTGAAGCAGGAGCATGGAGAGGAAAGCATTGGTGAATTTGAATCTCTGCTGAAAGGATACATCGACGCAGACCCGAATCGCTGGTTCGTATCCGCCAATCTCCCCACCTTGGGCGAGAGCCGCGGCAAGGTGGTGCTGCTGCGCCGCTGGGAGGGCAGCCTCGGCGTGCCGCTGATCTGGGAGGATCAGGGCGGCCACGACGACGTGAGCCTGAACACCGTCAGCGCGGAGCAGGGCACTTACACCCTCTGGGTGCAGGATCGGTTCTGCTACGGCGTGGATGACAAATGGACGGCCTTCGAAAACGGGATCGCGGGCTCTGAGACTGGCGCCGACAGCGCGGCCATCCAGTTTCTCAGCACCAAGGGCACTTTGGCCTACGGACACCCCTATTTCTTTGCAAAGAAGCTGAATCCCTGGCTCATGAAAATGATCCTTCCTGATCATACCGGCTGGATCGTGGTGGATTTTGCCTCGGCGCCGCTGGCGGAGCACATTTATTCGACAAACTTCTGATTCTATTGTGATGACAACACAGTTTCGAAGCTTTTCCAGTTGACGGAAAAGCCATACCATGGTATAATAATTGTACCGAAAGGACTGACGGCTCACCACCGAAAGCCCTTCGGGACGCATCAATGGAAACTTGACGGCAAGGAGCGATCCGAGCGGGAAATGTTCACCATGGGGTAACTATAACATTTTCAGGCTCCCTTGCCATCGGCAGGGGAGCTTTTTGCGTCCTCTGAATCGAATTTCGCGTTGAGGAAATGACTATGTTAAAACTTGCAATCTACGGAAAAGGCGGCATCGGCAAGTCCACCGTCACCAGCAATCTGGCGGCGGCCTTCGCCAGCCTGGGAAAGCGGGTCATCCAGATCGGCTGCGACCCCAAGGCAGACAGCACCATCAACCTGCTGGGGGGCGAACCGCTGCTGCCGGTGATGAATTATTTAAGAGAGAAGGACGAGGATCCCGATACTCTGGAGGAAATCTCCAAGGTGGGATTCGGCGGCGTCCTCTGCATCGAGACCGGCGGCCCCACCCCCGGCCTCGGCTGCGCGGGGAGAGGCATCATTGCCACCTTCCAGCTGCTGGAGGATCTGAAGCTCTTCGAGACCCACAAGCCGGACGTGGTGCTCTATGACGTCCTTGGCGACGTGGTCTGCGGCGGCTTTGCTGCCCCCATCCGGGAGGGCTACGCGGAGAAGGTGCTGATCGTCACCTCCGGTGAGAAAATGGCCCTTTACGCCGCCAATAACATCAACAGCGCCGTGAAGAACTTCGCCGACCGGAGCTACGCCCGCGTGGAGGGCGTCATCCTGAACCACCGGAACGTGGAACGGGAGACGGAGAAGGTGCAGGAATTTTGCGACAGGAACGATCTTAGAATCGTGGCGGAGATCCCCAGAAGCGATGACATCATTCGATTTGAGGACCAGGGCAAGACCGTCATCGAGGGTGACCCGACCCTGCCGGTGAGTCAGAGATTTCTGAATCTGGCAAGGAGCCTGCTGGAGGAACAGCCATGACAGACGCAAAGTTTTACACCGCCGCCGAGCTGGCTAATCGGGGCTTGGAGGATCTGCCGGACGAGCTGGTCTCCAGCCGCCATCTGATCTACAGCTCCCCGGCGACGTTGGCCTTCAACTCGCCCGGCGCCGAGGGCTTCGGCGTCAAGCGTGCGGGCCTCGCGATCCCGGGCTCTGTGATGCTTCTGGTGGCGCCGGGCTGCTGCGGGCGGAACACCTCTCTGGTCAGCGCCATGCCAGCTTATAAAGATCGGTTCTTCTATCTGAATATGGACGAGACCGACGTGGTCACCGGGCGGCACCTGAAAAAGATCCCCCAGGCGGTAGAAGAAGTTGTGAAATGCCTGGAGAAAAAGCCCTCACTGGTGATGATCTGCATCACCTGCGTGGATGCCCTTCTTGGTACCGACATGGAGCGGGTCTGCCGAAAAGCAGAGGAGCGTGTCGGCCTCCCGGTCAAACCCTGCTATATGTACGCCCTCACCCGCGAGGGGCGCAAGCCACCCATGGTCCACGTGCGGCAGAGCCTCTATTCGTTGCTGGAGCCGAGAAAGAAGCGGGGCACCTCTGTGAATCTGCTGGGCTTCTTCGCCCCGGTGGCGGATGATTTTGAATTGTTCCGATATCTCCGCGGCATCGGCGTGAAGGCCATCCGGGAGATCTCCACCTGCGAAGACTATGAGGAGTTTCAGCACATGGCGGAGGCCAATTTCAATCTGGTGCTCCACCCGGAGGCACGGATGGCGGCCTCGGACTTTGAAGAGCGATTAAAGATCCCCTCCATCGAGCTGACGCGGCTGTATCAGATCGACAAGATCCGAAACCAGTATCAGGCCCTGGGGCGCGTGCTGGGTGCGTCGTTCGATGACGCGGAAGATTATGAAAGCGCAAAACATGCGGTGGACGCCTTTGCCGGAGACCATCAGGGACTCCGTGTCGCCATCGGCGAGTGCATGAACGGCGACCCCTTCGAGCTGGCGCTGGCGCTGACCCAATACGGACTCAAGGTGACCGAGATCTTCGGCACCATCTCCGGGGAGAACTTCGGCTATCTGGAGCGGCTGTCCGTCCTCAGCCCGGAGACCCGGATCTATTCCAACATGGAACCCACCATGCTCTATTATGACGCTGCCGATTGTCCGGCGGAACTGACCATCGGCAAGGACGCAGGGTATTACCACCCCGAATGTCCGAATCTCCAGTGGAACAGTGACGTTCAGCCCTACGGCTACGCCGGTCTGCGGCGGCTGATGGAGGCATTGACGGAGGTGCTCAAATGAGAGGACTTCGGAAATATTTGACGCCCTTTGCCCCCGACCAGTCCGGGGCTGTGAGTGTCCTGTATGAGTTGGGCGGCATCCTGGTCATCTGCGACGCCGGCGGCTGCACCGGCAACATCTGCGGCTTTGACGAGCCTCGATGGCACACCTGCCGCAGCGCGGTGTTCAGCGCCGGGCTCCGGGACATGGATGCGATCCTTGGACGCGACGACAAGCTGGTGGCGGAGCTGGTGGACGCCGGCAAGAAGCTGGACACCAAATTCGCCTGCATCGTCGGTACGCCGGTACCTTCGGTCATCGGCACCGACTACCGGGCCCTTCGGAGAATGGCGGAAAAGCAGCTGGATTTCCCCATCCTCACCGTGGACACCACGGGCATGGAGCTTTATGACATCGGCGCGGAAAAAGCCTATCTGGAGCTGATGCGGCGATTTGCCAAAGAGCAGCTGCCGGTGGAACCGGGCAGAGTCGGCGTCCTTGGCGTGAATCCTTTGGACATGAGCGATTTGAGAGCGGCTGAGAAAATCAAAGAAAAGATCCCCGGCGCGATCTGCTATGGCATGGGCAGCACGTTGGAGGATGTGATCTCCGCCTCCGCTGCGGAGAAGAACATCGTCGTTGCCCCGGACGGACTGAAGGCGGCAAAGTATCTAAAGGAAAAATTCGGCACCCCTTATGAGGTTTTCGACCCGCTGGCGGCGTCTCTGCTGCCCGAGCGGGATTACACCGGAAAGCGGATCCTGATTATCGACCAGCAGGTGCGCGCCAACACCATGCGGGAGATTCTTTTGGAGCGAGGCGCGGCATCAGTCACTTGCGCAACGTGGTTTTTGCAACTGATAGAGCTGGCGCAGGCGGGGGATGTCCGATTGAAAGAAGAGGACGACTTCGAGGAGCTGGTGATGCGGGGAAACTTCGATCTGCTGATCGGCGACGGCACCCTCTGGCGTATTGTTCCGGAGTTTGCCGGCGAGACCATCAGCGTGCCGCAGTTCCCGGTCTCCGGCGATCTGGGAGGCGATGGCAAGTGATGGAACGGATCACGAAACGCCTGAGAGTCTATGGCATCGTCCAGGGCGTGGGCTTCCGTCCCACGGTGAGCCGTCACGCCATGGAGACCGGCGTCACCGGCACCGTCTGCAACAAAGGCCCCTATGTGGAGATCTTTGTTCAGGGAACACCGGAACAGGTGCAGGCCTTCCAGACGGCACTGGAGACCCGACCGCCTCGTCGGGCCGCCATTTTGAAAATCGACGCCAAGCCCGCCCCGGAAGCGCCGGAGTATTCGGATTTTGACATCATCGAGAGCGCGAAGACCAAGGGCGAGATCTTCATCTCCCCGGACATTGCCATCTGCGAGGACTGCAAAAAGGAGCTCTACGACCCGAAGGATCGGCGGTATCTCCACCCCTTCATCAACTGCACCTGCTGCGGCCCCAGACTGACGATTCTGGACGCGCTGCCCTACGACCGGGAGCGTACCAGCATGAAGGCCTTTCCCATGTGCCCCCAGTGTGCCGCGGAGTACTACGACCCCGCCACCCGCCGCTACGACGCACAACCGGTCTGCTGCAACGACTGCGGCCCGGAAATGTATCTGCTGGGCACCGGCGAGCGGGGGAGAGAAGCCATCACAAAAGCCAGACGCATCGTGGCAGAGGGCGGCGTCATCGCGGTAAAAGGTATCGGCGGGTTCCATCTCTGCTGCGACGCCACCAATCAAAAAGCGGTGACGCTATTAAGAGCGCGTAAGCGCCGTCCGGCAAAACCCTTTGCCGTGATGATGCGGGATCTGGAGACGGTGCAGCGGGAGTGTGATACCATCCCCGTTGCTGAAGAAATCCTCACCGGCCACCAGAAGCCGATCCTGCTGCTGAAACGGAAAGAAACCGGCAGCATCTGTGAGGCCGTGGCCCCGGGCAATCCGAAGCTGGGCGTCATGCTGCCCTACGCGCCGATTCAGCTCTTGCTGTTCGACTATGATGACGATGTAATCATGCCGGATTGCCTGGTGATGACCAGCGGCAACATCTCCGGCGCGCCCATCTGCAGAGACGACGAGGAGGCCGCGAGGGAATTGGGCCACCTCTGCGATGCCATCCTGTCCCACGACCGGATGATCCGCATCCGTGCCGACGATACGGTCATGGATCTGTTCGAGGGGAAGCCCTATATGATCCGGCGCTCCAGAGGCTACGCGCCGCTGCCGTACCTGCTGAGTCAGGACTATGAGGGCCAGATCCTCGCCATCGGCGGCGAACTGAAAAACAGCTTCTGCATCGGCTCTTCGGGTCTGTTCTACCCATCCCCCTACGTGGGCGATCTGGAGGACATCCGTACCGTCCGGGCCCTGCGGGAGACGGTGGAGCGGTTCCAGACCCTGCTGGAGATCCAGCCCCAGCTGGTGGCCTGTGATCTCCACCCGAAGTACAATTCCACCGTGGTGGCGGAGAGCTACCACCTGCCGCTGGTGCGGGTGCAGCATCACTACGCCCATGTGCTCAGCTGCATGGCGGAAAACGACTACGCCGAAAAGACCATCGGCGTCAGCTTCGACGGCACCGGTTATGGCACTGACGGCACCATCTGGGGCGGCGAGATCCTGCTCTCGGATTATCGGGGCTTCCAGCGACGGGGCCACATTGCGTCCTTCCTGCAGCCCGGCGGCGACCTGTCGGCCAAGGAGGGCTGGCGAGACGCGGCATCCATGATCTTTGACTGCTATGAAGATCCGGTCGAAGCGTTGAATACCATTCAAAGCCTGAATCTCTGCACCGAGCAGGAGGCAAAAACCATCCGAATGATGCGCGCGCGGAATCTGAACACCGTCCGCTCCACCAGCGCGGGCCGCCTCTATGATGCGGTCAGCGCCATGCTGGGTATCCGGCTGAACTCCACCTTCGAGGGGGAGGCGGCCATGAGCCTGCAGTTTGCTGCTGAGCGCGGAGAGCACGACTGCGCGCCGCTTTCGGAGTTGATACGAGACGGTGAACCATTTGCGCTTGCCACCGATACGCTGTTTCAGCATCTGCTGCAGCGGCGGCTGAACGGGGAAGACCCGGAGGAGCTTGCCTTCGCTTTCCACAAAGGCCTTGCAGACTGCATCGTCGCCGCCTGCGAGAAGGTGAGAGCCGACACCGGCGTGAGCACCGTAGCACTCACTGGCGGTACCTTCCAGAACCTGCTGCTGCTGCGGCTGTGTGTGGAGGAACTCCGAAAACGGGACTTCCGTGTGCTGCTGCACAGCCTCATCCCGCCCAACGACGGCGGCGTCTGCCTGGGGCAGGCGGTCTATGCCATGCAATATTTGAACGATCATACTGAGGAGGACTAAATCATGTGTGTTGGACTTTCTGCGAAAGTGGTTAAGATTTCGGACGGCACCGCCGTTGTGGATGCCTCCGGCGCCAAGCGTGAGGTCTCCGTACAGCTGCTTCGGGATCTGGAGCCGGGCGACTACGTCATGGTCCATGCCGGCGTCGCCATTGCTAAAATCACCGATGACGACGAGCCGGAGACCGACGCGGTCATGGAGGCGCTGCTGCAATGAGTGAACAGAAAACCGCAGCCGAACTGCTGCAAAGCTATGCCGGGCCGCCGGTGCGGATCATGGAGGTCTGCGGCACTCACACCCACGAGATCTTTCGTCTCGGCATCCGAAAGCTGCTTCCGAAGCAGGTGGATCTGATTTCCGGCCCCGGATGTCCGGTCTGTGTGACGCCGGTGGGCTTCATCGATGAGGCCGTGTGGCTGGCACTGGAAAAGGGCGTTACTATCACCACCTTCGGCGATCTGGTGCGGGTGCCGGGAACAAAACAGAGCCTCGCCGCCGCAAGAGCCGAGGGCGGCAAGATCCAGGTGGTCTATTCTCCGCTGGACGCGGTGGATTACGCAGAAAAACACCCGGAGGAGCAGGTGACCTTCCTCTCCGTGGGTTTCGAGACCACCACCCCCGCAAGCTGCCTCGCCGTCGAGCAGGCGCAGAAGCGGGGACTGCATAATTTCTCCCTCCTGACCGCCAACAAGACCATGCCCAACGCCTACAAGGCATTGAAGGGGAGCGCGGATGTGTTCCTTTATCCCGGTCACGTTCACGCCATCACTGGCACCGCCATGCTGGAGCGGATGGCGAAGGAGGGCGTCAGCGGCGTGCTGGCGGGCTTCACGGCAAAGGAGCTGGTCACGGCCCTGGCCGTGGCAGTCACCAGATTTGAAAGAGGCGAGAGTTTCTTCGTCAACGCCTACCCCAGAGTGGTAAAGCCGGAGGGCACCCCCGACGCCGTGGCGCTGACGGAAAAGCTCATGGAGCCCTGTGACAACGAGTGGCGCGGTCTCGGCGTGATCCCCGGCTCCGGCGTCAGACTCAGAGCGGCGTACGCCGATTTCGACGCCAGAAAGAAATTCGATATGCCCCACATCGAGGGGCATCCCAACCCGGCCTGCCGCTGCGGCGAGGTGCTCCAGGGCAAATGCAAGCCCTCGGACTGCCCGGTCTTCGGCAAGGCCTGCAACCCGCAGCACCCGGTGGGAGCCTGCATGGTCTCCGGCGAGGGCGCATGCTCGGCATTTTATCAGTATGGAGGCAGCCTTTTATGAACGATCAGGTAACATTGGCCCACGGCGCGGGCGGCAAACAGACCAGCGAGCTCATCGACCGCGTCTTCGCGGCCAAATTCAAGAACCCCAACCTCACCGCGGATGACGCGGCCGTCCTGACCCCGCCGGTGGGGAAGATGGCCATGACCACGGACGGCTTCATCGTCTCCCCGGCTTTCTTCCCCGGCGGCAACGTGGGCAAGCTTTCCATCTGCGGCACAGTGAACGACCTCGCCTGTATGGGGGCGAAGCCGAAGTACCTCTCCTGCGCCTTTGTGATCGAAGAGGGGTATCCCATGGAGAAGCTGGAGCAGATCGCAGACGCCATGGCGAAAACCGCAGCAGAGGCCGGCGTGCAGATCGTCTCCGGCGACACCAAGGTGGCCGGCAAGGGCCAGGTGGACGGCGTGTTCATCACCACCACCGGCGTGGGAGAGATCCTACCGGAGGTGCAGACCTCCGGCGCGCTGGCAAAGCCCGGCGACGCGGTGATCGTCACCGGCGATGTGGGCCGCCACGGCTGCACGATCCTGCTGGCGAGAGACGATTTCGGCATCGAAGCGGAAGTCACCAGCGACTGTGCGCCGCTCTGGGGCGCGGTGGAAGCCATGCTGAACACCACGAAGGACGTCCATGTGATCCGTGACGCCACCCGCGGCGGCGTGGGCACGGTTTTGTATGAGATCGCCCACCAGAGCAATGTGGGCGTGAAGATCGACGCGGCCTCCGTCCCGGTAGATCCGGCGGTGGGCGGTGTGTGTCGGATGCTGGGCCTGGAGCCGCTGTATCTGGCCTGCGAGGGCAGACTCGTAGTCATTGCACCGAAAGAGGTCGCTCCCGCTCTTGTGGAAGCCCTCAAGACCCAGCCCTATTCCCAGGGCGCCGCCATCATCGGAGAGATCACGGCGGAGCAGCCCGGCTGGGTGGTCATGAAAACCGAGATCGGCGCGGAGACCCTGCTGCCGCAGCCCGGCGGTGAGCTGCTGCCGCGCATCTGCTGAGGAGCGAGAACATGGATATGACCCAAACCCGCGTGGCGGTGATCTCCATCATCGTGGACGCGAAAACCAATACCGATACTCTGAACGCCCTCTTGAGCGACGCCGGCGAATACATCATCGGCCGCATGGGTATCCCTTACCGGGAGAAGGGCATCAACATCATTTCTGTCGCCATCGACGCACCCCAGGACATCATCAGCGCCCTGTCGGGGAAGCTGGGGAATCTGCCCGGGGTCATGACCAAGACCGCGTATTCCAACGTGGTCACGAAGTTGGAGTGACCTATGAAAAAGCTTGCGTTTTACGGAAAGGGCGGCATCGGAAAATCCACCACGGTCTCCAATCTGGCGGTGGCTTTCGCCGAGCGCGGTCTGAAGGTCATGCAGATCGGCTGCGACCCCAAGGCGGACTCTACGCTTGCTCTTCGAGGCGGCGCGCCCCTGACCTCCGTGCTGGATCTGGTGAGAGCGAAGCAGCCCTTCGAACTGGAAGATATGTTGCGGATCGGCTACAAGGGCATCGTCTGCGTGGAAGCCGGCGGCCCCACGCCGGGGAGCGGCTGCGCCGGGCGCGGCATCATCACCGCTCTGGACAAGCTGCGGGATTACGGCGCTAACGAGACCTATCAGCCGGACGTGGTCCTCTATGATGTGCTGGGCGACGTGGTTTGCGGCGGGTTTTCCATGCCCATGCGCGGGGGCTATGCCGACGAGGTCTACATCCTCACTTCCGGGGAGAACATGGCCATCCACGCGGCGGCCAACATCGCCATGGCTCTGGAGAACTTTAAGGACCGCGGCTACGCCAAACTGGGCGGCTTCATCCTGAATCGCAGAAATGTGAAAAACGAGGATGCCAAGGTTCGGGAGCTCAGCGAGGATTTTAAAAGTCAAGTCATTGCGTCTCTGCCCCATTCGGAACTGGTTACCGACGCCGAGGAACTGGGCAAGACGGTGCTGGAGGCCTTTCCGGAGAGCGACATGGCGGAGGCTTATAGGAAGCTGGCTGCTGCTGTATTGGGGGAGGATGCCATATGCTGAGACGTCTCGGTCCCACGGTGCGCACCCCGGAGACCGCAGGAGATCCGCTCTTTCCCCAGAAGCTGGAATTCAACCCGCCGGTGCACGAAAACTGGAACATCGTCCATATCGCCATGCAGATCCCGGAATTGCACCAGATCTACATCTGCGGTGTCAACTGCATGCGCGGCGTGGTGCTGACGGCAGCGGAGATGGCGGCCTCGGACCGGTTTTCCTATGTCCTGCTCAGAGAGGAGGACGTGGTGGACGGCACCATCTGGGAGGCTACCCGGGACGGCATTGCCGACGTGCTCAGAAAGCTGCCGTCGCTCCCTCCTTGCGTTGCGGTATTCCCGGTCTGCACGCATCATTTTATGGGTGTGGACATGGAGAGTATCTACCGCTTTCTGGAGCAGGAGTTCCCGGAGATCGACTTTATCCGAGCCTGGATGGACCCCATCATGCAGAAGCACGGTCTGCCGCCGGATCAGAGACTTCGAAAGGTCATGTACGATCCGCTGCAGCCGCTTCCGGTGAAGGAAAAGACTGTCACCCTTTTGGGGGCAGAATTTGCCCTGGAGCCGGATTCCGATATTCGAAGGATCTTATCGAAGAACGGTTATGCGCTTCGAGAATTGCAGGACTGCAAAACCTATACCGATTACCTGCGTCTGGCGGAAGGGGAGACCTTCCTCGTCACCTATCCGGGAGGAAAATTCGGCATCACCCAGACCGCAAAACGTCTGGGAAGACCCTGCCATTTTCTCCCTATGAGTTTTGATTATGACAGCATCGTTGCATCCTTAAAGGAACTTACCGATGCGCTCCACTTGGAACCGCTGGATATTCTGGAAGAACAGCGGCAGTGTGATGCAGCATTGGAGAAAGCTTGTAAGGTGATGGGAGACACCCCCATTGTCATTGATATGCTGTTTCATCCGCGACCGCTGGAGTTGACGAAGCTGCTGCTGCGTCACGGCTTCCGGGTCACGGAGGTCTATCTGGACGCCGTGGACGAGGCGGAGCGGTCGGCACTGGACTGGCTGAAAGCAAACGCCCCGGATTTGGAGCTGCGTTCCATCATCCTGCCGGAGCAGCGTATTGCGGACCGTACCAGAGCGGAAAAGACCCTCGCCATCGGCCCGAAGGCGGCATGGTTCACCTCCACGCCCTACTTTGTGAATGTGGTTCAGGGCGGCGGCCTCTGGGGCTATGCGGGCATCCGTAGATTGTGTGATCTTATGATTGATGCTTTCCAGAACGAAAAAGACACGCGGGACATCGTTCCGCGAAAGGGATTGGGGTGTGTCAGCTGCCTATGAATACGAGCTATCGCATCATTCCCTGCTACACCGGGGACGTCTCCGGCGTCTGCTCGGCGCTGTTTGAGCTGGGCGGCATGGTGGTCATCCACGACCCCTCCGGCTGCAACTCCACTTACAACACCCACGACGAAACCCGCTGGTACGACCACGACAGTCTCATTTTTATCTCCGGGCTGGCGGAGATCGATGCGGTTTTCGGCAACGACCAGAAGCTGATCGATGACACCGTGGACGCTGCCATGAACCTGCATCCGAAATTCATCACCCTGGTGAACTCACCGATCCCGTATCTGAACGGCACGGACTTCGAGGCCATTAGCCGGATCATCGAAAACCGCACCGGAATCCCGACCTTCTACATTCCCACCAACGGAATGCACGACTACGTCCCCGGCGCCGGCATGGCCTTGGCGGAGATCGCGAAGCGGTTTATGTCGGAACCAGAAGGGAAAAAGCCGAATACCGTGAATCTCCTCGGTGTCACGCCGTTGGATTTCGCGGCTGACGGCTCTGCGGGCTCTCTCAGAGATAACGTGGAACGCGCTGGCTTTTCTGTACATACCTGCTGGGCCATGGGGGATACGCTGGAGACCCTCTCCCATTCTGGTGAGGCAGCGGTGAATCTGGTGGTTTCCGCAATCGGTCTCAAGGCAGCTCAAGTGCTGCGGGAGCGCTTCGGCACCCCCTATGTGGTGGGGACGCCTCTGGGCAGCTACTCCGAAACCGTCTTTGCGGCCATCCGAACAGCGATTAAGACCGGTGAGAATCAGTTTCCGCTTTTGGAGCGGCTGTATCAAAATGACTCCGGCATTTTTGCCATCGGGGAGCCGGTGACCATGGGCTCCGTTCTGGCAGCGCTGGAACTTCCCGGCACGGTGCTTTGCCCTCTGGAGGATTGTGAAGCGTTTCTGAGCCTCAACACAATACCGGTTGTGGGGGAGGAGGAAGCGGAAACTGCGCTGAAGGATGCCAAAGTGGTGATCGCGGACCCGTTATATCGGCCAATTCTCCCAAAAGGGGCAATGCTGATCGAACTGCCCCACGAGGCCTTCTCCGGACGCTGCTTCCGGAAGACCATGAAAAACCTGTTTACCATCGACTACGACGCTCTGCGAAAGGAAGCAAGCCTATGAGTTTGAACGATACCCCCTCCGGCGAGCGGGTGCATATTGCTTTTTTCGGCCGCCGCAATGCGGGAAAATCCAGCCTGGTGAATGCCATCACCGGGCAGGAACTGGCTGTGGTCAGTGAGACCCGCGGTACCACTACTGATCCGGTGCGCAAGGCCATGGAACTGCTGCCCATCGGCCCTGTGCTGATCGTGGACACCCCCGGCTTCGACGATGTGGGCGCTCTGGGCGAGCTGCGCGTCAAAAAGACCAGACAGGAGCTCAACCGCGCCGACGTCGCCGTACTTGTGGTGGACGCGATGGAGGGCATGCAGCAGTGTGATGAAGAACTTCTCGCACTTTTCAAAGAGAAGAATTTGCCCTACCTGATCGTGTGGAACAAGGCGGACCTGCTGGAAACCATTCCTGCTGTCGCTGAGCACGAGATCTACGTCAGCGCTACGGAGCAGACGAACATCCGGGAATGCAAGGAGCTGCTGGCGAAGCTGGGCGAGGGCGTATTGACCGAGCAGCCGCTGGTATCCGATCTTCTGAATCCGCTGGATCTGGTGGTACTGGTGATTCCTATCGACAAGGCCGCGCCCAAGGGCCGCCTGATCCTGCCGCAGCAGCAGGTGATGCGGGACATCCTCGACTGCGGCGCCATTCCGGTCTGCACCCGGGAGACGGAGCTCGCAGACACGTTGAAGCAGCTTTCCCAAAAGCCTGCCATGGTCATAACCGACAGTCAGGTGTTCGAAAAAGTGGACGCCATCCTGCCCGCTGACATTCCGCTCACCAGCTTCTCCATTCTTATGGCTCGGTATAAGGGCCTGCTGGACGCGGCGGTGAAGGGCGTCCGGGCGATCCCGATGCTGGAAAACGGCGACACGGTGCTGATCTCCGAGGGCTGCACTCACCACCGTCAGTGCGATGACATCGGCACGGTGAAGCTGCCGCGGTGGCTGAAGCAGTGCACCGGGAAGGAACTACATATCGCCACCAGCTCCGGCAGAGATTTCCCGGAGGACCTGTCTGCTTACAAAATGGTGATCCACTGCGGCGGATGCATGCTCAACGCCAAAGAAGTCCAATATCGGATGAAATCCGCCGCCGACCAGAACATCCCGATAACGAACTACGGCATTTTCATTGCGTACTTCCGCGGCATTCTGGATCGGAGTATTGCCATGCTGCCGGGTTATGAGGACGAGAAAGCATGAGATCCATCATTGATAAGCTCGCACAGACCAGCGACCTCAGTGACGAGGAATTTGTCCGCTTGCTGGGAGACCTGTCCAAGGAGGATACTGAATATCTCTATGCCGCTGCAAGAGTCATCCGGGAGCGGGAATACGGCAAGGACGTCTATCTTCGGGGACTCATCGAGTTCACCAACTACTGTAAAAACAACTGCTACTACTGCGGCATCCGCTGCGGGAACCAGAATGCCCAGCGCTATCGGCTTAGCGAAGAGCAGATCCTCAGCTGCTGCGAGCAGGGCTACGATCTGGGGTTCCGCACCTTCGTCCTGCAGGGCGGGGAAGACCCCTACTATACCGACGACCGCATGGTGCCGCTGGTGGCGGAGATCCGAAAGCGGTTCCCGGACTGCGCCATCACCCTTTCCATCGGGGAGCGGAGCCGAGAGAGCTATCAGGCCCTCTTCGACGCTGGGGCGGATCGCTACCTTTTGCGGCACGAGACCGCCAATGCAGAGCATTACGCCATGCTCCACCCGAAGGAGCTTTCCATCCAAAACCGGAAGGATTGCCTTTTCGCATTAAGAGAAATCGGCTATCAGATTGGCGCTGGGATGATGGTGGGTGCGCCGGGGCAGACCAAGGAATACCTGATCGAAGATCTGCGGTTTTTACAGGAACTCAAACCCCACATGATCGGCATCGGACCCTTCCTGCCCCACAAGGACACACCCTTCCGGGAGGAACCGCAGGGCAGCTACCATTTAACACTGCGGCTTTTGAGCATCCTGCGGTTGATGTTCCCAAAGGTTCTGCTGCCGGCCACCACGGCGCTGGGCACCATCCATCCCCTCGGGAGGGAAAAAGGCATCCTCGCCGGGGCCAACGTGGTCATGCCGAATCTCTCGCCCACCAACGTGCGGGGAAAGTATTTGCTGTACGACGGCAAGATCTGCACCGGGGACGAGGCGGCGGAGTGCCACGGCTGCATGGAAAAACGCATGGAGCGCATCGGCTATCAGGTGGTCACCTCCAGAGGCGACGCGAAAATCGAATAAACCATGGACTCTGCAGATCGGATTTCTGCGGAGTCTTTTTCCTTAAAACTCCCAATCTGCGACAGCAGGGAATGACAGGTTTTGGTTTCCATAATATCTATAATGAGAAGCACAAAAACCATTCGGGAGGGAACGACATTGGCGGTTCAGGAGGCAATACGGCCGGCGCAGGAGGAATTACGGGGCACGGCCAGATGGATGCGGATGCTGCATGCGCCCCATTGGGCGGAGCTACTGCTCTGCTTTGTGATGGGACTGGTGCTTTCGGGGGCCAGCGTGGTGAAGGCGCCGTCGCCCTTTGGAACCGCTATGGTGACCGCACTGGGCTACGGCGCAGGCGGGTTTCTCTGTCTTTTGGGCTGCACGGTGGGGTATTTCGCAGCCTTCGGATTTCTGGCCGGCACTCAGATGGCCTGCGGCTGTGTGCTGGTGTTTTTGATCAGCTATTTCCTTCGAGAAAACTGGCTCATGAAAACCCGCTGGTTCCCGGCACTGCTGGCAACGCTGGCCTACGGAACCACCAGACTGTCGCTGTACCTGCTCACCGGCGGCATTTCCGTACCGGTGCTGGTGCGGACAAGCTTCTATCTGCTGCTTTGCGCTTCCGCCGCATTGTGTGATCTGGATGTGCTGGATCAGAGAGAGGTCCATACCCCCACGGCGGAGATCGGCCGAAGTGTTTCCACAGTGTTTGTGCTGGCGACGCTGCTCATGGGCATCAGCCGGTTTTTGATTTTTCAGGAAATCTCTTTGGGGCGGATTCTGGCCCAAGTGATCCTTCTGATGCTCTGCGCCACCGGCGGCCCGCTCTGCGGCGCAGCGGCCGGTGTGGTTATGGGCGTCAGCATGGACGTCAGCGCCGGAGGCAGCGCCTACTTCACGGCGGTCTATGCAATCACATCACTCCCGGCTGGCCTTCTGAACAAACACAAGCGGGTGATTTTCCTCTGCGTATATCTGCTGACCCAGGCGCTGGTGGTTTTCTGTCTCCCGGCGGGTGCGCTGCGCCTTCCGTCACTGATCGAGGCCTCCGCCGGGACGTTGATCTACCTGCTTATTCCGCAGAAGTTTGTGATCTCGCTTGGCTCCTTCGTCCAGCCCCAGCGCTCCGGCAGGGGAGAGTCCGGCCTCCGCCGCTATACCGCCGGGCAGATTGGAAGCATGTCCAACGCCTACCGGGCTTTATACGATGTGGCGCGTCAGGCAACGGATCGAGCAGTGAACGATGAGGATCCCGCGAAAATCTTCGACCGGACGGCGGATCGGGTCTGCGTGTCCTGCCCGGAACAAGACCTGTGCTGGGGAAAACAGTCGGCGGAAACCCTTTCGGCCATGCAGGAGGCGGAAAAGACCATCTGCTCCCGAGGCCGACTGGAGGAATCGGACTTCCCGCAGTATTTTCAGCAGCGGTGTCAAAAGCTCCATGAGTTTTCCGAAGTGGCAAACGGGGAGCTGCGGCTCCGTGCCTTCCGTAAGCAGATGCAGGGGCAGCTGGAGGAGGAACGTTCCCTCCTGTGGGAGCAGTACAAGGATTTCTCCGAGGTGCTGGGCGCCTCCGCCAGAGCCCTGGGCAGCGTCTACGGCGGCGATCCCACGGCAGAGCGGCGGCTGATCCGCTATCTCCGCACCCTGGGGGTGGAAGCGGATGCCTCTGTATTTCGAGATAGCAGAGGGAGACTCCACGCCGCCATCGAAAGCCGGTATCTGGAACCATTGCTGAATACGCCTGACTATCTGGACGCGCTTTCGGCGGTTCTGGGGGTGCGGCTGTGTATGCCGGAGCACCAGATGCGTGAGGACAGCATCATCCTGCTGGAGGCGGAACCCCTCTGCGCCAGCGTGGGCGTTGCCGCGGTGCGGAAGCAGGGAGAGCGGGTCTCAGGCGACCGGGGAACCTATTTCAAAACCGACGCCGGGGAGCTCTGCGTGATCCTCTCTGACGGTATGGGCACCGGGGACGCGGCGGCGGAGGACAGCATTGGAACCATCCGGATCCTGGAGAGCTTTCTCCGTTCCGGCGTGGACCCCTCCAGCGCCATGAAGCTCTTAAACTCGGCTGCACTGGTACGCTCGGAGGAAAGCTGGGGTTACGCCACGGTGGATCTCATGTGCATTGACCTCTTTACCGGTGACGCCTGTTTCTACAAATATGGTGCCGCGCCTTCCTACGTGAAAACCGGCGGCGTCATCCGTAAGATCCGCAGCGCTTCCTATGCCGCCGGTCTGAAATTCGAAGCCGGCCGCAGCCCGGACACCATGCGGATGCGGCTGAAGCCCGGCAGCGTGGCGGTGATCGCCAGTGACGGCGTGGTCTCCGATGGGGAGGATCTCTGGCTGCGAAAGCTGATCGAGGAGACCGACGGCACGGATATGAAGGCACTGGCCGGGAGTGTGGTGCAGACTGCTATTCAGTCCTACGGAAGGAACGACGACATGACGGCCCTGGCCATCAAGGTGGAGGTGCGCACATGAAGCAGGAGATCCAGGTGAAGGGCGTCTCCCGCAGGGTGGTGATCGTCCCAACCGACGAGGAGAGCGTCTTTGAAGAGGTGATCTGCATCGTGAAGGAGGATGCCGAGACCGTAAGTGCGGAAGCAATCCTCCGTCAGGCGGAGGAGGAGCTCTATCAAACGGTGGAGGAGGAAGAGAATACGCCGCGTTTTCTCGGGATCCTGCCGGCGCTGATGCTTCTGCTGCTGACGGTGCTTATGGGTGTGCTGACCTGGTGCTTTTTCTTCGGTGTGTGAAAAAAGCTTGCCGACCGGGTGCAAGTGTGTTAAGATAGCGAAGTATGATTAACCGGGAAGGGAGGTGCCGTTATGTCCCGGAGCAAAGTGAACTGGACGCAGCTTCTGACCCTGCTGCTGGCGCTGGCGGTGCTGACCGTGATCGTGCTGTCCAGAAGAAACGAAGTGCAGCAGACCATCTCCCGCCAGACCGCAGATGTGGACATGATCCTGCCGCCCCATGTGGCGGATACTGTGGAGAAGCAGGTCTATGCGGATCTGCCGGACATCGACATCACCTCTTGGGAGTATCTGCTCTGCAACCCTGCCCACAACATCGGCCAGTACGCGCCGGAGGTGGTGCAGGTTGAGAGCAGCACCTCTTACATCGACACCCGTGTTCTGGAGCCGCTGCTGAATCTTTTGCAGGGAGCCCGCGCCGCCGGATTTGCGCCCCACGTCTATGTGGGCTATCGCTCCTACATCATGCAGAGCTCCCAGTACAACAGCGTGGTCTCGGACTTCGAGGCTCAGGGATACACCACCCTGGACGCGGAGAAGGCCGCCGCTGAGGTCTCCGCCGCACCCGGCACCAGCGAGCATCAGACCGGCCTGGGTCTGGATCTGCTGGATCGCTACGCGGAGAGCCTCTCCAACTACGAGATGGACGAAAACTTCCTGGCCTGGCTGGACGAGCACTGCACGGAATACGGCTTCATCAAGCGTTACCCGGAGAATAAAATCTCCATCACCGGCCGTTATGAGCCCTGGCACATCCGCTATGTGGGCACTGCCGCGGCGGAATTTATGAAGCTCCACGACCTGTGCCTGGAGGAATTTGTGAATCTCTATTGATTCCGCTCCATTACTTTATAAAAAACACTTGCATTCCCACTTGCACTGTGCTATAATGCATTCGTTGTAATGAGGTATTTGACAGACTGGGCGTTTCGCCCAGTCTTTTTCATGATACTTCGACCATTTCAATTTTCTGGAAATTCAGGTGAATCATGAGTAAAATCACTGACAGTGTTCTGAAGCTGGCAGAGCCGGTTGCGGCGGAGCTGGGCTTGGAAATCTGGGACATCGAATACGTCAAAGAGGCGGGCACCCGGTTCCTCAGAGTCTATATCGACAAGGCCGACGGCGTTTCCATCCAGGACTGCGAGGCCTTCAGCCGCGCGCTGGATCCGATTCTGGACGAGGCCGACCCCATTCCCGACAGCTATACCTTTGAGGTCTCTTCTGCCGGTGCTGAGCGGGTGCTCAAGCGGCCGAGCGACTTCGAGCGTTTTATGGGAAGCGACGTGGAGGTCAAGCTGTACAGCCCTTTGAATGGCAGCAAGACCTACGTGGGCGTGCTCAAAAGCTATGAGGACGGCGCCGTGACCATCGAGCAGAACGGCAAGGAACTGAAATTCGAAAAATCTGCTGTCGCGCAGGTGCACCTGCACGTCACCTTTTAAGAAAATCGAGGGATAGAAATGAAGGCAAATACGGAGTTTTTCAAGGCGATTATCGACATCGAGCGGGAGAAGGGCATTCCCCGTGACTATATGTACGGCAAGATCCGTCAGGCGCTGATCGCCGCTTATAAGAAAGATACGCCCGATTGCGGCGATAACCTTGACGTCATTCTGGACGAGGACGCCGGCAAGATCGAGCTGGTGGTCATCAAGACCGTGGTGGAGCGGGCCCGCGATCCCTATGTGGAAATCAGCCTGGACGCCGCCAAGAAGATCGTCAAGAAGGCGAAGCTGGGCGACGAGATCAACGTCCCCGTGGAGACACGTGATTTTGGCCGCATCGCTGCGCAGAGCGCCAAGCAGGTCATCATCCAGGGCATCCGTGAGGCGGAGCGCGGCATGATCTATGACGAGTTCACCTCCAAGGAGCACGAGATCCTCACCGGCGTGGTCAGCAAGATCGACGACCGCACCGGCAATATCTATATCAAGGTCAGCTCCAACTCCGACTACACCGACGCCATGCTGGCGCCCGGCGAGTGCATCCGGGGCGAGACCATCAACGAGGGCGACCACATCAAGGTCTACGTCATTGAGGTTCGCAAGTCCACCCGCGGCCCCCAGGTGCTCATCAGCCGCACCCACCCGGGTCTGGTCAAGCGCCTGTTCGAGCTGGAGGTTCCGGAGATCTTCGACGGCACCGTGGAGATCAAGTCCATCGCCCGCGAGGCTGGCAGCCGCACCAAGGTTGCTGTGTGGGCTGAAGATCCCCAGATGGATCCCATCGGCGCCTGCGTCGGCCCCAAGGGCGGCCGTGTGGCCAGCATCGTGGAAGAGCTGGACGGCGAGAAGATCGACATCGTGAAGTTCAGCGAGGTGCCCGAGGAATTCGTGGCCGCCGCCCTGGCTCCCTCCGAGGTCATCAGCGTCACCTTCCAGGAGGACGGCCGCAGCTGTCAGGTGGTCGTGCCGGACTCCCAGCTGAGCCTGGCCATCGGCAAGGAGGGCCAGAACGCCCGTCTGGCCGCGAAGCTCACGGGCTATAAGATCGACATCAAGCCCGAAAGCGCGGTATAAGCGATTAAGGAGGCATTCATTTGCCAAAGAAGATCCCTATGCGGCAGTGTCTCGGCTGCCGGGAAATGAAACCGAAAATGGACCTGATCCGTGTGGTCCGTTCTCCTGACGGAGCGGAAATCACACTGGATTTCAAGGGCAAAGCGCCGGGGCGCGGTGCGTATCTCTGCCCGGATCCGGATTGTCTGAAAAAGGCGATCCGCTCCAGAGCACTGGAACGCGCGTTTTCCGCCCCCATCCCGCAGGAGATCTACGACCGCCTGCAGGAGGAGATGATCGCCGGTGACGGATAAAGCTTCCAATTACCTGGGGATCATGCGCAAGGCCGGCGCCCTCGCCATCGGTGAGGTGGAGTCCGGTGCCGCTGTGAAAAGCGGGAAGGCCGTGCTGCTTTGTCTGGCGTCAGACGCCTCGGACAACGCACTGCACCGCGCAGAGGGATTTGTATATCAGAGAAACACGCCGCTGATCCGTCTTCCCTATGAAAAGGAGACGATCGCGCATCTGCTGGGCAAGCGGGGCTGCTCTATGATCAGCCTGCTGGATACGGGATTTGCGTCGGCGTTCGTGTCGGCGCTGGCAGATGCAGACGCCGAACAGTATGCCGCCGTCGCCCAGCGGCTCAAAGAACAAACCGATGGGGCGAAGGCGCGGCAGAGCAGCGCGAGAAATGGCAAGAGGAGGAATAACGTATGAGCGGAATGGTTAAGTACAGAGTCCATGAGGTGGGCAAGGATTTCGGGAAGAGCTCCAAGGAGATCACCCAGATCCTCACCGATTACTGCACCACCCCGAAGAACCATATGCAGGTTCTGGAGGACGAGGAGCTAAGCGTTATTTTCGAATATTTGACGCAGCACAACCAGATCGAGAGTCTGGAGGAGGTCTTCAAGGACGTCTATAAGCCGGAGGTCAAAGAGTCCCCGGCGGACGC
The DNA here is from genome assembly GCA_900317905.1 of uncultured Eubacteriales bacterium. Lineage (GTDB taxonomy): Bacteria > Bacillota > Clostridia > Oscillospirales > Oscillospiraceae > CAG-103. The sequence continues at coordinate 15,348 of ONIN01000009.1, read as the reverse complement.
GCCCAAGAAAGAGGAAAAGGCTGCGACTGGATCCGGCGAGGCGGCTCAGCCCACTCCGAAAAAGGAGAAGGAGCAGAAACCCCATGTGCCGCGCCAGGTGGCGGAGAAGCGCGTGGTCGACACCCGCGGCGCCACCACCAACCTCTCCAAGTACGACCAGCATCTGGACGATCTGGCCGACGATCAGAGAGCCAAGAATCTGCAGAAGAAGTCCGGCGGCAGCGGCAAGCAGAAGATCCAGAACCGCGATCGTCAGCGTCGTCAGAACGCCCAGCAGGCCTCCAGCTCCAAGCGGAAGCAGGAGGAGCGGGAGAAGATGCAGCGTCTCCAGCTGGAGATCGCCCGCAAGCAGCAGCTGAAGGTGCAGATCCCCGATGAGATCGCCGTGGGCGAGCTGGCCAGCCGCATGAAGAAGACCGGCGCCGAAGTGGTGCGCCGTCTGATCAAGATGGGCGTCATGGCGTCCCTGTCCGACGTCATCGACTACGACACCGCCGCATTGGTGGCCATGGAGCTGGGCTGCAAGGTCGAGCGCGAGGTCATCGTCACGGTGGAGGAGCGCCTCATCGACGATCACGAGGATAAGGAAGAAGATCTGGAGCTGCGCGCCCCCGTTGTCGTGGTCATGGGCCACGTCGACCATGGCAAGACCAGCCTCCTGGACTATATCCGCAATACCCATGTTGCCTCCGGTGAGGCCGGCGGCATCACTCAGCACATCGGCGCCTACCGCGTCATGGTGGGCGATCACCCCGTCACCTTCCTGGATACCCCGGGCCACGAGGCATTCACCTCCATGCGTGCCCGCGGCGCCATGGTTACCGATATCGCGATCCTGGTGGTGGCTGCTGACGACGGCATCATGCCGCAGACGGTGGAGTCCATCAACCACGCCAAGGCCGCCGGCATCCCGCTGGTGGTGGCCATCAACAAGATGGACGTCCACGGTGCCAACCCCGACCGGATCAAGCAGCAGCTGACCGAGTACGAGCTGGTTCCGGAAGAGTGGGGCGGCGACACCATCATCTGCCCGATCTCCGCCAAGACCGGCGAGGGCATCGACAACCTCCTGGAGAACCTGGTCATCCTGGCCGAGGTGCAGGAGCTGAAGGCCAACCCCAACCGTGCCGCCAAGGGCACCGTCATCGAGGCGCGCCTGGACAAGGGCCGCGGTCCGATCATGACCGTTCTGGTGCAGAACGGTACCCTCCATCAGGGCGATATCATCATCGCCGGCACCGCCGTCGGTCGCGCCCGTACCATGGTCAACGATCAGGGCAAGCGGGTCACCGAGGCCGGTCCCTCCATCCCGGTGGAGATCTCCGGTATGTCCGAGGTGCCCAGCGCCGGCGACGTGTTCAACGCCGTTGCCGATGAGCGCATGGCCCGCGAGCTGGTTGCCGAGCGCAAGCAGCAGAAGAAGGATGCCGCCAACGCCGGCAACAAGAAGGTCTCTCTGGATGATCTCTTCGCCCGCATCCAGCAGGGTGAGATCAAGGACTTCAACATCATCGTCAAGGCTGACGTCCAGGGCAGCGCCGAGGCGGTCAAATCCTCTCTGGAGAAGCTCTCCAACGATGAGGTTCGCGTCCGCGTGATCCACTCCGGCGTCGGCGCCGTGAACGAGTCCGACGTCATGCTGGCCGCTACCAGCGGCGCGCTGGTCGTGGGCTTCAACGTCCGCCCGGATGCCGCTGCCAGAGACAGCGCCCAGCGCTCCGGCGTCGAGGTGCGCATGTACCGCGTCATCTATGACTGCATCAACGAGGTGGAGGCTGCCATGAAGGGCATGCTGGCGCCGAAGTTTGAAGAGAAGGTCATCGGCCACGTGGAGATCCGCCAGACCTTCAAGGTCTCCAAGGTGGGCACCGTCTGCGGCGGTTACGTCACCGACGGCAAGATCGTCCGCAACAGCAAGGTTCGCGTCCTGCGCGACAACGTGGTGCTCTTCGAGGGCGACCTGGCCTCCCTGCGCCGCTTCAAGGACGACGTGAAGGAAGTTGCCTCCGGCTACGAATGCGGCCTGCAGGTTGAAAAATTCAACGATATCAAGGTCGATGACGTGGTGGAAGTCTTCGTCATGGAGCAGATTCAGCAGTAAACCAAAATCGTTCGCTGCCGTTCCCACCTGAGAGCGGCAGCGTTTTTTTACAGAAAGGAACCATTATGGCATCGAATAAACTCGCCAGAACCAACGACGACATTCAGCGCGTACTGTCGAACCTTCTGACCCAGGTGAAGGATCCTCGGGTGCAGCAGGGGATGATCAGCGTCACCAGAGTGGAGACCACCGGCGACCTGCGCTACTCGAAGATCTGGCTGTCCGTCTACGGAATGGAAAACGAAAAGGAATTTAAGCGCGGCCTGAAATCCGCCTCCGGCTGGCTGCGACATGAGCTGGGCAGCACCTTGAACCTGCGCTACACGCCGGAGCTGGTCTTTGAGATCGACCACAGCATCGAGCAGGGCGCTTACATCAGCGGCCTGATTGAGAAGCTGGACACCGGCAGCGGGGAGGACGAGGCATGAGCCCCGCGGAATTTGCCGAACTGCTGAAGCAGCGGGACGGCATTCTGATCCTGAACCACAGAAATCCCGACGGCGACACCCTCGGCAGCGGCGCCGCCCTTTGCCATGCCCTGAGACGGGTGGGTAAGAGGGCTTTTATCTACCATAACCCGCAGATCACCGAGCGCACCGACGCCTATATTCATACTTTCTACGCCCCGGAGGATTTTCGGCCGGAGACCATCGTTGCGGTGGATATCGCCACGCCCGGCCTCTTTCCGAAAGGCTTTGAGGGCCATGTGGATCTCTGTGTGGATCACCATCCCTCCAACAGCTTTTACGCGGACGAGACGCTGGTGGCTTCGGAGAAATCCGCTTGCGGTGAAATTATTCTGGAGATCATTGAAGCTCTTTGCAACGACGTGGATCCGGAGGAGGCGACCCTTCTCTACATCGCCCTCACCACGGACACCGGCTGCTTCCAGTACATGAACACCAATGCCGACACCATGAACTGCGCTGCCAGACTCATTGCTCTCGGCGCGGATCATCACAAAGTGGTGCACGATTATTTCCGTCGTGTCTCCAAGGCGCGGGTTATGCTGGAGGGAATGATCTATTCCGGCATGCGGTTTTATCGGGACGGAAAAATCACGGTGGCCTTTGTCACTCGAAAGATGCTGCAGGATGCCGGCACCACGGAAAACGATCTGGACGATCTTGCGGGGCTCCCGGGACGGATCGCCGGCAACATGCTGAGCATTCTGATCAAGGAGCAGGAGAACGGAACCAGCAAGGTCTCCGTTCGCAGCACCCCGGAGGTGGATTCCTGCGCCATCTGCTCCCAGTTCGGCGGCGGTGGACATGCTATGGCCTCCGGCTGCACGCTGAACTGTGATCCCTACGAGGCGGAGCGTCAGCTTCTGAAAGCGGTGGATCAGGTATGGCCGGCATGAACGGCATCCTCCTGATGGACAAGCCCGCAGGCTGGACCAGCCACGATGTGGTGGCCAAGCTGCGGGGCATTCTGGGGGAGCGGCGGATCGGCCACTCCGGTACGCTGGATCCCATGGCTACTGGTCTTCTGGTGGTCTTCGTGGGCCGGGCCACCAAGGCGGTGAGCTTTTCCGAAGCTCATGAGAAGCACTACACCGCCCACCTTCGTCTGGGTGTCGTGACGGACACCCAGGATATCACCGGAACGGTTCTGGAGACGTACCCGGTTATGGTCACTCAGCCGGAGCTGGAAGCTGCCCTCGAAGGATTTCGCGGTGAGATCCAACAGCTTCCGCCCATGTATTCCGCCATCAAGATCGGCGGGAAAAAGCTCTACGATGTGGCCAGGAGAGGCGGCGAGGTGGAGCGCGAAGCGCGAAGCATCACCATTCATCAATTAGAATGCACCGGCATGGCAGGGGAGGACTACATTCTGGAGGTCACCTGCTCCAAGGGAACCTACATCCGCACCCTCTGTCATGATATCGGCCAGACATTGGGCTGTGGCGGAACGCTGACTTCACTTCGCAGAACCCGGGTGGGTACCTATACTGTCGAGGAGGCTCACACCATGGAGGAGATGCTGAGTATCAGCAGGGAACAGGCGGAAGGACTGCTCCTTCCTTTGGACAGTCTCTTTTCCGACCACCCCACAGTCACATTGAACGACCAACAGGAGCGTCTGTGTCGTAACGGTGTAGATTATCAGATCAATGCAGAGGACGGCACTTATCGCTTCTACGCCAATAACGGCGAATTTCTCATGCTTGGCGCGGTGGAAAACCGTCGGAGCCGCGCCATCAAACGCTTTTTCTAAAGGAACGATTGTAACTATGGCAGAACAGAAACGGGTCATTGCCCTGGGATTTTTCGACGGCATCCACATTGGGCACGGGGCGCTGCTGGAGCGAACTGTCCAGCGAGCTAAGGAGATCGGCGCCATGCCCTCGGCACTGAGCTTTGACGTGCACCCGGACACGCTGGTGTTCGGAAAGCCGGTGCCGCTGATCAATTCCTCCGCCGGGAGAGCGGATCTGATCCGCCGACTCTACGGCATCGAAAATGTAATTTTTATTCACTTCGACCGGACAGTCATGCAGATGCCGTGGCAGGAATTCGTCCAGACCCTGATCCGGGACATGAACGCCGCCTGGGTGGTGGTCGGCCATGACTTCCGCTTTGGCTGGAAGGGTGAGGGCACTGCCGAGAAGCTCAAAGACTACTGTGCTGAGCAGGGCATCGGCTGCGATGTGATCCCCGCCGTTACTCTGGAGGGCCGTGTGGTCAGCTCTACCTACATCCGCACGCTGATTGAGGACGGTGACATGGAGCGGGCCAATGCCTATTTGGGACATCCTCATACACTGGTGGACACTGTGCACTACGGGTTCCGGCTGGGCACCAAAATGGGCACTCCCACCATCAACATGCGGTTTCCGGAGGGCGTCATTGTCCCGCGCCACGGCGTTTATGCCGCAAAGGCGATTCTCGAGGACGGCAGCAGCCACATGGCGGTCACCAATGTAGGCGTCCGGCCCACGGTCAGCGGTGAAAACCGGGTCAGTGTGGAGAGCTTCATTCTGGACTACTCCGGCAACCTCTACGATCGGGAGGTGCGGGTGGAGTTTTATAAATTCCTCCGCCCGGAGAAGAAGTTCGAGAGCGTGGACGCACTCCGCGATCAGATCCTTGCCGATGCCGAAACCACCCGTAATTACTTTTCCAACCAATAAAAGAACTTCCGCAGTTTTTTCTGCGGAAGTTCTTTTATTCTCTTATAAGGATCCAGACCACCAGCTGGATGAAAAACACCATGATCGCCGGGATACTGTAGAAGATGAGATAGTAGAGAAACGGCGCGTCGTATGCGTAAAACAGTGTGCCGCGCACCGCAAGCGAGTATCCTACCATCAGCACCTCTACCACCAGCGGCAGCCAGAGGGCCGGTTTCTTTGCGGCGCTCATGTGTACGACACAGACGGCAGCTGCCAGCACCGGCATGAGGAAGCAGCAGTAAATGGCGTATGGCGAATCCAGCGCCACCAGCACATGGCTCCCCATGGTGGGATGGAGCAGCAGCGGGATGACGGTACAGATGATGACCAGCAAAACCACCGGCGCCCAGGGCTTTTTCAGCCATTTTTGCATCTTCTGTCTCACCTCTTTTGATTGCACTATCGTTGGATGGGACGTCAGTCCGAAAGTCCGCGCACCCACTCGAAATAGTCGTAATAGGGCATCAGAAACTGAAAGCTTTCTACCAGCTCGTCTGCCAGATCATGACTCTGAGAAACCGGATCGTGGGGACGTGACACGTCAATGGACACCCATCTGCGGTTCAGCCAGGGATCCAGCAGGGGAGCACAATCCACCTTTTTTCTTGCGTATTCTTTTCCGATGATTCGATACTTCGGCTCTTTCTTCAGCTTCCTTGCGAGAGACTCCAGCTTCTTCGGATCTGCCATGGCGACGCGGCGGAACCGATCCATATAAGCCGCACGCTCGCTGTAGCTGCCAAAGCCGAAACTGTATCCCTCGGGCTCAAAGGAGAAGTAAAAGACAGAGCCTTCGTCCTTCTTGTCCCCGGAGCAGCGGATTGTCATCCAGAGATGATCCTTCATGGGCCCGCGGCCGTACAGTCTTCTGGCGTCCCGATAGATGCGGGAGACGTGCAGATCCCAATTCCGTTTGGGATAGGTATTCTGCAGCCGCTCCAGGACCTCCTGACCCAGTGCTTTGAAGGGCCGATCCACCAGATTGAGAAATTCCTCCTTGTGGGCCTGAAACCAGGGCCGCTCGTTGTTGAACCGAAGTTCCCATAGAAATTCCCCCGCCCCTGCGGGGAAACCGTCGAATTGCATACCTTGATGCTCCTTTGTCCTGATTGAATATATTTTACCTGAAATGTGCTTTTTCTGCAAGGCGGAGGAGAGGAAAAAAGATGGATTTTTCGAATTCCGGGGATAAAAAAGAAAATTTGTCCAAATTATGAACAAAATGATTGCATCTCTAACCAATCTTCTGTATAATATACGCATCATTTGTAAAGGAGAAAACACATGATTAACGCAATCGACAACGTAGTCAACGCCATCAGCGGCATTTTGTATAAACCGTATATCATTCCGCTGCTTCTGGTTCTGGCTGGTATTTACTTCACTATTCGGCTGGGACTGCCGCAGTTTCGTCTGTTCGGCGAGTCCATCCGCGTGGTCAAGGAAAAGCCCGTCAACATGGGCTCCACCTCTTCCTTCGGCGCATTGATGGTCTCTACGGCCTCACGCGTGGGCACCGGCAACATCATGGGCGTCTCCACGGCCATCTGCTTCGGCGGCCCCGGCGCCATCTTCTGGATGTGGATCACCGCGCTGCTGGGCGGCGCCTCTGCCTTCGTGGAGTCTACGCTCGCGCAGATCTACAAGAAAAAGAACCCCGACGGCACCTTCTATGGAGGCCCCTCTTATTACATGGAGCACGCACTCAAGCAGCGCTGGCTGGGCGTCATCTTCGCCATCGCCCTGCTGCTGACCTATGCGGTTGGCTACAACATGCTGGCTGCCTACAACACCCAGGACACCTTCTCCTCCTTCAGCTTCTACAGCAGAACCACCTCCATTGTCATCGGCGTGATCCTCGCCGTGCTCTTCGCTCTGAGCATCATGGGCGGCGCCGGCAGACTCACCAAGGTGACCGAGGTGCTGGTTCCCATCATGGGCGTGCTGTATGTGGTGGTCTCCATCGTGGTCATCATCATGAACATCGGCAGCATCGGCAAGGTGCTGGGCATGATCTTCGGCTCTGCCTTTGATTTCAAGGCCATCTTCGGCGGCTTCACCGGCAGTGCCATCATGTGGGGCATCAAGCGCGGCCTGTACTCCAACGAGGCCGGCATGGGCTCTGCGCCCAATGCGGCTGCTGCGGCTGACGTCTCCCACCCGGCCAAGCAGGGTCTGGTGCAGATGCTGTCCGTCTTTATTGACACCCTGCTGATCTGCTCCGCCACCGCCTTCATGTGCCTGTTCTCCGGCGTGGTTCCGGAGGAGGAACTGGCAGGCGCTGCCTATGTCTCCGCCTCCATGCGGGCTGCGCTGGGCGGCTTCGGCCCCATTTTCATGGCGGTCGCGGTGTGCCTGTTCGCCTTCACCACGCTGATCGGCAACTACTACTACACCGAGGGCTGCTGGCGCTTCCTTCTGAAGAAGGATCCCGGTAAGGGCTTCATGACCTGCTGGCGTCTGTTCTGCTCGGTTCTGGTGTTTCTCGGCGCCATCATCTCCGCCGGTCTCGCCTGGGACGGCGCGGATCTGACCCAGGGTATCATGGTCATCATCAACGTCCCTGTCATCATTCTCCTCGGCAAGCCCGCCTATGACGCGCTGAAGGATTATCAGAAGAAGAAAAAGGCCGGTGTCGACGATCACTTCCACGAGAGTGACATCGGGCTGACCAATACCGAATGCTGGAAGGGCTGATCTTTCATGAAAACCATCCTCGTTGCGGAAGAACTTACTCTGGAAGAGCAGGAGCAGCTGACGGCTGCTGCCCCCAATGAGACCTTTGTCTTTGCCCAGACCCAGGACGTGACCCTGGAGCAGCTGCAGCAGGCGAACATCCTGATCGGTAATGTTGACGCGAATCTGCTGGAGCAGACCGAGCATCTGGACTGGATGCAGCTGGTAAGCTCCGGCGCCGACTACTACACAAAGCGCGCTGCTCTCCGGGACAAGTTCCTCACTACCACCGCCACCGGCTGCTACGGCACCGGCATCGCGGAATATATGGTGGGCATGCTGCTTCTGATGATGAAGAAGATCCCCACCTATCTGGAGTACCAGAAACAGCAGGTCTGGCGGGACGCCGGGCATGTTGTATCTCCCATGGGAAAACGGGTGCTGATCGTCGGCACCGGCAACTTGGGCACGGAGTTTGCCAAACGGATGCGGCCCTTCGGCTGCAAAATCATCGGCGTCCGTCGGCGTGTCGTCACCTTCCCGGAGGAATACGACCAGATGTGCCTGATGGACGAGCTGACCAACGAGCTTCCCAAGGCGGACATCGTGGCGCTGTGCCTGCCGGGTACGGAGGAGACCTACCACCTCTTCGATGAAAAGATGCTCTCCCTCTGCAAAGCGGGGGCCTATCTGATGAACGTGGGCCGCGGCACCGTGATCCCGGAGGAAGTCTTCCTCAACAGCAAGCTGATGAACCGCTTTGGCGGCGTCTGGGTGGATGTGCTGGAGCACGAGCCTCTGGAGGACGAGGACCCGCTTTTCTCGGCGGAGAACCTCATCATCACGCCCCACATCACCGGTGGCTGGCATCTGGACATCACCCGGAAGAATATCCTGGAGCTCTGTGCCAAAAACCTGAAGGCCTTCCTGAATGGGGAGCCGCTGGAGCGGGTGCTGGATTGGCACACCGGCTACTGCAAATAAACCAAAACAGCGTATGCTTTTCGGCATACGCTGTTTTTGTCAGAATTGATACCGGCACCGATCCAGATCCACTGTGCCATCCATGCAGAAGGGAATACCCTCCAACTCCAAAAGAAGCCGGTGGCTGTCTTTCCCCAGAGGAGAAAAGGCATCGGACAATCCGCCGAAGCGGTTTACTACCCGCTGGCAGGGTACGTCTTCCGGGGCGTCGTGCATTGCAAAGCCCACCGTTCGGGAAAGCTTGGGATTTCCGAGCGCTTTGGCTACGTCTCCATAGGTCGTGACTTTTCCCATGGGAACCCTGCGCACCAGATCCCAGATGGCCTCGAACAGTCCGGTGTTCATGCGTCACGCTCCTTGAGATATAGCCGCCAGGTGGCCAGCAGCAGTTCGTTGGCGTCCTTGCCGGGGCGGAACTGGGCAAGCTGTCCGCGAAGTCCCTCGTTCTGCAGTGCGGCGCAGCGGTCGCGGGCGCCCTTCAGTTCCGGGATCTCGTCATCCAGCAGCTTTTCCCGCAGCTCCGGCAGCAGCTGATTGAGATCATAGGCGTCCTCATGGGGATAGTCCAGCGTGGACAGGAGCACATCGACACCCTTGCAGGCAACGGAGAGCAGATCCCCGCGGTCTTCGCTGAAGAGCTTGTCCGTCAGCGGCGCGTCACCCTTGACTCTGTCCAACATGGCCTGAACCGCGGATTCATTGTGACTCAGCTCCCTGCGAAGCAGGAACAGCAGGTATCCTCTGGCCGCATCCAGCAGCTTTTCTTTTCCAGCTGGCCGGAAGGCGTAATGTTCTCCGAAGTAGGGTCCCAGCACCCGCATGGCGTCGGTGTAGCCCAGACGGAAATTGTTGTCCAGGATGTCCCGGCTGAAATCCAGAAAGGGCCCCAGGGGACGGGATGGGGTGATGTGGGTCACCAGCGGATGATAGGGGAAGTACTTTTCCTCTGCCTCCGGCTTCAGCGCCACGGCGATGACCTGCTCCGCTCCCAGACGGAAAGCGGTGGTCACCGGCAGATTGTCGGCATAGCCGCCGTCGATGTAGTTCTGGCCGTCGATTTCGCACATGGGGAACACCGGAAAGCAGGAGCTGGAGGCCAGGATCCACTGGGCAACGGTGCCGGGCTCCATGTCAGACTTTCTTGCCTCGACGCCCTGCAGGGTCGGGAATCTGGCGGTCACCGCCGCGTAGTCCACAGGGGAGGCGAAGAAGGCCTCCTCATCCAGCTCCCTGGCGATCCGCTCCTTGTAGGGTGTGATGTCCGCGCCTCTGGAGGCGGCAAAGTTCTTTGCCACGTTCAGCAGCTGGTCGCGGTTTTCAAAGTAATAATCCATGTCATGCTTCAGATCCATGCCGTCGCGCATGATGTCCTGCGCCGTAATGGTGTTCCACAGGTTTTCCGCCCGCTCATAGTCGCCCATGACCATCAGCGCACCGTTCACCGCGCCGATGGAGGTGCCGGTGACGATGTCATACCCGACGCCCAGCTCCCGCAGCGCCTTCCATACGCCAATTTCATAAGAGCCCTTCGAACCGCCGCCGGCCAGCGCAATTCCGAGTTTCATATTAGTCACTCCGTTTTGATCGTTTGTATTTCATGATTCTATTGCATGCGTAAAGAATTGTCAATGGACATTCAGCCGAAAAAGCTTGACGAATTTTGGGTTACCGTGTATTATTATAGTGTTTAAATCCGCTTCCTGTCGAAGCATGGAATGGAGGACAACGCCATGAGCGTAATTCCCAAAATTGAATGTAGGCGCTGCGGCCGGACCTTTTCCGGACTGCGCAGCCGCTGCCCATATTGCGGTACCACCCGCGTCAAGGCCGGCGACCGTGTGCCGCCGGTGACCTCCAGCGAGAATGACGGCACCCCCGCCGCTGCCCGCGCTGCCCTGAATACCCGCTGGCAGATGATCTTCGGCCTTCTGCTTCTGGCGGCTGTGGTGCTGGCGGTCATCATTCTGATCACCGTGAGCCTTAACGACGCGAAAAACGTCGCGCCTTCTTCCCAGAACCTGCCTACCCAGGAGACTGCGGAAGTCACGGACGTACCGGAAGAGACCGAAGCACCCGAAGAGACTGCGGATCCTGAGGCCAGCGCCGAGCCTACCCAGGCGCCGGAGCCTACAGGAACGCCCATCACCAGTGCCGGCAGCATCAAGCTGACCTACTATGGCTCTGAGATTTCCGAGTTCACCGAGTCCGTCGGTGAGACGGTTCCTCTGGAGGCCACCACCTATCCCGCCGACCTGGAGGTAGAGTGGACCAGCGATAACGAGTCTGTCTGCATGGTCAAGAACGGCCAGGTCACCGGCATCGGCCCCGGCATGACCACGGTCACCGCCAAGTGCGGCGACGTCACTGCCAAGTGCACCGTCTACGTCAACTGAATCTGATCTTCACCGCCTGTTTCTGTCGAACAGGCGGTGAAAAATCTTCTTGCAATGAATCTTCCGCTGTGTTATAATATTTGTGCCTGTGGGATTAGTTCATTGGTAGAACATCAGCTTCCCAAGCTGAGGAGGCGGGTTCGATTCCCGTATCCCGCTCCAGAATGAAAGCCCTGTATCTTTGACGGATACAGGGTTTTTTCTGTTTTTTTCTTTGAATCGGTAAATTTCTAAAGCAAAATTCCTGTTTTTACCTTTGCAATCTGTTCATAAAATGCTATAATGACACCGTTATTTTTTCATTTTTTCGGAAATGACAGGAGGGAACGCAAAAGATGAAAAAAAGATGGTTATCACTGGCCCTCGTTCTGGCGCTTGTGCTCTCGCTCTGCACCTCCGCGTTTGCGGCGGGTTCTGACCGGGCGAGCGGCAGCAAGCTGCTTTTGAACGGTCTGGAAAACCGGCGCCCGGAGACGCTCGCCTCCCAGCTGAGCACTCAGTACAAGCCCGGTGATCAGGTGCGAGCGATCGTCCTGATGAAGAGCAACCCCATTGCAGACTTGAGCAGCTTCCTGCAGCAGTCTGCCAGCGCCTATGAGAAGCTTCTGGCAGAACACAAGGCCTTTATGGAAAAGCTGCAGCAGCTGGCCATCGCCTTCACGGTGAACTTTGAGTATACCGACCTGCTCAACGGCCTGTCTCTGACGCTGGATTTCGCGGATCTGGACGCCGTTGCGTCGATCCCGGGCGTCTCTGACGTCATCGTTGCAAGAGAGTACCGCCTGCCGGTGGAGCAGCCCAGCTCCGTCAGCGCGTCGGAAATGATCAACGCCAGCTGGCTGAATGATACCATTTCCGCCGACGGCTCCGGCAAGGTCATCGCCGTTCTGGATACCGGCATCACCGCCGACCACGAGGCTTTCGGTGTGTATGATGGCATGCTGCAGACCCCGGCCTATACCAGGTCTGACATGGTCAAGGCGATCCTGCGCCTGGGCCACGGCAGCTATTATTCCCAGAAGATCCCCTATCAGTATGACTATGCCGACAAGGATCTGAACGCAGCGGACGACAATTCCGGTCACGGCTCCCACGTTGCCGGCATTGCCGCGGGCTATGCGGTCACTCCGGAAGGGGAGGTCACCTTCCGCGGCAGCGCTCCCGACGCCCAGATCCTTGCCATGAAGATCTTCTCTTCCACGGAGGAGACCACCAGCTCTGACATTTACATGGCCGCGCTGGAGGATGCCTACAAGCTTGGCGCGGACGTGATCAACATGTCCATCGGCGCCACCAGCGGTTTTGTGGAGGATGATGAGTCCGTCCTCAACGACCGGATCTATGAGCGTCTGGAGAACGCGGGCATCGTCTGCTGCGTCTCCGCCGGCAACGAGGGCAGCATGGCGGACAACGCCCAGAACTTCGCCGGCCCCGGCTATCTGACCACCGGCTACACCGACTACGGCACGCTGGGCTCTCCCGCTTCCTACAACGGCAACATCGCCGTGGCTTCGGCTGAAAACGTGATGTATCCCGCCTATCAGATCAGCGTCGGCGGGGAGAAGTATTCCTATCGCGACAGCGACGGTACCACCTTCCTGGACGCCTTCTCCGGCCAGGATCTGTCTTATGTGCTGATCCCCAATCTCGGCGCCGCCGAGGACTATGAGGGGATCGACGTCCAGGGCAAGGTCGCTGTGGTTTCCCGCGGTGAGATCACCTTTGAGGAGAAGGCCGCAAATGCCGCCAACGCCGGTGCATCCGCACTGGTGGTCTATGATAATCAGCCCGGTTCTCTGATCTCCATGGCCATTGAAACCAAGACCATTCCCGCGGTCTTCGTCTCTCAGGAGGCGGGCGCGGCCCTCGCTGCCCAGGAGGAACTGGTGTTCCATGTGGACTCCGAGGCCACAATCGTGGACAATCCCGAGGCTTGGGACGTCTCCAGCTTCAGCAGCTGGGGTCCCACCAACGATCTGCAGATCAAGCCGGTCATCACGGCCATCGGCGGCAACGTGAACTCCGTCTCCGCCGGTACCACGAACGGCTACGAAGTCATGTCCGGTACGTCCATGTCTTCCCCCAACGCGGCGGGCGGTTTTGCGTCTCTGCTGGATGCGATCCAGGCGAGCAACCCCGCTCTCTCCAAGAAGGACGCTGCCGATCAGGCCCGGAACCGCACGGCATCCAGCGCCAACACGCTGATCGCCTACTATGATGACAACGGAGTGGCCGTGCCCTACAGTCCCCGCCAGCAGGGCGCCGGCTGCCTGGATCTGGAGGCGGCCTATCACACCACCCTTGTCGTTGAGGATCCCTTCGCTGAGCTGGGAGACGATCCCGCGAGAGACGGCGTCTACACCATCACTGCGGATGTGGTGAACACCACCTATGTCACGCGCTCCTATGCAGTGAATGTGGACGTTCTGATGGACGCGGTTGCCGGTGACAATTTCGGCACTGACGAGGAACCGGACTTCCATATTTACAACGTCATGGCGCCTGCGGCTCTGGAAGCTGGGGTGGACTACACCTTGAGCGCGCCGGAGAGCATCACCCTGGCTCCCGGCGAGCACCAGACCGTCACCGTGACCATCACCCTCACGGCTGACATGAAGGAGTTCCTGGACGCCTACTTTGAAAACGGCGCCTTCCTGGACGGCTACGTCTATTTCGACAGTCTGGACGAGGATGTTTCCGAGAGCCAGCACGTCACCTTCCTCACGTACTATGGCGACTGGGCCGCAGCCCCGATCTTCGAGACCCACGACTGGCGCGAGATCCTCAGTCTGAACCTCAGCGAAGAGGAGATGGAGGAGTGGCAGTACTACGTGGATTGGGAGATCGACACCGTTCCCAGCGAGGCCTATCTGGTCAACGAAGAGAACGAGCCGATGTTCTACGCCGGCGATAACCCCTTCGGCTATCCCGAGGACGGCACCTTCAGTGATGCGCGCATCGCTGTTTCCACCAATGCCGATCAGGCCTACAGCACCGATCTGCTGGCGGCGCCTGTCAATGTTCGCAACGCGCAGCACATCATCATGATCGCCCGCGATGCCGAGACCGGCAAGATCTACGGTGTGGATGATGAGCCCTTCTGCCGCAAGATCGTCTATGATCCCACCTACGGCTGGAGTCTCTCTGCATGGTTCCTCTTTGAAGGTATGGACGCCTCCGGCAAGAAGCCCGTGGCCATTCCCGACGACACCAAGGTCGTTCTGGACTTCTACGCCAACCTGCCCTGGGGCGAGGACGTTCTCGGCAGCATGACCCCGGAGCAGATCGTCTCCGACGGTGCCGCGTACCTGGGCTACTCCATCCCCTGTGTGGTGGACAGTGCCGCCCCTGTGATCGAGAGCTGTGACTATAATCGCCAGACCGGCGAGGTCACCGTGACCGTGAAGGACAACCAGTATCTGGCGGCGATCTATGCCGTGGATGAAGAGGGCAACGAGCTCTGCGAGCCTGTGACCTTCGCGGACACCGAGCCCGGCCAGAGCCACACCGTCACCATGAACGTGGGCGAGCAGAACACCTTCTACGTCGCCGCCATGGACTACGCCACCAATGAGGCCAGCACACAGGCCTCTCAGAAGATCTTCATCGTGCAGCAGCCGCAGGACGTCTACGCAAAACGCGGCGACTATGTGCAGTTCAAGGTGGAGGCCACCGGCAACGGCCTGAAGTATCAGTGGCAGTATCGCGCTCCCTCCTCGAAGATCTGGCTGAGCTCTCTGAATCCCGGAGCGAAGACCGACACCCTCAATGTGCTGGCGAGCTCTCTCCGCGAGGGTTACCAGTATCGCTGCGTACTGACGGATGCCCTGGGCAACCGGATCACCACCGACGCTGCGACCCTCTATTTCGCCACCAGCCCGGTGATCACCCGGCAGCCGGAGAGCGTGAAGCTGTCCAGCGGTGAAACCGCGCAGTTCACCGTCGTCGCCACCGGCGGCGCACTGGAGTATCAGTGGCAGTACCTGAAGCCCGGCTCCTCCGGCTGGAAAAACTCC
>ONIN01000023.1 GCA_900317905.1 uncultured Eubacteriales bacterium | reverse complement strand
CAAGGAATGAGCGTTAAACTTCCAATTTGCAATCTTATGCCAACAACAAAAAACACGCTGCGACCGAAGTCACAGCGTGAATTATGGTGCGAGAGAGGAGACTTGAACTCCCACGTCGGTTGACACACGCCCCTCAAACGTGCCTGTCTACCTGTTCCAGCACTCTCGCAAGCGCAAAAGTTATTATAACAGAAATAGTGAAATTGTCAAGGGTTAATTTCTGAAAGATTTGCGCTTCGTGCCGGAGCGAGTTTCTTCTGACGTTAATCCCAAAGCTTGGCCGGGTACACACCGGCGTCGTGGAGGGCCTGGAGACCGGCCACCACACCGGGCTTGTCCTCCTGGTAGGTCAGGCCGAACCAGCGGTCGGGGGTGTGGAGGACGACAGTCTCGATCTTCCCTTCCGCGATGAGCTGGTCCATCATGATGGGCAGCAGGCACTCGCTCTTGATGTCGTCGGGCTTGAGGCCGTTCAGGAAGTCGTAGAAATACTGCTCCATCACGTTCAGGATCTCCGGGTGCCAGGCCCAGAGGTTCATGCTCACCGGGGTCTCGGGGGCCAGGACCGGGCCGTCCTCAGACTCGGAGGTGTCGCGGATGGTGCCGTCCTCGAACAGCTTGATCTTATAGGTCTCGCGGACCTTCTGCAGCAGGTCGTTCTCCGTGACGCAGACGCCGCGGGTGACGGTGCCGTAGGGGCTGACGGTGTTCTGCAGCTCATAGGCCACCATGGCGCTGTGCTTCTCGTCCGTGAGCTTCGGCAGGATCTCGGTGACGGTGCGGAAGGCCGCGCCGCCGTAATAATCGTCGGCGTTGATGACGGCGAAGGGGGTCTTGATCACGTCCCTGGCGCAGAGCACCGCGTGGACGGTGCCCAGAGGCTTCACGCGCTCGGCAGGCATGTTGTAATGCTCGGTGAAGCGCTTGGGATCCTGGAAGGCGTAATCGATCTTGATGCCGGTGCGCTGCTCGATCCGGTCGCCGAAGAGCTCCTTCACGTCAGAGAGCATTTCCGGCTTGATGATCAGCACGATGTGGTCAAAGCCCGCGTGGACCGCATCGTAAATGGCGTACTCCATGAGGATCTCGCCGCCGGGGCCCACCTTTTCCACCTGCTTCACGCCGCCGTAGCGGGAGCCGAGACCGGCCGCCATCACAACCAATGTCATATTCATAATTGCTTTTCTCCTTTTATCTATGGTGTTCTCCATAGGATTCTGTGGTTTTAATCTAACATGGTTCCCTGCTTCTGTCAAACTATATCTGTGAAAAAGGTAGAAAATCTGCAAATCTGTTACAAAACGTAAAACTTCTGATTGATTTTTATGTAAACATGTGTTAGAATCTGGTTATCTGTGCAAATCGCGCAAATTCCCCAAAGGAGGATGGGACGCAAGTTCCCAAACGATATGAAACGTTTTCTCTCCCTGATGTTAGCATTGATCCTGTGCTTCTCCCTGGTGACGGCCGCCCTTGCCGCCGAGGGTGACGAGGACGCGCAGGAGGTTCCCGCCGCCGCGGCCAAAGAGTCCCCGGCTCCCTATGAGCCCGAGGGCGAGGATGAGCCCGCTCCCACCGTGGTGCCCGAGGTCACGCCAAGACCCTCGGAGTCTGACGACTGGCTGATCATCTGCCTGGACCCGGGCCACGGCTCCACCGACCCCGGCGCCTGCGCCACCTACAACGGCGTGGAGTATCACGAGGCGGATCTGGTGCTGAAGATCGCCCAGTATCTGAAGGCGGATCTGGAGGAATACCGGGATGTGCTGGTGGTCATGACCCGCGAGGACAACGACGGTGATCCCGCGGTCATCAATCCCAAGAAGATCGCGCCCCGTGTGGAATACGCCGCTGAGATGCAGGCCGACGTACTGGTGAGTCTGCACTTAAACGCCAGCACCAACAAGGACATCCACGGCGCCATGATGCTGGACAGCAACGGCAACTACAATGCCGGCGCCGCCGACGTGGCCTATGCCATCGGCGCCAACATCCTCACCCGGCTCTCCGCCCTGGGTCTGGTGAACCGCGGCCACCTGCCCCGGAACTCCCAGGATTACAAGAACCCCGACGGCACCGTGGCGGACTACTACGGCATCGTCCGGGGCGGCATGTGGAGAAACCTGCCCGCCTTCATCGTGGAGCACTGCTTCATCACCAGTGAAGAGGACTTCAACGGCTATCTGAACACCGACAAGAAGCTGGCCGCTCTGGCCCAGGCCGACGCCGAGGGCATCGCCGCCTATTACGGTCTGGTGAAGAAGGACGGCACCGAGCCCGTGGACCCGGTGGTGCTGCTGGACTATGAGAATCACTGGGCCAAGGACAGCATCGACACCGCCATCGCCAACGGCTGGATCAACGGCTACCCGGATCACAGCTTCAAGCCCGACCGCTCTCTGACCCGCGCGGATTTCGTCACCATGCTGGCCCGCGTCAGCGGTGAGGAGCTGCCGGAGGTCAAGACCAGCCCCTTCCCGGACTTCGGCGCTGAGATGTACTACGCCCAGAGCGTCCAGTGGGCGGTGAACGCCGACATCATCAATGGCTTTGATGACGGCACCTTTGGCCCCACACAGCCCATCACCCGCGAACAGATGGCCCACATCATGACCAAGTATCTGAAGCACAAGGGCTTTAAGATTGAGTCCACCATCGAGGTGACCCAGAAGCTCATCAAGGACTTCAAGCTCATCAGCGAATTTGCCAAGAGCGACGTCTGCTTCTGCTATGAAAAGAGCCTCCTGAACGGCCGCGATACCGGCTTTGCCCCGCTGGAGGGCGCCAACAGAGCCGAGGCCTGCACCGTGCTGCTCAGGCTCAACGCCTACACCCTCCTGAACGATCCCGACGATCTGGAGATCCCCGAGGAGACCCCCGCCCCCGAGCAGAGTCCGGAGCCTGCGGAGAGCCCGAAGCCGGAGGAATCCCCCGCGCCCGAGACCACCCCGGAGGTGACGGAGTCCCCTGCTCCCGAGGCAACGCCGGAGGTCACCGAATCCCCCGCCCCCACCGAGAGCCCGAAGCCGGCTGAATAAAACATAAAAAGAATCCATCGGCAGTTCACAGCCCGCCGGTGGATTTTTTGCATCCAGATTCCAGTTTACCGGGATGTTGGAAAATGCTGTGCAGCCCTTGGCTCTCCCAGCTTTCGCATGGCACGGCCGACCAAATCAAAGATTTGGGGCCTTAGCACACCCGGGAGAGCTGGCACGGCGAGAACTAGCCGTGACTGAGAGGGCTTGTGGTCGCTGCTGACGCACTGATTTTCCTGCATTCCGAATCCTACGTTTTGCCCTCTCAGTCGCTCGCAGGCTCGCGACAGCTCCCCCAGAGTGGGAGCCATGCGGGTCTGGCAAATAACCTCCAATTTACCACATAAAAAACAGGCTCACCAATCGGTGAACCTGTTCTTATTTTAAATACTTTACCGCAGCACGAAGATGCTGAACAAAAACAGATACAGAAAAGCCAGCCCCATGGGGGCGAGACAGAAGGCCAGGGCCAGCAGCCGGTCGTCCTCCTGGGCTGCGGGCGGGGTCTCCGGCGCTGAGGCGGTGCGCAGCAGCCGGTGCTGGAGCTTCAAAAGCAGACGGCGGTCCGCCTCATTCTGATTCAAAACCATCACAGGTTCCGACATGCGGGGTTCCCCTCCTCTGTGTCAGCGCTGGATAGATTATACCAAATGCCGGGCTCCGCGTCAACCAGCCCCGCCGCGGTGCGGTTGGGGCCCAGGAACAGCGCCACGTAGAGGATCGCCAGCGCCATCAGCACCATGGCCAGCAGCGTCCAGAGCAGCTTTCGCAGCATCTGCTTCTGCTCGTCGCTGCCGGGATCCTCCTGCGCCTCGATCTGCTCCGGGGTGGGCACGTCGAACCGCCGGGTCACGGGGCCGTCGTCCTCGCTGTCCAGCGACATTTCCACCTCGTCGGGCTCGGTGATCTCCACCACCACCACCGTCAGATTGTCCTGAGACCCGGCGTCCAGGGCGGAGCGGATCAGAAGTCTGCCCGCCTGCTCGGTGCCGCCGGGGGTGCGGAGGGCCTCCAGAAGGGCAGCGTCCTCCAATACGCCGGTGACGCCGTCGCTGCACAGAAGGAGCCGATCCCCCTTCTCCACTTTCACCGAAACGGCAAAATGGGGCGACATGGGCCGCCGGACGCCCATGCCCAAAAACTGGGTGAGCACATGGCGCTCATGGTCCTCAATGGCGGTGTAGCCCGCGTCCGCCAGCTGCTGCCAGCGGGTGTGGTCATAGGTCAGGCACCTCAGATGCCCGTCGTGGAGATGATAGATCCGGCTGTCCCCCACGTTGCTGGCGAAGAGCCGGTTGCCCTTGAGCCAGGCCACCGCCGCCGTGGAGCCGCTGGTGCTGCCCAGAGACTGGCCGTAGGAGGTCACCGCGGCGTTGGCGCGATAGTAAAAGGCCGGCGCTTCAAAGCCCCGCTCCCAGCCGCCGATCTCATTCAGGGTCTCGGCGCAGAGCAGGGACGCCTGCTCGCCGCCGGCTTCGCCGCCCATGCCGTCAAACACGCCGAAGAGCAGCGACTCCCCCTCCGGCGCCTGGAGCAGCTCCTCAGTGGGCGTGCGGAGGTTTTCCTTCCACTTCCCGGCGCAGTAATAGTTATCCTCGTTGTTGGCACGCACGGCGCCGATATTGGTCTGGACATAGCATTCGGTTTTCATGCCGCGCCACCTCATTTCTTCCCGTTTTGGGGTTTCATGAGCTTATTTTACCGCCTAATTCTTGTTTGTCAACGCCGTTTTGTAAAAAAATATTACAAATTCCAACATACCCTCTTGCTTTTTTATAGAAGTATGGTATTATGTAAAGGACATCATTTAGAAAGGATGCGTGCATTATGCGTAGACGCACTATCTCCCTCGTGCTGTGTCTGATGATGGTGGTCAGCCTGTTCGCGGGCTGCCTCACTTCTGCCAGCGCTGCAGAGCTTCCCGGCGTCGTGACCGCTGCCCCCGCCACCGCGACCATCAAGGGCACCGGCTCCGCCAGCTTCTCTGCCACCACCGCCCTCAACGGCATCACCGACAAAATCTCTGCTGACACCGGCTTTGACTTCGGTCAGCTGATCAACGCCCTGAAGGAAGGCGGCTTCCAGATCGACCAGATCACCAAGCTGCTGGATGACAACGGTGTTGACTGGACCAGCATCCTCGGCGGTCTGCAGGACTCCAACTTCAGCATCAACGAGATCGTTGATATGCTCAAGGGCGACAGCAGCGGCAACGGCTTCGACTTCTCCAAGATCGTCAACGATCTGAAGGACAGCGAGCAGTTTGCTGATCTGATGAGCCTGATCAACGGCAACGACAGCAGCAGCATCAAGGACACCCTGGTGGACTTCCTCAAGGGCTTCCTGAAGAACAACGATGCTGACGCCACGCCGGCTCCCACTGCCGAAGTTTCTCCGGACCCCGCTGCTGACGACAACGCTGAGGCCCATACCTCCGACGGCGACGCCGAGACTCCTGCCACCGGCAATGAGCCCGCAGGCGACACCGATCCCGAGACCCCCGCTGCTGACGACAACGCCAGCCAGCTTCTGGACAACATCAAGAAGTACCTGAAGGAAGGCCTGAAGGAGCGCTACCAGGATAAGTTCACCGAGGCTGACGAAGCCAAGATCGACGAGCTCTTCGATAAGATCAAGCCCGTGGACGGCAAGATCGACATGGATTCCCTGGTTGAGCAGCTCCAGACCGCTCTGGGCGACAAGTTCAACGAGAGCGACCTCCTCGCCGCCGTAATCAAGGCCTTCGGCGGCGATCCCGACGAGCAGACCCTGGAAGACCTGGTGAAGGCTCTGGTCGGCACCGCCAACGACGATGAAGACGCTCAGCAGACCCTCGCCGACATGGTGAAGACCGCCATGGAGAACATGGGCCAGAACTTCGACGCCGACACCGTCTCCTCCCTGATCGACGCCATTGTCAACAGCGACTCCGAATTTGACGCTGAAAAGCTCATCAACGGTCTGCTGGACGGCGGCGTGAAGCTCTCCGACCTGATTTCCGGCGCCACCAACAGCGACAGCGGCTTTGACGCCGACAAGCTGGTCGACACCCTGCTGGCCCGCGGCGTGGATCTGAGCGAACTGATCTCCGCTCTGAAGGCCAACGGCAATGACGACAGCTCCATCACCGATCTGATCCTCAACGGCAGCTACACCTACACCTGGTATCTGCGCGACAAGAGCGGTTACAATGCCGTGAGCAAGGTCTCCGACAAGAACGCCTATGCCGGCGCTGACACCAAGACCCTCACCGTCACCCGCTCCACCGCTCCCACGGAGACCGAGACCTATGTCTTCTTCTGCCGCGTGAGCATCGACGCCCTGGGCGTGACCATGGACTCCGGCGACGTGACCCTCACCATCCTCCCCGAGGGTGCTGCGGATCCCAGCCCGTCTCCCTCTACCGAGCCCAGCCCGTCTCCCTCCACCCAGCCCACCGCTGAGCCCACCGGCCCGGTGCTGGACAATGAGAGCCACAAGGCCTACATCCGCGGCTTTGAAGACGGCACCGTGCAGCCGCTGAAGACCATCAGCCGTGCCGAGGTCGCCCAGATCTTCTACAACCTGATGACCGACGCCAGCAAGGCCAAGTACAGCTCCAAGGTCAACAACTTCAAGGACGTCAGCAGCACCCACTGGTGCAACGAGCCCATCTCCGCTCTGGCCCAGGCCAGCGTGCTTCTGGGTTATGAGGACGGCACCTTCAGACCGGAGAACCCGATCTCCCGTGCTGAGCTGGCCGCCATCCTGACCCGCGTGCAGGTGCTGAACAACAGCTTTGCCTCTGCACCGCAGGCCGCCAAGAACTTCAAGGATGTTGCCCCTGGCGTCTGGTACTACAACTACGTCCAGACCGCTTCCAAGAATGGCTGGATCGTCGGCTATGAGGACGGCACCTTCAGACCTGACAATCTCATCACCCGTGCTGAGACCATCACCATGGTCAACCGTCTGCTGTCCCGCAATCCCCAGAACCTGAGTGACATGGTCATTTCTGGCATGAAGGTGTTCCCTGACAACGCCGACCCCACGCAGTGGTACTTCCTGGCCATCCAGGAGGCCACCAACGGCCACGATTACAACCGTGACGCCAACGGCTTCGAGAAGTGGACCGCCACCAAGAACTGAGCAAAACCTGATACCCGCCCTCCACCGGCAGCAGTCGGTGGAGGGTTTTTTTGATTGATTCGCGAGCCTGCGAGCGACTGAGAGGGCAAAACGTGGGATTCGAAATGCAGGAAATTCCGTGCGTCAGAAGTGACCACAAGCCCTCTCAGTCACGGCTATAACCCGCCGTGCCAGCTCTCCCGGGGGGAGAGCCAAGGGCTGCACGGGATTATCCAACATCCCGATAAACTATAATTTGAAATCACCCCGCCAGGTGCAAGCAGCCCGCCCTGTCTCGGATTTCTTTCATGTTATGGCTTGAAATCTGGTTTTGAATGTAGTATAATGCATTTCGTCACATTTGCCGGTGTGATGGAATTGGTAGACGTGCTTGACTCAAAATCAAGTGCCGCAAGGCGTGCCGGTTCGAGTCCGGCCACCGGCACCACCCTCCCCTCTCGCGCTCTCCCCATGCAAATAGGAATCCAGGTCGGGTTCCTTTCTCCTTGGCGGCTCACCTGCGGCGGGCAAGAATCCGCTTCGCTCAATTTTGCGAGAGGGTCATACCCTCCCCTCTCGCGCTCTCCCCATGCAAAAAAAGGAACCCGATCGGGTTCCCTTTTTCTTTTTTATTTCTTATCCAATCTTCGGTCTCTGCCGAAGCGGTCGGTCCATTTTCTGAGGACACCGTAGATCAGGATCCATAACAGGACGCCGAGGGCGATGCCGGCGATCAGATCCAGCACCGAGTGCTGCTTGACGAACACCGTGGAGACCGACACCAGCACGCCCCAGAACACCAGGATCCATCGTCCCTTCCGCAGATCCTCCCCGTCGAAGGAGGCGAAGATCACGCCCATGCAGCCCACCACATGCATACTGGGCAGCACGTTGGTCGGCGTGTCGGCGCCGTAGACCCCGGCGACGATGAAGCGGGAGAAGTTCGTGATCTCCGGCTGGCCGAGATCCGGCCGCAGCAGCTGGCAGTTGGGAAAGATCGCGCAGATCAGCAGCGAGACGGAAAACCCGACGATGATATACAGCGCGTATCTGGTAAAGGCCGGGCCGTCCCCCTTCGCCAGAAAGACAAAGGGCGGCAGCAGCAAAAGCGGATACCAGGTGATGTAGGGATAGATGAACCCCGCCAGGAAGGGGATCTTGTCGTCAATGGGCAGATAGGACACGAAGCAGCCGTCCACGGAGCTGATCAGGTACTCCTGGGCCATGAACCAGATCAGGTAAAACGGCAGATACAAAAACAGAAGCACATAAGGGTGCGTGCGCACATAGTCCCGATAGGAGAACTTCCCGGTGCGGATCTGGGTCATCCGCAGCCGCAGCTCCTCCTGGAGGGCCTGAAGCTCTTCCTGCAGCTCGAGAAGATCTTGAGTAGGCTTGTTGGGCATTTCGTTCCTCCGTCAGTGTTTTCAGGTGTAATATTTTAACATACCCCATTCTGCTTGTCAATTCTGAGACAGAATATGAAACTCCCTCCCGTTTCTATGTGCGAATTGCGAAAAAACCATTGACGAAACACAAAAGATGTATTAAAATTATTAATTGATATTGTAAAATTTAAGATTATGACGAATTGGAAGAGAGAGAAGAAAGGAGCAGACATGGAGCTTCGTATCATCAACACGTTTTTGAAAGTGGCGCAGCTGCAGAGCTTCTCCAAGGCTGCGGATTCTCTGGGCTACTCCCAGTCGGCCATCACCGTGCAGATCCAGCAGCTGGAAAACGAGCTGGGGGTGCGGCTGTTCGACCGCATCGGAAAGAATGTCACCATCACCCACTACGGCCAGGCCTTCATCCCCTACGCCAGAGAGGTGCTCTCCGCCGTGATCCGGGCGGCCAACTTCGCCGTGGAGGAGAAGGATTTGAGCGGCAGTCTTCGGATCGGCACCATCGAGTCCGTCATCGCCACCCGGTTTACGGAGGTCTTGTCGGAGTTCCACCGCCGCTGCCCGAAGGTGAAAACCGAGATCCGCACCGGCGGCACTAAGGATCTTCTGGATATGCTCCAGCACAACGAGCTGGATCTGATCTACACCCTGGATGAGTCCGGCTATGAGCCCCAGCTGGTGAAGCTCTTCGAGACCCCGGCGGAGATCGTGGTCATGGCGGGCCACCAGCATCCCCTGGCAGGCCGGCAGGATCTGAAGCTGAAGGACGTCATCAACGAGGAATTTATCCTCATGCCCAGAACCAGCAACTATCGGCATCTCTTCGACGCGGAGCTGGCCAAGCAGAAGCTGGAGGTACACCCCTTCCTGGAGCTGGACGGCACGGACATGGCCCTGCGGCTTCTGGAGCAGAACCCCTATCTGACGGTGCTGCCCCTCTACGCCGCCGAGCGGCAGGTGGAGGCCGGCACCATCGTGGTGCTGCCGCTGTCCGACTGCCACATGGAGCAGACCCTCCAGCTGGTGCACCACAAGGACAAGGTCATTACCCCGCAGATCAAGGTCATGGCCGAGGTCATCGCCCAGAGCGCCGGCGTGGAGATCCAGGCGGAGATGGAGAAATAATCCCGAAACATCAAAAGGATGCAGCCCGATGGACTGCATCCTTTTTTGTTTTATAAATACTTGTTGTCCTTCCCGCGGATGGTGACCTCCCCGGCGCTGACGGTCTCTTGGGTGCCGTCGGGATAGCGCACCAGAAGGCCGAAGTCGTCGGTGACTGCTTCCGCAAAGGCCTCCCGGACGGTGTCGCCGCGGATGACCCGGACTTCCCTGCCGACCGTGACGCAGCGGCTGCGGTATTCCTCCAGATACGCGAAGCGATCCCGCTCCCAAGCGGCATACATTTGATCCAGCTCCCGGATCATGGCGGCAGCCAGTCGGGCGCGGTCGATCTGCTCACCGGTCTCGCTGAAGATGGAGCCCGCCTTCTCCCGCAGCTCCTCGGGGAAATCCTCGATGCGGTTGTTGGCGTTGACGCCGATGCCGATGACCACGGAATCCAGGGCTGCGCTCTCCCCCTCCAGGGTCAGTTCCGTGAGGATGCCGCAGATCTTCCGCTCCCCCAAGAGCACGTCATTGGTCCACTTGATCTTTGCCCGGGCACTGCTCACCTGCTCGATGGCACGGCAGATGGCCACGGCGGTGTGGGCGGTCAGGGTGGCGGCCTCCATGGGCTGGCAGTTGGGTCTGAGCAGCAGGGACAGATACACCCCGCAGTCGGCGGCGGAGGTGAAGGAGCGGCCGGAGCGGCCCCTTCCGGCGGTCTGCTCGTTGGCCACTGCGCAGAGCAGATGGGGCGCGCCCTGCACCGCCTCCCGCTTCAGATAGGAGTTGGTGGAGTCGATGGAGTCGAAGCAGCGCACCAGCGCCCTGCGTTCCTCCGGCAGATGGGCGCAGACCTCCCCCTGGGTCAGCCGGCCAGGCGTGCTCTTCAGGCAGTAGCCCCGGTTGGTGACGGCGTCGATCTCACAGCCGTCCTCCTTCAGCGTCTTGACGGCGTTGCTCACCGCCATGCGGGTCACCCCCAGCTTTTTGCTGATCTCCGCGCCGGAGACGTAGCCCTCCTGTTCCATCAGCAGCATCAATACCTCGTCGCGCAGCATGGACCATTCCCCCTTTTTCTCCTATTATACCGGGCTTCGTCGGGATTGTAAAGATTCTTTTCTTCCGTCTTGACAATCAACACTGTGTATGGTATCCTCTGGATTGTAAAGTTTCCTTCCAAATCGTTTTACAATCAAGGAGAAAATGAAATGAAGCTGAAAACCGTCGATCTGGCCCTGTGCGGGCTGTTTGCGGCGATTCTGGCGGTCTGTGCCTGGATCACCGTGCCCTTCGGCCCCATCCCCTTCACCCTGCAGACCTTCGGGGTTTTTGCCGTTCTGGGCATTCTGGGGGGCAAGCGGGGGACGATCTCAATCCTGGTGTATCTGCTGCTGGGCGCGGTGGGACTGCCGGTGTTCTCCGGGTTCCACGGCGGCGTGGGGGCGCTGTTCGGCGTCACCGGCGGCTATCTGATCGGCTTTCTGCTGACCGGGGCCGCGGTGTGGCTGGCGGAGAGGTGGTTCGGTGACGGGTTCTGGAGCTTCACCATCTCTGCCGTCATCGGGCTGCTGCTGTGCTACGCCTTCGGCACCGCGTGGTTCATGATTCTCTACACCAAGGGCGGCAACGAGATCACCCTCGCCGGCGCCCTGGGCATGTGCGTGATCCCCTTCCTGATCCCCGACGCCGTCAAGCTGGCGGTGGCTTTGCTGCTCCGCGGCAGACTCAAAAAGCTGGTTCCGAAAGCCTGAAACCAACGAAAGCCGGTCACTGGATCGGCTTTTTCGTTTTGACCAAAAATCTATCCATTTAAAGTAAAATATCGTTAAAGTTTCTATTGACGAATGATGGAAATGAGCGTATATTTATAAAGTACCAAAACGGAGCCGGATCGGCTGCCATCGGGAGCGTACCATGAGAAATCACACCAGCTATACCTATGCCTATGCCGCAGAGAAGTTTGCGGCTTCTTTTGCTGGTTATTTTTATGGTTATTCCTACGATCGCAGCACAATCGCATGATTCGGTTCAAAGCAGCCAAAAACAGGATTTGACGCTTTGCCGAAGGGCAAGGCTTTTTTTATGGATGAAAGGTGGAATCCACATGTTGCCTCAGGACGCGCTGCAGTGCGGCAAGGAACAGAATCTGATCCGGGTGATCTCGGAATACGCGGCGAAGCGGGCCCAGGAGATCGGCGCCGAAAACGTGTTCAACTTCAGCATCGGGAACCCCAACGTCCCCGCGCCGGAGATCGTCACCGAAACGCTGATCGACATTCTGAACACCGTCCCCCCTGCCCAGCTTCACAGCTACACCCCCGCGCCGGGGCTCGGCTGGGTCCGTGAGGCGGTGGCGGAGGACTTGAACCGCCGCTACGGCACCAGCTACACCGCGTCGGATCTCTACCTCACCGCAGGGGCCTCCGCCGCCCTGGCCATCGTGATGAAGGCGGTGCTGCTGCCGGGGGACGAGGTGATCCTCTTTGCACCCTACTACCCGGAGTACGCGGTCTACGGCGAATGCTTCGGCGGCAGGATCGTGAAGGTCA
Organism: uncultured Eubacteriales bacterium; assembly: GCA_900317905.1. Classification (GTDB taxonomy): domain Bacteria; phylum Bacillota; class Clostridia; order Oscillospirales; family Oscillospiraceae; genus CAG-103. The sequence goes on along the minus strand of ONIN01000023.1, from coordinate 38,272 downwards.
ACTGCCGGGGCGCGGACTTCCAGATCGACCTGGAGGCCCTGGAGGCTGCCATCACGGAGAAGACCAAGATCGTGGTGGTGAACTCCCCCAGCAATCCCGCGGGCACCGTGTTCTCTCAGGAGACCATCACGGCGCTGTCCGACCTTCTGCGGAGAAAGCAGGACGAGGTGGGCCACCCCATCTACATCCTGGCGGACGAGCCCTACCGGGAGCTGGTCTTTGACGACGATATGACCCTCCCCTTCCTGCCCAACGACTACGACAACACCATCTACACCTATTCCTACAGCAAGTGCCTCTCCATGCCCGGCGAGCGCATCGGCTACATTCTGGTGCCGCCCAAGGCAGCGGAGGCGGAAAATCTCTACGCCTCGGTCTGCGGGGCCGGGCGGATTTTGGGCTATGTGAACATCAACACGCTGTTTCAGTATATGCTGCCGAAGGTGCTGGACAAGACCAGCGACCTCAGCATCTACAAGACCAACCGGGATCTGCTCTATTCGGAGCTGACCAAGTACGGCTATGAGATGGCGAAGCCCGAGGGGGCCTTCTACCTGTTTCTGAAATCGCCGGAGCCGGATGATCTGGCCTTCTGTGAGCGGGCGAAGCAGTTTGAAGTGATGCTGGTGCCGGGGACGGTCTTCGGCTATCCCGGCTACGCCAGACTCAGCTACTGCGTGGACACCGACACCATCCGCCGGGCCCTGCCGGCCATGGAAGCATTGATGAAAACCTACACGGAGTGATGCATTTTGAATAAACTTGAGACCGCGAGAGCGCAGATCTCTGAAATCGACCAACAGATGGCGGAGCTGTTTGAGCAGCGGATGAAAGCCGTGGAGCTGGTGGCGGAGCACAAGCGGGAGCACGGGCTCCCCATCCTGGACACCGCGAGAGAGCAGGCGCTGATCCAGCGCAACAGCAATTACATCCAAAACGGCGTCATTCGGGAATACTACGTCCAGTTCCTGCAGAACACCATGGCCCTCAGCCGGGACTATCAGGCGCGGCTGAGCCAGCAGCTCCGAGTGGCATACAGCGGCGTGGAGGGGGCCTTCGCCCACATCTCCGCCGGCCGGATCTTCCCCGACGGGAACCGGATCGGCTATAAGGACTTCCGCTCCGCCTATGAGGCGGTGGTCAGCGGCGAATGCGACTGCGCGGTGCTGCCCATCGAAAACAGCTACAACGGCGAGGTGGGCGAGGTGCAGGATCTGATGTTCTTCGGGCCGCTGCACGTCAACGGCGTCTACGAGCTGGGGATCGTCCAGAATCTCGTGGGCATCCCGGGGACGAAACCGGAGCAGATCCGGCAGGTCTTCAGCCACCCCCAGGCCCTGGGCCAGTGCGCCGGATACCTCCAAGACCACGGCTGGAAGGCGGTGGAATACGCCAACACCGCCCTGGCAGCCGAGCACGTGGCCTGGCTGGGTGACCCCACCTGCGCCGCCATCGCCAGCCGCGAGACCGCGGAGCTCTACAATCTTGAGGTGCTGGAGGCCAACATCAACGAGAGCAGCCGGAACACCACCCGGTTCGCCGTCTTCTCCAGAGCAAGAAACACCGACATGGGCAAGCGCATGGGCGACCACTTCATCCTGGTCTTCACCAGCAAGAACGAGGCCGGTTCCCTGGCGGCGGCCCTGCAGATCCTCGGCGGCAGCTACGGCTACAACATGCGCACCCTCCGCAGCCGGCCGGTGAAGGAGCTGCTGTGGGAGTATTACTTCTATCTGGAGGCCGAGGGGGACGTGTACAGCGAAAAGGGCCAGCAGATGCTCAAAGAGCTCGCCCCCTACTGCGACCGGCTCAAGGTGGTGGGCACCTTCAGCCGAAACTGCGTGCTGTGAGGGAAAGAATATGACATTGACCATGGATCTGGGCGCCCGGAGCTATGACATCATCGTCCGGCGCGGCGTCCTGAAAGAGGCGGGAACGCTTCTGAATCTCAACCGAAAATGCCTGATCGTCACAGATGAGGGCGTGCCGAAGCAGTACGCCGAGACCGTGGCGGCCCAGTGCAAAGACCCCGCCATCGTCACCGTGGGCGTCGGCGAGGGCAGCAAGAGCTTCCCGGTCTTCGAGATGCTCTGCAAAAAGATGCTGGAGCTGGACTTCCACCGCTCCGACTGTGTCGTGGCCGTGGGCGGCGGCGTGGTGGGCGATCTCGCTGGCTTCGCGGCGGCCAGCTTCATGCGGGGGATCGATTTTTACAACCTCCCCACCACGGTGCTGTCTCAGGTGGACTCCTCCATCGGCGGAAAAGTCGCCATCAATCTGGAGCAGGTGAAGAACATCGTCGGGGCCTTCTGGCAGCCGAAGCGGGTGCTGATCGACCCGGACACCCTCCATACTTTGGAGCCCCGGCAGATCTCCAACGGTCTGGCGGAAGCCATCAAAATGGCCTGCACGTCGGACAGAGAACTGTTCGAATTTCTGGAGCAAAACGATCCCATCGAACACATCGAGGATGTGATCATCGGCTCTTTGAAAATCAAAAAATCCGTGGTGGAGCAGGACGAGACGGAGCAGGGATTGAGAAAGCTCCTGAACTTCGGCCACACCATCGGCCACGGCATCGAGAGCACCGGCACGCTCCTCCACGGGGAGTGCGTGGGGCTGGGCATGCTGCCCATGTGCGCGGAGGAAGTCAAAAATCGGCTGCTGCCGGTCTTGAAAAAGGCGGGGCTGCCCACGGAGATCTCCTTCGATCGGGACGCCGTCTGGCAGGCCATGCAGCACGACAAGAAGTTTTTCAGCGGCATGGCGGACATCGTCACCGTGGACGAGATCGGAAACGGCAAGATCCAGCGCGTCACCATCGAGGCGCTGAAGGCCCGATTTGATCGGGCGTACAGGGAGGCTTGACATGGAATACGGACTCATCGGGGAGCATCTCCCCCACAGCTTCTCCAAGGAGATCCACGAGCAGCTGGCGGACTACACCTATGAGCTCCACGAGGTGGCGAAGGAGGATCTGGACGCCTTCATGCGCCAAAAGGACTTCAAAGCCATCAACGTGACCATCCCCTACAAGCAGGACGTGATCCCCTACCTGGACGAGATCAGCGAGAGCGCGAAGGAGATCGGCGCGGTGAACACCATCGTGAACCGGGGCGGCAAGCTCTACGGCGACAACACCGACCAGACCGGCATGACCCAGCTGATCCATAAAATCGGTTTGGATTTACAGGGCAAGACCGTCCTGATCCTCGGCACCGGCGGCACCTCCAGAACCGCCCAATATGTGGCGAAGAAGCTGGGGGCCAGGGTGATCCGCACCGTCAGCCGCAACCGGAAAGACGGCAGTCTCACCTATGAAACCGCAGCGCAGGAATGCCCGGAGGCCCAGATTATCCTGAACACCACCCCGGCGGGGATGTTCCCGAAGATCGACGGACAGGCCATGGATCTGGCGCCTTTCAAAAAGCTTGAGGGCGTCATGGACGTGGTGTACAATCCGCTGCAGACCCAACTGATCCAGCAGGCCCACAGCCTCGGCCTCCCGGCGAAGGGCGGGCTCTACATGCTGGTGGGACAGGCCGTGGCGGCGGTGGAGATCTTTTTGGACAAGAAGCTGCGGTCGGACGCATTGGACAAGGTGTTCCGCTCCGTTTTGCTGGACAAAATCAACATCGTCCTCACCGGCATGCCCGGATCGGGCAAGAGCACCGTGGGCGCGATCCTGGCGGAGCAGATGGGAAGACAGCTCATCGAAACCGATCTGGAGATCCAGAAGAAAACCGGCCTCCACCCCTCGGAGATCATCTCTGCCCAGGGGGAAGCCGCCTTCCGGGACATTGAGGCAGAAGTGATCGCCGAGGCCGCCGTGAAAAACGGCGTGGTGATCTCCACCGGCGGCGGCGCGATTTTGAGAGAAGAGAACATCCGGCATCTCAAGGCCAACGGACGGATCTACTTCATTGACCGGGCTCTGGAGGACATCCTCCCCACCGACGACCGTCCCCTCTCTTCTGACCGGGCGGCCTTGGAAAAACGCTATCACGAGCGTTACGACATCTACTGCGGCACCGCCGATCTGCGGGTGCCTGTAAAGGGCAACGCTGAGAGCGTGGCCGATACCATCCGAAAGGACTTTTTATCATGAAGCTGCTGGTCATCAACGGCCCCAATCTGAACTTCCTCGGCATCCGGGAGCCGGATCACTACGGAAGGGAGACCTACGCCGATCTGCTGGAAAAAATCCAAAACTACTGTGATGATAAACACATTGACGTGACCTTCTACCAGTCCAACCACGAGGGGGATCTGGTGGATCGGATCCAGCAGGCGTATTTCGACCAGGTGGACGGAATCATTATCAACCCCGGCGCCTACACCCACACCAGCGTGGCGCTGCTGGACGCGGTGAAGTCCGTGCAGATCCCCACGGTGGAGGTGCACATCTCCAAGGTGGAGAGCAGAGAGGATTTCCGGCAGGTGAGCTACATCCGGTTGGCCTGCATCGCAACCATCACCGGCATGGGCACCGACGGGTATCTGCTGGCGGTGGACAGGCTTTTGGAGCACATCCATGGACATTGAGATTCGCCCCTCCAGAGCCGAGGGCATGGTGAAAGCCCCGCCCAGCAAGAGCGCCGCCCACCGGCTGCTGCTGTGCGCCGGACTGGCGGCGGGAAGAAGCACCGTCCGGAACGTGGCCTTTTCCGAGGACATCCTCGCCACGCTGGACGTGCTGCGGGCCCTGGGCGCGGAGGTTCAGATCGACGGCGACACCGTGACCCTGCAGGGCGCAAACCCCTTTGAAGCTTCGACGGATACGCTCGTCTCCTGCAGAGAGAGCGGCAGCACCCTCCGGTTCTGCATTCCGCTGTTTCTCTTGAGCGGCAGGCCCTGCACCCTCACCGGAAAGGGCAGATTGATGCAGCGGCCCCAAAGCGTGTATGAAAGCATCTGCGAAAAGCAGGGGCTGACCTTCGAAGCCAGCGGCAACGGCATCCGCTTACGGGGCCCCTTGCAGGCCGGAACCTTTGCGGTACAGGGGAACATCAGCAGCCAGTTCATCACCGGTCTGCTCTTCGCGCTGCCGCTTTTGGACAGAGACAGCCGGATCGAGCTGATCCCGCCGGTGGAGAGCCGCAGCTATCTCAACATCACCGTGGAGGCACTGAAAACCTTCGGGATCGCGGTGGAGTGGCAGGACGAAAACACCCTTTCCGTCCCCGGCGGGCAGCAGTATCAGCCGAAGGATGTCACCGTGGAGGGCGACTGGTCCAACGCCGCCTTCTTCTCCGCACTGGAGGCCCTGGGCGACCCGGTGGAGATCACCGGTCTCGGGGAAAGTCAGCAGGGGGATCGGATCTATCAGGACTACTTCCCCCTTCTGAAGGCCGGGAAACCGACCCTGGACGTCACCGACTGTCCCGATCTGGCGCCGATCCTCATGGCCCTCTCGGCGGCCCTGAACGGCTGCGTCCTCACCGGCACCAGAAGATTGAAGATCAAAGAGAGCGACCGGGGCGCCGCCATGGAGCAGGAACTCAGCAAGTTGGGCGTCCGGTGCCTCCTGGACGAAGACCGCATCGAGGTCTTCCCCGGCATCCACAGACCAACGGAGCCCATCGACGGCCACAACGACCACCGGATCGTCATGGCCATGAGCGTGCTGCTCACCCGGGTGGGCGGCGTGATCCGGGGCGCCGAGGCCGTGGCAAAAAGCTTTCCGGACTATTTTGAACAATTCGAGAACTTGAAGATCGAGGTAAAGAAACATGCAGCTCGTCAGTAAATCCAACATTCTCATCGTGGGTCTCGGCCTCATGGGCGGCAGCTACGCCAAGGCCCTGCACCGGGTGGGCTTCCACGTCAACGCCATCGCCCACAAGCAGGAGGACATCGACTACGCTCTGGAGCAGGGCTTCATCGACCATGGCGCGGCCTTCCCGGACCCGGAGCTCATCGGCAGCGCGGAGCTCATCGTCTTCGCCCTGTACCCCCACGTGTTCAAGCAGTGGATCGAGGAGAACCAGAAATACTTCCAGCCCGGCGCCCTGATCACCGACGTCACCGGCGTCAAGCGCTGCGTGGTCTATGACATCCAGGAGATGCTGCGTGACGATGTGGAGTACATCGCCGCCCACCCCATGGCGGGCCGGGAGGTCTGCGGCGTGCGGAATGCCGACGACCGGATCTTCCGAGAGGCCAACTACATCGTGGTGCCCACCGAAAAGAACACCCCCGAGGCCATCGAGGTCTGCAAGTCTCTGGGCCGGGTCATGGGCTTCCAGCGGATCACGGAGCTGACCCCGGAGATGCACGACGAGATGATCGCCTTCACCTCCCAGCTGACCCACTGCATCGCCATCTCTCTGATGACCTGCAACGACGCCGACCACATCGGCAGCTTCACCGGCGACTCCTTCCGGGATCTCACCCGCATCGCCCGGATCAACGAGGACATGTGGACGGAGCTGTTTCTGGACAACATCGACGCGCTGATCCACGAGATGGACCTGTTTGCCGCCGAGTTCGGCCGCCTGAGGTGGATGCTGGCCAGCAAGGATATCGAGGGCATCAAGACCATGATGCGCAAATCCACCGCCCGCCGCGTGGCGCTGGATCAGGGCAAGTGAGAAAGGAGCCAAACCCTATGGATCAGGATCTGAAGCGCAGCCGCACCTCCTACGACAATCCCTATGAGCGGACGATGAACATGCACTTCATCCGCAAGCTCCCCATCCCCAGAGATGTGAAGCAGGAGTACCCCGTGCCGGAGGAGCTGCGGAGCGTGCGTCTGGAGAACATCCGCCAGATCGAGGCCATCCTCTCCGGCGACGACGACCGGCTGCTTTTGATCATCGGCCCCTGCAGCGCCGACCGGGAGGACAGCGTGCTGGAGTATCTCACGAAGCTCAAGTGTGTCCAGACCCAGGTGGAGGAAAAAATCAAGATCGTGCCGCGCATCTATACCAACAAGCCCCGCACCACTGGCGACGGCTACAAGGGCATGCTCCACCAGCCGGATCCCACCCAGAAGCCCGACGTGCTCCAGGGCATCCTGACCATCCGGGAGCTGCACATGCGGGCCCTGACCGAGACCGGCTTCAGCTGCGCCGACGAGATGCTCTACCCCGAGCAGCACCGGTATGTGGACGATCTGCTGGCCTATGTGGCCGTTGGCGCCCGGTCTGTGGAGAACCAGCAGCACCGGCTGACCGCCAGCGGCGTCGACATCCCCGTGGGCATGAAAAACCCCACCAGCGGCGACTACACCGTCATGCTCAACGCCATCACCGCCGCCCAGCACTCCCACACCTTCATCTACCGCAACTGGGAGGTGGAGAGCATGGGCAATCCCTACGCCCACGCCATCCTCCGGGGCTATGTGAACAAGCACGGCGCCAGTCTCCCCAACTACCACTATGAGGACATCACCCGCCTGCATGCCATGTATCAGCAGCGGGCGGTGCAAAACCGCGCCGTCATCATCGACACCAACCACTCCAACTCCAACAAGCAGTATCTGGAGCAGCCCCGCATCGCCAGAGAGGTGCTGCTGCAGCGGAAGATCAACCCCGAGATCCGGGATCTGGTCAAGGGCTTCATCACCGAGAGCTATCTGGTGGACGGCGCCCAAAAGCCCGAGGACGCCCACGTCTACGGCCAGAGCATCACCGACCCCTGCCTCGGCTGGGAAAAGACCGAACAGATGATCTTCGAGATCGCCGATCTGGTCTGAGCAAACCGAAGAGAAAAACCAATTCCTCCCTGATCCTTTCAGGGGGGAATTTTTGTCGGATCGGAGTGCAAATTGCTGTGCACCCCTTGGCTCTCCCAGCTTTCGCATGGCACGGCCGACCAAATCAAAGATTTGGGGCCTTAGCACACCCGGGAGAGCTGGCACGGCGGGTAATAGCCGTGACTGAGAGGGCTTGTGGTCACTGCTGACGCACGGGATTTCCTGCATTCCGAATCCTACGTTTTGCCCTCTCAGTCGCTCGCAAGCTCGCGACAGCTCCCCCAGAGTGGGAGCCATGTGGATCTGGCAAATAATCTCTCACTATTTCTCTTTCTTTTTCAACAAATTCCCGAAAATCTCTTTCCACGCCGGAAAACATGTGGTATAATTGACTAAATGTATGACGATCCGAGTCGGTACCGCTTTGTCTGGAGGGATGCAACATGCCGGATTTGGAACACGCACTGGAAATGCTGCCCTTCTGGGCGGATCTGACCGAGGAGCAGAAGCAGCAGGCCCGCACCGGGTCAAGGCTGAACCACTATGACCGGGGCGCCATGGTCCACACCTGCGACGGGGAATGTCTCGGACTGATCCTGGTGACTTCCGGCAAGCTCCGGGCCTGCATGACCAGCGAGGACGGCCGCGAGATCGCCCTCTACCGGCTTCTGGAGGGGGACGCCTGCGTGCTGGCGGCCTCCTGCGTGATCCGGGCCATCACCTTCGAGGTGCAGCTCACCGCCGACACGGACACCGAGCTGCTGGTCCTGAACGCCCCCACCTTCCTGCGGCTGAGCCAGAACAATCTCCACGTGGAGTGCTGCATGTACCGGCTCGCCACCGAGCGGTTTTCCGACGTGATGTGGTCCATGCAGCAGCTGCTGTTCACCAGCTTCGACAAACGGCTGGCCCAGTATCTCTGGGACGAGTCCGCTCAGGCAAAAGAGGTCATCAAGGCCACCCACGAGCAGATCGCGAGAGACACCGGCGCCGTCCGGGAGACCGTCACCAGAATGCTCCGGAACTTCGCCGAGGACGGCATGGTGAAGCTGGGCCGCGGCTCCGTGACCATCATCGACGCCGCCAAAGTAAAAAAACTCGCCCTTATGTGACGAGCGCACGGAAAAGCCTTTCGTTTCCGGGTATACTGATACCAACAACCACCCCAACACAAGAAAGGATGTACAACTATGGTTACTGAAATCACGATGGCAAACTTCGAGTCTGAGGTTCTCAATTCCGACAAAACCGTCCTGGTGGACTTCTGGGCCAGCTGGTGCGGCCCCTGCAAGATGCTCTCCCCCGTGGTGGACGAGATCGCCGAGGAAAATCCCGACGTGAAGGTCTGCAAGATCAACGTGGACGATGAGCCCGGTCTCGCCGGTCAGTTCAACGTCATGAGCATCCCCACCCTGCTGGTCTTCAAAGACGGCAAGGTTGCCGCCAGCTCTGTGGGCGTCCGTCCGAAGAACATGATCCTCGATCTGCTGAAGTAAGAATCAATGCACACAGCCGGAGTTTTTCTCTCCGGCTATGTGTGTTTTTTGAGATCCAAAATATTTGAGAATAGAGGAGGAAAATTCCATGCATTGTTCCATGAAGATCTATGACGATCTGCTGTGGATCGGCGCCTCTGACCGGCGTCTGGCCCTGTTTGAGAGCGTCTATCCCATCCCCCGCGGCGTCAGCTACAACAGCTACCTGCTGCTGGACGAGAAAACCGTCCTGCTGGACACCGTCGATCACTCCGTCTCCGGCCAGTTCTTTGAGAATCTGGAGTACGGTCTGAACGGCCGTCCCCTGGACTACATCGTGGTGCACCACATGGAGCCCGACCACGCCAAGACCCTGGGCGACACCGTCCTGCGCCACCCCGAGGCCAAGATCATCTGCAACGCCAAGATCGCCGAGATGATCAAGAACTACTTCACCTTCGACATCGACTCCCGCGCCATCCTCATGGAAGAGGGCGGCACCATGTGCTTCGGCAAGCACACCCTGGCCTTCGTCATGGCCCCCATGGTCCACTGGCCGGAAGTTATGGTGAGCTTCGACGTGGCCACCGGCACCCTGTTCTCCGCCGACGCCTTCGGCACCTTCGGCGCCCTGAACGGCAACCTCTTCGCCGACGAGTACGACTTTGAGCACGACTGGCTCCCCGACGCCCGCCGCTACTTCACCAACATCGTCGGCAAGTACGGCGTCCAGGTCCAGGCCCTGCTGAAGAAGGCCGCCACCCTGGACATCCGCATGATCTGCCCCCTGCACGGCCCCGTGTGGAGAAAGAACATCGGCTGGTTCGTGGACAAGTATGACAAGTGGAGCAGCTACACCCCCGAGGACAACGCGGTCATGATCGCCTATGCCTCCGTCTACGGCAACACCGAGAACACCGCCCACGTGCTGGCCTCCATGCTGGCCGAGCGCGGCGTGCGCAACATCGCCATGTACGACGTCAGCCAGACCCACGCCAGCGTCATCGTGGCCGAGGCCTTCCGCTGCAGCCACCTGGTCTTCGCCTCCACCACCTACAACGCCGGCATCTTCGTCAACATGGAGAACACCCTCCACGACATCGCCGCCCACAACGTCCTCAACCGCAAGGTGGCCATCATCGAGAACGGCTCCTGGGCGCCCACCAGCGGCGGTCTCATGCGCAACATCCTCAAGCCTCTGAAGGGCATCGAGTTCCTGAACGACCGCTTCACCATCACCTCCTCCCTGAAGGAGAAGCAGCTGCCCGAGCTGGAGGCCCTGGCCGACGCCATCTGCGAGAGCATCCCGAAGCCGCGGCCCATCGTCAACGAGGGCATGCAGAACCCCGCCGCCCTGTTCAAGTTCACCTACGGCCTCTACGCCCTGGGCGCCAGGGAGGGCGACAAGGACAACATCTGCGTCATCAACACCGCCCAGCAGATGGCCAACAAGCCCGAGCGCATCAGCATCAGCGTCATCAAGGCCAACTACACCTGCGGCATGATCGAGCGCACCGGCAAGTTCACCCTGGGCATCCTGACCAAGGAAGTGCCCTTCAGCTTCTTCCAGCAGTTCGGCTTCCAGTCCGGCGCCGACACCGACAAGCTGGCCGGCTTCGACTATGTGGACCGCTGCCAGGCCGGCATCGTCTACCCGAATCGCTACATCAACGCCATGTTCTCCTGCAACGTGCTGGAGAGCTATGACCAAGGCAGCCACCGGATGTTCATCGCCGAGATCGTGGAGAGCAAGGTCTTCTCCAACGACGAGGGCGTGACCTACGACTACTACCGCAGCAACATCAAGCCCGCCCCCAAGCCGCTGGCCAAGGCCGAGGGCGCCTGCTGGGTCTGCTCCGTCTGCGGCTACGTCTACGAGGGCGAGGAGATCCCCGCCGACTTCGTGTGCCCGCTGTGCAAGCACCCCGCCAGCGACTTCACCAAGCGGGAAGCTACCCCCGGCGACGACCGCGTGGGTTGGGTCTGCACCGTCTGCGGTTACGTCTACGAAGGCGAGACCATGCCCGACGACTTCGTCTGCCCGCTCTGCAACCACACCAAGGCCGACTTCAAGCCTCTGGAGTAAGAAAAACCATATCACCATCGCGCCGCAGGCAACTGCGGCGCGTTTTTTTATTCGGATTCGCGGCGCGTTCCGATCGTGATCGCAGTTCGCCGGTTTTCCTCTCGGGATTCTGCTGTTTTTTGAACACCGCATCTGTGCTAAATTCACAAATCATCAGAATTGTAACCTTTTGTTGTTGTATTTTCTGCCGGAAAAGCATATATTTAAGGCAACGCTTTTCCACATATTCAACAAAAAGGAGGAAGAAAAAAAGAAGATGAACAAAGCAGTGAAAGCGTTGAGTGTTCTGCTCATTGTGGCAGCGCTGTTCGGACTGTTCGGCACCGGTACGACCTTCAAGGACGTGCTCAGCGGCAAGGCCTACTGGAGCGCCAAGGGCGTGGAGACCGATGCCAATCTCACCAAGCTGGAGGACGGTCTGAAGCAGCTGGGCGACAACGAGGCCGCCTATCTGGATGGCCGCGATCAGCTGGAGCAGGGCAAAAAGGACTTTGCCGCCGGCAAGGAAGAGCTCCAAAAGGGCAAAGTGGAATATGAAGCCGGCAAAGCCCTTTTGGCCGAGAAGGAAGGCGAATTCGCCGAAGGCAAGGCCAAGCTGGAAGCCGCAGCGGTGCAGCTGGCGGACGGCCGCAAGACCCTTGCCGAGAAGCAGGCGGAGTTCGACGCGGGACTTACCAAGCTCCAGGCTGCCGCAAAGCAGCTGGCCGAAGGACGCCAGACCCTGAAGGAGAAACAGGCGGAGTTCGATGCCGGCAAGGCACAGCTGGAGGCTGCGAAGAAGCAGCTGGATGAGGGCCGCACGACCCTCCGGGAGAAGCAGGCGGAATACGACGCCGGTGTGAAGCAGCTCGAGGAAGCCAAGCAGCAGCTGGATGCGGGCCGCAAAACACTGGAGGAAAAGCAGGCGGAGTATGACGCCGGAAAGCAGCAGCTGGCGGAGGCCAAGCAGCAGCTGGACGAGGGCAGAGCCCTTCTGACCGAAAAGCAGGCGGAGTATGACGCCGGCAAACAGCAGCTGGATGAAGCCAAGGATCAGCTGGACGCTGCCAGACAGCAGCTGGCGGAGAACAAGGACGCCTATGAGGCCGGCAAGAAGACCCTTGCGGAGAACAAGGACGCCTACGAGGCCGGCAAGAAGACCCTGGCAGAAAACAAGGAAGCCTACGAGGCCGGCAAGAAGCAGCTGGAAGAGAACAAGGAAGCTTACGAGGCCGGCAAGAAGCAGATCGAATCCATCGACGACGCTACCGTTGCCGCCATGACCCAGGTGTACGAGCAGGTACAGGGTCTCATGGACAAGGGCATGACGCAAGATGCCGCCATCAACGCCGTAGCAGCCGCCATGGTGGATCAGCAGATCGACGCCAAGGAAGACGCCATCCGCGATGGTGTGACTGCCGCCGTCCGCGACAACGTGGAGCAGCAGGTCACCGCCGCCACCCGGGAGGCCATCGCCAAGCAGGCCGGCGCTGACAGCTACGCTGAGGCCCCCGACGAGGTGAAGGCCGCCGTCGACGCGCAGATGGAATCTGAGGCTGTGCAGGAACAGATCGCTCAGAACACCGACGCCCAGATGCAGTCTGACGACGTCCAGGCCGTCATCGACCAGAACGTCAAGGATCAAAAGGCCAAGCTCCATGAGGACAATCTCCCCGGCGCTGTATCTCAGGTGCAGGAGGCCTACTCCGGCTATCAGACCTATCAGGCCGGTCTGGAGCAGATCAAGGCCTATGAGGACGGCATGGAGCAGGTCAAGGCCTACGAGGACGGCATGGAGCAGGTCGCCGCCTACGAGGAAGGCCAGCAGCAGGTCGCCGCTTATGAGGACGGTCAGGCCCAGTACGAGGCAGGTCTCGCCCAGTACAACGCCGGCAAGCAGCAGCTGGAGGAAGGCGCTGCCGCTCTGGCCGAGGGCAGAAAGACCCTCGAGGACGGCCAGGCCCAGTATGACGCCGGCAAGAAGAAGCTGGACGAAGGTGCTGTTGCCCTCGCCGAAGGCAAACAGCAGCTCGCCGACGGTCAGGCCCAGTATGATGCCGGCATGAAGCAGCTGGACGAAGGCGCTGCCCTGCTGGCTGACGGCCGCAAGACTCTTGCCGACGGCCAGGCTCAGTATGACGCCGGTATGAAGGCCCTCAACGAAGGCGCCGCAGCGCTCGCCGCCGGCAAGCAGCAGCTGGCTGACGGCCAGGCGGAATATGACGCCGGCAAGAAGCAGCTGGACGAGGGCGCCGTGCTCCTCGCCGAAGGCCGCAAGACCCTGGCCGACGGTCAGGCCCAGTATGACGATGGTATGAAGCAGCTGAACGAAGGCGCTGTGGCGCTGGAGGAAGGCCGCCAGAAGCTGGCTGACGCCGAGAAGCAGATCGCTGACGGTGAGAAGCAGCTGGCCGACGCCGAGAAGCAGATCGCCGACGGTGAAAAGCAGCTGGCCGTGTTCGAGGACGGCCGCGATCAGGTCATCGACGGTCTGAACTCCGCCGTGGCCCAGGAGGCCGACAAGGGTCTGGTCAGCATCGCCGACCGCCTCGGCAAGGGCTTCAGCTTCATGAAGAACGCCACCGATCTGGACATTGAAAAAGGTCTGCAGGTCGCTGCGGCTGCCAGAGGCTACTCCTCTGACAGCGGCGATCTGATCACCAAGGAGATTACCCAGCGCGCCATCGGCGCCGCTCTGGCTCTGCTGGCATCCATCGCGGCCATCATCGCGGGTCTGCTGGGTCTGAGCAAGAAGCCGCGCAAGTCCGCGGTCCCCTCCGTCATCACTACGGTGCTGGGCGCAGTGGGCGCCATTCTCGCCACCACCGCCGGTACCTTCTACTCGGTGCAGGCCGGCGCCACCTCCGGCAGCCGTGCCGCCATCGCAGGCGGGATCCTGGCTGTGATCGGCATCTGCACCGCCATTGCCGCCCGCGGCAGCAAAAAATCTGCAAACGTGTAATCCGCCACATACGGACAGGGCGTACCCAAAACAAAGGGTGCGTCCTGCATTTTTCTGTCAGCACCATGCGGTGAAACGAGACTTGACAGAAACTGACGGATTGGAATAGAATGGAGTCACAAACACCAACGCGACTTGGATGGATTGGATAGCATATGGACAAACAATTTGCCATTTTTGATATGGATGGGACGCTGATCGACTCCATGCCCTATTGGGGGCGGCTGCTGGGAGAGTATCTGGATCAGCTCCGGATCTCCGAAGAGGATCGGGAATATCTGCTGTACCGGACCCGCCGGATGTCGCTGTCGGAGGCTGCCGCGGTGGTAAAGCGGGAGCTCCGGCTGGAGCGCTCCACCCAGCAGATGGAAAACGAGATGGGTGACCTGATGGACGCCCACTATATGACCGACATCCCGCTGAAACCCGGGATCGTCTCATACCTCAAGCGGCTGCGGGAGATGCATGTGCGGCTGTGCGTTGCCACCCTGACCCCTACCCCGCTGGCAAAGCTCTGTCTGGAACGGCTGGGGATCTCGAAGTATTTCGATTTTCTCATCAGCTGCGAGGAGATGGGCGTGGGCAAGGAGGTACCAGACATCTTTCTCCAGTGCGCCCTGCAGATGGGCTCCGCGCCCTATGACACCGCGGTCTACGAGGATTCCTACCGGGCCATCCGCACCGCCAGACGAGCCGGGTTCTACACCGTGGGCGTTTACGACCGCAGCAGCGCCCGCCACTGGGAGGAGATGCTGCTCACCTGTGATGAGACCATCCAGGACTGGCACGAGGCCGCAGAGCGGTTTTGAGGCAATTCAGAGCCGAAATGAGTTTTTACATCTCAGCGGTATATTGGAGTTTAACGCTCGCTCCTTGTAGGGCGGGGACCTGTGCCCCGCCGCGTCGAATGTACTGCCGGATCAACGGCGGGGCACAGGTCCCCGCCCTACGGTGGATCATTGCAACCCGATAAACTATAATTTGAACCAAAAAAACAACGCGCTGCAGCGACAAACACTGCAGCGCGGTATTGTTATTAAAGCACTTTTGCAAGAAAATCCTGGAGTCTGGGGCTCTTGGGCTGGTCGAAGATCTCCTCCGGGGTGCCGACCTCCACGATCTTGCCGTCGGCCATGAAGATGACGCGATCCGCCACCTCTCTGGCGAAGCCCATCTCGTGGGTCACCACCGCCATGGTCATACCCTCTTTGGCCAGCTCCTTCATGACGTCCAGCACCTCGCCCACCATCTCGGGGTCCAGGGCGGAGGTGGGCTCGTCGAAGAGCATGACCTCCGGCTCCATGGCCAGGGCCCTTACGATGGCGATGCGCTGCTTCTGGCCGCCGGAGAGCATGGCGGGATAGGTGTCCGCCTTGTCCGGCAGGCCCACGCGCTCCAGAAGGTTCATGGCCACCTTATCCGCCTCGGCCTGGGTCTTCAGCTTCTGCCGGACCGGCGCCAGGGTGATGTTCTTCTTCACGGTCATGTTGGGGAACAGGTTGAAGTGCTGGAACACCATGCCCATCTTTCTGCGGTGGAGATCCAGATCCACCTTCTCGTCGCAGATGTCCACCCCGTCGAAGATGACCTTGCCGCCGGTGGGCACCTCCAAAAGGTTCAGGCAGCGCAGGAAGGTGGATTTGCCGGAGCCGGAGGGGCCGATGATGGCCACCACCTCGCCATGGTGGATGGTGAGACTGCAGTCGTCCAGGGCCTTGACCGCCCCGTCGTTGAAGTGCTTGGAGACGTGCTCCACGCGGATGATCTCGTTACTGCTTGTCGCCACGGCGCATCCTCCTTTCGATGGCTTCGATGGCCTTGGAGGCCGGGAAGTTGATGCAGAAATAAATCAGCGCGGCCAGGGTGTAGGGCGCCAGGGTGATGTAGGTGGACGACGCCACCGCCTTCGCGCCGAACATCAGCTCCGCCATGCCCAGCATGGAGCAGATGGAGCTCTCCTTGACCATGGTGACGATCTCGTTGGCCAGGGCCGGCAGGACGTTCTTGATGGCCTGGGGCAGCACCACCAGGCGCATGCCGTCCCACTTCGAAAGACCCAGCGACCGGGCAGCCTCCATCTGGCCCGCGTCCACAGCAAGGATGCCCGCGCGGAAGATCTCCGCCACGTAGGCAGAAGAGTTCAAAGCCAGGGCCACCACGCCGGGGATGAAGCGGCTCAAGTCCACGAAACCGAACAGGTTGAATCTGGGGATATTGATGACGCCGAAGAGACCGAAATAGATGATGGACAGCTGCACCAGCAGCGGCGTCGAGCGAAACAGCGCGATGTAGGCGCCGGAGATGCCCTTGACGAGCTTGCTCTTGCTCAGCCGCATCAGCGCCAGCAGCAATGCCGGGATCACCGCGAGACCGACGGATACCACCGCCAGCAGCAGCGTATATTCAATGCCCTGGACGAAGAACGCGGCGTACTTCGGCAGGAAGGAGAAGTTGAAAAAGCTGGCCTTACTCATGTCTGTAAACAGATTGCTCCACCACATGATGCTGGCCTCCTCTCAATCATAAGATTACATGTTCAAAAACGTGCAAAACCCGAAAAGGCTTTGCACGTTTGATGTTGATAAGCAGTGCGGCTTAGTCGGCGCTGACCTCCACGGCCACATCGCCCAGGGAGTCGGCGAGCTCCACGAACTCGTCGATCTTGCCGTTGGCGACCATCTCAGCGATGGCAGCGTTGATGCCCGGCAGCAGACCCTTGGGGTCGCCCTTGGCAACGGCGACGCAGTAGGGATAGGCTTCGCCCAGATCCACGCCCTCGGCCACGGCCAGGTCGTCATTGGTGGCGGCGAACTGCATGGCCACGGCGCCGTCCAGCACCACGGCGTCGATCTTGCCGTTGACCAGCTGGTTGACCAGATCGTTCACGTTCTGCAGGGAAACCAGCACAGCGCCAGTGAGCTCATCGTTGACGATGGCTTCCTTGGTGGTGGCAGTCTGGGCGCCGACGGAGAGACCGTCGAAGGAGTCGGTGGAGGTGAAGTTGGCCGCCTCATCCGCGCGAACCAGAACCATGGGCGGATAGTCGGTGAAGTAGGGGTCGGAGAAGTCGGCGCTCTCCTTGCGCTCGTCAGAAGCCTCCATGGCGGCGATGACCATGTCGAAGTCGCCCTTCTGCAGGCTGGCCAGCAGATAGTCAAAGCCCATGTTCTCCACCTGGAGCTCCTTGCCGGTGTAGTCGGCGATATACTGGGCCACGGACACGTCGATGCCGCCGTAGACCAGGTCGCCGTTCTCATCGGGATACATGAACTCGAAGGGCGCATAGTCGGCGCTGGTGCCGAAGATCAGCTTTTCGGAAGCGTCAGCGCTCTCGGCAGCGGCGGAACCGTTGTCCGCAGTGGAGCTGCTGGAGCCGCAGGCGGTCAGCGCAAAGGCCATGACCAGAGCCAGAAGCAGTGCTACATACTTTTTCATTTCATTTTGTCTCCTCGGTAAGTGTTTTTTGCTTGGAACGACTCTGAGTATACAACGCATTTTATGCAATGTCAATAGATATTTATGCAAAAATCGTGGATATTTCCCCGGGATTTCTGTGTATTCCATGCATTGATTTTGGAGAAAAGGCCCTTGCATCCGGGGTGGATTTCGAATATAATAAGGAACGTATCCCTGTGGGATTGCAGATCCTGCCCGTGCAGAGGTGCTTTATGCATAAATTTATGAATAATTCGTATATGGAGATCGACACCGGCATCCTGCTGGAGAACGTCCGCGCCATTCTGAAAAGTCTGGACGGCGCGGCGCTGATCCCGGTGTTGAAGGACGACGCCTACGGCCTCGGCATGGCGGCCATCGCCGCGGTGCTGTGCACCGTGCCGGAGATCCGCTGCTTCGCCGTGTCCCACGTCAGCGAGGGATTGGATCTCAGACGCAGCGGCGTGGATCGGGAGCTGCTGATCATGAGCGCCGCCCTGCCCTTCCAGCTGGAGGCGGCGGTGGAGGCGGATCTCACCCTCACCTGCGCCAGACTGGATTTCCTCCCGGCGCTGGCGGAGGCGGCAAAGAAGCTGGGCAAACAGGCCAGAATCCAGATCAAGATCGACGCGGGGCTCCACCGAATCGGCCTGGAGCCGAATGAGCTGGACGCCTTCATCGAGGAATATCATCAATATCAAGACCATCTGGAGGTCACCGGGGTCTACTCCCACTTCTCCGACGCGGAGAACGCCGAACTGGACGCACAGCAGTTTCAGCTGTTCGAGGAGGCCTCCAAAAAGCTTCGCGCTGCCGGCGTGCCCATCCCCCTGCGGCACATGTCCAACTCCGCCGCGGCGGAGCTGTTCCCCCAGTATCATCTGGACGCCGTGCGCATCGGCAGGCGGCTCTTCATGGATCGGACGGAGGATCCCCTCTACGACGTGAGGGAGGTGGCCAGCTGGCGCAGCTTTATCACGAATCTGAAGCTCCGGCATCCCGGCGATCAGCTGGGCTACAGCGGCGCCGTGACCCTGAAAAAGGATACCCTGGTGGCAACGGTGGGCGTGGGCTACGGCGACGGGCTGAATCAGGATCTGTTCAAAGTCCGGGCCCCGGTGCTGGTCTGCGGCAGACGTGGGCATCTTCTGGCATGCTGCATGGATCAGTGCATGGTGGACGTCACCGACCTGGACTGCAGGGTGGGCGACGAGGTGACCTTCTTCGGCTACGACGGCCTTGGAAATTTCCTCTCCAGCCAGTCTCAGGCGGCGCTGGTGAACCACGACGAGGGCTGCGGCCTCACCTCGGCCTTGTCCCCGCGGGTGAAAAGGATCTATAAATAACAAAAACCGGCTTCTTTTCAGAAGTCGGTCTTTTTTTGTTTCAAAAACTCCAGTTTCGTCTCGGAGATCAAAATGGCAATGAAGATCAGCACGAAGCCGCTGAGGACCCGGAGGGTCAGATGCTCGTGGTAGAAGATCACGCTGAGGATCACGCCGAAGACGCTCTCCAGCATCAGCAAAATGCTGACCTCCGAGGGCGGCGTGTACTTCTGGCCGATGGTCTGCAGCAGGAAGCAGAGCCCCGTGCACATGAGGCAGAGATACACGATCTCCCACCAGGCGGAGGCCGGGACCGCAGCCGGGAAAGGCTCCCCCAGGGGCGCCAGCACCCAGCAGATCGCCGCCCCGGCGAGGAACTGCACGAAGCTCAACAGCACCGGATCCCGCCCCTCGATGAAACAGGAGGTGGCGATGATGTGCAGCGCGTAGAAAAGCCCGCAGCTCAGGGTCACGGCGTCCCCGATGCCGATGCTGAGGGCTTCCGTCAGCGACACCAGTCCGATGCCCACGATGCAGATCGCGGCCGCCGTCAGGTTATACCGATCCGGCTTGACTTTCCGGAAAAACCACCAGAGGAAGGGCACCAGAATGCAGTAGGTGTCCGTGAGGAAGGCATTCTTCCCCGGGGTGGTATAGACGAGGCCGAAAGTCTGCAGGATGTAGGCCAGCGCGAGACAGAGGCCCATCACCGCGCCGCCTTTCAGATAGCCCTTGTCCAGGGTTATCAGCTTTTTTCCGTCGAACAGCGCCATCAAAATCGCCGCGCCGGTGAAGCGGATGGCCAGGATCCAGAGGGTGGGCACGCTGTCCAGAGCGTCCTTCAGGATCACGAAGGAGGTGCCCCAGATCAGGGTGCAGCCCAGCAGCGCCAGAACGCCCAGGGCGTGTTTGTTTCCCCGCAACTCAGGACTCCTTCGTCATGAACTGCTTGGCCGCCCGCAGCATCAGCCGCTTCAGGCCCGCAGTCTCGAAGGTGATCTCCAGCAGCGCGTCGCCGCCCATGGGCGTGACCTTGGTGATCTCCCCTTTTCCGAAGGCCCGGTGGTTCACCTTGTCGCCCAATTTAAAGTCCGGCAGAGATTCCTGCTTCGGCTTCGGCGGCGCGACGCTGCGTGCGGGTCTCGCGCTCTGCTGCGGTCTCCGGTAGGCGTTTCCGTAGGAATTACCATAGCCGCCGGAGCTGCCGAAGCCAGAGAAGCTGCTCTCTTCCCGTTTGGCCCGGGTCTCGGTTCTCTGGAGATCCTCCTCCGGGATCTCCTCCAGAAAGCGGCTTTCCAGATTCGAGGTGGTGCGGCCGAAGAGCATGCGCTGTCTGGCGCAGGTGAGGTAGAGCTTCTTCTTCGCTCTGGTCATGGCCACGTAGCAGAGTCTGCGCTCCTCCTCCATCTCCTCCGGCTCGCCGATGACCCGGACGCCGGGGAAGATGCCCTCCTCGCAGCCGATGATGAACACCGTGGGGAACTCCAGTCCCTTGGCCGCGTGCATGGTCATCATGGTGACCATATCGGCAGAGCGGTCCAGCTGGTCGATGTCGGTGTAGAGGGCCACCTCGTCCAGGAAGCCCGCCAGCGACGGCGCCTCGCTCTCCTTCATGTAGCTCACGATGTTGGTTTTCAGCTCCTGGACGTTCTCGGCTCTCGCCACATCCTCCTGGGTGTTCTTGTCCATGAGCATTTTTAAATAGCCCGTCTTTTCCAGAACGGTGTCATACAGTTCATCCGGCGGCATGATCCTGCTGCTCTCCCGCAGCTCGTCGATCAAAATCGCAAACTGCCGCAGCCTTGCGCTGGCGCGCTGCAAAGCCGGGAACTCGTCGGCCCTGCTCACCACGGAGTACAGCGGGATGTTCAGCTCCGCTGCCAGCTCCTGGGCGGTCTGGATACTCTTGGCGCCGATGCCTCTCGGCGGATTGTTGATGATCCGGCTGAGTCGAAGATCGTCCTCCGGGGTCTGGATCACGCAGAGATAGGCCAGCATGTCCTTGACCTCGGCCCGGTCGAAGAACCGGGTGCCGCCGATGATCCGGTACGGGATGCCGCTGCGCTTGAAGGCATACTCCATCTGGTTGGACTGGGCGTTCATCCGGTAGAGGATGGCGTGATCGCGGAAGTTGGCGCCCATGGCTCTGGCGTTGAGGATCCGGGCCGCCACATACTGGGCCTCCTCGTTCTCGTTCTGGGCGATAAAGAGGGTCAGCGGGTCGCCCTGCTCGGCCTTGGTCCAGAGGGTCTTCCCCTTTCGGCCCTGGTTGTTCGAGATGACGTGGTTGGCGGCGTTCAGGATGTGCCCGGTGCTCCGGTAGTTTTGCTCCAGCCGGATGGTGCGGGCGTTTTTGTACTGCTTTTCGAAGCTCAGGATATTCTCAATGGTGGCGCCGCGGAATTTGTAGATGCTCTGGTCGTCGTCGCCCACCACGCAGATGTTGCCCCAGCCGTCGGACAGCAGGGCCGTCAGGCGGTACTGGAGCTGGTTGGTGTCCTGATACTCGTCCACCAGCACATACTGGAACTTCCGCTGCCAGTAGTCGCAGACCTCCGGGAAGTCCTCCAGCAGCCGCACGGTGTTATAGATCAGGTCGTCGAAGTCCATGGCGCCCGCCGCGAACAGCCGCTTCCAGTATTCCTGGTACAGCTCCCCGATCCGCTTTTTCCGCACGTCACCGGAGGCGGCGGCACGGGCGATATACTGCTCCGGCGTCAGGCCCGCGTCCTTGGCGCGGCTGATCTCCGCCAGGACGGCGCGATAAGGGAACATCTTCTCGTCCAGATTAAAATCCTTCAGGATGTGCTTCATGACGCTCTGACTGTCGGAGGTGTCATAGATCGTGAAGCTGGAGGGATAGCCCAGCCGCTCCACGTCTCTTCTCAAGATCCGCACGCAGGCGGAGTGGAAGGTGGAGGCCCAGATGTCGCTTGCCTGGGCGCCCAGCATGTTCTCCAGACGATCCTTCAGCTCCCCCGCCGCTTTGTTGGTGAAGGTGATGGCGAGGATCCGCCACGGCGCCACCTTCTCATAGGCAGCCGCCGCGCAGGCCTTGGCGTAGTCCGGGTCGTTGGGGTGCCCCGCCAGCCGCTCCAGCATCTCGATGGTGGACTCATCCACGCCCTCCGGGATCTCGTCGGTGTCGGAGGCTCTGCCGAACTGCAGCAGATTCGCGATCCGCTGGATCAGCACCGTGGTCTTGCCGCTGCCGGCGCCGGCCAGCAAAAGCAGCGGCCCCTCGGTGGTGAGGGCCGCCTGCAGCTGCATGGGGTTCAAGCGCTTAAAATGCGCCTCGATGAACCGGCGCCGCGCCTTCAAAAATCGGTTTTCAAAATTCATATCCATAGCGATTCATTTTACCATATTTCGCCGCGCTCCACAAGTGCGGATTGTTCACGATTTTCATTGACTATTGGTGCAAAACATTGTAGAATGAGAAAAGAATGCGAAAAAATGGACAAGGAGCAATACCTATGGAAATCATCTGGCACGGACAGTCCTGTTTTGAGATCATCGAGGACGACTACTGCGTCGTCATTGACCCCTTCCAGCCGGGGAGCGTGGGCACCGCCTTCCCTGACATCGATCTGGAGGCCGACGAGGTGCTGATCAGCCACGACCACCGGGACCACAACTACCGCGAGGGCGTGAAGCTCCGCAGCGGCAAGACCTCCCCATTCACCGTCACCACCGTGGAGACCTACCACGACCCGCTGAAGGGCCGGATGCGCGGCATGAACACCGTCCACATCCTGGACACCGGCAAGCTGCGCGTTGTGCATCTGGGCGACATCGGCGTCACCCCCACCCCGGAGCAGATTGAGCTGTTCAAGGGCTGCGACGTGCTGATGATCCCCACCGGCGGCTTCCAGGTCATCGAGCCCCAGGCCGCCTTCTTCCTCACCGAGAAGATCCAGCCCAGAGTGGCCATCCCCATGCACTTCAACGCCGAGGGCCACAGCAACTGGCGCCTGTGGAAGCGGGAGGAATACACCGAAGCTTTCCAGGACTTCTCCGACATGCCGGTGAAGGTCTATGACGTCAACCGCCTGACCGTCACCGAGGACACCGAGCGCCACGTGGCGGCCCTGGCCCTGCCCGGCGCCGTCGGCGTGAAGAAAGTCTTTCCCAGAGCCTGAATCTCTCTGCCGAGGGCAAATCCCGTCCCTTGGCAGAGTTTTTTCAAAAGGAGAACACCATGCAGACATTTTTTGCCCCCGGCAGAACGGAGCTGGGCGGAAATCATACGGATCATCAGAACGGTCGTGTGCTGGCGGCCCCGGTGCGTCTGGGCGTCACCGCAGCGGTGGAGCCCAGAGACGACACGCTGGTTCGGATCGAATCCGAGGGCTACGAGGCCTTCACCGTGGATCTCAGGGATCTGGAGCCCAATGAGCAGGAATTCGGCAGCTCTCTGGCGCTGGTGAGAGGCGTGGCGGCAGCCATCCGCAAGCGCGGCGGCAGCGTCTCCGGCTTCCAGGCGAAGGTATCTTCCACCCTCCCCGACGGCGGCGGCCTGTCCAGCTCGGCGGCCTTCGAGATCCTCATGGCGCGGATCTGGAACAGTCTCGACAACGGCGGCCGCTTCACCCCGGTGGAGCTGGCACAGATCGGTCAGGAGGCGGAGAACCTCCATTTCGGCAAGCCCTCGGGGCTCATGGATCAGCTGGCCTGCGCCGCCGACGGGGCGGTGTATGTGGACTTTTCCACCATGGAGATCCGCAGCATCCCGGCGGACTTCGGGGCCCTTGGCTATGTGCTGAGTCTCACGGACACCGGCGGCAGCCACTCGGGCCTCACCGACGCCTACGCCGCTATCCCCGCGGATATGAATGCCGTGGCCAAACGGTTCGGGAAGGAGCGTCTGGCGCAGGTGGATCCCGAGGAGTTTTTCCAAAACCGGATCCCCGGCATCGCCGATGACCGCGCCGCCCACTTCTTTGAGGAGAACGCCAGAGTGCCGCTGCTGGCCTCGGCGCTGGAGCGGAAGGACATGGCGGCCTATCTGAAGCTGATGAACGAGTCCGGCCGCTCCTCGGAGCAGCTGCTCAGGAACATCAAGGCCGAAAACGGCGATGACCGGCTGGAGCAGGGGCTGAAGCTGGCGGCCTCCCTGCTGGATGGCGTCGGCGCCTGGCGAGTCCACGGCGGCGGCTTTGCCGGAAGCGTCCAGGCTCTGGTGCCCGAGGACGCGTTCCCGGATTATAAAAAGGCCATGGAGGAACGCTTCGGACAGGGCAAGTGCCGCGTCACCGCCCTGGCATAAAAAACAACGCGCTGCGGATGATTCTCCACAGCGCGATTTTTATCAAATATTAGTTGATCGGGATGATGGATGATGCTGTGCAGGGTCACTTCTGACGCACGGAATTTCCTGCATTTCGAATCCCACGTTTTGCCCTCTCAGTCGCTCGCAGGCTCGCGACAGCTCCCCCAGAGTGGGAGCCAAGTGGGTCTGGCAGTTAACCTCCAATTTCTCAGTCAAACTCCAATGGCATGCCGGTGGATTCCACCAGCTCGATGGAACCGCCGCGGCTGGTGGAATAGGTCTCGTAATATTCCCGCAGCGATTTTTCGTAATCCTCTACGGCGCCGACGCCGCCCGGGTCAAAGGCCTGCGGGGCGCCGTCTTCACTTTCGATCGTTTCCTGAATCACCTGATGCTTGTTGTTGAAGGTGACCTCGTAATCATACTGGTAGCCGTCGATGGTGCAGACCCAATGGGCCGTGCCGGCGGAGACATTCTGATTCGGGTCGGGCTCATTGACCACCCTGAGAAGCGAAGAGCCCACCAGCGGAATCATGATCAGCGCCGCCAGGGCGATCAGCACGATCCTCAGCACCAGTTTTCCTCTCCGGTTCCGGATGGCCAGCTGCTCGTTGATCTTCGAAAGCAGCTCCGCGATCTCGTTGCGCTGGCTCTCCCCTTCCGGGATCTCCGCGCCGAGCAGCTGGCTGACACTGACCTCCAGCACCTCCGCCAGACGCTGCAGCATCACCGCGTCCGGCACCGAGAGACCCTTCTCCCATTTCGACACCGTCTGCCGCACCACATTTAACTGGATCGCGAGACTCTCCTGGGTGAAGCCCCGCTCTTTCCGAAGTCGTTTCAGATTATCGGAGAACATATCTCTCTCCCCTTTCTGACTTCACCATACCACAAAAACACCCGTTGCGGCAAGCAACGGGTGTTAACATTGGAATTACGCCTCGTAATATTGAAGCAGCTTTTCGAAGGTGTCCACGTCTTCCGGCACGCCGAGGCCGTGGCAGAGGTCCGTGAGCTCCTGCTGCAGCTTTTCGCTGACTTCGATGCCGGTCTCCATGAACTTTTTGAAGGTGCGGCGCTCGATCTCGCCGGGCATGAAGATTTCCTCCACACCGTCGGCCTTGCGGCTCGACTTCATCATCCGGATGTAGCGGTCGGCGGTCTTGTGGAACTCTTCAATCGGCATGAACCGGCTGGGATCCAGCAGCATCAGGAAGAAGCCGGTGTTCTCCATCTCCAGCTTACTGAACAGGCCGATGTCGGAGCCGTAGGCCGCGCCGGAGAGCATGGTGCTCAGGGCGTCCACCATGACCGCGAGGCCGTAGCCCTTGTGAAAGGCGATGGGCGTCAGGGCGTAGGCTTTCGAAGCGTCGGTGGTGGGCTTGCCGTCATAGTCGTTGGCCCAGGTCTCGGGGATGGGTTTTCCTTCACGCTCGAAGGCCTGGATCTTGCCCATGGCCACGTTGGTGGTGGAGATGTCCAGCACCATGGGGTACTCCTCCCCGGTGGGGATGGAGACGATGATGGGGTTGGTGCCGATCATCCGGTCCGCGCCGCCGTAGGGGGCGGAAAAGGCGTAGGTGTTGCAGCACAGCACGCAGATCATCTCGTCCTCGGCGGCCCGCCAGCCGTAGTAGGAGCCGCAGCCGATGTTGGCGTTGTGGCGGCCTGTGGCGATGCCCACGCCGAACTTTTTGGCCTTCTCCAAAGCCTGGTCATAGGCCTTGTTCACGCTGACGATGCCGGAGCCGTTGTCGCCATCCACAACGAGCAAAGTGTCGTCATCCAGCACGGTCTTGAAGTCCGGCTGCGGATTGAGCACCCCCGCCTCGATCTGCCGGATGTAGCGGGTCAGTCTGGACAGGCCGTGGGAGTAGACCCCGGTGAAGTCCGAGTGGGTGATGACCTTGCTGATGGTGTCCGCGTCCTCGGCGGGGAATTTTGCCGTGGTCAGGATGCCGGTGACGAGCTTGCGCTCCTGGGCGTGGGTGATCTTCATGTGACACAGCTCCTTATTTATAAAAAAGTTTCCGAAAAGCAAAAAACCTTAGAACCCTTGAGTTCTAAGGTTTTTGGTGGAGACTAATGGACTCGAACCATCGACCTCCTGCGTGTGAAGCAGGCGCTCTAACCAGCTGAGCTAAGCCTCCAAATTGGTGACCCGTACGGGACTCGAACCCATGTTACCGCCGTGAAAGGGCGGTGTCTTAACCACTTGACCAACGGGCCTTAATCAGGTAGAAAGTTTAAGCGGAACGCCCTTGCGAGCGTTCCGCTTGTTGGTAGCGGCACCTGGATTTGAACCGGGGACACTCCGGGTATGAACCGAATGCTCTAGCCAACTGAGCTATGCCGCCATATCAACTTGCGCCTCAAGGCAAAACGTAGTTTATCAGATTTTGAACGGTTTGTCAACCACTTTTTTACGGTTTTTTTCGATTTGCGGAAATTATTCGAAAACGAAACAAACGCCCCTCCAATCTTCCGATTCAAAAGATTGGAGGAAGCGTAAATGATACTTCGTTATCCGATCTTCGGCAGGCAGTCCAGTGGTGAGACGCTCTCGCCGTTGACCTTGGCGGACAGATGCAGGTGGCTGCTCTGGGCGGTCTCGCATTTGGCGGTGTCCCCCACCGAGCCGATCACGTCCCCGGCGTTCACCGTGTCGCCCACGATCACCGTGGGGATCTCCTCTAGAGCCGCGTAGGTGCAGGTGAGGCCGTTTCCGTGGTCGATGACCACCGTGGAGCCGTAAGCGTCATCAAAATACACGCTCTCGACCGTGCCGGGCTTGATGGCAAGGACTTTGGTGCCCAGCGGCGCCTCGATGTCCAGACCGTCGTGGGTGCGCCAGTCGGCCATGGTGGCGTCGTAGCTGAGGCTTTCCATATTGTATCCCCGCTGCACGCTGCCCTCCACCGGCCAAACCGGCTCTGTGGAAGCGGCGGTCTCGGCGGCCTCCTCGGTGGGCTCGGTGACGGGCGTCTCCTCCGGCTCTTCGAAGATCGTCGGCTCCGGGGTCGCCGCAGGCACGACCTCCACGGCGCTCAGGGTATCGTCAAATTCCGCCTCGTCCAGATAGTCCGCCGGCTCTCTGACCAGCGACCAGATGGACACGCCGATCACCGCCGCGCACAGGGCCATGACCATGTAGAAGCCTCTTCCCTCAATGATCTGCTGCAGCAGCTTTCCAAATCCCTTTTTGGATTCCATTTCGTTCCCTCCAATGAAAAAGGTGTTTACACTGGCAGTTTTACCAGTATAAACACCTTTTATTCACTTAGAGGGCGATCTTACTTGACGCTGAAGAACGCGTCCTTGCCCAGGTACTTGGCGACGTCGCCCAGCTCCTCCTCGATGCGGAGCAGCTGATTGTACTTCGCAACGCGGTCGGTGCGGCTGGGAGCACCGGTCTTGATCTGACCGGCGTTGACGGCGACGGAGATGTCGGCGATGGTGGTGTCCTCGGTCTCGCCGGAGCGGTGAGAGACGACGGCGGTGTAGCCGGCGCGGTTGGCCATCTGGATGGCGTCCAGGGTCTCGGTCAGGGTGCCGATCTGGTTGACCTTGATCAGGATGGAGTTGGCAACCTTCTTCTCGATGCCGGTGCTCAGGCGGCTGACGTTGGTGACGAACAGGTCGTCGCCCACCAGCTGCACCTTGTCGCCGATGGCGTCGGTGAGGAGCTTCCAGCCCTCCCAGTCGGTCTCGGCCATGCCGTCCTCCAGGGAGATGATCGGGTACTTGTTGCAGAAGTCGACCCACATGGCGACCAGCTGCTCGGCGCTCATCTGGGTGCCGGTCTTGGGCTGGACATAGGTCTTCTTCTCGTCGTCCCACCACTCGGAGGAGGCGGCGTCGATGGCGATCATGAAGTCCTCGCCGGGCTTGTAGCCGGCCTGCTCAACCGCCTGCACCAGAGCCTTCAGGGCGTCCTCGTCGCTGCCCAGGTTGGGAGCATAGCCGCCCTCGTCGCCCACGCCGGCGGCGGGGGTGCCGTTGGCCTTCAGGACGCTCTTCAGGGTGTGGAACACCTCGGCGCACATCCGCAGGGCTTCCTTGAAGGACTTCGCGCCGACGGGCATGATCATGAACTCCTGGATCTCAACGTTGTTGGTGGCGTGGGCGCCGCCGTTGAGGACGTTCATCATGGGAACCGGCAGGGTCTTGGCGTTGACGCCGCCGATATAGTTGTACAGCCCCACGCCGGAAGCCTCGGCAGCGGCCTTGGCAACGGCCAGAGAGGCGCCCAGAATGGCGTTGGCGCCCAGACGGGTCTTGTTGGGGGTGCCGTCCAGATCGATCAGGGTCTGGTCGATGCCGGGCTGATCCAGAGCGTTCAGGCCGATGAGGGCCTCGGCGATCTCGGTGTTCACGTTGTCGACAGCCTTGGTGACGCCCTTGCCCAGGTAACGGCTCTTGTCGCCGTCGCGCAGCTCGCAGGCCTCATAGATGCCGGTGGAAGCGCCGGAGGGAACGGCGGCACGACCGATGGTGCCGTCCTCCAGGACGACCTCGACCTCCACGGTGGGGTTGCCGCGGGAGTCCAGAATCTCTCTTGCGTAGACGTCAACGATCTCGAAAATCTGTTTCATGGTCATTGTCTCCTTCAAATAGAAATAGTTTGATTGGATTGTAGTGCTTTTCTTTGCGAATGGAAAATGCTCTGTGGGGAGGGTTTGGGAGGGGATGGGTTTTCCCTCCCAATCATTTTAATCTGATCTGTGCCGAAGGCGCAGATGAATTTTTTCAATCATTTATGATTGAAAATTATGCTTGAATCATGCTCACGCCGTTCATCTCGGCGGGCTGCTCGATCTCCATCAGCTGGAGCATCGTGGGGGCCAGGTCGGCAAGTCTGCCCTGCTCTCTGAGCGGGCGCTCGTCACCCACCATCACCAGCGGCACCAGGTTCGTGGTGTGGGCGGTGTTGGGATTGCCGTTAGCTTCCACCATCCGGTCGGCGTTGCCGTGGTCGGCGGTGATCAGCAGCTTGTAGCCCATCTCCTCCGCCGTCTTGACGATCTCGCCCAGGCAGGCGTCCACGGTCTCCACAGCTTGGATGGCGGCAGACAGGACACCGGTGTGGCCCACCATGTCGCAGTTGGCGAAGTTGCAGATGATCATGTCATACTTGCCGGACTGCATCCGCTTCACCAGCTCGTCCTTCACGGCCACGGCGCTCATCTGCGGGATCAGGTCGTAGGTGGGGAACTCTCTGGGAGACGGGATCAGGCAGCGGTCCTCGCCCTCGTAGGTGGTCTCGGTGCCGCCGTTGAAGAAGAAGGTCACATGGGCGTACTTCTCGGTCTCGGCGATGCGCAGCTGCTTGAGGCCGTGATCGCTTGCCACCTCGCCCAGGGTGTTCTTGAGCTCCTCCGGCGGGAAGGCCACGGGCAGGTCAACCAGCTTCTCGTCGTAGCGGGCAGTGCAGACATAGTTTAAGGGGAAGACGGTCTTCTTTCTCTCGAAGCCGTCGAAATCGGCCTGAGACAGCGCATAGGTCATCTCTCTGGCGCGGTCGGGGCGGAAGTTCATGAAGATGACGCTGTCGCCCTGGTCGATGACGCCCTCGGGGTCGCAGACCACGGGCTTGACGAACTCGTCGGTGACGCCTTCGTCGTAGCTCGCCTGCATGGCGTGGACGGGGTCGGCATCCTGCACGCCCTCACCCAGGGTGATGGCGTTGTAGCTCTCCTCCACGCGATCCCAGCGCTTGTCACGGTCCATGCCGTAGAAGCGGCCGGAGAGGGTGGCGATTTTGCCGCAGCCGATTTCGTTACAGTAATCCACCAGCTGCTGCACGTAGCCCTTGCCGGAGCTGGGCGGCACGTCGCGGCCGTCCAGGAAGCAGTGGAGGTAGACCTTCTCCAGGCCCCGCTCCTTTGCCATCTTCACGCAGGCGAAGATGTGCTTGATGTGGCTGTGGACGCCGCCGTCCGACAGGAGGCCCAGGATGTGGAGCTTCTTCCCTGCCGCCTTCGCCGCATCCATGCTGGCGATGTAGGCGGGGTTTTCGAAGAAGCTGCCGTCCTCGGTGGCGTTGGTGATCCTGGGCAGCGGCTGGAAGACCACGCGGCCGCCGCCGATGTTCATGTGACCCACCTCGGAGTTGCCCATCTGGCCTTCGGGAAGACCCACATCCAGACCGGAGGCGGAGATCTTCGCGTGGGGCCAGCGCGCCATGAGGCTGTCCATGACCGGGGTATTTGCCGTCCAGATGGCGTTGCCGGCGTCGTGATTGCCGATGCCGTAGCCGTCCAGAATAATGAGTGCTGCTTTGCTCATAGACGCACCTTACTTCGCGGTCGCCATGATGATGGTGGCGAAGTCCACGGGCTTCAGGGAAGCGCCGCCGATGAGGCCGCCGTCGATGTCGGGCTGGGCCAGAAGGTCGGCCGCGTTCTTGGCGTTCATGCTGCCGCCGTACTGGATGGTGATGCTGTCGGCAGTCTCCTGATCGTAGATGCGGGCAAGCTCCGCGCGGATGTCATGGCAGGCTTCCTGGGCCTGCTCGTTGGTGGCGGTGACACCGGTGCCGATGGCCCAGATGGGCTCATAGGCGATGATGCACTTCTTGGCGTCCTCGGCAGAGATGCCGGAGAAGGCCACGACCACCTGGCTGTTGACGAAGTCCTTGGTCAGGCCGCACTCGCGCTGCTTCAGGCTCTCGCCCACGCAGACGATGGGGGTGATGCCATTGGCCAGCAGGGCCTTGGTCTTGGCGTTGACGGAGGAGTCGGTCTCGTTGTGGTACTGACGGCGCTCGCTGTGGCCGACGATGCAGTACTGGGGGCCCAGCTCCTTGAGCTGAGAGACGCTGACTTCACCGGTGTAGGCGCCCTTCTCGAAGGCGGAGACGTCCTCGGCGCCGACGCCCATGCCCACCACGTCCTTGTTGGCGTTGAGAGCGGGGATCAGCGGATAGGGGGCGCAGATGACGATGTCGCAGTCATAGCTGCCGGTGATGGCGGCCTTCAGCTCGGAGGCGAAGGCGGGAACCTCGCTGGCCAGCTTGTTCATTTTCCAGTTACCGGCGATGACGGTTTTTCTGCTCATAATATTTTCTCTCCTTTTGAAGTTGATAGCTTACTGGGAAGCGATGAATGAATCGAAGTGCACAGATTGTCGAGCAGGTTTTCTGCCTGACAAAGATGAAAAAACGCAGGAATACTTTGTGTATTTCAAGGTTTTGAAGCGAAGTCAGGCGGAAAAGATGCCGGCAAGATGGGTGCGGCGATTCGTTCAGCGTTTCCCTTTACTTGTCCTGCAGGCAGGCAACACCCGGGAGCTCCTTGCCCTCGAGGAACTCGAGAGAGGCGCCGCCGCCGGTGGAGATGTGGGTCATCTTGTCGGCGTAGCCCAGCTTCTCAACGGCAGCCGCGCTGTCGCCGCCGCCCACGATGGTGACCGCGCCGGACTCGGCCAGCGCCTTGGCCATGGCCTCGGTGCCGACAGCAAAGGCCGGGAACTCAAAGACGCCCATGGGGCCGTTCCAGACCACGGTGCCGGCGTTCTTCACGGCCTCGGAGAACAGCTCGATGGTCTTGGGGCCGATGTCCATGCCCTCCCAGTCAGCGGGCATCGCGTCGGAAGCGACGGTCTGCTTCTCGGTGTCAGCGGCAAATTCCTTGCCCACCACAGTGTCCACAGGCAGGAGCAGCTGCACGCCCTTGTCCTTGGCCTTCTGGATCATGTCCAGAGAGTACTGCAGCCAGTCGGCTTCCAGGAGGGAGTTGCCCACCTCGTAGCCCAGCGCCTTCTGGAAGGTGTAGCTCATGCCGCCGCCGATGATGATGGTGTCGGCCTTTTCCAGCAGATTGTTGATGACGCCGATCTTGCTGGAGACCTTGGCGCCGCCCAGGATGGCCACGAAGGGGCGCTTGGGATCGTCCAGGGCCTTGCCCATGATGGAGAGCTCCTTCTCGATCAGCATGCCGGCATAAGCGGGCAGATAGGCGGCGACGCCGGCGGTGGAGGCGTGGGCTCTGTGCACGGTGCCGAAGGCGTCGGACACGAACAGCTCCGCCATGTCGGCCAGAGCCTTGGCGAACTCGGGATCGTTCTTCTCCTCGCGGGGATCGAAGCGCAGGTTCTCCAGCAGCATGATCTGGCCCGGCTGCAGCGCCGCGGCCTTGGCCTTGGCGTCGTCACCGATGATATCCTTGGCAAAAATCACGTCCTGGCCCAGCAGCTCGCTGAGGCGAACCGCCACGGGAGCCAGCGTCAGGCTCTCCTTCCAGGTGCCCTTCGGCTTGCCCAGGTGGGAGCAGGCGATGACCGCGGCGCCCTGCTCCAGCAGATACTGGATGGTGGGCAGCGCGGCGACGATGCGCTTGTCGCTGGTGATGGCGCCGGTCTCCTTGTCCTGGGGGACGTTGAAGTCGCAGCGCAGAAGGACCTTCTTGCCCTTCAGGTCGGCATCGAGAACGCTCTTTTTGTTGTAATTCATGGTTCTTCCTCCTAAAAAAGAATGTACGAATTAATTCTGCCCTGCCGTTTCGAGATATAACCCCTCCAGCTTGTTCTGCTGTCGCAGGGTCTCGTAGGTCAGGATGGCGGCGGTGTTGGAGAGATTCAGGCTTCTGGCCCCCTGCCGCATGGGAAGACGCAGGCACCGGTCGGCGTATTTCTCTCTGAGCCACTCGGGAAGCCCCTTGGTCTCCTTTCCGAACATCAGGGTAACGTGCTCGGAAGAGAGGTCTGCCTCCGTGTAGCTGTACTTGGCCTTGGTGCTCAGCAGCCAGAGATCGTCGTCTCCGTTTTTCTCGAAATACTCGTCGATGTTCTCATAGACCAGCACCTCCACCAGATGCCAGTAGTCCAGCCCGGCCCGCTTCACGGCCTTGTCCGAAATGTCAAACCCCAGGGGCTTGATCAGATGGAGTCTGGACCCCGTGCAGGCGCAGGTGCGGGCGATGGCCCCGGTGTTGTTGGGTATCTCCGGTTCAAAGAGAACAATGTCGATCATAGCTGCTTTCCCTCCGACGCGGCAAATCCTTCCGCGCCATGCTTATTTTATAACGGAATGAGTTAAATTTCAATCAATTTCCTTCGTACGGGGATAGAATTTTTCCCTTTTTCAAAGTAAAAGATTGCACATAGTGCCAAAAACCGTTATAATTGACCCAAGAGATTGTGGATTGAGGTGTCAGAGTTGTCAAAATGTTACCTCTGCCCGAGGAATTGCGGCGCAGAGCGGGACGCCGGAAAGCGCGGTTTTTGCGGCGTCGGCGCCGATCCCGTGGTGGCAAGAGCCGCTCCCCATTTTGGTGAGGAGCCCTGCATTTCCGGCGAGCACGGCAGCGGCGCGGTGTTCTTCACAGGCTGCACCCTGCGGTGTGTGTTCTGCCAGAACTACGGTCTCAGCCGCGCGAAGCAGGGCGTGGAGATCACAGTTCCGAGGCTGAGGGAGATCTTTCTGGAGCTGCGGGATCAGGGCGTGCATAACATCAATCTCGTCACCGGAAGCCACTATGTGCCCCAGATCGTTCAGGCGCTGGATGGATTAAACCTCGGCATCCCGGTGGTGTGGAATTCCTCCGGCTATGAGAAGGTCGAGACCCTGAAACTGCTGGAGGGGCTGGTGCAGGTATATCTGCCGGATCTGAAGTATCTGGACGGCGCGCTGTCCGGGAAGTATTCCGCCGCGCCGGATTATCCGGAGGTAGCCACCGCGGCGATCCGGGAGATGTTTCGGCAGACCGGAAAGTTCCGGTTTGACGACGACGGAATGCTGCAAAGAGGTGTCCTGATCCGGCATCTGATCCTGCCGGGACAGATCGAAAACAGCAAAAACGTCATCGACTGGGTTTCAGAGAACTTCGAACCCGACGACGTGCTGTTCAGTCTCATGAGCCAGTACACCCCCATGGGGGATCTGAGCAGATTCCCGGAGTTGAAGCGGCGGGTCTCCCCTGCCGAAAACGACCAGGTCTATGAGCATCTGATGGAAAGCCGCATCGAAAACGGCTTCTTTCAGGAGCTGGAGGCCGCCACCACGGACATGATCCCGCGCTTTGACGGAACGGGAGTTTCTCCATCAAAAAACGATGAGTAAAAAACAGAAAACGACCCTGATCATCTGCAGCATTCTCGCAGCAATTGTCTATGTCCTCGCCAAGAGCTTTTCCTTTTCCCACATTCAGAGTCACGGGACGAAGATCACCACCTTTCCCGAGCTGCTGCGGGTCACAGGGTTTTCCCTGATCCTCGGCGTGCTGTTCATCATCATGAGCAGATGCGTGCCGAAGTCCACCCAAAAGACCGCGCATTTTATTCTCGCTTTCATCGGCTGGACGAATCTCATCGGTTCCATTGTTGCAATTGTACTCTCACCGCTTTTGTTATAACTTAAAAACTTTTTTGGAGGTATCGACCTATGGATTACAAAGAAATCATCGAGGCCGCGAGAGGCTGCATCGGCCCCTTCTGCAAGGGCTGCCCCGTATGTAACGGCAAGGCCTGCGGCAACACCGTCCCCGGCCCCGGCGCAAAGGGCCCCGGCAGCGTGTTCCAGCGGAACTACGAGGCCTGGCAGAAGATCTGCGTGAACATGGACACCATCTGTGAGAACGTGCCCGTGGACACCACCGTGGAGCTCTTCGGCAAGCAGTACAAGTACCCCTTCTTCGCCGCTCCCGTGGGCGCCATGAAGCTCCACTACGGCGACAAGTATGACGATCTGGCCTACAACCAGATCCTGGTTCCCGCCTGTGCCGAGGCCGGCATCATGGCCTTCACCGGTGACGGCCAGAACCCCGCGGTCTTCGACGGCGCCATCGCCGCCATCAAGGACGCGGGCGGCGCGGGCGTGCCCACCATCAAGCCCTGGGCAACAGAGCTTGTGAAGGAAAAGCTGGACAAGTCCAAGACCTCCGGCTGCCCCTTCATCGCCATGGACATCGACGCGGCCGGCCTCCCCTTCCTGAAGAATCTGACGCCGCCCGCAGGCAGCAAGACCGTGGAGGAGCTGAAGGAGATCGCGGACTACGCCGGACTCCCCTTCGTGGTGAAGGGCGTCATGACCATCCGCGGCGCCGAGAAGGCCGCCAAGGCCGGCGCCAAGGGCATCGTGGTCTCCAACCACGGCGGCCGCGTGCTGGGCTCCACCCCCGCCACCGCTGAGGTGCTCCCCGCCATCAAGGACGCCATGGGCGACGATCTCACCATCTTCACCGACGGCGGCATCCGCACCGGCACCGACATCTTTAAGGCCCTGGCCCTGGGCGCGGACGCGGTGCTCATCGGCCGTCCCTTCGTGAACATGGTCTACGGCGGCGGCGCCGAGGGCGTGCAGGTCTACGTCAACAAGCTGGGCGCGGAGCTGAAGGATACCATGGCCATGTGCGGCGTCCACAAGCTCAGCGACATCAACCGCGACTGCGTGACGTTCTTCGAAATTTGAACAAATCTTAAATAATCTGAAAAATGCAAAACGACGCGGAACTTTTTTCGTTCCGCGTCGTTTTTATGGGTGGAAACAGAAAAATCCCAAGATTTTGGAGGACAAACCCATGAAAAAGATTCTCTCTTTGCTGCTGACGCTGGTGCTGGTTTTGGGTCTGGCGGCCTGCAGCAGAAATACCGATACCGCGCAGGACAACGTTGTGAACGTGGAGAGCGACCCCACCGCCAATCTCAGCAATCCCTGGGTCGACCACGATTCTCTGGACGCCGCCTGCGAGGACGCGAAGATCGACCTCAAGGCCCCGGAGATGTTCTTCTCCGACGATGAGATCGTCTACCGCTCCATGGATCAGGATATCATCGAGGTGCAGTACACCGGCGCCGACGGTGAGACCTTCACCATCCGCAAGGGCGCGACCGAGGCCGACATCAGCGGCGACTACACCGTCTATGACTACGCCGGGGACGTGACCGTGAACGATATTACCGTCACCGTGAAGGGCATGAGCGAGTCTGAGCTCTTCGCCGCAAGCTGGGTCCAGGACGGCCACTTCTACTATGTGGTCAGCACCATCGTGATCCCCGCCGACGCCATGCTCTCCACCATCAGCGAGCTCATCGGCATGAACGCGCAGTAACACGATACCTCCCTTCCTCTCTTTCCCCTATATAAATCCCCCAAACAAAGCCACAGCCGTCCTGATTTCAGGGCGGCTGTGGTGATTTTTATTGGACGTCCTCTCCGGCGTCGTCGTTTTGGACGGACATGGGAGCGCTTTGGGTGAACCTCGTATAGATGACGGCCTGTGGCCAGTTGACCCGGATCTCCACACCGGCATCTCTGGCTCTGGCGGTCTGCTCGATCAGCGTGCAGAGCTCCATCAAGGTCTCGCGGGTCAGATACCCGCCGCGCCAGTGGAAGATGTAGTCCGGTTTTTTCTTCTTGATGGCCTGGTCGATGCGCTTCTGCACGTCCTCGGTCTTCGTAAAGGAGCGCTTTTGCTCTAAGTAGCCGAACCGTTTCCCGTCGCTGCACTGCGGCGCGGGGTACAGCAGCGCCCGGTGATCCCGGAAGATCTTCTCGTCGTTCAGAAGGTAATAGTCATAGCGGTGGAAGCCGCATTTCTTCGCCAGGGTGTTGTCGAAGGTGGCGTCCAGATGGTAGTACTTCCCGCCGAGCTGGACGATATTCCAGGCGTGGAGGTACTTCTCCCCGTTTGCCCGATCCCGGTCGCTGATGGGGATCATGCAGGGCACGTCCAGCTCGTCGCAGAGGAGTTTCACCGATTTCGCGATCCCCTCGCAGACGCCCACGCCGTTGGTCATGGGGCCGATGATCTCATGGGAATAGGGCTTTTCCAGTTTATCATACCGGACGTTTTCCAGAATGAAATCGTGGATGTACCGCACCTTCCCCGCCTCGTCCAGATCCTTCGCCGGGCGGGCCAGACGCTCCAGTCTGGCGGCCAGGGCCTTCTGGTGCTCCTTCACCTTGTCCTTTCGGAACATGTAGTCCGGGATAAATTCCCAGCTCTCGGCCCCCACATAGCTGCGGCAGGAATAGCCCACCGCCCAGAAGATCTCCGGGTGATCCAGCCGGAGCTGGAAGAACAGAGTGCTCAAAACTTCTCCGTCGCACTTTGGGATATGGATGGACGGGGCCAGCTCCTTCAGTCCCACCAGCAGCCGGTGGTAGATCTCCTGCTGCGGCTGGGGCATCCTGCGATAATAATACTGCCAGGTGCTCACGGGGCCTGCTCCCTTCTCCTGCCAGGGCTCTGGCCGAAGCGCTTTTTATAGGCGCGGGAGAAGGCGCTGTAATCCCCGTAGCCGCAGCGGTAGCAGGCGTCGGTGGCGATGCTGCCCTGTTGGATCAGTTCCCTTGCCAGATGGAGCCGCTGGTCGGTGAGATAGGCGTGGATGGTGAAGCCCGTCCGCGCCCGGAACAGCCGCATCATGTAGTATTTGCTCAGGTAAAAATGCTCCGCCAGGGCGTCGATGGAGATGGGCTCCGTCAGATGGTCGTGGAGGTACTCCAGGATCTCAGTCACCTTCTCGTCGGTGTTTTCGGCGGCGGCGTAGTGGTAGTGCTCCGCGTCCACACCCCTGGCCAGCTCCACCAGAAGCTGCACCAGCAGCGCCCGCGCCAGCAGATCCTGGCCGAAATCCTCCCCCTGCTCGGCACGCTCCAGGGCGTTGAGGATCTGGTTCAGGCGCTCTCTCCGGTCGTAGTCCGGCCGCAGGACGAAGCTCTTTTCCCGGGTCGAGGCGGTGAAACAGTAGTCCAGCGGGCTCTGCTCCGAGCTCATGCGGTCTAAAAACTCCGGGGAGATGTAGAGGATCACCCGCTCGTAGGTCTCCTCGTTGGAGATCTGGGCCCGGTGGATGGCGCCCCGCTGCACCAGAACGATGTCGTGGGGTCTTAAAACATAGCTGCGCCCCTCCACCAGATAGCGCCCGGCGCCGGAGCGGAAGAACACCAGCTTGTGAAATTCGTGGTAGTGGAAGTCCGTGTCCTCCTCCAGTGCCGAGGACAGGTGAAACAGGCGGAAATGCTCCAGGAGATATCCGCGCTTTTCGTAATTCACAGGCTCCAAAGCAACCGCCTCCTTTTTATGATCATGATAGCA
>ONIN01000024.1 GCA_900317905.1 uncultured Eubacteriales bacterium | reverse complement strand
GCTGAATCTGCGGGAGGTGCAAGCCCCTCCCCTACGGCCATTATTTAATTTTCGCCAGAAATTCAACTCCCCGCTAAACTCCCAATTTCACCCTTGCAATTCTCCTCGCTTCGTGATAGTCTGTATCGGATGATTTTGAAATCGAGGCGTGTTATGGAAAAACCGTTTCTCATCAAGAATAGTATGGCGGTAATCTTCGGAACCCTGATGGTATTGGCCAGCGAGCTGCTCCGCACCCCGGCGATCCTGTTCCCGGAGATCCTGGCCCTGCTCACCGGCATGTGGGTCATGCCCGGGATGCCCTGGCGGGTGGACCGGAGGCACCTCCCGGTGCTCATGACCATCTGCGCCGTCTGGGGCGTGATCCTTTCCAGATGGTCGCCGCTGCCCACGGCCATGACGGTGGGCGTGGCCTTTCTGGGAGCTGCGCTGCTGCTGATGGCGGTGCGCTCGACGCTGCTGCCGGTGCTCTCTGCCTGCATCCTGCCGGTGCTGCTGGGTGAGCAGTCCTGGATCTATCCCCTGGCAGTCCTGGTGATGACGGTTCTGCTGGTGCTGGGCCAGATACTTCTGGAGCGGCTGGGCTTTCGGAATCCGCAGAATGTACAGCGCTGGAATTGGAACGGCAGGGAAGAGATCTTCCGCTGGCCGGTTGCCATCAGTACGATCATGGCTTTGGTCGCGGTGGGCGTCACCATGGGCATGCCCTGCGTGGCCGCACCGCCGCTGGCGGTTTTGCTGAGCGAGCTGTCTTTTAAGGAGAGCCCCGCCGCGCCCCACAGTCTCAGAATCTGGATCGTGACGGTCTGCTGCGCCGTGGCGGGCGCCTTCGCAAGATGGCTGCTGTGCATCCGTCTGGGCCTGCCGCTGACGGTGGCAGCTCTGGTGGTCTCCACCATGGCGATGGCGATCTTCCACCTGCTGCGGCGTCCCTTCCCGCCCAGCGCGGCGCTGGCGCTGCTGCCGCTGCTGCTGCCGGAGCAGCTGATTCCCACCTATCCGCTGCAGGTGCTCATCGGCACCACGGTCTGCCTGGTGGTGGCCACCTGCATCCGCTGGAGCAGCGAGGAGGCCTTTGCCGCCCACCCGACTCACTGAAAAGAAAATAAAAATCCGTGCTTCGGCATTCACCGGAGCACGGATTTTTTCGAAAAAAATGAGGAGGTATGAAGAAAAGAATGGATGGTATCAAAGTTCGGTGTTGATGGTCACCTGCTTGGAAACGGTGATCTCCAGATTCCCGTTGCGGACGCGGAGCTTGTCGATCATTTCCTTCTCCTTGTCGGGATCCTTCAGGGTCAGATCGTAGGTCAGGCGGAAGAGGCTGCCCATGTTGGTGGTCTTCACCTGAGCCAGCTCGCACTCGCTGGTGTAGGTCTCGAAGATGTCATCGAACACGCTGGTATAGTCCAGATCCTCGGGGATCGTGATGCGGAGGGTCTTGTACAGCTGGGCGTTTCTGCGGGTGCCGAAGTCCAGACCGTTGTAGATCACCAGCACCAGGCTCATGACCACGGTGAACAGCGCCGCGTAGGCGAGGTAGCCCATGCCGCAGATCAGGCCCGCGCCCATGGCCACGAAGATGATGCCGATCTCCTTGGCGGTGCCGGGAACGGAGCGGAAGCGCACCAGGCTGAACACGCCTGCCACCGCCACGCCCGCGCCGATGTTGCCGTTGACCATCATGATCACCACGCAGACCACAGCAGGCAGCATGGCCACGGTGACCACGAAGCTCTTGGTGTAGCGGGTGCGGTACATGTAGGCGAAGGCGAGAATCAAACCCAGAACCAGGGCCACCGCGACGCACAGCATGAAGTTTCCCACAGAGATCACCGTGGTGGTCGAGGAATCAAACAGCCCGGAAAACAGGCCGGAAGCGGTCAGGTTAAGCATATTTTCTCACTCCTTCGCGGTTGGGATAGATCATGGTTTCGTAGGCGGTGCCGTACTTGGAAAAGGACGTCTTGTAAATATGGTGGGCGCTGAGGAACTCGGTCATCCACAGGGGAATGCCGCCGGGGGTCTTCAGCTCCATGAGCACCATGTTTCTCGGCAGCAGGGGCGAGCCCCAGGCGCCGGCCTCCAGATTGAGGTGGGTCTCTCTTGCGAGGATGTTCTCATCAAAGGTCACGCGGAAGTCGCTGCCGTCCTTGGAGTAGAAGGCCTCTCGCTCGTAGCTCAAATACACCACGGGCTTCAGCCCCTCGTAGTAGCTGCGGACGTAGTCGATCTCGTCGGAGATTTGGGTGTGGTGCTGGATCTCCCGCTTCCCGCCGAGCCATTTGACGGCCTCGTTCTCCGGCATGGAGATGCGGCGCTTGTAGACCACATCGTCGTACTTTTTCTTCAGCTCCACGAAGACCGGGCTGGTCTTGGTGGCGGTGCCGTAGCTGCGCACCCGAAGCTTCTCCTTGTAGGCGGGCTTCTCGATGCTGCGGCGGATCAGCCGGTAGCTGTCGGTGTCGAAGTACAGGTTGCAGATGGTGGTACGGCCGTACTCGTCCAGGGCCATGTGCTCCGCCATAACCTTCAGCAGTTGTTCCTTCTGCTGCTTCGTCATCATGTATTTGATTTCGTAGCGTTTGAAAATCGCCTGATATGCCATTTCGTTCGCCTCCTTGGGGTTTCTGGAATCAGCTTAACAGGTCAACCCTAAAGGAACCTTAAAGGGAAAATCTTTTTTCGGTTCCGGAGCGTTTCCCGTTGTCTGAGGCCAGTATAGCCCGGGAAACTAAAGTGAACTTTAATTGGAAACAGATAAATCTTTTTTCATTTTGCGGCTTCTTCCGAATCTCCAGAGCAGCACCGCCAGCAGCCAGGTGACCAGGGTCAAAGCCAGCAAAATCACCACGCCGGGGCCCCAGCCCCATAAAAGGAAGCCGTAAAAATCGTGCCGGTCGGGCCATTCGCCTACGCCCTGGACCAGGATGTTTCCGAGGTATCCCACAGCGTAAACCAGCATGGGCGCCACGGCCCAGAGGGTCTTTCGGAAGGAGATCGGAACATCGCTGTCCATCGTCAGATACCCGAGGATCGACAGCACCGGCAGCAGCAGATGGAGCCACAGATTTCCGCCGAGGAACATTCCGCCGTAGCCGTACACCGGCCCCAGAAAGCCCATGACCGTCAGGAAGGTGAGTCCCACCGCCGCGGTGCCCATGAGCTTGCAGATCTGCATCCGCTCCGAGACCCGGTTTCGGATCCGCGCCACGGCGTAGGCCAGACAGACGCCTGCGTTGAACAGGTTGGATAGCACCGTGAAAAACCGCAGGCTCCGCCATCCCGGCATGGACAGCATCCCGCCCTCGGTGACGGCAAAGACCATGGATCCCCAGGAAAGAAGCGTGAGGAGGAAGATGAACAGATTCAGGATGATGGATACCGTGCGTTTCATC
Source organism: uncultured Eubacteriales bacterium (assembly GCA_900317905.1). GTDB lineage: Bacteria > Bacillota > Clostridia > Oscillospirales > Oscillospiraceae > CAG-103. The sequence goes on along the minus strand of ONIN01000024.1, from coordinate 12,746 downwards.
GCAGCCTCCCATTTATCAAACATCGCGGAGCCTTGTGGGCTCCGCGGTATTCAGCATTGGCTGATTTTCACTCGTTTTCCGGCGGCCTTCAGGGTCTCCTGCAGCTCCTGCATCAGACGGAACTTGTTTTCGAAGCTGAACTCCGTGTCGTCCTGGGCGGCGTTGGAGGCATTGCCGAAGAGAATGTTGATCTCTGTGGCTTCCTCCATCAGCAGGGTGGCGAGGGCGGCGGCACCGTCGGTGCGGCGCTCCAGCTCCAGGGTCAGCAGCGGATCGGTCTTGTAGGCCTTCAGCAGCTCCGTCAGAGCGGCCAGAGTCACGGCGCCCTCGGTCACCAGATCCACGCCGCGGATCTCGCTCATGGGCGGGACGGGCTCGTCGCCGGAGCTGGGCATCACATGGACCCGCTGGTTCAAGAACTTCGCCACGGCCTTGGCGGTGCTGCCGCCGCAGACCACGTGCTTGCCCTCTTTTGCGAAGAACAGGCGCATGGTGCTCAGATCGTCATCCTTGTTCTCCGGCGGGCCGATCATGATGTTCACCACGCTGCGCTCTCTGAGCCGCAGGATGGCGATGGTGGTGTCGTCGTGGAGCTCGCCCAGATCCAGCGCCTCCACGGTGGAGAGCATTCTGGCTGCGATCCGCTGAGCCGGCAGGGAGGGATCGCTGTTACGGGCGAGGAAGTCCTCGATGTCCGCCTGGGGCCAGCCCTCGTAGGTGGTGGTGCCGCGGCCTGCTTCCGCCACGCCGTCGGAGAACATGACCACCATGTCGCCGGGCTCAAAGGTCAGGCGGCTCTCATGGAGCTCCTTCTCCTGGGCAAAGCGGACGGAGTAGTTGTATCGCTGTGCCACGCCGTTGTGGATGAAGATGGCGGGCGGGTTGTCATACTGCACCAGCTCCACATGGCGGCCGTGGGTGGAGGCAATGGTGAAGGTGGCGTAGGCGATCTGCACGTCCTTTCTCAGGGGCAGGGTCGCCGCCACGGTGGAGACGCACTCCTCCAGCGGGATGTTGCCGGAGAGCATGGTCTGGAGCATGGTGCTGGTGAGGGTGGAGAGGATGTTGGCCTTCACACCGGAGCCCATGCCGTCGGAGAGAATGATCCGCGCGCCGTCCTCATTGCGCTCCCAGAGACACTGGTCGCCGCAGAGACTCTCGCCGTTTTTGTGGATGCTGACGACGCCCACGTCCCAGACCAGGTTCCGGTCCAGATTCCTTGCCTTACGCATCGTCGTCCTCCTCGCCCTCTTCGTCCAGCAGGATGGCCTGCTTCAGATCGTGGACGGCCACCTTGGTCTCGGCAGCGGTCTCACCCAGAAGTCCGGCGATCTGGTGGACGATGCGCAGCTGATTGTCGATGATGACGTCGGCCAGCTCCGCCGCGTGGAGCTTGGTTTTCTGCACCTGCTCTCTGCGCTGGCGGGACTGGGTCACGTCGCGCATGATGCAGGTATAGACCGTGCGCTCCGGGTCGCAGATGAAGATCCGCTCCAGATACACGTTGTATTCCGCCAGATACACCCGGTCGGTGTACTGGGTCTCGTCCATGCCCATGAGCTTGACGAAGTCGTATTCGTCCATGATGCGGCTCACCGGGTAGCCCACGATGTCCGCCGTGTCCTTGATGCCGAAGATCCGGCAGGCGGCCTTGTTGATCTGCCGCACCTTGAGACTCTTGCCCACGGTGATGATGCCCTCGGGGGAGACGTTGATGATCTTTTCGGAGTAGGTCTCGGCCTTCTCCTTCATGTAGGGCATGCACATGCTGATCTCGGCGCGGCCGGCGTAAACGGCCTTGGCCTTGTCCCGGCAGGTGCGGTAGCCGCACAGACCGCAGTCGATCTCATCCTCTTTGGTAAACTTGGCCATTTTCCGGAGAATGCCGGTGATGGCGCTCTCGGGCGGCTCCTCGTCGGGACGGATGTGGTGGTCTTCCATGGAGCGGTACATATCCACCTGCTCCTCCACGTCGTAGTCACCGCCGTTGTAGACGCTGACGCTCTCCACTCTGCGTCTGGCCTCCAGAAGGTTGGACTCCTTCTGGCTGAAGACCATGCCGCCGATGCAGTTGCCGTGGCAGGCGGACATCTCGATGAAGCAGCCCTTCAGACCGCCTTCCGCCACGCACTTGAGCACCTTGATGCAGTCCTCCAGACCATCTACGGAGAGATAATCCACGCCGATCAGGTGGGCCATGCCTTCCTCCACGCCGCCGGTGACCACATAGCCGTGGGCAACCTTGGGGTCGTCCTGAGGCACGTCGGTCTCCAGCCGGACATTCACCAGATCCAGCCACTCCTCCAGCTCGGTGAAGGTGATGGCGTAGTCGGCGCCCACGCTCTCATAACCCTTGGTCTCCTCTTTTCTGGCGATGCAGGGGCTGATGTAAACCACGGTGGCCCCGGGGCAGCGCTGGCGCAGCATCTGGGCGTGGGTCTGCATGGGGGAGAGCACCGGCGCTAAGTAGGGCAGCGCCTCGGGGAAGTGCTTCTCGCAGTAGAGCACGATGGTGGGGCAGCCGGAGGTGATCACCGGCTTGCCGTCGGCCTGGTGGGCCAGGATCTCCAGCTGACGGTCCACCAGCTGGGCGCCCTCGGCGGTCTCATAGGCCTCGGAGAAGCCCAGATCCAGCAGCGCCTTGTGGACGCCGGAGAAACCCGGCGTGTCGAAATATGCCAGATACGTGCTGTCCACGCTGGCGACCACCTGCTTGCCCTGGGCGATCAGCCGGCGGATGGTATCCACATCGCTGTTGTCCTCCTTGGCGTGCTGGGGGCAGACCGCTACGCAGTTGCCGCAGAGAATGCATTCGCTGTGGATGATCTGGGGCTGGCCCTTGAACACGCGGATGGACTTCACCGGGCAGAAGCGCACGCATTTGTAGCAGTTTTTGCATTCCTCTTCATGAAAATGCAGAATGTCCATAGTTTTCCTTCCTTTACCTACCTCTGCAGACTCTCTCCCACCTGCAAAGCGCTTTTTTCACTCTATTTTAACAGTATAGCACAAAGCCCCTCAGGATTGCAATTACGTTTAAATAGAGACAATCACACCCGAAGCCGGGTGTGATTGTTGATATTTCATAGAAACTGTCGAAAAGCGGTGGGGAGGGAGTAGCGCTCCAGCAGCTCTTCAGGAGTGGCCCAGACGAAGGCATCGACGGCGCGCTCGCACTCGATCTCATAGCACCGAAGCTTCCACTCGATGTGGGTGAAGATGTGGCCGCCGTCTCTTGCGCTGCGCAGCCGGAGCTCCCCGAACCCTATGCCGGAGAGGTATGAACCGACCTCGGATTCGCTCAAAAGTCCCTCGGTGTTGGGCAGCTGCCACAGGCCCGCCAGCAGACCGGTTTTCGGCCGCTGTTCCACGGCGGTGAGCTCCCCGCAGCGAAGCAGGAACAGGGTGTGCTCCTCCTGTCTGCGGCCCCGCTTGGGCAGCCGGGTGGGAAGCTTCAGCATGGTGTCGTGCTTTTTGGCCAGGCATAGTGTCCGAAGCGGGCAATCTCCGCATTTGGACGCACCGTTGGGCACGCAGACCGTGGCGCCCAGCTCCATCAGCGCCTGGGTGAAGTCGCCGCAGCGGCCCTTGGGGTAGACCGCAGACAGCGCCGCGGACAGCTCTTTTTTGAACTGCGGCGTGTCCACCGGGCGGTCGTCCTCCAGGACCCGGGCGCAGACTCTCAGTACATTGCCGTCCACGGCGGCCGCCGGCTCGTCGAAGCAGATGCTGGCGATGGCCCCGGCGGTGTAGTCCCCGATGCCGGGGAGTTTTAAGAGTTCCTCTTTTGTGTGGGGGAACACGCCGCCTCCGGCTGCGATCTCTTTGGCGCATTTGTGCAGGTTCCGGGCCCGGTTGTAGTAGCCGAGACCCTCCCAGAGCTTCATCAGCTGCGCCTCCGGCAGCTCCGCCAGAGCGAACACGTCCGGCGCGGCGGCGAGAAATCGTTGATAATAGCCCTTCACCGCCTCCACCCGGGTCTGCTGGAGCATGATCTCCGAGAGCCAGACGTGGTAGGGCTCCCGGTCTTTCCGCCAGGGCAGATCCCGCTGGTTTTCAGAAAACCAATCCAGCAGCGGCGAGACGATTTGGCTTAACAGGTCAATGTTCATGTGGTCTCCTGTCATTTCCCCTCGGCGGGGAGGATGGCTGTGATTTTCAGGCTCTTTTCATCGGCGGTGCTGGCGGTGATCTTCCCTTTGTGGGCCTGCACCACGGCCTTCGCGATGCTCAGCCCGATGCCGTGGCCGCCGGTGGAAGAGCTGCGGGAGGGATCGGTGCGGTAGAACCGGTCGAAGAGTTTCGTCATGCTCTCCTTCGGCACTGGGGAGGCAGAGTCGTTGTAAACCGTAAGGACGATGTTCCGGCCCTGCTGTTCCAGATCCAAATCGATCCTGCCGCCCTCGGGGGTGTACTTCACGGCGTTGTCCAAAAGGATGGAGGTCAGCTGCCGGATGGCCTTTTCGTCCCCGTGGAGGGTCAGCATGGGCTGGATGTTCTGGTTGAAGATCTGCTCCTTCTGCAGGGCCCGGCTCTGGAAGCCCTGGGCTGTCTCACTCACCAGATCGGAGACCGGGAAATCCACCAGATTGGCGCTGTTTTGCTGCTCCTCCATTCTGGAGAGATACACCAGATCGTTGGTCAGCTCCGTCAGCCGCTTGGTCTGCCTCCGGATGTCCTGGAGCCACTCGTTGTTCTCGTCCTCCAGATCCATTTCCAGCACGTCGGCGTCGGCGTCGATGATGGCCAGGGGCGTCTTGATCTCATGGCCCGCGTCGGTGATGAAGCGCTTTTGCTTTTCATAGCTCTCCGCCACCGGCCGCACGATCCTGCCGGAGAACAGCACCACCAGCAGCAGTACCGCCAGACACCCTGCCGCCGCCATGCCGACGCTGGCCAAGAGGAAGGTGCGGAAGGTGCCGAGATTCCGGCCGCAGTCCAAAAAGATCACCAGGGTGTCCCCCTCGGAGGACGCGGTGACCACGAAGCGGTAGTCATCCAGAAAGCCCCGCTCCTTGCCGGAGGCGAGGGCCTGTTCGGCATATTCCACGGCGCTGTCCATATCCACTGCCGCGATCCGCACGGTGTCCACGTAGTTCACACTGCCGTCCTCTGCCAGACGGACGGAGAAATACCGGGACTCATAGGGGGCCTCCACGGACAGACCGCCGTGATCGTGACGCCAGTCGGAGTTTTGCTTTAAATCCTCCGCCGCGGTGCCGTCATCCTGCGGGAAGGGCATGGGCTGCATGCCGTCGCGGCCGGGGAAGGAGCCGTCGTTTTCTGCCAGCACTGCCAGCACGTCGTCCGCCTGCTGCACCACGTTTCGATAGTTCACCAGATTGATGCCGCCGAGGATCACCAGCAGCACCAGCAGCAGCGAAAGCATCGTCAGCGCGATGAACCTGAGGCGCAGCTTCTTAAACATCGACGACCTCCAGAGAATATCCGGCGTTGCGGGTGGCCTTGATCTGCACGTTGGCGTTCAGAGCCGTGAGCTTCTTTCTGAGATAGGAGATGTAGACCCAGACCACATTGATCTCGGCCTCGGTATCATAGCCCCAGATCTTCTCCAGAAACCGTTCGGTGGAGATCAGACTGTGGGGGTTCGCCATCAGGGTCTCCAGCATCTGAAATTCCTTGTTTGCCAGCCGGAAGCTGCCGCTGGGGGAGGAGAGCTCGAAGGTGGCCCGGTCCAGCGTGATGTTGCCGATCTTCAGCTCGGAGCTCCCCTGAGCCGCCTGGGTCCGGGTCATGGCGCGGATCCGGGCCAGCAGCTCCTTGGAGTTGAAGGGCTTGGTGAGATAGTCGTTGGCGCCGCTGTCCAGACCTTCTACCTTGTCGTCGATCTCGCTCTTGGCGGTCAGCAGCAGCACGGGCAGCATGTTTCCCTCTGCCCGGATGGTCTTGAGCACCTCGATGCCGCTCATCTTCGGCATCATGATGTCCAGCACCGCGCCGTCATAGTTCCCTGCCCGGAGATAGTCCAGGGCGTCGGCGCCGTCGTAGACGATGTCCACCGAGAAATTGTTCTTTTCCAGGATCGCTCCCACCGCCTTCGCGAGAGAACGCTCATCTTCCGCCAGAAGCAGACGCATAAATCCCACTCCTTCATTTTGGATGGCTCTATTCTAAGCCGGCTACATTAATTCTAACTAAAAGATTCTACCATGTTTCGCCGGATTTGTCATTTGAAATCTGATTTGAATGTTATTATGTAAACTAAATTCACGGCTTTTTTGTAATTCGCATAGGCTGTTGCGGGTGATGGACATGAACGAATTCACATTGGATGGCTTTGAAGAGATCTGGGCCAGAGTACAGGGCGCCGCGGAGGAACTGCCGCCGCCTGAGCCGGAAGGGGTCGATCCGCTGCTGCGGTTTCTGGAGCAGGAGGCGGAGAGCGCGGCCTTTGAGCGGGAGCTCGCCTGCCGGCTGCAGAGCATGGAGCCGCTGCACCGCTGCACCTGCGAGCGGTTTCAGCTTTTGCGGAGTCTGTGGTTTCTGAAAACCGGGGAGCGGTTCAGCCTGAGATCCAAATGCTGCACCCTGCGGGGTCCGCTGCTGCAGGATCTTAGGAAGGACTATCTTGCGGTGTCGGAGCGGGCGGATCGGTATGCCGCCGCTGCCGTGGAGACCGCTGACCCTGAGCTGCGGGAGACCTATGCCGAACTCTCCAAGCAGAGCAGGGAGCACGCCCGGCGGCTGAAAACGATCATCCGCCGGATGCTGGATCACGGCGGATGCGGGTTATGAGGTTTTTCGTCCGAAGAGCAGCTGCAGCAGACCCCAAAGCAGCAGAAAGCCTGCGAAATCCAGCCACACATCGGTGACCTGACCGCTGCGGCCGTCGGAGAACAGCTGAATGCTCTCGTCGGTCATGGCGGTTAGAATGCCCGCCAGCGGCGGGAAGGCGGGGCTGCGCCGTCCGCCTTTTGTGGCGCCGAAGAGCAATGCGCCGAGGATGGCGTATTCGGTGAAGTGGGCGGCCTTGCGGATGATGTGATCCGTCAGCCAGGGGAGATACTGGATCAGCAGAGAGAGCAGACCGCCGCTTTCCTGCTTGCTCAGATCGGCGGGCATCAGGGAGTGGCCCCAGATCACGGCGATCCAAAGGACGGTCAGCACCGTGAAGAGGACGCGCCGGGTTTTGCCGCGTTCGGTCATGCCTGCTGCTCCCGGATCTTCTTCACCCAGCAGCGGTGGCACATGGCCACATAGCTGTCGTTGCCGCCCAGGAGGATCTGGCCGCCGGAGGTGACGATCTTCCCATTTTCGTCGATGCGGGCGTTGACGGTGGCCTTGCTGCCGCAGGCGCAGACGGTCTTGATCTCCGTGATGGAATCCGCCAACTCCATCAGCCGCATGGCGCCGGGGAAGAAGTGGGTGAGAAAGTCTGTCCGGAGACCGAAGCACAGCACCGGGATGTCCTTCTCGTCCACGATGGCTCTGAGCTGGTCGATCTGCTCCGGCGTGAAGAACTGCGCCTCGTCTGCGATGATCACGTCGGCGCCGGGGAACTTTTCGAAGATGTTGTCCTCCGGCGTGATGACCTCGGCGGTGCGCTCCAGGCCGATGCGGGAGCGGATGATGCTCTTGCCGTCCCGGTCATCCACCGAGGGCTTGATCAGCCACACGGACATGCCCAGCTCCTCATAGTTGAACTGGGTGATCAGCGCCTGGGCGGATTTGGAGGAGCCCATGGCGCCGTATTTGAAATAGAGTTTTGCCATCTCAGGTTCTGCCCTCCACGTGGGCGCGGATGCGCTCCATGACGAAGTCCAGGGCCACGGGGTTGTGGCCGCCGGTGGGGATGATGATGTCCGCGTTCCGCTTCGAGGGCTCCACGAACCGGTCATGCATGGGCTTGACCGTGGTGAGATACTGGTTCACGATGCCCTCCAGATCCCGGCCGCGGTCCCGGGTGTCCCGGATGATGCGGCGAAGGATACGCACGTCCGCGTCGGTGTCCACGAAGATCTTGATGTCCATCAGATCGCAGAGATTCGGATCCGAGAAGATCAGGATGCCCTCCACCACCAGCACCTGGGCGGGCTTGACGGTGGTGGTGCGGTCGGAGCGGTTGTGCACCTTGTAGTCGTAGACCGGACACTGGATGGTCTGTCCGGCCTTGAGCGCCTTGATGTGCTTCACCAGCAGGGGGGTGTCGAAGGCGTTGGGGTGGTCGTAGTTGAGCTTGGTCCGCTCCTCGTAGGTGAGATCGTCGTGACGCTTGTAGTAGTTGTCGTGATACAGCACGCTCACGTTGCCGCCGAACTCCCGGAGGATGCGCCGGGTGATGGTGGTCTTGCCGCTGCCGGTGCCCCCGGCGATCCCGATCACAATGGTGTCAGACACAGTGCCTCGCCTCTCTTTTTCTAGTTTATCTTAACTATTTTAGCACAATGTGGCTGAGACTGCAATTTGAAATTTCAGTGGGAGGTTGATTCTTGCGCCGCAGCAAAATGGCGGCCGTAGGGGAGGGGCTTGCCCCTCCCGCAGATTCAGCGTGTTTGTACAAACGGGAGGGGCAAGCCCCTCCCCTACGGACTCTCTTTTACAACCCTACAAACGAATATTGACACACCAAACAAAAAAGCCTGCTGCGTTTTTCTCACAGCAGGCTTTCAAATTCACTTCAGTGCGCGGTAGAGGAAGGTGACGATCTGACATCTGGTGCAGGTCTGGTCGGGGCTGAACAGTCCGTTGCCGGTGCCGTTGGTGATGCCTTTGCCCACCGCCCAGAGGACGGCGGTGTGGTAGTACTGACCCGCGGGCACATCCGAGAATCCGCTTCCGCCGGCGGCTGCGGGCTTGTTGTTGGCTCTCCACAGGAAGGTGACCACCTGAGCTCTGGTGCAGGCGCTCTCGGGGGCGAAGGTGGTGGCGCTGGTGCCGGTGGTGATGCCCTTGTTCACCGCCCAGAGGACGGCGTCATAGTAATAAGTCCCGGCGGCCACATCGGTGAAGGGGTTGGAGCCGGAGACCTTCGGGGAGCCGTTGGCTCTCCAGAGGAAGGTCACCACCTGCGCGCGGGTGCAGGCATTTTCAGGAGAGAAGGTGTTGGCGCCGGTGCCATTGGTGACGCCCTTGCTCACGGCCCAGTTCACCGCGTCATAGTAGTAGATGCCTTTGGCCACGTCGACGAAGCCGGTGGAGGGATCGGGCTGCACGGTAGGCTGCACAGTGGGTTCCACAGTGGGCTCTACGGTGGGCTCCGGAGAAGGCGTGGTGCTGCTCTTGGAGATCTTCACGCTGGTGACCACCTGCTCCACCTCACTGGTGAGGGCGTCCAGCGTCGCTTTGCTGAAGGCCTGGAGGGACACGCCCACCTCACGGCCGTCGCAGACGGTGTAATAGAGCAGGATGTAGAGATCCTCACCGTCGGCCCTGGTCTGGAGCGTGGCCTTCAGGAAGGTGCTCTGGGCGTGCTGGAAGGGCTGGTAGTCCAGCAGTTTGTAGCCGGAGCGCTCATACTCGGTCTTGAAGGTGTCCTTCATCTCCATCACATGGGTGGTCAGCAGGGAGGTGCCTTCGGTGCCCTTGTTCAGCTCGGTGGTGACGGAGATGCTGACCTCGCCGATCTCATCCATGGCGATGAGCTTCAGGTTGTCCGCCTTGATGATGTCGGACAGATCCAGATCCGTGCCGTCGGGGAGCTTCTGCACGGGGTTGTCCGGGGTGAACAGCAGAAAACGGTTGGGGATGTCCACGGTGACGCCGTTGCCCACGTCGATGGTGTTGCTCACGGCCAGCGCCGGAACCATCAGCGCCAGTGCCATGCACAGCGCTAAAAGCAGAGTCGAGATTCTTTTTTTCATGGCGTTCTCCTTTTATTTCAGATATTCCTGTTTCAGCTGGGCGATCTCATCCATCCAGACGGCGCTGCTGGCGTCGGAGGGCATGCGCCAGTCGCCTCTGGGAGAGAGGGTCACGGTGCCCACCTTCACCCCGTCGGGGAGGCAGGAGCGCTTGAACTGCTGGATGAAGAACCGGCGGGTAAAGGTCTCCAGCCAGTGGAGCAGGGTGGCGTCGTCGTAGGCGTCCCCCTGGGCGGCGCGGATCAGCCGGAAAAGCTTTCTCGGCCGCATGCCGAAGCGGAGCATATAGTAGAGATAGAAATCGTGGAGCTCGTAGGGACCCACCAGATCCTCGGTCTTCTGCAGCAGCTCGCCGTCCTTGCCAACGGGCAGCAGCTCCGGGGACACCGGGGTGGCGAGAATGTCCTCCAGCACGGCCTTCAGCTCGCCCTCGGCGTGCATGGCCTCGTGGCGGACGATGTACCGCACCAGGGTCTTGGGCACGCTGGCGTTGACGCCGTACATGCTCATGTGGTCGCCGTTGTAGGTGGCCCAGCCCAGCGCCAGCTCGGAGAGGTCGCCGGTGCCCACCACGATGCCGTTGATGTCATTGGCGATGTCCATGAGCACCTGGGTGCGCTCGCGGGCCTGGGAGTTTTCAAAGGTGACGTCGGTGACGGCTTCGTCGTGACCGATGTCGATGAAGTGCTGCTGCACGCTCTTGGTGATGTCCACGGTGCGCACGGTGACGCCCAGCAGCTCGCAGAGCTTCACGGCGTTGGACTTGGTGCGCTTGGTGGTGCCGAAGCAGGGCATGGTCACCGCCACCACGTCGGTGCGGGGACGGTTCAGCATATCCATGGCACGCACAATCACCAGCAGGGCCAGGGTGCTGTCCAGACCGCCGGAAATGCCCACCACCGCGGTCTTGCAGCGGGTGTGGGTGAGGCGGCGCTTCAGGGCCGTGGACTGCATGGTGAGGATCAGCTCCGCGCGATCCGCCAGATCGGCGCTGTCGTCGGGGACGAAGGGGTTCTTTTCGAAGGTGCGGCTCAGAGGCGTCTCCTGCAGCGGCTGGTGGAACATGACCCGCACCACCGGCTCCGGGGATGCCAGATCCGTGAAGCTGGTGTTGTGGTGCCGCTCGCTGCGCAGACGGTGGAGGTCGATCTCAGTGTAAGTGATGTCATCCTCCGCTGCGAAGGGCTTGTGCTCGGCAAGCAATGCGCCGTTTTCGCTGATCAGATGGTGGGCGGAGAAGACCACATCCTGGGTGCTCTCCTCCGGGGCGGCGTTGGCGTAGATATAGCCGCAGATGTAGCGCCCGGCGGTGGAGGAGATCAGGGTGCGGCGATACTCCGCCTTGCCGATCACCTCGTCGGAGGCGGAGGGATTGGCGATGATCATGGCGCCGCGGAGGGCCATTTCGAGACTCTGGGGCTTCGGTGCCCATGCGTCCTCGCAGATCTCCACGCCGAAGGTGAACTCGGGCATGCTGTCGCACTGGAACAGCATCCCGGTGCCGAAGGGGCAGCTCTCGGTGGCGTCCTCGTTGCCGAAGGTGATGTAGCGGGTGTTGTCCGGCCCGAAAGCGGCGCCGGAGGTGAACTGCCGCTTTTCATAGAATTCCGCGTAGTTGGGCAGGATCGTTTTGGGCACCAGACCGATCAGCCGGCCCTGGTGGATCACCGCCGCGCAGTTATACAGGCGGCCTTCGTACCGAAGCGGCATGCCCAGCACCGTGACAGGCAGGCAGCGGGCCGTCTCGTCAATGACGCGCATGAGCTGCTGCTCCGCCTGCTCCAGAAGCAGGTCGTTGTAAAACAAATCGCCGCAGCTGTAGCCCGTGAGACAGAGCTCCGGCAGCACCAGCAGATTCACCTGCTTGGCGTCCGCCTGCCGGATTCGCTCAATGATCTTTTCCGCGTTGGATTTCGGGTCCGCCACCGTCACCGGTACGGAGGCCGCAGCCACGCGCACAAATCCGTCTTGCATAATGATCGCTCCCTTTATCTGTAGAAGTCAGTTACCAAATCAGACCGAGGCCAGAGCCTCCAGGTTCTTTAAGTCCAGAATCTCCACCTGGCCGCGGCCGGTGCGCAAAATCCCGTCGGACTGCATTTTCCCCAGGGTCCGGGTGGCCACCTCTCTGGAGGTGCCGGTGGCGCTGGCCAGCATTTCGTGGGTGGCGCTGATGGTCTGCTCGCCGCCGGAGGCCTTCACCCGCTCCAGCAGGATCCGTGCCACTCTCGACTGCAGCGGCAGAAATGCGAAGCTGAAAAAGCTGTTGATGATCTCCTGCACGCAGGCGGCGGTCACCTCGGTGTAAAACTCCAGCATCTCGGGATTCTCCAGCGCCGCGCGATAAACGTCCGCTTTTGCGATATAGGCGACCAGGCTGTCCTCCTCCGCCTGAAAGACGGGGATGACATTTTCGGACCTGTTCTCGTCCAGCGGAAACACGATCCCGGTCTCGCCCCGGGATCGGCGGCAGATCGTGGCCTCCCGCCCGTGGGGGGAGATCATATAGGCCCGGATGGAGCCCTCATAAACAAAGATCAGTCCGCCGTTGCAGATCTGATGGAACAGAATGTCCTCTCCTGCGTGATACTGCCGCACCGTGCAGGTGTCTGCCAGTCGGCGCTGCTGCATCGGCGTCAGCTTATACCAGAACGGGAAGAAGCGCGCCAGATCATGGGACAGCTGTGCCCGCGCCAGCGATCGGATACTGCTCATCTTCCCACCTCCTGTGTGATGAATGTCACACGAACATTATAATCACGCCGGAAACCGATGTCAACCGGAAAGGGAAGGGGAATTGGGAAATAATAGTTTATCGGGGAGTTGCAATGATCCACCGTAGGGCGGGGACCTGTGCCCCGCCGTTACATGGGCAGCACATTCAACGCGGCGGGGCACAGGTCCCCGCCCTACAAGGAGCGAGCG
>ONIN01000025.1 GCA_900317905.1 uncultured Eubacteriales bacterium | reverse complement strand
AGCTTCCGGTAGATGGGCTTGGCCAGATCCAGATCCCGGATGATGGCGGTGGGACGCAGATCGAAGACCTGCTGCACAGCCTTTTCCAGCTTCTCGTCGGCCACCTTGCCGGTGCCCTGGGTGTCCACAAAAATGCTCACGGGCTCCGCCACACCGATGGCGTAGGCCAGCTGCACCAGGCAGCGGTCAGCCAGACCGGCGGCCACGATGTTCTTGGCCACGTATCTGGCGGCGTAAGCGGCGCTGCGGTCCACCTTGGTGGGATCCTTGCCGGAGAAGGCGCCGCCGCCGTGGGGGGCGCTGCCGCCGTAGGTATCCACGATGATCTTCCGGCCGGTGAGACCGCTGTCCGCCTGGGGACCGCCAACCACGAAACGGCCGGTGGGGTTCACCAGGATGCGGGTGTCATCGTCCAGCAGCTCCGCCGGGATGGTGGGCCGGATGACCTGATCGATCAGCTCCTGCCGCAGCTGGCCCATGTTGACCTCGGGGCCGTGCTGGGTGGAGATGACCACGGTGTGGACGCGGACAGGCTGGTTCTGCTCGTCATACTCCACGGTCACCTGGGTCTTGCCGTCGGGGCGCAGGTTGTCGATGACCTGCTCCTTGCGGACCTGGGTCAGGCGCTTGGCCAGCTTGTGGGCCAGGCTGATGGGCAGCGGCATTAGCTCCGGGGTCTCCCTGCAGGCGAAGCCGAACATCATGCCCTGATCGCCGGCGCCGTTGTCCAGCGCGTCGGTGTCGGCCTCTTTCGCCTCCAGAGACTTGTCCACGCCCAGAGCGATGTCGCCGCTCTGCTCGTCGATGCTGGTGACCACGGCGCAGGTGTCGCAGTCGAAGCCCAGCTTGGCCCGGTCATAGCCGATCTCCCGCACGGTGCGGCGGACGATCTTGGGGATGTCCACGTAGCAGCTGGTGGTGATCTCGCCTATGACGTTCACGATGCCGGTGGTCACGGTGACCTCGCAGGCCACGCGGCCGTTGGGATCCTTCTCCAGAATGGCGTCCAGAACGGCGTCGGAGATCTGGTCGCAGATTTTATCGGGATGTCCCTCGGTTACGGATTCGGATGTAAACAGATGGTGTGCCATAATCTATCATTCCTTTCTATATTATAAACACAAAAAAATGACTCCGCCGGACAGGCGGAGCGGTCAAAACAATACCTCATCTTTCGATTACACACCGCCGGATTTGGCACCTTGCATTCGCAGGTTGCCGGGCTTCACAGGGCCGGTCCCTCCGCCACTCTTGATAAGGGTTGTGAAATTGTGATTTTATTATACAGTAAATTAACCGCTTGTCAACCCCCTGTTTTTTCGGACATTTTCGAAAATGTGAACACATTTTTAAAGTCGAATTATTTCCTTCCCCGGCCTTGCGTTCTCCAGCCCGGTCTGATATAATGTCTGCCGGACCGAAAGGAGTCGTTTATGGTAGTTTTTGATTCACGAAGGAGAAGACCGGTGATCGGTCTGCTGCTGGCAATCGCCATGGTGCTGTCGCTGTTCCCCGCATTCGTCGGGACGGCGGAGGCGGCCCAGGTGCTGCCGGAGACAGTGGCCGTCGCCCAATCCCAGAGCGGTACCTGCACCCTGGCCTCTGCCGCCATGATGATCCGCGCGCGGATGTATCTCAGTGGCAACAGCAAGTGGAGCTCCATCACCGAGCATGACATTCGCGGTGATGTGTGGCTGGAGGGCGCGGGGATTTATTATTCCTGGACCTACACCACCGTCGGCGTCATCATCACCGGTGACCACGAGGATGTCTCCGGCCTCAGCGATAGCCAGCTCAGCGCCCTGCTGAAGCGCCATCCCGAGGGCATTGAGATCCACTGCGCCAGCGTCCCTCACGCGGTTCTGGTCACGGATTACACCGACGGCGTTTTCTATTGCTTTGATCCGGCACAGTATTACAGCGGCCGGCGCATCCCGCTGACGGCGTCCTGGCTGGGCGAGACGCTCGGCAGCCAGAGCAGCATTCTCTCTTCCATCACTTCGTATTGGTATATCAGCTCTTACAGCATCCAGCCGGATTCCACGGTACCCCCGGTTCCCACGGCTGCGCCCTCCAACCAGCCTGTGGTGGAGCCCACCGCGACGCCGGATGTGCAGCCCGCCAGAGAGCTGAAGGTCATGCTCCAGCCGGTGGACCAGGCCGGAAGCAACGGCGATAAGGTCACCTTTACCGCCGGCGCCGACGGGACGGATCTGACCTATCAGTGGCAGTACAGCCGCGACGGTGTGATCTGGCAGCGCTCCAGCGCCACAGGCGCCAGCGCCACCTGTCTGGTGAACGCCACCACCATGGGCACCTGGTACCGCTGCATGATCTCGGATCCCACCGGTCAGTGCGTTTACAGCAGGGCCGCCCAGATCATCCCGGAGCAGGGCCCGGTGATCCTCCAGCAGCCTGAGGACGCCGTCGGACCCAACGGCAGCGAGTGTGCCATCTCTGTGAAGGCTGAGGGTACGGGCCTGACCTATCAGTGGCAGCTCAGCACCAACAACGGTAAGAAGTGGAGCAACTCCAAGGTCACCGCCGATACCGTGAGCTTCACCATGAACAAAACCAGAAACGGCAGAATCTACCGCTGCATCGTGACGGACGCCGCCGGACGGCAGACCATCAGCGATACCGCGCGCATCGTTCTCGCCGATCATATGAAGATCGTTGAGCAGCCCAAAGACGTGGTCAGCAAGGATGGTACGAACATCATCTTCTCCGTGGTGGCCGAGGGCGAGAATCTCAAATACCAGTGGGAGTACACCCGGGACGGCGGAAAGAACTGGCAGAAGGCGGACTCCACCAGCCACTTCTTCCACTGCACGGCCTCTGCCGAGCAGAACGGATGGCTCTATCGCTGCGTAATCACCGATCCCTCCAGCGCGAAGCTCACCACCCGCGCCGCCAGCCTGACCGTTGCGGGCCTGAGCTTCACCGTTGCGCCCCAGGATGTGACCACCACCGGACTCAAGGTGGTGCGCTTCCGGGCGGCAGCCACCGGTGAGGATCTCCACTACCAGTGGCAGATCAGCTCGAACGGCAAGGCCTGGTACAATGCCGGCACCAGCCAGACCCTCACCGTGATCGCCACCAAGACCATCAGCGGCCGTCTGGTTCGCTGCGTGGTCACCGACGGCTACGGCAACTACATCATCAGCAATCCCGCCCGACTCACCGTCAACTGAATCCCCAATACACATCAACACCCCGCTGCAATGCAGCGGGGTGTCTTTTTTGGGAAGAAGCACCTGTCCTGCCGAAGTTGGCGGGGCAGGAGGTTTATTTTGCGTAGATGAGACCCACCATCCAGGTCATGAGCCGGGTGGGCAGCAGCCGGGTCAGGAAGACGAAGACCTTGTACTTTCCGCCCAGGGTGCACAGCAGCGGCACCCGCTTCTGCAGTGCCTTTTTCGCCACGAAGGCGCCGGCGTCGGCAGCGGTAATGCCGTTGAGCTCGTCGTGCTCCATCACGGCCACAGAACGGGTGATGCGGCCTTCGTACACATCGTCGCCCGCGGGGCTCTTCTTTCTGGCGGCGGTGAAGCCGGTGTGGATGTCGCCGGGCATGATGGCGCAGGTCTCGATCCCGAAGGGTTTGATCTCAGGGGCCAGCGCCAGCATATAGGTGCGGACGGCGGCCTTGGAGGCGCTGTAATAGGTCTGGAAGGGGATGGCGATGGGCGCGGCCACGCTGGACATGCTGATGATCCGTCCGCCGCCCTGCTTGCGCATGACGGGGATCACCGCCTTGTTCATCCGCACCATGCCGAAGAAGTTTACATCAAACTGCCGCTGGGCATCAGCGGTTTCGGTAAATTCCACCGCGCCGGAGATGCCGAAGCCCGCGTTGTTGATCAGCACGTCGATGCGGCCCTCCCGCTCCACGATCTCCTTCACCGCGGCCTGCACCTGACCTTCGTCGGTGACGTCAGCCTGCACGTGGAGGATCCGCGGATCGGCGCCCTCAGAGCGGCGGCTCAGCTCATAGACCGTGCAGCCCTGATCCGCCAGGGCCTTGGCGGTCTCCAGACCGATGCCGGAGGTGCCGCCGGTGATGACGATGACTTTTTTGCTCATTTGCCCCCCAGCTCCTTTGCGATGATGTCCATGGCCTCGTCCAGCAGCGCCTCGGTGTGGGTGGCCATGTAGCTGGTACGCAGCAGGCAGTCGGCCTCCGGCACGGCGGGGGGCAGGACGGGATTCACATAGACGCCGTTGTCGTAGAGCCGCTTGGCGGTGGAGAGGGTGTTCACCATGTCGTTGGTGTACAGCGGCACGATGGGGGTGGGCACATCCGCGATGCTCTCGCGGATGCGGACGCCGCGCTTTTTGTATCCCTCGCGGGCATAGGTGCTGAGCTCAGCAAGCCTCGTCACCAGCTCGGGGTGGGCCTCCAGCTTCCGCAGAGAAGCCAGGGCCGCGGCGCAGCTGGCGGGAGTGATGCTTGCGGTGAAGATGAAGGGTCTGGCGCTGTGGCGCAGATAGTCCGCCACTCTGGCGCTGGTGGCAGCGTAGCCGCCCAGGGAGGCCAGAGTCTTGGAGAAGGTGCCCATGTAGATGTCCACCTCGTCCTCCAGACCGAAGTGACTGGCGGTGCCGCGGCCGCCCTCGCCGATGACGCCCAGGGCATGGGCGTCGTCCACCATGGTGCGGGCGCCGTATTTCTTGGCCAGACGGACGATCTCCGGCAGGTTCGCGATGTCGCCGCCCATGGAGAACACGCCGTCGGTGACGATCAGGATGCCGGCGGTCTCCGGCACCTTCTGGAGCTGCTTTTCCAGATCTGCCATGTCGTTGTGCTTATAGCGGAGCATCTTGCCGAAGCTCAGCTGGCAGCCGTCATAGATGCTGGCGTGATTCTCACGGTCGCAGATCACGTAGTCGTGGCGGCCCACCAGGGCGGAGATGATGCTGAGATTGGAGAGAAAGCCGGCGGAGAAGGTGACCACGCCGTCTTTCCGCAGGAACTTCGACAGCTCATCCTCCAGCTCCAGATGGAGCTCCAGGGTGCCGTTCATGAACCGGGAGCCGCTGCAGCCGGTGCCGTACTGCTCCACAGCCTTGATGCTGGCCTCGATGACCTCAGGGTCAACCGTGAGACCCAGATAGTTGTTGGAGCCCAACATGATGCGGCGCTTGCCCTCCATCATGACCTCCACGTCCTGCCGGGTCTCCAGCGCGTGGAAGTAGGGGTAGATGTCCATCTCGCGGGCCTGATCGGCGCGCCCGGGCGCAAAGCATTTCTCGAATAAATCCATGCTGTCACATCCTTTTATCGAAAATTAATTCAAATTTTTGAACAATTTCAGAATACCACAGATGGAACCAAAATGCAAGAGAGCTTTGTGAATTATGTGACAAAACGGAGGAATTGCGGCAGAAAAGTTGACTATAATATTATTACGTTAATATTTTTGCTTGTCGGGATGTAAAAGAGAATCCGTAGGGGAGGGGCTTGCCCCTCCCGTTTTACAAATATGCTGAATCTGCGGGAGGGGCAAGCCCCTCCCCTACGGCCACATTTGGAGTGCACCGCAACATCCAACATCCCTACAACCTCCAATTTACAAATCTTTCACACACTTTTAAATCTTTTTGGTTATATTGAATGCGTCAAATCTCAGCAAGGGAGGAAGCGCAATGCTGGAGTTTATTTTCGACACCCAGATGCTCATTGAGGGGCACGATCTGGATGAGGACGAGATTTTTGATTACATCACCGAGCACTTCAAGGGCGACAGCCTGCTGGCCGTGGGGGACGAGGATCTGATCAAAATCCACTTCCACACCAATGAGCCCTGGCAGGTGCTGGAGTACGCCGCCAGCCTCGGAGAGCTCCACGACGTGGTGGTGGAGAACATGGATCGCCAGGAGCGCGGTCTCAAAGGATAAAAAAATCCCTCGCTGCAAATGAAACGCAGCGAGGGATTATCTGTCTTACTCGATGCCCAGCACCGGGTAATCCTGGGCTTCGACGGCTTCCTTCAGGACGCTGTCCTCCACCGGCTGGCTCAGGGTGACGACTGCGGTGCCTGCCTCGTGGCTGGCCACCGCGCTCTCGACGCCTTCGATCTTCTCCAGCGCTTTCTTCACGCGGGCCTCGCAGTGCTGGCACATCATGCCTTCGATTTTCATGGTTTTCTGCATGGTTGGTTCCTCCTGTATGAATGATTCAAAAAATGATTCCGGTATTTCCACCGCCTCTCTGGGGCGGTCTTTTTTTGCGTCGTGCAGCTTGAAGAAATTCAGCCGCAGGGCGTTGGTGACGACGCAGAAGCTCGAAAGACTCATGGCTGCCGCGCCGACCATGGGGTTCAAACTCCAGCCCAGCAGGGAGGTGTAGACACCGGCTGCCAGCGGGATGCACAGGACGTTGTAGAAAAACGCCCAGAACAGGTTTTCGTGGATGTTTCGTAAGGTGGCGCGGCTGAGACGCACAGCGGCGGAGACGTCGGTGAGACGGCTCTGCATCAGCACCACGTCGGCGGCGTCGATGGCCACGTCGGTGCCTGCGCCGATGGCAATGCCCACATCCGCCCGGGTCAGGGCCGGGGCGTCGTTGATGCCGTCGCCCACCATGATCGTCTTGCCGTATTCTTTTAAGGCGCGGATGACCTTTTCTTTTCCGGCGGGCAGCACCCCGGCGATGACGTGATCCACCCCCGCCTCCTTGCCGATGGCCGCGGCGGTGCGGCGGTTGTCGCCGGTGAGCATCACGGTTTTCACGCCCATGTGCTTGAGTTCTTCGATGGCCTGGGGACTTTCAGATTTCACGGTGTCCGCCACCGCGATCACGCCGAGCAGCTGTGAGCCCTTCGAAAACAGCAGCGGCGTCTTGCCGTTTTCCGCCAGCGTCTCCGCCTGCTGCTGCAGCGCGGGGGAGACGGACACTCTGCTTTTCAAAAAACTGAGGCTGCCGCCGAGGAGGGTTTCGCCATTCAGCTTTGCGGTGAGCCCGTTCCCGGGCAGAGCCTGGAAGTCTGTGACCGTCTCCGCAGGCTGGTTTACATAATTCAATACCGCTTTGGACAGCGGATGCTCGCTGGGGGTCTCCAGCGCGGCGGCGCAGCGGAGCAGTTCGGATTCCGAAACGCCCTCTGCCGGCAGCACATCGGTGACCTTCGGCTCCCCGGAGGTGATGGTGCCGGTCTTGTCCAACACTACGATCTGGGCCCGGCCGGTCTCCTCCAGGGAGACGGCGGTTTTGAAGAGGATGCCGTTTTTGGCGCCGAGGCCGTTGCCCACCATGATGGCCACGGGGGTGGCGAGACCCAGCGCGCAGGGGCAGCTGATCACCAGCACCGAGATGCCCCTTGCCAGCGCGTAGGAGAAGGTCTGCCCCAGCAGCAGCCAGACCACGGTGACCAGCACGGCGATGCCGATGACCACCGGCACGAACACGCCGGAGACCCTGTCCGCGATGCGCGCAATGGGGGCTTTGGTGGCGGCGGCGTCGCTGACCATTTTGATGATCTGGGAGAGGGTGGTGTCCTTGCCCACGCGGGTGGCCTCGCAGCGCAGGAAGCCCTGGCCGTTCACCGTGGCGGCGGAGACATTGTCGCCCTCAGTTTTGTCTACAGGGATGCTCTCGCCGGTGAGAGCCGCCTCGTTGACGCTGCTGGTGCCTGACCGGATCACGCCGTCCACGGGGATGCTCTCGCCGGGGCGGACCAGGAAGATGTCGCCCTTCTGCACCTGCTCAACGGGTACCGTGACCTCCTGGCCGCCACGCTCGATGCTGGCGGTCTGGGGGGAGAGGGACATGAGACTTTTCAGCGCGTCGGTGGTCTTGCCCTTGGAGCGGGCCTCCAGCATCTTGCCCACGGTGATCAGGGCGAGGATCATGGCGGCGGACTCGAAATAGAAATCGTGCATATAGGTCATGACGGCCTCACCGTCACCGACCAGTTGGGCGTTGGTCATGGCGAAGAGCACATAGACGCTCCAGAGAAAGCTGACGCCGGAGCCCAGCGCCACCAGCGTGTCCATATTGGGCGCGCCGTGGAGCAGGCTCTTAAAGCCGCTGATGAAGAATTTCTGGTTAATGACCATGACGATTCCCGCCAGCAAAAGCTGCACCAGACCCATGGCGATGTGGTTTCCGTCGAACCACTTCGGCAGCGGCCAGCCCCACATCATGTGGCCCATGGAGAAGTACATCAACACCAGCAGAAAGCCCAGGGACCAGATCAGTCTGCGCTTCAAAACCGGGGTGTCGTGGTCCGCCAGCGCGTCGGCCTCCGGGGCGGAGGATCCGGCGGCAGCGCCCTTTTGAGAAGCGCCGTAGCCCGCGTTCTCCACGGCGGCGATGATCTCGGCTGCGGAGGCGGAGCCCTCCACGCCCATGGAGTTGGTCAGCAGACTGACGCTGCAGGCGGTGACTCCCGGCACCTGCGACACGGCCTTTTCCACTCTGGCGGAGCAGGCGGCGCAGCTCATTCCGGTTACGTTGTATTGTTCCAAAAAATCACCTTATTTCATCAGCTTCTGGATGGTGGCGACCAGCTCGTCGATGACTTCCTCGTCGCCGTTTTTCACGTCGCGGACGACGCAGTTGCGGATGTGGCTGGCCAGAAGCTCTTTGTTGAAGGCGTTGACGGCGGCATTCACCGCAGCACTCTGGGTCAGAATGTCGGGGCAGTAGGCGTCCCGCTCCAGCATGCCCTTCAGACCGCGGATCTGACCCTCGATCCGGCTGAGCCTGTTCATCAGGCGCTTGCGCTCCTCTTCGACTCTGTGGGTCTGCTTTTCTCCGCCGCAGCAGCAGGTCTTCTCGTCCATAGGATGCCCTCCGTTTCTGAAAAATACCCTTATGGGGTATCTAAATCATATACCCATATGGGGTATTTGTCAAGCACAAAAAAGACACACCGCCAAATTGCTGCAGTGTGTCTTTTAGCAGGAAGCGATGAATCGATCGAAGTGCACAGATTGATGAGCAGATTTTTCGTCTGACAAACTTGAAAAATCGCAGGAATACTTTGTGTATTTCAAGATTTAGAAAGGAAGTCAGGCGGAAAAGATGCCAACAAGATGTGTGCGGTGATCGGTTCAGCGTTTCCTCATATTACAGTCCCATCTTGAATCCGCTGGTGATCTTGCTCATGCTGGCCTCGCTCTCGGACTCGTACATCCGGAGCGCCTCGTTGACCGCGGCGACCACCAGATCCTCCAGCATCTCCACGTCGTCGGGATCCACAGCTTCGGGATCGATCTTCACGCTGACCAGCTCCCGCTTGCCGTTGACCGTGGCTGTGACCACGCCGCCGCCGGATTTGGCCGTGAACTCCTTCTGCTCCAGCTCCTCCTGCATTTTCAGGAATTCCTGCTGCATTTTCTGGGCCTGCTTCATCATGCCGGACTGGCTCATGCCGCCGAAGCCGCCGCGAAATCCGCCTTTTGCCATAACATTATCCTCCTGTGTATTTGTATTTTTTATTCAAACGAAACGATGTCGAACCGGGTCAGTTCTTCCAGACTTCTCTGGTTGGAGCCGGCTTTTTTTGTGGCCTTCTGCACATGCACCCGGAGATCTCTGCCTAGGGCGGTTTTCGCCGCTGTGCGGAGCTTTTCCTCCATGGCGGGGGTGCCCAGCATCATGAAGGCGAAGCCCGGATCCAGATCCAGGATCAGCGCGTCGCCCTCCACACGGCCCTGCACCTGATCGGGATTCTTCAAAACCGAGAACTGCGCCATGGGCAGCAGCTTCTGGGCCGCCTGGAGAATCATGTCCCAGTCGGATCCGGCCGCTGCGGGCGCTGCCGGGGGTTCCGGCACAGGCTCCGGGATGGGCGCGGGTTCGGGGATGGGCTCCGGCTCACAGGGGGGTGGGGCCTCCTCCATGGGCGGCTCCCAGGGCGGCGCCTCTTCCGCCGGGGGCGGCGTCATCTCCCACGGGGGCACGATCTTATCTTCCGGCGCTTTCACCGGTTCCGGCTCCCAGGGAGGCGTGTCCTCGGGTTTCGGAGCGGGTTCCGGTTTCACTGCAGGCTCCGGGCTCGGCGCCTCGGGCAGCTGGATTTCCTCTCTCTGCACCGGGACTGCGCCCTGCTCCAGAGCAGTCACTCTGGCGGCGAGTCCGGCCAGGTCCTCGCTCACCTCCGGGGTGCTCAGCCGGATCAGGCAGAGTTCCGCCCCCAGCTTGGGGTTCACGCTCTGGGCCAGCCCGGAGAGAGATTCCTGGATGGTAGTCAGCCAGCGCATAAGCTGCGCCGGGGTCAATACTTTTGCGAAGGCGTCCAGCAGCGCGTCCTCATAGCCGCCGGAGAGCAGCGCGCTGCTGCCCCGCTTGGCCACGGCGCGCATCAGTACATCCCGCAGCAGAACACTGAGCTCGTCCAGCAGGGAGGCGGGATCCTTCCCGTCCTGCCAGAGATCCCGGAACTGCGTCAGGGCGCCGGCGGTGTCGCCTTTGGCCAGCTTTTTCGCCAGCTCCGCGGTCTGGGCGTGGCCGGCGAGACCGATGGCCTGCCTTACAGATTCGGTGGTGACTTTACCATCACCGGAGCACTGATCCAACAGGGTCAGCGCGTCGCGCATGCCGCCCTCGGCCAGTCTGGCCAGCAGCATGGCGGCGTCGGGCTGCAGATCGATCTGCTCCTGGGACGCCACATACTGGAGTCTCCCCGCGATGTCCTCGGCGGCGATCCGCTTGAAGCTGTGCCGCTGGCAGCGGGAGAGGATGGTGGCTGGTACCTTGTGCAGCTCCGTGGTGGCCAGAATGAACATCAGGTGCTCCGGCGGCTCCTCCAGGATCTTCAGCAGGGCGTTGAAGGCGGAGTTGGAGAGCATGTGCACCTCGTCCACGATGTAGACGCGCTTTTTCACGTTGGCGGGGGAGTAGACCGCTTCGTCTCTTAATAGCCGCACGTCCTCCACCTTGTTGTTGGAGGCGGCGTCCATCTCCACCACGTCCAGGATGCTGCCGTCGTCGATGCCCCGGCAGGCGGGGCAGCAGTTGCAGGGATTCCCGTCCACGGGGTGCTCGCAGTTGACCGCCTTAGCCAGGATCTTGGCGCAGGTGGTCTTGCCGGTGCCGCGGGTGCCGATGAACAGATACGCGTGGCTCAGCCGGTCGGTGCGTACCTGATTTTTCAGCGTTTCGGTGATATGCTGCTGGCCGACCACATCGTCAAAGGTCTGCGGCCGCCATTTGCGGTATAGAGCCTGGTACAAACGATCACCTTATCTTCCGTGGCGGGGCACAGGTCCCCGCCCTACAAGCGGTTATATAAAGATGTAGCCCTTGACAAGACTGCACACCCGCCTTTGTATAGACGACCCATCCGCTACTGCAGCAGCCGGCGGCACACGGAGTGACCCGCTTAATGCTGCTCGGTTCCCCGCCTGACATGGTTCACGGGGCTCCGTTGCGCAGGGCCGAGCCTTCATCGCTGCTTACTGCAGTCTGACAATCAATCGCCTATCCGGGGGCGGGAATTCATCCCTGCTGTAGCGGATTGCAGGTTACAGGGCACCGCTGGCTCCCCAACTAGTGCAGCCTTGTCAAGGGCTACGGATAACTATAATACTACATTCTAACCGAAAACGCAAGAGTTAAATCTCTGCCCGGAACCAGACGCCGGGCTTGTAGCGCTCAAAGATCACGATGTCATAGTCCTTTTCGTGGGCCCACTCCTTGCTGGTCCAGCCGGCCTTGATGGCGCCCATGGCGTCACAGAGTCTGACGGTGAAGGGTTTTTCCGCGATCCGGTAGGCGATGAAGTGGGGTCGGCAGAGGAAGTTCGTCAGCAGATTGCCGCAGAGGAAGGCAGCGGCGGGGGAGGCGTCGTTTTTATAATCCTTCGGCGGCTGGCTGAGCTGCCCTCTTAAAACCTCCGGCGCGTGGTTCCGCCACCACTGGATGATGGTGGGGTCGAAGCTCTCGATGCAGACCGGGCCGTTGTAGCCGAAGAGGGTGGAGCGGATCAGCTGGCAGAGCTGGGTGTTCCGCTTGCCTCTTTTGATCTCCAGGATCAGCGGCACCTTGCCGCCGAGCACCTCCAGCGCCTGCTGCAGGGTGGGGATGGTCTCCTCGGTGCCCTTCAGGCGCAGCTGCTGCAGCTCCGCCATGGTGAGATCCTCAATGTTCCGGTCCACGCCGGTCATGCGCTTTAAGTTATCGTCATGAAAGACCGCCAGCTGATCGTCGGCGGTGATGTGCACGTCCAGCTCAATGCCATAGCCCGCCTTGACCGCTCTGCGAAAGGCGGCGAGGGAGTTCTCCGGTACGGACTGATCCCGCTTATACAGACCGCGGTGGGCAAAGTTCCGGTGCATGAAGGGCGCTTTCATCTCCGTGGAGGCGTGCCCCGGCGCGATGAGCCATGCGGTGAGCCCGGCTGCGGCGGCAGCGCTCAATACGGTGGTCCCGATGATTCCGGTTTTCATGGAATTCCCTCTTTTCTTCAGCGTAATTTCCTCCTTCTATTAAACACCTTTTTGATCCGCATGTCAATTTTGGTTGCAATCTTTTTCATATTATTGTACAATGAGCCTATCCTGTTTATTGTTACACGAGGTGCGAAATGAAACTCAACTATAAGCGTACCGTTCTGGTGGGTCTGGCCTTCTTCCTGATCTGCGCATTCTGGCAGGCCTACGACAACACCATTCCCCTGATCCTTACCAACAAGTTCGGCATGAAGCAGGGACTTTCCGGCATCATCATGGCCCTGGACAACATCCTGGCCCTGTTCCTGCTGCCGCTGTTCGGCGCCATCTCCGATAAAAGCAAGAACCCCAAGGGCCGCCGGACGCCCTTTATTCTCTGGGGCACCATCATCGCGGTTGCGGCCTTCGTCGCCCTGAGCTTCGTGGACGCGGCCCAGCTCAAGCAGATCGATGCCGTCTCCGCCATCGACGATCCCGCTGCCCTGCAGGAGATCTATCACCGTGAGGCGGATACCCAGCTCCAGACCCCCGACGGCGAGAACTTCGTCCTGTCCGAGATCTTCACCGAGGAGGAGTTCGCCTCCATCCAGAGCCAGATCGAGGAGGGCGGCAAGACCGTCACCAACCCCGACTACACCAACTACGTCACCCCTGCCCGGCAGGAGTGCGTCCGGGAGACCACCCACGCCCATCCGGGGACGCTGATCCTCTTTGTGGCGCTGCTGCTGATCACCCTTCTGAGCATGGCCACCTTCCGCTCCCCGGCGGTGGCGCTCATGCCTGATGTTACCATCAAGCCCCTGCGCAGCAAGGCGAACGCTGTCATCAATCTGATGGGCTCCGCCGGCGGCATTCTGGTGCTGGCGCTGGGCATGGTCTTTGCCACCGGCTCGGTGAAAAACTCCCTGATGCCCTTCACCAAGTACTACTGCGTTATCGCGGCCGTGATGCTGCTGGCGCTGGTGATCTTCATGCTGACGGTGAAGGAGCCGAAGCTGGTCAAGCAGATGCACGAGGACTCCAAGAAGTTCGGCATCGAGGAGGACGAGCCTCTGGCCGAAGGCGGCGAGAAGCGCGGCCTCTCCGCAGGGGAGAAGAAGTCTCTGATCTTCATTCTGCTGTCCATCGTCCTGTGGTTCATGGGCTACAACGCGGTCACCTCCAAATACTCCGTCTACGCCTCCAACATCCTCCACAAGGACTACAACCTGACGCTGATCATCGCCCAGGCGGCGGCCATTGTGGCCTATCTGCCGGTGGGCATCGTGGCCTCCAAGGTGGGCAGAAAAAAGACCATCCTCGCCGGCGTCGTGATGCTGGGCGTGGCCTTCGGCGCCGCCGCCTTCATGCGGTCTGACAGCCCCACCATGCTCATGAACCTGATGTTTGCCCTGGCGGGCATCGGCTGGGCCACCATCAACGTCAACTCCTTCCCCATGGTGGTGGAGATGTGCTCCGGCGCCGATGTGGGCAAGTACACCGGCTTCTATTACACCGCCAGTATGGCGGCCCAGGTGGTGACGCCCATGTTCTCCGGCTTCCTGATGGACAAGCTGGGCATGACCACCCTGTTCCCCTATGCCACTATCTTCGTGGCGCTGGCTTTCGTCACCATGCTGTTTGTCAAGCACGGCGACTCCAGACCTGTGGCTGCCAAGGGCCTGGAAGCCCTGGACATTGATGATTAATTAAAAATTAGATATTGGAGGAATCACTATGGATCGGCTTACCAAGAAGCTGAAGAAGGGCGGTTATTCCGCCAACCGGAATCCCCAGGAAAAGCTGGACGAGCGGCTGGAGCAGCTGCGCGGCGTCCACACCTTCTGGATGAATGAGGTCAATGATATGGAAGAGGGCATCGGCACCGCCGAGAGCGTGGGGCCCGAGGGCGATCTCTCCGCCATGATGATGAAGACCGCCTACAACGCCATCGTCCGCATCGGCCGCCGGTTCGAGACCGTCTGCCCCATGAAGGACAACCCGGACGACGATCTGACCCAGCTGGGCAAGCTGGAGGACCTGTATGAGACCTGCCTGGTCGAGGTGGACGACCTCCGCGAGGGCCTGGACGAGTGCCGCTACCAGGGCTACACCAACGACATGGCCTACAACGAGCTCATGATCACGAAGCTGGGCGTCTCCGAGCTCATCAAGCGCTTCGAGATCGCCGTCGGCGAAAGAGAAGAGGAGGATCCCCACTCCTACTACCCCGAATCCGTTAAGAAGAACGACCTTTAAAATGCGAACCTCCCATCGACTACCGGTGGGAGGTTTTTGTGTGCTCCATACTTTGTTTTTTCGAGCAGAGTAAAAACTTGTCATTGCGAACCAGTCCGCAGACTGGTGTGGCAATCCGTTCTCTTGCGGTACAGACTATTATTTCGCGAAATGTTGGGCAAATCGGCTATGTCTCAATGTTCTGCGAGTTTCGACTCCGCCGCCGGGGGATGCGGATTGCCACACCAGTGACGTCGGTCACTGGTTCGCAATGACACTCTTTGGGTCTGGTAGTTAACCTCCTATTTCCCACCCTGAAAAAAACAACCCCGTGCGGTCATTCACCACACGGGGTAAATCTATTATTTTTTCTTCTTGCCGCCGAAGAAACCGCTCTTTTCGGGGACGGCCTCGTTCATGCTGTGGGCGTAGGCGCGCAGGGCGTCCTTCTGGGCGCTGTTCATATTCTTCGGCACGGAGACCGCGATGGTCACGAACTGATCGCCGCGTCCGCTCTTGCTCTGGAGGTAGGGGATACCCTTGCCTCTGAGCCGGAACACGCTGCCGGGCTGGGTGCCCTCGGGGATGTTCAGCTTCACCTTGCCGTCGATGGTGGGCACCTCGATCTCTGCGCCCAGGGCTGCCTGGGCAAAGGTGACGGGCATCTCCAGAAGGACGGAGTAGCCGTCGCGCTCGAACAGGGGGTGGGGCTTCACCATCACGGTGACCAGCAGATCGCCCTGGGGGCCGCCGTCCTGACCGGCGTTGCCCTGACCGCGCAGGGAGATGGTCTGACCGTCATCGATGCCGGCGGGGATCTTCACGTTGATCTTCTGGTTCTTGCGGATGGCGCCTCTGCCGCCGCACTTGGGGCAGGGGTTCTTGACGATCTTGCCGCGGCCGCCGCACTTCTTGCAGGCTCCGGAGCTCTGCACCACGCCGAAGGGGGTGCGCTGGGTGGTGCGGACGGAGCCGGTGCCGTTGCAGTCGGGGCAGGTCTCCGGGCTGGAGCCCTTGGCCGCGCCGCTGCCGCCGCAGTCGGGGCACTGCTCCACGCGGCCGATGTTGATCTCCTTGTTGCAGCCGAAGGCCGCCTCTTCAAAGGAAACCGTGACGCGGGCGCGGATGCTTTCGCCCTTTCTGGGGCCGCTGCGCTGGCCGCCGCCGAAGATGTCGCCGAAGCCGCCGCCGAAGATATCGCCGAAGATGTCTCCGAAACCGCCGAAGCCGCCAAATCCGCCGAAGCCCGGACCGCCGGGGCCGTAGCCGCCGTTGGGGTCGAAGGCCGCGTGACCGTACTGGTCGTACATCTTGCGCTTCTGCTCGTCAGACAGCACCTCGTAGGCCTCGTTGATCTCCTTGAACCGGGCCTCGCACTCCTTGTCGTTGGGGTGCAGATCGGGGTGATTGGCCTTGGCCGCCTTTCGGTAGGCCTTCTTGATCTCCTCGTCGGTCGCGCTCTTCTCGACGCCGAGTACCTCGTAATAATCTCGTTTGTCTGCCATATGTGATACCTCAATTGCGCTCGCACGGCTGGGTGCGAGCGCAAATCAAATCGTTGGATGCTCTCGGGGGACGATCTTACTTGTCGTCGTCGACCACGGTGTAGTCGGCGTCGTAGTACTGCTGACCGTTGTCGTCGCCGCCGGGCTGGGGGCCGCCCTGGAAGTTGGAGGGGTCAAAGCCCTGGGCACCGCCCTGGGGATTGGCCTGCTGATACAGCTTCTCGCTGAGCTTGTAGAAGACCTGGGTCAGCTCCTCGGTGGCGTTCTTGATGGCCTGGGTGTCGGTGCCGGTGAGGGCGTCCTTCAGGCTCTGCAGCTTGCTCTCGACCTCGCCCTTTTCGGCGGCGTCGATCTTGTCGCCCAGCTCCTCGAGGGTCTTCTCGGTCTGGTAGACCATCTGGTCGCCCTGGTTGCGGACGTCCACTTCCTCCTTGCGCTTGGCGTCCTCGGCGGCGAACTGCTCGGCCTCGCGAACGGCGCGGTCGATGTCCTCCTTGGACATGTTGGTGCTGGAGGTGATGGTGATGTGCTGCTCCTTGCCGGTGCCCAGATCCTTGGCGGAGACGTTCACGATGCCGTTGGCGTCGATGTCGAAGGTGACCTCGATCTGCGGCACGCCGCGGCGGGCGGGAGCGATGCCGTCCAGGTGGAAGCGGCCCAGAGATTTGTTGTACTGCGCCATCTCGCGCTCGCCCTGCAGCACGTTGACCTCAACGGAGGTCTGGTTGTCAGCGGCGGTGGAGAAGATCTGGCTCTTCTTGGTGGGGATGGTGGTGTTGCGCTCGATGAGCTTGGTGCACACGCCGCCCAGGGTCTCGATGCCCAGGCTCAGCGGGGTGACGTCCAGCAGGACGATGTCATCGACCTCGCCGCCCAGCACGCCGCCCTGGATGGCAGCGCCGTCGGCCACGCACTCGTCGGGGTTGATGCCTTTGAAGCCTTCCTTGCCGGTGAGCTTCTTGACCATGTCCTGAACAGCGGGGATACGGGTGGAGCCGCCCACCAGCAGCACCTTGGTCAGCTCGCTGGCGTTGATGTCGGCGTCGGAGATGGCTTGGCGCACGGGGCCGGCGGTCTTCTCCACCAGATCGGCGGTGAGCTCGTTGAACTTCGCACGGCTCAGGGTGATGTCCAGATGCTTGGGGCCGTTGGCGTCGGCGGTGATGAAGGGCAGGCTGATGTTGGTGGTGGTCACGCCGCTCAGCTCGATCTTGGCCTTCTCAGCGGCCTCGCGCAGACGCTGCATGGCAACGCGGTCGGCGGACAGATCCACGCCGTCGCTCTTCTTGAACTCGCTGACCAGATACTGGGTGATGGCGTTGTCGAAGTCGTCGCCGCCCAGACGGTTGTTGCCGGCGGTGGCCAGAACCTGGATGATGCCGTCGCCGATGTCCAGGATGGAAACGTCGAAGGTGCCGCCGCCCAGGTCGTAGACCAGGATCTTCTGATCCTGCTCCTTGTCCAGACCGTAGGCCAGAGCGGCCGCGGTGGGCTCGTTGATGATACGCTTGACGTCCAGACCGGCGATCTTGCCGGCGTCCTTGGTGGCCTGACGCTGAGCGTCGGTGAAGTAAGCGGGAACGGTGATGACCGCCTCGGTGACGGTCTGGCCCAGATAGGCCTCAGCGTCGGTCTTCAGCTTCTGCAGGATCATGGCGCTGATTTCCTGGGGGGTGTAGTTCTTGCCGTCGATGGTGACCTTGTAGTTGGAGCCCATCTCACGCTTGATGGAGCTGATGGTGCGGTCGGGGTTGGTGACGGCCTGGCGCTTTGCCACCTGGCCCACCATACGCTCGCCGTTCTTGGAGAACGCCACGACGGACGGCGTGGTGCGGTTGCCCTCAGCGTTGGGGATGACGACAGCCTCGCCGCCTTCCATAACGGATACGCAGCTGTTGGTAGTACCCAGATCAATACCGATAATTTTACTCATGATGTGTTCCTCCTTGTTGGATATAGAAAAGTTTTTTATAAACAGATTTATGGGAAGTCGTCAGTTGGCGACCTTCACAACAGAATAACGAAGCACCTTGTCGCCGATCTTGAAGCCCTTTTCGAACTCCTCGACGATGATGTTCTCGCCCACGCTCTCATCCTCCACATGCATGACCGCGTTGTGCAGGTTGGCGTCGAAGGGCTGACCCACGGCCTCGATCACCGAGACGTTCAGACCCTTGAGGGCGGTTTCGAACTGGGCCATGATCATCTCCAGACCCTTGCGGGAGGGATCGTCCTCGGCGGTCTGGGTCAGGGCCCGGCTCAGGGAATCGTACACCGGGAAGAGCTTTTTCACCGTCTCACCGCGCACGTCGGTGTAGATCTGCTCCTTCTCCTTCACGGTGCGGCGGCGGAAGTTGTCATACTCCGCCAGCAGCCGGAGGTATTTGTCCTTCTCGGCGGCCACGGCCTTTTTGAGATCCTCAGCGGGTTCTGCTTCGACGACCTCTGCCTCGGCTTCGATCACTTCCGGCTCTGCCTTGGCTTCGGGAACCTCGGCTTCGGGAACCTCGGTCTCGGCCACTTCAGGCTCCACCTTCTCCGGCTCCTCAGCCTTGGACTTTGTCTGTTTCTTCTTCTTGCTCTTCGGTTCGCTCATAGATGTCTTCTCCCTTGATGATCAGCTTGTTATCGAGACCCGGCGGGGGCATGGAACCGCCGCCCAGTCTGCGGGATAAGCTCGCCGCGATGAAGCTCAGCTTCGCGGCAACTCTGGAATAATCCATTCGGGTTGGCCCCACCACGCCGATCAGCCCGCGCATATTGTCGCCGGCATCGTAGGTGGCGATGACCACGCTGGAGTCCTTCAGCTCGTCGGCCACGTTCTCGGGGCCGATCAGCACCTTGACCTCCGGGTCGCTGCCCACGTCCAGCAGCGGCAGATCCGCCAGATGGCCGCCCTCGGAGAGGTAGCGCATGACCCGGTGAGCCTTGTCGGGATCCCGGAACTCCGGCTGGTTCAACAGCTGCGTCTCGCCCACCAGATAGGCCTGGGCCTCCTGAGAGGCGGTGAGGGTCTCGATGGCGAAGGCCGCGATCACGGCGGTGACGCCAAGGTTGTCCTCCGCTGCCCGCTCGGCGGCGTGGATCATGGTGGGGGTGATGGCCTCTTCCGGGACGTTGGTGAAGTGGGCGTTGAAAATCACGCTCAGCTTCTGCACCATGGTCTGATCCACCGAGATCGGCAGATGCACCAGCTTGTTTTTCACCGTGTCGTTGCTCATCAGCAGCACGATGATAAAGGAATTGGCGTCGATATAGATCAGGTCGAACCGCCGGATAGTAGCGGCGGGGCCTGCGGTCAGCGACAGGGCGGGGTAGCTGGTCAGCTGCGAGGCGATGCGACCGGCGTCGTTCATCAGCTCCTCGTGCTTTCCCGAGGCGCCCAGCTCCCGATTGATCTGGTCGGTCTCCTCCTCGGTCAGATCCCGGTGCTCCATCAGCTCGTTGACGTAGATCCGGTAGCCCTGGGGCGTCGGCACCCGGCCGGCAGAGGTGTGGGGCTGATCCAGATAGCCGAGAGACACCAGTTCAGCCAGCTCGTTTCTTATGGTGGCGGAGCTGCAGCCCAGGCCGCCCTTCTGGGCGATGGCCTTGGAGCCCACGGGCTCGGCGGTGCGGATGTATTCCTCAATGACCGCTGAAAGTATTTTCTTTTTTCGATCAGTCAGTTCCATGAGGCCCTCCGTTTCGAGACGTTAGCACTCAGCCTTTTCGAGTGTTGGCACTCTTTCTCTTCGAGTGCTAATTTACCACCCGGAAGAGAAAATGTCAAGGGCTGAAACCAGTTTTGATAAAATGTTCATAATTTATTCTGTGCAGTCGAAAGATACTATACACACCTATTAAATACTGTTCAGAGAAAAACGCGAAAAAACACTTGATTTTTCTGTATTTATCTGTTACAATACCTTCTGCGTCTTGTAACCACAGCTTTCTGTGCTCAAGGCAGCCTGATATTAGGAGAAATGTTATTATGAAATCCGGAATTCACCCGAATTACCAGCCGACCACCATCCGCTGCGCCTGCGGTGCCGTGTACGAGACCGGCTCCACCAAGCAGAACATCACCGTTGAGATCTGCGCCAAGTGCCATCCCTTCTACACCGGCAAGCAGAAGCTGGTCGACACCAGCGGCCGCGTGGATAAGTTCAACCGCAAGTACGGCATTAAGTAAAATAAAAACCCCGACCGATCCGGTCGGGATTTTTATTTTTAAATCATCCAAAAGCGTGATACAGCAGCTTTGCGCATTCGGCTCTGGTGATGGGTTCCGAGGTGTGGTCACCGTCGGTGTAGAGCTCGAAGTTCCCGAGATTCGCCACCGCCTGAGCTGCCCAAGCGGGGACGGCCTCGCTGATTGCTGCCGCCGGAGCGGGGGAGAGCATCCGGTCAAGGATCACGGCGCACTCGGCTCTGGTGATGGGGCGGTCGGCGGAAAAGACCATTTTCTCCCCGTCGGAATAACCGCTGACGGCGCCGTTCATCCTGGCGGTGGCCACATAGCCCTTTGCCCAGACGGGGATGGCGCTGTCGTCTCCGAAGCCGGTGGTCATGACGCCCTGGAGCACCGGCGTTTCGGAGAGGGTCTCCGCCATGGCGAGAAACTCCCCTCTGCTCACGGTCTGATTCGGGCCGAAGTGCCAGCGCTCCGCCACCCGTTCCCCGGTGAAGACGCCCTGTTCTGCCAGCCAGACGGCGGCCTTTCCGGCGGGATCGCCCTGCATGTCGTCATAGCGGACGCCGGATTTCTGCTTCCGGATCCGGAGGGTCACGGTGGCCTCCGGGGACGCGTTGCCGTCGGGGTCCGTGGCCTTGTAGCCGAAATAGTCCTTGCCGCCCTTGTTCTCCTTCGGCGTATAGACGAAGCTGCCGTCGGCTTCCACCGTGACGCTGCCCTTCATGGGCTCGGTGGTGAGGGTGTAGGTCAGCTCGTCCCCGTCGGGGTCTGTGGCATTGAGCTGCCCCTCCATGGACGTATTCCGGTAAGTTTCCAGCTCCATGCGCTCCGCCGTGGGACCGTGGTCGGGATCGTATTCCGCAGCCGCAAAGATGCTCAGGGCGCCGAGGCACAGGCTTAGAACCAGCATCATGGATAACAGTTTCTGTTTCATAGAAAAAACCTCCGTACAGACGTTGGTTCTAGTCTGTACGGAGGATCCTTTTTTATGCGTCTTTTTTCTTCCGGAGCTTGAAGATCAGCAGATACAGCAGCGCCAGATAGATGGCGGCGATGGCCAGCACGATCCAGCACATGAGACTGGACTTCGGCGCCATGCCCATCAGGATCAGCACCGGAGCGCCCAGGACGATGCCGAAGCTGCTGCCGGTGATCAGGTTGTTGGCAGCGGGGGTCTGGAGATTGGGATCAATCTCTCTGAGCAGCAGCACGCCGGAGCTGATGGTGCCGGTGAGCATGCCGAACATGGAGATCAGGCCCTCGTAGTAATAGTTGGGGTAGACCTTC
Organism: uncultured Eubacteriales bacterium; assembly: GCA_900317905.1. Lineage (GTDB taxonomy): Bacteria > Bacillota > Clostridia > Oscillospirales > Oscillospiraceae > CAG-103. The sequence goes on along the minus strand of ONIN01000025.1, from coordinate 5,784 downwards.
TTGCAGACGATGGTCAGATGCACCCAGGTGGCCACGCCGCCCAGGATCGCCAGCAGCAGGAAGGGCACCCACAGGCCCCGGATGTCCTCCAGATTGATGGAGGCGATGCCGGCCACGATCATGATGTCGAAGAAGAAGCCGGAGATGCGGTTGAGCAGGTAGTTGTTCTGATACTGCCGCCGGATCAGGCCGCTCTTTTTGGCCTTCTGCAGCAGCACTCTGAGCAGCATGGTCAGCGCCGAGCCGATGATGAAGTTAAAGCCCCAGATCAGGGTGTTCAGGGTCTTTGCCAGCCCTTCGGAGATGGCCGCGAAGCCGCTGGTGATGCCCCAGGCACAGAGGTAGGTGGCCAGGTACACGATCATCACCATGGCGATCTGGATGCTCAGCTTGTCGATGCTGTCAGAGACCGGGATCTCGTCCTTGCTCTGGAAGAACCCCGCGTCCGGCTGCACGTCGGAGCGGACGGCTGCCCGGTCGCCCAGCTTGCCTTTTCTGGAGAGGATGTTCAGAATCACCACACCGGCGAGACAGGCCACGATGTAGCCCGCCGCCGCGATGGCAAGACCGAAGCTGCGGCCGCCGGCGAAGCCCAGCGCCTCATAGCTGGAGCCGATGTTGTTGGCCTGACCGGGGCCCTGGCCGTAGCCCATGGGCAGCAGCAGACCCGCCGCCTTGAACATGTTGGGCATGAAGGTGTAGGCCAGACCCAAAGTAATCAGCAGACCCAGAACGCCCTGCACCATGTAGGTGCTGACGATGATGGCGCCGGATTTCAGACCCGTGAAGGAGCCGGACTGGGAGGAGGCCTCCTCCGGCACGCGGAGACTCATGGCGATGAAGCCCAGAGCGATGCCGTGGTAGACCAGCATCTCCATCAGGGTGTTGTCCACGTGGATGAGGCCGGTGTATTTCACGATCAGCAGCAGGAATCCGCCCAGCACCGCCACGGGCATGAGACTGCGCCGGATGAACGGCACCTTCTGCCTGAGAAACGTGGCCAGCAGAATCGCGCCGGCGATCAGCGCCAGCTGAATGATGAATCCCCAGAGAGATGTGTTGGAAGCGGAGTAATCCATGGTGTCCTCCCTCTATCAGAGCCCGTGCTTCTGGGCCCAGATCTCATAGTACTTTCTGACGTTGGCGTTTTTCTCCGCGCAGATCTCATAATACTTGTTGCGGAACGAGAGCATCAGCAGTCTCGTGCGGGTCACGGACATGTCCGTGATCTCCTCCAGCGGCAGCTCCAGCCCCGCGACCACCAGCTTGTCCTCATACAGTTCCATGGCGCCGCGGCCCACCACCATTTCCTCGTGGCTGGTGGTGACCTCGGTCAGAGTCACGCCGGTGTCGAAGAGCAGGGCCTTTCCGTGCTGAAATTCCCGCTTGCGCAGGGCGTCTGCCTGCCAGTCCTCCCACTGGGCCAGATTCTCGAAGGGAACCGAGGGTTTGAAGGTGCCCATGGGGGTGAACTTCACCGAGAAGCCGCAGCTGCAGGTGAACCGATTGCCTTTGGAGACCATGGCGTCCACCCGGCGGCACTTGGGGCAGAGATAGACCATCCGCTCCAGATGCTCGGCCAGCCTTCCGGCAATGTATTTGTGGGGCCAGACCTTCTGCCTTTCGAAAGCGTCCTCCTGAATGTCCCGCTCGATCAGATCCTCGACCTCTTGGGCGGTCATGGTCTTCAGCTGCTCCGGCGGATAGACGCCCACCGGGTGGCCGTGCACCGCGCCGCGGCGGAGGTTGCTCGCCCATCTGGGCCAGCTGAGATAGCCGCCCTCGATCTTATACGTCACCAATGTGGCGCCGGAGCGCTTCGCCAGCTTCGCCGTGGCAGGGAAGATGGGCATGGTGCGTCCGTCGAAGGTCTGGGCGCCCTCGGCAAAGACGCAGACGGAGCGGCCGTTTTTCAGATGCCGCAGCATGGTCTTCGCGGTGTCGGCGCCGGTGGTGCCCTTTCTTCTCGGAATCGGCGCAACCAGATGGTTGAGCAGCTCCGTGGCCTTGCCCAGACGGAACAGATGCTCGCTGGCGACGTAGTAAATCTGCTTGTTTTTCAGACTCATGGCCACCAGCAGCGGGTCCCAGGCACAGACGTGGTTGGGCACCAGCAGAATGGGCCCTTCCACTTCAATCGGCTCGTAGGTCATGTTGAACAGCGGTGGGATCGTTGCGTGAAAAAAGGCATAGAGATACTTCCAGTTTTTCCGATGCCGCTCAAATTCGTCCATAGGGGGGTCTCCTCGTGTAATTTATTACAATAGTCAATTAAAAAGCATTTTTTCATATCCTACCATACTTCAGCAAAATCTACAAGTGCGAAAAGAAATCTCCAGTTTTTTACTGCCACAAAAATGGGAAAATGTTGCATTCTCTTAAGTGAAAAAATTAATTGTATGTTAAAAAACACGCTGTGTATCTATTGACAAGATTTGAACAGCATCGTATAATGTTTGTACAAAAATCATATCTATTTATAATAGTATAGCTATAATTTTAGAAAATACATACAGGATTTAGGGTAAAAGGTGTGTTTTACGGAAGGAGGCAATTTTTCAGGCAATGGACCCTGCGCCGGACGGAATAAGGGGCCGTTCGGTTTGAGAATATCAGAATCATCAAAAGGAGGGAAATCAATCTCATGCGAGATTTGAAGCATCTGATCTACTTTGAAGACCTGCTGCAGACAGCGAACAACGAGCTGATCCAGAAGGCGAAGAAAAAGGGCGGCATCGCGGTGGCCTACACCTGCGAGAACGTCCCCGAACCGCTGCTGAATCTGGGCAAATGTTTCTCCATTCGTCTGTCTGCGCCGCAGACCGGCTCCATGGACATCGCCACGTTCTACATGACGAACCTGCTGTGCGAGCCCAGCCGTGCCCTGCTGGAGCGCGCCATTGAGGGCGGCTTCAACTTCGCCGACTGTGTCATCACGCCCGACGGCTGCACCATGCTCAACCGCTGCGTTGAGAACATGGAGCTGCTGGGGACCATGGGCAAGGACAACCCGAACTTCTTCCATGAGTACATGGAGATCGCCTTCAAGAACACCCCCGCCGACGTGGATCTGGCGGTGCTGCAGTGCACCAACCATGTGCTGAACCCCCTGCACGAAAAGTATGGCGTCGACATTTCCGACAAGGCCATCCGCAAGGCGGTCGAGAAGCACAACAAGATGGTCCGCCTGGTCCGCGCCATCGGTGACTTCCGCAAGGAAGCGCATCCGCGTATCACCGGTTATGAGTTCCACGTCCTGTGTCTTGCCACCTATCTGTGCCCCATCGACGAGGTCATGGACAAGCTGGAGGAGACCCTGGAAGAGCTCAAGACCCGCGAGCCCGACAAGAAAGAGCCCTGGCGCTGCCGCGTGGTTCTGGTCGGCTCCGAGATCGACGACTCCGGCCTGATCAAGCTGATTGAGGAGCAGGGCGCTTATGTCTGCGCCGACCGCTTCTGCTTCGGCTCCATCCCCGGCCGTACCGAGATCGTCCTCAACGACGAGGAGGACGCCCTCACCCAGGTCTGCCGCCACTACATCCAGAATTGCCAGTGCCCGCGTATGATGAGCATGGACAAGGTCTACGGCCGCAAGGAAGTGGTCGCGAATCTGGCCAAGGAGTACAACGCCGACGGCGTCATCTACGAGCAGGTCAAGTTCTGCGATCCCTGGGCTTACGAGCGTGTGCTCGGCTCCCACATGCTGCAGGAGGATTACAGCTATCCCGTCCTGAGCGTCGACCGTCCGTACAACATTGCTTCCTCCGCCGGCCAGATGCGCACCCGTGTCCAGGCCTTCGTGGAGAGCATTGAGATCAAGAATATCCAGAAAGGTGGGAAGTAAGCATGGGTACGATGAAGACCGTTGAGACCGTTGTCAATACCAGAGAACGTGCCGGCGAAAAATCCCCCGGCAAGATCTACAGTGATAAGCTGAAGGTTCGCCGCCGCCGTGAGTGGCGTGGCGTAAAAGATACCCTCTTTGATTACAGCCGCTGGTGCTACCTGATGTTCGGCGTTCTGGGCAAGTTCATTCTGAACCCCCGCAACGTCAAGGGCTTCCTGCGTTATCGCTGGATGATGAGCTACCTCTTCGTGCCCCACGGCATGGATAAGTTCACCATCGGCCTGCGTGACGAGGCTCTGCGCATCACCCACTATGCCATGAACTACGTCATCGCCGACGTGACTCAGGCCATCCACAACTGCTTCCGCGGTGACCGCCGCGTGGGCAACGATGTGGAATACTCCAACCACTGCATCATCACCGATGAGAACTCCATGGTCACCTTCGTCATGGGCTTCGATAAGGAAGAGATGCACACCATCCTCCGCGAGGTTCCCACGATGTTCGCTTCGAACATCTTCCACCAGTTCAACGTCCAGCACTATCTGGATGTTGCCCAGCAGAACGGCATCCCCGGTGACGTCTGCCCCATGCCCGAGGCTGAGGCCGGCATCTCCATGGACGACGACTTCTGCGTCCTGGGCTGCTGCGCCGTGCAGAACAACACCACCTGCGACGGCTCCCTCATGGGCAACGGCATCATTGCCAAGCGTCTGGAGCGCCAGTACGGCATCCCGACCTTCCAGCTGGCCACCCCGCTGCGCCACAATGAGCCCGACGTTCTCGATTACGCCGCCGAGCAGATCAAGCAGGCCATCGCCTTCATCGAGGAGCACACCGGCTCCAAGTGGGACTGGAAGATCTACTTTGACTGCGCCCGCCGCGTGAACGTTGCCACTGCCTGCCGCAACGCGCAGCTGGAGATCAACTCCACCCCGTATCCGCAGTTCTTCGGCGCTGTCTTCTCCCTGTACAACGACACCAACTACATGGGCAACTCCGGCCGTGACCCGTACTTCGAGAAGCTGGACCGCAAGCTCCTGGCGCTGGCCGAGAAGGGCTGCAAGGAGAAGAGAATGTACGCCAAGGAGTACCGTCACCGCGCGGTGGTCTGGGGCGTGCAGCCGCAGTACGTCATCGACATGCTCTACTGGCTGCTCCAATGCTGGGGCATCGTGCCGCTGACCGACATGCTCTCCATGATCTACACCGAGCAGATCGCCGAAGTCGACACCCCCGAGAACCGCGAGCAGGCTTACCGCGACATGGCCAAGCTGAACATGGAAATGATCATGCGTAACCACACCCACGGCGGCCACAAGGTCCTGGTGGGCGAGCTGTGGGATACCTGCGAGCGCATGAACGCCGACATCGCCATGATGTGGGAGCACATGAGCTGCAAGGCCCTCACCGGTATGCACGGCATGTTCGAGGAGCAGGGCCGCGAGCTGGGCATCCACGTCATGTGGGTCTGCCACGACCTTTGCGATCCCCGCGTCTACACCCGTAACGCCATCCGCGGACAGGTCAACGCTTACATGCGTACCGTCATGCGTGAGGAGCCGCTGGATCCGTCCCTCGAGAACCTGCCGGACGACGAAGCGTATTAAGAAAGGAGAGAACCGAAATGAAGAAATTTGCCAAAGTTCCTCTGATTCTTCTGGGCACTGGCGCTGCCGCCTTCGTCGGCACCTTCACCATGTACATGTTCAACCTGGACATGAAGCTCATGACTTTGATCGAGCCCCTTCTGGCGAAGTGGTACGACAGCAGAGAGCACGACTTCTATCTCTAAACCAAATCAAAAAGATGCACCCCGCGGGGTGCATCTTTTTTGGGGAAAAAGCAATCAGATTCCAGTTTATCGCTCTGTTAAAGAGAATCCGTAGGGGAGGGGCTTGCACCTCCCGTTTGTACAAATACGCTGAATCTGCGGG
>ONIN01000026.1 GCA_900317905.1 uncultured Eubacteriales bacterium | reverse complement strand
TTCTCCGTAAATGCATACAGATAAATCAGAATCTGGAGGATGCAGAACACGACCATGATCAGCAGGCTCGGGAACTGATGGATCATGTGCTTCAGACCGTCTTCGCAGAGATAGGCTAAAAGAATCAGCACCGGCATCAGGATCAGAAGACTGAGCCAGTTCTTTTTCCGGATGTACCAGCCGATATACGCGGCGGGAAATGTGCACAGCGTCAGAATGAACCAATGCTTATAGTACTGAAAGATTCCCCAGCCCTGCCAGGTAAACGGAACCTGCAGCAGATAGATCAGCGGCTGACTGATTAGGAAAAACACAAAGGTTTTCAGCGCCGAGTCAAGGGGGCTTTTGGCGTTCGCGATGATAATGACAGCGAAAAATACCCACGCCTCCAAGGTTTCGCCCATCCGCGCGAAGGACGTGCCCTGAAAGATCGGAAGAACCAGAAAAACAGTGGTTAAAACCGCCGCTCCGACAGCATACAGAATGACGCCGGGCCAGGTCAGGTTGATTCCGCCATATAGCTTGTCCGTAAATCTTCTCAACGCGCTTTTCTTTTCCAAAATACATTCACTCTTTTCCTGTGTTTTCCATGTTTCGGTTCATACAGTTCCGATTTGTCTGCATCATACCACAGAATGAAAAGCGCTGCAATTCGTTTCCGAGTGCACACTCCCCCGACCGTGGGAGTAAAAGAAAAGCCCTCGAAGGCGAAAGCCTTCGAGGGGGAAAATCAATGATTCATCTCGACAAGCTGGTATTTCTTGTTTCAGACGTCTGGATGCTGCACCTCGAGATTTCTTTTCTTGAGACTACTTGACGATCAAATCTTCCAATGATTGATCGTTGTTTAAGACGTTCAGGTCAATGTATTGTTCTCCGCCTGAATATCCTTCCAGTTCTCCCCGGTTCAGATACTGCCAGATATACCAATCGTCCTGATAGTTCCAGCTCAGGGGGGTATACAGGCTGGAAATCCATTTTTTGTACGCGTCGAATTCTCCTTTGAGATACGTTTCATAGATATCCGGTCTGGTGTAGATGATCGGCTTTACCCCGTATTCCTGTTCGATCATTTCGAGATAGATTCTCAACTCTCGTATGACGTCTGTTCTTTCCGGCGGGTTTTGCTCTTTGTCGCCGTAATACTCCACATCAACGACCGGAAGGAGCCTTCCCTTCATGTCCGGACCAACGGTTCTTATAAAATTCTCTGCCTGTGTTTTCCCTTCGCTGTCATAGGAGAAGAAGTGATATGCTCCGGACGGCAGGCCGGCATTCTTCGCGTTTTCCCAGTTTTTCGCAAATTTTTCGTCCTGCCCGCTGCTTCCTTCCGTTGCCTTGATAAAAACAAACCGGATGTTCTGTTCTTTCAGTTTTTCCATATCGATATCTGCCTGATATGCGGAAACGTCAACCCCGATGATGCTCGTGCTTTCCTTTACGAACCATTTATTGATAAAGATCTTCTTTTGTTTTGCCAAGAGAAAGACAGATACAAAAACCACTGCTGCCACTACGATCAGCACAATCAATATCACGAGCAGTCTTTTCAATCCTTTTTTCATACCCTTTCCTCCGTATCTTCGGTTTGCTGTATCATAGCACAAAACGGAAGAATCAGCAATTTCTTTCTAAGCCTGCCGCGCCCGTGGGACCACGAAAAGCCCTCGAAGGCGAAAGCCTTCGAGGGGGAAAGATCAATGATTCATCTCGACAAACTGGAATTTGTATTACGCAACCGCTTGTCTGAATCCTGTCAGCCTTAATCCACTCGCCTTCTTTCTCTCTCATAAGAAATCTGGTAGATTCCTTTCAGGCCGAAAGGATCGAGACAATAGAAAGTAGCCTTTTCATTGAATCCCAATCTGCTGTGGGAGTTCAGCCTGTGATTCTCAAAAACATAGTCCCCATTCTCTTCCACAAAAGCAACGGAACACTTGCGAAAGCCTTTCTCACCGCCGCCGTCATCAAAAAAGCTACAGGATTCCCATTCGTAATAAACGGCAATTCTGTTTTGATCCGCGAACCATTTGCTCACGTCCTCAACACCTGTTTGTTGTATGATGTACTTCACAAGCGCGTCTGCGTCTGCTCCGGATGCTGCGCGGCGATCCAGAAAAACTCTTATTTTTTCGATCAGCAGCTTTCTCCTGTCAGCAGCTTCCCTGTCCTCCTGCTCGCGCAGAAGATCTTTGAGATAATTCGCGATTTCTTCCGCATCGCCATCAATAATCGATGAGAGAATGGGATGCTTTTCGTGAATTTGATATTTCCCGCCTTCTCTTAAAACCTGTAAAAAATACTCCGCTGCGCTTTGCGCTCTCATTGCAATACAGATTACTTCATTCAGTGTAGCCATAGTTCTGCGTCCTTCCTGTTCTCGGAAAATCGAGCATAGTTGTAATCATTTTCCATGCAGCCGCGCGGATCGGAATGATTTGATTACAGCAAATCCCGATTTATCCGAATCAACTCACAATAGAAAAGCACGGTGATTTCAGACCGAAATCACCGTGCGGTTGGCGGAGAGTTAGGGATTCGAACCCTAGAGGCCTTTCGGCCTACAGCATTTCGAGTGCTGCACCTTCGACCACTCGGACAACTCTCCATGTATTCAAATGTTAAAACGAAACGGTCAAAATTTCAAGCGTTTTTTGCTTGGAAAAACACTCGGCAAGAAAAACAGGCAAGAACGAAAATATCAGCCAAATCCAAACGTCCCGCAAACCCTTGAAAATCAACGGTTTTTCCCGGACGTTCCGATCAAAGCCTTTCGTGCTTTCGAGTCAGGCCCGTTATGACCACTTCGATACACCTCCGTGTGTAACGGGATGATTATACCGAATCCACCGGGAAAAATCAAGTCTGGCGGGAAAAATATTTACAATCCCGCATCGTGGGCATTGAGATTCCGGCCGGAATTTGGTACAATTTCGTCGAGGGGATTTGCTATGAACGAAAACAGCATCCATTTGAATACCACGGGCGTGGAGATCGAGCGGAAATATCTGATCGCCTACCCGGATTTATCCTGGCTGGAGCGGCAGCCGGGGCTTCGAAAGATCGAGATCGTCCAGACCTATCTGTTCGGCACGGAGAACCAGTCCCGCCGGGTGCGGCAGTGGACGGAGAACGGCGAAAGTCTCTACATCGAGACCCGGAAAAGCGGCAAAGGCATCCGGAGAATGGAAACCGAGCGGCAGCTCACGGAGGCAGAGTATCAGTCTGCTTTGGAGTTCGCCGACCCCAATCGCCGGCCCATCGTGAAGACCCGGTACATTCTGCCCTTCGACGGTCAGAGCTTTGAGATCGACATCTACCCCTTCTGGAAGAAGCAGGCGGTCATGGAGATCGAGCTGGAGTCTGAGGATCAGCCCATCCGCTTTCCGGACGGGATCCGGATCCTCAGGGAGGTCACCGGTGACCCCAACTACACCAACTCTGCCCTGGCTCTGCATCCGGTGGACGAGGATCCAAAGGAGTATTTCCATGAAGCATGAAAAACGCGCTCTGCTGTTGATCGGCATTCTGTTTCTGCTGATCGGCTTCGCCGTGGTGATGATCTATGGCTCCAGCGCCACGGTGCAGTTCAACACCAGAGCTGCGGTGGACGACCCCGACGCCTACGAGGTGCAGTTTGACAGCGACGGCGGAATGGTGGAGGTCACCGAAAAGACCATGGAGAACGGGGTGATGACCCTCAAGCTCCACGGGCTGGAAAGGGGACGCTGTTTTGTGGACATCTACGGCCCCGATGATTACATCGCCACGGAATGGCTGTATGTGCACGGCTTCCACATCATCACCACAAACTCCTTTTTCGGCCACTCCACCGGCGGGTGGATTATTCCGATCCTGGTGGCGCTCTATCTGGCGATCCTGCTGGGCTACATGATCCTGCAGTACCGCAGAGGCATGCGAGAGAGCCTCTACCAATACAAAAACATCCGGCATCTGGGCTGGATCATCATCTTCAGCGCCATGCTGCTGGGCATGCTCCCGGGCATCGCATCCAACAGTTCTATGGATGAGACAGTCAGGAGCATCATGGCCGTGGCGTCGTACCTCTCCATCTTCGCCTTCCCGGTGGCCTTTGTGGTGTCAATCCTGGTGGCCATCAGCAACATCCGGCTGATCCGGAAGGAAGGCCGCAGCTGGCGGAATCTGCTGGGGTTGTTTCTGAGCCTGCTGATCCTGCTGGGGACGATCCTCCCCGTGGCACTGGAAGAGTACCTGCAGCGCTCCACCCTCGTGGACGTGCACAACGAAAACGACGCAGCGCTCTATGTGGAAATGCTGGTGACCAACGTGGTGCTGGTGACCGTGGCCTATCTGGAGAGCATTCTGCTCAGCACCATCATCCTCTCCCTGAAGGCGGCGCGGCGGGTGCCGAGCTTTGACAAAGACGCCATCCTGATCCTGGGCTGCCAGATCAAGAAGGACGGCACGGTGACGCCGCTGTTGAAGGGCCGCGCCGATCGTGCACTGGAGTTTGCGAAAATGCAGCAGGAGGCGATCGACCGGGCGCCGATCTTCGTCCCCTCCGGCGGACAGGGCTCCGACGAGGTGATCTCTGAGGCTGCGTCCATCAAGAATTATCTGGTGGAGACCGGCGTCGCGGAGGATCAGATTCTCCCGGAGGATCAGTCGGAAAACACCTTTGAGAATCTCAGAAACTCGGCGAAGCTGATCCGCAGCCGCTTCGGGGAAACCGCGAAGATCGCCTTCTCCACCACCAACTACCACGTGTTCCGCGCCGGCATCCTGGCCGAGCAGCAGGGCATCCACGCCGAGGGCATCGGCAGTAAGACCCGAAGCTACTTCTGGATCAACGCCTTCGTCCGGGAGTTCATCGCCACCGTGTACGCGGAGCGGAAAAAGCACATCCTCGTGATCGCAATGATGATTCTGCTGACCATCGCGATGGTCTTGATTGTGTATCTGTCCAACAACCTGTAACCAGCATAGAGAGAAAGGAGAAACAGCCATGCCTATCGTCGTGGTCGGCAACGTATTCGTAGACATCAAGGGGTTCCCGGACAACAAATACATCCCCGCCGGGCGCAACGCCGGGTGGGTGGAGATCGTCCACGGCGGCGTGGGCCGGAACGTGGCGGAGGACATTGCCAACGTGGAGCTGCGGCCCCGCTTCGTCAGCATGGTCAGTGACGACGCTCAGGGAGAAGAGGTGCTGAAAAAGCTCCAGAACCACAAGGTGGACACCCGCTTCGTGGCCCAGGTGCCCGACGGCATGGGCATCTGGCTGGCCATCCACGACGCTCAGGGCGATATCGTCTCCTCCATCTCCAAGCGGCCCAACATGGACGCCATGGTGGACATGCTCCAGCAGCACGGAGACGAGATCTTCGCCGACGCCGACAGCATCGTGGTGGAGATCGACAACGACAAGGCCGTGGTGAAGGAGGTTTTCCGCTTCGCCGAGAAGTACCAGAAGCGGGTTTACGCCGTGGTGGCGAACATGAGCATCGCCTCCCAGAGAAGAGACTTTCTCCACGCCATCGACTGCTTCGTCTGCAACGCCCAGGAGGCGGGGATCCTCTTTGTGGAGGACTTTGACAACCTGAGTCCGGAAGAAATGGCGGATGTGCTCCTGGAGCGCATCACCAGCGCGAAGATTCACTCCATGGTGGTGACCATGGGCTCTCAGGGTGCGGTCTATGCCAGCATGGACGGTGACAAGGGGGTCTGTCCCCCGCAGGTGGTCCGGGTGCGCGACACCGCCGGCGCCGGGGACGCCTTCTGCTCCGGCATCGCCATCGGGCTCACCTATGGAAAGACCCTGGCGGAGGCCTGTGAGATCGGCTCCAGACTGGCCGCCTCGGTCATCACGCTGACGGAGAGCACCTGCCCCCGCTTCCTGCCCGAGGAATTGGGATTGGACATCGCCGTGGAGGTGTGAGCCATGCAGGATCGCTATGCCGGTGATATTGGGGACTTCGGGAAGCTTGCGCTTCTGAAAGCCCTCGCCAGGGAGGGCCTGTCCATCGGCGTCAACTGGTATAAAACCGCACCTGCCGAAAAAGAAGCTTTGAATGCAGATGGGAAGTTTCTTATACCAGAACGTTTCGCTGTATGCGATCCGGAACTGGCGGGAAAGTTAAACTCCATTTCCTCCAGTGAACGCCGCTCGATCGCCGCGCTGGAAAATGCCAATATTCTCCCGGATGCGTTTTATTATTCCACCCAAATGGCCGTGGAGAATCGTCGAGAGTGGCATCAGGAAGCATTGAATAAGCTTTCCAATGTCGACCTCGTATTTCTAGATCCTGACAATGGGCTTCTGGTGAAATCTGTCGGCAGAAAAAGCGCGAAAAGCATCAAGTATGTGTTTCCTGAAGAAATCTTTGATTACTTGAACAAAAACCAAAGTATTCTTCTCTATCAGCACCGCTGCAGGAAGAAACCAGCCCTGTATTTCGATGAGCGGCTGCAATCTTTGAAAGCCGCCGCACGTGGAAAAGCGTGGAGCATTCAGGCAATTGCCTTTCCAAAAGGCTCGATTCGGGATTACTTTGCAATCAGCGTTAACCCTGACCACGATGCAAAAATACGAAATGCTTTTGAATCCCTTGCCTATGGAATATGGGGCGATCAAGGTTTTTGCAGATTGCAGCCCCTGCCATATGTACAGTGCCCGTCTTGCGGGAGAGATCGCCTGAAACCCATTGTCTATGGTATGCCTTCGGCAGCGGCCTTAGAATTAGAGCAAAACGGTCATATCGTTCTGGGTGGTTGCTGTATCGAAGAGCATTCGCCAAATTGGCAGTGTTCAAGTTGCAGCTGCAAATTCTGATTCTTTTCGTAGGTGCGTTCAATGCACCAGACTCAGATAGTGTCATTGCGAACCAGCGCGCACGCTGGTGTGGCAATCCGTTCTCTTGCGGAGCAGGTTGATTATCTTGGAAGTGTTGGGCGAATTCGTTTTATCTTAACGTTCTGCAGCTCTTCACTCCGCCGCCGGGGGATGCGGATTGCCACACCAGTGACATCGGTCACTGGTTCGCAATGACACTTTTTTACTCTGTCCGTTATACTAGAATACATCCCCTCCTTAAACAGCAAAAAGCACCCCGCCCGGGGTGCTTTTTGTTTTTTGGTTTATTCGGTTCTGAGGGCCACCACGGGGTCTTTGTTGGCGGCGTAGCGGGAGGGGATCAAGCCGGCGATGAAGGTGAGGATCATACTGATGATGATCAGCGCGATGCCGCCGAGCACCGGGAGGATCGCCCTGAGGTTCGCGATATTCGTCAGATGCCGCACGATCAGGTTAATGGGAATCAGCAGCAGCAAGGCCACCAGCACGCCGATGGCTCCGGCGGCGAAGCCCTCGATCAGGGTCTCGGCGTTGAACACATGGGAGATGTCCTGCTTGCTGGCGCCCATGGCGCGGAGGATGCCGATCTCCTTCGTCCGCTCCAGCACGGAGATATAAGTAATGATGCCGATCATGATGGAGCTCACCACCAGAGAGATGGCCACGAAGGCGATGAGCACATAGCTGATGGCGTTGATGATCTTGGTGATGCTGCTCATCAGCAGGGCGATGTAGTCGGTGTAGGAGATCTCATCGTCCTCGGCGACGCTCTGGTTGTAATCGTCGATGTACTCCGCCACCTTGTCCTTGTCGGCGAAGGCGGAGACGTAAAGATTGATCTGGCTGGGGCTGCTTCTCTGGACATAGCCCAGCTTTTTCAGGTTGATGTCATAGCTGACGGCAGTCTCGGACTCGGCGCCGGTGAGGTAAGTGTCGTAGATATACTCCCACTGGTAGTCGAAGACCGTCATGTTGTAGAGGATGTACTCCCCGGAGAAGCCGGCGTACATGGCGCCCATCTGCTCCCGGTACTGCTGCTCCACGATCTGCCGGATGGTGTTCCGGGCGTAATTCATCAGGGTGGCGTCGTCCATGGCGTCCACCATGGCGTTGACCCGCTCCACGTCGCCGGTCTCGCTGTTTTCCAGCGCCCACTGCTTCACAGTGTCCCGGTTCACATTCTCCATGGCGGCGTTCACGCCCTCCACCACGGTGGCCTCCGCAGGTGTGGTGACCGCAGCCACCATCACGGAGCGCAGCGCGTCGCCGCTGAGGGTATAGACATATTCCTTCGCCGCGGCCACCTTATCCACCCCGGTATCCGAGGCGTCGTTGGGAAACGGCAGACCGGTGAACACGTCGATGTCCGGGTGCTCCAGCTGCTGGGTGACGATCCACTGCTGGTTGACTCTGTCGATGGCGTAGTCCGTCAGGGCGGCGGTGTAGCCCAGGGCGCTGGTGTTGTTGGAGTTCATGCCATTGGCGTCGTTGCCGCGGATGACGCCCACGATCTTCAGCGGCACGCCGATGTTCTCGTCAGCGTAGAGGGTGGAGAGCCCCTGCTCCGTCTCTCGAAGATCCACCCAGCCGGCATTGTCGTCCCAGCGGTACCCATCGGAGGGCAGGATCAGCTTGAAGTCCAGAGCGCAGAGCTCCTCATAGCTCCAGCTCTCCTGGGTGACGGTGTCGGGGTTGCCGGCCATGGTGTTCATCAGCGCCTGGGCCATCTCCCGCTGAGATTTGAGACCCAGGGCATAGAGGGTCAGGTCGGAGATCTCGTTGTTCTCATCCACGATGAGGACGATCTCGTTATAGGCCTCCGGCCACTTGCCGTAGAGCAGGTCGTAGCGGCCCTTGGTCTGATCGCTGACCAGCAGATCATCGCTATGCAGCAGCTTCGTCCAGACGCTGAAGCTGGAGAAAAAGGCGCTCATGTTGCTGAAATAGCTGGTGTAGTCGCCGCCGTACATGCTCTCCATCATGTTCTCCAGCATTTCGGCGGAGTCGGACTTCACCACGATGCCGTCGGGGTCCCGGGTATAGACGGCGAAGCCCATATTGTAGTTGTATTGAATGGTGGAGATGTAATCGTTGATCTCGTTTTCCGGATCGTCCAGATAGGTCTTGAAGGCCGCCAGGTTGTTCACCTGGGTGTCCATGGTGGCGAGATTGGACATCAGCTCCGTCATGACCTCCTGGGAGTAGACCCGGTCGTCCCCGTGGGCGGGATTGGAGGCGTTCTCCCCCGCGTCGGCGATGGTGGTGAGCATGGCGCCCAGATCCACTGCCTCCGCTTCAATGGTCAGCGGGTAGGCGGTCAGGGTGTCCTCCTGCACCTGGTCGATGTAGTGCTGGATGCCGTTGGAGAGGGACAGGATCAGCGCGATGCCGATGATGCCGATGCTGCCGGCGAAGGCCGTGAGCAGGGTTCTCCCCTTCTTGGTCATCAGGTTCGTGAGACTTAAGCGGAGGGCGGTGCGGAAGCTCATGGAGGGGCGGCACTGGGTCTCCCCTTTCACCGGCTGTTCCTCGACGGCCGCCACCGGGTCGGTGTCCCCGATGATAAGGCCATCCATCAGCTTGACGGTGCGGGTGGCGTAGAGCTCTGCCAGCTCCGGGTTGTGGGTGACCATGATGATCAGGCGATCCTTGCTAATCTCCTTTAAGATCTCCATGATCTGCACGCTGGTCTCGGAGTCCAGGGCGCCGGTGGGCTCGTCGGCAAGCAGGATGTCGGGGTCGTTCACCAGAGCACGCGCAATGGCGACGCGCTGCATCTGGCCGCCGGACATCTGGTTCGGCACCTTGTTCAGCTGGTCGCCGAGGCCCACCTTCTGCAGCACCTCGGTGGCTCTTCTTCTGCGCTCGGCGGGGTCGACGCCGGAGAGCGTCAGCGACAGCTCCACATTCTGCAAAACCGTCTGGTGGGGAATCAGGTTATAACTTTGGAACACAAAACCCACAGAGTGGTTCCGATAGGTGTCCCAATCCCGGTCATTATACTCGCTGGTGGAGCGCCCGTTAATAACGAGGTCACCGGAGGTGTAGCGGTCGAGACCGCCGATGATGTTCAAAAGGGTGGTCTTGCCGCAGCCGGAGTGGCCCAGAATCGCCACAAATTCGCTCTCCCGGAAGGCGATGCTCACGCCCTTCAGCGCGTGGACGGTATTCTCGCCCACCTCGTAATCCTTGGTGATGTTTTTCAGTTCCAGCATTTGATCAACTCATTTACTCATAGTTAGACCTGTTTAGCATACCCCGGTTTTTTCGGTTCGTCAAGCGAAAGAAATCCGTTTTTACCTTTTGTTCACAAAGGCTTTGCAGGCGACGATTTTTGTGCTACAATAGATTAGCTAGAGTATCGTTTGAAAGCGGGG
The DNA here is from genome assembly GCA_900317905.1 of uncultured Eubacteriales bacterium. Lineage (GTDB taxonomy): Bacteria > Bacillota > Clostridia > Oscillospirales > Oscillospiraceae > CAG-103. The sequence goes on along the minus strand of ONIN01000026.1, from coordinate 3,006 downwards.
GAACCCTATGAAAATCGTGATCGTAGGCGGCGGCCGCATCGGCTATGCCATGGCAAGGCAGCTGGTGCAGGAGGGCCACGACTTAACCGTAATCGAGAGCAATCCGGCCCAGGCGGAGTTCATTTCCACCACCCTGGACGTGATCGTGGTGCAGGGCCGCGCCAACGTGGAGCAGCTGCAGATCGCCGGCGTCGCGGGCGCGGATCTGCTGATCGCCGCCACCATGTCCGACGAGACCAACATCATCAGCTGCGCCGTGGCAAGGAAGCTGGGCGCCAAGCACACCATCGCCCGGATCCGGGACGAGGAGTACTACCAGGACTCCGTGCTGCTGAGAGAAGAGCTGGGGCTCAGTCTCTCCATCAACCCGGAACGCTCGGCGGCCAAGGAGATCTCCCGCACCCTGCGCTTCCCCGTGGCCACCAGAGTGGAGTCCTTCGCAAGAGGTCTGGTGGAGCTGGTGGAGTACCGGGTGCCCCAGGGCGGCAAGCTCTGCGGCGTGCAGCTGAAGGATTTTCGAAACAAATACAGCAAGGGCGTGCTGATCTGCACCCTGGAGCGCGGCGACCAGCTCCACATCCCCAACGGCGACTACACCATCGAGGCCGGGGATCTGCTGAGTCTGGTGGGCATGCCCCACGAGCTCCACGCCCTGTTCCACAAGATCGGGGAGCTGCAGCACGCGGCCAAGGGCGTCATGATGGTGGGCGGCGGCCGGGTGGCCGAGCGGCTCGCCATGGAGCTGGAGAAGATGCACATCCGCTCCATCATCATCGAGCGGGACGAAGGGCGCTGCAATACGCTGAAGGAAGCCCTGCCCGGGGTCACCGTGGTCTGCGGCGAGGGAGCGGAGCCCAACACCTTGCGGGAAGAGGGACTTCTGGACACCGACGCCCTGGTGGCCGTCACCGAGTCCGACGCCATGAATCTGGTGATCTCCACCTTTGCCGCCAGCCAGAAGGTGCCGAAGGTGGTCACCATGCTCAGCGAGGAGAACTTCATCCAGCTGGCACAGACCTATGGGCTCACCACCGTGGTGCAGCCCGCCGCCGTCACCGCCGCCCGGATCACGGAGTTCGTCCGCGCCATGGAAAACAGCGCCAACGTCAGCGGTGTGGAGACCCTCCGCCTGGTGGCAGACGGCCGCGCCGAGGCACTGGAGTTCATCGCCAAGGACGGCGCCAGCCTGTTGGGCATCCCGCTGAAGGATCTGAAGCTGCGGCCCTCGGTGCTGGTAGCCACCATCATCCGGGGTGAGAAGGGCTTCATCCCCGCCGGCGGCGACGCCATCCAGCCCGGTGACCGGGTCATCGTGGTCACCACCATCCACGGCATGAAGCGGCTGGAGGACATTTTGCAGTAAAGGAGCTTTCCCATGCGGATCCTTGGAATTGATTACGGCGACCAGCGGATCGGGCTGGCGCTCTCGGATGCCTCGGCCATGCTCTGCGGCAGGGCCTGGACCCTGTGGGAGTGGAATCTCGACCGGGCGGTGGAGCAGATCGCAGCCGCTGCGAAGGAGAACGAAGTGGGGCTCCTGGTGCTGGGACTGCCGAAGAACATGGACGGCACCGAGGGGCCGAGAGCGGAAAAGAGCCGCGAGGTGGCAAAGCTTCTGGAGGCCGCCACCGGGCTTCAGGTGGTGCTCTGGGACGAACGCCGCAGCTCCATCGAGGCCCACGCCATTCTCCACGCCAACGGAAGGAAAGAGAAGAAGCACCGGAAGGATGTGGACGCGGTTGCCGCCAGTCTGATTCTGGAGGGCTTTCTCGGCGCCCACGGTGAGGAGTATCGCACATGAAGCGCATCATCGCTGTTCTGCTGCTGGTTCTGGCGCTGCTGTCCCTGGCCGGCTGCGGCGGAGACAAGGGCGGCACCGACCGGGTGCGGCTGGAGATCCAGGATGCCGGCGATTTTGAAAAAGCCGACGTCCGCGCCGCCATGAACGCCGCCATGCAGACCTTCCGCAAAACCGCCGAGGGCTGCGCCCTGCTGCGGCTGCGGTTCGACGCGGGCTACTCCGACGCCTGGCTCACCGCCAACGATCTGGAGCCCGACGGCACCATGCTGGTGCTGCTGGCCAACTATCTGGACGAGAACGGGGTCGAGCAGACCAACCAGCCCTGGGTCATCCTTCGAAACGGAGAAAAATGGAGCGCCGAGGCGCTTTTCTAAAGAGGTAATACATATGGAAATCGGAATTTCAATGGAAAAAGCGGCGGAGCTGATCCGCCGGGACGTGACCCCTGTGACCGCCGGGATCCTGCGCACCGCCAAGGCCGAGGGCCGGGTGCTGTCGGAGGATCTGCTCAATGAAGACGGCGAGACCATCCTCTCCGAGGGCATGCGGCTGACCAAACACGCCATGGGGGTGCTGAAGACCGCCGGGCTGGATCGGCCGGGGGTGTTTCTGCCGGTGTACAAGCCCGTCCGCTGCGCAGTGCTGTCCGTGGGCCCCGATGCTGGGCTGGCGGCCAAAGTGGAGGAAATGGGCTATGAGGTGACCGTGAACCAGGCGGATCTGCCGGAGGACGCGGACAAGCTGGCGGACGCGGTCTATGCCGCTTCCGAGAACACCGAGGCCATCTTCCTCACCGGTGGTTTGGACGACTGGAACACCGCTGTGGTGCCGCAGATGCTGGGGTATCTCTTCGCCGATCTGGTGTTCCGGCAGGAGGACTCCGATCCCGCCGGGCCTTCGGTCTGCGCCATCTATCGCGGCCGCCCGCTGCTGGCCTTCTCCGGTGATCCGAAACAGGCCGCCGATGCGCTGGAGGCCTATGGCCGCCCCGCTCTGGACGCCAGAGCCGGGTGTGAGATTTTTTGAGTCAATCCACGGCGGCACAGGCAACCCGCCCTGTAAAAAGTTCAGGTGCAGTCAAAATGACTGCACCTGTTTTTATTTGAGGTGAATTATACTATCAAGTGCAACACTTCAGAAGCGTAAAGAAGTTCATACGAAACTCATGTAGAATGGAGTCACCACAACACACAAAATACAGAGGA
>ONIN01000027.1 GCA_900317905.1 uncultured Eubacteriales bacterium | reverse complement strand
CCCATGACAGCGCTGGAGGGCAAGGGCATGGCGACGGACACGGCACCGCCCACCGCTTTTGCGGCGGGACAGGGGCGGCCCCGGCGAGGGCGGGCGCGCATTCCCCCGTGCGCGCACGACAGCGACGGGGGCGGCCCTGGCCTGGTGATGGCCCTTCCCCGCGCTGGGCCATCATGGCGGTGCTGTGTTCGGCTCCATGCTTGTCTCGACCCTTGCGCCCTGCGCTATGGTGGCCGCCATACACGGAAGGGGCCCAGGCTGTGGCGGCGCATCACCTGGCGACCGTGCGCGGGGCTGTGTACCAGCGGGGCCACGGACGCTTGCGTTCATGCGAGTTTCCGACGTTCCCAGGCTTGCACTATTGCGTCCCGGGTGGTATAATGGTAACGTGGAAGTGTAGGCATTCGCATCCCCCCTACACTGTGATTGGAGCGGCTTTCCAATTTCATATCTTGCCAGGTCATACACCCAGCCTCCATAGTGATTACTCCAGCCGCTCCACCTGCCCCGGTACATCTGTGCCGGGGCTTTGCTGTGTAGGCGCTCCTACCCTGCGCGAATGCGCACCCTGTATGTCGCTCCCCTACGGATTCTCTTTTACAGACAGTTGAACTAAAAGCTGCACTCATTCTTAAATTCACACTTGACAAGTAGGTTATTTTATGCTATAAACATATTAACCTGCTAGGTTAAATCTAAAGCTCGGGAGACATTCAAATGCGGAAAACAACTTCCAACCTCATGATGTGCTGCTGCATGCGCAGAATGATGCGCATGCCCTTCGTCGTGCCCATTTGAATTCTCCATCCTTCTGTTCCCCTCCGGAGAATCCAAACGGGTTCTCCGGAATATTTGTTTTGTGAGGTCATTTCAGATGTTAGAGATCTTCGAAGCTCTGCTGCGGCAGAATTACAGAAACGGGCGAATGTGACTTCTCTCTTTCCCCCCCATAAACCACACTAATTTGAAAAAAGAAAGAGGTATTCACATGTCCAACTATAAATTCGAAACCCTGCAGCTCCACGTCGGCCAGGAGCAGGCCGATCCCGCCACCGACTCCCGGGCGGTGCCCATCTACCAGACCACCAGCTATGTGTTCCATAACTCCGCTCACGCGGCTGCCCGCTTCGGGCTCACCGACGCCGGCAACATCTACGGCCGTCTCACCAACTCCACCCAGGACGTGCTGGAAAAGCGCGTGGCAGCCCTGGAGGGCGGCGTGGGCGCGCTGGCGGTGGCCTCCGGCGCCGCGGCCATCACCTACACCATCGAGGCCCTGGCCCAGAAGGGCGAGCACATCGTGGCCCAGAAGACCATCTACGGCGGCAGCTTCAATCTGCTGGCCCACACCCTGCCCCTCTACGGCATCGAGACCACCTTCGTGGACGCCCACAATCTTCAGGAGGTAGCCGCCGCCATCCGGCCCAACACCAAGGCCATCTATCTGGAAACCCTGGGCAACCCCAACTCCGACATTCCGGACATCGACGCCATCGCTCAGATCGCCCACGCCCACCAGATCCCGCTGGTGATCGACAACACCTTCGGCACCCCCTACCTGATCCGGCCCATCGAGCACGGCGCCGACATCGTGGTGCACTCCGCCACCAAGTTTCTCGGCGGTCACGGCACCACCCTGGGCGGCATCGTGGTGGACAGCGGCAACTTTGACTGGAAGGGCGCCGGCAAATACGCCCCCATTGCCGACGCCAACCCCAGCTATCACGGCATCTCCTTCGTGGACGCCGCCGGGCCTGCCGCCTTCATCACCTATCTCCGGGCTATCCTGCTGAGAGACACCGGTGCCGCCATCTCCCCCTTCAACGCCTTCCTGCTGCTGCAGGGGATCGAGACGCTGTCCCTGCGTCTCGACCGCCACGCGGAGAACACCAAAAAGGTGGTGGAATTCCTCAAAAACCACCCGCAGGTGGAGAAGGTGAACCACCCCTCCCTGCCGGAGCATCCGGATCACGGGCTGTTTGAGAAGTACTTCCCCAACGGCGGCGCCAGTATCTTCACCTTCGACATTAAAGGCGGGCAAAAGGAGGCCCACGCCTTCATCGACGCGCTGGAGATCTTCTCCCTGCTTGCCAACGTGGCGGACGTGAAGAGTCTCGTCATCCACCCCGCCACCACCACCCACTCCCAGCTGACCGCCGAGGAGCTGGAGGATCAGGACATCCACCAGAACACCATCCGCCTCAGCATCGGCACCGAGCACATCGACGACATTCTCGCAGATCTGGAAAAGGGCTTTGCGGCCGCCAAAAACCTGTAAGTGTCTCCTCTCTATAAAAATCCCCCGGAAGCGGTCAAGACCGTTTCCGGGGGATTGATTATAACTGGTTCGTACTTACTCTGGTTTTCCTTATCTTCAAAGCCCATTTTGCTCCAGGCTTTGAAGGTGGCAGGATGGCATCGACATAGTATTCATAGCCATCAAGCCATATTCTGTCATTAACGGCAAAATGATCTTTCTGATTGTTGGGAATAATCATTTCGCCTTCGCTGGTATTAAACCTCTCTCCTGCTATCACTTTCATCATAATAAACTCCAAGTGTCTGAATGATTACCACCTAGAAGGAATATGCTTTACGCCTCATTCTGCTTAATCAGATCCTGAATGGTGAACTTTCCGAGGTAGTCGCTGACCACCTGATCCAAGCCCTGCCACAGCGGCAGGGTCCGGCAGTCGGCGCTTCGGCTGCAGGGCTTGCTGTCCGGCGCCAGGCAGGCCACCGGAGAGAGGGTCCCCTCCATGACTCTGAGGATCTCCAGCACGTTGATCTCCTTCGGCTCCTTGTCCAGCCGGTAACCGCCGCCCTTGCCGCGGACACCCTCCAGCACGCGGAGCTTCACCAGATCCTTCACGATGGTCTCCAGATATTTTTCCGAGATCTCCTGCCTGCCGGCGATCTCCTTCAGGGTGATGTAGCCGTCGCTCTGGTGCTCGGCCAGATCCACCAGCACCCGCAGCGCATACCGGCCTCTTGTGGACACCATCATCGGAATCCCTCCCGTTCATTTTTCTTTCCTATTATACCCCAGGGTTCATAGGATTTCAAGAAAAACCAACCCGAGAAATACAAAAACCGGGCGCGCCCTGTTCGGCACACCCGGTCGCTTCTTAAAAAAGCGTATAAAAAACCCACGCGGTCAATCTCGCGTGGTCGGCGGTTTGTATCAGGTGGTTACTTCTCGCTGGGTTCCCAGGAATCTTCACCAAAAATCAAATCGTCGAGATCACGCTCAGCGCAAAAGATTTTCATGGCGGATCATCTCCTTTCATTAATTTTCTTAATGGATATAATTTATCACATTGTCGCAAAAAAATCAAGAGGTTTTTTCTTCAAATTGTTGCCCAATTGTAAAAAATCAGGCAACAATTTGAAAATTCGACACTCATTCGTCGTAAAGTGCAAGGAATTCTTCCAGGCAGAGACCGTGCTCCATGATGTAGGCGGCGGCTTCCTCGCCCACGTAGCGGAAATGCCAGGGCTCGTAAATGACGCCGGTGACGGCCTCCTTGTCCGCGGGATAGCGGAGGATGAAGCCATACTCGGCACAGTGGGCCAGCAGCCACTGATAGGTGTCCGTATTCTCCAGATCCTGAGTCAGGACCTCGTAGTTGGCGTTGGTGATGTCGGCGCAGAGGCCCAGCTGATGCTCGCTGGTGCCGGGGGGCAGGACGATGGTGGCGGCCCGCTCGGTGTCGCCGCCCAGCTCCTCCACCTTCCGGTTGAACAGGAAGGTCTGCTCGTCATAGGAGCGGTAGGTGGACTGCAGCACCACGTTGAGTCCCTGGGCGCGGCCGGCCTCCACCATATTCATCAGGGAGACGGCGGCGCGGCTGTCGAAGGCGTTGTACCACTCCAGCTCGGTGAGCTCCGGGGGCGCGTAGTCCCCGATGGGGTTGGAAGCGCTGGCCAGCTTGTACTGCCAGCTGGTGAGATCGATTCTCGGCAGACCCTTGGGATTGGGTGTGACCTCCGGGGTCTGGGCGATGGAGGGGTTCGACGGATCCGGGGAGCGGATCACGCTGGAGGCCAGCGCCTCAAAGGACGGGGCCGGGGATGCGGAGGTGGTGATGTTCGCGGCGTAGATCACTTTGACTCTTACCAGCAGCACCAGCACCAGCACCACCGCAAGCAGCGCGCAGAGCACGCCTTCCATGACTCTTTTTGAGCTTGCCATATCGTTTCATTCCAATCGGACGGCTGTATTTCGTGAAAAATAATGGTATGGTTTCCATAACGTAGTTACCATAATGTCCTTATCCTACCACTTTTTTTCATGAAGGTCAACACCTTTTTTCAACTTTGCTTGACATAATTGCCCAAAAAGTCTAAGATAACTACAACAACTGCAAACAGGGTTTGACCGGAACCACGAGACCTTGTGGTTTTCGGCCAAAAATAAAAATTTTTCGACATTTGATTGGAACAGTGTTTATGAATCGGGATTTTCATCAAAACGGATTTCGGGTCTTTCTGACCTACTATAAGCCCCACTGGAAGCTGCTGGCCGTCGACATGGTCTGCGTGTTTTTCGCGGCACTGGCGAGCCTCCTGTTCCCCATCGCCAGCCGCAGCGCCATGCGGGAGCTGCTGCCGGCGCAAAAGTACGGCGCGTTCTTCGCGGTCATGGGGATTTTGTTCGTGGCCTACCTGATCAAGGCGGTGCTGAGCTACTGCATGACCGTCATCGGCCACCGCTGCGGCATGTACATGGAGGCCGACATGCGGGAGGATCTGTTCGGCCATCTGCAGGAGATGAGCTTCTCCTTTTTCGACCACAACCGCACCGGCGCGCTGATGAGCCGGATGACCTCCGACCTCTTCTCCGTCACTGAGATCGCCCACCACGGGCCGGAGAACGTCATCACCGCCCTGATCACCCTGCTTGGCTCGGTGATCATCCTCATGCGGATCCGCTGGGAGATCGCCCTGGCGCTGCTGGTTCTGGTGCCGCTGAGCATCTGGCTGACCCTGATGCAGCGGCAGCGCATGACCCGCACGAACGTTCAGGTGAAAAAACAGCAGGCGGAGATCAACGCGGTGATCGAGTCCGGCATCTCCGGCGTGCGCACCGCCAGAGCCTTTGCCAACGAGGACATGGAAAACGCCAAGTTCCGCGAGAGCAACGAGCGCTACAAGGGCAGCAAGCGGGAGTGGTACCGGGCCATGGGCACCTTCATGAGCGGGATGGAGTTCGCCATGTCCGCCCTGCAGGTGGTGGTCATTGCCCTCGGCGGCTTCTTCATCATGAAGGGCACCATGGACTACATCGATCTGATCACCTTCTCCCTGTACGTCACCAGCTTCGTGACCCCCATCCGCATGGTGGTGGCCTTCATGGAGACCTTCACTGACGGCATGGCGGGCTTCCAGCGGTTCCTGGAGCTCATGCGTACCGAGAGCCCCATCCAGGACGCCCCCGACGCCATAGAGCTGAAGGAAGTCAAGGGTGCCGTGGAGTTCGACGACGTGTCCTTCCAGTATGATAACGGCAGACCGGTGCTGGAGCATGTGGATCTCTCCATCGCTCCCGGCAAAACTCTGGCGGTGGTGGGCCCCTCCGGCGGCGGCAAAACGACGCTCTGCCAGCTGCTGCCGAGATTCTACGACGTCACCGACGGCAGCGTCCGTCTCGACGGCATCGACATCCGAAACATCACCCAGAAGAGCCTGCACCGGGCCATCGGCATCCTGCAGCAGGACGTGTTTATCTTCGCCGACACCATCAAAGAGAACATCCGCTACGGCCGCCCCGACGCCACCGACGAGGAGATCATGGAGGCCGCGAAACGGGCGGAGATCCACGAGGACATCCTCGCCATGCCCGACGGCTATGACACCTTCGTGGGCGAACGGGGCGTGATGCTCTCCGGCGGGCAGAAGCAGCGCATCAGCATTGCCCGCGTGTTCCTGAAAAATCCGCCGGTGCTGATCCTGGACGAGGCCACCAGCGCCCTGGACTCTGTCACCGAGCAGCACATCCAGGCGGCGCTGGACGAGCTGGCCGTGGGCCGCACCACATTGATCATCGCACACCGACTCTCCACCGTCCGCAGCGCCGACCGGGTGGCTGTGGTGGACGACACCAGGATCGCCGAGCAGGGCACGCAGGCAGAGCTGATCGAGAAAGACGGCATGTACGCCGCGCTGCTCCGCGCCCAGCAGCTGCCCACAGGCTGAGAGAAAAAACAACTCCCCCGATGCTGGTCGGGGGAATTGTCTTTCTTGACAGCTTTTTTCCGAGTTATTATAATGAGTGCATCCAAAAAAACCTATGAGGTGAATCCCATGTCTTTGAACCCCAACAAGAAAACCGTCGGCGTCATCGCTGCCATGGCCTCTGAGATCGACGCTCTGAAGGCCTCCCTGCCCGGGGCCGAGGAGGAAGTCATCAGCGGCGTGACCTATGTCTACGGCGAGCTGCCGGGCTGCAATCTGGTCATGGCCCAGTGCGGCATCGGCAAGGTCTTCGCCGCCATGTGCGCCCAGACCATGATCCTTCGCTTCCACCCGGATCAGCTTCTGAACATCGGCGTGGGCGGCTCCCTGACCCCGAAGCTGAACATCGCGGACGTGTGCATTGCCACCGCCGTGGTGCAGCACGACATGGACACCACCGGCCTGGGCGACCCCATGGGCATGGTCTCCGGCATCAACGTGGTGGAATTCCCCTGCGCCGAGGAGATCACCGGCAAGCTCTGCGAAGGCGCAGAGAAGCTCGGCATCCACTTCGAGCAGGGCATCATCGCCTCCGGTGACCAGTTCATCAGCGACGCCGACGTGAAAAAACGCCTGGTGGCTTCCTTCCGCGCCATCGTCTGTGAGATGGAGGGCGGCGCCATCGGACATGTTTGTTATGTAAACCAAGTTCCCTTTGCCATCCTCCGGGCCGTCAGCGACAATGGAGACGAGAACGCCCAAAGAGCCTACGAGGACGCATTGGACCGGGCCTCCGATGTGGCCATCCAGATCGCGAAGCAGTATCTGGGGATCTGAGAATTAGTTTACATAATTTTCAGTCCATCGTGGTAATTGGAGTTTGCAGGTCTGTTTTTGTTCCAGACTTAAAGAGTGTCATTGCGAACCAGTCCGCAGACTGGTGTGGCAATCCGTTCTCTTGCGGTACAGCCTGATTGTTTGCAGGATGCTGGGCAAAGCGGTTTAGTCTCAAGGTACTGCGAAGTATTACTCCGCCGCTGGGGATGCGGATTGCCACACCATACGTGACACCCCAAATCTTTGATTTGGCTGGTGGAACTTATGCGTTAGCTGTGACATCGGTCACTGGTTCGCAATGACATTCTATTTTAGTTTTCTGCAAAATCCAACATCCCGATAAACTGGGATTTGAAATCACTGGGCGGGGCACAGGTCCCCGCCCTACAGGGAACAAACGACAAACTATAACATATAAAAAACTCCGGCTGCGTCGCAGTCGGAGTTTTTGATTGTTGTTTGGGATCAGTAAGCCACGCCCCAGTAGATCATGGTCTTGGCGGGCTTGCCGCAGCAGGCGCAGACCTCACCGAGGTTCTCCTGCTCGAAGGGGATGCAGCGGCTGGACATGCCGGCCTTCTCCTTCATATCCAGCTCGCACTGGAGATCGCCGCACCACATGGTCTTGATGAAGCCGCCGTGCTCCTCCTGGAGCTGCTTGGCCTCTTCCAGAGACTGGGCCGCGAAGATGTGGCTGTCCAGGTTTGCCTTGGCCTTGTCGAAGAGGCCCTGCTGCACGTCCTCCAGCAGCGCGGGGATCCGGGCTTCCAGCTCCTCAAGCGGCACGACGATCTTCTCGCCGTTGTCGCGGCGGACGGCCATGCAGTGGCCCTGCTCCATATCCTTGGGGCCGATCTCCACGCGAAGCGGCACGCCCTTCATCTCCCAGTTGGCAAACTTCCAGCCGGGGCTGTTGTCGCTGAAGTCGCCCTTGACCCGGATGCCGGCGGCCTTCAGGCGGGAGACCAGCTCCTCGGCCTTCTCAGTGACGCCGGGCTTGTGGGCCGCGATGGGCAGCACGATGACCTGGATGGGCGCGATGTGGGGCGGCAGCACCAGACCGCTGTTGTCGCCGTGGGTCATGATCAGACCGCCGATGACGCGGGTGGACATGCCCCAGCTGGTCTCGTGGGGCGCAACCAGCTTGTTTTCTTTATCGGTGTAGGCGATGTCGAAAGCCTTGGCGAAGCCGTCGCCGAAGTAGTGGCTGGTGCCGCTCTGGAGGGCCTTGTGGTCGTGCATCATGCACTCGACGGTGTAAGTGTTCTCCGCACCGGCGAACTTCTCCTTGTCGGTCTTGTTGCCGCGGATGACCGGCATTGCCATCTCCTTCTCCAGAGTCTCGGCGTAGATCTCCAGCATCTGGAGGGTCTCTTTTCTGGCTTCCTCCTCGGTGGCGTGAAGAGTGTGGCCCTCCTGCCAGAGGAACTCACGGCCTCTGAGGAAGGGGCGGGTGGTCTTCTCCCAGCGCATGACGCTGCACCACTGGTTGTACAGGCAGGGCAGATCGCGCCAGCTGTGGACGATGTGGCTCCAGTGCTCGCAGAAGAGGGTCTCGCTGGTGGGACGGACGCAGAGCTTTTCCGGAAGCTCCTCGCTGCCGCCGAGGGTGACCCAGGCGCACTCCGGGGCGAAGCCCTCCACGTGATCCTTCTCCTTCTGGAGCAGGCTCTCGGGGATCAGCATGGGCATGGAGACGTTCTCGTGGCCGGTGGCCTTGAACTTTCCGTCCAGAATGTGCATGATGTTCTCCCAGATCGCGTAACCATAGGGACGCAGGATGAACATGCCCTTCACGCCGGAATAGTCCACCAGCTCCGCCTTGGTGCACACGTCGGTGAACCACTGGGCGAAGTCTACCTCCATATCGGTAATTTGTTCGACTTTCTTATCCTTAGCCATAATCAAAAACTCCTTATTGAGATTCGCTTAAAGTTAACTAATGTATTTTAGTAAATCTACCCAAAGTTGTCAAGCATTCGCGGCGAAAAAAGCCCCCGACCGACAGAAGATTTCATTTTCACTCTTGACCGAACCTCTTTCTTGCAATATAATATAAGAACCCAAGGCATGCCCGGCATGCCGCAATGGAGGTGACAGGTATCAACCGACAGAGTTATATGGCGGAAGTCAGCAATCTGCTGGAGCTGATCACGGACGGCGAGACGCGCCAGCGTCTGATCGTTCAGATGGAGCAGATGTTCGACGCCGCAGAAGATGAACAGGCGCTGATCGAACAGATCGGCAGCCCCACAAAAGTGGCCGTCGCCCTGATCCGCTTTGCGGACAACAAGAAGGCGGAGGCTGAATCTGACGCGCCTGCGGAGCCTGAGGTGCTTCCGGAGCCGGTCGCGGCAGAGCCCGAGGCGGAGGAACCCGTCCAGGAGGCAGTCGAGGAAGTCGTTGAGGAAGCTTTCCCTGCGTCTGCTTATGACGAGGAACTGCCCGAGGCGGAATTTGACGATGACATCCTGCCCGAAGCGGCATTCGACGAGGAGCTCCCTGTCTCCAATTATGACGAGACGGAAGCAGTCGAGGCGGTTTTGGAAGAAGTCGCTGATGAGGCCCCTGCAGCAGAGGTTGAGCCCGCTGCGGCGGACGAGCTTCTGGCGGAGATCGAGAGCGCTGTCCTGCATGAGACCGGTGAGGCGGAAGCTGTGGCCGATCCCATCGAGGCTGCTTTCGAAACTGCATTTTCCGAGCCGGAAGCTGTGGCTGAGGAAATCGAAGAAGTGATCGAGGCCACGGAGGCAGAGGCCTTCCAGGCGGAGGCCGAGGCGGAAGCCGCCAACGTGCCCGATCTGGCTGAGGCTCTGCGCCGCGCCGACGAGAGCGACGGCAGCGATTCCTTTGATGTGACTGAGTCCCCTGCTGTGGAGGATCTGGACGTCGAACCCGAAACCAGAACCCGCGTCATTGGCTGGCGTGTGTTCCTGTATCTGCTGATTCCCGGCATCGTGATCGGACTGCCGATCTTCCTGGCATTGTTCGCGATCAGCCTGGTGCTGCTGGCTGTGGGCGTGGCCGCTGTGGCCGCCGCCATTGGCGTGATCAGCTCCGCATTCGTGGGCTTCACCGTGGTGGCTGACATGCTGCTGGTGCTTGGCGCAGGCCTGTCGGTCTTTGCCATCGCGTTTGTGCTGCTGTGGTTCGCCATCTGGTTCCTGATCAAGGTCACCTTCGGTTGGGTCCGGCTGATCACCCGCGGCGGCGTGCGCTTCACCCGGAAGGAGGTGCCCGTCGAATGAGAAAGGCATGGAAAGTCATCCTCTATATCGCCCTGGCGATCCTGATCATCGGCGAGCTGATTCTCGGTGTGGGCCTGCTCCTGGGCGGCAGCCCCGAGCGGGTTTGGGACACGCTCTATGACCACTATGACGGCGACGCCATCATTGAGACCTGGAACGAAACGATCCAGCCGGCTTACGAGCCCATCGCGGAAGAGCTGGGACTCCAGCTCCCCACCATCGAGGTCGTGAGCGACGAGACGCCTGAGCCCACCGCGACCCCGGAGCCGACTGCGACTCCGACGCCGAAGCCCACGGCCACCCCGACTCCCTCTGTGGAGCCCAGCGCCGCACCCACCGCAACGGCAAATCCCTGAACCAACAAAAACCTTCTCAGAATTCTGAGAAGGTTTTTTCTTATGCAAGTTGATCGGAGATGGCGGCAAACTGTTCGATGCTGAGAGCTTCGCCGCGGATCCGTTCGTCGAAGCCGCAGGCTGCGATGGCCTCGGCCGCCTGCTCTTTGGTCACGTCGCTGAGCCCGGCGGAGAGGGCGTTCACCAGGGTCTTGCGCCGCTGGTTGAAGGCCGCGCGCACCACCTGGAAAAACCGCTTTTCGCTCTTCACCGCGACCGGAGGCACTTTCCGCGCCTTCAGATGCACCACGCTGCTGGTGACCTTCGGCGCCGGGAGGAAGCAGCCGGGCGACACGTCGAAGAGGATCTCCGGCTCTGCGTGCCACTGGGTGAAGATGGTGAAGGCGCCGTAGTCCGCCGTGCCCGGTTTGGCGCAGAGGCGGTGGGCCACCTCCCGCTGCACCATGACGGTGACCGTGTCGAAGCATCCGGCCTCCAGAAAGGCAGTCAGCAAGGGGCTGGTGACGTTATAGGGCAGGTTCGCGCAGACCGCGGGGCGCAGGCCGGGGAAGGTCTCTTCTACCAGCTGCGGCAGGTTCTGCTTCAGCACATCCCCGAAGAGGACTTCAGTGTTCTCGCAGCCTGCGAGGGTCTCGGACAGCACCGGCTGCAGCCGCTGGTCCAGCTCCACCGCCAGCACCTTCCCTGCACGCTCCGACAGCTCTCTGGTGAGGCAGCCCACGCCGGGGCCCACCTCCAGCACGCCGGTGCGCTCATCCACGCCGGATTCCTCGGCGATCCGCTCCGGCACCCAGGCGGAGATCAGGAAGTTCTGCCCCATGGCCTTGGAAAAGTGAAACCCGTGGCGGGTCAGCAGCGTCTTTAGTTCTGAGGGGTTCGTGAGATCCATGGGATGCTCCTTTATGAATTGATAAATTCCTGTGAGGTAAAAAAATGAAGAAAAACCTGTTTGCCGCCATCGCGCTGCTGCTTCTGCTAACGGGATGTGCGAAACCGGATCCGGTGCCGTCTGTTCCGGTTGAGACAACGACCGTACCAACCGCTGCGCCGACACCGAGTCCTACGCCCATGCCGACGCCGGAACCCACACCGGAACCTGCCGACGACGCCATGGTCTATGTCAAAGACGTGGATCCGACGATTCTGGCGGAGCTGCATTACGCCACTGAGGACAATTTCACCGGATACAGCGGAGAGTGGTGGCACTATGACGACACGGTAAAATACCCGGTGGCGGAGTAGTGTGGAGTAGAAAGGGTTGCAAATTCTAGTTTATCGGGGAGCTACAATGATCCACCGTAGGGCGGGGACCTGTGCCCCGCCGTTACATGGGCAGCACATTCAACGCGGCGGGGCACAG
>ONIN01000037.1 GCA_900317905.1 uncultured Eubacteriales bacterium | reverse complement strand
AGCCGAACCCCGCCCTGATGAACTATCTGGGCGACCCGTACGCCTGCATCATCGATGTGGATGCTTCCGACTTTGAGACCGGCATCTCCGTCGGCACCGGCCCCTACAAGGCGGTCGACATGCTGATGGACGACCACATCACCCTGGTTCCCAACGAGTACTACTGGAACGGCACCCCCAAACTGGACGAGCTGACCATCCGCACCATCTCCGACCGCAACACCCTGGCCCTGGCCCTGGAGGGCGGCGAGGTTGACGCGGCCTACGGCGTGGCCTACGACGCCTACTCCAAGTTTGAAAATCCCAACTTCCAGTTCTCCAGCATCCAGACCTCCCGCGCCTTTTTCGGCTGCATGAACATGCAGAGCGAGATCATCCAGGATCCCGCCGTACGTCAGGCCATCGTCATGGGCATTGACCGCGACGGCTTCGTCATCGCGCTGCTGGACGGCCATGGTGTGCCGGGCTACGGTCCCTTCCCCGAGGGCTTCAGTACCTTCGGCAGTGAGCACCTCAACACCCTGGGCTATGATCCGGAAGGCGCGAAGGCCGTTCTGGAGGAGGCCGGCTGGGTTGACACCGACGGCGACGGCATCCGCGAGAAGGACGGTCAGAAGCTCACGATCCGCTGGCTGACCTATCCCAGCCGTGCAGAGCTGCCTCTGCTGGCCGAGTCTGCCCAGGCCTCTCTGAAGGACATCGGCATCGATGTGGACATCAACAACACCGCCAACCGCCGCGAGTTCCTGGCCACCATGGACTTTGACGTCTACGCCTCCGCTCTTGTGACCGCCCCCTCCGGCGACCCGCAGTACTTCTTCACCACCAGCTGCGTGCCCGGCATGAGCTACAACTTCGGCGCCTACGAGAACGAGCACGTGAATGATCTGCTCCATGAGCTCTCCACCGAGTTCGACACCGCCAGGCGCGCCGAGCTCGCCATTGAGCTGCAGCAGACCATTCTGGACGACAACGCCTATGTCTTCTGCTCCTTCCTCGAAATGAGCATGATCTCCAAGGCCAGCGTCTCCAACTGGAACGCCCACGCCTGCGACTACTACGAAGTCACCGTCGATCTCGACATCGACTGAACAGTTCCATCAAACAGCTTCCATGGCCCTCCCTCCGGAGGGCCATGCGGCTGAATGATTCAGAGAACAGCCAGACCTCATCGGCCGGGCACCGATCCCTCATCACAAAGGAGCTGACCATGGACATTGCCGAATACTTTGACTCTGTCGCGTCCTATTGGGACGACGATTTTGCGGAAGCAAGACCTGCACGTATCGTCGCCTCTGCGGTCTCCATTCCCCGCTGTGGCGCCTGCGTGCTGGATATCGGCTGCGGAAGCGGCTCCATGTTTCTGGATCTGCTTGAAAACGGGGCTTGTGAGATCGATGGCCTGGATCTGTCCCAGAACATGGTAGAGGCTGCCCGCTGCAAGTTTGGCTTTGATCCCCGTATTCACGTGACTCAGGGAGACTTCCTTCTGCATACACAGCCCGGCTATGATGTGCTGATGGCGTTCAATTCCTACCAGCATTTTCCGCAGCCTCGCGTGTTCCTGAAGAAAGCGAAGGAGCTTTTGCACCCCGGCGGACGTCTCACCGTCGCCTTTTCCGCCAGCCGTGATCGGATCAATACCGTCAGCGCGCTCCTCCCCGCCGGACTGGCGCGCGGCCTGCTGTCCGCATCGGAAGAGGCCGTCTTCTGGCAGGAGGATTTCGTGATCGACTGCCTGTGTGACAACGAGAGTCTGTACCTGATCTCCGGAATCGCAAAATAATACCAAAACCATAAAACCGGCGCAGCCGTTTCTCTATATGAGAATCTGCTGCGCCAGTTTGTTTTTTTTATCCGTCTATGATATTTGATATTGATGAACTGTTTACTTCGCGGCTTTTTTCCGGAGTCCTGCCTTGACGATGCCCTTGGGATCCTTGATGAGCAGAATGATTAGCCAGAGAATCAGACCGAGCGCGACCACGGACAGGCCGAGGAACGCATCGTTGAGCATGTCCTCGGCAGCGGGGGTGAAATACTCTTCGTGCAGCTCG
>ONIN01000030.1 GCA_900317905.1 uncultured Eubacteriales bacterium | reverse complement strand
GCGCTGCTGGTGACGGAGTTGCCGTTTGCGTCGGTGACGATGCAGCGGACCATGCGGCCGTTTTTCGCCGTCGTGAGCTTTGTGGAGTAGCTGGCGGCCTTCACGGAGCTGTTGGCCCAGGTGGTGCCGTCATCACTGATCTGCCACTGGTAGGTCAGGCCCCTCCCCTGCGCCAGAACAGAGAAGGTAGCAGTGGAACCCGCTTTGCCCACATAATCCTTCGGCAGTGAGGTGATGACCAGCGGCTGTTTGATCAGCATCACGGCGGTATCGCTGGTGGCGGTGTTGCCAAACTGATCCGTGACCACGCAGCGGACCATGCGGCCGTTTCTGGCGGCGGTCATCTTGGTGGAATAGACGGCCGCTTTCACAGAGCTGTTCTTCCAGCTCTGGCCGCCGTTGTCGCTGTACTGCCACTGATAGGTGAGACCGGCGCCCTCGGCCCACACCGCGAAGGCTGCGATCTGGCCGGCCTTGCCGACGCTGTCCATGGGAGAACCGGTGATGACGACCGGCTCTGCGACGGTGAGGGTGGCGGGCTCGGAGGTGACGGAGTTGCCGTCCACATCCGTGACGATGCAGCGGTACTGATAGCCGTTTCTGGCAGCGGTGGCGGTGATTTCCAGCGTGGCGGTCTTGCAGCCTGTGGCGTTGCTGTTCTTCCAGCTTCCCGAGGGCGTCTTCACCTGCCACTGGTAAGAGGCGATATCCCCGGAAGCGGCGACGGTAAAGCAGACGTCCGTGCCGACGGGAGCGGCGGCGTCAGTGGGATCGGTTTCGATCTTCGCGGGAGTGGAGGCGCCGAAATGGATGGTGGCGGAGTCAAGGGCATAATTATACCCTCCAACAGAAATTGCCGCCCACTGTTCTTCGTTTCCTCCGTAGTAAATGTCTTTAAGGGTGATACTGTCATAGAATGCGCGCTCTCCTATGCTAGTGACGCTGGTCGGAATCGTTATACTATTCAGACTACAGCCAAAGAACGCATTTCCTCCGATACTGGCGACGCCGCGTGGAATTATCACATCTGAAAGGCTACTACAATGCTGGAATGCAGAATATCCAATACTGTTGACGCTGTTTGGAATCGTCACGCTAGCCAGACTGCTACAGCAGCAGAATGTATTATCTGCGATGCTAGTGACGCCTTCAGGAATCATCAAGCTTTTCAGACTACTGCAACCATAAAATGCCTCTTCTCCAATGTTGGTAACACTGTCAGGAATCGTCATCTCTTCTAGATTTGAGCAATTATAAAACGCTCTATCCCCAATGATAGAAACACCATTCGGTATAATTATGTTTCCCAAACCAACACAATCTGAAAATGCGGAGTTGGTGATAGCAATAACAGAACTTGGAATCTGGTAATTACCGGTTTTCTTGGCAGGGTATTTGATGAGCTGTGTACCTGTTTTATTCATCAGTACGCCAGAGTCAGACTGGTACTTTGTGTTATTCTTATCAACTATTATTTCCGTGAGATTGCTGCACTCAAATGCTTTTTCTCCAATGCTTGTAACGTTAGCCGGAACAGTAATGGTTGTCAATCCACTGCATCCATTAAAAGCATCAGCGCCAATTGTGGTCACCGAATCCGGAATTACAATACTCTGTAGACTTGCACAGCCGAAGAAAGTGCGTGCACCAATACTAGTTACTGTTTCAGGAATAATAATACTTTTTAACCTACCGCAGCCTTGAAAAATACCTCCTAAAACTTCAAAATTACACTGCAGCGCAGTCAACTTGCTTGGAAGTGTAACGCTTTCCAGAGAATCGCATCCATAAAAAATGCCATCATCCAATTCAGTTACACTATCCGGGATAATAACGCTTTTCAGACTATCACAGTTTTCGAATGCATGATAACCAATGGAAGTACATCCAGAGCAAATCGTAATGTTAGCTATATTATTGCATTCTTGGAATGCTTCAGCATATATTTTGTCGATCTTTTCGCCAATTGTAACATTCACTAGATTGCGACAGAATTCAAAAGCATTAAAACTAATTGTTCCACTGGATTGAATCACAAGAGAACTTATTAGGTTGCCCCACTGGGACCAGCATTTCTTCAAGCTATCGCTGATAGTGCCTTCACCACTGATGGTCACGGTGCCGTCGGATGTTAGAACCCAGTGAAGGGAATCATAATCCCCTTCATCCAGCACCTCCGCCGCATTTGCCGGAAACACCAGCAGTGAACAGGCCAGGGTCAGGGCAAGGAGCAGGGATAACAGTCGTTTTTTCATGTCGCGCCTCCTTCTGTTTTTCTCGGATGATTCTATTTTACCATTTGAATGGTTGATTGGCAATTATCTTTTTAAATGCATCAAAACGCCGCTGTGATTTCAAATTCTAGTTTATCGGGGAGCTACAATGATCCACCGTAGGGCGGGGACCTGTGCCCCGCCGTTACATGGGGCGGGGACCTGTGCCCCGCCGTTACATGGGCAGCACATTCAACGCGGCGGGGCACAGGTCCCCGCCCTACAAGGAGCGAGCGATAAACTCCAATTTGAAAACCCCATGCAAAATCCCCGCTCCGGTGGTCGGAACGGGGATGTATTGTTTCAGTTGTTCAGCGGACTCTCTCGTCGCCCCAGAAGAACAGGGCCACGGTGCCGGGGCCGGTGTGGCTGCCGATGGTGGTACCCACCCAGTTGATCTCCACCTTGCCGTTCAGGTTGGGGAATCTCGCCTCCACCAGATCCGCCACGGCGCGGGCGTCCTCATAGCAGTTGGAGTTGGAGATATAGCACTTGCCGGAGTAGTTCTCGCCGCCCTCGGCGTGCTCGGCCATGCGATCGACGATGGCCTGGATGACCTTCTTCTTGCCGCGGAGCTTCTCTCTGGGGATCAGACGGCCCAGATCGTCCATGTTCAGAAGCGGGCAGATGTTCAAAATCCCGCCGAAGAAGCCCGAGGCTTTGGAGATGCGGCCGCCCTTGACGTAGTATTCCAGCGTCGTGGAGAAGAACCAGTGGTGCAGGTTCAGACGGTGGCTCTCGGCCCAGGCGCAGAGTTCGTCAAAGGGCATGCCCTCGTCTCTCAGATCCGCCAGCTTGTCCATCAAAAGGCCGTAGCCCGAGGAGGCGCCCAGGGAGTCCACCACCACGATCTTCCGGCCGGGGTAGCGCTCCATGACCAGCTCCGCCGCGCTCTGGGCGGAATTGATGACGCCGGAAATGCCGCTGGAGAGGGTCAGGTGCAGCACGTCCTTGCCTTCCTCGCAGAACTTGGAGAAATACGCCTCAAACTCCGAGACGTTCACCTGAGAGGTGCGGGTCTCGGCCCCGTCGGCCATGGCCTGATAGAAATCCGGGAACGGGATGCTTTTGCCCAGATCGTCCGCGTAGTCCACATCATTCAGGAAAAAGTGGAAGCAGATATAGTGGATGTCCCGCTGAACGAAATGCTCCTGAGACAGATCGGCGGTGCTGCAGCAGCTGATGACATAGTCGGCCATGATTGTTTCCTCCTGTAAGACGATTTATGTGGAAATTAATGACGATAGACGATGGATCCGCGCACCCGGTCGCCGGTCTCTTGCCCCTCCAGATACGCGATGATCGAAAGGGCGAAGGGGATCGCCGCGCCCAGACTGGAGCCGGTGATGAAGCTGCCGTCGGTGATAGTCTCAGCGTCCTCGTAGTCCGCGCCCTTGAGGTCACCCTCGCAGCCGGGATAGCAGGTGGCGCGCTTGCCCTGAAGAAGGCCCATCCTGCCCGGCACCGTGGGGGCGGCGCAGATGGCGGCCACCAGCTTTCCGGCGTCGGCAAAGGACTGGACAGCCCCGCGCACCAGCGCGCTTTCATAGAGGTACTCCGTGCCCGGCAGCCCGCCCGGCAGGATCACCGCGTCGGCGACGCTCAGATCCACAGACTCCGCCAGCGCGTCGCAGAGGATCTTGATCTTGTGGGCGCCAGTGATCTCTTCGCGGCCCATGATGGACGCGATGGTGACCTCCACCCCGGCTCTGCGCAGCAGATCCACGGTAATGAGCGCCTCGCACTCCTCCAAACCGTCGGCAAAAAAGATGATGGCTTTGGACATGGCTATACCCCTCCTATTTTGATTTGGTTAGCATAATCATATTACCATAGAATTATTAAAGATTCTTTAATGGATTTGCAACGGCACAGATAGACGAAATCGGCCTTTTTTTACCTTGTTGGCTCATGTTTTGAAATTGCTGTTGAAAGAGGATAACTTTAGTGATATAGTATTATATCATAATTTTATTATTGAAAGGAGAACTCCATGAGAAGAAGATTATTGAGCTTCCTGCTGGTGCTGTGTATGGTACTGACACTGGCGCCAATACTAAGCACCCATGCGGATGCAGCACCGACGGTATACAAGCAAAAAGACAGCCGCTGGGCTTCTTATCCTTATGGGTATAGTGATGCAGCAAAAACAAAACAAGCAACCATCGGAAGCGCAGGATGCGGACTGCTTGCCTATACAAATGCAGTTTATTATTTGAACGGAAGCTTCATTGAGCCTACGTTCCTTGCCGACTACTCTGTAAAAAACGGACACCGCGTAAATGGAACGGGCACTTCATTCAGCCTGTATAAAGCTTTCGCTACAGATTATGGCAGCAAGTACGGATTTAAATATGTCACCAGCACATCCGGTTATTCCAATCTGCAATCCTATCTAAAAAAAGGGAATGTAGCGATCTGCAGCAAACCAGGACATATTATGGCGATCGTGGATTACGATTCTTCTAACAGCAAATACTTGCTTTTGGATTCGTACCCGTCTTCTAATCGCGGAACCGCCAGTACCGGGTATGCTTGGAAAACCTCATCTCAACTGGATAGTATTGAACTGCGCAGTACATTCTATATTCTTGAGAATACCGGAAAACCTCCAGCCCCTACCATTAAATCCCCCACGAATGTGACCAGCACGAGCCTGACTTTGAACTGGAGCAAGGTTTCCAACGCGAGCAGTTATCGCGTGGATTTTCGCAAGACCGGCGATGAGTATAAAACGATCAAAAGCGGCCTTACGAGTACGTCTTATACGATTTCCGGGCTGACACCGGGAACAAAATACTATGCCCGTGTCTACGCGGTAAACAGCGCCGGGACCTCTGAGAAGCAAGGCGGCTATATTGTTTGGACAGCATGCGACGAAGTGAAGATCACTTCGGCCGAAGCGACCAGTCCAACCGCAATCAAAATCACATGGGGCGCTGTGACCGGTGCACAGTCTTATCGTGTCGATTACCGTATTACAGATGGAGAATACAGCACAGTAAAAACGGGACTTACGACAACCTCGTATACCGTGTCCGGCCTGAAGCCGAATTCCAAGTACTATTTCCGTGTGTATGCAATTAACGATGGCGGTACTTCTGCCAAGCCGGGAGGATATGCCTGCTGGACCCTCGGTAATGTTGGTTCCGGTACGGTTACGCTGCCCGCCTCCAGCTATGTTTATACCGGAAGCGCCGTCAATCCGGTTCCAACGGTTAAGCAGGGCAACGTTACTCTGACAGCCGGAACAGATTACACAGTTGCTTACAGCAATAATGTGAATGTCGGAACTGCGACAGTAACTGTGACCGGAAAAGGTAATTACTCCGGCACAAAAACCGCAAACTTTACCATCACGGCAAAGTCCCTCGCCGACAGCTCTATTCACTCCGGCATGGATGACGATTCCGACGGCAGATGGGGTTATCTCGGCTATGAGAGGACCTGCGACCTGTATGACGGCAGCACAAAGCTGAAAGAAGGAACAGATTATACCGTTGTTTATACCAACAACCTGAATGCGGGCGGAACCGCAACAGCTACCTTTACCGGCAAAGGCAACTATACCGGAACGCACAAATCCGCAATCAGTATGGTTGCCAGAACGCTCACTGCCGAAACGACCTTTGCGCTTTCGTTTGACGAAGCTGAATACACAGGTTCTGAGATCAAGCCCAAAGTCACAGCAGTGTATGATTTGCACAGCGACGGCGTTGATACGATCACATTAAAAGAGGGAACGGACTATACGCTCTCTTATCGTGACAACGTCGAGCCCGGTACTGCAACTGTTATTGTAACCGGTAAGGGGAATTACAACGGCACAAAAGAGCTTACCTTTACCATCAAGCAGACCAGGACGCCGCTTGTGATCACCGCACAGCCGAAGGATTATGCGGGCAAGTTCAACTCCACTGCATCCTTCTCCGTCTCTGCCGAGGGTGACGGGCTCACCTACCAGTGGCAGATCAGCGATGACAGCGGAAAGACCTGGAGCAACAGCTCCGTGAAGAATCCCAAGTATTCCACCAGACTCACCGCCGACAAGGATGGCCGTATGGTGCGCTGCATCGTCACCGATCAGTACGGCAGCTCCGTCACCAGTGACGCCGCCGCCATGAAGATCCAGAAGGAGCTGAGCATCACCACCCAGCCGCAAAACTACGTCGGCAAGGTGAATTCCACCGCGAAGTTCACGGTCAAGGCTGTTGGCGATGGTCTGACCTATCAGTGGCAAATCAGTGACAACGGCGGCAAGACCTGGAAGAACAGCTCTGTGACGAAAGCGGTTTACAGCTCGAAGCTGACTTCCGACAAGGACGGCCGCATGGTGCGCTGCATCATCACCGATCAGTACGGCAACATCACCACCAGCGATGCAGCCAGCATGAAGATCTCCGATCTCGCCATCACCACCCAGCCGAAGGATTACACCGGTAAGGTGAACTCCACCGCGAAGTTCACCGTCGCGGCCGAGGGCAACAGCCCCAGCTTCCAGTGGCAGGTCAGCGATGATGGCGGCAAGACCTGGACCAACAGTTCTGTGAAGGATGCCAGCTACTCCACCAAGCTCACCGCTGCCAAGGACGGCCGCATGGTGCGCTGCATCGTCACCGACGCCAGTGGCGCCAAGCTCACCAGCAACGCCGTCAGCATGAAGATCGGCTGAATCCAACCCATTCCAATCCACCGGGAAACCGGTGGATTTTTTTCGGAATATTTGCAATTCTTCATTTGACACCGAATGACATTGGGATTATCATGGAAGTAACTGAGCAAAGGAGGCTTCCTCGCATGCAGACCCATAAATCCTATACCCCCGAAGAGCTTCGGTATCTGCGCACGCTGGCCATGCAGTTTCCCACCATGCGCGCCGCCAGCACCGAGATCATCAATCTCAGGGCCATCCAGAATCTGCCCAAGGGCTGCGAGCATTTTATCTCCGACGTCCACGGCGAGCACGAGGCCTTTCTCCATATCCTGAACTCCGGCTCCGGCGTGATCCGCCAGTGTCTGGATGAGCTTTACGGCAACACCGTCTCCCACACGGAGCTGGACGCCCTGGCCACCCTGATCTACTATCCGGAAGAGAAGCTGGAGCAGATCCAGGAGGAGCAGTCGGATCTGGACGAGTGGTATCGCATCACCCTGCACCGTCTGGTGGAGGTCTGCCGGGCGGTCTCTGCCCCCTACTCCCGCTCCAAGGTCCGCAAGGCGCTGCCCCAAGGCTACGTCTACATCATCGACGAGCTGCTGCACACCCACAACGAGCAGGCGGACAAGCGGGACTACTTCGAGAGCATCATCGCCTCCATCATCGAGATCGGCCAGGCGGCGGACTTTATCCCCGCCATCTGCGAGGTCATCAAACGCATGGCGGTGGATCACCTGCATCTGGTGGGCGACATCTTCGACCGCGGCCCCAGAGCCGACATCATCATGGACTCCCTGCTGGACTATCACAGCGTGGACGTCCAGTGGGGCAACCACGACATCCTCTGGATGGGCGCCGCCTCCGGCAGCCGCACCCTGGTGGCCACGGTGCTGGCAAACTCCATCCACTACAACAATCTGGAGGTCATCGAGACCGGCTACGGCATCAGTCTGCGGCCTCTGAGCGTCTTTGCCAACGACATTTACTCGAATTGCGACGTGAGCCGCTTCGATGTCAAGCTCATGGACGACGAGGGGGCCACCGACAAGGATCGGCTGCTCTCCGCCAGAATGCACAAGGCCATCACCATCATCCTCTTCAAGCTGGAGGGGCAGAAGCTCCTGCGGCACCCGGAGTATGGGATGAACGACCGACTGCTGCTGGAAAAGATTGATTATGTAAACCATACCATCGAGATCGACGGCAAGGTTTATACGCTGGCGGACACGGACTTCCCCACCGTGGATCCCCAGGATCCCTACACCCTCACCGCCGAGGAAAACGCCGTCATCGACCAGCTGACCTTCTCCTTTGAGCACAGCGAAAAGCTCCAGCGGCACGTGCGCTTCCTTTATTCCAACGGCAGCATGTACAAAATCTACAACGACAATTTGCTGTTCCACGGCTGCATCCCCATGAACGAGGACGGCAGTCTGATGACCTTCGGCATCGGCGGCAAGGAGCGCTGCGGCAAGGAGTTTCTGGATTATGCCGAGACCGCGGCCCGTCAGGCCTACTACTACAAGCGCGGCAGCCTGGAGAAAAAGCTGGGCTGCGACCTGCTGTGGTTCCTCTGGGCCGGACGCAACAGCCCCATCTTCGGCCGCGACCGGATGACCACCTTCGAGCGGCGGCTCATCGACGACAAGAGCGCCTGGACCGAGCAGAAAAACGCCTACTACATGCTCTATCAGGACCCGGCGGTCTGCGACCGGATTTTGAAGGAATTCGGCCTGGAAGGCCCCCACTGCCACATCATCAACGGCCACGTTCCCGTGAAGGCCAAAAAGGGCGAGAGCCCCATCAAGGGCGGCGGCAAGCTGATCGTCATCGACGGCGGCTTCTGCAAGGCCTATCAGCCCACCTCCGGCATCGCGGGCTACACCCTGATCTCCGACTCCTACTCCTACCAGATCGTGGCCCACCAGCCCTTCGCCGGCAGAGAGCGGGCCATCCGCGAGAACTTCGACATCGTCTCCACTGCCCAGATCTTCGAGCACATGGAGCAGCGGCAGAAGGTGGGCTCCACCGACATCGGCCGGGATCTCCAGCAGCAGATCGACAATCTGAAAGCGCTGCTGCAGGCCTTCCGCGACGGCGCCGTGGTGGAAGCATTGTAATAATTATGTAAACCGTTTCTTCTGCGCATACTAAAGCATCATTCCCATTGGAGGGACGCAAATGAAAAAACTGAATTCCGTGCTCCAGGCGCCCTGGGCGGCCTACACCTTCGCATTGAGCTTTGCGGTGGTGCTGTATCTGGTGATGAGCCGGATCGGGGGCATTCTTTCCTGGCTGGGCTCCGTCTGGCGGTTTTTGCTGCCGGTGGTGATCGGCCTGGTGCTGGCCTATCTGATGGATCCCATCGCAAGATTCTTCGAGCACGGCATATTCCGGAAGATGAAAAGTGACACCACGCGCCGCACCCTCTCGGTGGTGCTGGCGATCTTCGTGGTGCTGGCCGTGATCGTGCTGTTCTTCATCGCGGTGGTGCCGTCGCTGATCAGCAGCATCTCCGCCCTGATCGGCAACGCCGACAGCTATTACTCCAGCATCATCGGCTGGCTGGAAAAGCTGAGCGAATCCCCCATCGGCCAGCACATGGATCTGACCAAGCTCACCGAGTCCATGCAGGACAGCATCAGCACGCTCATCAACCACGTCACCGACAACATGCAGTCCATCCTGGCCAAGGCAGGCAGCATCGGCAACCAGGTGTTCAACTGGGTGGTGGGTCTGATCATCGCGGTGTATTTCATGATGGGCAAGGCCAGCCTGCTGCCCGGACTCAACGAGCTGCGGCGGGCGGCGCTGGCGAAGAAGCGCTACGAGATCCACAACGAATTTTGGCGCCGCTGCGACGAGATCTTCATCCAGTATATCGGCTGCAACCTGCTGGACGCCCTGATCGTGGGTTCGGCAAACGCGGTGTTCATGCTGATCTGCGGCATGCCCTATGTGGCCCTGATTTCTGTGGTAGTGGGCGTGACCAACCTGCTGCCCACCTTCGGCCCCATCATCGGCGCAGCCATCGGCGGCATCATCCTGGTGCTGAACAAGCCCATCTACGCGCTGTATTTCCTGATCTTCTCCCTGGTGATCCAGGCGCTGGACGGCTATGTCATCAAGCCGAAGCTGTTCTCCAACTCCCTGGGCATCCCCGCGGTGTGGACCCTGACCGCCATCATCCTCGGCGGCAAGCTCTTCGGCGTGGTGGGCATCCTCCTTGCCATCCCCGTGGCAGCAGTGCTGGTGTTCCTCTATCACGAGCAGTTCGTCCCCTGGCTCCAGAAACGCAGCGAAGCCCGAGAGCAGCGGGAAAAGCTGGCGGAAGCCGAAAAGGCCGAAAGCAAAAACGAAACAACCTGAACCATTCCCTCCATGTGAACGCATGGAGGGATTTTTCCTGCTTCAATTGGAGTTTATCGCTCGCTCCTTGTAGGGCGGGGACCTGTGCCCCGCCGCGTTGAATGTGCTGCCCATGTAACGGCGGGGCACAGGTCCCCGCCCTA
>ONIN01000032.1:4654-5795 GCA_900317905.1 uncultured Eubacteriales bacterium | reverse complement strand
GAAAAGAGGCTGAGCATACCGCTGATTGCAACGGTGTCTCAGTCTCTTTTCACTTGGAAACGGGTAGAGTATTACTTGTTGATGTCGAGATCCACGGTGACCTCGTAGTAGTCGCAGGCGTGGGCGTTCCAACCCACGACGCCGGCCTTGGAGATCATGCTCATCTCGAGGAAGGAGCAGAAGACGTAGCCGTTGTCGTCCAGAATGGTCTGCTGCAGCTCGATGGCAAGCTGGGCGCGCTTGGCGGTGTCGAACTCGGTGGAGAGCTGATGGAGCAAATCGTTGACATGCTCGTTCTCGTAAGCGCCGAAGTTGTAGCTCATGCCGGGCACGCAGGAGGTGGTGAAGAAGTACTGCGGATCGCCGGAGGGGGCAGTCACGAGAGCGGAGGCGTAGATGTCAAAGGAGGTCATGTCCGCCAGGAACTCGCGGCGGTTGGCGGTGCAGTTGATATCCACATCGATGCCGATGTCCTTCAGAGAGGCCTGGGCAGACTCAGCCAGCAGGGGCAGCTCCGCGCGGCTGGGGTAGGTCAGCCAGCGGATGACCAGCTTCTGGCCGTCTTTCTCGCGGATGCCGTCGCCGTCGGTGTCGACCCAGCCGGCGGCCTCCAGAACAGCCTTGGCACCCTCGGGATCATAGCCCTGGGTGTTCAGGTGCTCACTGCCGAAGGTGGAGAAGCCCTCGGGGAAGGGACCGTAGCCGGGGGTGCCGTGGCCCTCCAGCAGGGCTGCCACGAAGCCCTCGCGGTCAATGCCCATGACGACGGCCTGACGCACGGCGGGGTCCTGGATGACAGGGCTCGTCATGTTCATGCAGCCGAAGAAGGCGCGGGAGGTCTGGATGCTGGAGAACTGGAAGTTGGGATTCTCAAACTTGGGGTAGGCGTCATAGGCCACGCCGTAGGCCGCGTCCACCTCGCCGCCTTCCAGAGCCAGGGCCAGGGTGTTGCGGTCGGAGATGGTGCGGATGGTCAGCTCGTCCAGCTTGGGGGGGCCGTCCCAGTAGTACTCGTTGGGAACCAGGGTGATGTGGTCGTCCATCAGCATGTCGACAGCCTTGTAGGGGCCGGTGCCGACGGAGATGCCGGTCTCAAAGTCGGAGGCGTCCACGTCGATGATGCAGGCGTAGGGGTCGCCCA
>ONIN01000032.1:0-4647 GCA_900317905.1 uncultured Eubacteriales bacterium | reverse complement strand
TGCTGACAATCTTGGTGTCGCCGGGGGCGCGGTCGTGGTTTTCCAGCAGATGCTCAAAGCACTGCTTGACGGCGGCGGCATCCATGTCGCGGCCGGAGGAGAACTTCACGCCGTCGCGCAGCGTGATGGTCCAGGTGTTGTTGCCGTCATTTTCCCAGGAGGTGGCCAGCCAGGGCTCCAGCTCCATGTTGTCGGTGTAGTGCACCAGAGTCTCGCCCACGCCGTAGCGGATGCAGGGCCAGCCGTTGTAGGTGCGGTGCGGGTCGATGGTCTCTTCCCAGTTTTCCGCGTTGAAGGTGGTGTCGCCGATGATCATGGTCTTCCTGGCGGCAGGGGCGGGGGCCGCGCTCTGCGCTTCGCCTGCAGGAGCCGCCGCGGGCGCCGGGGCGCTGCTGTTGCTGCTGCCGCAGCCGGCCAGCAGACCGACCGCGAGAACCAGAGCGAGGATGATTGCGAGGGTTCTTTTCATGTTTTCTTGTCCTCCAAACATATTGCTTGTTTCCGCAAAATCCGATATACTGGAGGCGGCAGAGGCGGATTCTCCGCCGCTCGCCAGTTTCCTCAGGCGGCTTCCCTGTTGCTTTCCGACGGCTCACAGGGAAGTCGCTTTTTGGCGTTTGGGATTACTTGAAGGCCGCGATGGTGAAGATCGGCGTAGGATTGTAGAACTCGTCAATCTCCCGGTAGATGCGCTTATACACGCCCATGTCCACCGTGATGCGCTCAAAGCCCGCCTCCACCAGCAGCTGCACATCCCACTGGGGCCGCGGCATCTGGTAGGCGCCCACCTCCATGGTGATGGCATCGTTCTCGGCGCGCATGTAATCGGGCACCAGCTTGTGGGCGTGGTTTTCCGGCAGCGCGACCTCCTCGGTCTGCTCCAGCGCGCTGTAGTAGTCCGCGTCGAAATTGATGAGCACCCCGCCCGGCTTGAGGAGCTTGTACCACTCCCGATAGGCCTCCGCTAGATGGGGCAGGGTCCAAGTGAGATTGCGCGTCACCAGCACGTCGAAGCTTTCCGGATCAAACTCCGGCTGCTCCGCGTCCATGACATGGAAGGTGGCGTCCAGGCCCAGAATATTCACGGTCTCCCTGGCCCGCTCGATCATGTCCGGGGTCAGATCGATGCCGGTGGCCTCGTGTCCCTCGGCGGCAAAGACAAAGGCGAAAAAGCCCGTGCCCGTCCCCAGATCCAGCACCCGCAGGGGCCGGTCGTGGGGAATATAGCGGTTGAATTCCTCCAGCCAGCGGGCGTGCTTTTCGTCCTCAAACTCCCGGATGCGCTGGGTCTGAAAGGCTTCCGCCCTGTGGGACCAGTAATGGGTGATGCGATGCTTGATCGGTTCCATGCTCTTCCCTCTCACAAGATTGAATCAATCAGACGTTTGGTATAGGGGTCCTGCGGGTTGCGGATGACCTCGTCCGGCACGCCCTGCTCCACGATTTTTCCCTTGTAGAGCACCAGCACCCGATTGCAGAACTGCTGCACCAGGGCGATGTCGTGGCAGATAAACAGGATCGAGAGATTGCTGCCATGCTGCCAGCGCAGTTCGTTTAACAGCGCGATGATCTCCTTCTGGATGGTCACGTCCAGGGAGGAGGTCGCCTCGTCGCAGATCAGGAGCTTCGGTTTGACAGCCAGGGCACGGGCGATGGCCGCGCGCTGGCACTGGCCGCCGCTGACCTGGTGGGGATAGCGGTCGGCAAATTCCGGCGTGAGGCCGCATTCCGTCAGCAGCCGCGCCACTTCTTTTTTTGTGTCCGCCCGGGTCAGTCCTTGGTTTCTGAGACTTTCGCCGATACCGTCGCCCAGGGTGCAGCGGGGATCGAAGGAGTCCGTCGGGGTCTGGAAGACCATCTGCATGTTGGCGTAGGCCCGGCGCAGCTCCCGGCCGCTGCGTTTGGTGATGTCCTCACCGTCGAGGACGATGCTGCCCTCGGTGGCGTCCAGCAGGCGGGTGATCATGTTGACCACGGTGGTCTTGCCGCTGCCGCTCTCACCGATGAGGCCCAGACATTCACCGGGATAAAGCTCGAAACTGACGTGGTCCACGGCGATAAAGTCCGGCTGGCCCTTGCGGGTAAAAATTTTGGTCAGGTTATCCACTTTTAAGATCGGCTGAGCCATCGTCTTCACCTCCGCAGTCTGGGCACGGCGGACATCAGCAGCCGGGTGTAGTCTTCTTTCGGCTCGTGCAGCACCTGCTGCGTCTCGCCGTATTCCACCATCTCGCCATTTTTCATCACCAGCACCTTGTCGGCCATGGCGCCGATGACGCCGATGTTGTGGGTGACCAGCACGATGGAGGTCCCGAAGGTCCTACGCACCAGCAGCATCTCCTCCACCACCTGCTTTTGGACGGACACGTCCAGGGCCGAGGTGGGCTCGTCCGCCAGCAGAACGCCGGGGTTGAGCAGCATTGCCGCCGCGATGCCCACGCGCTGCTGCATGCCGCCGGAGAGCTCGAAGGGGTAGCTGTCCAGGATCCGCTGCCCGTTTTCAAAGCCGATCTTTCCCAGCAGTTCCACCGCGCGGGCGCGAAACTCCTCTTTAGTGACGTTCTCGTGCTCGCTCATGCTCTCGTAGAGCTGGGCGCCCACAGTGCGGATGGGGCAGAAGGAGCTGCCCGCGTACTGGAAGATCATACCGATCTCCGGGCCGTTGAGCTTTCTGAGCTCGGCCTTGGACAGGTCGGGCAGGTTCTTCCCCCTGTACCAGATATCTCCCCGGGTCACCAGACCTGTGTCGCCCAACAGGCCCATGGCTGCCTTGATGAGCGTGGACTTGCCGGAGCCGGACTCGCCCACAATGCCGAGAATCTCGCCCTCGGAAACGGTGAAGCTCACGTCCTTGATGGCCTTTACGCCATTGTAGGAGATATCCACATGATCGTATCTGAGTATTTCAGCCATCGTCCTACCTCCCTCTGCTCTTCGGGTCCGCATAGTCCCGGATGGTGTCGCCCAGGAGGTTGAAGATCATGACGGATACAAAGATGGCAAAGCCGGGGGCCAGGGTGACCCAGGGCACGGAGGACAGGAGACTGCGGGAGTCGCTCATCATGCTGCCCCACTCGGCCGTGGGGGGCTTGGCGCCGAGGCCCAGGAAAGATAGCCCCGCCAGCTCCATCATCATGGTGCCGATGTCCAGCATGGATGTGACCAGGATCGGGCCGATGATGTTGGGGAGGATGTGCTTGAAGATGATCTTCCAGGTGCCGCTGCCGGAGAGACGCGCGGCTTTGAGATAGGGCGTCTCCTTCTGGGCCAGGGTCTGGCTGCGGGCGATGCGGGCGTACTTAGGCCAGGAGATGGCCACCAGCGCGATAATGGCGTTTTGCAGGCCGCCGCCCAGAACCCCCGCCACGGCCATGGCAAAGACCAGGCCCGGGAAAGCCAGGAACATGTCCGAAATGCGCATGAGCACCGTGTCGATCCACTTGCCGTGCCAGCCGCAGAAGACACCGATCAGGGTGCCCAGAGCGGTCACGATGGCCACCAGCAGCAGCGTGGAGAAGATACTGGTGCGGCTGCCCACGATCACGCGGGAGAGCATGTCCCGCCCGTAGCGGTCGGTGCCGAAGAGGTGTTCAGCGGAGGGAGGCGCCTTGGCGTTGGTCAGATCCTGCAGATAGGGGTCATAGGGGGTCAAATGCTCGGAGAAGATGGAGCAGACGAGAAGGATCAGCGCAAGCGTGCCGAAGAGGATCAGGCGCGTTTTGACCGTGTCCCTCTTGATTTTCTGGATTCTGACAGTCGGTTCGCTCATCCCTCGCTCACCCCCAGTCGGATCCGCGGATCCAGCGCGTGATACAGCAGGTCCGTGATGAGGTTGACCAGCACATAGATGATCGCCATCCAGACCACATAGGACTGGATCAGCGGGTAATCGCGCATGGTAATGGCGTCCACGGCCAGCTTGCCCACGCCATCCCACATGAAGATCGACTCGATGATGGCGGTGCCGCCCAGGAGGGAGCCGATGGAGAGGGCCAGCAGCGTGATGATGGTGAGCATGGAGGACTTGAGCACGCTCCGCCAGAGAATCACGCGGCCGCGCACGCCGCGCGCCTGCGCGCCGGTGACGTAGTCCTTGTTGAGCTCTTCCAGGACGGTTGCCCGCACCTGGCGCATGTACTTGGCGGACATGGCGATGGCCAGCGTCAGGGTCGGCATGATGGCGCTTCTCACCGTGGTGCCGTTGGAAATGACCGGCAGCCAGCCAAGCTTGATGGCCAGCAGCTCCATCAGCAGCATGGCCACAAAGAAGTTTGGCATGGAGTTGCCGATGAAGCTGAGAAAGCGGAGCAGATAGTCCGTGAATTTGTCATGCCGCACCGCCGCCAGAACGCCCAGGGGGATGGAGATGACGACGGTCGCAAGGATGGAGAGTGCCGTCAGCAGCAGCGTCGCCGGAAGCTTGGAGGTGAAGGTCTTGAACACGTCCCGGCCGGAGATGTAGCTTGTCCCCATGTCGCCGGTGAGCATGCCGCCCAGCCACGAGAAGTACTGCTGGAGAAAGGGTTTGTCCAATCCCAGCTCGGCGCGCTTGGCGTCGATGACCTCCTGGGCCACGGCGCCCTTGTCCCCGTACATCTCTGTGATAGCGTCGCTGCCCGCGATGCGCATCATGGCAAAGGACAGAAA
>ONIN01000033.1 GCA_900317905.1 uncultured Eubacteriales bacterium | reverse complement strand
CTCCTTGTAGGGCGGGGACCTGTGCCCCGCCGTTACATGGGCAGCACATTCAACGCGGCGGGGCACAGGTCCCCGCCCTACGGTGGATCATTGCAGCTCCCCGATAAACCGGAATTTAAAACGCTTTCGCCTCCGCACAAAAAGACAGAACAAGCCCCCGATGTCAGACATCGGGGGCCCGTTCAAAGAGAGGAGAATATAAAGAGAGGAGTGAGAAAAATCTTAGTAAATGTCGTTGGTATCGACCAAGGTCACTTCCACATCAAAGGTCTTGCCGTCCCGGTAGAGGGTCAGGGTCAGGGTATCGCCCACGGCGTACCGCTCCTTGATGGCGTTGACCTCATAGGTGGTGGTGACGGTCTCACCGTTGACGGCGGTGAGGATGTCACCGGACTGGACACCCTTGGCAGCGGCGTCGGAGCCCTCTGCCACGGAGTCGATATACAGACCGCTGGGCAGATCATAGTATTCCATGGCCGACTCGCTCATGGGGCCGATGGTGATGCCGATGGAGGGACGTCCCTTGACCTGTCCTTCCGCGATCAGCGCGTCCACGACCGGCCGCACCACACTGGTGGGGATCGCAAAGCAGATGCCCTCCACGCCGGTGGTAAAGGCCTTCATGTTCGTCACGCCGATCACCTGTCCCCAGGCGTTGATCAGCGGGCCGCCGGAGTTGCCCTCGTTGATGGCGGTGTCCGTCTGCAGAAGGGTCATGCTGTGACCGTCATAGATCACGTTCCGGTTGATGGCGGAGATGATGCCCACGGTCATGGTGCCGTAGAGCTGCTCCTGCAGGGGGTTGCCGATGGCGGTGACGGAGTCGCCCACCACCAGGGTGCCGGAGTCTCCAAATTCCGCGGGGGTCAGGCCGGAAGCGTCGATCTTCAGGACCGCGATGTCGCTGACGGAGTCGGTGCCCACCAGCTTCGCCTCATACTCGGAATCGTCCGCCAGAACCGTGACCTTCACGCTCTGGCCGCCGTCCAGCACATGGGCGTTGGTGATGATATAACCGTCCTCGGTCATGATGATGCCGGTGCCCAGGGCATAGCCGGCCGTCTCGGCGTAATTCGTCCGGATGGCCACCACAGAGGGCAGGCACTTGGAGTAAATCTCCTGATAGGAGAGCTGCTCTCCCTCCGGCAGACCCGTCAGCGTCATGGTGACGCCGGTGCCGGTTTCCGCCGCCGGGATGGAGGCCACGTCCGCTTCCTTCTGCGGCGGTTCCAGATCCGGGATCAGCTGACCGCCCTCGATCTCGTGGGGCTCAGGAGCCGGTTTTCTGCCGCCGAAGATCCACGCAGTTGCGATGATCAGAAGTGCCACCACCGCGGCGATCAGCCAGAAGGCCAGTCTTCTCGAGCGGCGTTTGCTCTTTTCCGCCTCCGCCGACCAGTAGGCCTCGGCGTAGTTGCGTTCCCGCTCCGGCGCCGGTTCCACCGGGACCGTGTCGGTGCTATACCAGGAGCTGTATTCATCTTCGTACATAAATGTGCCTCCGTGGATGCTATCACTCTAACAAAGAAATTTGTGCTGGTTGTGAATGAAAATAAAACAAATTGTAAAGAAAACGCCGGTTTATTTCTTTTTCTCCTTGGGCGCTTTCTCCTTCGGGGCCGGCGGCGCCAGCATGACCGTGAAGACAAATTCCGTCTGGCCGTCCCGGCTGGTGACGGCGATGTCCTCCCCGTGGGCGTCCAGGATGCTCTTCACCAGATAGAGCCCCAGGCCCACGCCGTCCCGGTCCAGACTGCGGCTCCGGTCGGATTTGTGGAACCGGTCGAAGATGAAGGGCAGGTCGCTTTCGGGGATGGTCTCCCCCTGATCCCGGACGGAGACGTAGGCCTTGCCGTCGGTCTTCCAGAGGGCCACGGTGAGGGTGCTGCCCTCGCGCGCAAACTTGATGGCGTTGTCCAGAAGGTTATAGACCACCCGGGTGATGGCGTCGGGGTCGCCCAGAACGTTCACGTGGTTCTCCGGCAGCTGCAGATCCATCTCCAGCTTCTTCTGGTTGGCCCGATCCTCAAAGCTCAGGAGGGTGGTGATGACCACCTCCAGCAGGTCAAATTCCCTGCGGCGGGTGAGGCTGGTGCCGGTGCTCTCCAGTCTGGAGATGTCCAGCATGCTGCGCACCAGGCGGGAGAGACGCCGGGTCTCCTCGGCGATGATGGCGAGGTACTTGTCCTCGTTCTCCTTCGGGATGGTGCCGTCCAACAGGCCCTCGGCGTAGCCCGCGATGGTGGTCATGGGGGTCTTGAGCTCGTGGGAGACATTGGCGATGAAGTCGTTTCTCCGCTGCTCGGATTTCTCCAGCGAGTCCGCCATGGTGTTGAAGGCGGAGGCCAGGGCGCCCACCTCGTCGGTTCGGTCCCCCTCCTCCACTCGGACGGAGAAGTCCCCGTGGGCGAAGTGTCTTGTGGCTCTCGCCATCTCGTCCAGAGGCTTCGCCATCCGCTTGGAGGTCATGAAGGCCATCAAAAGGGCGATGACCATGACCGCCGCGGCCGCCGCCAGATAGACCAGCAGGAAGGTGTCCCAGCTGTCCACGATGGTGGCGGAGTCCGCCGCCACGAAGACGTAGCCGATGATCGAATCGTCCGCCGCCGACCGGATGGGCTGCGCCACCACGTAGTGTGGCTTTTCATAGAAGCTGCCCAGGGTGGTGATCTGGTTCAGGCTGCCGTTGGCATTCAGCGCCGAGAGGACGCCGCTGCCCAGCTGCCGTCCCAGATGGACGCAGGCGATGTTCATATCGGAGCAGGAGACCACGGTGCCGGCGGTGTCGGTAAGGAAGATGTGGTTGCCGGAGGTCTGGGAGACGGTGCTCAGGGTCATGCGCAGAGACCAGTCGTTCAGCTCGCCGTCCGAAGCCAGAGCCTGGGCGCTGCGGCTGACCTCCTGGGCGTTGGTCTCCATGCCGGCGCGGTAGGAGTTGATCACATAGCTCCTGCCCAAAAACACCAGAACAAGTCCCAGAAACAGAAAGCTCATGACCACCATGGCCGCGGTGGCGGAAAAGTTTTTGAAGTAAATACTCTTCATGGTTTATAAAAGCGTGTTATCCCTCGACACACTCGAATTTGTAGCCCACACCCCAGACCGTCTTCAGGTTCCACTGGTCGGAGACACCCTCCAGCTTCTCTCTCAGACGCTTGATGTGGACGTCCACGGTGCGGCTGTCACCGAAGTAGTCAAAGCCCCAGACCTCGTCCAGGAGCTGATTGCGGGTGTAGACCCGATTCGGCGTGGCAGCCAGATGGTAGAGCAGCTCCATCTCTTTCGGCGGGGTGTCGATGCGCTTGCCGTCCACCACCAGCTCGTAGGAGTCCAGGTTGATGATCAGCTTGTCGAAGGTGAGCTTCTTGCTCTGGCCGGGCGCCTCGTCCCCCACACGGCGGAGCACCGCGTGGACGCGGGCCAGCAGCTCCTTGACCTCGAAGGGCTTGACGATGTAATCATCCGCGCCGCTCTCAAGACCGTTGACCTTGTCCTCGACCTCGCCCTTAGCGGTTAACATAATAACGGGAGTCTTGCCCTCCTTGCGGATCTGTTTCAGCACGGCCCAGCCGTCCATGACCGGGAGCATGATGTCCAGCATGACCAGATCGGGCTTCTCCTTTTCAAACAGCTCCACGCCGGCGCCGCCGTCGTGGGCCACCGAGACAGC
>ONIN01000034.1 GCA_900317905.1 uncultured Eubacteriales bacterium | reverse complement strand
CAATGTGTTCCTGGATACGCAGGACCTCTGGATCTTCTGGTTGGATCAGAACCCCAACATTCACTGAGAACAAAGCCGGCCGATGACGCTGGCTGAACCTGGCTGCGGAGCGATCCTCCCGCTCCGCAGCCCCTTTAAACGCTATGAGTCATAACAAGGATCTGAGCAGGCACACCGGAGACCTGGAGCGGGAAGACCGGCGCCGGGCACGGCAGAAGAAGTGGGAGGAACGAAGCAAGCGTTTCTGGCGGACCTTCCTGTTCACCGAGAACGGAAAGCCCAAGAGCGGTTTCCTAATCTACACCTTTTGCCTGAGCGCGGTTTTCATCGCCCTGCATCTGATTGCCTTTACCTATATCGTGGACTGGCTCGCCCCGCTGACGGAGAGCTGGCCGGTTGCTTTGGGGAACCTCATCAGTTCCCTGTGCGTCAGCGCGGCCGTTCTGCTGGCCGGATTCGCGCTGCATCGCCTTCTGAAGGATAAGCGCCTGATGCTGGGCACTTATCTCTGGCTGCTGCTGTACACGGCGGCGGCCCTGATCACCATGGCTCTGCTCCTGCAGGACGCGGAGGCCATGAAGCTCTTTCTGCGCTTTGCCCTGTGGTTCGTTCTGATCCCTGTGGGTCTGGGCCTGGCGCTGTTCTATCTGCTGTATCGCCGGGATTACCGGCCTGAGACTCCCGCGCAGACGGACGAACCTGCGTGGAAAAAATACGTCCGCCGCTCTTGAGAAGCGGGGGACTGTAGGGGAGGAAAGAATATGATCACTTCGGTGATGTTTGATATGGGCGGTACGCTGGAGGACATCTATGTGGATGAACGCTCGGAGTGGGCCGCCATCGAAAAGCTGGACCGGATGCTGCGCGAGGGCGGGCTGGATCCGCAGGTCGATCTGACGGAGCTCAAGCGCCGTGTGGACGCGGGCTGGAAGCGCTAC
Organism: uncultured Eubacteriales bacterium; assembly: GCA_900317905.1. Classification (GTDB taxonomy): domain Bacteria; phylum Bacillota; class Clostridia; order Oscillospirales; family Oscillospiraceae; genus CAG-103. The sequence continues at coordinate 2,193 of ONIN01000034.1, read as the reverse complement.
GGCGCCTTCCGTGACAGCTGTGACGTGGAGCTCAAGCCGATCCCCATCTGGTGCGACTATGCCCTGGCCGATTTCGGCTTCCCGCGGGATGTGCTGGAGCCTCTCTGCGAGCCGATCGCCTATATGTGGGAGCTGACCCACTACCACCGCAGCCTCCGTCCCCGGGTGCGGGAGATGCTGGGGGGCCTGCGGCAGCTCGGCCTGAAGCTCGGCATCATCAGCAACACCGCCGCCATGTACCAGGTCTTTGACAGCCTTGAGGAATACGGCATCCGCGACCTGTTCGAGGACGTGACCCTGTCCTCGGTGACGGGGCTGCGCAAGCCGCGGCCGGATATTTTCTTGGTGTCCACGCATCAGCTCCGCGTAAAACCGGAGGACTGTGTTTATGTGGGAGACACCGTCTCCCGGGATATCATCGGCTCGAAGCGGGCGGGTTTTGCCTGCGCCATCCAGATCGGCTCCAAGCTGACCGGGGAAAAGGACGCCGGCGTGCGCCGGGAGTTCGAGCCGGACTATGTGATCGAGGATATTTATCAGGTTTTTCCCATCCTGCGAGAGCTGATGGACAAGGAGAACCAGATGTTCAGCCTGGGCGCCGCAGGCTCGGCTTGAGAGCGCCCTGATGGAGGGAGGAGCTTATGCAGTCCGCTTTTTTTTCGTCTTTTGAGATTACGACCAGCCCCTTGCTGGATTGCTGCTGCAGGCTGGCCGTGTCCTGTATCCTCGGCATGCTCATCGGCATTGAGAGGAGCAAACGCTTCAAGGAGGCGGGCGTACGCACGCACATCGTGGTCTGCTGCGGAGCGGCCCTGTGCATGATCGTGTCCAAATACGGCTTCGCGGATCTGGGAGGGATCCTGGACGGTTCCCGAACCTCCGATCCGGCGCGTCTGGCCGCCCAGGTCGTCAGCGGGATCGGCTTTCTCGGCGCGGGCGTCATCTTCAAAAACGGCAACACGGTCCGCGGGCTCACTACCGCCGCGGTGCTTTGGTTTTCGGCGGTCGTCGGCCTGACCGTCGGCGCGGGGATGTATGTGATGGGCATTCTGGCGGCTCTGGTGAACCTGCTGCTGCTGGTCGTGCTGCATCGCCACGCCATCGGGGGCGACGCGTATGCCGCCAATCACCTGCACTTTATCGTCAAAAACGGCTATGACTTCAACGGCGCGCTGATGAATCAGATGGAGCTCTGGCAGGCCCAGGTCACGGAGAGCAAGGTCGACCGCCGCCGCGACGGCACCACCGAGTATGATCTGACTGTACGTCGCCGCAAAGAGATCGAGTACGCGGAGATGAAGGCTTTCATGGAATCCCGGGAAGACGTCATCAGCGCCAGCAACAGCCCCATCCGCTGAAAAAAACAAGCCCGGGCATTTCGCCCGGGCTTCGGTCGTTATCACGGTTCAGCGCTTGCGGTAAGGCGCACAGGAGGAGCGCTCCACCAGCGTGGGGGAGAGGATGCGGTGGGAATAGCCCGCCTGCTCGTTCTGAATCTTGTCCAGCAGGGTGTCCACCGCCACCGAGGCCAGCATTTTCATCGGCTGCTCGATGGTGGTCAGCTCGATCCTGGGCAGGCCGCTGTCCCGGATGTTGTCAAAGCCGAGGAGGGACAGATCCTCCGGGATACGCAGGCCGATCTCCTCCGCCGCCTGCATGATGCCGAGGGCATTGGTGTCCGTGGCGGCGAAGATGGCGGAGAAATGACGCTCCTGGGCGAACAGCTGCTTGGCCAGCTGATAGCCGTACTTGATGGAAGAAGAGGAGAAGGTGTTGTTGCAGTAGCGCGGCGTCAGACCGTAGCGTTCGCAGGCCGCGGCATAACCCTCCGCGCGCAGCTGATGGGTGGTGCTGCCCCGGCGCCGCCCGAAGTACAGGATATCCCGGTGCCCCAGCCGGTAGAGATATTCCATGCCGATCTGCGCGCCGCGGAAATTGTCCACCGAGACATAGCTCTCCGGCACCTCCCGCAGGTTCTCGCCGATAAACACCGTCGGGATCCGGCTCAGATATGGGGAGAGCTTGTTGTAGCTCTCCATCCCGGAGGGAATCAGCAGCACGCCGTCCACCTGGCGGCCGATCATCAGCTCGAACAGCTCCCGCTCCTGCTCAGAATCCCGGGAAGAGTTGCAAAGGATAATGTTGTAGCCTCTGGCGCGGGCCTGCCGGTCGATATGATAAGCAAGCTCCGAC